>NZ_LMSW01000013.1:0-98863 GCF_001429645.1 Terrabacter sp. Soil810
ATTCGCGGTCATCCACAGATCCTACTTCTCCCAAGCAGATATGCAGAACATGTGTTCTAATTGGGTACTGGACAAGCGCAGTGCGATTCGCGAGGAGGTCACGGTGACACCGTTCTTCAACCCGTCGCGCATCGGGCCGTCGCCGGCCGACACCGCCTTCGACGAGACCTACACCAAGGCCCATCTCCAGATCGACCTGACGATCGAGGGCGACCGCATCCTCCGCGAGATCGAGGCGCTCGAGGTCGAAAAGGCCCAGGTCGAGTCAGACCTGCTCGACGCCTATGCCGCCCTCCACACCATCGAGGCCCAGCAGATCGCGGCGGCCTCGGTCCACGTCTGCACCGACCGCATCGTCGCCGAGGAGATCGCCCTCGCGACCGGCGTTGGGGCCGGGGAGGTCGCACGGCGGCTGACGCTGGCCACCGGTCCGCGGCGCCACCGGCTCGTGCGCCAGGCCCTCCGCGACGGCTCGACGTCCCTGCACCGCGCGCTTCAGGTCGTCTCGGAGACCGGTCTGCTGCCCGATGCCGACGTCGAGTCTGTCGAGCGGTCGGTGCTGGCGCCGAGTCGCGACGGCCAGGTGCTGCCGCAGCGCACGTTCTCCACGCGGCTGCGTCGCGCCGTGGCCTCCGTCGACCACCGAGGGTCCGCTGAGCGCCACGAGCACGCCAAGAGCCGTCGTGGCGTCTTCGGCCGCCTGACCGAGGACGGGATGGGCTCCCTGACGCTGGTGGCCACCGGTGACGTCGTCGCCGCCGTGCTCGACAGGCTCGACACCGCGGCACGTGCCCGTCGCGGTGCCGGCGACCCTCGATCGCTGGACCAGCTCCGCTGCGACCTCGCCGGTCAGGCAATGCTCAGTGGTCCGCTGGAGGACGGGCGGCCGACCGCTGGCCCCGACGCCCCAGCGACGGCGTGGCTCGTCGTGCCGTTCGAGGTGGCCGTGGGTGAGTCCGACGCCGCGTGCGAGCTCCCGGGGCACGGCTGGGTCACCGCCCGGCAGGCGCGCGACATCATGACGCGGCCCGGGTCGGCGTGGCACACGCTGCCCGTCGCCGTGCGGACCGGCCGCGCCCTCAGCGCACCCTCGGACTCCTACCGACCCACGCGTGCGATGGTCGAGCACGTCCGCGCCGTCGACGGCGTGTGCCGCGGGCCGGGCTGCGAGGCGCTCGCGAGCCGCTGCGACCTCGACCACGAGATCGCATGGCCGCAGGGCCCCACATCGGTCGGCAACCTCCACGCCAAGGAGCGCTTCCACCACAACATCAAGACCGCCGGGATCTGGAGATCGGAGCCCGTCGACGACGATGGGCTCGCGTGGACCACGACGACCGGACGCCGCTACGTCACGAGGCCGAAGGACTGGCGCGCGAGCCTGGACGACGGCACCCCGGCGCCCGGTCTCGGCGCCGACCCGGACCCGCCCCCGTTCTGACGTCGCCATCCGGAGGCTCGCTTCGGGTACGTCTACCGTGCGCCGAGGGGCGCACCGAGGGCCACGGGAGCGAGGTCTGACCGGTGTTTCAGCGGGCGAAGGACATCGCTTCGGTGACGTCGCTGCGGAGCATGTCGCGGCGGTCGAGCAGGTAGTTCTGCCGCATCAGCCACGGAGCCGCGTCCCCCTGCTGCGGCAGGTCGGCCGCGGCACGCTGCACGTAGCCCGACGCGAGCGGCAGCAGCGGCTGCCCCTCCATGCCCTCCGGAGCGCGCGGGGTCGCCACCCGCCAGGCGTGGTGCTCCATGTGGTTGAGCAGCCGGCAGACGTAGCGGCTCGCCAGGTCGGCACGCAGGGTCCACGACGCGTTGACGTAGCCGACGCAGACGGCGAGGTTGGGCACGTCGGCGAACATGACACCGCGGTAGACCGTGAGATCGCCTGTGGGACGGGCCTGCCCGTCGACGGTGATGGCGATGCCACCGGCGATCTTGATGCGCAGCCCCGTCGCCGTGACGACGACGTCGGCGTCGAGCTCACGTCCCGAGTGCAGCCGTATGCCATGTGGCACGAAGGTCTCGATCGTGTCGGTGACGACGTGGGCCCGTCCACTGCGCACCGCCTCGAAGAGGTCGCCGTCGGGCACGACGCAGAGGCGTTGGTCCCACGGGTCGTAGGTCGGGGTGAAGTGGTCGCTGACGAGGTCCCTCGAGCCGAGGGACTTCGCGGCCCCCTTGGACAGCAGTGACCTCATGACGGTCGGGCGCCGACGGCTCAGCTCGTACACGCCCATCGTCCCGAGGACGTTCTTGTAGCGGGCGACGGTGCCGGCGGCCCGCGTCGGCAGCACCTTCTGCAGCACGTCGCGCGCCCGGTCGCGACGAGGCAGCGACGCGATCCAGGTCGGCGTGCGCTGGAGCATCGTCACGTCGGCACCGGCGTGTGCGAGCGCGGGCACGAGGGTCACGGCCGTCGCTCCCGACCCGATGACGACGACCTTCCGGCCCGCCACGTCGAGGCCCTCCGGCCAGAACTGCGGGTGCACGACCTCACCCTCGAACGAGCCGAGACCCGGCAGCTGCGGGTCGTGCGGTCGCTCGTAGTCGTAGTAGCCGCTGCACAGGTAGAGGAACCCGCACGTCAGCTGCTCTCGGACTCCCCCGCGGTCGACCGTCACCGTCCAGCGCGCGTCCTCGCTCGACCAGTCGGCGCCGACGACCTTGTGTCCCAGACGGATCCGCTCGGCGATGGCGTGCTTCTCCGCCGTCGACCGCAGGTAGTCGAGGATCTTGGGCCCGTCCGCGATCGCATCGGGGTCGGTCCACGGCTCGAAGGGGAAGCCGAGCGTCATCATGTCGGAGTCGGACCGGACGCCCGGGTAGCGGAAGAGGTCCCACGTGCCGCCGAGCGAGTCGCGCCCCTCGAGGATCGCCCACGAGCGCGACGGGCTCATCGTCGACAGGCGGTAGCCGGCGCCGATGCCGGACAGGCCGGCTCCGACGACGAGGACGTCCAGGTGCTCGGTCTCGCTCACCCCGCCATTCTCACCCACGGTTCCGACCCACTGTGACGCTCGACGCGCGATCGGCTACCGGACGGTAACCAGCGGCTACCCTCGGGCGGGTGACGACGGCATACCCCCACCTGCTCGAACCCCTCGACCTCGGCTTCACGACGCTGCGCAACCGCGTCGTCATGGGCTCGATGCACACCGGCCTCGAGGACCGCGCCAAGGACTTCGACCGGCTCGCGGCCTACTACGCAGAGCGCGCCCGTGGCGGGGTCGGCCTCATCGTCACGGGCGGCTTCGCCCCCGACCTCGCCGGCGCGCTCTACCCGGGCAGTTCCGTGCTCGTCACGAGCCGACAGGCCAGACGCCACCGCGTCATCACGAACGCCGTGCACCGCGAGGGCGGCAGGATCGCCCTCCAGGTGCTGCACGCGGGCCGCTACGCCTACCACCCGCTCGCCGTCTCCGCGTCGGCGCTCAGGTCCCCGATCTCGCGCTTCAGGCCCCGCGCCCTGACCGCGCGCGGCATCCGCCGCACCATCGAGGCGTACGCCCGCTGCGCCCGCCTGGCGCGCGAGGCCGGCTACGACGGCGTCGAGATCATGGGCTCCGAGGGCTACCTCCTCAACCAGTTCCTCGCGCCGCGCACCAACCACCGCACCGACGAGTGGGGCGGCTCCCCGGAGAACCGTCGTCGCCTCCCGGTCGAGGTCGTCCGCGCGGTCCGCGCGGCGGCCGGCCCCGACTTCGTCATCGTCTACCGCCTCTCGATGCTCGACCTCGTGCCAGAGGGCCAGTCGTGGGACGAGGTCGTGGCGCTCGCCCACGAGGTCGAGGCGGCCGGCGCGACGATCATCAACACCGGCATCGGCTGGCACGAGGCGCGCGTGCCGACGATCGTCACCTCCGTCCCCCGCGGTGCGTTCACGCGCGTCACCGCGAAGCTGCGCCCCCACCTCACCGTCCCCGTCGTGACGTCCAACCGCATCTCGATGCCCGACCTCGCCGAGCAGGTCGTCGCCGACGGCAGCGCCGACCTCGTCTCGATGGCGCGACCCTTCCTCGCCGACCCCGACTGGGTGGCCAAGGCGGCGGGCGACCGCGCCGACGAGATCAACACGTGCATCGCCTGCAACCAGGCCTGTCTCGACCACACCTTCGCCAAGAAGACGGCGACCTGCCTCGTCAACCCACGCGCCGTCCGCGAGACGACCCTCGTGCTCGCGCCGAGCCGACGCTCCAAGCACGTCGCCGTCGTCGGTGCAGGGCCTGCGGGCCTCGCGACCGCCGTCGCGCTGACCGAGCGCGGCCACCGCGTCGAGCTCTTCGAGGCGGCCGACGACCTCGGCGGCCAGTTCGCGATCGCCATGCGCATCCCCGGCAAGGAGGAGTTCGCCGAGACGATCCGCTACTACCGCCGGCGGCTCGAGCTCGGTGGCGTCAAGGTCCACCTCGGTCGCCGCGCCGGGGTCGAGGACCTCACCGACTTCGACGAGGTCGTTGTCGCCACCGGCGTCGAGCCCCGCGTGCCCGACGTCCCGGGCGTCGACCACCCGAAGGTCGTGACGTATGCCGCCGCGGTCCGCGGCGAGGCACCTATCGGTCAGCGCGTGGCCGTGATGGGTGCCGGCGGCATCGGGGTCGACGTGTCGGAGTTCCTGACGCACGTCGAGTCCCCGATGACCGTCGAGCAGTGGATGGCCGAGTGGGGCGTCGGCGAGCCGGATGCGTCGCGCGGCGGGCTCGTCGAGGCACACCCGGCACCGTCACCGCGTGAGGTGCACCTGCTCCAGCGCAAGGCCACCCCGATCGGAAGGGGTCTCGGCAAGACCACCGGCTGGGTGCACCGGGCAGCCTTGAAGGCGAAGGGAGTCCACCACCACGTCGGTGTCAACTACGAACGCATCGACGACGACGGCCTGCACATCACGCACGGCGAGGACCGCTCCGACCCGCAGGTGCTCGACGTCGACACCATCGTGCTGTGCACCGGTCAGGAGTCGGTCGACACGCTCGGCCCCGCACTCGCGGCCGCAGGCGTCAGGGTCCACGTCATCGGCGGCGCCGACGTCGCCGCCGAGCTCGACGCCAAGCGCGCCATCCGCCAGGGCATCGAGCTCGCGGCCACCATCTGACGCCACTCGGACCGCGGTCAGCCGTCCGCGCCCTCGAGCAGGAAGGTGCTCATCGGCCCCTTGCTCTTGACGAGGATCGTCCCGCGGGGGCGGAGCGTGAACGCGGGCCCCAGCGCGGCCGCGACCTGCTCGGTCACCTGGATCTCTCCGGGTAGCCCGTGGGACTCCATCCGGCTCGCCGTGTTCACGGTGTCGCCCCAGAGGTCGTAGATGAACTTCCGGCGGCCGATGACCCCGGCGACGGCGGGCCCGGTGTCGATGCCGATGCGCACGGCGAGCCACTCGCAGCCCGGCTCGGTCGCGACGGAGGCGATCTCGTCCCGCATCGCGAGTGCCACGCGGGCGACCGCCTCGACGTGGTCGGGTCGCCGCTCCGGCAGGCCTCCCGCGACCATGTACGCGTCGCCGATGGTCTTGATCTTCTCGACGCCCTGGGCATCCGCCTCGTGGTCGAAGGCCGAGAAGATGCGGTCGAGGAGCGCGACGAGCTCGTCGGCGGGCATGACCTGGGTGCGCTCGGTGAAGCCGACGAGGTCGGCGAAGAGGACGGTCACGGCGTCGTAGTGCTCCGCGATGACACCCGACCCTCGTTTCAGCCGTTCGGCGATCGGGCCGGGCAGGACGTTGAGCAGCAGACGTTCGGAGCGCTCCTGCTCGGCCTCGAGGGCGATCCGGGCCCGCTCGCGCTGTTCGACGAAGTAGCCGAGCATGGCGTAGGCGCTGACGGTCACGCCCATGACGTTGAGCACGAAGAACGTGACGACGAACCCGGTCGGCAGGTCCGCGGGGTGCTGCGACAGCCGCGGGTCGAGCAGCGCCAGTGTCACGAGCGCGGTGAAGAACGCCACGAGCCAGCCGACCGAGCGCCGCACCCCGAGCAGCGCGAGCGCGGCGAGCGGCACGAAGATCGCCCACAGCACCATCCCGCTGGAGGCGATGAACCCGCCGAGCGACGCCTGGAGCAGGGAGGGGAGCACGAGGAACGCCACGAGCTGCGTCGTGCGGAACAGGGCGAAGCGCCCGGTGCGCGACAGGACGACGAGCCCCACGACGGTGATCACCTGGTAGGCGGCCGGGATCGCGGCCGACCGCGGGTAGCCGTAGGCGAGGTAGGTGCCGACCCAGATGAAGGAGATCAGCGCGATGAGCACCGACGCGAAGATCAGCATGCCCTGGCGCAGACCCTCGTCCTGGGACCGGCCCGGCCGCGCCCCGATCTCCGCGAGACGCTCGACGATGCGGACGGCAGCCCCTCTGAGACCGGTCCGGGGAAGGGTGAGCACGTCGGATGCGCCCATGCCGCGATGGTACGGCGGAGGACACACCTCCCTCAGGGCATCGGCGCGTTGCCCTGAAGGTGGGCGTGGATGAGGGCTGCGGCATCGCCAGCGCCGTCCTCCGCGCCGACGCACTCACCGAGGGCGTATGCCGCCGCGCGGGCTCCCGGGGACAGCGCCACCTCGAGCGCCCGCTCGAGCCGGGCCGCGGTGAGGTCCTTGCGCGCGATCGGCGGCGCGGCGACGCCGAGGTCGGCCATCCGACGGCCCCAGTAGGGCTGGTCGGCGGCATGGGGCACGACGACCTGCGGCACCCCGGACCGGACCGCGGCAGCCGTCGTGCCCGCTCCCCCGTGGTGGACGACGACGCCACAGCGCGGGAAGAGGACGTCGTGCGGGGCTGATCCGATCCCGAGGAGCCGGTGCGTCCCGTCCTCCGGCTCGGCATCGACCGACAGCCCGGCGAGACCCTCGCTCACGACACCACGCACGCCCAGCCGGCCGAGCGCCCGCACGACGGCGGCCACGACTCCCGCCGGGTCGGGCGTCGGCATCGAGCCGAAGCCCACGAAGACCGGAGGATCCCCCTCGCCGAGGAAGGCCTCGAGCGTCGGGTCCAGCGACCGGCCGGCGGCGTCGTCGCGCACCCAGTAGCCGGTCTGGCGCAGTGCCGAGGGCCAGTCGGCAGCGGGCGGGACGACGTGCGGACTGGCCGCGAGCAGGGTCGGGGTGCGCTCGGCCGCGGCCGTGTAGTGACGGAAACGCTGTCGTGGCAGTCCTCGTCGCGCGCGCACCAGGTCGCCGGACGGACGGAAGAGGTCGAGGGCGACGCGGCCCGCGAGGGTGCTCCACGCGTCGTTGACCCACGACGTCGACCGCGGGCGCAGCGCGAGTGCGACCGATTCCCCGTGCGCGCTCGGCCAGACCGGGGCGAAGACCGCGTAGACGTGCGGTTTCTCGGGGCGACCACTGTGACCACCGGTCGACAGCAGGGCGTCGACGAGGTCGAAGGTCAGCGCCCCCGAGACCACGGCATCGGCGCCGTCGACGAGGCGCGAGACGTCCGCGGCGAGCGCCGGCGCCGTCCCGGCCATGACCTGCCGCATCAGCCGGGCCTCGCGCACCTGCGTCCGCGCCGAGCCCCGGAGCGAGTCACGTCCGAGCCCCTCCCGGAGCGGGCCCTCGAGGTCGAACGACAGCGGCTCGAAGTCGACACCACTGCCCGCCACGACGTGACCGAGGTCGGCCGGCGCGGCGAGCGACACGGCATACGCCATCCGCCGGAGGCGTTGCCCGAGCGCAACGAGCGGCTCGACGTCACCGCGGGACCCCATGCCCAGCAGCAGGATCCGCACGTCAGCCCTCACCGAGCTGCGCGCGCACGCGCGGCACGACCTCCTCGGCGTAGAGGCGGATGCACTGCATGCGCTGGTCGTGCGGGAGGGTGCCGAAGGAGTACTTCAGCTGGAAGCGCGAGAGGCCGAGCACGCGCACCGTGTCGACGATCTTGGCGGCGACGGTGTCGGGCGAGCCGCAGTAGACGGCACCCTCGGGCCCGAGCTGCTGGAGCGCCTGGTCCGTGCCCATGGGCGCCCAGCGGCGCTCGCGGCCGAGCTTGTTCATGTAGGGCAGGAAGTGCGGCATGAAGTCGTCGCGCGCCTGCTCGTCGGTGGCGGCGACGTAGCCCGGCGAGTGCACGCCCACCGGGAGCTCGGGCCTGCCCATCTCGGACAGCGCGCGACGGTAGAGGTCGGCGAGCGGGGCGAACTGGCGCGCGGAGCCGCCGATGATCGCGATGACGACGGGGAAGCCGTAGTGCGCGGCGCGGACGACCGACTGCGGCGTGCCACCGACGCCGACCCAGACCGGCAGGTGGCCGGACTCCGTCGCCGGCATGACCTTCTCGACCCGGACGGGCGGGCGGATCGAGCCCTCCCACCGGACCGGCTGCTCGGCCACGACGGCGGCGAGCAGGTCGAGCTTCTCCTCGAAGAGGGTCTCGTAGTCGGAGAGGTCGAGGCCGAAGAGTGGGAACGACTCGACGAACGAGCCTCTGCCGACAGTGATCTCGGCGCGACCCCGGCTGATCGCGTCGACGGTCGAGAAGCGCTGGAAGACCCGGATCGGGTCGTCGCTGCTGAGGACCGTGACGGACGTGCCGAGCCGGATGTGCTCGGTGCGGCCCGCCAGGCCGGCGAGGAGCACGTCCGGGGCGCTGACGGCGTAGTCGTCGCGGTGGTGCTCGCCGACGCCGAAGAAGTCGAGGCCCAGCCGGTCGGCGAGCTCGCCCTCGGCCAGCACCTCCCGGATCACCGTCGCGGGGTGGAGCGGGGCGCCGTCGGGCCCGTCGGCGATGTCGCCGAACGTGTCGAGGCCGAGTTCGAGGCTCATGCGCCCATCGTAGGTAGGCCGCCGACCTGCCACGTGCGCCCGGCGTCGGGGTCCCAGCGCCGGACCGACTCGATCGTCCCGTCGAGCGGGCGGGCACGACCGAGGACGGCGAGAGCCTCACCGACCTGGCGGGAGCCGAGCCCGCGCGCGATGGTCACGTGCGGCGTCCAGCGTCCGGGGCGCACCTGGTCGGGGATGTCGGGCGCCCCGACCATCGCGGCCGCGAGCGACTGCTGGAGCCGGAGCAGCTCGGCCGTCGGGACGACGAGCCGGGCGAGCACGTAGCGGCGCGAGCCCGCGACGAGCAGGGACCCGAGACGGACCGGCACCGGCCGCATCGTCTCCAGGGTGCGGGCGATCCGGGCCTCGACGTAGTCGGGGATTGCACCACCCAGGGCCAGGGTCACGTGCGGCGCGTTCGTCGCGCCCTGGTGCTTCGCCTGGCTCGGCAGACCCGCCTCCGCGAGCGCCGCCCACTCACGCCGGACCTCCGTGTCGGTGGTGGCGTCGAGCAGGCCCTCGACCGAGTGGAGGGGCATGGTCAGGCGACCTGCTCCGACTCGGTGAGACCGGGGCGGTCGCCGAGGCCGAGGTGGTCGGCGACGAAGTCGCGCACGGCGGACTCGTGGTCGTCCCAGCGGCCGTCGCCGACCGGCACGACGAGTGTCGGCAGGTCGAGCGCCTCGACGACCGCGAGCTCCTGCCCGCGGCGCTGGCCCTGCCGCGTGGACGCGGCGTCGCGCTCGTGGTCGAGGTAGACGAGTGCCGGCGCGTGCGGCCGCACGGCCTCGACGAGGCGGGCGACGACGTCGGCGTCGGGTGAACGGAGCAGGACCGACTCCCAGACGTGCACGCCACGGGGCAGCGTCGCGCCGAAGCGCTCCCACCTGTCGGCGACGAGTGCCGTGCTGACGTCGGCGGGGACACGAGTCCCACGGGCCGCGTCCACGATCCGCTCGACGAGCGCGAGCGGCAGGTCCGGGTGCCGCTCCTGACGGACGAGCCACACGTCACCGTGCTGCTCGGCCGCGCGGAGGAGGGCCTGTGACATCGCGGGAGACTCGGCGGCGAGCGCCAGGAGATCGGCGGTCTCGAGGACGACCACCTGCTCGGCGCCGACCGGGTGGTCGACGGGGTGGTCGACCCGACCCTCGGCCCAGTGCTCGACCTCGACCTGCTGGTCGGCGAGCCACGATGCGATGCCGCGCGCCGTCGTGCTCCTGCCCGATCCCGGTAGTCCTTCGACCATGACCAGCCCGTTGACGACAGCCACCCACCAGCTCCTCGCCGGTGCTCGCCCCGGCCTCGCGTGCCGTCGGTTGCCGGCAGCGAAGTGTATGCCAGAGGACATTTCGCCCCTCAGCCCTCTCGGGGCCCGCGGGGGTCGAGCCGGCCGAGGATGGTGGCGAGCGACGCGCGTTCGCGGTCGCTCAGCGCGCCGAAGAAGTCGGCCGCGCCCTCGCGCCGGGCCTCGTCGACCTCCGCGAGCACCGACTCCCCCACCTCGGTGAGCGAGACCGTCATGGCGCGTCGGTCGGCCGGGTCGGGGCTGCGGTGCACGAGCCCCCGAGACTCGAGCCGGTCGACGACATCGGTGGCCGAGCGCGGCGCGATGAGCAGGTGGTCGGCGACGACCCCGAGCCGCGTGGGGCCGTGGTGCCCGATGACGCGGAGCGCCCGGGCGTCATGGGGCGAGAGGTCGGGCCCGAGGCCGGTGGCCCAACGGCGTCGGAGGGCGCGTGCCGCGCCCATGAGCAGCTCGTCGAGGGAGGGCTCGTCGGCGTCACGCATGGTGAGCAGCATACGGGCCGATGTGTAGATCGACCTCATAATGAGGTAACCTCAGCATCATGAACCGGAGACCAGACATGGAGTGACTGCATGACCGACACCACCAGCCCCCTGACGCCCCCCACCCGCGGCGGCCGCGGCCGCCAGCCCGAGAAGATCGACCCGCAGGACCGCGCCCAGCTCGCCGAGTCCCCCGTCTCGCTGCGACGGGTCGCAGGCCTCTTCCGCCCCCACGTCCGCACCGTCGCCGTCGTCACGGCGCTCATCGTGGCGATCTCGGTCATCTCGATGGCCCAGCCCTTCCTCCTGCGCGCCGTCATCGACGACGCCCTCCCCCACCAGGACGTCCGACTCCTGCTGTGGGCCGTCGGCGGCATGCTCGCCGTCACCGTCGTGAGCCAGCTGCTCGGCGTCGTCCAGACCTGGCTGACCACCGCCGTCGGCCAGCGCGTCATGCACGGCCTGCGCACCGACGTCTTCCGCCACCTGCAACGCCAGTCCGTGGCCTTCTTCACCCGCACCCGCAGCGGCGAGGTGCAGTCGCGCCTGACCCACGACATCAGCGGCATGCAGTCGGTCATCACCTCGACGGCCACGTCGATCGCGAGCAACCTCACCACCGCCGTCGCGACGGCCATCGCCATGGTCGCCCTCAGCCCCCGACTCTCGCTCCTGTCGCTGCTCGTCATCCCGCCGGCCGTCCTCATGACCCGCAAGGTCGCCCTGCTGCGCCGCGACATCACGGCCCAGCGCCAGCGCCGCCTCGCCGACCTGCACAGCCAGGTCGAGGAGGGCCTGACCGTGAGCGGCGCCACCCTCGTCAAGACCCTCGGCGCCGGCGAGGCCACGGCCGACCGCTTCGCCGCGACGTCCACCGACCTCATCGACCTGGAGCTGCGCTCACAGCTCGCCGGCCGCTGGCGGATGGCGACGATGCAGATCATCTTCGCCGCGATCCCCGCTCTCATCTACCTCGCGGCCGGGCTGCCCGCGACCTCGGGCGGCATGACCATCGGCACGCTCATCGCCTTCACGACCCTCCAGTCCGGCATCTTCCGGCCCCTCATGGGACTGCTCGACGTCGGCGCCCAGTGGGTCACCTCGATGGCCCTCTTCAGCAGGATCTTCGGCTACCTCGACCTGCCCGTCGAGGTGGCACCACCCGCCGATCCCGTTGCGGTGCAGCATGACCGGCTCCGCGGGGAGGTGCGCTTCGAGGGCGTCGCCTTCAGCCACGACCCGTCCGCCGCCGAGCACACGTATGCCGTCGACGACGTCACGCTGCACGTCCCCGCGGGCACGACGCTGGCTCTCGTCGGCGAGACCGGCTCGGGCAAGTCGAGCCTCGCCGGCCTGCTCGCACGGCTCCACGACCCCCAGTCCGGCCGCGTCACCATCGACGGGGTGGACCTGCGGGACCTCGACCCGGCCGACCTCGCCCGCATCGTCGGAGTCGTCTCGCAGGACACCTACCTCGTGCACGCCTCGATCCGCGACAACCTGCTGCTGGCGGCCCCCGGTGCCACCGACGACGAGCTGTGGCAGGCCCTCGCGGCCGCCCAGGTCGCGCCGCTCGTCGCGAGCCTGCCCGACGGGCTCGACACCGTCGTCGGCGCCCGCGGCCACCGGTTCTCCGGCGGTGAGAAGCAGCGCCTCGCGATCGCCCGCACGCTGCTGCGCAACCCGCGCGTCCTCGTGCTCGACGAGGCGACGAGCGCCCTCGACAACGAGACCGAGCGCGAGCTCCAGGCCGCGATCGACCGGCTCATGGCCGGACGCACCACCCTGACGATCGCGCACCGCCTGTCGACGATCCGCGACGCCGAGCAGATCGCCGTCCTCGACCGAGGCCGGGTCGCCGAGCTCGGCGACCACGACGAGCTGATGGCTCGTGGAGGTCGCTACGCGCGGCTCGTCGAGGCCCGCGAGGGCTCCGCACGCGAGGCGCTCGCTGCCTGATGCGCGGAGGGGCATGGGTGCCCGTGCCCGGCGTGTGGCACCGTGGGGTCGTGGAACCCGCCGACGTCCCCGTCGCCTCCGACCCCGTGCTCCGCGACCCCGCCCACCGCGTCTCACGCCGCGCCGTCGTCATGTGGACGTTCCAGGCGCTCGTGGTGCTCGCAGTCCTGCTGGCGGGTCAGGTCGTCTGGTGGCTCGTCGACGACGCACCGTCACGCACCCCGCACTGGGTCGTCGGCGCCGTCTGGCTCGTCGCCGGGGCGGCCTACGCCGTGGCGATGCCGCAGTGGCGCTACCGCGTGCACCGCTGGGAGGCGACGCCGCGCGCGATCTACACGCAGAGCGGCTGGCTCTGGCAGGAGCGCCGCATCGCGCCCCTCGGCCGCGTGCAGACCGTCGACCTCGAGCGCGGGCCCGTCGCGCAGCTGCTCGGACTCGCCGCCGTCACCGTCACGACCGCGTCGGCCGCCGGGCCCGTCACGATCCACGGGCTCGACCTGCCCGTTGCCCGCGAGCTCGTCGAGGCCCTGACGGCGGCGGCCGTGGCCGAGACGGGCGACGCCACGTGAACGAGGAGAGCGCGCCCGGCGAGCTCCGCGAGCCCGCGGACGACACGGACGGCTGGCGCCGACTCGATGCCCGGATGCTGCTCGTCCACCCCCTCGAGACGCTGATCCGCTTCCTCCCGGCGCTGCTCGCGCTCGTGATCTTCCGGGCCGGCTCCGACGAGAACGACCGCTGGGAGCTGTATGCCGTCCCGCTCATCGTCGCGTTCGGCGTGCTGCGCTGGGTGACGACCCGCTACCGCATCACCGCGGGCCAGATCGAGCTGCGACGTGGCCTCTTCACGAAGCAGACGACGACGGCGCGCCTCGACAAGGTGCGCACCATCGACCTGACGGCGCAGGTCCACCACCGGCTGCTCGGCCTGGCCAAGGTCGAGATCTCGACGGCCGGCGGCGGCCACGACCGGCTCGTCCTCGACTCGCTGAGCGTCGACGCCGGTCGTCGGCTGCGGGCCGAGCTGCTCCACCGGGTCGACCCCGCGGTCACCGGCCTGCCCGCCCCGACCGGCGCGCCCGTGCCGGCCGACGCGGTGCCCGGCGACGCGCCCCCTCCGGTCGACGACGAGGTGCTCGTGCGCCTCGACCCGTCGTGGATCCGCTACGCGCCGCTCACCGTGACCGGGCTCGCGAGCGCTGCGGCGATCGTCGGCTTCGCGTCGCAGGGCTTCTCGCGGTTCTCGCAGGAGCGGTCGGTCTTCCGCGACGGCGCGTCGTTCGTCTCACGGCTGTCGTGGTGGCTCGACGTGCTGCTCCTGCTCGGCGTCGTGTCGCTCCTCGCGGTCGGTGCCTACGTCCTGACCTTCTGGGGCTTCCGCCTCACCCGCAACCGTCTCGGCACCCTGCACACGCGTCGCGGCCTGCTCACCAACCGTGAGACGAGCATCGACGCCGCCCGCGTGCGCGGCATCCGGCTCGACGAGCCCTTGGGGCTCCGGCTCGCGGGCGCGCGCCGGCTCAAGGTCGTGACGTCGGGCCTGCTGCGCGAGCAGGGTGGGTCCGACTGGCTGTGCCCCCCGGCGCCGGCGGGCGTCGTGACGCCCCTCGCCCTGCGCATACGGCCCGACGAGGCCGCCGTGTCGGGTCCGCTGACGCCACACGGCCCGGCCGCCCGGCGACGACGGATGACGCGTGCGCTCGTGCCGGCCACCCTCGTCGCGGCCGGTCTCGTGGTCGCCCGCGTGCTGTGGGACTGGCACGGCTCGCTGCTCGTCCTCGTGCCGATGCTGTTCGTCGGGGCCGTGGCCCTGGGCCGCGACCGCTACGGCGCCCTCGGGCACACCGTGACACCCGACCACCTCGTGTCTCGCCACGGCTCGCTCGACCGGCAGCGTGTCGTGCTCGACCGCGACGGCATCATCGGCTGGAAGGTCGAGCAGTCGTTCTTCCAGCGGCGCGTGGGCGTCGCGACCCTCGTCGCCACCACGGCCGCGGGAGCCCAGCACTACGACGTCGTCGACGTGCCCGTCGAGATGGCGTATGCCGTCCTGGCGCGGGTGAGCCCCGAGCTGTCGGCCGAGTTCAGCTGAGACACCCGCCCGTCGAGTGGCGGCGTCGCCACCTCCGCCGTCAGCCCACCGAGGGGTCGAGCGGCGCTGTCGACCCGCGCAGGACGAGCTCGGTGGCGAGCTCGACGTGGTGTGACTCGATCGCCTCGCCCGCGATGAGCCGAAGAGCGGTGAGCACCGCGACGCGCGCCATCTCGGTCAACGGCTGGCGAACCGTCGTGAGCGGCGGCGACGCCATGCGCGCGAGCTGCGTGTCGTCGAAGCCGACGATGCTGAGGTCGTCCGGTATCCGCAGGCCGCGGGCCCGGGCCGCCTCCATGACGCCGACCGCGATCTCGTCCGACGCGGCGAAGATCGCGGTCGGGGGCACCGGCAGGCCGAGCAGGGCCGCACCACCCTCGACGCCGTTGACGTACATGAAGTGCGACGAGCGGACGTACTCCGACCGCACCGGGACGCCGATGCGTTCGAGGGCCGCCCGGTAGCCGTGCATGCGGGCCTCGTTGCAGGCGGCGAGCGGGTGTCCGCCGAGGAAGGCGATGCGCCGGTGTCCGAGCTCGAGCAGGTGCTGGGTGGCCGAGACCCCACCCGCGAAGTTCGTCGAGCCGACGCTCGTGACGTCGATGTTCGGCAGCTCCAGCGGGTCGATGACGACGAGGTGCACACCCCAGCGTGCCAGCGCGGCGATCTGGTCCGCCGACATGACGCTCGTGACGGCGATGAAGGCCCCGATGCCCCGGTCGGCGAGGTCCTGGGCCCACTGCTCCGGGGGCCCCAACAACGGCGCGCCCGTGGGCTGCCGGGTGATGATGACCGGCGTCCCGGACAGTGCCGCGGCGTCGACGACGCCCTGGATGATCTCGGCCGAGTAGGCGTGCAGGTCACCTTCGAAGCCGAGCTCGATGGACGCCCTGGCCGTCGGGCGCCCCCGTCGCGGGCCGCGGGGTCGGTAGCCGTTCTGGTCGAGCAGCTCCTGCACGCGCGCTCGGGTCGTCTGGGACACGTCCCGACGACCGTTGACGACCTTCGACACGGTGGCCACCGAGACCCCTGCCGACGACGCGACCTCCGCCAGCGTCGTGCGCGGCGAGCTGCTCATGGACGACCTACCGTTCGCGTTCGGCCCCGGAGACCTGCACGGGCGTGACGAGGACACGCTCGGCGCCGACGAGCCGGGGTTCGCCCGTCAGACGCAGCACCGCCACGCACGGCAGGTCGGCGGCGGAGCTGCCCACCATGACCTGGAGGTCACCCGGCTCCACGACACGACGAAGGTCGCGACCGGTGAAGGCCGTCCTGTCGGCGTGGAGTGTGAACGTCACAACGCGCGACTCTAGGGGTTCGAGGTCGACGCGAGCGAAACCGGCGAGCTGCAGGACCGGCCGTGTCACCTGCGCCACGGCGTCGTGCAGGTACAGCTGGACGACCTCGGCGCCCGGGAGGTCGCCCGTGTTGGTGACGCGCACCGTGATGCGCACCTCGCCGTCGGTCGCGATCTCGTCGTCGCTGAGCTCGAGACCGTCGATGACGAAGCTCGTGTACGACCGGCCGAACCCGAACGGGTAGAGCGGCGTCGGGTCCAGGGTGCTGATGCCGTGGTTGCCGACGCCGAGCAACGGCTGGAGGTAGGTGCCCGGCTGCGCACCGGGCGACCGCGGGATCTGGACGGGAAGCCTGCCGGACGGCTGCACCCGACCAGAGAGGACCCCGGCGATGGCCGCGGCGCCCTCCTCGCCCGGCATGAAGGCCTGGACGAGGCCGGCGGCGCGTCCCGCGACCTCGCCGAGGGCGTACGGCCGCCCCGAGACGACGACCACCACCACCGGAGTGCCCGTCTCGATGAGGCGGGCGACGAGCTCGCCCTGCACGCCGGGAAGGCTCAGGTCGGGGGCGTCACAGCCCTCACCCGAGGTGCCGTGGCCGAAGAGGCCGGCCAGGTCACCGACCGCGACGACGCACACATCGGCGTCGGCCGCCATGGACACGGCCTCGGCGAGGCCCGAGCGATCGGACCCGCTGGTGCTGCAGCCGCGTGCGTGCACGATGCTCGCATCCGGCAGCTCGGAGCGCAGTGCCTCGACGAGGGTCGGCACCGAGATGCCGAGTCCCTTGGCCGGGTAGCGGGGCAGGACGTGGTTCGGGAATGCGTAGCAGCCCATGAAGGTCCGGGGGTCGTGGGCCGCCGGGCCGATGACGGCGACCTTTGTGTGGGCGGGGCGTCCAGGGCCGGCCAGAGGCAGCACGTCGCCGGCGTCGAGCAGCACGATGCTGCGCTCCGCCATCGTGCGGGCCAGGGCCCGGTTGTCTGCGGAGTCGAGCTCCACGTCGGCCGCCCGCTCGACCGAGCCCTCCGGGGTCCAGCCGGGGTCGAGCAGGCCGAGGCGGATCTTCTGGAGCAGGACCCGCCGGGCCGCCCGGTCGACGACCGACTCGTCGAGGTCTCCCTCGGCGACCCGCGCCGTGAGCTGCTGGCCGAAACCGAGGGTGTCGGGCAGCTCGACGTCGATGCCGGCCGCCAGGGCGAGCGCCCCGGCGTCGTCCGCGTCCGCGGCGACGCGATGCATCGAGGAGAGGAACGGCACGGCCCAGTAGTCCGAGACCACCGTGCCCGTGAAGCCCCACGTGTCGCGCAGGGTCTCGGTGAGCAGCCACGGGTCGGCGCCCGCCGGAACCCCGTCCACGTCGGAGTACGAGTTCATCACCGAACCGACGCCGGCCTCGCGGACGGCCATCTCGAACGGCGGCAGGATGACGTCGAGCAGCTCGCGCCGGCCCATCGGCACCGGCCCGTGGTTGCGGGCCGCCCTCGAGGCGGAGTAGCCGGCGAAGTGCTTGAGCGTCGCGATGACACCCGCCCCCTGCAGGCCACGGACGTACGCCGCCCCCAGCATGGACACGAGATAGGGGTCCTCCCCCATCGTCTCCTCGACGCGCCCCCACCGGTAGTCGCGCACGACGTCGAGGACGGGCGAGAGCCCCTGGTGCACCCCGACGGCCGCCATGTCACGACCGATGGCGGCCGCCATCGCCTCGACGAGCTCGGGGTCGAAGGTCGCGCCCCACGCGATCGCCGCCGGGTAGACGGTCGCGCCGTAGGCGGTGAAGCCGGTCAGGCACTCCTCGTGCACGATCGCGGGGATCCCCAGTCGCGACCGCTCGATGACGACGCGCTGCTGGCGGACGACCTCGGCGGCGCCCTCCGAAGGCGTGAGCGGCAGGCTGCCGTGGACCCGGGTCAGGTGCCCGAGCCCGTGCGCAGCCGCGTCCTCCAGCGCCAGGGTCCCGGAGGCCGCGAAGACGTCCTGCATCGGAGCGACGTTCATCACCTCGGCCTGGTCGAGCCCCTCGGAAGCCTCGTCGTCGGGCTCACCGGTGGCCGACATGTCGTTGAGCACCCACCGGCTGCCGAGCTGGCCGACCTTCTCCGCCAACGTGAGTCGGGCCAGCAGGTCGTCGACCCGCACCTCGGGGCTGCGCAACGGGTCGAGCCACACCTCGTCCTGCGGCAGCCGGGTGGCCTCGATCATGGTGGTCCTCCTTCGAGACGACAGCGCGTCGAAAGTTTCGACCACCTGTCGATAGTCACGATGTGTGCCGAACGTGACTGTTTGAGCACGGAATATGGGATCACCTTCTACCCGGACACGATCCGAACACAACCCTTGACACGAAAAACCGGCGAAAAGTATCGTCGCTCGCACCAAGTTGTTGCGTGCCCGGACGCCCTCCTGGCCAACGCTCATGCGACACAGGCCAGGCCGCCCGCGGCCATGACACAGTGGAGATCAACGTGGATCCCAGAACAACCTCTCGTCGCACCTTCCTCGGGCTCGCCATGGGCGTTCCCCTGGCCGGGGCCCTCGCCGCGTGCGGAAGCTCGGGGCCGAGCAGCAGCACGTCCTCGGGCAGCGCCGGCGCCGCCGGCTCCGGCGCCTCCTACTGGTACCTCACCGGCCAACCCGGTGAGGGCATCCGCAAGGGGGCCGTTGACCGTTTCAACGCCGCCAACGCGAGCACCCAGATCGCCCAGACGGCGTTCCAGAACGACGCCTACAAGACGAAGATCAAGACGGCCCTCGGTGCCGGCCAGGCACCCACCATCATCTGGGGCTGGGGCGGTGGCGGGCTCAAGTCGTACGTCGATGCCAGCCAGGTCGAGGACCTCACCTCGTGGTTCAGCGACAACGCCGCCGTCAAGGACAAGCTCTTCCCGTCCTCGTTCGGGGCAGCGACGGTCGGCGGGAAGATCTACGCCATGCCGTGCGAGACCGTGCAGCCCATCGTGCTCTACTACAACAAGTCGGTCTTCGAGAAGGTGGGCGTGCAGCCCCCCACCTCGTGGGACGACATCATGGCGTTGGTCCCGAAGTTCAACGCCCAGGGCATCGCCCCGTTCTCCCTCGGTGGCCAGTCCCGGTGGACCAACATGATGTGGCTCGAGTTCCTCTTCGACCGGATCGGTGGTCCCGAGGTGTTCCAGGCCGCGTTCGAGGGCCAGAAGGACGCCTGGTCCAACCCCGACGCGATCACGGCCCTCACCAAGGTGCAGGACCTCGTCAAGGCCAACGGCTTCATCAAGGGCTTCTCGTCGATCACGGCCGACTCCAACGCCGACCAGGCCCTGCTCTACACCGGCAAGGCGGCCATGATGCTGCACGGCGCCTGGACGTACGGCAGCATGAAGAGCGACGGCGGCGACTTCGTCAAGGGCGGACACCTCGGCTGGATGAACTTCCCGCCGGTGGCCGGCGGCAAGGGTGACCCGACGAACACCGTCGGCAACCCCGGTCAGTACCTCTCGATCTCGTCGAAGGCCACTGCCGCCGAGAAGGAGACGGCCAAGAAGTTCTTCACGACCGGCGTGCTCGACTCGACCGAGGTCAAGGCGTGGATCGACACGGGCTCCATCCCGATCGTCAAGGGCGCCGACTCCAACATCGGGAGCTCCGAGGACGCCGAGTGGCTCAAGTTCCTCTACGGGGTGTCGAGCAACGCCAAGGTCTTCGCGCAGTCGTGGGACCAGGCCCTGCCGCCGAGCGCCGCCGAGACGCTCCTCGACAACATCGCCAAGCTGTTCCAGCTGAGCATCACCCCGGAGCAGTTCGCCACCAACCTCAACGCGGTCACGAACTCGTGACCGCCGCCAGCGTCGGGTCCGCCAGGCCGGCACCGTCCCGTTCCGCCAAGAGCGTGCACGGTCGCTCGCTCGGGTGGCTGGCGGTCCCGGCGCTGGTCTTCTTCGTCGCCTTCGGCGTCATCCCGCTCATCGGCGTGCTCCTGCTCAGCTTCACCACGTGGGACGGCATCGGCGAGGTCGTGCCCTCCGGCCTCACCAGCTGGAAGTCCGTGCTCTCCGATCCCGGGCTCCCGCACGCCATGTGGGTCACGTTCCAGGTGGCGGCCCTCTCCTGGCTGTTCCAGACGCCGATGAGCATCCTCCTCGGCGTCTTCCTCGCCGGGGCACAGAAGTACCGTGCGTTCCTCGCGGTGCTCTACTTCATCCCGCTGCTGCTCAGCTCGGCGGCGATCGCGATCACCTTCAAGGCCCTGCTCGACCCCAACTTCGGCATCGGCACCGGCTTGGGGCTTCCGTTCATGTCCCAGGACTGGCTCGGTGAACCGAAGCTCGCTCTCGGGGTCGTCGTCTTCGTCGTGTCCTGGCAGTTCATCCCGTTCCACTCGCTCATCTACCAGGGCGCGGTCCGCCAGATCCCGACCTCGATGTACGAGGCGGCCCAGATCGACGGAGCCGGGCGCATGCGGCAGTTCTTCTCGATCACGCTGCCCCAGCTGAAGAACACGATCGTCACGTCGTCGACGCTCATGGTCGTCGGTTCGCTGACGTTCTTCGACCTCATCTACGTCCTCACCGCCGGCGGACCGGGCGATGCCACCCGGGTGCTCGCACTCGACATGTACAAGCGCGGCTTCCAGGCGAACCTGATGGGCCCGGCCAGTGCCATCGGCGTCATCCTCGTCCTCGTCGGCCTGCTCCTCGCGCTCCTGTTCCGACGCCTCGGCGGGGGCGACCAGACCGCCAGCCAACTCGAGGGGGCCTGAGCCGTGGCCGACACACCACAGAAGACCACCCGCATCCGCAGCACGAACTGGATCGGCGGCACACTCAGCTGGTTCTGGCTCTTCATCGTGATCCTGCCGATCTACTGGATCGTCATCACGAGCATCAAGAGCCAGTCCGAGTACTTCGTCACCAACCCGTTCGTGCCATCGTCCGAGCCGACGCTCGACGCCTACCGGCTCGTGATCGAGTCGGGCTTCATCCGCTACTTCTTCAACAGCGTCATCGTCACGGTCGGCGCGGTCATCCCGGCGGTCCTCGTCTCGTTCATGGCCGCCTTCGCGATCATCCGGAGCCGGCCGCACTGGTTCCTCAAGTCCACGAACGCGGTCCTGCTGATGGGCCTGGCGATCCCGCTGCAGGCGACGATCATCCCGGTGTACCTCATCATCATCCGGCTGCACCTCTACGACACCCTGCTGGCGCTGATCCTGCCGTCGATCGCATTCGCGATCCCGCTCTCGGTCCTCGTCCTGTCCAACTTCATCCGCGACGTGCCCAACGAGCTCTTCGAGTCGATGCGCCTCGACGGCTGCAGCGAGTGGCAGACGCTCTGGCGGCTCGCCCTCCCGCTGACGCGCCCGGCGCTCGTGACGGTGACGATCTACAACGCCCTGCTCATCTGGAACGGCTTCCTGCTCCCGCTCGTGCTCACCCAGAGCCCGAACCTGCGGGTGCTGCCGCTCGCGCTGTGGACCTTCCAGGGCCAGTACGGCATCAACGTGCCGGCCATTCTCGCCGCCGTGCTGCTCACCGCGCTGCCGATTCTCGCGCTCTACGTCGTCGGACGCCGTCAGCTGCTGAGCGGCCTGACAGCCGGCTTCACCAAGTAGGGGGAAGCCGGCCGCCACGGTCTGGTCGCGTGGGGCCGGCCGTCCCTGACTCGCCCAGCGGGTCAGGGACGCTCGAGGATCCGGGCGATGGCGGCATACCCTTTGGCGCGGGCGTGCTCGAGCGCGGTGACCCCGTCCTTGTCGGCGATGGACCGGTCGGCGCCGGCGTCGAGCAGGATGCGCACGATCTGCTGGTGGCGCTCACCGCCGTCGCCGAGGATGACGGCCTCGAGCAGAGCGGTCCAGCCGAGGTCGTTGACGTGGTCGACGTCGATGCCGGTCGTGACGACGCGGCGCACGTAGTCCACGTGGCCGCGCTCGCTCGCGGGGATGACGGAGACACCGCCGAAGCGGTTGCGGATGGTCAGGTCGGGTCCCGCGGGCAGGAGCGCCTCGAGCATCGGGACGCTGCCGGTGACGCCGGTGACGAGCCACGGCGTGTCGTGGCGGTCGTCCAGGGCGTCTGGGTCGGCACCCATCGCGACGAGCACCCGTGCGGCGTCGACGTGGTCGCCGGTGGCCGCGAGCAGCAGCGCGGTGCGCTGCTTCGCGTCCCGCGTCTCGAGACCCGCACCCGCGCGCAGGGCCAGAGCCACTCCGTCGGCGTCGCCGCTCGACGCGGCCGCGAGGAGGGCGGCGTCCGGGTCCTTGACGGGGTCGGTGGTGGTCGCTGTCACGAGGACTCCTGTCAGTCGGTCGAACCCGCGTTCGCGGGCCATCTGGAGCGGGGTGAGGCCCTCGTCGCGCGAGGGTCGGGTGAGCTCGGCACCGCCGGCCACGAGGAGGCGGACCGTGTCGACGTAGGTCGTGGTGTCGCGCCCGAGCCAGACGGCCTCGTGGACCGCCTGGTAGCCGATCCGGTTGACGTGGTTGCGGTCGATGCCGGCCCGGAGCAGCGCACCGACGACGAGACCGTGCCCGCGCTCGGCCGCACGGATGAGGCCGGTGCCGTTCCAGCTGTCCTTGTCGTCGACCCGGGCGCCGTGCGCGAGCGCCAGCCGGAGCAGCCCGAGGCGGCCCTCGCTCGTGGCGATGAGGTACGCCGACTGCTGGGTGTCGTCCTTGGCGTTGACGTCCGCGCCCCGCGCGACGAGGGCCGTGGCGCGCGGCAGGTCGTCGTCCCACGCGGCGGCCCGCAGGTCGGCGTCGAGCAGCGCCCGATCGGCCGCCGACGGCGTCACCGTCTCCTCGTCGAGTGGCCTCGTCGCCGCGCCGGTCGCGGTGGCCGGTGCTGCTGCTGGGGTCACCGTGGTCGCGGGGCCACTCGAGGTGCAGGCGACGAGGGTGGTGAGCGCGAGCCCGGCGAGGGCCGCCACCGCTGCCGTCCCCCTGCTGCCTCGTCCCATGGTGCTCATCGTGCCAGCGGGTCGGTGACGACCTCGTAGGGTCCGGACGCCACCGGCTCGTCGAACTTGCTGTCGACGTAGAGCGTGCGGCCGTGCAGCACCTTCGCCGTCGTCAGCACGCGGGCCGGGTCGGTGGCCTGCTGCGAGACGAGCCGTGCGCTGCGTCCGTCGGCGGTCAGCTCGAGCGTGGCGAGCATCCGGGCGACGTTGCGCACTACGGTCAGGCGCGAGCCCTGCCGCACGAGCCCGTCGGCGTCGGTGAGGGCGGCGCCGCCGGTGTCCACGGACGTCGCGGCCCCGGTCGCGAGGTCGAAGCGCCAGAGCAGCCCGGCGTTGCCCTGGGCGACGACGAGGGCGGAGCGGTCGGCACTGACGACGACGCCGCCGAGGTTGAAGCCGGGCCGCTGCTCGATCGTGCCCGTCGCGTCGGCCCACTGCGTCACGGACCAGTCGCCACCGTCGCGGGCGACCCGGTAGACCTGCGGCGCGTTGGAGTTCGTGAAGTAGGCGGCGCCGTCCGGCCCGATGGCGACGTCGTTGAGGAAGACGTTCCCGTCCGGTGCCCGGAGGGCCGCGAGCAGCTCGCCGTCGGGCGAGTACACCCAGAGGTCGGGTCGTCCGGTGCCGATGCCGTTGGGCCCGCCGGCGACGTAGACGCGCCCGCCGGCGTCGGTCGTGACGCCACGCGCCGTGAAGCGACCGTCGGTCCCGTCGCCACCGAGCCACTCCTCGGTCTGCGCGACCCCCGCCGATCCGCGGTGGATCTCCCCGCCCGTCGTCTCGCTGACGTAGAAGAGGCCCCGGCGCTCGTCGGCGCCGATGCCCTCGAACTTCGAGCCGCCGGTGTCACCCGTCAGCAGGTAGGTCCCCGGTCGGCCGCGGTCAGACGGCTGTGCCTGGGCCTGAGCGGGGAGCAGCAGGGGCGCGGCGGCGAGGACGGTGAGGACCGTGAGGACTGTGGGGGTGCGCGTCATGGTGGTCTCCGATGGGGATCGCGGTGGGGTCGGTGCAGTCCCACCACCGTCGCGGGCGCACCCCGTCCACCGCGTCGGGCGACCGGCCACTCCCGGATAGCCGATCGGATGATGCCGACGCGCCCTCGACGTCCCTAGGCTGCCGGTCATGGAGGAGGGCATCCTCGCGCCGGTGGCGCGACTCGACCGGTGGCTCGACGCCGTCCTCGTCGCGCTCCTCGTGACGTGCTCGGTGCGCTATCTCCTGCGCCACGACCTCGACGGCACGGCGGTGCTCGTCCTCGCGGGTGCGGCCGTCCTCGGCGCCGCCTACCTCACCCGTCGGCTCGTCGCCGGCCACGCCGCCTGGCCGTACGTGTGGATCACGGTCGTCGTCGTCCTGTGGGTGGCCCTCAGCCTCGTCGCCCCGTCCTTCGCGTGGACGGCGGTGCCGGTGGCCTTCGCCGTGCTCCAGGTCCTTCCCTTCGCGTATGCCGTCACGGTCGTCGTCGTCATGACCACGGTCGTCAGCGTGGCGTGGAGTCGCATCATCGACGAGCTGGACCCGACGGTCGTCGTCGGGCCCGTCGGCATCGCGCTCGTCACCGTGCTGTCGTACCGCGCACTGGAGCGCGAGGCGCGCACCCGACAGACCCTCATCGACGAGCTCACCGATGCACAGGCCGATCTCGCTGCGGCCCAACGCCGCTCGGGCGCCCTCGCCGAGCGGACCAGGCTGTCGCGGGAGATCCACGACTCCGTGGGCCAAGGCCTCTCGAGCATCACGCTGCTCCTCAGCGCGGCTGAGCAGGACTGGGACCGCATGCCCGCCGCCGCCCGCGAGCACGTCGCCACCGCCGGCGTCGCGGCGCGTGAGGGGCTCGACGAGGTGCGCCGCGTGGTGCGCGACCTCGCCCCGGCCGGCCTCGAGGACGACGCGACCGGCGACGCCCTGACGGCGGCCCTCGAGCGGGTCGCCGGCGGGACCCACGGGCTCGACGTGCAGGTCCGGGTCCACGGTGCCCCCGTCGCCGTGGACCCCGCTGTCGCGAGCGCGCTCGTCCGGTCGGCGCGGGGAGCCGTGGCCAACGTCGTCGAGCACGCCGACGCCACCCGGGCCGTCGTCAGCCTCACCTTCCTCTCGGACGAGGTGCGCCTCGACGTCCGCGACGACGGGCACGGCTTCGACCCGGCCCGCCGCCCGGGAGCGCGCGGAGACCGCGGACACGGGCTGGACGGCATACGCGAACGGGCGTCGGGCCTCGGCGGCAGCGCCGCCGTCGAGAGCGCCCCGGGTGAGGGCACGACCGTGACGGTGCGCTTCCCCCTCGTGGTGGAGGAACCCCGTGGCTGACAGCGGCTCCGACGTCGTGCGCGTCGTCCTCGTCGACGACCACCCCGTCGTGCGCGCGGGCCTGCGCGCGCTCGTCGACGGGCAGGAGGGCATCGCCGTCGTCGGTGAGGCGAGCGACCTGGCGAGCGCCGTGCGGGTCGTCACGGCGGAACGCCCCGACGTGGTCCTCATGGACCTGGGCCTCGGCGACGGGCCGGGCGGGGCGGAGGTGACCGCTCGGCTGCGAGCCCTGCCGCACCCGCCGCACGTGCTGGTGCTGACGACCTACGACACCGAGGCCGACATCCTGCGGGCACTCGACGCAGGCGCCCTCGGCTACCTCCTCAAGGACGCTCCGCCCGACCGGCTCTTCGCGGGCATCCGCGCCACCGCACGCGGCGAGACGGTGCTCGCGCCTTCGGTGGCGGCCCGGCTCGTCCGGCGCACCGCCTCACCCGGTCCGGTCGTCACGGAGCGGGAGGTGGAGGTGCTCGAGCTGCTCGCCCGGGGGCTCGGCAACCGCGACATGGCGCGCGAGCTCCTCGTCTCGGAGGCGACCGTGAAGTCGCACCTCTCGCACGTCTACACCAAGCTCGGCGTCGATACCCGAGCCGGCGCGGTCGCGGCGGCGATCGAGCGCCGCATCATCCGGCCAGGCGGATGATGCGGCGCGCTCGAGGGGTCTGCCGGTGACGGTCTGACGCGACCTCGGTCAGAGGCGCATCGACGCGCCGACCTTCTCGGTCTGCTCGTCGACCGCGCCGCCCAGCCCGTCCTGCGCCGCGACGTCCTCGGCCACGACCGGGTCGGCGACGGGGTCGGTCTGGACCATCTCGCCGACGCCCTCGCCGGGCGCGGTCTCCTGCACCGTGAGCGAGAAGTCGTCACCGTGCTCGCTGACGCCCGCGACGACGGCGTGCTCGACGGCCGCGACGGCATACTGGCGCCGGACGACCTGCGGGTCGCGCGACAGGTCCTTCACGAGCGCGACGGCCAACCCGACCATGATCACGAGGAAGGGCAGGGCCGCGACGATCGTGACGTTCTGCAGGCCCGACAAGGCGTCCTCGCCGCCGATGAGCAGCATGGTCGCGGCGACGGCACCCGTGGCCGCGCCCCAGAAGACCACGGTCTTCTTCGACGGCTCGAGCGTGCCCTTCTCCGAGAGCGTGCCCATGACGATCGACGCGGCGTCGGCACCCGACACGAAGAAGATCGCGACGAGGAGCATGACGACGACCGCGGTCACGGTCGGCCAGGGAAGGTTGCCGAGCATCGCGAAGAGCGAGCCCTCGGGCGAGGCCTGCCCGGCGATGTCCTGGCCGTTCTGCTGCTGGTCGATGCCCGCGCCGCCGAAGATGGCGAACCAGATGAGCGAGACGACGGACGGCACGAGCAGCACGCCGGAGACGAACTGGCGGATCGTGCGGCCACGCGAGATGCGCGCGATGAACATGCCGACGAACGGCGTCCAGCTGACCCACCAGGCCCAGTAGAAGATCGTCCAGCCCGCGAGCCAGTCCTTCATGCCGTCGCCACCCGCGGCGTCGGTGCGGGCCGACATCATCGCGAGGTCCTTGAAGTAGGAGCCGATGGTCGTCGGCACGAGGTTGAGGATGAAGACCGTCGGGCCGACGACGAAGACGAAGAAGGCGAGAGCCAGGGCGAGCACCATGTTGATGTTCGAGAGCCACTGGATGCCCTTCTCGATGCCGGAGACGGCCGAGAGGATGAAGCAGACGGTCAGGACGGCGATGATGCCGATGAGCACGCCGTTGCCGACCGTGCCGATGCCGCCGACGATCTCGAGGCCGGAGCCGATCTGCAGGGCGCCGAGGCCGAGCGAGGTCGCGGAGCCGAAGAGCGTCGCGAAGATCGCGAAGATGTCGATGACGCGGCCGGCCGGGCCGTTCGCACGCTTCTCGCCGAAGAGCGGGGCGAAGGCCGAGCTGATGAGCAGCGAGCGGCCCTTGCGGAACACGCCGTACGCGACGGCGAGACCGACGACCCCGTAGATGGCCCACGGGTGCAGCGACCAGTGGAACATCGTCGTGGCCATCGCGGTCTGCACGGCCTCGGGGTTGCCCTTGGCACCGGTGCCGGGCGGCGGGGTCACGAGGTGGGTGAGCGGCTCGGTGACGCCGTAGAACATCAGGCCGATGCCCATGCCGGCGGAGAACATCATCGCCACCCACGACGACGTGCGGAACTCGGGGGCCTCGCCGTCACCGCCGAGGGGGATGTTGCCGTACTTGCTCGCGGCCAGCCAGATGACGAAGACGACGAAGCCGGAGGCGACGAGCGAGAAGAGCCAGCCGGTGTTGTGGACGACGAAGTCGAGGCCGGCGGTGGCGCTCGCGCTGAGGCTCTCGGTGTCGAGGGCGCCCCACAGCACGAACGCGATGGCGACAGCCGCCGCGACGCCGAAGACGACCGTGTCGACCCGGGAGGGTGCGGCCTCCTCGTGGTTCACGGGTGGCGGTTCGAGCGCCGGGTGCAGCGCGTCGTCGGGACTCTTGGTCAGTTCACTCATACGTCATGGACGGCACCCCGACGAGGTGCCGTCTGTCTCCTCACAGTTACGTGTCACAGATGTCTCGAAGAAGCGTCCACTGTGTCGAAGATGGGGGGACGAGCGCAAAGCGAGCGCGGTCCAGGGACGTGGCAGACGGCATACGCAAGCGGGAATCCCTATGTGTGCCAAAGGTTCCCGAAGTGCCCTACGCGCAGGAGTGACATGGGCCACGACCACGGAGAAGGGCCGCGAACCCGGCAGGTTCGCGGCCCTTCGACGGTCGTGTCAGCGACTGGCGCCGACGAGCTCGGGCTCGTGACTGCGTGCGTCCGGGACCTGGTCGTCCAGGACCTCGTCGTCGTGGTCGAGCATGCTCGCCTCGTCGAAGCGGTCCTGGCCGGAGAGGACGCGCGACGCCTTGTCGCGGTCGATCTCGCCCACCCAGGTGCCGATGAGGACGGTCGCGATGGCGTTGCCGGCGAAGTTCGTCAGCGCGCGGGCCTCGCTCATGAGGCGGTCGATGCCGACGATGAAGCCGACGCCGGGCACGAGGTCGGGGCGGTGCGACTGGAGGCCACCGGCGAGGGTCGCCAGACCGGCGCCGCTGACGCCCGCAGCGCCCTTGCTCGCGATGATCATGAAGACGAGGAGCGAGATCTGCTCGCCGATGCTGAACGGCTTGTCCATGGCCTCGGCGATGAAGAGGCTCGCCATCGTCAGGTAGATCGCGGTGCCGTCGAGGTTGAAGGAGTAGCCGGTCGGCACGGTGATGCCGACGACCGGGCGGGAGACGCCGAGGTGCTCCATCTTGGCGATGAGGCGCGGCAGGGCCGACTCCGACGACGACGTCGACAGGATGAGGAGGAACTCGCGGCCGAGGTAGCGGAAGAGCGAGAAGACGTTCATCCCCGTGACGACCTTGAGGATGCTGCCGAGGAAGGCGAAGACGAAGATCGCGCACGTCGCGTAGAAGGCGACCATGAGCAGGCCCAGGCTCTTGAGCGAGCCGATGCCGGTGGCACCGACGAGGGCGGCCATCGCGCCGAACGCGCCGATCGGGGCGGCCCACATGATCATCGCCATGAGGCGGAAGACGAGGCGCTCGAGGTACTTGATGGCATGGAGGATCGGCTCACCGGTCTTGCCCATCTGCTGGAGCGCGAAGCCGACGAGGAGCGCGATGAGCAGTGCCTGGAGCACCGAGCCCGACGTCAGCGCGGAGACCAGCGTGTCGGGGATGAGGCCGAGGAGGAAGTCGACCGTGCCCTCCGACTCGGCGGCGATCTGCGACTGCCCGGACTCCGCGACCGCGGCCGTCAGGTTGAGGCTGTCGCCCGGCTTGATGATGTTGCCGACGACGAGGCCGATCGCGAGGGCCACCGTCGACATCGTGATGAAGTAGCCGAGGGCGAGACCGCCGACCTTGCCGACCTGGGCGGCCTTCCGGACCGAGCCGATGCCGAGGACGATGGTGCAGAAGATGATCGGCGTGATCATCATCTTGATGAGGTTGACGAAGCCGGTGCCGAGGGGCTTGAGGCTCTTGCCCACCTCGGGGAAGGCCCATCCCACGAGGATGCCCGCCACCATGGCGACGATGACGGCGATGTAGAGGAAATGGGTGCGGTCGCGCTTGGGTGCCGAGCCCGGCTGGGCGTCGACGGCGCTGTCGGCGGTGGAACTCACGGTGACCTCCGTTGGCTGGGTCCCACGCTGGGCGCGGGACCGGTGAATGTGACGAGGCTGCCGTGGCCAGTGACTAGGGTCACCTTTGTGTTCATTGAGTTCTCGCGGCCCGAGGTATGCCGTTGAGCTCGCTCTCGTCGACCGCCACCCGGGTGCTCGGTGCACCCGGTCGCTGGAGCGTCGCGGGGCAGACCTTCGCGCTGCAGGTGCTCATCGCCGTGCTCGTCGTCGCCGCCGGGCTCGCCGGGGTGTACGGCCAGGCGCAGCGGGCCGGTGACCAGGAGGCCATCGCCCGCGCCCTCGCGGTGGCCGAGACGATGGCCGCGACGCCCGACGTCGTCGCCGGCGTGCAGGGTCCCGACCCGTCGGCCGCGCTCCAGCCCTACGCCGAGCGCGTGCGGGTCGAGTCGGGCACCGATTTCGTCGTCGTCATGAGCCGCGACGCGATCCGCTACACCCATCCCGACCCGACCCAGATCGGGAAGACGTTCCTCGGCCACACGGAGGCGGCGCTCGCGGGCGGGGTCGTCGAGGAGGACTACACCGGCACCCTCGGGCCGTCGTCGCGGGTCGTGGTCCCCGTGACCGACCAGGGCACGGTCGTGGCGCTCGTCTCCGTCGGCATCCGCAAGTCGGCGGTCGGCGAGCGGGTGCGCGCCCAGCTGCCGGGGCTGCTGCTCGCGGGACTCGTGGCGGCGCTGCTGTCGGGGCTCGGGACGGGTCTGGTGTCCCGCCGCATCCGACGACAGACGCACGGCCTCGGCGAGCAGCAGCTGCGCGAGATGTACGAGTACTACGACGCCGTCCTCCACGCCGTCACCGAGGGCCTCATCATCACCGATCTCGACGGCCGGCTCCGGCTCGCGAACGACGAGGCGACCCGGCTCCTCGCCCTGCCCGCCGACGCCGTGGGTCGACCGGTCGCCGAGCTGGGACTGACGCCGGCCCTGACGGCCGCGCTCACCGACGACGCCGCCCACGAGGACGAGCTGCACGTGACGTCGGCCCGGGTGCTCGTGCTCAACCGCGGCCCGGCGCGCTGGCAGGGGCGCCTGCTCGGCCACGTCGCGACCCTGCGCGACCGCACCGATCTCGAGGCCCTGACGGGCGAGCTCGACTCGGCCCGCGGCCTCACCGAGGCGCTCCGGTCGCAGGCGCACGAGTCGGCCAACCGGCTCCACACCATCGTCAGCCTCATCGAGCTCGGGCACACCGACCGCGCGCTGGACTTCGCCACGGACGAGCTGCAGGTCTCGCAGCTGCTCACCGACCGCGTCGTCGGCTCGGTCGACGAGCCGGCGCTCACGGCGCTGCTGCTCGGCAAGGCGGCCGAGGCGCACGAGCGCGGCATCGCCTTCGAGATCGAGCCGGGGGCGCACTGGCCGCGCGACGTCGCGCCCACCCGGGACGTCGTGACCATCGCGGGCAACCTCATCGACAACGCCCTCGATGCCGTGGCCGGCGAGCCCGGGACCCCCCGGCCGGAGCGGCACGTGCGCTTCGACTCCCGGGTCGAGGACGCGTATGCCGTCCTCGAGGTCTCCGACGACGGGCCGGGCCTGCCGCCGGGCGCGGTCGACGACGCCTTCCGGCGCGGCTGGTCGACGAAGGAGCAGGGCAGCGCCGGGCGCCGCGGCATCGGGCTGGCCCTCGTGGGGCAGACCGTCGACCGGCTCGGGGGGACGCTCGAGGTGTCGGGTCCGCCGGGTGCGACGTTCACGGTGCGGCTGCCGGCGGGTGGTGGCGATGACTGAGCCACCGGTGTCCGCGGTGCTGCGGGTCCTCGTCGTCGAGGACGAGCCGATCGCGGCCGAGGCCCACACGGCATACGTCGGCCGCGTCGACGGCTTCGAGGTCGTCGCGACCGTGGGCACGTCCCAGGCGGCGCTGAAGACCTTGCAGGACAAGGAGATCGACGTCGTCCTGCTCGACATGAACCTCCCCGACCGGCACGGTCTCGACGTCGTGCGCGCCATGCGTGCCGCCGGCCACCGCGCCGACGTCATCGCGGTCACGTCGGCGCGGGACCTCGACGTCGTCCGCGCCGCCGTGTCGCTCGGGATCGTGCAGTACCTCCTCAAGCCCTTCGTCTTCGCGACGCTGCGCGAGCGGCTGCTCGCCTACCGCGCCTACCGCGACCAGGTGACGAGCGGCGCCGAGATCGGCACGCAGGCCGAGGTCGACGAGGTCTTCGCCGGCGCGCGCGTGGCGACCGAGGCGCGGCTGCCCAAGGGGATGGGCGAGGAGCTGCTCGCTCGCGTCTCACGCCTGTTGCGCGACGCCGACACGGGCCGCTCGGCGACCGAGCTCGGAGAGGAGCTCGGCGTCAGCCGGGTCACCGCGCGCCGCTACGCCGAGTACCTCTGTGAGACCAGGGTCGCCGTGCGACGGTCGAGGTATGCCGGCGCGGGACGTCCCGAGGTCGAGTACCTCTGGGCGCGTTGACCGCTCAGGCCCTCGCGGGCGTCCGACGGCTGAGGGGGTGGTCGAGGTCATGGGGGGTCACGCCAGGAAGCCCGCCGTCGGTGGGTCTTGGTACTTTCCCCTCGTGACGACGTCCACCGGCGCAGGACGGACGGCGGCCCGCGACGACATCGAGCGGGCCCACCTCGTCGACCCCACCGACCACACGTGGTCGATCGCCCGCGCCTCCGTCTCCCCGGACCTCACCGACCTCGCCCGCCGGTTCTGGATCCCGGTGTGGGACGTGCCGGAAGGACGCGACTCGGTGCAGCGGGTGCTGCAGTACCCCGTGTGCCTCGTCGTCGTCTCCGACACCTACGCCCGTTTCTACGGGGTCGTGTCCGGCCTCTCGCACACCATGCTCACCGGGCGCGGCTGGGCGGTCGGTCTCATGCTCCAGCCCGCAGCCGGACACCTCCTGACCGGTGAGCCCGTGCGCCGGATGACCGACCGCTACGTCGACCTGTCGACGGTGACGACGATCGACGGCCCGGGCCTCACCAGGCGCGTGCGGTCGCTGATGCGGCCCGACCCGAGGTCGCCCGCGGCGCACGCGGACGCACGCGAGGTCGTCGAGGACGCCCTGCGGCCGCTGCTGCCCGTCGACGACGAGGGCCTCATCGTCAACGCCATCATCGAGGACGTCGAGACCTCGCCCGAGCTGCTGCGTGTCGACGACCTGTGCGCTCGCTTCGACATCAACGAGCGCACCCTGCAACGCCTGCTGCACAAGCGGATCGGGCTCGGACCCAAGTGGCTCATCCGTCGTCGCCGGCTCCAGGAGGCGGCGGACCGTCTGCGCGACTCCGAGGCCGAGCTGGCCGGCATCGCGGTCGACCTGGGCTACGCCGACCAGGCGCACTTCACCCGTGACTTCCGCAAGGCGACAGGCATGACGCCGGGCGAGTTCGCCGCCCGCTTCCGCTGACGGTTCGCTACGAGTTGTGTTGCGGGACAGTGGATTTCGTGTGGACAAGTCTTGTCGTGTCGTTCGAACACCTGTACGATAGAGGGTATGGAGCAGAGCCGGACCGCGCAGCAGATCGAGCAGGACTGGGAGCACGTCGCGTCCCNCACCGTCCTGTCGGAGGGGTCGTGGCAGGCCGGCGGTCTGCGCTCACCCGAGCACTGGCTGATGCTGCGCGCGGGACTGTCCCGGGGCCAGGCGGGCGCGGTGATCCTGCTCGCCCGCCGCGCCCGGGAGCTGCCCGCCACGGCCGCCGCGCTGCGGGAGGGGCGGATCAGCCTGGACCAGGCCGCGGTCGTGGCCCGGCACACCCCCGCCGCGTTCGACGCGACGGCCGCCGAGTTCGCGCAGCACGCGACCGTCACCCAGCTGCAACGCTCCGTCACCCGCTACGACTTCACCCTCCAACCCGACGAAGGGTCCGAGGAGGACACCGCGTCCACCACCGGGGTGAAGGCCACGCCGGTCGAGCCGGCCCGCCTGACGATGGGGACGGACGCCGAGGGGCGGTTCCGGCTGCGTTATGACGCGCCCGCCGAGGTCGGCGCCCTCATCGAGTCAGCGTTGGCGGAGGCGAAGGACCACCTCTTCCACACCCTCACCAGCGGTGACGACACCGACGGCGGCGGCCAGACCGACCGGCAGCTGCTCAACGGGGACGTGCTGCACCCGACCTGGACCGAGACCGACGGCGGCCGGCCCCGCATCACCTGGGCCGACGCCCTGACCGTGCTCGCCACCCGCTCCCTCGACGCCGCCACCACCACCACGACCGGCAGTCACGGTGCCGGTGGTTCGGGTGGGGCCGCGCGGCGGGCCCGATACAGGGTGCAGGTCCACCTCGACACCGACGGCGGCTGGCTCACCGGCCGACCCCGCCTCCNNAGCCAACGCGTCGTCCCGCACCGCACCCGGGTCCTGGTCCTCGACCGGGACCGCGGCTGCCGGTTCCCCGGCTGCGGGAGCACCCGAAACCTCGAGATCCACCACCTCCAGCACTGGCGCGACGGTGGACCCACCGACACCACCAACCTCCTGGGCCTGTGCCCCTTCCACCACGACGGCCACCACCGCGGCGAGTTCACCATCACCGGCGACCCCACCCGACCCGACNGACCTTCCACACCGACACCGGCCTGCTCATCGGCCCACCCCATCGACCACCAACCCCGCACCCACCACACCTCACCCCGGCCCCCGACCCCAACCCAGACCCCGACGTCGACCAGAAACAGCCAGACCGACACAGACCACCAGCCAGACTCGGACGGCGCTACCCCGCCCCCAGCGGCGCACCCCTGCACCTGCACCTCGTCGACCTCACCCCGACCTGAGCACTCAGTCCGCTGGCGCTTAGCGGAGCAGCTCCCTCACGCCGGCCCGGTCGGGGCGACGCGTCACCTCGATGGACTCCCACGCGGACAGGTGCCGGCTCGGCTCACCCGCGCGGTGGTCGAGGCGCGGCAGCGTCGGACCGTCGACGAGGACGCCGAGCGCGCGGTCGACGAGCATCGGCAGGTCCTCGGCCGCCACGACGGCGTCGAGCACCCCCTTGGCGGCGAGGTTCTCGGCCGTCTGCACGCCGGACGGGAAGGGCTCGCCGTTGAGCGCCTCGTAGACCTTGGGACCGAGGAAGCCGACGAGGGCGCCGGGCTCGGCGACGGTCACGTGCCCGAGGGACCCCCACGACGCGTACACGCCCCCGGTCGTCGGGTGGCGCAGGTGCACGAGATAGGGCAACCGGGCTGCCGGTGGGCCATGAGCGCCCGTGAGATCTCGACCATCTCGATGAACGCGGGCGTCCCCTCCTGCATGCGCGTGCCGCCCGACGCGGTGAAGGCGAGGACGGGCAGGCCCTCCGCGGTGGCCCGCCTGACGGCAGCCGTGATGCGCTCGGCCGCGGCGCGTCCGATCGATCCGGCGAGGAAGCGGAACTCGTTGACGACGACGGCCACGGGCCGACCACGTACGAGGCCGCGCCTGGTCAGCACGGACTCATCGGTGCCGGCCCTGGCGGCCGCCGCCTCGAGCTGCCGGCGGTAGTCCTCGGGCTGGCCACTGATGTCGATCGGCTCGTCCCACGACTCGAAGGAGCCGGCGTCGAGCACGAGGTCGAGCAGCTCGCGCGCGGTCCACGGTCGGCGCGGCATCACTCCTCCTTCAGCCAGGCGCGGATCGCCGCGCCGTCCTCGTCGAGGGTGGGCGGTGCGTCGTGGTGGCGGCGGGTCACCTCGGTGCCGTCGCCGTCGAAGAAGCGCAGGGGCGGCCCGGGCAGTGTCAGCGGTCCGAGCGTCGGGTGATCGACCTCGACGAGCAGGCCCTGGCTCGCGGTCTGGTCCCACGCATACACCTCGTCGAGGCTGCGCACCTTGCCCGCCGGCACGCCGACCTCGGCGAGCCGGGCCAGCAACGGCTCGGCGTCCCAGTCGGCGAAGGCCGCCTCGACGACCTCGATGACCCGCTCGCGCTCGGCGACGCGTTCGGCGTTCGTCGCGAGCCCCTCGGCCGCCGGGTCGAGCCCGAAGGCCGCGCACAGCCGCTGCCACAGCCCCTCGCTGCCGACGGCGATCTGCACGGAGCCGTCGCGGCAGTGGAAGAGCCCGTAGGGGCTGATCGACGGGTGGTGGTTGCCGGCCGAGCGGCCCACCTCCCCGGCCACCGTCCACCGGGTGCCCTGGAAGGCGTGCACGCCGACGACCGCTGCCAGCAGCGAGGTGCGCACGACGGTGCCCTTGCCGGTGCGGTGCCGCTCGTTGAGGGCCGCGACGACGCCGTAGGCGCCGTACATCCCGGAGAGCAGGTCGGCGATCGGGACCCCGACGCGCTGCGGGTCGTCGGGCCCGGAGCCGGTGAGCGACATGACCCCGGCCTCGCCCTGGGCGATCTGGTCATAGCCGGCGCGGCCGCCCTCGGGGCCGTCGTGGCCGAAGCCGGTGATCGAGAGCACGACGAGCCGCGGGTTGCGCTCCATGAGCGAGTCGATGCCCAGGCCGAGCCGCTCGAGCACGCCGGTGCGGAAGTTCTCGACGAGCACGTCGGCCCGGTCGACGAGCGCGAGCAGGACGTCGCGGTCCGTCTCGTCCTTGAGGTCGAGGGTGATCGACTCCTTGTTGCGGTTGGCCGACAGGAAGTACGTCGACTCGCGTCGACCCTCCTCGCCGACGAAGGGCGGACCCCAGCCACGGGTGTCGTCCCCGCGTCCGGGGGCCTCGACCTTGATGACGCGTGCGCCCTGGTCGGCGAGCATCATCGTGGCGTGCGGACCCGCGAGGGCGCGCGAGAGGTCGACGACGAGGATGTCGGAGAGGGGGCCGAGAGCGGTCATTCGTTCACCATCCGGGGAGGATCGGGGCGGCCCACACGAGCAACGGGCCGGCGATGACCACGTTGACGCTGTAGGTGAGGATCTGTTTGTAGTACACCGGTTCGCTGGTGGTGTCGGGCCGGTTCGCCTGCATGAGGAACGCCGTGGTGACGAGGCTCATGGCTGGCTCAGTGGCCTAGCCAATAGGTCAATTGTCCAACTGTCAATAGAGTGACCCCATGTCGACATCGGGGCTGCCGCGCCTCACGAGGACCCGGCTCTACGAACAGGTGGCCGAGCAGATCACGTCGTGGATCGACTCGAACGGTCTCACGACGGGCGACCGGCTGCCCCCCGAGCGCGAGCTCGCGCAGCGCCTCGGCGTCAGCCGCGCCACCCTGAGCCAGGCCCTCGTCGCCCTCGAGGTGATCGGCGTCGTGACGGTCCGGCACGGCGACGGCACCGTTCTGTCCGACGCCCCCGGCCCGCGCCGGATCGTCGAGGCGATCCACGCCCACGCCCACCGGCTCCCCGAGATCATCGACACCCGCGACGCCCTCGAGACGAAGATCGCGGCACTCGCGGCGGCCCGCCGCACCGCCGACGACCTCGCCCGCATCGACGAGGCTCTGGCCGAGATGGCCCGCGACATCGAGGCCGGTGGGCGCGGTGTCGAGGGCGACGAGCGCTTCCACGGCGCCGTGACCGCAGCCGCCCACTCGCTCCTGCTCGCCCGCCTCATGGACGAGATCCGCGACCTCGTCCGCGAGACGCGCATCGAGTCGCTCTCCCAGCCCGGCCGGCCGGCCGACTCCCTCGTCGGGCACCAGGCCATCGCCGACGCCATCCGCGCCTGCGACCCCGAGGCAGCCGCGGCCGCGATGCACGCCCACGTCGTCATGGTCAGCGACGTGGCGCTGCTGCGAGACGGGTCGTGACGTCCCTCCAGATGCTCGCGGTGCTCGGGGCGGGTCTCGGCGCCGGCATCCTCACGACGACGGTCGGGGTCGCCTCGCTCCTCAGCTTCCCGGTCCTGCTCGCCGTGGGGCTCCCACCCGTCGTCGCCAACGCGTCCAACACCGTCGGGCTCGTCCCCGCGGGCGTCAGCGGGTCGTTCGGCTACCGGGCCGAGCTGCGCGAGCACCCACGCATCACGTGGACCGTCGTCGCCACGTGCGCGGTCGGTTCGGTCGGCGGCGCGGTCCTCCTGCTCGCCCTGCCGTCGAGCGTCTTTGAGGCCGTCGCCCCGTGGCTGATCCTCTTCACCTGCCTGCTCGTCGGCGTGCAGCCCTGGGTCGCGCGCCGCCTACGCGCCCGCGGCGGCAAGGACCTCGGTCCGCGCACCCGGATGGGACCGGTGACGACCTTCTTCGCGCTGCTGACGGGCGTGTACGGCGGCTACTTCGGGGCGGGCTCCGGCGTCATGATGGTCGCCGTCCTCGGGCTCGGGCTCGACATCGACCTGCGCGTCGTCAACGCCCTCAAGACCCTTGCGATCTTCGCCGGCAACGTCGTCGCCGGCATCATCTTCGTCGCCGTCGCCGACCTCGACTGGCAGGCCATCGGGCTGCTCGCGGCAGGGTCGGTCGTCGGCGGCTACGTCGGAGCCCGCATCGGCCGCCGCCTTCCGCCGACGCTCTTCCGGGTGCTCGTCGTCGTCGCCGGCGTCGTCGCCGCGGTCCTGCTGCTCCGCTGACCCGCCGTTCGAGGTGATCCCGGCACCGACATCGCTCACGACATCACCTCGAACCAGCGGAGGGTTCGGCTCGTTCGAGGTGATCCCGGCACCGACATCGCTCACGACATCACCTCGAACCAGCGGAGGGTATGCCGTGTGGCCGGCCGCCGCGCGTGCGCGTGCTCAGGCGCTGGTGGCCGCACGGTGGCGGCGGGCCAGCTCGACGTAGATCTCGGCATTGGCGCGGATGCGCGCAAGGCCGGGGTCGTCGATCTCGCGGCGGACCCTCCCGGGCACCCCGGCGACGAGGGACCGGGGCGGGATGACCGCCCCCTCGGGCACGACGGCGCCCGCGGCGATGAGGCTGCCCGCGCCGATGTGGGCGCCGTTGAGCACGACCGACCCCATGCCGACGAGGCAGTCGTCCTCGATGGTGCAGCCGTGGAGCACGGCGCGGTGGCCGACCGAGACGCCGGCACCGATGCTCGTCGGGTGCCCGGCGTCGGTGTGCACGACGACGCCGTCCTGCAGGTTGCTGCGCTCGCCGAGCACGATGGGGTCGACATCGGCGCGGAGCACGGCGGTGTACCAGACGCTCGAGCCCGCCCGGAGGTCGACGGCCCCGACGAGGTCGGCGCTGGGCGCCACCCAGGCGGTCTCGTGGACCGCCGGGGTGACGCCGTCGAGGGTGACGATCACGTCAGTGCACCGCGACGCGGTCGACGCTGTCGACCCGGTCGGTGGCGTGCAGCTCGGCCGTGGCCATCTTGCGCCGGATCCACGGCACGAGCGCGAGGAGCACCCCGGCGACGACGAGCGTGATGACACCGTTGACGAGGTAGTACGCCGCGTCGCTCAGGCCTCCCATCGCCTGGATGAGCTGGGCGGCGATGGCCTGGCCGGCGGCGCTGCCGAGGAACCAGAGCGCCATCGCCTGGCTGGCGAAGGCGCGCGGCGCGAGACGGGTCGTGGCCGACAGGCCCACCGGCGAGAGGCAGAGCTCGGCGACCGTCTGCATGACGAAGACGCCGCCGAGGATGTAGACCGGCGCGGTGTTGTCCTGGAACGTGGCGAACGCCCACGACATGGCGAGGGCCGACAGGCCGATGATCGCGACACCGAGGACGAACTTCATCGGCGTCGACGGCGAGCGGCCGGCGCGCTTGGTCCAGATCCAGCCGAAGAGCGGTGCGAGCAGGACGATGGCGAGCGGGTTGATCGACTGGAACCACTCGGGGTTGATGCTGATGCCCGCCGTCTCCGTGACCGTGTTCTCGGAGGCGAAGATCGCCATCTTGCCGGCGGCCTGCTCGAAGATCATCCAGAAGAGCATCGCGCCGATCCACAGGGGGACGTAGGCGGCGAGGTGCGACTTCTCCTCGCGCTCGACCTTGGGGCTGCGGAACATCATCGTGAAGTAGGCGATCGGCGTCAGTACGGCGATGATCGAGATCGCGTCGATGACCTGGTCGAGCACCGTGTCGCGCCACAGGCCGGCGATGACGACGATGACCGTGAAGGCGACGACGGCACCGACGGCGAGGGCGGAGACGCGGCCGCGCTCCTCGGGCGAGAGCGGGTTGGGCACGTCGTCGACGGCGGGGCCGAGGGCCTTGCGGCCGAGGACGAACCACACGATGGCGATGGCCATGCCGACCGCCGCGGCCGAGAAGCCGACGTGGTAGCCATAGTGCTCACGCAGCCAGCCGACGACGAGCGGCGAGAAGAACGAGCCGATGTTGATCGACATGTAGAAGATCGAGAAGCCGCCGTCACGGCGGGGNTCGGGCTTGTAGAGCGTGCCGACCATCGCGGAGACGTTGGGCTTGAGCAGGCCGGTGCCGAGCGCGACGAGGGCGATCCCGAGCCAGGCGGTCGCCGCCGCCGGGATCGCGAGGCAGACGTGGCCGGCCATGATGACGATGGCGCCGTAGAGGGTCGAGCGCCGGGCGCCGAAGAGACGGTCCGCGGTGAAGCCGCCGATGATCGACAGGAGGTAGACGGACGCGCCGTAGATCGCGACGACGGCCGTGCCGGTCGTCTCGTCGATGCCGAGGCCGCCGTTGGCCACGGTGTCGATGAGGAAGTAGAGCAGGATGGCGCGCATCCCGTAGTAGGAGAAGCGCTCCCACAGCTCGACGAAGAAGAGGGTCGACAGCCCCTTGGGGTGCCCGAGGAAGGCTCGGTCGTCGGCGCTGGAGCGCGACTCGGGAGTCGGTGGTCGGTCCTGGGTCTGTGTGGTCATGCGGATTCTCCCAGCCCCTCGTGAGGGCAGTTCGACGGTTGGACAACCACCCCAAACTAGGCGGGTCCCGCCGTCGGACTCAAACCGTGGAGGTGCGCGCGACGCCTGCTCGCAGGGCCAGTGCGTCCTTGACGAGGCCGGTCGCGAGGGCCGCGCCGACGCCCTCACCCGCACGGATCCGCAGGTCGAGGAGGGGCTCGAGACCGAGCTCGCGCAGCACGAGGGCGTGGGCCTTCTCACGTGAGCGTTGGCCGGCGACGAGGTGCGCCGCGACCGCCGGTTCGAGGCGCACGGCGGCGAGCGCGCACACCGCCGTCGCGAGCCCGTCGAGCACCACGACACCACCGGACTCGGCCACGCCGAGCGTGATGCCGGTGAGGACGGCGAGCTCCCCGCCACCGAGGCGACGGACGGCCTCGTCGGGGCCGACGCGCCCGACCCGGGCGAGCGCCCGCGTCACGACGTCGCGCTTGCGGTCGACCATCGCGGTGTCGGCGGACGACCCGCGGCCGACGACCTCGTCGGCGGGCACGTCGAGCAGCGCCCCAGCCAGGGCGGCCGCCACCGTCGTGTTGCCGACACCGACCTCGCCGAGGGCGACGGGCCCGGCGCTCGCCAGCGCGCGACCGCGGTCGCGCCCGAGCCCCAGCAGGGCGGCATACGTCGTCTTGTCGAGTGCGTCTGTAGCGACGAGATCGCCTCTGCGGCAACCGATCCCGGCATCGACGAGCTCGACGTCCATACCTGCGGCGCGGGCCGCGACAGCGCCCATCGACGTCCCCTCGCGCGTGGCCCGGGCCACGTCGGCGGTGACCGACGGGTCGAAGGCCGAGATGTCGTATGCCGTCACGGCGTGGTCCGCGGCCGCGACGACGAGGGTGCCCCGACCGTCCACCGCGGCCAGCGCGGTGATGCGGTCGAGGACGGTGTCGAGGACGCCGAGCGAGCCCGGGACGGTGAGGAGGTCGTCGGAGCGGTCGCGCGCGGCGACCACGTCGGCCGGCTCGGGCGCCCGCAGGTGCGAGGTCGGGGCGTCGCGCTCGGTCCAGCGCTCGCGCATGACGACCTCGTCGAGCGGGAGCCGCTTGCTCCACCCGGCGCGCTCGAGCCCGGGCTCGGGCGGCCGCTCGTCGGGCCAGCCCAGGCAGAGCCAACCGAGCGTCTCCACACCTTCGGGCAGGCCGAGCAGGTCGGCGAGCTCGGCCGGCTCGAAGAGCGTCACCCAGCCGAGGCCGAGGCCGTGGGCGCGGGCCGTCAGCCACATGTTCTCGATCGCGGCGGCGCACGACCAGAGGTCGGCGTCGGGGAAGGTCGCGCGACCGAGCACCCCCGCGGCCGGGGTGCGGCGGTCGCACGCGACGACGACGCCGACCGGCGCCTCGCGGATGCCCTCGAGGCGCAGGTCGAGCAGGCCACGGGCCGACTCCTCCGCCATCCCGGCTGCCTGGCGCAGCCGGCACCGGTCGGCCATGAGGGCAGCGGTGTCGCGGGTCGCGGCCTCGGTGACGACGACGAAGCGCCACGGTTGGCTGTGCCCGACCGACGGGCCGCGGTGGCCGGCCGTCAGCACCGCCGTGAGCACGTCGTCGGGCACGGGGTCGGGGCGGAAACGGCGGATGTCGCGCCGCGCACCGACGACCCGCTCGAGCGAGGCGAGGTCGTCGCGCAGGGCCCAGGCGTCGGGCGCCTGAGCCCGCTCGGCGGCCGACGACGGGTCGCCGATCGTCGGGACGGGCCTGCGGTAGCTCACGGTGGCGACTCTAACGAGGGACTCACTCGATCCAGGACCGGGTCACGCCGAGCACGCGGCTGCCGTCGATGTCGGCGAGCGACATCCCGACGAAGGCGGTCGCACCCTCGGACGTCTGCCAGCGGAAGCGGTGCTCCGTCGACGTCGCGGCGTCGGCGATCGCCACGGCGGCGTCCTGTGAGGACTGCGCGTTGGCGAAGGCCCCGGCGGAGCGCGCGCGATAGGCGTCGAGCTGGGCGGCATACGGGTCGGTGGGATCGCCCTCGGGACGGGCGAGGTTGCCGACGAAGTCGCTCGCGACGGCGGCCGGCTCGATGACCGACACGTGCACGCCGTGGGCGAGCATGACCACCGCGAGCGACTGCATGAAGCCCTCGACGGCGAACTTCGCACCGCAGTAGGCGTCGGCGAAGGGCTGCCCCACGGCCCCGCCGACGCTCGTCACGGTGAGCACGGTGCCCCGGCCCGCCGCGCGCATGGGCGGCAGGACGAGCTTGGTCAGGGCCACGGGGCCGAGGTAGTTGACCTCGAGCTGGGCGCGGATCTCGTCGAGGCTCAGCTGCTCGGCCGTGGCGACGGCGCCCCGGCCGGCGTTGTTGACGAGCACGTCGATGTGACCGTGGTCGGCGAGCACCCCCTCGACGCAGGTCCGCGCGGCGTCGTGGTCGGTGACGTCGAGGGCGCGCACGTCGAGCTCGACCCCCGCCTCGGCCGCGGCGTCGGTGAGGGCGGCCGCCCGGGAGGTGTCACGCATCGTCGCGACGACGACGAGGCCGCGACGGGCCAGCTCGACCGCGGTGTGCAGGCCCATGCCCGAGGAGGTTCCGGTGACGAGGGCGACTGGCTGCCCGTTCTGGTTCATGCGGCGACGCTACGCCTGAAGCCACTCGTCGGTCAGGCGTCGATGTCGTCGAGGCCGGCGATGACGATCTCGAGGAGCCGCGCGAGCTCGTGACGCTCGGCGTCGGACAGGTCGCGCAGCGTGTCGCTCTCGACGACGTTGGACTCGCGGACGGCCGCGCTGAAGAGAGCCCACCCGTCCTTCGTCAGCGAGACGAGCGTGCGGGTGCGGTTGGACTCGTCGGGCCGCCGTTGGAGCAGCCCGCGCCCTCCCATCTTGTCGAGGCGGTGGGTCATCGACGAGGGCGCGACGTTGGACAGGTCGGCGAGCTGGCTCGGGGTGAGGCACGTGTCGCCCGCGCGGGCCAGGGAGGCGAGCACCGACCACTCCCCCTGGGTCAGGTCGAGGTCGGCGAACTGCCGGACGTACCACTGGTCGAGCTTCTTCGTCACGGCGTACACGGCGGTGATGACGCGCTGGACCGACTCCTCACCACCGGCGGCGACATAGATGGAGACGTCGGCCGCGTGCTCCTGCTGGGCGGTCTGTCGTCGCTTCGCTGCCATGGAAAGGCATTGTCGCACCCGTGGGGGCTGGTGCTAGTCTTTCGAAATCGAACTTCGATGACGAAATATTCGATACCGAAGCTGCGTTGACTCCCGGAGTCCGCCTCCCCATCCCGGAAAGGGTGTGAAACCCATGCGCACCAAGCTGCTCATCCTCGCGTCGTCCATCGGCATGCTCGGATGGGGCACCGTGCTGCCCTACCAGTACGCGTATGCGGCCAACACCCGCGGATGGGGCGCGCTCGCGGCCGCTCTGGCCAGCACGCTCTTCTCGGTCGGCGCACTCGTCGCCGCGCCCTTCGCCGGGCGCCTCAGCGACCGCTTCAACCCGGTCACCGTCGCCGTCGTGGCCAAGCTGCTCGCCGCCGTCGGCGTCGGCAGCCTCGTGTGGGCCGGGTCGGCCCCGGCCTTCCTCGTCGGGATGTTCGTCTTCGGCTTCGGCCTGACCGCCGCCGGCCCCGCCGCCTCGGTCCTCGTGCTGCGCTGGGCCGGGAGCGACGACCGACGCAAGGTCTTCGCCTACAAGTTCACGGCCGAGGCCATCGGCATGGCCGTCGGAGCCTTCGTCGCCGGCCAGTTCGTCGACCTCTCGCGCACCGACGGCATGACGTTCGCGTTCGTCGCGGCGGGCGCCGGCTTCGCGATCTCCGCCGTGCTCATCCACGTCGCCGGCATCGGCGCGCCGAGCGAGGTGGCTCCTGACCTCGCCGCCGGCGAGGCCGAGACCCGCCTCGGCACGATGGAGGCCCTGCGTCGGATCTTCGCCGTGCCCGCGCTGCGCTGGACCGCGGTCGTCGCGGTGGCCCTGGCTCTCGGGTTCTACGCGCAGTTCGAGTCCGGGCTGCCGGCGTACGCCCTGACCGTGCTCGACGTCGACGAGTCCACCATCGGCCTCGCCGCCGCCGTCAACTGCGTCGTCATCGTCGCACTGCAGGTCGTCGTCGTCCGCGTCACGGCGCGACGCAACGCGGCCAGCCTGCTCATGGTCGTGGGCGCCGTCTGGACGCTGTCGTGGGTCGTCCTGTCCGTCGCGCAGCTGACGCCGGAGGTCGCCTCGGCGCTCTTCGTCACGACGTTCGGCATCTTCGCCGTCGGCGAGACGATGTACGCCCCGGTGCTCAACCCGCTCACCGCGAGCCTCGCTCCCCGCGGGCTCGTCGGCACGACGCTCGGCACCTTCACGGCGATCCAGACGACCTTCTCGGCCGTCGGGCCCCTCGTCGCCGGCGCCCTGCTCGGCATGGGCCTCGCGAACGGCTTCCTCGGACTGCACCTCGTCATCAGCCTCGCCGCCGTCTACGGCGCCTGGCGACTGCGGGCCGCGCTCCGGGACCGCCGCGTCGAGGAGCGTCGCGCCGCCGCGGACCGAGCCGTCGCCGAGCGGCCGCTCGAGCCCGCCTCCGCGCCGGTCGCCGCGCCGGTCGCCGCCTGATCGTCAGGGCGCGAGGTCGGCGACGGGCGTCAGCAGGTAGCGCCCCGCCATCCCCACGGTGCGCGACAGCGTCCCGAGGAAGTCGGTGCGCAACGGCTCGACGCCCTCGAGGGACCACAGCACGCGGGCGTTTGTCCACGCGGCGTCGCGGGCGCGCGAGATGCTCCAGCCGCTGACGAGGTTCGCGACCGGGCCGGCGTACTGCTCGTCGACGGCGAGGGCGATGCCGTCGAGGAAGGAGCGCCGCACGTCCTCCTGGACGGCGGCGAGCAGGTCGTTGACGCGGTGGTAGTCGGCCTCGACCCCGGGGCTGTCGGGCGTCAGGCCGAACTGGCGGCACGTCGTGACGACGGCCAGCGGCAGGTCGTGGTTGATGTGGGCGTTCATCCCGGCGAGCGCGAACTGGATCGGGACCCGGCCGGGCTCGAGCCGGGCGCTGAAGAGCGGCGCCCACGACGGGTCGGGAGTCCCCGCGCCGACGGCCTCGAGGTAGAGACCGGCGAAGACGAGGTCGAGCCGCGTCACGAAGGCCGGGTTGCCGAACCAGCCCTCGACGAGCCGGTCCCGCACGAGCTCGGTGACCCGGAGGTACATCCGGTTGAAGGCCGCGACGCCGTCGCCCGACGGCAGCGCGCGGTCGATCTCGTGCATCCGCCCGACGAGCACCTCCACCGACGTCAGCTGGTCGGGGGCCGGCGGCTCGGGTCGCGGAGCACCGCCGGTCCGCGAGCGGACCCACGCCACTGCGTCGGTGAACCACCCCATGCACCGACGCTAGCCGCTCAGCGCACGTTGAAGTCCTCGATCCGCTCGATCGGCGTCGCCGAACAGGCCGGGTGGGAAAGACAGGACGAAGGCCTCTTACGTCCACCCGGCAGGCGAGAGACGCTGGAGGTGAGGCTTGGAGAGGAGGTGAGGACAATGACACAGCTCCTTGAGAAGGAACGTGTGGGGACCGAACGTCTTCCGCGGTTGTTCCGCAACCGCACGTTGGACTACACGCTCATCACCATCGGTCTTCTGGTGGCAGCCTTCGGTGCGTACGCATACTTCGTGCCGGCAGGCTGGATCTTGGCAGGCCTGAGCGAAGCCTGGTACCTCGGCAGCTGGATCGCCGGTGGAGTGCTGCTCACGGCAGGCTTCGGCCTGCTGGGTGCGAGTGTCCGCGACCGGTCCGGCTACTGGACCGCAGGCGCCGTGATGAGCTTCGTGCTCAGCACGCTGAGCCTGGCCGGAGCGGTTATCGCTGCGGTGGTGCTCATCCTCTGACGACCCGGAAGGGGTGAGGCTGATCGAAGCCCCCAAGAGGTTGGGGGCTTCGACGCGGCCGGAGGCGCACTCGGGTCAGCGGCTGTTGAAGGCCTCAATCCGCTCGATCGCCTCGCCGACCGCGGTCACTCCTGCGGCGAAGCTGAGCCGCACGGAGTGCCCCCCGGCGCGGTCGTCGAAGTCGCCGCCGGGCGTGATCGCGACGCCGACCTCCTCGAGCAGGGCCGTGGCGTATGCCGCCGAGCCGCCCCAGCGGGCCAGCTGTGGTCCGAGGTCGGCCCAGTAGTAGAACGCGCCGTCGGGCGGGGCGGACTCACCCCAGCCCAGTCGGGACGCGTTGTCCAGCAAGAGCTTCCGGGTTCGCGCGAACTCGGCGACCGCTTCGTCGCACTCGCGGTAGGACTCCTCCGCGAAAGCCGACACGGCGGCATACTGCGCCGGCGCCGGAGGACACAGCGCGACGTTGCCCGCGAGCGCGTCGACGGGGCGCGCGAGGTCGGCGGGCAGCAGCATCCAGCCCAGGCGCCAGCCGGTCATGCCCCAGTACTTGCTGAAGGAGGAGATGACGATGGAGGTGTCGTCGGACTCCCACGCACAGACGCCAGGCGGGTCGGCTGCATCCGGCTCGGGATAGGTGACCCCGTGGTAGATCTCGTCGCTGACGAGGCGCACCCCACGCTCGGCGCACCACCCGGTGATCGCGGCGAGCTCGGCCCGGTCGACCATCGTGCCGGTGGGGTTGGCCGGCGAGGCGACGATGAGCCCGGCGAGCGGGCCGTCGGCCTGCGCGGCGTCGAGCAGCTCCGGCGTCGGCTGGTAACGGGTCTCGGGGCCGCAGTCGATCAGGGCGACCTCGCAGCCGAGCGAGGTGAGGATGTTGCGGTAGGCGGGGTAGCCCGGGCGGGCGAGAGCCACGCGGTCCCCCGCCTCGAAGGCGGCGAGGAAGGCGAGGACGAAGCCCCCGGACGAGCCGGTCGTGATCGCGACCCGCGCGGGGTCGACGTCGAGGTCGTACCAGCGGCCGTAGTGCGCCGCGATCTCGGAGCGCAGCTCACGGATGCCGAGGGCGGACGTGTAGGTCAGGGCCCGGCCCGAGCCGTGGATCCGCGCCGCGGCCTCCGAGACGAGGCTCGGCGCACCCCCGGACGGCTCACCGGCGCAGAGGGACACGACGTCGCGGCCCTCGGACCGCAGCACGGCCACCCGGTCGAGGACGTCCATGACCTCGAAGGGCGGCACCTGCGAGCGCCGGGACGGCTGGAGCGGGCGGGGCGCGCGGGTCGGGTCGAGGGCCATGCGGCCAGTCTGCCCGAACCCTCGACACCCGAGACACGACGTTCACGTGAGGTGGAGGTGCTGACGTGGGAACGCTTCGGCGTCGCGGTCCGTGAGCTCGCGACCCTCGTGGCCGACTCGAGCTTCCGCCCCGAGGTGCACGTCGCCGTCGCCCGCGGCGGCCTCATCCTGGGTGGCGGGCTGCTGCTCCAGGAGCGCGGCGCGGAGGCCCGGAGCGCGGTGCTCTTCGGCAAGCCGGGCTCGGTCGTCACGCCCGACTACGTCTGGCGCCAGACTGACAAGTGGATCGTCTTCCCGTGGTCGGCCGAGCCGCCCGTGTCGGGCGCGCAGGTGACGGCGGATCCCGACGCCTCCTGAGGGACCCCCGCTCCCAGTGAGCGGACGTAGTGTCGGAGGATGCATCTCGGACTGCACCTCGCCAACTTCACGTGGAGCGGCGGCTCCTCCACCTTCGTCGACGACCTCGTGCGCACGGCGCGCACGGCGGAGGACGTCGGCTTCACGAAGCTCTCGGTCATGGACCACGTCTGGCAGATCGGCATGCTCGGGCCGAAGGAGCACGAGATGCTCGAGGCCTACACGGCCCTCGGCTTCCTCGCCGCGGTCACCGAGAAGGTCCAGCTGCTCGCGTGGGTCACGGCCGCCGTCTACCGCGAGCCGGGCCTGCTCGCCAAGGAGGTCACGACCCTCGACGTGCTGTCGAAGGGCCGCGCCATGCTCGGCATCGGCGCCGCCTGGAACGAGGATGAGTGCATCGGTCTCGGCCTGCCCTTCCCCGCCACGGCCGAGCGGTTCGAGCGCCTCGAGGAGACGCTGCAGATCTGCCTCCAGATGTGGGGCGACAGTGTCGAGCCGTATGCCGGCAGGCACTACCGGCTCGGCAGCACCCTCAACTCGCCGCAGTCGGTGCAGCGCCCGCACCCGCCGATCCTCATCGGTGGCGGCGGCGAGAAGAAGACGCTGCGGATGGTCGCGCAGTACGCCCAGGCCTGCAACCTCTTCGACAGCCCCGACCTCGCCCACAAGCTCGAGGTGCTGCGCGGGCACTGCGACGCGCTCGGCCGCGACTACGACGAGATCGAGAAGACCGTCATGGGGCCCGTCGACCCGGGCCCGAACGGCGAGAACGTCGACGCCACCCTCGAGCACCTGCGCGACCTCGCCGGGCTCGGCGTGACGCACGTGCAGCTGGGCGTCGGTGACGGCTCGAAGACCGACGTGCTCGAGCTCATCGGCGAGCGCATCATCCCCGAGGCCGCGCGACTCTGAGCTCAGCTGAGGATGTCGCTGCGGCGGAAGCGGCGGTAGGCGAGCATCGTGAAGGCGACCGCCCACACGAGCGCCCAGAGGGCGCCGTGCACCATGTCGGTGTAGTCCGGTGACACGGCGAGGGCGTCCTGCCAGGCCCGCGAGTAGTGGCCCGGGAAGGCGTTGCGGTAGGGGTCGAGCGCGTCGAGCTGGTCGAGGATGTTGAGCAGGATGCTGACGAGCACGGCGCCGCCGACCGCCGCGAGCGGGGCGTCGGAGCGCGTCCCGAGCCAGAAGGCGATGGCCGCGATCGGCAGCAGGGTCACGAAGATGTAGGCCATCGCGAGCGCGAGCCGGGGCAGGAACTGGCCCCACGTGAGGTTCTCGCCGAGGGGGTTGGTCAGGGGGTCCCAGCCGTAGGCGACACCGCCGACGAGCAGGCCCCACGCCGGCAGCAGGACCGTCGCGAGCAGCGTCGAGGCGATGCCGATCGCAAGCTTGCTCGTCAGCAGACGCGCACGCTGCACCGGTGCGATGAGCAGGTAGCGCAGCGATGACCACGACGCCTCGGACGGCACGGCGTCGCCGCAGAAGAGGGCGGCGAGCAGCACGAGCAGCAGCTCGGAGGCGAGGAAGACGAGCACGAGGCTGAAGTTCGCCGCACCGCTCTGGGCGAGGTCGAAGATCCGCGTGGACGCACCCCCGCGGCTGTTGCTCGACCGCTCGCCGAAGGCGAACGACCCGACGAGGACGAGGGGCAGCGCGAGGAGCAGGCCGAAAGCCCAGAGCGTCCGCCTGCGCCCCCACTGCCGGCGCAGCTCGGAGCGCCACGACAGCGGGTCGCGCACCTGGTGGATCTCGCCGCTCGCGGCGGACGACGCCGGCTCGATGGCGTCGAGCAGCGCGTCTCCGGGGTTGTCGCTCATCGCGCCCTCACCTGCCTCAGTCGCTCGACGAGGGAGGCCCCCTCGTCTCCGGGCTCGCCCACGACCCCCGGGGCGGACGCCGACGAGATGACCCCGAGGAAGACCTCCTCGAGGTGGCGCCGGCTGCTGACGCCGACGACGGGGAGGCCCGCGGTGACGGCGGCGGCCACCACCTCGGCGCGGCCCCGGTCGGCGACGACGACGATGCGGGTCGGGGTGTCGACCCGCACCTCGGTGACGCCGTCCGCAGCCTCGAGGGCGTGCACGGCGGCGCTGACGAGGGTGTGGTCGACGTGCTCGGGCAGGTCGAGGATCGTCGTGTCGTCGCTGTCGACGAGCTCGGCGACGGGGCCCTGCGTGACGACCCGGCCGGCGTGCATGACGACGACGTGGGTGCACGTCATCTCGACCTCGGCGAGCAGGTGGCTCGAGACGACGACGGTGCGCCCGGTCTCGGCATAGCGGCGCAGGATCGGGCGCATCGCCGCGATCTGGGGCGGGTCGAGACCGTTGGTCGGCTCGTCGAGGATGAGCAGCTCGGGCAGGCCGAGCATGGCCTGGGCGATGCCGAGCCGCTGCTTCATGCCGTGGCTGTAGGACTTGACGGGCCGGTCGACGGCGCCGCCGAGGGCCGCGACGTCGAGCGCCTCGGGGATGTGGGCGTCCTCGGGGGCGCGGCCCGTCGCGGACCAGTAGGCCTCGAGGTTCTGGCGCCCGGTGAGGTGCGGCAGGAAGCCCGGGCCCTCGATGAGCGCGCCGACCCGGCCGAGCACGCGGGAGCCGGCCGACACGGGCTCGCCGAGCACGTGGACGCTCCCGGCGTCGGAGGAGATGAGGCCCATGACCATGCGCATCGTCGTGGTCTTGCCGGCGCCGTTGGGGCCGAGCAGCCCGACGACCTGGCCCTTCTCGGCCCGCCACGTCACGTCGTCGACGGCGCGGTGCCCGTCGGCATACGTCTTGACGAGTCCCTCGACGACGAGCGGCACGTCCGCGAGGTCGGGACGCGTCGGCCGGTGCAGCCGTCGGCGGCGGCGGACGAGCCAGCCGACGAGCGCGGCGACGAGGAGCAGCGCGAGCGCCGAGCCGGCGAGGATCGTCTCGGTGGCGACACCCCCCGCGACAGCCCCGTCGACCGTGGCACCGGTCGCGACCGGCAACGTCATGGCGGACGCGTCGGAGATCCGGATGGCGCTCGGGCTGCGCGAGTTCGAGTAGGTCGACTCGGTGCTCGTCAACAGCACCCGCCACCGCGTGCCGGCGGGCATCTCGTAGGTCGCGGCCGGGAGCGAGATCGTCACCGGGGTGGGCCGGCCCGGCGTCACGGCGAGCCGGAGCGGGGCGACGAGCGGGTTGGTCAGGGTCACGGAGCCGCCGGTGACGCGCCACACCGACGCGAAGAGCGTGACGTCGGGACTGTCGGACGTGACCGTGACGCGCATGGTCGGCGAGCCCACGACGGTGGCGGCCTCCGCGAGGGGCTGGGTGTCGAGAGCCGCCGACTGACCCGGCAGCGCCGCGATCTGGTAGGTCGAGAGGCTGACCCCGAGGGCGGCGAGACCGGGCACCGCGATGAGCGAGGCGGGTTGCCCACCGGGCGGGTGCACGAGCGCCCCCGACGTCGTCGCCAGGGGAAGCTCGCGCGTCCGGAGCGCCGCGCCCGACAGGCCGGGGTATGCCGTGAGGGTGTGGAGCGTCGTCGGCTGCCCGGCGCGACCGGCCGGGGTGCCGTACGTGAACGCCGCTGTGGGCAGGGCCGATCCGCGCGCTCCCTGGTCGCGGACGTAGTGGTCGAGCCACGTGTAGGACGCCTCGACCTCCTCGGCCTCGTGCGTGCTCGCGGCGTCGTGGCCCCCGTCGCTCCACCGGACGGCATACGGCGCGCCCGTGGCGGCGAGCGCCGACGCGGTGGCGTCGGCCTGGTCGAGGCCGAAGAGCGAGTCGCCGACCCCCTGCACGAGGAAGGTCGGCGCGGTGACGACGTTCATCGTCGGCTTCGGGCTGTGGGCGCGCAGCAGCGCGGTCAGCTGCGGTGACGCGGTGCCGGTCTCGGACGCCTGGACGAAGAGCCTGCAGATGGTGGGGTCGAACCGGCCGCAGCGGTCGGCGCCCGCGCCCTGGCCACCTTGGCCGCCCGCGCCGCCGCGCAGGGCCGAGAGGAAGAAGTTCGTCGCCCAGACCTGCTTGAAGGGTCCGGCGCCGTCGATCGGCGAGCGGCCCGCTGCCGTGGTCGGCGCTCTCGTGACGGCGGCCTGCGGGAAGAAGGCGTCGGCGAGGTCGTTCCACGTGATGGCCGAGACGACGCCGTCGACGCGCCGGTCCGAGCCGGCGAGCATGAGGGCGAGCGCGCCGCCGTAGGAGGCGCCCATGACACCCGCGCGCGGGTCGCCGGGAGCGTCGAGCTCGACGTCGGAGCGCCTGGCCGCGAGGTCGAGCAGCGTTCTGGCGTCGGCGATCTCGTAGGCCGGGTCGTTGAGGTGGATGCGACCGCCGGACTGGCCGTGGCCGCGGGCGCTCCAGGCGACGACGACGTAGCCGCGGTCGTGCAGGTCGTTCGCCTGGCTCGTCACCGAGTCCTTGGAGCCGCCGAATCCGTGGGCGAGCAGGACGACGGGGTGCTTGCCGCTCGACTGCGGCCACACGGACACGTCGAGGCGCACGGCCGTGCCGTCCGGTTCGGCGCCGACCGGAACCGACGACACCTCTGGGGCGACGGGGTCGGCGGCCTGCCCGACTGAAGCCGCCGCGAGCGCCGACGGGGCGGGCGCCATCGTGAGACCCGACCCGAGGACGAGCGCGGCGATGAGGGAGGCCCGGACCGACATGACCACATCACATCACGCGCCGGTCGTTGAACGGTCACCGACCGTCCAGCCGTGGCGCCGGGGCTCAGTCGCGGGAGAGGCGCTGCTCGAGGACGTAGGCCAGGACGATGCACCCGACGAGCACCATGGCGGGCGGCAGGAACCGCATCGCGCCCTCGAGCTCCAGCCAGTCGTAGGGCGCGGTGGTGAGCTCGAAGTACGAGAGGTCGAGCAGGTATCGCACGATCGGCAGCACTCCGAAGAGGATGCCGACCACCCCGACGAGGTTGATGACGAGGCGCGAACGCGCTCCGGTGTCCTGCGACTCGGTCATGCCACCAACCTACGGCTCGCCCAGTGGCGCGCGAGGCACCACCCGGCGACCGCACCGAGGACGTGCCACGCGGCGTGCCCCTGGAGCCAGCTCGTCGGGTCGCAGAGGAGGCCCGCCTGGTCGAGCACCCAGAGGGCGTATGCCGCGACGAGCAGACCGAGCCCGACGTGCAGCCAGCGCCCGTCGCCTCCGACGCGGCGGGTGCGCACCAGCTCGAGGACGATGCCGGGCAGGAGGACGGCTGCGAAGAGGACCCGCCGCGACTCGGGCCAGAGCCAGAGCAGGACGCCGAGCGCCACGAGCAGGGCGACGCCGCCGACCGCAGCGCGACGCGGGGTGGTCCAGCCGAGGCGCACGAGCGCGCCGGCGAGCAGGACGCAGCCGACGGCGTACATCGGGAAGACGTCGACGAACTGGCCCCACAGCGTCAGGGTCGCGTGGAAGGCGAAGCTGCCGAGGCCGACGGCGGCGAGCGCCACCCCGAGGAGGGGCACGAGGACGCGTTCGGGTCGGGCCGCGGGCCGCAGGAGCAGGGCCGCGGCCCCGGCCACGACGAACGCGAGCGAGGACCACGCGTTGGCCGGCTGTGTGATCCCGTCGGCGCGGACCAGCTCGCAGAAGCAGCGGGTCGCGAGGCACGTCGCGCCGTCAGCGGGCATGCCGCGACCGTAGTCCCAGCGTGCCCGTGTTAGATACGTCCATGGCCACCACCTCCCTCGGAGACACCCCCGTCCACACCGTCGGCGACCTGCCGTCCGTGGGCACCCCCGCCCCGGCGTACACGCTGACCGGCACGAACCTGCGCGACGACGTGACGCTGCCCGTGGGCAAGCGCGTGGTGCTCAACATCTTCCCGAGCGTCGACACCGGTGTCTGCGCGACGAGCGTCCGCCGCTTCAACGAGCTGGCAGCCGGTCTCGACAACGCGACGGTCGTCTGCGTGTCCGCCGACCTCCCCTTCGCCCTGAACCGCTTCTGCGGCGCCGAGGGCATCGAGAACGTCGTCGCGGCCTCCTCGTTCCGGTCGGGCTTCGGCTACGACTACGGCGTGCGGATGGAGAACGGCGGTTTCGCCGGGCTGCTCGCCCGTGCCGTCGTCGTCATCGACGCCGACGGCACGGTCACCCACACCGAGGTCGTCCCGTCCATCGGCCAGGAGCCCGACTACGACGCCGCGATCGCCGCACTGGGCTGAGGCACCTCTGACGCCCGGGTGAAACCCCGGACGCTGCGGACGAGGAGCGGCCAGCAGCCGGCGGCGAGCATCCAGACGGCGGTCCCGACCATGAGGTCGGCGGTCTCGACGTGCTCGCTGAGCGGGCCCGCGAGGACGTTGCCGAGCGGCAGGGCGACGAACGAGATGAGCACGTCCCAGGACACGACCCGGGCGAGCCGGTCGTGCGGCACCCCCTGCTGGATGGCCGTCTGCCAGCCGACGTCGAAGTAGAGCAGCCCCGCCTGGGCGACGAAGGCCAGCGCCATGATCGGCACGAGGCCGCCGGGCCAGGCGAACCCGAGGGGGAAGAGCGGGTAGAGGCCGAGGGCTGCGAAGGCCCAGAGCAGCATCCGGCGCGGCTGGAGCCGCATCCCGACGAGCCCGCCGACGAGTCCGCCGACGCCGAGCGCGGCGGTGATGAGCCCGAGGGCGTGGGCGCCGCCGAGGTCACGCACGGCCGTCACCTCGACGAGGACGATGAAGACGCCGCTCGCGACGTGGAACATCGCCGCCGACAGGAGGCTCGTCCACAGCCAGTCACGGCTGCGGATCTCGGCCAGGCCCTCACGGATCTCGGACAGCATGCCGGAGCGGGCCGCGACGTGGTCGGCGCGGGCCCGGAGGCGGGCGACGCAGAGGGCCGACCAGACGAACGTCAGCGCGTTGACCGTGAAGCCGGCGACCGGCCCGAACCGGGCGACGACGAGGCCGGCCAGGACCGGGCCGGCCACCTGGGCGCTCGACTGGAGGAAGCTGATCGCGCCGTTGGCGGTCTGGAGGGCCGCGGTCGGCACGACGAGGGGACGGAGCGAGACGAAGGCCGGGTAGAAGAACGCGCCGGCGCCCGCCGTGACGGCGGCGAGCCCGGCGAGCAGGGCAACCGACGGGTCACCGGCGGCGAAGGCGAGCGCCATGCCGGCGACGGACGCCGCCCGCGTCAGGTCGGCCACGACCATGATCCGGTGCGGGGTGATGCGGTCGGCCCACACCCCACCGACGAGCGTGCAGAGCAGCCGCGCCACCACGGCGCTCGCGAGGACGATGCCGAGCTCGGCCGCTCCCCCGCCGCTCAGGACGACCGCCACCGACAGGGCGATCGGGTTGAAGGCGTCGCCGACCCACGAGAGGCCCTGGCCGGCCAGCAGGAGCCTGACGTCACGGAGGCGGAGGAGGTCGCGCGCGGTCATACAACCGAAGGTAGTTAGATGTCTGACTATCTGTCAACGAATAGTCAGGAGACTCGTCGCAGACCGCATGCCTCTGCGACACTGACGCCATGGCGAGAGCACGGCAGGACTCGGTCGACCGGCACGTCGCGCGCTGGAGCGGCCTCCTCGAGGACATGGACCCCGAGGTCGAGGGCGCCGTCACCCGCATGCAGGCGATCACCAAGCGGCTCAAGGCCGCCGACCACGCGAGCTACGCCGGCACGGACGACACGATCGAGGACTACCGCACCCTCCACGCGCTGATGATCCAGCCGTTCCCCGAGGAGGCCACGCCGGCCCAGCTCGCGGACTCCTGCGGCGTCACGCGCGCTGCCATGACCTCACGCGTCGACCGGCTCGTCCAGCGAGGCCACGCGACCCGCGAGGTCGACCCCATCGACCGGCGACGCATCCTCATCCGACCGACGCCGTCGGGACGGGCGCTGTGGGAGAAGGGGATCGAGGCCGGCATGGCCCGCGAGCAGGACGCGTTCTCCGGCCTCACGGCCAAGGAGCTCGTCGCCCTCAACGGGCTGCTGCGCAAGGTCGTCCTGCACCTCGAGGGCGAGGACTGAGCCGTCAGGGTGTGTCGTCGTCGACCCAGTCGAGGGTGCGCTCGACGGCCTTCTTCCAGGTGCGGAAGAGGCGCTCGCGCTCGGCCTCGTCGAGCTGCGGGGTCCAGCGACGGTCCTCGCCCCAGTTCTCGCGGATCTCGTCGGTGCTCTCCCAGTAGCCCACGGCCAGCCCGGCGGCATACGCGGCCCCGAGCGCCGTGGTCTCGGCCACGACCGGACGCACGACGTCGACGCCGAGCAGGTCGGCCTGGAACTGCATGAGCGTCTCGTTGACGACCATGCCGCCGTCGACGCGCAGCTCGGTGAGCGGCACGCCGGAGTCGGCGTTCATCGCCTCGAGCACCTCGCGCGTCTGGAACGCCGTGGCCTCCAGTGCCGCTCGCGCGATGTGGCCCTTGTTGACGAAGCGGGTGAGACCGACGAGCGCGCCACGGGCGTCGGGACGCCAGTGCGGGGCGAAGAGACCCGAGAAGGCCGGCACGAAGTAGGCGCCTCCGTTGTCGTCGACGGTCGCCGCGAGCGCCTCGACCTCCTTGGCGTCCTTGATGATGCCGAGGTTGTCGCGCAGCCACTGCACGAGCGACCCGGTCACGGCGATCGAGCCCTCGAGGGCGTAGACCGGCTTGGCGTCGCCGAGCCGGTAGCAGACCGTCGTCAGCAGGCCGTTCTTCGAGGCGACGATCTCCTCGCCTGTGTTGAGGAGCATGAAGTTGCCCGTGCCGTAGGTGTTCTTGGCCGTGCCGACGTCGAGACAGGCCTGGCCGAAGGTCGCCGCCTGCTGGTCGCCGAGGATGCCCGCCACGGGGACGTCGATGAGGATGCCCGGCTTGCACGCGCCGTAGACCTCGGACGACGAGCGGATCTCGGGGAGCATCGCCAGGGGGACCCCGATCGCCTCCGCGGCCGAGGCGTCCCAGTCGAGGGTGCGCAGGTCCATCAGGAGGGTGCGAGAGGCGTTCGTGACATCGGTGACGTGGACGCCGTCGTCGTCGGCGCCGCCGGTGAGGTTCCACAGCAGCCAGGTGTCGATGGTCCCGAAGAGCAGCTCGCCGGCCTCGGCGCGCTCACGGGCGCCGTCGACGTGGTCGAGGATCCAGCGGGCCTTGGGCCCGGCGAAGTACGTCGCGAGCGGCAGCCCGGTCACGTCCTTGAAGCGCTCGACGCCACCGTCGCGCGCCAGCTCGTCGCAGATCGCCTGGGTGCGGGTGTCCTGCCAGACGATGGCGTTGTGGACCGGCCGGCCGGTGGCCCGCTCCCACACGACGGTCGTCTCGCGCTGGTTCGTGATGCCGACCGCGGCGATGTGGGTGGCGTTGAGGTTCGCCTTGCCGAGCGCGCCTCCGACGACGACGCGGGAGTTCTGCCAGATCTCCATCGCGTCGTGCTCGACCCACCCGGCCCGCGGGAAGATCTGCCGGTGCTCCATCTGGTCGACGGCGACGACGCGGCCCCTCCGGTCGAAGACCATGGCCCGGGTGCTCGTCGTCCCCTGGTCGATCGACACGACATGGCTGCGCTGCTCCGTCGGCATGACCAGACCGTACCGCCGCGCGCCTACATCTCGCCGTGGCCACGTCCGAGCTGGCGGAGGCGGTGGCGCTCGCGTGCCTCCGCCACCCTGCTGATCGCGTCACACCGCCCGCAGACGATGATCGCCTCCCCGTCGCGGCTCTCACGGAGCCACCGGTGACCGGCGAAAAGGCAGATGACCCACATGAACCTCACCTCCACAGTGTCGCCCACGAGACCCGTGCGTGAGGGAGGTCGGACGGCCCCGCGTCCCGCAGGGTGCGCTCGTTAGAGTGTCTGTCTCACCAGCGACGTGAAGGGGAACCGATGACGAGCCCAGTGCGGCTGGACGCGGACTACCGGGCGCGGGCGTGGAAGCGTCTCGCCACCAAGCAGTTCGACGTGCTCGTCGTCGGTGGCGGCGTGACCGGCGGTGGGGTGGCCCTCGACGCGGCCACCCGCGGCCTCTCGACGGCCCTCGTCGAGCAGCGCGACTTCGCCTCGGGCACGTCCTCGCGGTCGTCCAAGCTCTTCCACGGCGGCCTGCGCTACCTCGAGCAGATGAACTTCGACCTCGTGCGCGAAGCGCTCAAGGAGCGCGAGCTCATGCTGAGCCGCATCGCCCCGCACCTCGTCAAGCCGGTCTCCTTCCTCTACCCGCTGACCAACCGCGGGTGGGAGCGCCCCTACGTCACCGCGGGCCTGACCCTCTACGACTCGATGGGCGGCGCCCGGTCGGTGCCGCGGCACAAGCAGCTGACCCGCACCGGCGCCCTCAAGCTCGCGCCGGCCCTCAAGCGCGACTCCCTCACCGGCGGCCTGCTCTACTACGACGCCCAGGCCGACGACGCGCGGCACACGCTGACGACGGTCCGCACCGCTGCGGCCTACGGCGCCACCGTGCTGGCCTCGGCCCGCGTCGTCGAGCTGCTGCGCGCGGGCGAGCGCGTCGTCGGCGCCCTCGTCGAGGACGTCGAGACGGGCGAACGCACCGAGGTCCGGGCCTCCGTCGTCATCAACTGCACCGGCGTGTGGACCGACGACATCCAGACGATGGCCGGTGGCCGCGGCCGCTTCCACGTGCGCGCCAGCAAGGGCGTGCACATCGTCGTCGCGCGCGACCGGATCAACTCCGAGACCGGGCTCATCCTGCGCACCGAGAAGTCGGTCCTCTTCGTCATCCCGTGGGGCACCCACTGGATCATCGGCACGACCGACACCGACTGGGAGCTCGACCTCGCCCACCCCGCGGCGACCCGGGCCGACATCGACTACATCCTCGAGCACATCAACACCGTGCTGAAGGTGCCGCTGACACACGACGACATCCAGGGCGTCTACGCCGGTCTGCGCCCCCTGCTCTCCGGAGAGAGCGAGGACACGAGCCAGCTCTCGCGCGAGCACGCGGTGGCGCGCCCGCAGCCCGGCCTCATCTCCATCGCCGGCGGCAAGTACACCACCTACCGGGTCATGGCCGCCGACGCCGTCGACGCCGCCCGTGAGGACATCGGCGGCGACGTCTCCGACAGCGTCACCGAGTTCATCCCGCTCTCGGGCGCCGAGGGCTACGTCGCGCTCGTCAACCAGATCGACCGGCTCGCGCGCCACCAGGACCTCCCGGTGTGGCGCATCACCCACCTGCTCGAGCGCTACGGCTCGCTCGTCCACGAGCTCTTCGCCCTCGCCGAGGACGACCGCTCCCTCTACCAGCCGCTCCCCGGCGCGGAGGAGTACCTCCGGGTCGAGGCGCTGTATGCCGCCACGCACGAGGGCGCGCTGCACCTCGACGACGTGCTGGCCCGCCGCACGCGCATCTCCATCGAGACCTCGAGCCGTGGCGCCGACAGCGCCCGGGCCGTGGCCGAGATCGTGGCCCCCGTCCTCGGCTGGGACGCCGAGCGGGTCGAGGCCGAGGTGTCCGCCTACATCGCCCGGGTCGAGGCGGAGCTCGAGTCGCAGAAGGAGCTCGCCGACTCCGAGGCCAACGCCGAGCGGCTGAGCGCCCCGGACGTGCGCCGGATACCCGTGAGCCGGGCGCCTGAGCAGTCCTGACCCGGGCAAAGGCTCGACAACGGCTCCGCGGCGCGGTCACGTTCCTAGACTGCAGGGATGAGGACTCGACGCGGCCGGCCAGCGATGCGGGCGACCCCGGCGGTCGCGGCGGCCGTCGCGGCGATCGCCCTGCTCGTGGCGGGCTGCGGCTCCCCGAACCCGGCCGCCCAGGCCCGGCTCGAGGGGCACGCGGCCGGGCACTCGGTGGGCGCCACCGACCACCCGACGACGGCTGCCACCGGCCACGCCGCGAAGCCCGTCGGCCCGGCCAAGCCGGCGGCGCTGCGAGCCGGCGAGTCGATGCGGACCGTGACGTCCCCGGTGTCCTACACGCCGAAGGCGCCGACGACCGGCACCGACGACTACCGGTGCTTCGTCCTCGACCCCGAGGTCACCCGCGACGAGTTCGTGACCGGCTTCGACATCGCGCCGGGCCAGCCGCAGGAGGTGCACCACGTCATCCTCTTCCGCGTGCCGCCGTCGGCCGCGGCGGCCGCCCGAGCCAAGGACGCCGAGTCGGGCGGCAACGGCTGGACCTGCTTCGGCGGCACCGGCCTCGGGTCGCGCGGCGCCAGCCTTGACGACGCCCCATGGGTGGGCGCGTGGGCCCCGGGCGGCCGCGCGAACGTCCTGCCGGCCGACGTCGGCATCCCCCTGCAGCGCGGCTCCCTCCTCGTCATGCAGGTCCACTACAACCTCCGGCACGGCGTGACGCCCGACCGCACGTCCGTCCAGCTGCGCCTGTCCGCCTCGCCGAAGCTCAAGCCGCTCGAGACGATGCTCTACCCGGCGCCGGTCGAGCTGCCTTGTCGCGCAGGCAAGTCCGGTCCGCTTTGCGACCGCGAGGCGGCGGTCGCCGACGTCACCGAGCGCTTCGGCCCGATGTCGTCACGCATCGTCAACGGACTGCTGCTCGTCTGCAACGGCACCCTCATCCCGACCCCGGGCGCCACCCAGTCGTGCACGCGCCGCGTCGACCAACCCGCGACGATCCGCGCCGTGGCCGGCCACATGCACCTGCTCGGCTCGTCGCTGCGCATCGAGCTCAACCCGGACACGGCGAAGGCGAAGACGCTCCTCGACATCAAGGTCTGGGACTTCGACAACCAGGGGTCGGTCCCGATCCCTGCGACGGCGATCCGTCCCGGTGACTCGATCCGGGTCAGCTGCACCCACGACCAGGCCTGGCGCGACAAGCTTCCCGACCTGCAGGGCCTGCCCGAGCGCTACGTCGTCTGGGGCGAGGGCACGACCGACGAGATGTGCCTCGGTCTGCTCAGCGTCACGCGCCCCTGATCGCGCCCGGCCGTGCACAATGAGGCCGTGATGACTGACGTCCTCGTCGTCGGCGGTGCCGGCGTCGACACCATCGTGCGCGTCGACGCCCTGCCGGTCCCCTTCGCCGACTCGCACGTCGTCCCGCCGATCGACACCGTCGTGGGCCACACGGGCAGCGGTGTCGCCCTCGGCTGCCACCGCCTCGGCCTCGGCACGCTCTTCGTCGACGTCATCGGCGACGACCACGAGGGCCGGATGCTCCTCGACCGGTTCGCCGCCGAGGGCCTCCGCTTCGAGCACGTCGTCCACGAGAGCGGCACCCGTCGGGCGGTGAACCTCGTCGACGCCACCGGCCGCCGCATGTCCTTCTACGACCCGCGCCACCCCTACGACCTCGCACCCGACCCGGCGCTCTGGCGCGGCCCGCTCGCGGAGGCGCGGCACGTGCACGCCTCGATCATGCCGTGGACCGTCGGTGCCCTCGAGGACGCCACGGCCGCGGGGGCCACGAGCTCGACCGACCTGCACGACTGGGACGGGCGCAACCCGCACCACCGGCCGTTCGCGTATGCCGCCGACCTCGTCTTCGTGTCGGGCTCGCGCCTCGACGGCGTCGAGGACGACGTCGTCTCCGACGTCCTCGACCGCGGGCGGGCGCGGCTCGTCGTCGTCATGGACGGCGCCCGCGGCAGCCGGGTGACGGTGCGCGAGGGCGGGTCGTTCGCCGTGTCCGCCGTCGACATCGAAGGCCGCCCGGCCGTGGACTCCAACGGAGCGGGCGACGCGTACGTCTCGGCGTTCCTGCACGCGTGGCTCGCCGGCGGCGACGCCCGCGCGGCGGCACGGGCCGGGACCGTGGCGGGCGCGTGGGCGTGCGGCACCGCGGGCACGCACTCGAGCCTCATCGGTCCGGACGAGCTCACCCGTCAGCTGGCGCGCCACTACGGCGGCCCCGGCCGGGACTGAGCTCCCGACCGGACCCGCCCGAGGTCACCCCGTCGGTGCCTCGTCGGGCTGCCCGCTGCCGATGTTGACCATCCAGCCGATGCCGAACTGGTCGGTCAGCATGCCGAACTCGTCGCCCCACGCCTGCTTCTCGAGGGGCATCATGACGGTGCCACCATCGGCGAGCTTGTCCCAGTAGCCGTGCAGCTCGTCGCTGTCGTCGCCGCTCAGGCTGACGGAGATGTTGGTGCCCGGCTGGTAGGGCATCTGCTCGGGGGTGTCGGACGCCATGATCGTGTAGCCGCTCGGCGTCTCGAGCTGTGCGTGCATGACGTTGTCGGCGCTGGGACCGTTGTCACCGAACTCGCCGAACGTCGAGACGACGAGCTCGCCGCCGAAGACGGACCTGTAGAACTCCATCGCCGCTCGGGCGTTGTCCTTGAAACCGATGTAGGGGTTGAGGCGGGATGCCATGGCCGTGCTCCTCTCGAAGTGCTGCGGTCCCAAACACCCTAGGACCGACCGCCGACACGTGGTTGCGTTCGGTGGGCACCGACGCCCACCGCTCAGGAGGAGCGTCGCGAGCGCTTCGCACCGCGGTTCGAGCCGAGGGGTGCCTGGGGCCGGCCGTCGTCGGTCGGTGCCAGGCCGCCCTGGCAGCCGGGGCAGTAGAACATCGTGCGCTCCCGCGTGGGCTCGCCGATCATCGCGACGCGCACCGTCGCGCCACAGCGTCGGCAGGGCCGGCCGCTGCGGGCGTGGACGTAGTGGGCCTCGTCGAGGCGCGGGCTGCCGGTGCTCGACTGCACGGCGCGACGGCGGCCGTTGTCGATGAGACGGTGGGCGCGGGACACGACCCGCTCGACGGTCTCGCGGCCCAGCTCGTCGGCGAGGCTCCACGGGGGCACCCGCTCGAGGAAGAGCGTCTCGGCGCACCACATCGTGCCGATGCCGGCGAGGTTGCGCTGGTCGAGCAGCGCCTGCCCGATCGGGACCCGGGCGCCGGCGACGTGGTCGACGGCGAGCACCAGGTCCCAGTCCGGGCCGAGCACGTCGGGCCCGAGGTGTCCGACGACGTCACCCTCGCGGGCGGTCGGCACGAGGTCGAGCATGCCGAGACGCAGCCCCAGTGCGGTCCAGTCCGGCGCAGCGACGAGGGCGCGCAGCTGCGGGTTGCGGCGCCACCGGGGCGACAGCCCCCGCGTCGCCTCGACGCGCCACTGGCCCTCCATGCGCAGGTGCGAGTGCAGGGTCAGCCCGCCCTCGATGCGGTGCAGCAGGTGCTTGCCGCGGCTGACCACCTCGAGCGTCGTGCGGCCGGTGAGGTCCGCGGTCGAGATGTCGGGCCAGCGCAGGTCGGACTCGACGATCTCGCGGCCGGCCAGGGCCTCGTCGAGGCGGGTGGCGGTGCGCCACACGGTGTCTCCCTCGGGCACGCCACCTCCTCGTCACCGGTCGTTCACCCCCGCGGTCGCGGCTCCGTCCAGCCTATTCACATCGTCTGACTACGTTCGCCGGGTGCGTGACCTCTCCGTCGTGGTGTCCGCCCACGGCTCCTGCGACCGGGTGGCCGCGTGCCTCGGTGCGCTGGCGGCCCAGACCCTCCCGGCCGACCGGTTCGAGGTCGTCGTCGTGGTCCACGGGGCCGGGTCGAGCGCCCGTGATGCCGTCGAGCGCGTGACGCGAGGACCGCTGGCCGGCCACGAGGTCGAGCTCGTCGACGCCGTGGCCGCATCGTCCGCGGCCACCCGCAACGTCGGCGTCGGGCTCGCGCGAGCGCCGTGGACGACGTTCGTCGACGGCACCGACACCCTCGCGCCGACCCACCTCGAGACGTTGTATGCCGCCCGCCACCCCGAGCGCATCGTCGTCGCCACCACGCCGGCGGGCGACGACGCCCCACGGCACGTCGCGCCACACCTCGCCGCCGAGAGCCTGCGGGGTCGCGGCGGGAGGCTCTACCCGACGCGGTGGCTCGCCGACACCCCGTTCGTCGGGGGGCTGTGCGGCAGCGAGGACACGGTGCTCCACGGCCACCTGCTCAGCCGGTTCGACCGCCAGTTCGCCGAGCTCGACCTGACACCCGCGCCGCTCCACACGCGCGTCGACGACCCCGGCGCACCCGTCGACGTCGACCCCGAGGCGGCCGTCCGGGCCCACCTGTCCGTCCTCACGGCCCTGACCACCGGGACCCAGGCGGACCCGGTCGACCGCAGCGCCGTGACGAACGCGCTCGTGGCCTCGGAGCTCGCCGACCTGCGACGCGTCGCCGGGCTCCACCCCGACGGCCGCGCCCACGTCGAGGGAGCCCTCCGTGACGCGGGCATCGTCGGCCTCACGTCCTTGGCGCCCAGCCACGTCGACGGGACGGCCGACGGCTTCGGCCTCTTCCTCACCCAGCCGTCCGGCGCCCGGTCGCTCGTCGTCGTCGCGGGCAGCGCGGGGTCCGTCAACGAGCACGCCCGGATGCTCGGCTTCCTCGCCCGCAGCGGGCACGGCATACGCGTCCTGCACTACCGCGGGCGGCTCAAGCAGAGCCTGCGGAAGCTCCCCGAGACCCACCGGGTGGAGGTGCTCCCCACGTCCCTCGGGTGGATCGAGTCCCGCGTCACCGCCGGTGCGCCCCGCAGCCGTCGGCTCGCGCTCCGCGCGTCGCAGGAGGGCCTGCGCCTGGGCCGTCGCGCCCTCCCCGAGCTCGTGCCCGCCCGGCTCGCGGCGCCGGCCTACGCCCGCGTCGACACGCGGGCGGCCGCGCTCCTCGCCGAGCCGGGCACGCGCGTCGTCCTCGACCGCGCCGGCTCGACCCTGCTGCGCACGTGGCGCGACGACAGCCCGGCCGTCGGCGCGCCCGAGCTCGCCGGTCTCGTGCTGCGCACGGCCGCGAGCCAGCTGCGCGGCTCGCTCGCCGACGCCCATGCCGCCCGCCGGGCGTCCCGACTGCTGCGCGACGACGCCTCACGCACCCGCGCCGGGCTCGACCCCGAGCTGTGGACCATGGTCGCCTACCGCCTGCTGCGGGCCGGCCGGCTCGAGGCGGCCGGCCAGCTGCTCGAGGACCGCGAGGCCGTCTTCGGCCCGCTCGGGCACCCGGCGCTCGCGGCCCTCCGGTCCGTGCTGACCGGGACCGACCCCGGGGCGGTCGACGTGGTCGGCGCCGCCGGCGCCACGATGCGCGAGGCCGACGAGGCCCTGGCCGACGGCGACCTCGACCGCGCCGCCTTCCTCACCACGGTGGCGCTCGACCTGCTCTTCACCCGGCGGCTGCACACGGCAGAGACCCGCTCGGCGATCGTGTCGGAGCCCGACACCTTCCTCGCTCCCCTGCGCGAGACCGAGGTCGGTCGCCTGCTCGGCCGCCGGACGACGAGCCCGACGGTCCGCCAGCCGCGACCGTCCCGGGCTCCCGGGAGCACCCGCCCGAGCGTCACCGTGCTGCCGGGCGCCTACCCGAAGTTCGCCACCGCCGTCGTCGCCGGCCTCTCCGACCACGCCGATGTCGAGGTGCTCGACCTGGCCGCCCGGCAGAAGCGCTTCGCCAACACCGGCGTCGACCCGGTGACGGTGCGCGAGCGGCTGCTCGCCGCGACAGGGCACCCGCCGGCCCTCGACCTCGCCACCGCCGAGGCGCTCTCGGCCGACGTCGTCTTCGTCGACTGGGCCGACAAGGGCCTCACCTGGGTCACGCAGGTCGTGCCGGAGGGGACCCGCGTCGTCGTCCGCCTCCACGGCGTCGACACCCTCAGCGCCTGGCTGCACACCGCCGAGTGGGACAAGGTCGACGACGTCATCTTCCCGAGCGACCACCTGCGGCGCGCGGCCGCGGCGGCGCTGGGCGGCCGTCTGGACGGCATACGCCAGCACGTCGTCGCCAACCCCGTCGACGTCGAGCGCTACGTCCGGCCCAAGTCCGAGGCCGCCCGCACGACGCTCGGCATGGTCGGCTGGGCGCAGCAGGTCAAGGACCCCCTCTGGACCCTCGACGTGCTCGCCGAGCTGCGCCGGCAGGACCCCCGCTGGCGGCTGCGCCTCATCGGCGCCGACTTCGCGGTCGACAACCCGAACCCCGTCGAGCGCGACGCCGCCCGCGCCTTCCACGCCCGGATGGCCGACCCGCTCGTCGGCGACGGCGTCGACTTCGTCGGCTACACCACGCGCCTGCCCGAGCACCTCCGCGAGGTCGGCTGGGCCGTCAGCTCGAGCCGCCGCGAGGGCTTCCACATCGGCCTCGTCGAGATGGCCGCGAGCGGCGCCGTCCCGGTCGTGCGCGACTGGCCGGTGTATGCCGGCATCGGAGGTGCGACCGGACTCTTCCCCGGCGACTGGGTGGCCACCACCCCCGCCGAGGCCGCCGAGCGCATCCTGCGGATCAGCGGCTCCGGCACGTGGGACGACGCGAGCGGACGCACCGTCGACACGGTGCGCGAGCGCTTCAGCGGGACGGACTCGGCAGAGCGGCTGCGCCGGATCGTGCTGGGAGAGCGCTGATCCGGCGGAGCACCTGCACGGCCGCACTGACGTGCTCGATCGGCGAGCGGTGGTCGAGCGGCTGCTCGTCGAGGGCACTGCCCTCCTCGACGACTCCCCAGACCCGGGTGCCGCTGCCGCGGTAGTCGCTCCACTTCGAGGGCAGGAAGGGGTTCGGCGCGCCGGGCGGGCTCACCGCGTCGTTGACGAGGAGGCAGTCCATCCGGCGTGAGAGCGCGAGGAACTCGAGGTAGCCGACGAAGGGTCCGACGCGGACGCAGTCGGCGAGACCACGGGCGACGACGACGTCGTGCAGCTCCTCCGGCTTCGAGGTGAAGACGTGGAGCACCACGCGGTCCCGGGACTCGCGCGGCAGCAGTGCCAGGGCGTCGAGCACACCCGAGACGCCTCGGTTGGCGTAGAAGTTGCCGAAGTAGCCGATGTGCCGACGGCCCGGGTCGAATTGGTGCGCAGACGGTTTCGCGTCGTAGAGGGCGGCCGGCGGCGTCGGGTGCGGCGACACGACAGCCACTCGCTCGGCCCGGGCAGCGAGCTCGCGGTCGTGGCAGCTCTCGAGCATGAAGTCGCGCTGACGGGTGTTGGTGAACATCACCGAGTCGGCGAGGGCGAAGGCCGCGACCTCGCACCACTCGAAGGCGTTGAGGCCGGTCGGCGGCCGGTAGCCGGCCGCCTCGACGGCCGACCGCAGCCGGGCCAGGGTCCGGTCGTCGTGGGCCGGGGCGGCGCGCACCTGGCCGAGGACGTCGTGCGACAGCGGGTCGGAGAACTCGGCGTCCCACCGGATGGCAGGGCGGGCCGTCTTCAGCGCGACCGCGAGGAAGTGGGACGCCGCGAACTGCGCTCTGCTGTAGACGGACTCGTACTGCCCTTGCAGCGACTCCCATCGGAGGAAGGTCTCCAGTCCGAGGTGCTGGTAGTCGACGATCGAACCCCACGAGCTGAAGGCCGTGCGCGACGGCACGGCGGCGAAGCGTCGGACGAGACCGCCGCAGAGCTGGACGAGGTCCGGGTCCTGGTGGCGGATCGAGTCCATCGCGTTGCAGATGACGTCGACGGGCTCGCCCCGGTCGTGGACCCGCTTGGCCGCGACGACGGCGGCGGTGTCGCTGTAGGGCGGGAAGCAGTAGGAGGCGACGAGGCGCCGGGCAGGTACGGGCACGTGGACCAGCTCTCAGACGGTGACGTGGACGGTGGGGTCGCCGTGGAAGGCGAGCACCCCACGGCGAGAGAGGAGCTCGACGTCCGAGATCGGCCACGTGTGGCCGTCCGGGTTCGACGCGCGCACGGACACGAAGTTGAAGCGGTCGGTCGAGTAGACGCGGCCGCCCTCGGCTCGCACCTTGTCGAGGAAGGTCGTGTCGACCCGGCGCGGCAGGTCCTCGAACCGCAGGCGTCGGGCGAGGTCGCGCTCGAGCAGCAGCGTCCCGCCCTGGACGAGGTCGACGTAGCGGTGCTCCGCGTCGGGGAAGCGCAGGAGCGTCGCCCCGGTCGCCGTGAGGTGCGCGTAGTGCGCCCACTTCCCGACGACGGCAGCATCGGTGTAGTCGAAGGCGCGGACGAGGTCGCCGAGGTAGTGCTCCGCGTAGACGTTGTCGTCGTCCATCTTCGCGACGTAGCGACCAGTGGCCGCGTCGACGCCGGCGTTCATGCACGCGCCGAGGGTGTCGGTCGAGGGGCGCGACACGACGACGACGCGTGCCGGGTCGAGACCCGCCGACTCGGCCCGACGCCGCACGTCGTCCCGCCCCACCTCGAAGCCGTGGGTCACGAGGACGAGCTCGACGTCCTGGTGGGCTTGTGCCGCAAGGAAACCCAGCACGTGGTCGACCTGCCCGGGACGCATCGTCGGGACCACCGCGGAGATGCCGAGGTCTCGCGCCGGCGTCTCGAGCCCGACGGCCGCGAGCACGCTGTCGACGCGGTGGCCGTAGGTGTGGGCGTCGAGCACCCGGCGGTGGGCCCGGAGGCCGATCCGGTCGCGGTAGTCCTCGTGCTGGAGCAGCGCCCGCAGCTCACGCGTCGTCTCCTCGGCCCCGTGCGTCACCCGGACCGTGTCGCCGAAGAAGGGGTCGATCGACGCCGCCGGCCCGGACAGCACGGGCGTCTGCGCGGCCGAGAGCTCGAAGAGGCGTCGGGCACACATCGTCGGCGACTCGGTGACCGAGTTGACGTTGAGGAAGACCTTGTAGGCCGTGTAGGCGCCGAGCATCCGACGGTACGGCAGGCTCCCGACGAGCGCGGCGGCATACGCCCTCGGGAACTGGTAGCGCGGGTCACGCCCGGCCAGGCGCGAGAAGACCTCGAGCCCGAGCGGCAGCGCCGGCTCGAGGACGTAGGCCATCTGCGCGCGGCGCTCGTCGTGCTTGTCGGCGAAGTAGCTGCCGGCGAAGGCGACCTCGCGGCTGCGGCCGGCTCCCTGACGCACAGGCGTGTGGATGCGAGGCTGGGCACCGAAGGGCAGCAAGCCGATCCGCGTGTGACCGAGGTCCCGCTCGTAGTCGGGGATGCGCCCCGCGTCGACGGTGAACACGTGGTCGAAGAGCCGCGCCGTCTCGACGAAGAGGTCGTAGTTGGGCGGGTCCTCCTTGTTCCAGAAGACCGTGGGCACTCCGGTCGCGCGGCAGTGCTCGACGAGGTCGCGCAGCGCCTGGGACGGGCCGCCGTCCGTCGTCATCGCAAGGCGCCACGTGCCGCCGTTGCCGTTCCACGCCGACTCGACGAAGAGGACGTCGACGGGCCTGGCGGTGAGCTGGTCGCGCCAGTCCTGTGGCGTGACGCAGACCTGGACCCACTCGTAGCCGAGGGCGAGCCGCGAGAAGTCGTCGAGGACCACGGCCGCGACGACGTCCGGGCGCGCCACCGGTCCGCTCGGGACCTCGGGCTGCGGCAGGTCGACGCGTAGCCGGGCCGAGCGCACGCGCGGCAGGCGACGCTCGACCTCCTTGCGCACCTTGCGCGGAAGAGCTTCGCGCGCTTGGGGATCCCGCGCCGCCCGCACTGCCGCGGTCCGTGCCCGGTCGAGGTCAGACAGCAACCGCTGCCGCGTGTTCACCACAAACTTCTCTCTCTGTTCGACTGACGTTCCGCCCGGGCCGGTCCGCCGTTGGGAGTGGGACTGCAACGTTCGGTGCGTGACCTCCAGACTCGGCGCCAGTGTGGCATCCGCTCTTGGCGCCCCCGGTCCACGCGATGCAACGGGGAGCCGAACACTTGGTGACGTCCCGACCACGACGGCGCTGCTCGTCGCGAACCTCCCCGTCGCCGCGTGCGTGGCCCGCGCCCACCTCGCCCGCAACCCGTGGCAGGCGGTCTGGGTCGGCGCCCGTGTGCTGCCCGCCGGAGCGCGGCGCGAGCTGAGCCGACGCAGTCGGGGACCGCTCTCGGTCATCGCGGCAGCCGCCTCCGGACAGCGCGACCTGGCGCGGCGTCGTCTCACGGACGAGCTGCGGGGTGCCGGTCCACGACGGGCGCAGCGCCTCCTCGCTGCTGCCGCCGCGACGGGCCAGCTGGCCGGGATCGACCGTGGCGCAGCCGTCGTCGCAGCCGTGCCCCGGGGGTCGTCCGCCGCGTACCTCGCGCACGCCGCCGGTGACGTCAGCGGTGCGCAGCGTGCCCTCGAGGGGCTGCGCAACCCCGCGGCCCGAGCGCACCGCCGCTGGCTCGTCGGCGAGCGCTCCGTCCTGACCGGTGAGGCCCTGGCCGTCCTCGCGGCCGACGCCATCGGCCCGCGCCCGACGCGGGAGGCGGCCGGCCACAGCCGCGTCGTCCACGTCGTCACGAACGCGCTGCCCGAGGTGCAGGCCGGCTACACGGTGCGCACCCAGGGACTCGTCGAGGGCCAGCGCGCCGCCGGGATCGAGGCGCACGTGTGCACGCCCCCCGGCTTCCCCGTCGCCCAGGGTCACCTGGGGGCAGCCCCGTTCACGACGCTCGCGGGCGTGCCCTACCACCGCGACCTCGGTGCCGGACGCCGCCTCGACCTGCCCGACCGCCACCTGCAGGCGTATGCCGCCACGGTCGCCGCGCTCGGCCGTTCCGTGGGTGCCGACGTCCTCCACGCGCACTCCAGGCACGTCAACGCCCAGGCCGCCCTGCTCGCGGGTCGGCGCCTCGGGGTACCCGTCGTCTACGAGGCGCGCGGCTTCCTCGAGGAGACCTGGCGCACGCGCGGCGGCGACGCCGACAGCGACTTCTACCGCTGGACCCGCGAGACGGAGACCCGCTGCCTCTCCCTCGCCGACGCCGTCGTGACCCTGTCTCGCAGCATGCGCGACGACGTCGTCGCCCGGGGCGTCGACGCCTCGCGGGTCCACGTCATCGGCAACTGTGTGCCCGACGCCCTTCTCACCGAGGCCGTCGACGGCGGCCCCGTGCGCGAGGCGCTCGGCATCGGACCCGACGACGTCGTCGTGGGCACCGTGTCGACGCTCAACGCGTACGAGGGCATCGACGTGCTCCTCGACGCGGGCGCACTCCTCGACGACGCACGGCTCGTCGTCCTCGTCGTGGGTGACGGACCGGCCCGCGACCGACTGACCCGACAGGCCGCCGAGCTGCGCCGGTCCGGCACGAGGACGCGCTTCGTGCTCACCGGACGCGTGCCGCACAGCCGCACCCGCGAGCACCACGAGGCCATCGACGTCTTCTGCCTCCCGCGCCGGGCCACCCCGGTCACGCGGCTCGTGCCGCCGCTCAAGCCCGTCGAGGCGATGGCACTCGGGCGCCCCGTCGTGGTGACCGACCTCCCGCCCCTGCGCGAGATCGTCGGGCCCGACCGCGGCGTCGTCGTCCCGGAGGCCGACCCGGAGCTGCTCGCCCAGGCCGTGCGCGAGCTCGTCTCCGACCCGGACCGGCGTAGTCGGCTCGGGGCCCGGGGACGCGACCACGTCGCGAGCGAGCGGACGTGGTCGGTGGCCGCGGCGGCATACGGACAGGTCTACGAGCAGGTGCAGGCGGTGGCGGCATGACGATCGGGAGCAGCAGCGTGGTGGAGAGCGTCGAGGCGCCGGAGGCACGGACCGAGCCGGCGCGGCTCACCGCCGAGGAGGCGGCCGCCCTCGCGCGGGGTGCCGGCCTCGAGGAGCTCGGCGTGCGACCCGGTCTCGTCGGCTACGCCCGCGAGGTGTGGGGCTACCGCCACCTCGTCTGGCACCTGTCGTCGGCGCAGGCCTGGGCGACGAACCAGAACAACCACCTCGGCCAGCTCTGGGCGGTGCTCAACCCGCTGCTCCTCGTCGGGTCGTACTACCTGATCTTCGGCCTGCTGCTCAAGACGCGCGGCGGGACGTCGAACTACATCGCGTTCCTCACCATCGGCATCTTCGTCTTCGGCTACTCCGCGAGCGCCATCATCGCCGGCTCGCGGGCCGTCGTCGGGCAGATCGGGCTCGTGCGCGCATTGCGCTTCCCCCGGGCCGTCCTGCCCATCTCGGTGACGCTGACGCAGTTCCTCGTCAACGTCCCGGCGTTCGCCGTGCTCATGGTCATGATCCCCCTGACGGGAGAGCCGTTCTCGCCGCATTGGCTGCTGTTCCCCGTCGCGCTCGTGTTCCAGAGCCTCATCAACCTGGGCCTCGCCTTCTACCTCGCCCGCGTCGTCAACACGGCCCGCGACTCGGCCAACCTCGTGCCCGTCGGCGTGCGGCTCGCCCGCTACGTCTCGGGCGTCTTCTTCTCGATCCCGCACTACGCCGGCTACGGGCTCGTCAGCGCCCTGCTGCTCTACCAGCCGCTCGCGGTCAGCATGACGACCGCGCGCGAGGCCCTGATGGACCAGTACCCCCTGACGTGGGGCAGCTGGGTCGCGGCCGCGGCCTGGGGAGTCGGGCTCAGCATCACCGGGATCGTCTTCTTCTGGCGCGGGGAGGGTCGCTATGGAAGCAACTGAGGCAGGGGCAACCGCACGTCCGAGCGTCGTCTGCTCGGGGCTCGACATCGTCTACACGGTGTTCGGCGCCAAGCAGAAGGGCACCGGCACGGGCGGCGAGCTGCCCTTCGTCGAGCGGCTGCTGACGAAGCGCAACCCGGTCAGCTCGGTGCGCAAGGTGCACGCCGTCAAGGACGTCTCGTTCGTCGTCGACCACGGCGAGGCCGTCGGCATCATCGGTCGCAACGGATCGGGCAAGAGCACGCTGCTGCGCGCCATCGCCGGGCTCATGCCCCCGACGAACGGACGCGTCTGGGCGTCCGGGCGACCGTCGCTCCTCGGGGTCAACGCCGTCCTGCTCACGGGCCTGACCGGCGCGAAGAACGTCATGATCGGCGGTCTCGCGCTCGGCCTGACGCCGCGCCAGGTGCGCGAGCGCTACGACGACATCGTCGACTTCAGCGGCATCGGTGACTTCGTCAACCTGCCGATGAGCGCCTACTCCTCCGGGATGGGCGCGCGGCTGCGCTTCGCGATCTCGACGGCGGCGGCCCCCGACATCCTCATGATCGACGAGGCCCTGGCCACGGGCGACGCCGAGTTCCAGGCGCGCAGCCGCGACCGGATCGCCGAGATCCGGCGCGACGCGAGCACCGTCTTCCTCGTCAGCCACAGCAACGCCGCGATCCGCGAGTCGTGCGACCGCGTGCTGTGGATGGAGCAGGGCCGTCTCGTCATGGACGGGCCGACCGACGAGGTCGTGCGCGCCTACGAGCAGTCCCACCGGAAGGCTCCCGCGTGAGCCCTCACCCCGCACCCCGACGCGACGGGGCCCTGCGCGCGCTCGTCGTCACGGTCGTGCACCACCCCGAGGACGCTCGCATCCGGCACCGCGAGATCGGCGCCCTCCTCGACGCGGGGGTGCAGGTCACGTATGCCGCCCCCTTCGTCGCGCACGGCCTCGACCTCCCCGACGTGGCCGGCCTGCGCCCCGTCGACCTCCCGCACGCCAGCGGACGCTCCCGCGGCGGGCCTTCCGGGCAGCCCGGCGGCTGCTCGCCCACGAGGCCCGCGACCACGACGTCGTGCTCGTCCACGACCCCGAGATCGTCGCTGCCGCAGCGGGTCTGCGTCTGGACAACCTCGTCTGGGACGTCCACGAGGACACCGCCGCCGCCATCGAGGCCAAGCCCTGGGTGCCGGCGCGGGCCCGGGCCCCTCTCGCCCGCGCGGCCCGCGCCATCGAGCGGCACGCGGAGCGTCGGCACGAGCTGATCCTCGCGGAGTACGCGTACGCCGACCGCTTCGAGCGGGAGCACGTCGTCGTGCCCAACACGGTGCGCGTCCCGGCCACGGCGGCTGCGCCCGGGGGGTCGCGAGCGGTCTACCTCGGCTCGCTGACGATGGCCCGCGGCGCGGCGACCCTGCTGCAGACAGGAAGACTGCTCACCGTCGCCACCCGGGGCGACGTCAAGGTCGAGATCATCGGCGGGGCCCGCGACACCCGCACCGCCGACACCCTCGACTGGGGCGTCAAGTGCGGTCACGTCGTGCACCACGGCTTCGTGCCGAGCGCCCGCGCCCTGCCGATGCTCGACGGCGCGCTCGCCGGGCTCTCGCTGCTCGAGGACCGGCCCAACTACCGGCACTCGATGCCGACCAAGGTCATCGAGTACATGGCCCACGGCCTGCCCGTCATCACGACTCCGCTGCCGCTCGCCGCCGACCTCGTCGAGCGGTCCGGCTGCGGGGTCGTCGTGCCCTTCGACGATGCCGAGGCCACTGCAGCCGCGCTCATCGAGCTGGCCCGCGACCCCGAGCGACGCGCGGCCCTGGGACGGGCCGGGCACGCGTACGCCCGCGAGCACCACGACTGGAACGTCATCGGCCGCGACTTCGTGCGCCACGTCACCGACCTCGCCCAGCGCCACCGCGGCGCGCACGAGCCTGCCCTGCGACCCAGCACCTACGCACACCCCGCCACCCACCAGCAGCACTGACAGCACAGGAGATCCACCATGTTCGAGGACGGAATCGCCGTCATCGGCCTCGGCTACATCGGCCTGCCCACCTGCGCCGCCCTCACCCGCCACGGCCTCCGGGTCACCGGCGTCGACGTCAACGAGCGCACCGTCTCGGAGATCAATGCCGGCCGCGTCCCGATCGTCGAGCCGAACCTCGACGTCGCCATCGCCGCGGCGGTGGGCGACGGCCTGCTGACGGCGACGACGACGATGCCGCACGCCTCCGTCTACCTCATCGCCGTGCCCACGCCGTTCACCGGCGACCACGAGCCGGACCTGCGGCACGTGCGCTCGGCGACCGAGGCCATCGCGCCGATGCTGCGCGGCGGCGAGGTCGTCATCCTGGAGTCGACGTCGCCGCCGGGGACGACCGAGCTGATCTCCGAGTGGATCTCGGACCTGCGACCCGACCTCAAGCTCCCCCACATGGGTGGGATCTCCGACGTCCACCTCGCGCACTGCCCCGAGCGGGTGCTGCCCGGCCGGATCATGGTCGAGATCTTCTCCAACGACCGCGTCGTCGGTGGCCTGTCGCCCGAGTGCGCGCTGCGTGCCGCCGAGGTCTACCGGCTCTTCGTCACCGGCGAGATCATCCTCACCGACGCGAAGTCGGCCGAGATGTCCAAGCTGACGGAGAACGCCTTCCGCGACGTCAACATCGCCTTCGCCAACGAGCTCGCCGAGATCTGCGAGCACATCGGCCTCGACGTGTGGGAGGTCATCTCGATGGCCAACCACCACCCGCGTGTCAACATCCTCCAGCCCGGCCCCGGCGTCGGCGGCCACTGCATCGCCGTCGACCCGTGGTTCATCGTCTCGGCCGCGCCCGAGCAGGCGCGGATCATCCGGGCCGCCCGCGAGACCAACGACGCCCGACCGCGCACCGTCGTGAGGAAGGTGGCCGACGCGCTGGCGGCCTCCGGTCGCGCGGACGACGGCGGCACCGTCGCGTGCCTCGGTCTCGCCTTCAAGGCCGACATCGACGACCTGCGCGAGTCGCCCGCCCTCCTGATCACCGAGACCCTCGCGACCGAGCGGCCCGGCACCCGGGTGCTCGCCGTCGAGCCGCACGTCGACGCACTGCCCGCGTCCCTCGCCGCGCTGCCGAACGTCGAGCTCGCCGCGACCGGGCAGGCCATCGCCGAGGCCGACGTCGTCGTCCTGCTCGTCGACCACGCGGCCTTCCGGTCCGTCAGCCTCGGCGACCTGCGCGGCCGGGAGCTCGTCGACACCCGCGGCCTCTGGCGCTGAAGGAGACCGAGACCATGAGCCCTGCACCCCACCGCGTCATGACCGTCTACGGCACGCGACCCGAGGCGATCAAGATGGCGCCCCTCGTCGCCGCCCTCGAGGCCGACGACCGGATCGAGCCGGTCGTCGCCGTCACCGGGCAGCACCGCGAGATGCTCGACCAGGTCAACGCCCTCTTCGGGATCCGCCCGGCGCACGACCTCGACCTCATGGCGCCCGGCGCGACCCTGGCCGAGATCACGGCCCGCACGGTGCTGGCCACCTCGGCGCTGCTGCGCGAGACCCGTCCCGACGTCGTCGTCGTCCAGGGCGACACGACGACAGTCCTCGCGACGGGCCTGGCCGCGTTCTACGAGCACATCCCCGTCGTGCACCTCGAGGCCGGCCTGCGCACGGGTGACGTCCGGTCGCCCTTCCCCGAGGAGGCGAACCGTAGGCTCACCGCGCCCCTCGCCGACCTGCACCTCGCACCCACGGCGACGTCCAAGGCCAACCTCGTCCGCGAGTCGATCGACGGGTCGCGGGTCCCGGTCACCGGCAACACCGTCATCGACGCCCTGCAGTGGACGACCGCGCAGCCGGTCGAGTTCGACGACCCGCGCGTCGCCGAGGCGGTCGACCACGCGGCGAGCGGCCGGGACCTGCTCCTCGTCACGTCGCACCGTCGCGAGTCGTGGGGGCAGCGCATGGTCGAGACGATGACCGCGATCCGCGACCTGGCCCGCGACCGCGCCGACCTGCAGGTCCTCCTGCCGATGCACCGCAACCCGATCGTCCGCGACGTCATCGAGCCGCTGCTCGGGTCGCTCGACAACGTGCTGCTCACCGAGCCGCTCGACTACCACCAGTTCGCGCACGCGCTCGCCGGGGCGACCGTCGTGCTCACCGACTCGGGCGGCGTGCAGGAGGAGGCTCCGAGCCTCGGCAAACCCGTGCTCGTCATGCGCGACACCACCGAGCGTCCCGAGGCCGTCGAGGCCGGGACAGTCCGCCTCGTCGGCACCGACGGCGCCACGATCCGCGCCGCCGTCGAGGAGCTGCTCGACGACGTCGAGGCCTACTCCGCCATGGCCAATGCCGTGAACCCCTACGGCGACGGGCGTGCCGCGGAGCGGTCGGTCGCGGCCATCGCCGAGCTGCTCGGCCTCGGGCACCGCGCTCCCGACTTCGACCCGAGCGACGCCGCCGAGGCGTCGTCCGACAGCTCCGCCGAGCTGCTTCGTGTCTGAGCGTCGGCGCCACGACGTCGTCGTCGTCGGCCTCGGCTACGTCGGCCTGCCGCTCGCACAGGCTGCCGTCGGCGCGGGGCTGTCCGTCGCCGGGCTCGACGCGAGCGCGTCCGTCGTGGCCTCGCTCGCCGGCGGGCGGTCGCACGTCGACGACCTGTCCGACGAGGACGTCACGAAGATGGTGTGCGCCGGCTTCGAGCCGACGACCGACCCCTCCTGCCTCGCCGACACCTCCGTGGTCGTCGTCTGCGTGCCCACGCCGCTGGGCTCCGAGGGCGGTCCCGACCTCTCGGCCGTGCGGTCGGCCATGACGGAGCTCGCGCACCACCTGGCCCCGGGGACCCTCGTCGTCCTCGAGTCGACGACCTACCCCGGCACGACCGACGAGGTGGTGCGCCCGATCCTCGAGTCCGGCGGCCTGCGGGCCGGCGTGGACTTCCCCCTCGCGTTCTCGCCCGAGCGCGTCGACCCCGGCAACACGGCATACGGCATCAGCAACACGCCGAAGGTCGTCGGCGGGCACACGCCCGCGTGCACCGACGCCGCCGTGGCCTTCTACTCGCTCTTCGTCGACACCGTCGTGCCGACCCGGGGCACGCGCGAGGCCGAGACGGCCAAGCTGCTCGAGAACACCTACCGCCACATCAACATCGCCCTCGTCAACGAGATGGCCCGCTTCTGCCACGACCTCGACATCGACCTCTGGGAGGTCATCGCGGCGGCGAGGACGAAACCCTTCGGCTTCCAGGCCTTCTACCCGGGTCCGGGCGTCGGCGGGCACTGCATCCCGATCGACCCGAACTACCTGTCGCACAACGTCCGCACCCGGCTGGGCTACCCGTTCCGCTTCGTCGAGCTCGCGCAGGAGATCAACGCCTCGATGCCCGCCTACGTCGCGCGTCGCGTTCAGGACGCGCTCAACGGCGACGGCACGGCCCTACGCGGGGCCCGGGTGCTGCTGCTCGGGGTGACGTACAAGGCCGACATCGCCGACCAGCGCGAGTCGCCCGCCGTCCCGGTCGCCCGGCGGCTCCTCGAGCAGGGCGCGGCGCTGTCGTTCCACGACCCACTCATCGCGCACTGGGACGAGCTGGGCTCCGAGCTCGGTGACGCCGCGACGTCGGTGGGCGACCTCGAGGCGGCCGTCGCCGACGCCGACGTCGTCGTGCTGCTGCAGCACCACCGCGACTACGACGTCGACGCGCTCGCGGCGCGCTCGCGACGCTTCCTCGACACCCGTGGCGTCGTCACCCCAACCGCTCGCGCCGAGCGCCTCTGACGCGTCCGCGCTTCTCGCGCAGTGGTCGCCGACACGGAGAAGTGCTGAGGCGGCTCAGTTGAGCTTGCGGGTGCCCTCGGGCAGGCCGCCGCCGGCGTAGACGTCCTCGGCGAGCGCGGCGAGCGCGGTGAGTGCCACGTTCTGGCTCCACGGGCCGTAGGACACCCGAGCGACGCCCAGGCGCTGGAGGGTGGCGAGGTCGAGCGAGCCGGGGACGCCGATGACGTTGACCTTCTGCGGCCCCAGCTCCTCGACGAGCCGGCTCACCGTCGGCTCGTCGAGCATGCCCGGGACGAAGAAGGTCGACGCGCCGGCGTCGAGGAAGGCGCGGCCCCTCTCGACCGCCTCGGCGAGGACGTCCGCGGGGTTGCGGTCGCCGGCCTTGACGAAGGCGTCGGTGCGGGCGTTGAGGACGAACGGGATGCCCGCCCGCTCACCGGCGGCGACCGCTGCCTCGACGGCTCGTACAGCATCCGGCAGCGGCTTCATCTGGTCCTCGAGGTTGGCGCCGACGATCCCGACATCGATGGCCCTCGCCACCGTCTCACCCGCGTCTCCGTAGCCCGCCTCGAGGTCGGCCGTCACGGGCAGGTCGACGGCTGCGGCGATGCGCCCGACCGCCTCGATCATGAGGTCGCGCGGGATCTGCTCGCCGTCGGGATAGCCGTAGGCGGCTGCGATCGAGTGACTCGCCGTGGCCAGGGCCTTCGTGCCGGGGGTGTCGGCGACGACGCGGGCGGTGATGACGTCCCAGACGTTGACGACGAGCAGCAGCTCGGGGTCGCGGTGCAGGCGCTGGAGCTCGTGGGCCTTGGCGGCGGTGGCGGCGGTGTCCATCTCCGGTTCCTCTCGGTCGGCGCATCGACGACGGGCTGGGCGGGAGTCCATCCTCGTCGGCAGACGTACCCGGGCGCCAGGGCGCCATGACCCCCGCCGTCGCAGCTAGCATCGCGACGTGATCGGGTCGTATGCCGCTGCCGGTGCCTGGGGGGCCCGCAACGGTCCGGCGTTCATCCGGCGGATGCTCGACCGGGAGCGCGCCGGCACCTACGTGCTGCTCCTCCTCGCCGAGCTCGCCGTCCTCGCGGCCGCCGCCGGCGTGCTCGTGGGCCTGCTCGTCGTCAGCGTGGACGAGCCGCTCTGGCTGCGCGCGCTCGGGGTCGGCACCTTCGCGATGGCGACCTGTGGGGCGGCCGTGTGGGTCCTCGAGGCGGTCACCCGGTGGTGGTGGAGCCGCCGCCGACCGGGCCGCCTCGTGGTCTCACCCGCACCGTCCGGGGCCGTGTCCACCGCGGTCCTCCGCTCGCGGGCGTCGTTCGCCACGCCACTGTCGAACGCGGTCCTCGTCGTGGCTTGGTGCGTCTTCATGGTCGTGCTCACCGCGCCGGCCCCCTGGGCGGCCACGGTCTTCGGCCTGGTCACCCTCGCTACCTGCGCCCGGCTGGCGCCGTTCGTCCTGGGTCGCGCCGCGGCGGGCGGGGTCTACCTGACGCCCTCGGCCATCGAGCTGCGCTGGGGCGTGCGCTCGGCGAGCGTCCCGTGGGAGTCCATGACGGGCCGCCCCGACGACCTCGCGCACGGCCTTGCCGGCGCCACCGACGCCTCGGCGGCCCGGACCTTCCCCGTCGACGTGCCCCTCGACGTCACGGACCAGCCGACACCCGGACGGGTCGCGGTCCCCGTCGCCTACCTGTGGCTGCGCGCCGACGAGCTCGCCGAGCTCATCGGGTGGTATGCCGCCCAGCCGGCTCTGCGCGCACGGCTGGGCACGCAGGAGTCCCTCGCGTGGCGCCCGACCACGCCGAGCGCCGTGACGATGGCCGACGGCGACACCTTCGACTGAGCCGCGGGCCCCTCACGCCGTGGGCTGCCCCTGCTGCACCGGCCCGATCCGGTAGGGCCGCATCATCTCGTTGTCCTCGTGCTCGACGATGTGGCAGTGCCAGACGAACTGCCCCGGGTTGTTGAACCTCGCCTTGATGCGGGTCACCTCGCCCGGGTAGGCGATGACCGTGTCCTTGAAGCCGCTCTCCCACGGCTCAGGCGATCGCGGTTCGCCCTCGAGCCGGGACGGGGGCTCGGTCTCGCCATCCTCGTTCGTCACCAGGGCCTGCCTGTTGATCACCTCGAACGTGGTCTCGTGGACGTGCATCGGGTGGGCGTCGGCGGTGAAGTTGTGGAACTCCCAGATCTCGGTGTCGCCGACCGTCGGGTTCTCGCTGACCGGTTCCTCCCACATCTTGTGGACCGGCATGCCGTCCTCGTCCAGGAAGCCCAACATCGCCTCGGCCGGCCCGTCCCAGTACGTCGATGCGATCTCGATGAGGGCCAGGGGGCGCGTGTTGGTCGCGGCGGGCAGCGGAGTGATCGGCGGCAGGACCAGGAACTGCGGCGGGGTCGTCGGGTCCGGCGCCACCGCCGGAACGACCCGGAGCTGCAGGACCTGCCCGGTCGTGGCCGGGTCGGCCTCGTCGAAGTCCTCGTCGGGCTCGCCGCCGCCGAACGGTTCATCCGGTCCCACATTCCGCAGGACGTGGTTCCCCAGAGGGACGTTCGTGAAGTCGACGATCAGGTCGGCGCGCTCAGCGAGCCCCATGAGGAGCCGGTTGCCGTTGGCCGCGGTCAGGTTCACGGGTGCGGCCAGGAAGCCGCCCTCGTTGCCGATGGCCCAGACCTGCACGCCCGGGATGGCAGCGAAGTCGAGGATCAGGAAGCGGGACTGGCAGCCGTTGAGGAAGCGGAGCCGGTAGCGGCGTCGCTCGACGACCTGGAAGGGCCACGTGCTGCCGTTGACCATGATCATGTTGCCGAAGAACTCGGGGTTCCAGATCGGCGAGAGGTCGGTCTGGGGCACGAAACCCGGGTCCTCGGCCGTGGCGCCGTCGAAGAACTCGCGGCTGTCGGGGTAGAACAAGGATCCGTCCTCGTTGAACGCTCGGTCCTGGACCGCGATCGGGATCTCGTAGTAGGTCTTGTTGGGGGGGAACTTGTCTCCCTCGATGGGCGCGGGACCGGGCAGCAGGGCAGTGGCGCCGGAGCGACTGTCGAGGATGGCCTTGTCGCCCTGCGGACCCCCTCTCACGAGGAAGAAGCCGGCCGGTCCTGCGTAGACATTGAGGCGGGTCATGCCGAGCGTGTGGTCGTGGTACCAGAGCGTCGACTCCCGCTGGTCGTTCGGGTACTGGAAGACGGCGAACCCGGGACCCCAGGTGGCGGCGTATCTCGACGATGCCTTGCTCGCGAAGAAGTCGTACCAGGTGCCTTCGGTCGCGTAGCCCGCGGGAACATTGTTCGCCGCCGGCAGGAACCACGCCTCGGGATAGCCGTCGCTCTCGTCACCGACGCCGACCGCGCCGTGGAGGTGCGTCACCATGGGCACGGGGCCGGTGTACGGCCCCGGCGGGTCCGAGAAGGTCGGCCGCGTGTCGCGACCGTCGTCGCCACCGGGCGGGTTGGCCCAGTGCAGGGTGGGGTCGACCGGCAGCAGGTGCGGCAGGTATCTCCCGTTCGTGTCCACGAGGTCGTTGACCCACTTGACGCGCACCGGACGGTCCCACCTGGACTCGATCGTGAGCGACGGAGCGTGGTGGATCAACAGCCCCCTCTTGCTCGCCGACGTCACGGCGCCGTAGCCCCAGACGGTGGTGGCGGGCAGACCAGCGGGCAGGATCTGCTGCGAGAGCTGCTTCACCGAGATCTCGTAGTAGTCCGCCGGCTTGCCTCCCGGCAGCTTGAGCGTCCCCGCGCGCGGCATGACGGGCGGTATGAGCAGCGGCGTCACGAACTTCGGGACGGCCGTGGGATCCAGCGTCCCGCCCGGAACCGCTGCGACGGCACGTGGCGTGCCGCCCGGCGTATGGACGTACAGCACGAAGCCCGCGCCCGCCACACCCGCTGCCCTGATGAACGTCCGCCGGCTCAGCTGCAGTCGGCCCATGTCCTTCGGATCCATCATCGTGCTCACCATCCAGTTCGACGAAACTGGTCAATGGCGTGTCCCCGCTCGCGCTCGGCGACCGTCGGGGACTCCCTGTCCCCTTCCCGCCAGCGTCGCACCGGAAGGGCTGTCGAACCGGCGAATCGGCAGGATGCTGGGGGCAGCATGACTCAACTCACGTCGGATTCCCCGTCGTACCAGCACGATCGCCGCATTTCGCGTCGCAGCGCGAGTCGCCGTTCGAGGCGCCGTTCGACCGGTCAGCGGCGCAGGCGCAGGCCCCGCGGTGTCAGGTGGAAGCCGGCCTGCGACAGGGCCCGCACGAGCGGGTGGTCCGAGCCGAGCACCGAGGCGCCGTCGGCCTTCTCGACGGTGAGGCGCCCGAGCGCGCCCTCCCGGACGGCGAGCGCCAGCGCGTCGGCGGCAGCCTGGAGCGGCTCGGGGTCGTGGGACCAGCAGAGCATCGTCTTGCCGCCGCGCTCGACGTAGAGCACGAGCTCGCCGTCGACGAGGACGACGAGAGCCCCGGCCTTGCGCCCGGGCTGGTGGCCCTTGCGACGCGGCGGCGTCCGGGCCCCCGCCTCGTCACCGGCGTCCGCATCGGTCGCCGGCTCGTCGGCGGCGTCGGTGAGGCCGCGCTCGGGCCATCCGATGGCGGCGCCGTAGGGGTTGGCGGGATCGCTCGCGGCGAGGACGAGCGCCGGCGGTCCGGAGCGCTCCGGGGCGTCAGCCCCCGCGCCCGGCAGGCGCGACATGGACCGGAGCCGGTCGACGGCACCGGTCGAGGCGAACTGCGAGGCGCCGAGGCCCTCGACGAAGTAGCCGCGCCGCACCTTGCCGGCCTCCTCTGCCGCGGCGAGCACGCGGTAGACGGCCGCGAAGCCGCCGGGCACGTCCTCGGTGACGACCGACCCGCGCGTGAGGACGCCGTAGCGGTCGAGGAGCAGCTCGGCGTTGGTGACGGCTCGCACCGTCGGGTCGGACTCGGCGGGCGGGAGCACGGTCCATCGGCCGACGCCGGTGGAGGGCCCGGACCCGACCGCCCGACCCGCGGCCAGCGCCTTGGACGTCGCCGCGTCCTCTGCAGCCTCGACCCGGGCCGGGCTCGTGCCGGCCAGGGGACCACGCAGGGAGCCGAACCGGCCCAGCGAACCGCGCCGGCCGGCATACCTCGTCGAGCGCGGACCGGAGGCGGTGCGCTTGTGCGCCGTGCGCCCTCCGGCGAGGAGGGCACGCAGCGGGGCGATGGTGTCGTTGGTGACGCGGCCCGACCACAGCAGCGACCACAACGCGTCGTTGAGCTCGCGATCACCGAGACCCACGCGGGTCGAGAGGGCGCGGAAGAAGTACGCGCCGCCGCCCTCGAGCGCGTCGAGCACGGCCTGCTCGTCGTCGGTCAGCTCGACGAGCTCGGGCGGGGTCAGCGTGAGGTGCGCGGCGTCTGCCAGGTGCAGGCTGACCCACCCGTCGTCGCCCGGCAGCGAGCCGTGCCCGCGCCAGACCACCTCGCCCGAGCTCATCACCTCGTCGAGCAGGGCCGGTCGGTAGTCGGCCACGCGCGCCGGGAGGACGAGCGACTCGACCGCACTCGCCGGGACGATCGCACCGGTCAGCTGCTCGACGGCGCGCAGGAGACCCTCGCGGCCACGCAGTCCGCCGCCGACTCCCTGCCACTGCGGGAGGAAGCGCGCGAGGTCGGGCTGCGCGACGGGCTCGACCTCGTGCCGCAGCGCGGCCAGCGACCGGCGCCGGAGCAGGCGCAGCACCTCGGCGTCGCAGAACTCGGGGCCGTGGCCGCCGCCGTTCTCGGTGGGGAGCAGCTCGCCCTCGACGACCCGGCCGGCCGAGACGAGCCGGCGCAGCGCGTCGTGGACGACGGCCGGCCCGACGCCCCACCAGGACGCGACGGTCTGGACGGCGAAGGGTCCGTGCGTGCGGGCGAAGCGCGCGACGAGGTCGGCGAGCGGGTCGGGCACCGGCTCGAGGAAGGCCTGCGGAACGCCGACGGGCAGCGCGGTGCCGAGGGCGTCGCGCAGGCGGGCGGCGTCCTCGATGGCGGCCCAGCGGTCCTCGCTGCCGACGCGCACGGCGATGACCCGGCGGGCCGCCTCGAGCTCGGTGAGAGCCGACTCGACGGCCGCCGGCTCGAAGCCCTCAGCCGCGCGGGCGACGACGTCACGCACCGAGAGGGGGCCGAGCACCCGGAGCAGGTCGGCGACGTCCTCGGCGTCACGGGCACCCCGCTCGGGCGTCAGCCGCTGGAGCTCGGCCTCGGTGCGGGCGACCGCCTCGGGGTCGAGCAGGTCGCGCAGGGCGAGCGCCTCGCCCTGGCCGAGCAGCTCGGACAGCAGCGACGGGTCGAGCGCGAGCGCCGCCGCCCGGCGCTCGGCGAGCGGCGAGTCGCCCTCGTAGAGGTACTGGGCGACGTAGCCGAAGACCAGCGACTTCGCGAAGGGGCTCGGCTGGCTCGACTCGACGTCGACGACCTTGACGGCGCGCGAGCGGATGTCGCCCATGAGCTCGACGAGGCCCGGCACGTCGAAGACGTCCTGGACGCACTCGCGGACGGCCTCGAGCACGATGGGGAAGCTGGGGTACTGGCTCGCCACCGACAGCAGCTGCGCGGCGCGCTGGCGCTGCTGCCACAGGGGCTGCCGCTTGTCGGGGCGGCGGCGTGGCAGCAGGAGCGCCCGGGCCGCGCACTCCCTGAACCGCGCTGCGAACAGGGCTGATCCGCCGATCTCCTGCGTGACGAGCTCGCTGACCTCCTCGGGATCGAGGGTGACGAGCTCGACGAGCTGCTGGCCGACGGCCGCGCCGTCCTCGAACTCGAGGTCGGGCAGCCGGAAGACGATGCCGTCGTCGCCGTGCATCGCCTGGACGTCGATGCCGAACCTCTCGCGCATGCGCGCCGCGACGCAGAGCGCCCACGGCGCGTGCACCTGGCCACCGAAGGGCGAGAGCACCGCGACGCGCCAGTCGCCGATCTCGTCGCGGAAGCGCTCGACGACGATGGTCCGGTCGTCGGGGACGTGCCGCGTCGCCTCCTTCTGCTCGGTGAGGTAGCCGATGAGGTTGTCGGCAGCCCACTCGTCGAGGCCTGCCGCCGTGACGCGCGCCCGGGCCCGCTCGGGGCTGAGGCCGACGATCTCGCGCACGAAGCCCCCGAGCGCCCGGCCGAGCTCGGCGGGCCGGCCCTGCTGGTCGCCCTTCCAGAAGGGCAGCTTGCCCGCCTGGCCCGGAGCGGGAGTGACGAGGACGCGGTCGTGCGTGATGTCCTCGATGCGCCACGTCGAGGTGCCGAGGGTGAAGACGTCGCCGACGCGCGACTCGTAGACCATCTCCTCGTCGAGCTCGCCGACCCGGCGACCGGGCCCCTCCCCGGAGGCGAGGAACACGGCATACAACCCGCGGTCGGGGATGGTGCCGCCACTCGTCACGGCCAGGCGCTGGGCACCCCGTCGGCCGGAGAGCGTGTCGGTGACGCGGTCCCAGACGATGCGCGGGCGCAGCTCGGCGAACTCGTCGGAGGGGTAGCGGCCCGCGAGCATGTCGAGCGTGGCCTCGAGCACCGAGCGCGGGAGCGAGGCGAAGCTCGCGGTCCGGTGGACCAGCGCCTCGACGTCGGCGACGCTCCAGTCGTCCATGGCGCACATGGCGACGACCTGCTGCGCGAGCACGTCGACGGGGTTGGCCGGGACGCGCAGCGACTCGATGGCGCCGGCGCGCATGCGCTCGACGACGACGGCGGTCTGCACGAGGTCACCGCGGAACTTCGGGAACATCACGCCCTGGCTCACGGCGCCGACCTGGTGCCCGGCGCGGCCGACGCGCTGCAGCCCGCTCGCCACCGACGGCGGGCTCTCGACCTGGATGACGAGGTCGACGGCGCCCATGTCGATGCCGAGCTCGAGGCTGCTCGTCGCGACGACGGCGGGCAGACGACCGGCCTTGAGGTCCTCCTCGATGGTGGCGCGGTGCTCCTTGCTCACCGAGCCGTGGTGGGCGCGGGCGATCACGGCCGGCGCGCCCCGGGACACTCCCGCCTGGGCCATGACCTGGGCCGGTGGACGCGTCGAGAGGGCCGCGAGGCTGGGGACGGGGAGGCCCTCCTGCTCGGCGAGCCGCTCCTCCCAGATCTCGTTGAGGCGCGAGGTGAGCCGCTCGGCGAGGCGCCGCGAGTTGGCGAAGACGATGGTCGAGCGGTGCTCGGCGATGAGGTCGACGATGCGCTCCTCGACGTGCGGCCAGATGCTCGCCTGCGGGGCCTGTCCCGCGGCCGGTCCCGAGAGGTCGGGCACGCCCGGCGAGATCTCGGCGGCCGAGCCGGACAGCTCGCCCATGTCGGGGACGGGCACGACGACCTCGAGGTCCCACTGCTTGGTCGACACCGGCTGCACGATCTCGACCGGGCGGCCGCCGGCGAGGTAGCGCGCGACCTCCTCGACGGGGCGCACCGTCGCGGACAGCCCGACGCGCTGGGCCGGCTTCGGCAGGATGGCGTCGAGCCGCTCGAGGCTGAGGGCGAGGTGGGCGCCGCGCTTGGTGCCGGCGACGGCGTGGACCTCGTCGATGATGACCGTCTCGACGCCCCGGAGCGCCTCGCGCACCGACGAGGTGAGCATGAGGAACAGTGACTCGGGCGTCGTGATGAGGATGTCGGTGGGCGTGCGCGCGAAGGCACGGCGCTCGTTGGCGGGGGTGTCGCCCGAGCGGACGCTGACGCTGATGTCGGGCGGAGCCAGCTCGAGCCGGGTGGCCGCGTGCCCGATGCCGACGAGCGGGGCGCGCAGGTTGCGCTCGACGTCGACGGCGAGGGCCTTCATGGGCGAGACGTAGAGCACCCGGCAACGCTCGAGCTTCTCCTCGGGCACCGGAACGCTCGCCATCCGGTCGATGGCCCAGAGGAAGGCCGAGAGCGTCTTGCCCGAGCCGGTGGGCGCGACGACGACCGTGTGGTGGCCGGAGCTGATCGCGTCCCACGCCCCCGTCTGGGCCGTCGTGGGCGCGCTGAAGCTGCTCCGGAACCACTCGGCGGTCGCCGGAGAGAAACGGTCGAGCACGTCGGCTCGCTTGCCCTTGGCCATCGGGCCCAGCCTGCCATCCCCCGCCGACACCACAACGCCCGCCGCCGTTGATGACCTCGGCGCCGCCGGGGCCGCAGAAGCAGGCGGTCGTCCAGACGCCCATGCCCCCGACCCAACGCGGGTTGCCGAGGGCGAGGAGGTCGTGGCCCGACCAGACCTGCGTCGCGTCGGTGCTGTCCTTGTAGCCGTTGCGCGTTCGGTCCGACCGCGATACCTGACCAGCCGGACGTCAGCCGGGGAGATGGAAGATCCACCGCTCCGCCACACGAAAGCCGAGCCGCTGGTAGATGCCGAAGCCCATCGGCGACGCACCGAGGAACGCCATGGTGGCGCCCTCTCGAACCCCGTCGGCCAGGATTCGCGCGGTGACGGCTCGCCCGAGGCCACGACGGCGATGCTCGGGAGGCGTCGCGATCCCGAAGACTCCCACGGCTCCAGGCACCTGCAGCCGGATGCCGACCGAGGTGACGGCACCACCGGCCAACGATGCATAGACCGCCACGCCCGGCTGCTCGACCATGCGGCGGCCCACGAGGGCGTCGTAGACGCCTCGCGGCAGCTCGTTCCCGAGGGCGAACGCCTCCGCCACCCGAGGCAGCAGGTCGAGGGCGTCGCCGTCCAGCTCCACGATGGAGTCGACGTCCGCCCGGGGCCCAGCCGTCAGGGTCAGGATCGTGGGCTCGTCCATCACCATGATCGGGAAGTCCGCTCGCCTGCCCAGGCCACGCTGGGCGGCGAGGTCTCCCACCCAGGACGGCGCACCTGGACGCTCGCGGACGACGAAGGGCAGGCCCGCACCGGCGAGCTCGTCGGCATACGCCTCCGCGTCGTCGCGCTCGGCGTCCGGGCTGAGCACGTGAATGGTGTTCGTCGACGCCGAGGGCAGCCCGATGACGTTGAGGACCACACCGCGTCCGACCTTCTGGTAGCCGCCGGGGACCCCGGTCGCGAGCAGGCGCATCCCGCCTATGAAGGGCTCGACGACTGCGCTGGCCTCCGCATGCACGAGTCCCACTCTGACACCACCGGCCCGCTGCGTGCCGGCGATTCGGCACACGTCCCGGCCCGGCGGCATACTCACGTGGTGACGAAGAACCTCAGCGAGCGCATCCCGCGGGATCCCGATCCCGACGGCCTCTACGAGGTCTTCACCGAGTGGACGACCGAACGCGGCCTGACCCTCTACCCGCACCAGGAGGAGGCGTTCCTCGAGATCCTCAGCGGCAGCAACCTCATCCTGTCGACGCCGACCGGCTCGGGGAAGTCGCTCGTCGCGACGGCCGCCCATCTCACCGCCCTCGCCGAGGACCGCGTCTCCTTCTACACGGCACCCATCAAGGCGCTCGTCTCCGAGAAGTTCTTCGCCCTCTGCGAGCAGTTCGGCGCCGACAACGTCGGCATGATCACCGGCGACGCATCGGTCAACGCCGACGCCCCGATCATCTGCTGCACCGCCGAGATCCTCGCGAACCTCGCTCTGCGAGAGGGCAGCTCGGCTGACGTGGGTCTCGTCGTCATGGACGAGTTCCACTTCTACTCCGAGCCCGACCGCGGCTGGGCGTGGCAGGTGCCCATCATCGAGCTGCCGCAGGCGCAGTTCGTCCTCATGTCGGCCACGCTCGGTGACGTCACGATGTTCACGGACGACCTGACCCGGCGCACCGGCCGCTCCACGGCCGTCATCACCGGCACCGAGCGCCCCGTTCCCCTCGAGTTCTCGTATGCCGTGACGCCCCTCCACGAGACCATCGAGGAGCTCCTCGAGAAGGACCGTGCACCGGTCTACGTCGTCCACTTCACGCAGGCGGCCGCCCTCGAGCGCGCCCAGAGCCTCATGGCCGTCAAGATCACGACCCGCGAGGAGCGCGAGGCGATCGCCGAGCGCATCGGCAGCTTCCGCTTCGGGGCCGGGTTCGGCCGCACGCTCTCGCGGCTCGTGCGGCACGGCATCGGCGTGCACCACGCGGGCATGCTGCCGAAGTACCGGCGCCTCGTCGAGCAGCTCGCGCAGGACGGCCTGCTCAAGGTCATCTGCGGCACCGACACGCTCGGCGTCGGCATCAACGTCCCGATCCGCACCGTGCTGCTGACCGGACTGACGAAGTACGACGGCACGAAGCAGCGCCTGCTCAAGGCCCGCGAGTTCCACCAGATCGTCGGCCGCGCCGGACGGGCGGGGTTCGACGCCCGCGGCTGGGTCGTCGCGCAGGCACCGGACCACGTCGTCGAGAACCTCCGTGCCGTCGAGAAGGCGGGCGACGACCCCAAGAAGCAGAAGAAGATCCAGCGCAAGAAGGCCCCCGACGGCTTCGTCAACTGGTCCGAGGAGACCTTCGAGCGGCTCATCGTCGCCGAGCCCGAGCCGCTCCAGCCCCGCCTGCGCGTCTCGCACTCGATGCTCGTCAACATCCTCGCCCGCGAGGGCAACCCGGTCGCCCACGCGGCGCGGCTGCTCTCCGACAACCACCACGAGGTCAAGGACCAGCGACGCCTCCAGCGGCACGCGCTCGTGCTCGCCAAGGAGCTGCTCACCTCCGGCGTCGTCGAGCGCCTCGCGACCGTCGAGGCGTCCGGCCGTCGGCACGCGCTGACGATCGACCTCCAGCGCGACTTCGCGCTCAACCAGCCGCTCGCCCCCTTCGCACTCGCCGTCATGGACACCCTCGACCCCGAGAGCGACGCCTACGCCAAGGACCTCGTCTCGGTCATCGAGGCCATCCTCGAGGACCCGCGCCAGGTGCTCTGGGCCCAGGAGTTCAAGGCACGGGGCGAGGCCGTCGCCGCCATGAAGCTCGACGGCATCGAGTACGAGGAGCGGATGGAGCGGCTCGAGGAGGTCACGTGGCCCAAGCCGCTCGCCGACCTCCTCGAGGTGACGCTGACGGCCTACCGCCAGAGCCACCCCTGGATCTCCCAGGACGCCCTCTCGCCGAAGTCCGTCGTGCGCGAGATGTACGAGCGCGGCATGACGTTCAACGAGTTCGTCTCCTACTACGGCCTGTCCCGGTCCGAGGGGCTCGTCCTGCGCTACCTCACCGACGCCTACCGAGCCCTGCGCCGCACGGTCCCCGAGAGCCACCGCACCGAGGAGCTCGAGGACATCATCGAGTGGCTCGGCGAGCTCGTCCGGCAGACCGACTCGAGCCTGCTCGACGAGTGGGAGGACCTCGTCAACCCGAGCGACGCCGTGCTCGCGCAGACCGACGTCGCCCCGCCGGCCCGGCCGATCACCGCCAACGAGCGCGCCTTCACCGTCATGATCCGCAACGCGATGTTCCACCGGGTCGAGCTGGCCTCGCGGGACGAGTGGGAGGCCCTCGGCGAGCTCGAGTCCCGCGTCGCCGAGCTCACCGACCCGCCGCAGAAGGTGCTCATGGACGCCCAGGCGTGGAACGACGCCCTCGGCGCCTACTACGACGACCACGACGCCATCGCGACCGACCAGGGGGCCCGCTCACCCGCGCTGCTCCAGGTCGAGCGGACCCCGACCGAGTGGCGGCTGCGCCAGGTCGTCGTCGACCCTGATGACGACAAGGACTGGGGCATCACGGCGGTCATCGACCTCGCGGCGAGCGACGACGTCGGCGCCGCGGTCCTCACCGTCACCGGCTTCGAACGCCTCGGAGGCTGACGATGGCCCTGCGCGAGCACCCCGCCGACCACGAGGGCGTCCTCGTCGAGGCAGCAGACGGCGGCAACGGCACGGGCGTGCTCGTGCTGTCCGGTTCGAGCGGCCGCGTCGAGCTCGACCGTGCGCGCGTGCTCGCCGGAGCCGGCGTCTCCGCAGCCCTGACCTACCGCTGGTTCGGTGGCGACGGCCGGCCGGCCGCCATCTGGGAGTACCCCCTCGAGGCCTTCGCCCCCGCCGTCGCGACGCTCGTCGCGCGGTGCGACCGCGTGGTGCTGGTGGGCGCCTCGAAGACGGCCGAGGCCTTCCTGGCGTATGCCGCCGACGACCCCGCCGTGGACGCCGTCGTCGCGCTCGCGCCGAGCCACGTCGTGTGGGCCAACGTCGGTGCCGGGCCCGACGGCGAGCTGCGCCCGCAGCACTCGTCGTGGTCCCGAGGCGGGGCGCCGCTCCCCTTCGTGCCGTACGACGACGACGCCGACCCGCTCGGCGACCCGCCCGCGTTCACCCCCGTCTACGCCCAGAGCCTGCGCTCCGCGGGCGACCGGGTCGCGGCCGCCACGATCCCGGTCGAGCGCTTCTTCGGCGACGTGCTGCTCGTGGCCGGGGGCGACGACCAGGTCTGGCCGTCGGTGACCTTCGCGAGGGCTGTGCAGGCCCGGAGGAAAGCCCTCGACCTGCCGACGACACTCGTCACCCACCCGGACGCCGGACACCGCGTCATCCTGCCCGGCGAACCCGTCGCGGCCAGCGGCCAGCAGATGGCGCGCGGCGGCACCGAGGTGGCCGACCGCGAGCTCGGCGAGCGGGCCTGGCCCGAGATCCGGCGCGTGCTCGACCTGCAGTGACGCGGGAGGTCACGGATCTGAGGCACCCGACCGGCCGGCATACGCCGATCTCCCGATGTGGCCGGGCACGCCTCAGAACGACGCTGGAGAGGTCAGCACGAACCGACCTCGAAGGATCCACACCATGCTCTCCTCCTACATCGTCAGTGCCCTCCTCGCCCAGCGCGAGGCCGACCTCCGACGCCGCGCGGAGCGCGCCCGCCTGCGCCGTCCAGAAGAGCCTGCGGCCGAGGTGCCAGTTTCCGACCCCACGTGGGTATGTTCCCCAGTGGCCCATCGGGGACCCCTCTACCGACAGGATCACGTGAATGGACTCCACAGACGTCAAGGCCGCATCACAGCGCGCGGGTGACCACCCGGCGCTCGAGACGGCAGCGCGCATCGGCTACGCCGTCAACGGCGTGCTGCACATCATCATCGGCGCCATCGCCCTGCGACTCGCCTTCGGCGCCAAGGGCGCCAGTGCCGACCAGTCCGGCGCGCTCGGGTCGATGGCTGAGAACCCCCTCGGCCTGGTCACCCTCTGGATCGCCGTCATCGCCTGGCTCGGCCTCGCCGTCTGGCAGGTCACCGAGGCCATCTCGGGCGGCCGCGAGACGAGCGACAAGGTCAAGGCCGTCACCAAGGCGATCGTCTACCTCCTCCTGTCGTGGACGGCGTTCCGCTTCGCGAGCGGCGGCGGCTCGTCGAGCAAGAAGCAGTCGACCGACTTCACGGCGACGCTCATGTCGAAGCCGGCCGGCCAGTGGCTCGTCGCGGCCGTGGGCCTCGCCATCATCGGCGTCGGCGTCTACCACGTCGTCAAGGGCTGGAGGAAGAAGTTCCTCGAGGACCTCGAGACCCACCCGAGCGAGTGGATCGTCAAGGCCGGCCGCATCGGCTACATCGCCAAGGGCATCGCCCTCGCCATTGTCGGCGGCCTCTTCGTCCTGGCGGCCGTGCGGCACAAGCCCAGCGAAGCCCAGGGACTGGACGGTGCGCTGCGCAACCTGCTCGGCGCCCCCGGCGGACCGGTGCTGCTCGCCCTCGTCGCGCTCGGCCTCATCGCGTTCGGCGTCTACTCCTTCGGCCGCGCCCGGCACGCCGACGTCTGAGCACGATCGACGTCTGAGCCACCTCCCTGGCCCCGACGCCAGAACTCCCACGGCCCCGAGCACCCGGACATTTCCGGGCACTCGGGGCCGTTCTCGGTCCGCCTGCATCACGGCGGCCCTCTCCTGCTCTGTGTGAGCACGCATCACGAGTGCAGGAGGGCACCATGAACACGACATACCTGAACGAGGCCATCGCCCGTCAGCGCACCGCCGACCTCGGTCGCCGGACCCGACGCGCACAGCGACCCGTCGTCGACCCGCAGTCGACGCCGCGCCGCGGCATGATCCTCATCCTCGGGTGGCGCACGCGCCGTTCGCAGGTGTCCCCCGGGTGAGCCACGAGAACGGCGATGGCCGGGAACCCGTCCGGGTTTCCGGCCATCGCCGTCTCTGCGGGGGCTGACGCGTCAGCGCGAGACGGCCTCGCGCACCGCGGAGGTCGCCCGGTCACCACTGGTCCGGCGGCGCAGGTAGTTCCACGCCAGCAGCGCGCAGATGACGCCGTTGACCAGCCCGACGAGGATGTCGACGAGGTGGTGCATGCCGCGGTAGAGGCGGGCGTAGCCGACGAGGAGCGGCACGATCGCGCACACCACGGTGACGAGGCGGCGCAGCCACACCGTCTCGATGCGCTGGGCCATCATCGCGAAGGTCAGGTAGAGCGCCGTCGCGGCGCCCATGTGACCACTGGGGTAGCTCGACGTCGGGGGCGCCGGGTCGAGGTGCTCGACCGCCGGCCGCTTGCGGTCGGTGAGGGTCGTGGCGGCGACGAACACGCTCGCCTGGGTGGCGATCGCGATGGCGGGGATGACGGCATACCACCACTGCTTGGTGCGCCACCACACCAGGGCCACGACGATCACGCAGACACCGATGACGATCTCGGTGTTGCCGATGTGCGACCAGACCGCGGTGACGGAGTTCATCATCTCGGTGCGCCCTGCCGCGACGGACTTGCTGAGGTCGTCCTCCCAGGGGAGGTTGTCGAGTGGCCCCATGATCAGCAGGCCCAGGCCGACGATGAGCCCGAAGAGGACGATGGCCGGGGCGAGCACCCGCAGGGCCACGTCACGCAGCGCCGACCCCACGGTCGGTCGCGACGAGTCGATCTCGTATCGGTGGATGAAGGTGTGGTTCACGTGCTGCCTTTCGATGACTCGGGCCCGACGTCCCCCTCCGGCGGAGGGGTCTCGTCCAGGCCCTGGGGGTTCCACCCGAGGTAGCCGACGTAGGACGCCGTACCCAGGCCGATGCCGAAGAGGACACCGGCCAGGACGTCTGAGGGGTAGTGCACGCCGAGGAAGACGCGGTCGAGGGCCGTGAGGACGACGTATGCCGTCAGGCCGGCCACCAGCCACCGACGCGCCACGGGCGACAGCACCGGCCAGAGCAGCAGCGTCATGACGGTCGCGATCGCCGCGGCGTTGGCGACGTGACCGGACGGGAAGCTGTAGCCGGGGGCGTGCGAGACGGGGTCGCTGACGACCGGGCGGGCCCGGCGGACGACCTCCTTGAGGACGAGCTGGAGGTTCCAGGCGACCATCATCGTGAGGAACGCCCAGAGGCACCGGGTGGCGAGCTCGCGGTGCCGGCGCCAGACGACGAGGCACACGCCCGAGGCGATGATGTAGACCCACTTCGGCTGGGTGGCCTCCTGCCAGACGAGCAGGACGGTCTTGAGCCACGGGTTGTCGCGGGTGATGTCCGTCGCGGCGACGATGAGCCGCCCGTCGAGCTCGATGACGGGGAGGAACTTCTCGCGGACGACGAACGCGAGGGCCGTGACGGGCACCGCGAACGCGAGCCCGAAACCGACGGCCTTGAGCAGGCGGCGGCCGCGACCCTCGGGTCGCCGGCCGTGAGGACGTCGCTCAGCCAACCCGGACCACCAGGGAGTCGGGGAGGATGCGGATGCCCAGCGAGACGTGCTCGCCGATCGGGTCGCCGTCGATCTCCGCCTCGACCGGGCGGGCCGCGGTGACGGTGAGCTCACGGCCCCGGAGGCGGTCGAGACGTCCGTGGCCGGCCCGGTGACGGGTCACGACGTCGGAGAGCACGGAGATCCAGCCCAGCGCACCCTTGGGGGCGACGACGACGGCGTCGAGGATGCCGTCGTCGATCTTCGCCTCGGGCATCAGCTCGATGCCGCCCTGCAGGGTGCCGCAGTTGCCGACGACGACGGTGCGCGCGTGCCGGCTCACCGACCCGCTCGGCTCGTCGTGGTCGCGCTCGTGGTCGCCGCTCTCGCCCGTCACGCCGGAGCCGCCCTTCGAGGCGACGTCGACGCGGAAGCCGCGGCTGAAGACCTGGCGCAGCGCACTGAAGACGTAGGCGACCCAGCCGACCGCGGCCTTGACCTTCTCGTTGGTGCCGGCCATGACCTGGCCGTCGAGGCCGAGGCCGGCCATGACGAGGAAGACCTCCTCGTCGTCGTCGACCTGCGGGCCGCCGTCGTGGGTGCCGTGGCTCTCGCGCGGATGGATCGGCTGGTCGGCCACGCGCATCAGGCCGACGTCGATGCGGCGGTCGGTGCCGCCGAGCATCGCCTCGACGGCGTCCTCGAGGGAGTCGACGGGCAGGCCGAGGTTGCGGGCGAGGAGGTTGCCCGTGCCGCCCGGCAGCAGGCCGAGGGCGACATCGGTGCCGACGAGTGCCGAGGCCACCGCGCGGACCGTGCCGTCGCCCCCGAGCGAGGCCACGACGTCGGACCCGGCACGCACGGCCTCACGGCCCTGCTTCTCGCCGGTCTCGTCCTCGGTCGTCTCGATCCACGCGGGGTCCTCCCAGCCGTGCCGGGCCGCGGCCTTTGCGACGAGCTCCTGGGCAGCGACGAGGTCGTCGACCTTGACCGGGTTGTAGACGACGGTGAGGCTGCGTCGAGCGCTGGGGGTGTCTGACATGTGCGGATCCTAGGGCTCGGGGCGGGAGGGGGCGGCCGTCGAGCGGGCCAGTCGTAGACATACCCGACCCGGCACCCAGCCGACCACCAGCGCACCTCCAGCCGGCGTCCAGCCGCCGGGTCGCCTCCGGCGGTAGCCTCCGAAGGTGCCCACCATCCGACGTCGCCTGGCCCTCGCGGTCGTCGTCGGGGTGCTCGCCGGTGTCCTCGTGCCGCTGGGACCCGCGCACGGTGCCCTCGTGCACGGGCTCGCCGGTTTCGTCGTCGCCGGGCTCGCCTTCGCCGTGCCGCTGCTCGTCCACATCCTCGGCCACGACGCCCCCGCGACGCGGGAGAAGGTGCAGGGCCGCGACGGCGACGCCGCGTGGTACGACGTGGTCGTCATCCTCGTCGGGCTGGCCAGCCTCGCCGGCGTGACCATCCTCCTCGTCGGCGGGCGCGCCCTCGGCGGGGCCGAGGTCGTCGACGCGCTCGTCGGGGTCGGCGCGGTCGCGGTCGGCTGGCTCTGCGTCCACACCGTCTACGTGCTGCGCTACGCCCGCGTCTACTACGCGAGTCCGCGCCCACCCATCGACTTCAACCAGGACGAGGACCCGACGTTCGCGGACTTCGCCTACTTCTCCTTCAACCTCGGCATGGCCTACCAGGTCTCGGACACCGACCTCAAGAGCTCCGCCGTGCGCCGGGTCGTGCTCGGCCACACGCTCCTCGCCTACCTCTACGGCACCATCGTCATCGCCTCGACGATCAACCTCGTCGCCGGCATCGGCGGCTCCCTCCGCTAGGCCGGCCCCTGAGAGCCCCGGGAGCCCTAGGCGATCCCGAGCCGCACCTTCTCGTCCTTGACCCACAGGCCGATGAGACCGCCGAAGTGCGCCATGAACCGGTCCCGCTCGTGGGCCGGGTAGGTCGTGACGACGGTCGAGCGGAGCAGGTTGGTGAAGACGTCGGACTGCACCCACTCGAGCACCGCGGCGTCGAGGTGCGGCAGGTAGCGCTCGCACCACGCCCAGTAGGCGGCCGTGTCGAAGTACTCGTCGGCGATCGCGAGGAACTCGTCGAGCTTCTGCGCGTCGGTGAGGTCGTCGCGGTCGGCGACGTCGAAGTAGCGGCGCATCTCGAGGTCCATCGGGCCACGGCGGCCGGTGATGACGCAGAAGGTCGACCACCGCACGAGCGCCTTGATGGCCCACGGGAAGTAGTAGTGCAACGACGTGACGGCGACGTCGGGACAGGCGTTGGCGTAGTCGATCGGGTAGACGTCGTCACCCTTGACGAGCATCTCGCACGAGTTGAACTCCCAGCCGAACATGGCGTTGACGATGCGGCTGATCGCGGCTGCCTGCTTGCCCGCCGAGGGCTGGAGGAAGTCGTAGCTCACGGCATACCGGTTGTGCATCGGCTGCTCGGGACGGAAGTCCATGACCATCGTCTCGGGACCGATCGACAGGGCCCGCGCGAAGTGGTCGTACTCGATGGTCGACTGCAGGTGCATGAGCATCTCGCCGGACTCGTCGTAGGCCTTGACGAGGTCGCTCTCGTCGTTGATCCGGGAGACGCCGCGCCAGCCACCACCGTCGAACGGCTTCATGTACATCGGGTAGCCGAGCCGGTTGGCGATCGCCTTGAGGTCGAAGGGACGGTTGTACTTCGCGGAGGTGTAGGCCCACCGGACGTTGTCGACGGGGTGCTTGTAGGGCACCAGCCACGTCTCGGGGACCTTGAGCCCCAGGCGCATCAGAGCGACGTACGCGCTGTGCTTCTCCATGGACTGGAAGGTGAACGGGCTGTTGAGCAGGTAGGTGTCGTCCATGAGCGCGGCCTTCTTGAGCCACTCGCGCGGGTGGTAGTACCAGTAGGCGAGGCGGTCGATGACGAGCTCGGTGCGCACCGGCTGGCGCAGGTCGAACGGCTCGATGGTGAGGCGCTCGCTCGTCAGCTCGTGGGTGACGCCGTCGTCGGTCGTGATCGGTCCGACGAGCGCGAGCAGCTCCTCGAACGCCGTGGGCCAGTCCTCCTCGGCACCGAGCAGGAGGCCGACGAGATGCGTCCTGGTCGACGAGGTGCTCGACGAGGCGGACGAGTCCTGCTGTGCGGTGTCGGTCATCGTGCTGCTCCTACCGTCGTGGGTCGGGTCATCGACTGCGATCCTTGCAGGAACGGCGGGATCTGTCGCCGGTCAGCGGGTGCCCGCTCGGGCGAGAAGGTCGAGCAGGTAGGGGTCGAACGCCGCCTCCCACGAGCGCCAGTCGTGTCGCCCCGGCAGCTCGGTGAACGACACGTCGTGACCGCTGGCGGCGAGCGACTGCGCCATCTGGCGGTTGTTGGCGAGGTTGCCCTCGTCGGCGCCGCACGTGAGGACGATGCGGGCGTCGGTGTGCGGCCGGCGCGCCCGACGCACCCGGGTGACGAACGCCGTGACGCGGTCCCAGAACTCGAAGTCCTCCTCGTCGTCGACGCGCTTGCGGAAGAAGGACCCCGACTGGAGGAAGAGGGCGCCGAACGTCCCCGGGTGGCACCACTCGGCCTGGAGCGAGGCGAGCGCTCCGAGGCTCGCTCCCATGAGGGTCGGCCTCCCGTCGATGGCGTATGCCGTCCGCACCGTCGGGAGCACGTGCGCGGTGAGCGCCTCGGCCCAGAGCGGGTTGGCGGCATACCGCTCGTTGCGGGGACCGGGTTCGAGCAGGACGACGCGGGTCGGCGGGACGCGACCCTCGGCAGTGGCCGCGCGCAACCGCGAGGGCAGGTGCGCGCGACGGGAGTACGCCGGTCCGTCGTGCGCGACGAGCAGCGGGAGCGGGTCGGATCGACGGGTGCCCACCGGGGAGACGACGACGGTCTCGACGTCCCCGACCGGTGTGTCGGTCACGGTCAGTCTCGTTCTCGCCATCCGCCGACCCTAGGGGTTCGGCGGGGCGGATGCGCACTTGCTCGCATCGATGATGGAGTGATGGCGGCGCGAGACAGGTTGCAGCACAGTCAGATTCGTTGTCCACAGATGGCGTCCACCTCTTGCAAAGCAGTCGAACACCTGTTCTACTTGAGGTGTTGGACACGCCACAGGGGAGGAGAGCGCCGTGCCGTACGCCACGCCGTCGAACGGGCCGCTCGGCGCGCCCGCGAGAGGGCCGTGGCCGGTTCACCGGATGGCGTGGTCGACCGGCCATGAGCTTCTCGTTCGGTCGCTTGAGCCGGTCCTGACCCGGCTGCGCGTCGACGCTGCGGCCACGACGACCACGGGGATGACGAGTGCGACGTCATCGGTGACATCGACGGTCGAGCCCACGTCGCGGCCAGCGCATGGGCGAGGGCGAGGGCGTGGAGTCGATCCCGTGACGGCGACCGACGGCGGGCGGGCGGAGGCGGCGACGGCCCTGGAGGGGCTCGCGCGTGCGGGTGAGCGGGTGCTGGCCCAGATCGAGGCGCTCGAGGTCGCCAAGGCGCGCCTCGAGGCCGACCTGCTCGCCGCCTACGGCGCGCTGCGCACCATCGAGGCCCAGCAGATCGACGCCCTCCCCGCCGGCGCCGTCGCCCGGGTGTCCGCGCGGGTCTGCCCGGACCGGGTCGTGACCGAGGAGATCGCCCTCGCGACCGGGGTCGGCACCGGCGAGGTCGCCCGCCGGCTGTCCCTGGCGACCGCGCCGCGCCGGCACCGGGTCGTCCTGGGCGCGCTGCGCGCCGGGGCGACCTCGCTGCAGCGTGCGCTGCAGGTCGCGTCCGAGACCGCCCAGCTGCCCGATCCGGACGTGACCACCGTCGCCGAGGCCGTGCTCGCCCCGTCCCGCGACGGTCGACCCGTGCCGCAGCGGACGTTCACCGCGCGGCTGCGGCGGGCGGTCGCGTCGGTCGATGCCCGCGGCAGCCAGGAGCGGCACGCGCACGCCCGGTCCCGGCGCGGGGTCTTCGGCCGCCTCACGCAGGACGGGATGGGCTGTCTCACCGTGACTACCGACGCCGCCACGATCGCCGCGGTCCTGGACCGCCTCCACACGCACGCCCGTGGCCGGCGC
>NZ_LMSW01000013.1:98996-125341 GCF_001429645.1 Terrabacter sp. Soil810
GGTCGGCAACCTCCACGCCAAACACCGCTGGCACCACAACACCAAGACCGACGGCATCTGGACCTCCCGACCAGTCCCCGACGACGGCCCCGATGACGGCCTCGATGACGGTCTCGAATGGACCACCCTCACCGGCCGCACCTACACCACCCACCCCATGAACTGGCGCGACGGCCTCGAGCCCCCACCACCACCACGACACCCACAGCCACAATCACCGCCCGAGCAACCTGCCACACCAGCAGCGCTCACCCGATCCGAGGACGACCCANGCGTGGTCTTGTCAGGCGTGCAGGCTCGCGACGTGCTCACGTGCCCGCAGCAACCACGCGCGGCGCTCCGCGGACGGCATGCCGGCGGGCAGGCTGCGGTAGGCCTTCATCTGCCGGTCGCCCATCCTCACGACGCCCGAGCCTGGCGCGGCGGCGAGCTCGGTGAGCGCATCGGGGCCGAGCTTGACCCCGACCACGTCGTCCATCGCCACGGCGAAGACGTGCCCGTCCACGAGCGCGGCGAGCGTGCCGAACATCGGGCGCAGCTCCACCCCGGGCTCGTCGCCGAGCAGGGCCCGCAGGTCTGCGGGCCCACTCGGTTCGGTGGTGGGGGTGGCCATCTCGTCCGCTACTTCTTCGGCTTCTTCACCTTGGGCGGCAGGGTCGCGACGTGGTCGCGGGCGCGGTCGACCCACGCCGACTGGTCGGCGTTGGTGAGGTCGGCCGGGAGCGACAGGTAGCCCCCCATCGGTCGGCCCTCGGGCCCGAAAGGTCCACTGCCCGGCATCGCCCGCAGCTCGGCCAGCCCCGCCTCGTCGAGCTTGACCCCGACGTTCGGTCCGAAGAGCCCGGCGAACATGTTGCCGTTGACGAAGGCGCCGAGGCTGCCGAACATCGGCTTGACCTCCACTCCGGGCGCGGCCGTCACGAGGGAGCGGAAGTGGGCCTTGGCCTCGTCGCTGTGCTTGGGCATGTCCATGGCTCCATGACACCACCGCGCCCGTCGCGTTGACCACCGGCCGGGCGGGGCTGGGCCGCGCCGGGCAGGCCCGGCCGGGTCACCGTCGCGGCGTAGAGTCGAAGGGTGGTCCGGCACGAGCCGGACCGCCACCCCCTCAGAGGAGCGTCTCACCGTGCGTGACACGCCCGCCCACGCCACGGAGTCCGGTCCAGCCAGGCCGGAGTCCCATGACGAATGACGGTCTCGGCCCGGACCCGCGGCACCGTGCCGCCATCCTCGCGGCCCTGACCCGTGGCATCGCGCGCGACGTCGACCGCCTCCCCCTGCCCGCTCGCCTGTGCAACGCCTTCGTCGACGTCTTCGGCGGCGCCGGGGCCGCCATCACCCTGGGCTACCACCAGCCCGACCGCCTCACGCTCTGCGCGACGGACCCGACGGTCGCACGCCTCGACGGCCTGCAGGAGGTGCTCGGCGAGGGCCCCGGCTGGGACGCCTTCACCTCGCGGCGCGTCGTGACGGCCGACCTGCGCCACCCCACACCGTGGGAGCACTTCTCGTCGACCGCGCGTCAAGAGCTCGGCGAGCTCTGGGTCTGCGCCGTACCGATGCGACCCGACGACCGCGCCCTCGGCGTCGTCATGGTCTACGACGAGTCACCCGAGGCCGTCGGCGGCGACCCCGTCCTCGCCCAGTTCCTCGCGGATGCCGTCGGCGCCGCGCTGCTCGGTCACGACGCGCTGCTCACCGACGACGTCGGCCCGTGGGTCGTGCGCCAGCAGGTGCACCAGGCCGTCGGGATGGTCGTCGCGCAGCTGGGGATCAGCCCGGTGGACGCCATGGCGGTCATCCGGGCCCACGCCTATTCGCAGGACACGACCGTAGAGGCGATCGCAGCGCTCGTGCTCGACCGTGCTCTCGACTTCTCCGACACGGGCCCGACGACGAAGGACCCCGAATGAACCCGAAACCGACCAGCCAGGTCCTCGCCGAGGCGACGGCCGCCATGGTCGACCGACACGACGTCACCGACCTGCTGACGCGCCTGCTGCGCGACGGCTCGTCCTCGCTCGGCGTCGACGCGATGGGGCTCATCGTGCAGGCACCCGACGACACGCTCGAGCTCCTCGTCTCCACGTCGCACCGGGTCGCCGAGCTCGAGGCCCTCCAGGTGGGCCAGGACGAGGGGCCCTGTGTCGAGTGTTACCGCTCGGCATCGCCGGTGGTCGCCCTCGGCGCCAGCGTGATCCAGCTCCGCTGGCCGGTCTCCGGCGAGGCGATCGTGCGCGCCGGCTTCGGCGCCGTGCACGCCTTCCCCTTGGTGTGGCACGGGCGAGCCCTCGGCGCGCTCAACATCTTCACGCAGAGCGACGCCGCCCTCGACGAGTCCCAGCGCGAGATGGCGCAGGCGTTCACCGACATGTCGACCATCGTCATCCTGCAGACCCAGTCGATCGACCAGCGCCAGATCACCGAATCCCTCCGTGAGGCGCTCTTCGGTCGTGTCGTCATCGAGCAGGCCAAGGGGGCCCTCGCCCACCTGCAGGGCGTCGACACGGCGACCGCCTACGAGCTGCTCGTCACCGAGGCCGTGCAGCGTGCGACGTCCGTGACCCAGGTGGCCCAGGACGTGCTCACCCGGGCACAGCGACAGCGGACCGGGAGCTGACCGGTCGGACGACCGCCAGGAAGACCGCGGCGACGAGCGCCGTGACACCGCAGATCGCCCACACCGTCAGGTAGCCGGAGAGCGACGCGTGCGCCGTCGCCTCCGCGTCGACCGTGCCCGTCGAGGCGAGGGCGATGGCGAAGACGCTCGAGGCGAAGGCCCCGCCGATCGTCTTCGTCGTGTTGGTCATGCCCGTCGTCAGGCCGGTGTGGGTCGGTGGCGCCTGGGCCGCGGCGGCCGTCGGCAGGCCCGCGACGAGGGCGCCCGACCCCAGGCCGGCAATGACCATGTTCGTCATCGTCTGGGCGAGGGTGTCGTGGAACGGCAGGAAGAGCAGGTAGCCCGCCGCGACGAGCACGGCCGCCACGACCATCGCCACGCGCGTCCCGGTCCGGTGCGCGAGCAGGTGGAGCAGCAGGGCGCCGACGGCGAGCGACAGCACGTAGCCGCCGATGATGATCGACACCTTGCCGGCCGACGCGCCGAGGCCGTAGCCCGTGACGGCCGGGTCCGTGCGCGCGAAGGTGGACAGCGGGATCTGGGCACCCAGGACCGAGACCCCGAAGAGGAAGGCCGTCGCCTGGACCGGCCACTGGCCCCGCGCCCCGAGGATGCGCAGGTCCACGAGCGGCTCCGGGTGCGCGAGCTCGGCGCGCGCGAACGGCACGAGCGCGGCGAGGCCCGCCACGACGAGCGCCCACGGCCACGGGCTGCCCGGGCCGACGACGCGCAGCATGACGAGACCGCCCATGACGAGCCCGAGTGCGAGCGTGACGAGCCAGAAGCCGCGCCAGTCGACCGAGCCGTGCGCGAGCACCGGCGACTCCTCGACCCCGAACCAGATCGCGACGAGGGCCAGCGTGACGACGACGGCCGGCAGCGCAAGCAGGGCCGTCATGCCGAGCGACTCGGCGAGGGCACCGCTGGTCAGCGCACCCGCGATGACGCCGAGCTCGAGTCCCGCGACGAGCAGGCCGGCCGCACCGCGGACGCGCCGCTCGGAGCCGCCGGTGCGGCGGTGGATGATCGCAACCTCCATCGGCAGCCACACGACGTAGAAGCCCTGGATCGCCCACGCGACGAGGAAGAGACCGAAGGTCGGGGCGAACGCCACACCCCACGACGCGAGCGCCGTGACGACCGTCGACAGCAGGAGCACCTTGCGGTGTCCGATGAGGTCTCCGAGCCGCGCCAGGAGCGGGACCACGAGCGCGGACACGATGAGCTGGGCGGCCTCGAACCAGTTGACGTCCGCGTCCTTGATCGACAGGTGGCGCGCGATGTCGGTGAAGATCGGGGTGTAGTAGCCCTGCAGCACGCCGCTCGCGAGCTCGACGCAGATGAGGAAGCCGACGACCTTGGTGATCGGGCTGCGGGCCACGGCCCGGGCGGCGTCAGAGACGGCCGTGCTGTCTGACATGCGGATCCTGTTCTCTCTCAGGCTGCTTCGACTAGAGCTGTTCGATGAGGCGGCGGTACCACGCGACGCCGTCGTGGAGGTCGGTCACGCCGATGCGCTCGTCGACGCCGTGGATCGAGGCGCGCTGCGCGTCGGTCATCCGGAACGGCGTGAACCGGTAGACGCGCGGCCACACGCGGTGGAAGTGGCGCGAGTCCGTGGCCGCGAGCATGACGTACGGCACCGCGACGGTCCCCGGGAAGACGTCTCCCACCGTCGACTCCAAGAGGGCGTATGCCGTGTCGTCCGTCGGCGACACCGGGCTCGGTTCGTCGCCGCTGACCAGCGTCACCTCGACGTGGGGGTCCTTGACGGTGCGGCGGATCCGCTCGACGGCCCCGTCGACGGTCTCCCCGACCATGACCCGCATGTTGACGTGGGCGCGCGCGGTCGCGGCGATGACGTTCGCGCCCGCAGACCCCGAGAGCTGGGTGACGGCCACCGTCGTGCGCGTCAGGGCCGCGGTCTCGTGACCGAGCCGTGGGAGGACCCGGGAGAGCACGGGGCGTAGGCGGCGCGCGTGGCCGAAGACCGCGGCATACGGCATACGCGCATGGGCGCCGGCGCGTTCGAGCATGTCGACGGTGGCGTCGGGCAGGTGGCTCGGGAAGGGCTTGCGCTCCAGGCGCAGGATCGCGCGCGCGAGCCTGCTCGTGGCGCCCATCCGGCGCGGCGCGGAGGCGTGGCCGCCATCGCCGCGGGCGGTGAGGTCGACGTCGACGGTGCCCTTCTCGGAGACCCCGATGACGGCCATGGGTGCGTCGACCCCGGGGAGGGCGCCCTCCACGATGGCGCCGCCCTCGTCGATGACGAACCACGGCTCGACGCCCCGCTCGCGCAGGATCGCGACGGCGTCCTTCGCAGCGCGCCCGGACACCTCCTCGTTGCAGCCGAACGAGAGCCACACGTCCCGACCGGGTGTGACGCCCTCCTCGATGAGGTCCTCGACCGCCCGGCACGTCGCCACGAGAGACCCCTTGCAGTCGAGCGCCCCTCGGCCCCAGACGTGCCCGTCGGCGAGGTCGGCCGCGAAGGGCGGGTGCGTCCACGCGTCGGGGTCGTCGACGGGCACGACGTCGAGGTGCGCCATGAGCACGACCGGCGCCTCGCGCGTCCGGCCCGGCCAACGCACGAGCAGGGCGTCGCCGCAGATGCGCTCGACCTCGCAGTCCGCGTGCAGGCGTGGGAAGCGCTCGCGCAGTTCGGCCAGGAGTGCCTCGAACGTCGTCCGGTCCTCGCGCGCGGGGTCCCAGTCCGAGACCGTCGGGATGCGGATCAGCGCGCGCAGCGCCTCGACGGCGGCGTCGTCCCCGTTCATGCCCCGGAGCGTATGCCACGCTGACCGCATGGACTACGGACACGATCTGCAGTTCGGGGTGTTCGCGAGCCCCGACGCGTCACGGGTGCGCGAGACACTCGAGCTGGCGCAGCTCGCCGACGTCGTCGGGCTCGACGTGTTCACCGTCCAGGACCACCCCTACAACGCCAAGCACCTCGACACCTCGACCCTGCTGACGGCGGTCGCCTCTCGCACCAACGCGATCCGGGTCGCGGCCAACGTGGCCAACCTGCCTCTTCGTCCACCCGTGGGCCTCGCCAAGCAGGTCGCGACCCTCGACGTCATCAGCGGCGGCCGCGCCGAGCTGGGTCTGGGCACCGGTGCCTTCTGGGACGCGATCGTGGCCGCGGGCGGCGAGCGCCGCACGCCCGGGGAGGCGGTCGACGCCCTCGTCGAGGCGATCCGTGTCATCCGGGGCGTCTGGGGGCAGGACCCGGACCGGCCCGGCGCGCGGTCGGTGACGGTCGAGGGCGAGCACTACGCCGTCGCAGGGATGCACGCCGGGCCCCTCCCCCTGCACCACGTCGAGATCTGGCTCGGCGCCTACAAGCCGCGCATGCTGCGGGTCACGGCCCGCCACGCCGACGGCTGGCTCCCGAGCATGGGCTACGCCGACCCCGACGCGCTCGGTGCGATGAACGCCGTCATCGACGAGGCCGCCGACCGGGCCGGGCGCGGGCCCCAGGCCATCCGCCGGATGTACAACGTCTTCGGCCAGTTCGGCACCGGCAGCGGCTTCCTCCGCGGCACGGCCGACGACTGGGCCGAACAGCTGGCTGGGCTCGCGTTGACGGAGGGCATGAGCACCTTCATCCTCGGCACCGACGACCCCGACGTCGTGCGCCGCTATGCCGACGAGGTCGCACCGGCCGCCCGCGCGGCGGTGGACCACGAGCGCGCCCGACGAGCCGGCGAGCCCCCGGCGCCGCACCGGACATCTCCCTCGACACCGGTGGAGGGGTCCGCTCGGCAGTCGCTCCAGGTGCGCCCGACCCCCGACCACGGCACCCGGCTCAGCGCCGGCCTGCCGTGGCGCGAGGACGACCGACCGGTGACCACGAAACCCGACGACGCGGCATACTCCCCCGCCGAGCAGGCCGTGCCGCAGCACCTCGTCGACGTCCACGACCACCTGCGCGGCGAGCTCGCCCAGCTGCGCGACGTCGTGGGGCAGGTGCGCCGCGGCTCGATGTCGACCGGGGCCGCCAGGTCGGTCATCAACACGATGGCGATGCGGCAGAACAACTGGACCCTGGGCGCCTACTGCGAGACGTACTGCCGTCTCGTGACCGGGCACCACACCCTCGAGGACCGCAGCATCTTCGTCCACCTGCGCGGCGCCCAGCCCGACCTGGGACCCGTCATCGACCGGCTCGAGGAGGAGCACCACGTCATCGCCGACGTCCTCGAGCAGGTCGACGACGCGCTCGTCGGGCTCGTGGGCGCCGACGCCTACGGCCGCGCCGGGCAGGAGTCCCTGGACGAGATCCAGCGCGCCCTCGACCTGCTCACCGACACGCTCCTGTCACACCTCGCCTACGAGGAGCGCGAGCTGCTCCATCCGCTCGCCCGCCACGGGTTCGGCTGAGGAGCCAGGCCGCCGGTCTCAGGCGGAGGGCGCCGACGTGGCGGCGGCCGAGCCGTGCTCGAGCGCCTCGACGACGGCGCCGCAGAAGTCGGGCAGGTCGTCGGGGTTGCGGCTCGTGATGAGGTTGCCGTCGACGACGAGCGACTCGTCGACCCACTCACCTCCGGCGTTGCGGATGTCGGTCTTCAGGCTCGGCCACGACGTGAGGCGGCGGCCCGAGACGACGTCGGCCTCGATGAGGGTCCACGGGGCGTGGCAGATCGCCGCGACAGGACGGCCCGAGGCGACGAAGTCACGCACGAGCGCGACGGCGCCGGCGTGAGTGCGCAGGTTGTCGGGGTTGGCGACGCCGCCGGGCAGCACGAGCGCGTCGTAGTCCTCGGCTCTCGCGTCGGACACGGTCACGTCGACCGCCCGAGTGTCCGCCTTGTCGAGGTGGTTGAACATCTGCACCTCGCCGGCCTCGGGGCTGACGACGACGGCCTCGTGCCCGGCGTCGGTGACGGCCTTCCACGGCTCGGTCAGCTCGACCTGCTCGATGCCCTCGTTCGCGACGAGAAATGCGACTCGCTTGGCCACGTTGGCCCTCCTCTGGTCTCGGGTGACGTCGACCGCCACCCTCGGCTCCTACCCACCGGGCCCGCCCGTCTCACCCGACGTTCGACAGCGCGAGCGCGGGACACCGGTCGCGGTTAGGGTCGGCCCATGGCCAAGGACCTCGTGGTTCCGCTCGCGCCGAACGTCTGGCGCATCCCGCTCGTGCGCGACTTCGTCAACGGGTTCATCCTGCGCGACGACGACGGCCAGGTGACGCTCGTCGACATGGGGCTGGCCAGCTCGGGGCCCAAGGTCATCGCCGCCCTGGGCGCGATCGGGGCCGCCCCGTCCGACGTGACCCGCCTGCTGCTCACGCACGCCCACCCCGACCACGCGGGCGGTGCGGCGCACGTGGCCCGCGAGACCGGGCGCGGCTTCACGATCCACCACGGCGACGCGGCATACGCCGTCGAGGGGTCCTCGCCGCCGCGTGACCGCAGCTTCCTGCTCGGCCGGCTCATCGACCGCTTCTCCCGGCCCGGTCGCGACTTCGAGCCGCTCACGGTCGAGCGCGAGATGACCGACGGCGAGGTGCTGCCGATCGCCGGTGGCCTGCGGGTCGTGCACACGCCCGGCCACTCCCCCGGCCACGTCTCGCTGCTCCACGAGGAGTCGCGCACGCTGATCACGGGCGACGCCATCTTCAACGTCATGGGGCTGCGCTGGCCGGTCAAGGCGTTCTGCACCGACTTCCGCATGACGCAGCAGACCGCCCACCTGCTCGGCGAGCTCGACTACGACGTCGCGGCCTTCACGCACGGCACCGAGCTGCGCGACCGGCCGCGCGAGGCCATCCGGACCTTCCTCGGGAGGCACCGCCCGTCCTGACGCGACGGGCCGCGATCCACAGACCTGTCCACAACTGTGGACAGACCCTGTACACGCTGTGCCCCCGAGAATGGGTAGGTCCCCTGCGTGACCAACTTCGGATACACCCTGATGACCGAGCAGAGCGGCCCCAAGGACCTCGTCCGCTGGGCCGTGCGCGCCGAGGAGGTGGGCTTCGACCTCGCGGTCTCGAGCGACCACTACTCACCCTGGCTGACCGAGCAGGGACACGCACCGTACGCGTGGTCGGTGCTCGGCGCGGTCGCGCAGGCCACCGAGCGCCTCGAGCTCATGACCTACGTGACGTGCCCGACGATGCGCTACCACCCGGCCGTCGTCGCCCAGAAGTCGGCGACAATGCAGCTGCTCTCCGACGGCCGCTTCACGCTGGGCCTCGGCAGCGGCGAGAGCCTCAACGAGCACGTCGTCGGCGAGGGCTGGCCGGGCGTCGCGACACGGCAGGAGATGCTCGTCGAGGCGATCGAGATCATCCGGGAGCTGCACTCGGGTGAGCTCGTGACCCACCACGGTGACTACTTCGACGTCGACTCGGCGCGCATCTGGGACCTGCCCGACATCCTCGTGCCGGTGGCCGTCGCCGTGAGCGGCGACGCGTCGATCGAGCGCCTCGCCCCGCTGGCCGACCACATGATCGCGGTGCAGCCGGAGTCCGACCTCGTCGACACGTGGAACCGCACCGACGGGGCCGAGCGGATCGGCTCCGGCGCGCGCGCCATCGGCCAGGTCCCGATCAGCTGGGACCCCGACCGCGACGCGGCGGTGGCCCGGGCCCACGAGCAGTTCCGTTGGTTCGGCGGCGGCTGGTCGGTGAACGCCGACCTGCCGACCCCGGCGGGCTTCGCCGGCGCCACTCAGTTCGTGCGGCCGGACGACGTCGCGGCGTCGATCCCCTGCGGGCCCGACCTCGATGCGGTCGTCGAGGCCGTGCGCCCCTACTGGGAGGCCGGCTTCACCGACATCGCGCTCGTGCAGATCGGCGGGGACGCCCAGGAGCGCTTCCTCGACGAGGCCGCGGGACCGCTGCTCGAGAAGCTGCGGGCCGCCGCCGGGTGAGCCTCAGGCCGCCTGCTGGCCCGTCCGCTCGGCGACGAGACGATCGCGGCGCTTGGTGATGTCCGCGCACTCGAGGCAGACCTCGTCGGGGATGACACCGAGGCGCATGAGGCCGGAGAAGAGGATGCAGCCGACGCAGATGCCGAAGATCGACTCGAGCGCCGGAAAGAGCACCATGACGGCGCCGATGACGACGACGCCGGCGGTGGCCCCCGACGACCCGGTCACGAGCGCGACGACCCAGAGCACGGTCGCGGCGACCGTCATGACGGCTCCGATGGTCGCCGCGAACCGCTTGGGCGGGCCGGCCGTGGGTCGCTTGGGCGCGGAGACGGCGGGTCGGATCCACCGCTGGACGAGCCGGGCGATCGGGCTGGCCTGGGGTCCGAGCGCGGCCCGCAAGCTGAAGTCGACGGCGAGGACGGCGTAGAGCCACCACTGCTGCGTCGCGAGGGCGATGACGCCGATGACGAGCACGACGGCCGCGATGAGACGGACCGTGACGTCGTCGACGACAGCGGGGAAGCGCGAGGAACTCATCCCCACATTATTGACTACATAAGGTCGGGTTATGCAACCTTCGGCCAGCATCCGGACCTCAGCGGGTCCGCAGGACCCGCAGGGCGATGACCGCGCAGGCCACGAAGAGCACGGCGCCGACGCCGGCGACGACGCCGAGGCTCGTCGTGAAGGCGCCCTGCGCGGCCGTGACGAGCTCGTGGGCGGCCGCGGCCGGCAGCGTGGTCGCGGTCCGGACGGCGCCGGCGAGGGAGTCGAGCGCGGCGGTGGTCGCGTCGGACGCGTGCGTGGCGGCATACGGCGCCAGCTGGTCGCGGTAGACGAACGTCGCGAGCGAGCCCAGCCCGGCGATGCCGATGGCGATGCCGAACTCACCGGAGGTCTCCGACATCGAGGCGACCGACCCGGCACGCTCCGGCGGCGCCGACTGCATCATGACGCCCATCGTCAGCGTCGACGGGAGCATGATCCCGAACGAGGTCAGGCACATCCCGAAGACGAGCAGGCCGAGGCCCTGGGCGGGGCCGACCTGCGTGTAGAGCGCGAGACCCGTGGCACAGACGACCAGTCCCGTGGCCATGGTGCGCGCGGTGCCGAGCCGCTGGGCGATCCGCGCCGACGACGACGCGCCGATGAGCAGGGCGATGTTGGCCGGGAGCATCCACAGGCCTGCACCGAGCGGGTCGAGACCCGCGACCAGCTGCAGCCACTGGGAGCTGAGGAACGACACACCCGCCATGACCACGCCACCGACGAGCATCACCGCGAGCGCCGTGGAGAAGGCGCGGCTGCGGAAGAGCGCGAGGTCGACGAGCGGGTTGGCGATGCGTCGCTGGCGACGGACGAAGACGATGCCGAGCGCGCAGCCGACCGACATCGTCAGCAGGGCGGTCGTCGTGTCGCCGCCCCGGGCGATCTCCTTGAAGCCGTAGATGACCGGCAGGATCGCGGCGAGCGACAGCACCGAGCTGGCGACGTCGACGGGCGCACCGGCCCGGCGGTCGGACTCCGGGAGCACGCGGTGACCGACGACGACGAGCAGCAGCATGAAGGGGACGCCGAGCAGGAACGCCGATCCCCACCAGAAGTGCTCGAGCAGGACGCCGCCGACGAGCGGGCCGACGGCCATGCCGCCCATGAAGCACGAGTACCAGACGCCGATCGCCGTCATCATCGCCTTCTCGTCGGTGAAGATGGTGCGGATGAGGCCCATCGTCGACGGCATGAGGGTCGCGCCCGCGATGCCGAGCACGGCCCGCCAGAAGATCAGTTGACCGGGGGTGGAGGCGTAGGCGGCGGCCGCGCTCGCGATGCCGAAGGCCACCGCGCCGATGAGCAGGAGGCGCTTGCGACCGATCCGGTCACCGACGGCCCCCATCGTCACGAGGAAGCCGGCGAGCACGAACGAGTAGATGTCCAGCATCCACAGCTGCTGGGTCGTGCTGGCACCCAGGTCGGCGGACAGCTCCGGCAGCGCGAGGTAGAGGACGCTGACGTCGAGGGAGAGGAGCAGGGCCGTCAGGGCGAGGACCCCGAGGGCGAGCCACTGGCGGCGCGTCGACGTCGTGGTCGTCGTGGGCTGGGTCTGCGTTGTCGTCGTCATGCCCTCACGTCGAACGGGACCGCGCCACCTCGACACGGCCACGGGAAATCGGTGTCGGCCGGGCGGCATACGCTGGCGGCATGGCTCTACACATCGGTGCGCACGTCGACCAGGAGGACCCGATCGCGGAGGCGAAGGCGCGCGGGGCCTCGCTATCGCAGCTCTTCCTCGGCGACCCGCAGAGCTACAAGGGCCCGGTGGTCCGGTATGCCGGTGGCGCGGAGGCGCTCAAGGCGGACGCCGATGCCGCGGGCGTCGACCTCTACGTCCACGCGCCCTACCCGATCAACGTCGCGAGCCTCAACAACCGCATCCGCATCCCCGGCCGCAAGCTGCTCCAGCAGCACCTGACGGCTGCCGCCGAGATCGGCGCCAAGGGCGTCATCGTCCACGGCGGCCACCTGGGCGCCGACGAGGATGCGGCGACGGGATTCGACAACTGGCGCAAGTGCATCGACGGGCTCGACCTGCCCGTGCCGCTGCTCATCGAGAACACCGCGGGCGGCGACAACGCCATGGCCCGCCGGCTCGAGGCCATCGCCCGGCTGTGGGACGCGATCGGCCGGGCGTCCGGGAGCGAGGACGTCGGCTTCTGCCTCGACACGTGCCACGCCCACGCCGGCGGCAACGACCTCGGCACCGTCGTCGACGAGGTGCGCGCCATCACCGGGCGCATCGACCTCGTCCACGCCAACGACTCGCGCGACGAGTTCGACTCGGGCGCCGACCGGCACACGAACTTCGGCTCCGGGCACATCGCGGGCGAGGCGCTCGCGGGCGTCATCCGCGCGGCCGGGGCTCCGGTCGTGTGCGAGACCCCCGGCGGGCTCGAGGGCCAGAGCGCCGACATCGCCTGGCTGCGGTCGCACGTCTGACGTCTTGACGACGTCTTTACCCCGACAACCCTCGCCAGAGGTCGGGAGCGGCCTACCGTGCGAGGTGGATCGCCACTCGGGGGTTGGCCGGCGATCCCCCGCTTCGACGGAGGAACTCATGCGAACGATCATCAGGACCGCCACGGCGGCACTGGGCGCCGGGGCCCTGGCGCTCACCATCTCCGCGGCGCCGACCGCGACCGCCGCGCGAACGAGCGGCCACGTCGACAGCCACGCCGCGGCGACGACCCTGGCCGAGCAGCAGCGCATCACGGCCTACTGGACCCCGGCACGGATGAAGAGCGCCATTCCGCGCGAGAACAAGTACGTCCCGCTCCAGGGCAAGCCCGGGGGCGGCACGAGCAGCGCGACGGCAGTGCAGGTGCCCGCCTCGCCGCTCTTCGGCAAGGTGTTCTTCACCGAGAAGGGCCTCAACTACGTGTGCTCCGGCACCGTCACCGCGAGCGGCACCGGCTCGCTCGTGACGACGGCCGGGCACTGCGTCAACGAGGGGCCCGGGGCCTACGTGACGAACTTCGCCTTCGTCCCGAAGTACGAGAACGGCGTCCGCCCCTACGGCACGTTCACAGCGCGCACCCTGCTGACCACCTCCGAATGGCGCACGAGCGGCGACTTCAACCACGACATCGGCTTCGCCGTCATGAACCAGATGGGCGGCAAGACGCTCGCCGCCACGGTGGGCGGTGCCTACCCCATCGCGTTCAACCTGGGCTACAACCGGACCTTCGACGCCTACGGCTACCCGCAGGCGAGCCCCTACGACGGCCAGACCCTGTGGCGCTGCTCGGGGCCCACGACGAAGGACACCCGGGGCTCGACGGACAACCGCCTGCCGTGCAGCATGACCGGCGGCTCGTCGGGTGGCGGCTGGATCACCGGCGGCGTCCTCAACTCCCTCAACAGCTTCGGCTACCGCGGCGAGAAGAACGTCATGTACGGGCCGTACTTCGGCACCGTCGAGGAGACGCTCTACAACGCGGCAAGGGTTGCCTGACCCGGGCCGCGACACTCAGGGCGCTCCCAGCATTTCCTGACTCACTCTTTACCCAACGGTCCCTCGCGGCCGCCTAGGTTACTCAGGGGTTGCGAACGGGTCGCCGACGATGCCGGTCCCTCGCGCCCGCACGCCTGCGTCGCGTCCCGCCATCCCCTCCTCGGTGGCGGGCCGCGGCGCTCGTGCGTTCGCCATCCGGTCCGCGAGGAGCACGGCGACGCGCAGCTGCTCGGTCGTGGGTCGCGCGACGTGCGTCGAGGCCGTCACGCGGAAGTGACCGACGAGGTCGGTGCCGCGACGGACGACGACCGCGGTGTAGCCGTCCGTGGGCAGCCCGACCCGGTCGACGGGGAGGCGTCGCCCGCCGGTGGTCACCTGGCCGTCCGCGCCGATGACGGCGTCGTTCCAGCGGGGGTGGCCGGCGTCCCACGTGGACCGGTCGGCGCCGAGCACCGTGGTGATCGCGGTCCCGATGGCGTCGGCCCGGGCGTGCTCGGTCGTGTCCGGCGGCAGATCGAGCAGGTGGGTCAGACCGGAGATGTACCCGTCGCGGCGCTGCGCCGCGGCCTGCTGGCGACGTCCCCACAGCGCGATCTCCGTGACGGCGAGACCGACGACGACGAGCGCGACGGCGAGCTCGAGGTCGTCCCGGTGATGGATCGAGAACGAGTAGTACGGCTCGGTGAGGAAGAAGTCGAAGGCACCCGCGGCCGAGAGGGCGGCGATGATGCCGGCGACCCTGTCGCCCGTGGCGGCGGCCGCGACGACCGTGAGCACGAGCACCATGGCCGCGGTGCTCTGGTTCATCCCGTCGCGGAACAGGCCGAGGGCCGCGCCCACGACGATCGGCAGGAGCAGGGAGCCCCACCGCGTCCAGGCGCGGTGATCGGCGAGCCAGTCAGTGGTCATGACTCCACGCAACACCCGCCGGCAGGGACAGCTCGCCATTTCGCCTGCATCCTGACGCGATCTTGACGCCGTCCTGACGACGCGGGAGTGGAAAGGTGGGCGACGACGTCGAGACCAGGAGGACACCGTGAGCGGGACCGGAAGCGCCGACGACCCGTGGGTGCTGCGCACGCCGCCGGGCACCTCGGAGTACACGATGAGCCGCGACGACGGCGCCGAGCCGGCGCAGCTCGTCTGCCAGGTGGGATCGACGCGGCTGACGTACGACGCCAGGGTCGTCGACGACCTCCACGCCTGGCTGCGGGAGCAGGGTGACTGGGTCCCGCTCGGGTCGGCCGACGAGCAGAAGCCGGCGAAGGAGGGGACCGTGGAGGCCTGGGCGCGGTCGGAGACCAACCCGCTCGGTGGCTGGTACGGCCTGCGCAAGGGCTACCGAGGGCGCGTCGGCATGTACCTGCCTCCCCTGCTCGAGGAGCTCGGCCTCGCCGAGGTCGAGCACGGCGCCCGCAACAACCGCATGCGCGCCGTGTGACCGCACGGATGCACGCGGACGAGCTCGTGGTCAGCGAGGACCTTGTCCGTCGCCTCCTTGCCGACCAGCTCCCGCACCTCGCCCACCTCCCCGTGCGGCCGTTCGCGTCGACCGGGACCGTCAACGCGATCGTCCGCCTCGGCGACGACCTCTACGTGCGCCTTCCGCGGGTCGCGGCCTGGGCGCACGACCTGGCCAGGGAGCTGGAGTGGCTGCCCCGGCTCGCGCCGTCCCTCCCGCTCACCGTCCCGGAAGCCGTGGCGGTCGGGGAACCGACCAGCGAGTTCCCCCACGTGTGGGCGGTGTTCCGATGGGTGCCCGGCAGTCCGTATGCCGTCGGCGCAGTGGAGGAGGCCCGCGCGGCAGCCGACCTCGGCGCCTTCGTCGCCGCCCTGCGCGCCGTGCCGGCTCCCCCGGACGCGCCTCCGGGTGGGCGCCGGCCGCTGGCGGAGGTCGACGCCTCGACCCGGGACGCCCTGCAGCGGTCCCGCCATCTCGTCGACGCCGACGCCGCCCTCGCCGCGTGGGACCGCGCGATGCAGGCCCCCGTCTTCATCGGTTCCAGCTCGGACCGCGTGTGGCTCCACGGCGACCTGCTGCCACCCAACGTGCTCGTCCGGGGTGGACGGCTCGAGGCCGTCCTCGACTTCGGGAGCGTCGGCGTCGGCGACCCGGCGGCCGACACGATCGCGGCGTGGACGATGTTCTCCCGGACGGGCCGGGCGGCATACCGCGAGGCACTCGGTGTCGACGAGGGCACCTGGGAGCGAGCCCGCGGCCACGCCCTGACGCAGGCGGCCCACATCGTGCCGTACTACGAGCGCACCAATCCGGGGTTCTCCGCCATGGCCCGGCGCACGATCGAGCAGCTGCTCGACGACGTGGCGCACGGCTGACCCGTCGGAAACGTTCTAGCCCAACGGCATTCGGGTCGATAGCGTCGGGCTCATGCTGAGCACCTCGACCTTCACGACGTCCGACTTCGACGTCACCGACTACGTCCCCGACGTGACGACGGCGCTGCCCACCGGGCACCTGCGCATGCGCAAGGCGTATGCCGGTGACGTCGAGGGGCGCAGCGTCACGCAGTTCACGTCGGCCTTCGACCAGACCTCCGGTGTCGGCACGTACGTCGCCCTCGAGTCCTTCGAGGGCACCGTCGGCGGGCGCCACGGCGCCTTCAACTTCGTGCACGCCGCCTCGACCAGCGGCGCGGACCGCTCGAACGAGTACGGCCTCATCGTGCCGGGCAGCGGCACCGAGGAGCTGGCCGGCATCGAGGGCACCGTCCGGCTGCACGTCGACGCCGACGGCACCCACCGCATGGACTTCGACCACAACCTCGGCTGAGCGCAGCAGAGCGGCGCGGGGAGGCGTGTTCCCCGCGCCGCTCTGCTGTGGTGCCCGGTGGTGACCCGGTGGGCTAGCCGACCGTGACCGTGAGCGAGCTCAGCACGTCGGACCGGGAGTCGGACACGAGGACCCGCACCGTGTAGGTGCCGGCGGTGGCCCACGTGTGGCCGCCTGCCACCGTGGCCGTGCCGTCGGACCCGACCGTCACGGTCGCGTCCTCCGTCACGGTGCCGTCGCCCCACTGCACCCGAGCCGTGTAGCCGGTGTCGGCGGGGACGCCGCCCGACGCCGTGCCGAGCGTGACGTCGGTGTCGGTGCCGGTCGTCGCGGTGACACCCGCGGCAGCCTTGACCTCGAGAGCCGAACCGTTGTCGGCGACCGCGAAGACGTGGATCCGTCCCGCCGTGGCCGGGTCACCGGTCTGCGTCGGCAGGGTGACCGACTCGACCGTCTTGCCGGCCGGCACCGTGAGCGGCGTGGTGGCGAAGAGCTTGACCTGGCAGCTGTCGGTCCCCGTGCCGTTGAGGCGGTAGGCCATCTGGATCGCGACGACGTTGCCGAACTGCGGCGAGCCGCACCAGTCGCCGTACTGCACCGGGTAGCTCGTCGTCGAGCCGTCGGTGAAGCGGACCGTGGCCGTGGTGTCCTGGTTGCGCTGGGTGGCCGTGCCGATGAGCGACAGCTTCGTCGCCCCCGGCGCGAGGGTCACCGGGAGGGTCTGGCCGGCGCCGGTGGCGTTGTCCTTCTCGCCGACCGGGATCCCCGGCATCGAGAACCGGAGGTCGGTCCCCGGCACCGTCAGCAGCTTGCCCGGCACCCCGCCCACTGCGGCGAGGGCCTCGCGGGACAGGCCCGCGCGGTCCCCGTCGCACGGCACCGAGTCGCCGACGTTGCCGAAGCACACCGAGTCGAACCCGGCGGCATACGCCGGCGCCGACGCCTGGTGCACGGTGACGCCGCCGAGCGCGGAGCCGCTGTCGTTCGCCGTCGTGACGGTGACCCTGGGCTGGTACGGCCCCGGCTCGGCCCACGTGTGGGTGCCGCGGACGGTGTAGGAGCCCAGGTCGCCGGCCTCGATGGTGCCGGCCGAGCTGGACCCGTCACCCCACGCGATCGTCGCCGTCGCCGTGCCGGCCGGGTCGGTGCCCTGGCCGACACCACCCGAGAACGTCGCCACCGCGCCGGTCCACGCGGTGTCCTCGGTCACCTCGAACGGCTCGGCCGCCGAGACCTTGATCCCGGCGTTCTGCGCCTTGGAGCCGTCGGTGAGCAGCTCGAGCTCGGACAGGTTGGCGGCCGCGCCCCCGGCGGTGGCCGTCACGACGAGACGGTACGACGTGTACGTCTCGGGGAGGGCGATCTGGAACGGGCGGGTCTGCACCCGCCACGGGAACGACTGGCCGGTGCGCGTGTCGAGCGTGACCCAGGTCGTGCCGTCCTTGCTGCCCTCGAGGCGCCACGCCGACGGGTCGCCGGCCTTCGGACCCGAGGTGACGGTGTACCAGGTCGCCCGCTGGCCGACGCCCGAGAGGGCGAAGGTCACCGACGGCGTACCCGAGGTGAAGGCCACCGACGTCCGCGACGTGTTGTCGAAGAGCGCCTTGGCGTCGCCGCCCGACGCGAGGTCGGTCGCCGTCGCGGTGCCGCGGCCGGGACCGGTCGCGTCCCTGAGCGGCTTCGGCACCTCGGTGCCCTGCGTCAGCGACGGCGGGGCGTCCTGGGCGCGGGCGCCGAAGTCGGACGGCTTGGCGCCCATCGCGAAGTCGACCGTGGTCGGGCCGGTGAGCTCGCCCTGGCTGATCGAGACGCTCTTGTGCTTCTGGCCGTCGATCGTGACGCCCTGGACGTAGATCGAGCGCTCCGAGTTGCCCGGCGCGTTGACGACGAGGTCACCCTGGGTGCGCTTGACCCGCACCTGCTCGAACTTCGGCGACCCGATGGCCCAGTTGGCCGAGCCGACCTGGAGCGGGTAGATGCCGAGCGAGGAGAGGACGTACCACGCCGACATCTCGCCGTTGTCCTCGTCACCCGGGTAGCCCTGGCCGATCTCGCCGCCCACGTAGAGGCGTCGCATGATCTCGCGGACCTTCTCGGCCGTCTTCCACTGCTGGCCGGTCCAGTCGTACATGTACGCGATGTGGTGGCTCACCTGGTTGCTCTGGCCGAGCTGCCCCATCCGGACGTCGCGGGCCTCGAGCATCTCGTGGATGACGCCGCCGTAGCCGCCGGGCTTCGTCGCCGTCTCGGGCGTCGAGAAGAACGTGTCGAGCTTCTTCGCGAGCGCGTCACGGCCGCCGTAGAGGTTGGCCAGGCCGTTGCCGTCGAACGGGGCGTGGAAGGCGAAGTTCCAGGCGTTCGTCTCGGTGTAGTCACCGCCCCAGTCCTCGGGGTCGAAGCTCGACGGGAAGGTCCCGTCGGCGCCGCGGCCCTGGAAGAAGCCGACCTTCGGGTTGAAGAGGTTGCCGTAGTGCGTCGAGCGCTCGAGGAAGTACTTCGACTCCTCGACAAGCTGCGCCCGGCGTGACGCCGGCGTCGCGGGGTCCGTGGCGAGCTTGGCCGCCATGGTGCCGATGCCGAAGTCGTTGACGAGCCCCTCGAGCCCCCACGACACGCTCTCCCCGGTGTTGGTGCTCGTGTAGCCGAGGAAGGTGGACGTGTCGAGGCCCTTGCGACCGACCGCGCTCGACGTCGGGAGCACCGTGGCGTTCTTCACCGCCGCGTCGTAGGCGGCGAGCGGGTCGGGCAGCTTGACACCCTTGGCGTACGCGTCGGCGAAGGCCACGTCGGAGCTCGTGCCGGTCATGAGGTCGGCGTAGCCCGGCGAGCTCCACCGCGCGACCCAGCCGCCGTCGCGGTACTGCTGCACGAAGCCGTCGGCGATCTCGGCCGCCACCTCCGGGTAGAGCAGGCTGTAGGCCGGCCACACGGTGCGGTAGGTGTCCCAGAAGCCGTTGTTGACGTAGATCTTGCCGTCCTTGACCGCGGCGTTCGTCGTCGTCGCGGTGGCCGAACCGCTCTTGGCCGCAACCGGGCTCGCGTACTGGTAGTGCGGAGCCGCAGCCGTGCCGGTGTTCTCGAACTGGCTGTTCGGGTAGAGGTTGAGGCGGTAGAGGTTGGAGTAGAGCGTCGTCCGCTCGGTGTCGTTGGTGCCCTTGACGCTGACCACGCCGAGACGGTCGTTCCAGGCCGTCTTGGCGGCCGCGCGCACGGCGTCGAAGTCGCGGGTGGCGAGCTCGAGCGCGTGGTTCTTCTTCGCCTGGTCGAGCGAGATGAACGACGTCGAGAGCTTGAGCGTGACCTGCTTGGTCGTGCTCGTGTCGAAGCTCGCGTAGCGGGTGCCGACGTGGCCGCCCGGCGCCGTGCCGACCGCCGTGGCGGGCCGGTCGAAGGTGCCGTAGACGAACATCCGGCTGCGGCCGGCGGAGAGGCCGCTGCCGTTGTCGACCCAGCCGGTCATGGTGCCGGTGGCCGCGTCGACCGTGAAGGTGCCGTTGTCGTCTCGGGTGTCGACGACGAGGCTGCCCTTGCTCGCCGAGGCGGGGAAGGTGAAGCGGTAGACGCCACCGTGGTCGGCCGGGGCCGTCTCGGCGGTCAGGCCGCCGGCGAGGGCCACCTTGTAGTAGTCGGGGTGCGCCACCTCGGTCGCGTGGTCGAAGGCGAGGCCGCGACCGGACGCGCTGCCCGTCGGGGTGCCCGTCGCGATGGACGGCATGACCGACATCTGGTTGCGGTCACCCATCCACGGGCTCGGCTCGTGCGAGACCGCAAGGCCTTGCAGCACAGGGAGGTTCGCCGCGTTGTTCTGCGACTGGTAGTAGTACTCCCACGACTGCGAGTTTGCGTCGGTCACGGGGGTGAAGAAGGTGAAGCCGTTGGGCACCGCGCTGATCGGCAGGTTGTTGCCGCGCGAGAAGCCGCCCGACGCGTTGGTGCCGCGTCGCACGTCGACGTAGTTCGTCAGGTCCGAGCCGTCGACGACCGCCGGCGAGGACTGCACCGCGACGTCGTCGATCCAGCCGCCGAAGCGCGTGTCCTTCTTGGCGCCGCCGACGTTGTCGTAACCGACGAGGACGCGGTCGATGGTCTTGCCTGCCGCGACCTTTCCGACCTCGAGGGTGACGGCGTTCCACTGGTTGGCGTAGAGGATCTTGCCCTTGCCCTGCCCGCTCGGGCTGCCGGCGACGCCGTGCACGTCGTCGGCGCCGAGGTCGGACAGGTAGGTGCCGTCGGTGAAGCGCACGTCGAGCGCGGCATACGTCGACGGGTACTCGAGGTCGCCCGAGATCATGTCGGGGAAGATCTTGTAGCTCAGCTGGGTCTTCGACGTCACCGGCAGGTCGACGTCGAAGAGGCGGTTCCAGGCGTAGCCACGGCCGTCGGCGGTGTGACCGCCGGAGTAGCGCAGCGCCTTGACGCCGTTCCAGCCGACGAGCGGTTTGATGTTGAAGCCGGAGATCGGCCCCGAGCCGACGATCGTCTTCATCGGCGTCGCCGGGCCGGAGCCCGTGCTGCCGTCGGAGAGGTCCCAGTCGGCGAGCTGGACGGTGCCGCCCGAGTGGATCGCGGTCACGTTGAGGCGGTAGTACGCGTACGTCCCGGGCGTCGTCACGTCGAACGTGCGCGTGGCGAAGCGTCCGGAGAAGTCGATGCCGGTGCGGCGGTCGAGGTCGGTCCACGTCGTGCCGTCGGCCGATCCCTGGAGCGTGAAGTCCTTCGGGTCGCGCTCCGGGGAGTCGTTGGCCGAGGTCAGCGAGTAGCGGACGGCCTTGGCCGGCGTACCGAGCTGATAGCGCACCCAGGCGCTCGAGGCGAAGGCGAGCCACTTGCTGTCGGGGTTGGCGTCGGCGAGGTTCGCCGCGACCTCCCCCGGGGCGTTCTCGGCGCTCGCGGTGACGCCGACGACCGAGCCGAGCAGGCTCCCGTCGGCGCTCGCCGTGCCGGAGACGTTCTGCTGCCGCGGGCCGCTGGGGCCGACCTCGACGGTCGACAGCGCGGGCTGCGGCTGACCGGTCTCGAACGAGGTCGAGAAGTCACCCGCGCCCGCGACGGCGGTGGGTGCTGAGAGCGGCGCCGCGGCAGGGCTGCCGGCGGCGTTCGCTGAAGCGGGACCGGCGACCGCACCCGCGGTCGACGTGGCCAGGACTGCCAGGGCGATGACGCCTCTGTGGATCCCGGATCTCATGGACATGGGTTCCTCCGTGCTCGTCGTTGAGCCGTGCTGAATGTGAGGTCGGCGCCGGCGACCCCGAGCCGCCTCCGACCCGGCAGAGACTCGCCGCACCCGACAAAGGGCGTCAACAGCCCGAACCGATCTTGTCCGGTCAGGACATCGGATCGGACAGAACGCCCCTGCGGCGAGACTTCGGGGGGATGTGGCGTTGCCATCCGAGCGCTCGCTGGTCAGACTGCGGGCATGACAGCGTTGTCTGACCACCGGACAGCCGCCCGCCCGACCATGGCCGACGTCGCCGCCGAGGCCCACGTCTCGGTCAAGACCGTCTCGCGTGTGGTCAACCACGAGCCGGGCGTGCGACCCGACACGGCCGAACGAGTGCGCGCCGTCATCGAGCGACTCGGATTCCGACGCCACGACGGTGCCCGCCTCATGCGCCAGGGCCGCACCTTCACCATCGCCCTCGTCGTGGAGGACCTCGCCAACCCCTTCTACTCGCAGGTCGGCGCGGCCGTCGAGCGCGAGGCGCGCATCCGCCAGCACCAGCTCATCACGGCCTCCGCCGAGGGCTCGCCGTCGCGCGAGCGCGCGGTCATCGAGGCGCTCGTGGGCCGCCGCGTCGACGGCATCGTCGTCGTGCCCGCCGACGAGAGCGCTTCCTCGGACGCCGTGCTCGAGGCGAGCCACACCCCCATCGTCTACATGGACCGACCTGTGCGCGGCACCCCGCGCGACACGATCCTCAGCGACAACCACGGCGGCATCCGCAGCGCCGTCGAGCACCTCGTCGCCCACGGCCACCGCAACATCGCCTTCTACGGCGACGACCCGGCCTTCTGGACGGCACGACAGCGCCGAGACGCGTTCGTGACGACGCAGCAGAGCCTGGGCCTGCCCGCCAGCCCACGCGTCTCGATGGGCCCGCACACGCCGGTCTCCGTGCACGAGACGCTGAGCCAGTGGACGACCGGGCCGGAACCGATCACCGCGGTCATCACCGGCAACAACCGCATCACCCTCGCCGCCCTGCTCGCCCTGCGCGAGCTACGGCTGCCCCTGTCGCTCGTCGGCTACGACGACTTCGAGCTCGCCGCGCTCATCGACCCGCCGGTCACCGTCGTGCACCAGGACCCGGCGGCCATGGGACAGAAGGCCGCCCAGCAGCTCTTCGCGCGGCTGCTCGGCGACGAGTCCCAGGCGCAGACCGTCGTCATGCCGACGCGGCTCATCGTGCGCGCCTCCGGCATCCGCCGCGGGACACCGACCCGATGACCCCGCCACGCACCTCCAGCACCGACCCGAGGAGCACCACCACCGTGTCCGAGACCACCGTGTCCGAGACCACCGTGTCCGACCCGACCCGCCTGCCGCTCAACACGCCCCACCGGTTCTACCGGGGCGGCGAGCGCATCCTCGCCTTCCGCGGGCTCGACGTCCCGGAGGCCTTCGACGGCCACCGCCCCGAGGACTGGCTCGCCTCGACGACGCGCCTGTTCGCCGAGGGCGGGGACGGCGTCACGGTCCTCGCCGACGGGACGCCGCTGCCCGACGCGCTCGCCAGCGACTCCGACCACTGGCTCGGCGCCGACCACGTCGCCAGGCACGGTATCGAGCCGGGCCTGCTGACGAAGCTGCTCGACGCCGGTGAGCGGCTGCCCGTCCACTCCCACCCCGACCGCGCCTTCGCCGCGGCCCACCTCGACTGCGACCACGGCAAGACGGAGGCCTGGATCGTGCTCGACGCCGAGCCCGGCGCGTGCGTCTGGCTCGGCTTCCGCGACGAGCTGCCCGCCGACGAGCTGGCCGGGCTCGTCGAGGCCCAGGACGAGCGGCTCCTCGCCGCGCTCAACCGGATCGAGGTGCACGCGGGCGACACCGTCCTCGTGCCCGGTGGTCAGCCGCACGCCATCGGCGAGGGGGTCTTCGTCCTCGAGCTGCAGGAGCCGACCGACCTGTCCGTCATGCTCGAGCACCGTCGCTTCGGCCTCGAGGAGGCACACGCGTTCCTCGGGCTCGGCCTCCCGCGCGCCCTCGAGAGCGTCGACCTCGGGCCACTGACGTCCGACGGCCTGGACCGGCTGCGCCGTCGGTGGACCGACGTCGAGGCGTCGGGCCCCGCCCTGCCGGACGAGGCCTCGGAGTACTTCCGGGCCGAGGTGCTGCGGGCGAATGCCGGAGCCTCGGCCACCGGCGCGGCGGCCTTCGCCGTGACGGTCGTCGTCGCCGGCGCCGGGGTGCTGACCACCGGGACGGACGCGCCCCGCACCACCGAGGTGGCGCGGGGCGACGTGCTGCTCGTGCCGTACGGGGCCGGTGACGTGCGCCTCGAGGGCGACGTCACCGTCGTCCGCTGCATGCCGCCGGCCTGAGCCGGCGCCCTGCGACCGCGGCCTCAGTCGGTCGTGCGGCGGATGAAGGCACGCACGGCCAGCGGGGAGACGACGGCGGTGATCGCGACCGACCAGATCACGGTCGTGAGGACCGGGTAGTGGAGGGGCAGGGCGGCGTCGGGCAGTGCTGCCGGGCCGTTGCCCCACAGCTCGCGCATCGCCTGGACGAGCGAGCTGATCGGGTTCCACTCGGCGATGGTGCGCAACCAGCTGGCCATGCCCACCGTCGGTGCGAAGGTGTTGGCCAGGAACGTGATCGGGAAGATCGTCGTGAACATCAGACCGTTGACCGCCTCGGGCGAGCGCATCGACGAGCCGACGAGGATGCCCACCCAGATCATGGCGAAACCGAAGAGCAGCAGCAGCGCGAAGGCGAGCAGCGCCTTGCCGATGCCGTTGTGGATGCGCCAGCCGATGGCCAGGCCGGTGAGCGACATGACGAAGATGCCGATGCTCGAGTGGATGATGCTGTAGATGCTGCGCCCGACGAGCACGGAGCCCCGCGAGATCGGGAGCGAGCGGAACCGGTCGATGATGCCCTTGCCGAGATCCATGTTGAGGCCGATCGCGACGATGAACGCGGAGAAGGCCATGGTCTGGGCCATGATCCCCGGCATCAGCCACTCCCGGTAGTTGAAGCCGGGGATGACGATCGACCCTCCGAAGACGAAGGCGAAGAGCAGCACGAACATGACCGGCTGGATCGTGACGTCGGTGAGCATCTCGGGCTGTCGCTTGATGTGCTTGAGGCTGCGCCACACCATCGTCGTGACCTGGCGGACGAAGCCGGGCGGCTGGAAGTCGTGGGGCTCGACGTGGGCAACCCGCGTGGCCTCCTGAACTGCGGAGTCGGTCATCGCTGCTCCTCGGTCTGCGTGCTGGGTTCGGTGGGGGTCTCGGCGCTGTCGCCGGCCGGCGGCTCGGCGCGGTGGCCGGTGAGGCTGAGGAAGACGTCGTCGAGGCTGGGCCGCTGCAGGCCCAGGTCGTCGAGCACGATCTCGCTGCGCTCGAACACCGTCGCGACGCGCGTCATGTCGGACAGCCCGTCGGCCGGGGCGGTCAGCTGACGGGCCGCCACGTCGACGTGCACCTCGGGGACGTGGGCGGCGAGCAGCGCGCGAGCCGCCTCGAGCTGGTCGGCGTGCGACACCGTGAGGACGATCGCGGCCTTGCCCGACTGGTCCTTGAGCTCGAGCGGTGTGCCCTGGGCGATGATGCGGCCGTGGTCGATGACGACGATGCGGTCGGCCAGCTGGTCGGCCTCCTCGAGGTACTGCGTCGTGAGGAGCAGCGTCGTGCCGTCGCGCACGAGGCCACGCAGCACGTCCCAGAGCTCGACGCGGCTGCGCGGGTCGAGACCCGTGGTCGGCTCGTCGAGGAAGAGGACGGGCGGCGTGGCGATGAGGCTGACCGCGAGGTCGAGCCGGCGCCGCATGCCGCCGCTGTAGTCCTTGACCACCTTGTTGCCGGCGTCGGTGAGGGAGAAGCGCTCGAGCAGCTCGGCGGACAGACGGCGTACCTCACCCCCCGGCAGGCCGTAGAGCGAGCCCATCATCCTGAGGTTCTCGCGACCGGTGAGCAGCTCGTCGACCGTGGCGGCCTGGCCCGTGAGGCCCATGCTGCGGCGGACCAGCTCGGGCTCGCGGGCGACGTCGTGGCCGGCGACGCGGGCCGAGCCGCTCGTCGGGCGGCTCAGGGTCGTCATCATGCGGACGGTGGTGGTCTTGCCGGCACCGTTGGGACCGAGCAGACCGAGGACCGTGCCCTGGGGCACGGAGAAGCTGACGTCGTCGACGGCGGTCATGTCGCCGAAGCGTTTGACGAGGTGCTCGGCCTCGATGGCCGGACCTGTGGACCGGTCGCGCACGGCGCGCGCGTCGGTGGTGATGGTCATGTGCGGGCTCCCCGGGTGAGTCGTGCCTGTGGGACGAGAGGTGTGAGTTGCGGCGTGCGACGACCTTAGGCGTCACCACCGACAAGCCTCATCGACGAAGTGAACGCCGTCAACATGTTTGGGGCAGTTCGCCCACGGCGTACGCCATCCGTCGCCGCAGTCGGCACGTTCCGAGCGCTCGCGTGCGACGCTGGACGGACGCACCGAGATCGGAGACCGCCATGACCCAGCTCGCCCCGCGCCCCCAGACCACCCTCCGGACGCCGCTGTTGCGCGAGGTCTACGGACGCCTCCTGCGCGGCCTGCGCACCCGCCAGGGACGCACCCTCGCCGAGGTCGCCGCGCGTGCCGGCATCTCGGTCGCCTACCTCTCCGAGGTGGAGCGGGGGCTCAAGGAGCCGTCGTCCGAGGTGCTCGAGGCGGTCTGCGTCGCCCTCGGCTCCAGCATCACCGGCCTCGTCGGCGCCGCCCACCGCGAGCTGCGCGACCTCACCTCCGAGGGCACCGGTGGCCGCGTCCTCGACCTCACCTCGCGCGTCGGGTCGAGCATCGCGACCCCCTCGGACGCAGCGACGGG
>NZ_LMSW01000013.1:125362-125465 GCF_001429645.1 Terrabacter sp. Soil810
TCCGGTGCTGCTCGTCGCGTGAGCGGCACCGGACCCGTCGGCGACGGGAGCCGGCTCAGTCGATGAGGCTGCCCCACGTGTTGTTGCCGACGACGCCGTCGAC
>NZ_LMSW01000013.1:125489-127231 GCF_001429645.1 Terrabacter sp. Soil810
GACCAGCCCGGTCTTGGTCTGGTAGGCCCTCACCGCCGAGTACGTCGCCGGGCCGAACGACCCGTCGACGGTCAACGCGTAGCCGGCGTCGACGAGCTCGCGCTGCAGGCCCTTGACGGCCTCGCCGCTCGCGCCCTGGCGCAGCACGGGCAGCAGCGAGTACCACGTGTTGTCGCCGACGACGCCGTCGACGGACAGCCCGTGGGCGGACTGGTAGCTGCGCACCGCGGAATCCGTTGCGGGGCCGAAGGACCCGTCGGCGGTGACGCTGCGGCCCGACGCCCTGAGCAGGTACTGCACGGTGCGTACGGCCGCCCCGCTGCTGCCGCTGCGCAGCACCGGCAGGCTCGTCTCCGTCGTGCTGCCGCCCGTGCCACCGCTGCCGTACTTCGACAGGACGTCGTTGGCGTACGCGATGCGCTGGGTCGTCGCGCACGTGCCGCACCGCTCGAACTTCTGCATGAAGACGGTCGTCGCCGTGCTGACGGAGGTCGACGCCCTCAGGTCGGCGAGGCCGTAGGCCGAGAAGGTCGACAGCTCGTACCACGTGAAGTCGAGCTGGGCCGTGAGGCTGTAGCGGCTGCGCGCGCTGAGCCCGGCGTACCAGACCACGTTGTCCCGGGAGTCGGTGTCCCAACGGCCGCCCTCGCTCCACTGCGCGATCCCCATGCCGGGTCCGCTGGGCTGGTTGGCGTAGGGGTTGATCGGGCTGCCCGACTCCTGGATGAGGTTGCCGACGATGCCGGCGGACTGGCGTTCGGTGAGCCCCTTGGACACGAAGTAGTCGAAGGCGATCTCGTCGTTCGAGGCGGCGAGGGCGCTCGGGGCCGAGACCACGCCGAGGATCGCCACGGCCACGCCGGCGAGCAGCCCGGCGACGGTCCTGCGGGCGGTGCTGGTCTTCATCTGGTCCTCCGATCCCCCGCCGCGACCTTCACCAGCCGGCACATGCGTCCGCGTCCCAGGCGATGCTCGTCCGGATGTCGACGTGGGCGTGGTCGTCGTGGGCCGGGTAGCCCGGACCGAAGATGCCACCGAAGCCGGCGTAGCGGGCCTGCTTGGCGATGCTGCAGATCGAGGTGGCGCTGTCGCCGGGGACGAGGTCGAGGGCGCCGCCCGTGAGGTGGATGCTGTTGCTCGCACCACCGACAGAGGCGTTGCAGGCGGAGTCGCGGTAGCCCGACGTGACCTTGAGCGGGTGGTCGCCGAGCTGGTGGCGCAGCGCCTCGGCCCGCCACAGGGCGCGCTTCATGTTCTCCTTGTTGGCCGCCGTGCCCGTGAAGCCCCGGCCGCAGTTGTAGCTCGCCTCGGCGTAGGTGAAGTGGAGCGGCGAGCAGTCGGGGTCCTGCAGGGCGTAGATCTTCGAGAACGTCGCGGGGCCGGCGACCCCGTCGGCCGTGAGGCCGTATGCCCTCTGGAAGTTCGTGACGGCGGCCGTGGTCTGCGGGCCGAAGGAGCCGTCGATGCCCATGACCTGGCCGCGCGGCACCCAGCCGGCGACGCGGATCTGGAGCTGCGTCACGTCGGAGCCCGACGCGCCGGAGCTCAGCGTGCGGGGCCACGAGTAGCACTCGTCGGCATGGGCGGTGGGTGCCGTCGCCGTCACGGTGGCGGTCGCGACGCCGAGGCCTCCGAAGGCGATGGCGAGTGCGGCGATGACGCGTGTGAGTCGGTTCCTGCGCATGCGATGTCCCTTTCGTGAGCTGCCTGTCCCTACAGGCCGAGCGTGTCCGAGTGGCGCG
>NZ_LMSW01000013.1:127253-127359 GCF_001429645.1 Terrabacter sp. Soil810
GGTTCTGCGCGCCGAGTGCATGGGGAGCACTCCCCATGCACTCGGCGCGCGCGCTGGTACCTCCCCCGGACAACCCGGTCACCGGGTCCGGACATCGACTCCTCAC
>NZ_LMSW01000013.1:127368-197852 GCF_001429645.1 Terrabacter sp. Soil810
GGCAGGGCTCAGGTCCGGGTGACGGCGGCGCCTCCCTGCGCCACCGTCACCCCTCCCTGGCGGACGCCGCTAGGGCGTCACCTGGCTGATCCGCGTCGACCAGTTGCCGAGCGCGGTGCGCGACCCCGCCGCCCCCGGAGCGGAGGCGCAGGTGCCGAGCTTGTTGTCGCCGGTGGTGGCCCCGAAGAAGCGGCCGCCCCACGTCGTGTAGTCGCACGCGCTGGCGACGTACTCGCTCGCGATCCACACGGAGCTGCCGTCGACCGCGGCCGCGCCGTAGTCACCCCAGCGGGTCCGCGGCGGGTTGCCGACCTGCGCCTTGTAGCTGGTGAACCCGTCGTCGGTGGCCTTGCCCTCGGCGGCGACCGAGATGGGTCCGGTGCCCACGAGACCGTCGATGGCGGCATACCCGGCGCTCGGGTAGGTCGTCGCGTCCGTGTAGCTGAACGCCATGACACCGCGACCGCTCGGCGTGACGCCGATGGCCGGGTAGGTCAGGTCGGCCCCGGCCCTGCCGAGGTAGCCCTGCAGCGCCATCTTCGCCGACACGGAGCCCGTGGCGACCGACGGCTTGACGACGAACCACGCGATGCCGGCGCGCTGGGCGCCGCCCTCGGGGTTGAGCGCGGTGTCGAGGGCACCCCACAGCTTGCCGTTGGCGTACGTGACCTGCTGCATGCGGGTGTCGTTGGAGTCCGGGGTCGAGACGACCTCGTTGTGCGCCGGCTGGGCGCCGAAGAGGAGCCTCCAGCACCCGACGCCGGCGATGGTCGACGTCGTCGTGTCGTTGATGCAGTAGCCCTGCGGCGTCGCCGTGGTCGGCGCGGTCCCGGCCCCGGGCTGCTTCGTCTTGGGCGGGATGGCGTACGTCTCGGACGGCACGACCTTGTTGCTGAGCGACAGCGCTGGCGTCGCCGAGGCGAGCGAGGCCGTGTTGGTCAGCGCCCAGACCACGACGGTGCTCGACACGTAGCTGCCACCGGTGCCGGCGACGGGGTGCGTCGCCTCGTCCGCAGCGGTGGAGCTGAGGAGGTACTCCGTGCCGTTCGCGCCGAGCTCGTAGGAGCCCGTCCCCGGCGACTGTGCCGGCCAGACGGTGAAGCCGGGCTGTGTCGAGCCCGCATCACTGGGCAGAGGGACCGAGCCGGACGTGTCGATGTGCTGCATCGAGACCGTCGGGGCACCGGCGGCCAGCTGCGCCTTGGACAGGGCGTAGATCTGGGCTCCGGCGAACCCGTTGTGGTTCCACGGGTAGGCGTTCGTCGTGACGTAGATGCCGTTGGCGTCGGCCCCGATGTGGGGGTAGTCGCCGAGGTAGGGGCCGGCGTTGGCGCCGCCGGTGTTGGTGCCGTCGCCGGTCACGTCGAACGTGAAGATGTTCCACGTCCCCCGCGGGTCGGCCGTGCGGCTCACGGCGACGTCGATGTGGTTCTGGAGGGTGAGAGCGCCGGCCAGGGTCGTCTCCAGGGTGAGGACCGCGACGAAGAAGCGCTGCGTGGCGGCGTCGAAGAGGCAGACCGGGTCGGTGATGCTCTGGGCGCGGACGCCGGTGGACCGGTTGATCGCCGGGGCGTAGCCGAAGAACGAGTTGAGGTCGACGGCGTGGCCGACGTCGGTCGGGAAGCCGCTGACGACGTTCGTCGCCGTGTTGTCCGGCAGGACCGAGGTGCCGTGCTTGTCGTAGACGTTGAGCACGTCGTTGACGGCCTCGAGGACGTAGCCGTTGCCGACGCAGAGAGCCTGGTCGGGCGGCTCGACGGTGAACTGGTTGCCACCGCGGGCGTACCTCTGCTGGAAGAGGTTCAGGCCCTCGAAGGACGTCCCGAGCTGCGGGTTGGACTTGGCCTTCTGCCCGCTCTTGACGGAGATGGAGTGGCTGCTGCCGTGCCCGTCGGACAGGCTGCGGTCGGTGATGGTGCCGGGATAGGGGTCGGGCCCGGCGTCGCCGTCGGCGTCGTCGGGCTCACCCATGAACTCCTCGTCGGTGACGTCGCCGGAGCCGGACGGGGTGAAGGCCCCGGTCGCCGCGGCAGACGTGCCGACGAGGTGAGCGCTCGAGCCGGACTCGGCCTGGGCCTGGGTCGCCGGCAGCCCGAGGGCGGCGAGGGCGAGGATCGGGACGGAGATGGAACTGATGCGCATGAGGCGCGACCTACGTGGACCAGCCATGAGCTCCCCTTCGAGGAAGTGGAGCCCGTCCGGGGCATCACCCGTCGCTGTCGGACGGTGGGCGGGCCGGGGGCGGGCGAGGGATGGAGAAAGAACACCTGAGGGCCCTCGGCGCCGGGTCACTCGGCCTTGCACTGAGCACTCTTGCACCGCGCGCCGGGGCCTGTCCACGGAATCGACCCGTCCTCCTCACCGCCCGACCGGCACCGCCTCCGTGGCTCGCTCGATGACGTGGTCGACGATCCCGAACTCCACGGCCTGCTGGGCCGTCAGCACCTTGTCGCGGTCGGTGTCGAGGCGCAGCTGGTCGATCGAGCGCCCGGTGTGGTGACTCAGCACCTCCTCGACCTGCGCACGCACCCGGAGCAGCTCGTCGGCCTGGAGCGCGAGGTCGCTCACCGTCCCCTGGCCGCCGGCGGAGGGCTGGTGCAGCAGGACCCGCGAGTGGCGCAGGGCGAAGCGGCGGCCCGGCTCACCGGCCGCGAGCAGCACCGCGGCCGCCGAGGCCGCCTGCCCGAGGCAGAAGGTCGCGACGGGGGACTGGACGAGCTGCATCGTGTCGTAGACGGCCATGAGCGCGGTGAACGAACCGCCGGGGCTGTTGACGTAGAGGGACACCTCGCGGTCGGGGGCGACGTAGGAGAGGTGGAGCAGCTGGGCCATGACGACGTTGGCGACCCCGTCGTCGATCTCGGTGCCCACGAAGATGATCCGCTCCTGGAGCAGCCGGCTGTAGATGTCGAAGCTGCGCTCGCCCGCCGGTGTGCGCTCGATGACGTAGGGGATCGTGTAGCTGCTCACCGCAGGCCCACCTTGCGCTCGGCCCCGCCGGGACGGACGTCCGCGAGGGCGCTGACGACGTGGTCGACGATGCCGTATGCCGCCGCCTCCTCCGCACTGAACCAGCGGTCGCGCTCGCTGTCGCGGGTGATCTGCTCGACGGTCTGCCCCGTGTGCTCGGCCTGCAGCTCGTTGACCCGGCGCTTGACCGCCTTGAGGTTGGCGGCCTGGACCTCGACGTCGGCCGCGGTGCCCTGGATGCCGGCGGACGGCTGGTGCATCATGATCCGAGCGTTGGGCAGCGCGTAGCGCTTGCCGGGGGTGCCGGCACCGAGGAGGAACTGGCCCATCGATGCCGCGAATCCCACTGCGAGAGTGGAGACGTCGTTGGGGATGACCCGCATCGTGTCGTAGATCGCGAGCCCGGCGGTGACGGAGCCGCCGGGGCTGTTGACGTAGAGGCTGATGTCGGCGCGCGGGTCCCGGGCCGAGAGCAGGAGCAGCTGGGCGGTGATCCGGTTGGCGACCGGGTCGTCGACCTCCGCCCCGAGGACGATGATCCGCTGGTGGAGCAGCTGCATCGAGAGCTGGTCGTCGAGCGGTCCTGGCATGAGTGAGTCGGTCATGCACCCAGCGTGACCCCGGTTCACACGACAGGGAGTCCCGCTCTGCCGCGGGCAGATTCGCCGACAGCGTATGCCGCCCGGGCGATATCCCGTTGGCGCGCGCCGTCCGCTGCCACCACGATGGGCGCATGGCCGGAAAGACGTATCCCGACATGTGGGTCGACCCCGAGGACGACCCCCGATCGCAGGAGGCGCTGCTCGGCGACGAGCGCACGACCCTGCTCGACTACCTCTCCAACTACCGCCTCACGCTGGAGCTGAAGTGCTCGGGCCTGACGGCGGAGCAGCTCGCGACGCGGTCGGTGCCGCCGTCGACGATGTCGCTCCTCGGGTTGGTGCGCCACCTCGCCCAGGTGGAGCAGTCGTGGTGGCGGCGCGTCATGGCCGGCGAGGCCACGTCCTTCCTGTACCGGCGTGACGACGACCGAGACGCCGACTTCACGGACGCGACCGGTGACGACGAGGTCGTCGACGAGGCGTGGGCGCGGTGGCGCGAGGAGGTGGCGAACGGCGACGCCTTCGTGGCGGCCGCGGAGTCCCTCGATCTCGTCAGCCTCGACCCGAGGAACCCGATCAACCTGCGCGAGGTCCTCGTCCACCTCATCGAGGAGTACGCCCGGCACTGTGGCCACGCGGACCTGCTCCGGGAGTGCATCGACGGCGCCACCGGACAGTGAGGCGTTGACGCGGTCCGACCCGGCCGGCACCCCGACTCGGACGACTGATGGCATGCTCTGACCATGGAAGCCGACGTCGTCGTCGTGGGAGCCGGTCTGGCCGGTCTCGTCGCCACCGCAGAGCTCGCCGACCGCGGCAAGCGGGTCGTGCTCGTCGACCAGGAGGGTGAGCAGTCGCTCGGCGGCCAGGCCTTCTGGAGCTTCGGCGGGCTCTTCCTCGTCGACAGCCCCGAGCAGCGGCGGATGGGAATCAAGGACAGCCTCGAGCTCGCGACCCAGGACTGGATGGGCTCGGCACAGTTCGACCGTGACGAGGACTTCTGGCCCCGCAAGTGGGCCGAGGCCTACCTCTACTTCGCGGCCGGCGAGAAGCGGTCGTGGCTGCACGAGCAGGGGCACCGCCTCTTCCCCGTCGTCGGCTGGGCCGAGCGCGGCGACGGCCGGGCCGACGGCCACGGCAACTCGGTGCCGCGCTTCCACATCACGTGGGGCACGGGGCCCGGGCTCGTCGAGCCCTTCGAGCGACGGGTCCGCGCGGCCGTGGCGAGCGGCCGCGTCACCTTCGCCTTCCGCCACCGCGTCGACGAGCTCGTCTCGACCGCGGGCACCGTCACGGGCGTACGCGGTCGCCTCCTGGCGCCCGACGGCGTCGACCGTGGTCGGCCGAGCAGCCGGGAGGAGGTCGGCGACTTCGAGATCACGGCCCAGGCCGTCATCGTGACGAGCGGGGGCATCGGCGGCGACCACGAGCTCGTGCGCCGCGCCTGGCCCGAGCGGCTCGGCACGCCGCCGGCGCGCATGGTGGCCGGTGTCCCCGCGCACGTCGACGGGCGGATGCTCGGCATCACGCAGGCCGCGGGGGGCAACGTCATCAACCCCGACCGGATGTGGCACTACACCGAGGGCCTGCGCAACTGGGACCCCGTGTGGGACAACCACGGCATCCGCATCCTGCCCGGGCCCTCGTCCCTGTGGGTCGACGCCCGCGGCAGACGCTTCCCGGCGCCCTACTTCCCCGGCTTCGACACGCTCGGCACGCTGGGCCACATCATGCGCAGCGGGCACGACTACTCGTGGTTCGTGCTGACCCAGCGCATCATCGAGAAGGAGTTCGCCCTCTCCGGCTCGGAGCAGAACCCCGACCTCACCGGCAAGGACGTCAGACAGGTCCTCGGGCGGGCCCGCAAGGGCGCACCGGCGCCGGTCGAGGCGTTCAAGCGCCACGGCGAGGACTTCGTCGTCGCCGACACCCTCGACGAGCTCGTCCGGGGCATGAACGCGCTCACCGGTGACGACCTCATCGACCTCGAGTCACTGCGGCGCACGATCGTCGCGCGTGACAACGAGATGGACAACGACTTCACCAAGGACGCGCAGGTCACCGCGATGCGCGGCGCGCGGAACTACCGCGGCGACAAGCTGATCCGCGTCGCGAGCCCGCACAAGCTGCTCGACCCCAAGGCGGGACCCCTCATCGCGGTGCGCCTCAACATCCTCACCCGCAAGACGCTCGGCGGCCTCGAGACCGACCTCGCCGGGCGGGTGCTGCGTGCCGGTGGCGAGCCGCTGCCGGGGGTGTACGCCGCGGGCGAGGTGAGCGGCTTCGGCGGCGGCGGCATGCACGGCTACAACTCCCTCGAGGGCACCTTCCTCGGCGGCTGCCTCTTCAGCGGCCGCACCGCCGGCCGGTCGGCGGCCGCGGCGCTCTGACCGACGGTGCGGGTGGCGGCGAGCAGGACGAGGAGGCCGAGCGTGGTGAAGCCGGCGCCGACCCACAGCGGCGAGGTCCAGCCGAGACCGGCACCGATGGCGAGGCCCGAGACCCAGACACCGAGGAAGTTGCCGACGTTGAAGGCGGCGATGTTGGCCGAGGACGCCATGGTCGGGGCCCGGAGGCGTGGGCGAGGACCCGCATCTGCAGGCCTGGCACCGTCGCGAAGCCGAGAATCCCATCGCGAGCAGCATCGCCGCCGAGCCGAGCATGCTGCCCGACAGCAGCGCGAACGCGACGAGCGACACCGCGAGGGCGAGCGTCAGCACGACGAGCGTGCGGGTCAGGGCGCGGTCGGCCCAGTGACCACCCAGCAGGTTGCCCGCGAAGAGGCCGACACCGAAGAGGACGAGCAGCCACGGCACCGCCGACTCGTCGAAGCCGGTCACCCTGGTCAGGAGCGGCTCGGCGTACATGAAGGCGCCGAACATGCCGCCGAAGACACCCACGCACGCCGAGGTGCTCGAGGAGTCGCTCCAGAGCGCCGGCGAGCTGCCCGAGCTGGCACCGCTCGTCGAGTTCCTGCACCGTGCACCCTCGGGCCGGCGCGGTGGCTCACGCCGCGCCCAGCCCGCCCCGGGTCTGACCCGGGGTCAGTCGGTCCGGGGCCGCTCTCGGTCCGCGTCATCGCCCGCGTCATCGCCAAGGTCAGCGTCCGGGTCACCGTCCGCGTCGCCGTCCGGACGATCCGTCGCGGCATACCTCGGGACGTACCGCTGCCCGACGAGGCGACGCCACGCCGGCGGGCCGGACGCCACCGACCGCCTGAGCAGGCGGTGAGCCACCGGCGCCAGCGCCCACGTGCCGAACCAGACGACGACCACGCCGACCGCGAGGCCGGCGACGACGTCGTGCCAGTAGTGCGCGCCGGTGAGCACGCGCGAGGCCCCGATTGCGAGGGTGAGCGGGACGACGAGCCGCCACCACACCGGTGCCATGACGACCACGGCGGTGGCGAGGGCGCCGGCGATGGTCGCGTGGTTGCTGGGCCACGACCAGTCGCCCGCGGCCGGGCACGAGGCGACCGTCCGTACGGAGAGCGTGCGACACGGCCGCTCCTCTCGTACGAACCCCTTGACGACCTCGCTCAGGACGTAGGCCACGACGACGGAGACCGCAGCCGCGACCGCCACGGAGAGGTGCTCCAGGCCCTGGGAGCGCGCCCGCCAGATGAGCACGACGGCGACGCCGGCCAGGACGACGAGCCCGAGCTCACCGACCACCTCGAACGCGTCACCGACGACCGACGGCAGGGCCACCGCACCGGATGCCGTCGCACGGTAGGCGGCGTCGCGCACGACGAAGAGCAGTGCGACGACGACCACGACGACCGCGACCGTCGACAGGACGCCGGTGGCCGGCTCGCCGCCGAACCGTCGCCGCACGTCCACAGCACCGTCATCTCGAGAAGGCATGCGGACGACCGTAGGCGATGAAGATGAGAGCGACGGACACTCAGAGCCTGCCGCGCACCGGTGTGCGCTCGACCGGGTCGCCCTCGTCGGGCATGACCATCTCGGCGCGGACGCCGAGCAGCCGCACCTCCCGCTCCGCGTCGAGCGACTCCGCGAGGGCCACGGCCGCCTCGACGACGTCGCCGCGCTCGCTCGTCGGCGCCGCGAGCTTGCGGGCCTTCGTCGAGGTGAAGAACGGGGCGTAGCGCACCTTGAGGGTCACCCGGAAGACCTGACGCCCCTCCTTGACCGTGTCGTCGAAGACCTGCGAGGCGAGCTCGCGGACCGCAGCGCGCACCTCGTCGGGCGTCGTGAGGTTGCGCTGGTAGGTGGTCTCGCGGCTGTGCCCGCGCGCGATCCACGGCGAGTCGTCGACGACCGCCGAGCCGATGCCGCGCCCGAGCTGGGAGTACCAGACGCCCATGCGCGGACCGAACTCGCCGACGAGGACGGCCTCGTCGGCATCGGCCAGCTCGCGCACGGTGTGGATGCCGTGACCGGACAGGCGCTTGGACACCTTGGACCCGACGCCCCACAGGTCGATCGTGGGTCGGTCGCCCATGACCTCGAACCACGTCTCGCGGGTCAGCCGGAAGACGCCGCGGGGCTTGCCGAAACCGGTCGCGATCTTGGCCCTGACCTTGTTGTCACCGATGCCGACCGAGCAGTGGAGCGCCGTCGCGTCGAGCACGGCGGCACGCGCCCGCTCGGCGAAACCCTCCGGGTCGTCGGTCTCTACCCCGAGGAAAGCCTCGTCCCACCCGAGCACCTCGACGACGACGCCGAGGCCGCGCAGCGCGTCCATCACGTGCTCGGACGCCTCGGTGTAGGCCGGGGCGTCGACGGGCAGGATCACCGCGTCGGGCACCTTGCGCGCGGCGAGACGGAGCGGCATGCCGGACCCGACTCCGAACTCACGGGCCTCGTAGCTCGCGGTGGACACGACGGCCCGCTCGGTGGGGTCACCTCGACCACCCACGATGACCGGCCGGCCGGCCAGCTCGGGTCGGCGCAGCACCTCGACCGCCGCGATGAACTGGTCGAGGTCGACGTGCAGCACCCAGTGGGGCGGGCCCGCGCTCATCCCGCCATTGTGCCCGGCGGGTGTGACGGTGTCGGCGCGTCAGCTCCGGGAGGAGCGGTCGCGCCGGTCGGGACGGGGCGATCGGTCACCCACGGGCTTGCCGCCGCGGAAGGTGTAGACCGCCGGGCCGTCGGACGACGACTGCGCGTCGTCCAGGTCGCCGTCGCGGTGCCGCGCCGGGTCGCCGAACGGCTCGTCGAAGCCGTCGCGTGACTCGGCCGGCACGTCGGCAGGCCCGGCCGCGAGCCGGGGCGCGGGCCCGGCCGCGGCGTCCTGCTCGCGCGCCGCGAGCATGACGCCGTGGAAGAGCATGGCGGCCGCGACGGCCGTCAGCGCGAATGCCGACACCGCGAGCGGCAGTCCGGTGTGGGCACCGCCGATCTCGGAACGGAGGAGGTGCAGGCCGCCGGCGACCGCCCCCACGACCGCGGCGCCGACGAACCAGATGATCGTGGCCCGGGTCATTGAATTCCCCACGAGGTCACTGTGGCACACGTCCGCGCCACCCGAGAGCACCTCGACAGGGGCGCGGTGCCCGTGGCGCGGGCCCATACCCCCGGGGGCAGAGTCCGACAGGTTTCGTTCAGGGGCGTGCCGACGTCGCGGACGCCGACGCCGAGGCCGGTGCGAGCTCGACGACGGTCGGGCCGCCCTGGCGTCCGGACTTGTCGGCACGCGCCCCCGGAGTCACGGAGAAGCCGGTCATCGACGTGCTGGCCGCCCCGGAGCCGCCGATGCCGGCATCGGACAACGCGGGCCTCGGATCGCTCGACGTCGTCGATCCCTTGGAGGCCTTCGACGTCTTCGACCCCTTGGAGGTCTTGGTGCCCTTGGAGTCCTTCGAGGTCGTGGAGGTCCTCGGGTCCTTGCCGCTCTTGCCGCTCTTGCCGCCCTTGGCGCTCTTGGACGCCGTCGGGTCCGCGACCCCGGTGGGGGCGGCGGCGGGGCTCAAGGCGTCGGGCGAGAGGGTGAGGGCCTGGCCACCGGCCGTCGAGCCCGACGCCGCCACGGCGGTGTCGGCACGAGGGGCGGCCGCGGGCGTCGCGTCGACGACGGGAACCACCGGCTCGTCAGGAGCGCTCGCGGCCGGGGTCCGGACCGGCCCTGGCGCCGTCGTGGCCGCGACCGGCGGCGTGACCGAGGCGGCCGCATGGGACGGGGGGACGGCGGCATACGCCGTGCTGGTGTCGGTGACGTGCTCGGAGCTGACCGGGACCGGCGCGCTCGGAAGCACCTCCACGCCCGGGCGGCGGTCGTGCGTGGCGACCGAGCCGACGATGAGGGCCGTGACGGCCGCGCCGAGGAGCAGCCCGGCTCCGCGCTGACCACCGACCTGCGAGAGCGAGAGGTGGCCGCGCACGAGGGCGGCGCTCGCGGCCAGGAGGGTGGACACCCCGATGACGATGAGGCCGCCGGTCAGCCCGCCGAAGAGGCAGCTGAAGAGGACGAGCACACCGAGGACGGCGAAGCCCGCGAGGGCCCCCTCCGGGATCCGGCGCGCTGGACGGTCGGCGAGCAGGTCGACCCGCCCGTCGTCCACCATGGCGCTCGGCCGGGTCGGCAACGTGAACGAGGCGTTCTCGAGAGCTGCCGAACAGGGCATTTCGGACTTCACGTCGCCAGTGTGGTCGATCCGGGGCCCCGCGTGGGGCTCCGACCCGTCCTGAAGGTGTCCGACGCCGACATCGTCCGGTCGCTCCGCACGGGCGACCGAGCCGGCGGCCGCCCAGAGCTGCCATCCGCGGGGCGGCACGGGCCAGGACGGGTCGGGCAGCCAGCGCTCCGGGTCGCCGTGCGTCGGCGTCATGCTCATGGTCACCGGACTCCCTACTCCTGCGATATGCGGGGCACCGCCGCTTGGAGGGTGCCATTTCGCGAGAACAGTACGTCCCAAAGTCTCGTTTTGTACCGTAAATAGTAAAAGACGGGCAAAGTTCTCTTTTACCCTCCACTGGACGCGCACCTCGGACCAGCCCGCCCTGCGCATCGACGCGCACCACTACAAGACGCTCGCCTCGCACCCCGGTCCCACCGAGGGACCCGACCTCGAGGGCGGCAGCGAGACGTGGCGCGACCCCCTCGTGCTGCACGACCCCGACGGCGACCTCTCGTCGTGGCAGGTCGGTGAGCCACGGTGCGCACCGGGCGCCGGCTTCGGCCAGCTCGAGGTGCTCCGCAGCCTCGTCGTCGACGGATCGCTCTGGATCGGCGACCCGATGGCGGTGACCCTCGATGCCGAGGGCTACCTCGTGCCCGCCGCCGGCTGAACCGGGTGCAGGTCGCCGACGAGCCACGCCGCCGTCTGGTCGGCGAAGTGCGGGTCGCGCGCGTCACCGCTCGCCCCGAACGGCACGACCCACCGGCTCGCACCACGGTCGGCGAGGTCCCAGACGTATCGGGCCACCGGGCCGCCGTAGCAGTGGTCGGTCACACCGGGCGCGCTCGCCGCCGCGAGGACGCAGCCCTTGTCGCCCCCGACCGGGTCACGGGGGACTCCCGGCGCACGCCCGGTCACGTCGAGCGCGTGGACGGGGTCGAGCCAGTGCCGCTCACCCCACGTCGTGGACGAGTCGCCCTGTGCGGCAACGCGTTCGAGCGCCACGCGTACGCCCTCGGTGACCTCGATGCCGTAGTGCGGGCCGAGGTGCGCCATCGAGTGCCAGCCGACCCCGATCTGGGTGACGACGTCGGTCCACGCCGCGAAGATGCGTGAGTGACCGCTCGGCTCGTGCAGGGCCGCGAGGGTCGGGTGCTCGGAGAACCACCGCACGAGCGCGGTGCGCCAGGCGGCGAAGAGCGCGGCGCCGCGGCTGCCCGCGTCGCTGTGGCCGTTCCAGCCGAGCAGCTCGGACCGGACGTCGGCGGCAGCCCCGGTGACGTCAGCGGCCCCGACGAGCTCGCGCATGAGGTCGGCCTGACCGTTGAGCGTGTCGACGTGGATCGCCGCGCAGTCGTCGACGGTCACGCCCTCGCCCGTCTCGAGGAGCGCCCGGATGCGGCCGGCCCGGAACGGCGTCGCGTACTCCACCCCGAGCCCGCCACCGCTGGCCCGGTCGTTGGCGCTGACCATCACGTCGGCGACGTCGCGGGCGGGGCCGCGCCGGTAGCCGTGCCACACGTGTCTCGGGTCCCAGGCCGGCACCGGCAGCACGGCGCCGACCGCGTCGCGCTCGGGCACGCGACCGACGACGAGATGACGGATGCGACCGGTGTCGTCGGCGACGAGCGCGCTGTTGACCGGCTCGACCCACCGCGACAACGCCTCCTCGACGTCGGCCACCGTCCGCGCACGCAGCAGCGGCAGGAGGGCGCCGAAGCCGAGGTCCTCCTCGACGTGGGTCGGTGTGCGCAGGCTGTGGGCGGCCGGGTGCGCCCGGCGCGGCTGCACGCTCTCGTCGGTCCACTGCGGGGGCGCCTCGGCCTCCGCGACGAGCCGCTCGATCTCCGCCTCCAGACCCGTGACGATCGGGCCACGCGAGGTGACGACGACGGGCACGGTCACGTCGGCCTTTCCGCGCACGCGCAGCGTCTCGGTGGTGGAAAGCACCGGCTCCCAGCCGTCGATGCCACGCGCCTTGAGCAACGGCGACCCGTCCGGCCCGTGACCGACGTGACCGAGCGACTCGAGTGTCAGGTCCTGGTAGTCGGCCATCGCGTTCGTGATGCCCCATGCGACGGTGCCCGTGTGGGCGAAGTGCTGCACGCCGGGCACCCCCGGGAAGGTGAAGCCGACGACGTCGAACTCGGGGCAGGCCAGGCCCACCTGCTGGTAGCAGCCGGGCAGCTCGATCGTGCGGTGCGGGTCGCCCGCGATGAGCGGCAGCCCGCTCGCCGTGCGGTCCCCGCCGACGACCCAGGCGTTGCTCCCCGAGGCCTCCGCCCGCTCGACGCCCTCGGCGTGGAACATCGCGAGGGCATCGGCGCCGAGACGGTCGGCGACGTGCGCGTTGAACAGCTTCGCCGGGAAGGTCCCGAAGAGCAGGTGGATCCCCCAGAAGATGCCGAGCGGCGTCCACGGCTCCCACGGACGCGGCGCGGCGGCATACGACTGGAGCCCGAGCAGCGCGACCTCGGGCGTGCCCGCGAGCCCCTGGGCGAGCGTGTCGTTGACGCCGTCGACGTAGGCCGACAGCCACGTCCGCGTCTCCCGGTCGAGGCGCTCGAAGCAGCGCCGCACCGTCGGCTCGAGCAGCACCTGCCGGGCGAACCGGTCCCAGTGCAGCCCGTCGGCACCGACGTACTCGGCCGTGCGCCCCTCCATCCGCCAGCGGTGGTGCTCGATCTGCCACCCCCGGTCGAGGGCCGCGATGCGCCCCTGGAGACGGGCCAGCTCCATGACGTCACCGGCGCGCAGGTGCGGGACACCGACGGCGTCGCGCCGCACCTCAGCGGGCATCGGGGCGCGGGGCACTGCGGATCTCCTTTGACCTCAGGGCTTCTCGGATGGGCGTGAGGACGGGTGCCCGGCTACTCGTTGCGCGAGAACTTGCTCTCGATCTCACGGAGGAATGCGTCGGAGATCCGACGGTACTGCTGGAGCGTCAGGGTGATGGGAGCACCGACCTCGAGGCCCAGGACGCTGTGGGCCGGGTCGAGCGGGATCTGCGGGTCGGCCATGACCGTGCCGCCGTTCTCCATGAGCGAGCGCGCGAGCACCCGCACCTCGTTGAGCGCGTTGCCGTCCTTGCCCTCGACGCCGCGCAGGCGGTGGACGAAGTAGCCGTCGAGGACGAGGAGCATGTTGTTGAAGTACTCGTACTCCAGCGACTCCAGGGCCCCCTCGAGGTGGGAGACGTCGGCGTCGCCGTGGTCGCGCGCCGCCTGCGCCACCTCGTGGAACATCACGACCTGCGACTCGACCCGCGACCGGCAGGCGTCGATGTAGTCCTGCTCGTACTCCTTCATCCCCAGCATGGACCCAGCCTAGCGAGCAGCTCCGCCACTAGGTTTGGGTCATGGCAGCGCGGGAACGGAACGTGCTCGGCGGCGAGCTCGAGGCCTGTGGCACCGACCCGGTGACCGGCTTCTACCGCGACGGCTACTGCACGACGGGACCGGAGGACCGGGGGAGCCACACCGTCTGCGTCGTCGTGACGGCCGAGTTCCTCGAGCACCAGCGCAGCGTCGGCAACGACCTCGTGACACCACGTCCGGAGTGGCGCTTCCCGGGCCTGACGCCGGGCGACCGGTGGTGCGTCGTCGCGAGCCGGTGGCTCGAGGCCCACCAGGACGGCGCCGCCGCGCCGGTCTTCCTCGCCGCCACGCACGCGCGGGCGCTCGAGGTCGTGCCGCTGCAGCTGCTCCAGTCGTATGCCGCCGACGTCCCCGACGACCCGAGCTCGCTGCTCTGACGGCTGGTTCCACCGATCCGTGAACACCGGTGCGGGCCCGGCGTAGCGTCGAGGTGGCTCGAGTCGGGAAAGACTCGGGGATGCCCGGCCGGGCCACACCTCCACCGCCGCCGCGTCCGCCGGGAGCCCGCCATGCGCGCCATCGTCCTCAACGAGTTCCACGCCACCCCGACCGTCGAGGAGATCGAGGTCCCCGAGCCCGGCGAGGGCGAGGTGAGGGTGCGGGTCAGGGCGGCCGCGGTCAACGGCTTCGACCTCGGCGAGGTGCACGGCTTCTTCACGGGGTACTTCGAGCACCGCTTCCCCCTCGTCCTCGGCAAGGACTTCGCGGGCACCGTCGACGCGGTCGGCCCGGGCGTCGACGGCTACGCCGCGGGCGACCGGGTCTTCGGCGTGGTGACGAAGGACTTCCTCGGCGACGGGTCGTTCGCCGAGTACGTCACGGTGCCGACCTCGGTCGGGGTGGCACCGCTCCCGGACGGTGTCGACTTCGTCCACGGGGCCGCGCTGGGCCTCGCCGGAGCCGCCGCCATCGCGTGCATCGACGCCGCCGAACCGGGACCGGGCCGAACGGTCCTCGTGACCGGCGCGACCGGGGGCGTCGGCAACCAGGTCGTGCAGCTCGCCTCGCAGGCCGGCGCGCACGTCATCGCCACAGGATCCTCGGAGCCCGAGCAGCAGCTCGTCCGGCGGCTCGGGGCGGCCGAGGTCGTCGCCTACGACCAGGACGTCGCCGCCGCCGTGCGCACCGCGCACCCCGAGGGCGTCGACGTCGCCATCCACCTCGCCGGCGACGCGGCCGCGCTCGTGCCCACCCTGCGCGAGGGCGGCACCCTCGTGTCGACCCTCGTCTTCTCGACCGAGGGCTTCCCCGAGGTGCCCGACGTCTTCGTCCCGATCGCGGCGAACCCCACGCCCGAGCTGCTCGGCCGGCTCGCCGCGAACCAGTCCGGCGGCCTGACGTCGGTGACGATCCAGCGCGCCTACTCGCTCACGGACACGCCGACGGCACTGGCCGACTTCGCCGCGGGCACGCTCGGCAAGCTCGTCGTGGACCTCGACGGTGACGGTGTCCCCGACGGCCCGTGATACTGACGGGATGAGCGATCCCCACGTGCTCGGACCGGGCACCGCACCGACCCCGTTCACGGCTCACGAGATCCGCGCCGGGTGCCCCGACGAGCGCACCATCACGCTCCTCGTCGAGCCCGCCGGCGGGCCGTCCTGGCAGCGGGTCAACCGGTTCGTCGCACCCGACGCGGACGGAGCGACCCTGCAGCGCTGGCGGATCGGGCCCGACGGCGAGCGCGTCGGCGAGATCGAGGAGGCACGCACGACCTGGCTCCAGCTCCAGGGTCACGCCTCCTTCCCCGAGTCCCTCGTGACGATCCATCCCGAAACCCTGGTGCTGCCGTGACCCCAGCGCCCGACGCGACGCCCGCCCTCGAGGCCGACTGCTCGCGGTGCTTCGGCCTCTGCTGCGTCGCCCTCCCCTTCGCCCGGTCGGCGGACTTCCCCGTCGACAAGGTCGGTGGAGAGCCCTGTCGCAACCTCCTCGCCGACCACCGCTGCGGCATCCACGACCGGCTCCTCGAGGGCGGCTGGCGCGGTTGCGTGACGTTCGACTGCTTCGGTGCGGGGCAGCAGGTCTCGCAGGTGACCTTCGGCGGCGTCTCGTGGCGCGAGGCCCCCGCGACAGCCCCGATGATGTATGCCGTCCTGCCCGTCATGCGACAGCTCCACGAGATGCTCGCCCACCTCGGGGAGGCCCTCGCGCTCGACCCGGACGAGCCCACGCGCGCCGGCCTCATGGCCGCCGCCGAGGAGGTCCGGCTGGCGACGGCGGGCTCACCCGACGACCTGCTCGCGGTCGACCTCGCCGCCGTGCGGTCCCGGGTCGGGGGCCTGCTCCGGGGTGCCAGCGAGACCGCGCGCGACCGGCGGAGGAGGCGTGACGGCATACGCACGCCCCCACGGCGCCTGCGCGCCGGGGCCGACCTCGTCGCCGCCGACCTGCACGGCCGGGACCTGCGCACGGCGGACCTCCGGGGGGCGCTGCTCATCGCGGCTGACCTGCGCGACGCCGACCTGCGCTGGGCGGACCTGCTCGGCGCCGACCTGCGCGACGCCGACCTGCGGGGGGCGCGGCTCGACGGTGCGCTCTTCCTCACCCGTCCCCAGCTCGCGGCGGCTCGCATCTGACCGCACGATTCGCGCATTCGCTCCCACGGGGACGGTGAAACGATGACAATCGACCCACCATTCACGTCGAGCACCGGAGTCGATCGTGCGCCGAGCCGAGGTCGCCGCAGCGCTGGCGCTGGCGGCTGCCCTCGCGCTCGGTGGGTGCACGTCCGACAAGCCCGACATCGACCTGAGCCAGGTGGCCGGCTCCACGGGCACCCCGGTGCCGACCGAGACCGTGACGGTCACCGAGATCGACACGCGCACCGTCACGGCGACGACGACGGTCGTGAGGACGGCGACGGTGGTCGCCACGCCGACGGTCACGGTCACGGCACTCCCCCGCCCGAGCCTGACGACGAGCACCGTCTTCAACCGGCCCGCTGCGCTGGCCGACTACTCGAACCTCGTCGTCGATGTGCGGCTGCTCGACCGGATGACGCTGTCCGGCAACGCCGCCGCGCTCCAGCTCGACCTCATGGCCCAGCACCTCGGACGGCTCGGGGCGAACGGCCCGCCGCCGGGGCTCGACGCCCCGAGCTACTACGGACGCCTGGGGTCGCTCGGCCTCTTCGCGCGGGCCGCCTCCGCCGAGGCCACGGCGAACTCGCCCGTCGCACAGAGCCGCTACGCCGTCATCCGTCAGGAGACCGGGATCCTGCTGTCCCTCGTCAACGGTGCTCTGACGACGACGTTCACGCTGCCGACTCCCGCGCCCCGACCGTCGACAACGACTCCGTGAAACCAGCCCACGCGATCTCGCCGTCGGCGTCGTCGGCGTGGGGTCGGCTGAACCGGGCGGCGTAGAGCGCGACCTCCGTGAGGTCCCATCGCGATGCCTGGACGAGCAGGTCGTGGGTCGTCACGGACCGTCCGGTCAGAGTCGCGTAGGCGGCGAGGACGTCGTCCACGGCCTCGCCCTCGGCGCCCGCGACGTGCCACAGGTCCCGAGCCGGTGGTGCGAGCAGCGCGGTGTCCCAGTCGACGAGGTGGAGGCCGTCACCATCGGCGAGGACGTTGCGCCAGTGCGGTTCGCCGTGGGTGATGACCCAGGAGTCACGCTCGGCGCGCGCCCGGTCCGCCGTCGCGTCCCAGACCACGAGGGCTCGGCGCACCGCGTCAGCCCGCTCGGCCAGGGCATCCCGCGCCCGCTCGCCGTAGGGCCCCGCACCGGGCGGGATCCCGTCCGCGAGCGCGCGGTCGAGGAGGTCGCGCTCGGGCAGCCGCAGGTCGTCGGTGCCGGCAATCCCGACGACGTGGCGTGTGGCCGCGTGCAGCCCCGCCAGGGCCTCGGTCACCGCGCGCCGGTCGGCCGCGGTCTGGTCGTCCGGCGACGGCAGGCGCGGGGCCTCGAGCCACGGGGTCACCGACACCCACTGGTGCCGCCTCAGCTCGAACGGCACCGAGCCGTCCCGGGCCGGCACCGGCGCGACGACGACGTCGAGCCCGGAGTCGGCGAGCGCCCGGGCCGAGCGGAACGCCGCACTGAGCGCCGGGCCGCGCTCGACGTCTGTCCCGGCCCCGACGTAGTCGTCGAGGGTCACGAACCAGCGGCCGTCGCCACCCGCGTCCACCCGCCAGTGGTGGCTGCCGAAACCCATTGGCGCGTAAGCGATGTCCCTCACCTCGAGACCCCACATCTCGCGCAGGGCCGCGGTGAGCAGCTCGGTGGAGAAGTCCGCGGGTGGCGTCATCACGGCGTCATCACGAGGTCGACGCTAGCGGGGTGGCGGCGGCTCGGCGTGGATCCGGCGGCTGAGCCGCGAGTGGGACCGCGGCGCCGGCACCCGCGACCAGACTGCGTCCTGGAAGGCCAGCGTGAGCCAGCCGGCCAGGGCCATCCCGATCATGTTGACGACGAGCTGCAGGCCGCTGCCACGCACCTCTGACCAGGCGCCGAAGGCGAGCCCGAGCCCGACGTTGCCCGCGGCCGGGATCGTTGTGACGGAGATGAAGACTCCGCTGAGGCCGCCGAGCTTGGCCGACGTCAGCGACAGGACGCCCGCCGCGGCTGCGAGGACGGCGACGATGAACGACCACTTGTCGGGCGAGTAGATGAAGCCGGTCGCCGGACGCGCGCCGGTGATGTCGTGGAGTGTGACCCAGCCCAGGGCCCGGCCGACCAGTCCCGCCACGCACGTGACGAGGATGGCCACGACGAAGCCGACGACGAGGGCGCGGGCCGCGACCCCGAGCAGCAGGGTGCGGCGGCGCACGAGCGCGACGCCGAGGGCCGCGATGGCGCCGAACTCGGGCCCGAGCACCATGGCGCCGATGACGAGGATCTGGGAGTCGAGCACGATCGCGATGCCCGCGATGAGGGTCGCGAGCGACATGAACGACAGGAAGGTCCAGTTCAGCTCGCTGTCGTCGTAGGACCGCTGCGCGACCTGGGCCCAGACGACGGCGTCGGCACTGCTGCCGGGCGTCTCCTCGTCCGCCTCGAAGCCGGCCCGCGAGACCCACGTCGTGACCGGCTCGATCTGGAGCGTCCCGCCCTCGTGGACGCCGAGCTCGCGCAGCCGGTCGACGAGGACGTTGGCCCCCTCGCGGGCGACGTCGGCGTGCACGACGTCGCCGACGGGACGCACGGCCGCGCCTCGGAGCACCGACAGGGTGCTCACGGCCGTGGAGTCGGCGAGCACCTGGGTGACCCGCTCGGTCAGCTCGCTCGGGATCGTGACCGTCAGTCTCAGCATGTCGGACAGTCTGCCGTCCGGTTGACAGGTGGGCCTGTCCGCCACGACAGTGACATCTGATCATCCATTCAGATGAGAGGGTCGTGATGAGCACCGTCACCGGACTCGACGGGTGCGCCGCCCCGTGCGTGCACCCCGACAAGGTCGCCCTCGCCACCGCGAACGCGCCCGGCGTCGACGAGCTCGCACGCGTCACGAGCGTCTTCAAGCTGCTCGGCGACCCGACCCGCGCCCGACTGCTCTATGCCCTCCTCGAGGCCGGCGAGCTCTGCGTGTGCGACCTCGCAGCGGCGACCACCACCGCCGAGACCACCGTCTCCCAGGCCCTCCGACTGCTCCGCGCGTCGGGCGTCGTCACCGGTCGGCGCGACGGACGCAACATCTACTACCGCCTCTCCGACGCCCACGTCCGGCTGCTCCTCGACGTGACGCGCGAGCACGCCCTCCACGACGGCGGGGCCCCATGAGCGGCGGCCACTCGCACGGACACGACCACGGGGCCGCCGCGGTCCACGCCGGCGGCCGCCACCGCTGGCGGCTCGCGGTCGCCTTCGGTCTCGTCGCCGCCTTCTTCGTCGTCGAGCTCGTGGCCGGCCTCGCGTCCGGCTCGCTGGCTCTGCTCTCCGACGCGGGGCACATGGCCGCCGACGTCGTGACGCTCGGCGCCGCGCTCGTGGCCACCCGGATCGCGACACGCGCCGACACGACCGGCCGCCGCACCTTCGGCTCCTACCGCGCCGAGGTCTTCGCCTCCGGGCTCGCCGTGCTGCTCATGCTCGGCGTCTCGGTCTACATCACCGTCGAGGCGATCGGGCGCATCGGGTCGAGCCCCGAGATCGCGTCCGGCACCATGCTCGTCGTCGGCGCCACCGGCCTCGTCGTCAACATCGTGGCCCTCCTCATGCTCCGCGGCGGTGCGGGCGAGAGCCTCAACGTCCGGGGCGCCTACCTCGAGGTCGTCGCCGACACCGTGGGCTCGGTCGGGGTCATCGCGGCCGCCGTGCTCGTGCGGGCGACCGGCAGCGCCTGGTGGGACACCGCCGTCGCGCTCGCCATCGCGGTCTTCGTCGCCGTCCGCGCCGTCGGGCTCGGGCGCGAGGTCGTGGCCGTCCTCGGCCAGCACGCGCCGACCGGACTCGAGCCCACCGACCTGCTGACCGCCCTCGGCGACGTGCCGGGTGTCACCGAGGTCCACGACCTGCACGTGTGGACCCTGACGTCCGGCATGGACGTCGCGACGGCGCACCTCGTGACGTCCCGTGCCGACGCCGGGCCCGAGGTGCTCGACGCCGCCAGCCGGATGCTGCGCGAGCGCTTCCACGTCGCCCACGCGACGCTCCAGGTCGAGACGACCGACCGCTCCGAGTGCCGAGGAGCCGACTGGTGAGCACGCCCTCCCGCCCCCTCTTCACGCTCCTGCCTCCGTCCCGGCGGGCCGCCCTGGTGCGCCGCGCCCGCCTGCTGGCCGGCGCGTCGGTCGCCTACAACGTGGTCGAGGCCGTCGTCGCCATCGGCTCCGGCCGCATCGCCGACTCCACCGCCCTCGTCGGCTTCGGCCTCGACTCGACGGTCGAGGTGATGAGCGGGCTCGTCATCCTCTGGCAGTTCGGCCACCCCGTCCCGGAGGAGCGCGAGCACCTGGCCCGCCGCCTCATCGCGGTCTCCTTCTTCGCGCTGGCCGCCTACGTCACCGTCGAGTCCGTGCGCGCCGTCGTGACCCGCGAGCAGTCCGACACCTCGGTCGTCGGCATCGCGCTCGCCGCGCTCTCGCTCGCCGTCATGCCACTGCTCTCGCACTGGCAGCGGCGCACCGGCCGGGAGCTCGGGTCGGGGGCGGTGGTCGCCGACGGCACCCAGACGCTGCTCTGCACCTACCTCTCGGCCGTCCTGCTCGTCGGGCTGCTCGCCAACGCCCTCCTGGGCTGGTGGTGGCTCGACCCCGTGGCGGCGCTCGTCATCGCCGCCGTCGCGGTCCGCGAGGGACGCTCGAACTGGCGCGGCGACGCCTGCTGCTGACCCACGGAACCACGGCATGAGTCTTGACGGCGGGTCCGGCGACCGACAGTGTGACCCACCGTGACACTTCGGGCCGAGTCCTCCTCACTGCTGCGGGCACGCCTCGCGGCCGGCACCGCCTTCTTCGTCCAGGGCCTGCTCTTCATCTCGCTGACGACCCGCCTGCCGCAGGTGCAGGAGAAGTGGTCGCTCGACGAGCTCGCCGTCAGCGGCCTGCTCCTCATGGTCGTGCTGCTCGCGGGGGTCGGCTCGGTCATCGCCGAGGTCGTCGCGGCGCGCTCGTCGAGCGCCATGGTCGTCCGCATGGGGCTCGTCACCGCGACGATCGGCTTCGCGGTGCTGCTCGTCGCGCCGGCCTTCGGGGTCTTCGTCGGGGGGCTCGCGGCCTACGGGCTCGCGCTCGGGCTCGTCGACGCGTCGTCCAACATGCAGGCCGTCACCGTCGAGCACCTCTACCGGCGACCGATCCTCCCGTCCTTCCACGCCTTCTGGACCGCCGGCGGCATCCTCGGCACGCTCGTCACGCTGGCGACGTCGGGGGTCGACCTCGGGCCGGCCCTGCTGCCGCTGCTCGTCTTCCCCGTCGCGGCACTCGCTGCGCCCTACGTCCGTCGCGACCGCCTCGCCGAGACCGACGCGAAGGTCGACGTCCCGTGGCGGCGCATCGCCCTGCTCGGCGTGGCGATGGTGCTCTTCTACATGGTCGACACGGCGGCCACGACGTGGGGACCGGTCTACCTCGACGGCACGCTCGACGCCCCGACGGGGCTCACCGCGCTCGCCACGCTCCCCTACCTCGTCGCGACCCTCCTCGCCCGCACCGTCGGCGACCGCCTCGTCGACCGCCACGGCGCCGTCTGGCTGCTCCGCATCAGCGGCGTCGTCGCCGCCCTGTCGCTCGCGGTCATCGTCTTCGCGCCGACGTGGGTCGTGGCCGTCGTCGGCTTCACCATCCTCGGCGGCGCCGTCGCGACCATCGCGCCGCTCAGCTTCTCGGCGGCGGGTGCCATCGCCGGCGGCGACGCCGACTCCGCCGGCGAGCGCATCGACAAGACCGACCAGGTCGTGGCGCGCTTCAACCAGTTCAACTACGTCGGTGCACTGCTCGGCGCGGTGCTGACCGGTGCGGTCGGGTCGGACAACCTGCGCCTCGGCTTTGCCGTGCCGATGGTGCTGATCCTCGGGATCATCCCGCTCGCCACGCAGTTCGCCATCATCCGTCGACGCGGCGTCCCGGCCGGCTCGAGCTGAGGACACCCCGCAGCGCGGTGAGTGCCGGGCCGATGCCCGTCAGGGGTATGCCGCCGACGCCGAAGGCGAGCCCGTGGCGGGCTGGCTGCTCCAGGTGTCGCACCGACAGGGGCTCGACGAACACGCCTGCGGCCAGCGCCTGCTCGGCGATCGCGACGTCGTCGAGGGCCGGGTCACGCAGCAGGGTGCACAGGTGCAGCCCGGCCGCGGAGGGGACGACCTCGAGCCAGTCGGCGAGGCCGTCGGGGCGCGTGAGGCCGTCGAGCAGCGCCTCGCGACGGGCACGGTAGACCTTCGTCGCGCGCCTGACGTGGGCCGCGTGGTGCCCCTCGGAGAGGAAGTCGGCGAGGGCGCCCTGCGTCACGGCATCGCCGTCCCAGACGGTGACCCGCTTGGCCTCGCGCAGGGCCGGTGTGAGCGTGGCGGGGGCGATGGCATAGCCGACCCGGAGGCCCGGCAGCAGCGACTTGGAGAACGACCCGACGTAGACCACGCGCCCGTCGCGGTCGAGGCTCTGGAGCGGCTCGAGCGGCCGGTCGGCGAACCGGAACTCGCTGTCGTAGTCGTCCTCCACGATGACCGCCCCGTGCCGGACCGCCCACTCCAGCAGCGCGACCCGGCGCGCGCGGGACATCGCCACCCCGGTCGGGTGCTGGTGCGACGGGGTGACGTAGACGAGACGGGCCGCGTCGGGCAGGGCGTCGACGACGATCCCCTCGCCGTCGACGGGCACCCCGCGGACGACAGCCCGGTGGGTCGCGAAGAGCCGTGCCGCGGCGGTGTAGCCGGGGTCCTCGACGGCGACGGTGCCACCGGGCTCGACGAGCACCCGCGCGACGAGGTCGAGAGCCTGCTGCGCGCCGGCCGTGGTCACCACGTCGGCGCCGGAGGCCACGACCGACCGGGACACCCCGGCATACCTCGCGATCTCGGCCTCGAGACGGCTCCCTCCGCGGTTCGCGCCCGGGTCGTCGTAGGTGCCGGCGGCCAGGCGGCCCCGGCGCAGCGTGCCGCTGACGAGCCGGCGCCAGGTCGCGAGGGGGAAGAGCGAGTCGTCGGGCACCCCGACCGAGAAGTCGTGGACCGCACCGCCCGGGCCCGGCGCGGCCTCCGCAGTGGTCGCCCACAGGGCCGTCGGCACGACGGCCCCGGCTCGGGCGCGACGCCGGGCCACGCCGCCGGGAGGCACGCACCCCCTCGCGACGAAGGTCCCGGCGCCGCGGCGGGTCTCGAGCAGCTCCTCGGCGAGGAGCCGGTCGTAGGCCGCGGTGACCGTGCCGCGCGAGACGCTGAGGCTCTCCGCGAGGTCGCGGGAGGCGGGCACGCGGTCGCCCCCGGCGAGGCGACCGTCGAGGACGGCGGCGCGCAGCTGGGCGTAGATCTGGGCGGTGAGGTCGCCCGAGCCGGTGAGGGAGACGTGCAGGTCCATCTCGACAGTCTGGATTGGCCCACACCATCTGACAAGAAGTGGCACTTCTGACCGGTCCGCTTCGGCGGGAGTCTGGAGCCATGGCGACGACCGCACGCATGACCCGGGCCACCCCGACCGCGACCGGGGGCACGATCACCGTCGCGCAGGGCGCGGCCCTCTCGGTGGGCGCCGTGCTCGGCACGGGCGTCATCACCCTGCCCGCCCTCGCCGCCGAGGTGGCCGGTCCGGCGTCACTGCTCGCGTGGGCGGCGCTCGTGCTCCTGTCCGTGCCGCTCGCGAGCACGTTCGCCGCGCTCGGAGCCCGGCACCCCGACGGCGGCGGGGTCTCGACCTACGTCCGTCGGGCCTTCGGCGACCGCGCCGCGGGGGCGGTCGGGTGGTGCTTCTACTTCGCGGTGCCCGTCGGGGCTCCGCCGACGTCGATGATGGCCGGCGGCTACGTCGCGGACGTCGTCGGCGGGGGACGCACGACCTCCGTCGTCGTCGCGGCCACTCTCATCCTCGGCACCGGCCTGATGAACCTGGCCGGGCTGCGCTTCTCCGGTCGCGTGCAGCTCGGTCTCGCCACCGCCCTCGCCCTGCTCATGACGGCGACGATGGCGGTCGCCCTGCCGCACGGGAGCACGGCGTCACTGACCCCCTTCGCCCCGAACGGGTGGGCCGCCGTCGGCACCGCGGCCGCCGTCCTGGTCTGGGGCTTCGCGGGCTGGGAGGCCGTGGCGTCGCTCGCGGCGGACTACCGCGACCCCCGCCGGGACGTGCCCCGAGCCACGGGCATCGCCGTCGCGGTCGTCGGGGTGCTCTACCTCGGCCTCGCCACGACCAGCGTCCTCGTGCTCGGACCCGCCACCGGTCGCAGCCAGGCGCCGCTCTCCGACCTCATGGCCATCGCGCTCGGCGAGCAGGCCCGGGTCGTGACCGCCGTCGTGGCGGTGCTGCTCACCGTGGGGGCGATGAACGCGTACTACGCCGGCGGGTCGAGGCTCGGTGCCGCACTCGCCCGGGACGGCGCGCTGCCGCGCTGGCTGGCGAAGGGCGGCGAGGCCGGCCAGGTGCCTCGGCGCAGCATCGCCCTCGTCACGACCAGCTCGATGCTCTCGCTCGTCGTCGCCGTCGTGCTCGACCTCGGCCTCACCCCGCTCATGCTGCTCGCGACGGGGTGCTTCACGCTCGTCTACGTCCTCGGCACCGCCGCGGCGCTGCGCCTGCTCCCCGGCGGCAGCCGCGCCTGGTGGACCGCACTCGTCGCCCACGCGTCGGTGGTCGCCCTGCTCGTCGTCAACGGCCTCCATGCGCTGTGGGCCCTGGGGCTCGTGCTCCTCTCGCTCGCCTACCGGTCCTGGACTCATCGACAGGGTGATGGTTCCAGTGCCAGCCCCTAGACTTCGGCGCCGTGACGACACAGCGCGCGGAGCGCACACCCCTGATGCGCTGGTTCCTCGACGCCGACGAGGCCGACCCGGGCGGCTACTACGAGCGCGAGAGCGAGGCGAAGGAGCAGGCGCACGTCCAGCCGTGGTGGCGCGTCATGTGCCTGACCGGCGTCGACTACTTCTCGACGCTCGGCTACCAGCCCGGCATCGCGGCCCTCGCCGCCGGCGCCCTCTCACCGGTTGCGACGCTCGTGCTCGTGCTCGTCACCCTCTTCGGTGCGCTCCCGATGTACCGCCGCGTCGCGGCCGAGAGCCCGCACGGCGACGGCAGCCTCTCGATGCTCGAGCGCCTCCTGTCCTACTGGCCGAGCAAGATCCTCGTGCTCTGCCTCATCGGCTTCGTCGCCACCGGCTTCATCATCACCATCACCCTGTCGGCCGCCGACGCGAGCGCCCACCTCATCGAGAACCCCTACCTCAAGTCGACGCTCACCGGGCACCAGGTCGGCGTCACCCTGACCCTGCTCCTGTTCCTCGCGGGCATCTTCCTCAAGGGCTTCAAAGAGGCCATCGGCATCGCCGTCGTGCTCGTCGTCGCCTACCTCGGCCTCAGCTCCGTGGTCCTCGTGCGTGGCATCCTCGAGATCGGCGACCACCCGACCGCGTTCAGCGACTGGATCACGGCCATGACGTCGGCCCACTCCGCACCGTTCGGGATCATCGGGGCGTCACTTCTCGTCTTCCCGGCCCTCGCGCTGGGCCTCTCCGGCTTCGAGACCGGCGTCGTCGTCATGCCGCTCGTCAAGGGCGACCCGACCGACACGGCCGAGAAGCCCGAGGGCCGCATCCGCAACGCCCGCAAGCTCCTGACGACCGCCGCCCTGATCATGAGCGTGCTGCTCATCGGGTCCTCGCTCGTCACGACGCTGCTCATCCCGGCCGACGCCTTCCAGCCGGGCGGCGCGGCCAACGGACGCGCCCTCGCCTACCTTGCGCACGACCTGCTCGGCGAGGGCTTCGGCACGGTCTACGACATCTCGACCATCGGTATCCTCTGGTTCGCCGGCGCGTCTGCCATGGCGGGCCTGCTCAACATCGTGCCGCGCTACCTGCCCCGCTACGGCATGGCACCGGACTGGGCCCGCTCGACGCGGCCGCTCGTGCTCGTGCTGTCGTTCATCGCCGCCGTCGTGACGCTCGCCTTCGGGGCCAACGTCGACGAGCAGGCGGGGGCGTATGCCACCGGCGTGCTCGCGCTCATGACGTCCGCCGCGATCGCCGTCTTCCTCACCGAGCTGCGGCGCGGGCACCGCGCGGCGGCGGCCTTCTTCGCCGTCGTCAGCGCGATCTTCGTCTACACGATCACGATCACCATCGCGGAGCGCCCCGAGGGCCTCGTCATCGCCCTCGTGTTCATCGCACTCATCGTCGTCATCAGCGTCTGGTCCCGCATCGTCCGCTCGACCGAGCTGCGGGTCCAGCGCGTCGTCTACGACGACAGCGCCCGGGCGATCCTCGACGACGCGGCGCTCGGCCCCCAGCCGCTGCGCTTCATCGCCAACAAGATCAACGCCGGAGACCGCGACGAGTACCGCGCGAAGTCGCTCGAGGTCCGGATGTCGAACCACCTCAACGCCCGGCAGGGCGCGATCTTCCTCGAGGTGCAGATCAGCGACGCGAGTGACTTCGCGACGACCGTCCACGTGGGGTCGGCCGTCGTCGGTGGCCACTACATCCTGCGCGCCACCGGCCCGTCGGTGCCGAACGTCCTCGCCGCGGTCCTGCTCGACGTGCGCGACCGCGTCACCAAGCCGCCGCACATCTACTTCGAGTGGAGCGAGAAGGCACCGGGGCAGAACGTGCTGCGCTTCCTGCTCGCCGGCGAGGGCGACATCCCCCCGCTGACGCACGAGATCATCCGGCGCGCCGAGCCCGACGCGGACCGGCGCCCACAGGTGCACGTCGGAGGCTGAGCCGGGCACCCGGCACACCTAGGCTCGGTTGGCCCACCGCTCCGGCGTGGTGCGGTAGACGCGGGACTCGCCCTCGTACCACTTCTCCATGACACCGAGGTCGTCGAGACCGAGGCGGCGGCACACGGCCTGCGACGGCTCGTTCGTCGTGTGGGTCAGGGCGTAGATCTCGGGCAGCCCACCGTCGAAGCCGTGCTGGACCACGGCCGTCGCGGCCTCGGTCGCGTAGCCGTGGCCACACGAGTCGGGATGCAGGTGCCAGCCCACCTCGACCTCACCGTCGTCGGCGTCCGGGAGGGCCAGCAGGATGACGGAGCCGGCGACGACGCCCGTCTCGCGCACCTCGACGGCCCAGAAGCCGAGCGGCGGCGCCTCGCTGCGCTCGTGGTAGCGGTCGATGCGGGCGTGGGCCTCGTCGAGGTCCTTCATGAGGACGGGCTCGCCGTCGCCGAGCCACTTCACGACCTCGAGGCGGCTCTGGATGTCGAGCAGCCGTTCGGCCTCGTCGTGCGACCAGGGACGGATGGTGAGTCGGGCGGTCTCGAGGTGCATGGCGACACGCTCGCACCTCCCCGCTCGCCCGTCCACGCCATTCCCCACCGCGTGTGCGCCCTGTGCATTGGGTCATCACGTGACTCAGAGGGCCGCGCCGGCAGTTGAGTCACCGGGCGACCCAACGCGCAGAGAGCGAGGTCCTCGCCGGCAGTTGANACAGCGCACAGGACGTCCCCGCCGGCAGTTGAGTCACCGGGCGACCCAACGCACAGCGACCGGACGTCCTCGCCGGCGGTTGAGTCTCAGGGCGACCCAACGCACAGGGAGCGGCGGGCAAGCGCGGGTCCCCTGCCCCCGTCCACACCCCTTCCTCCCTGAGTGCGGCTGATCCACAGGACCTGCGCCGGGCCTGACAGTGAGGCGGCGGGCATGGACGCTGGCGCCATGACCGTTCCCCTCGGCCACGGACCAGATGCCTTCGGCGACGCGCTGAGGCACGTGCGCCGCACCTACCTGCTGAGCCAGCGCGCGCTCGCCGCCCGGCTCGACGTCCCGCACAGCCGCATCTCCCGGCTCGAGAGCGGCCACCACGCCATCACGCTGGAGTCCGCGATCTCGCTCTACCGCGCGCTGGGTTTCAGCATCGGCCTGCACCACCTCTTCCCCTGTCCGCGCAGCGATGAGGTCCGGCCCCAGTGCCATGACTGGGAGGACGACGGCGCGGTGGGTCTCGTCGACGCGGCCCTGCGCGCGTTCCCGGCCCACGGGGCCGTGTGGACGCAGGCGCCGACGTGGTGGGGTGTGCGGCACGGCTGGGGAGCCTCCGACCGGGAGGACCTCTGGTGGTTCCACGACTACCGGTCGCCGCCGGTCCTGCGGGCACGGCAGGATGGCGGCATGTCCGACAGCGATGGCGCAGGCGCGACCGACGAGGCGAGCACCACGTCCACCGAGAGCAGGGAGGCGGCACAGGCGTACGCGGCGGTGCGCCCCGAGGTCGAGGCCGCGACGGCGCTCTTCGTCGAGATGGTCACCGGGCTCCTCGACGAGGCGGGCATCAACTACCTCAGCGTGGGCGGGCGCACGAAGTCCGTGGCGTCCTTCGCGTCGAAGGCCGAGCGCCGCAGGGGCGGCGAGCTGCTCTACCCCGACCCGCTCGCCGACATCACCGACCAGATCGGCGTCCGGGTCATCACCTACGTCCACGACGACGTCGCCGCCGTCGCCGAGCTGCTGGCCGAGGAGCTCGCCGTCCTCGACGACCGCGACATGGGCCTCGAGACGGCGCGCTCGGGACGCTTCGGCTACGCGAGCCGCCACCTGCTCGTCGCGGTCGACGCGAGCCGCACCGTGCCGACGGCCTACGAGCCGCTCCGCCGGCGCAGCGCTTCGGTGCAGATCCGGACCGTGCTGCAGCACGCCTGGGCCGAGTTCGAGCACGACATCCGCTACAAGGGCACCGTCCCCGAGGAGCACGCGCACGACCTCGACCGCCGGTTCACCCTGGCGGCCGGGCTCATCGAGCTGGCCGACCGCGAGTTCTCGGCGATCCGCGACCGCCTCCAGAAGGCCCTGCCGGCGAGCCCGCCCGACGCAGTGGAGCAGGACTCCCGGATCAGCACCCAGGACCTCGCGACGTTCCTCGCCTCGAAGTACGCCGACGCCGGCTGGTCGCGCACCGACCACTACACGTGGGTCTCCGGCCTGCTGCTCGAGCTCGGCATCACGTCGGTCGACGCCCTCGCCGAGGTCATCGCCCCGGTCGACGGCGCCGCCCTCATCGAGCGAATGGGCTACAAGTACCCACCCGGTGCGGTGCGCCGGCTCGACGACGCCCTGCTCGCGACGTTCGGCACGCGCTACCTCGACCTCGAGGGCAACGCCCACCGTCGGGCCTCCCTCGAGGGGCGCCTCGAGCGTCTCGGGGCGAGCTGACCGGCCCGATCCGAAGAAATCTCGACCGCGTGTCGATTCCCGGCCCGAGAGTTCGTCAGGATGATGTGGCGAGGGTCGCCACCTGCGCACCGCGCGCCTCTTCGAGAAGGAGCCGGCCATGGCCGACACGTATGTCTACCTGATCCACGAGAACGACTGGGACTCCGACGCCTACCTCGGTGGCGCGCCGGCCGCCGACGCCGGTCCCGCCGGCAAGGACCCGAGCGCCCCGGCCTCCGACATGGACGCGTCGTTCCCCGAGCACAAGGCCTTCCAGCAGGCCGTCGCCGACCTCGGCGCCCGCGTCGTCGGGGGTGCGGCCCTGCAGAACTCCCGCCACGGCGGCACCGTCGCCCCCGGCGCGGGTGACCGCACCGTCGAGGACGCCGTCTACACCGACGGCCCGTTCACCGACACGTCCGAGGTCATCACCGGCTTCTATCTCGTCGAGACCGACGACGAGGACACCGCGCGCCGGATCGCCGCCCTCGTGCCGACGGGCAGACACATCGAGTGGCGCAAGGTCTTCCCGACGGGGATGTGAGTGCCACTCGGGACGGGTGAGTTCGAGGAGGCGTGGCCGCGCATCGTGCGCGCCCTCGCCTCCTTCACCGGGAGCCTCGACGACGCGGAGGAGTACGCCGCCGAGGCCGTCGCACGGGCCGCCGCGCACGAGCGCGACGGCGGAGCACCGATCGAGTCGTATGCCGCGTGGTGCACCTCGGTGGCCAAGCGGGCGTGGCTCGACGACGCCCGACGGCGCACCACCTGGCGCCGGCTGGCCCCCGAGCTCGCCCGCCCCGAGGCGGACCGCACTGCCATGGATGCCGACGACCTGTCCATGCACGGACATGAGGGGCTCGACGACCGCCTCGCCCTGCTCTTCGTCGCGTGCGACGAGGCCATCTCGCCCGCGTCCCGCATGGTGCTGGCCCTGCGCGTCGTGTGCGGCCTGACGGTCCCGGAGATCGCCGGACACCTCGGCGTCCAGGACACCGCCGCCGCCGCCCGGCTCACCCGGGCGAAGCGCGCCCTCGCCGAGGCCCGAGGCACCTTCCACGTGCCGGGCGAGGCCGAGCGCGACCGCCGCCTGCCGGTCGTCATCGCCTGCGTCGCAGGCATGTTCACGGTCGCGCACCGCACGGTGCTCGACCCCGCCGACGCCTTGGCGGACACGGGACGCCAGGCGCTCTCCATCGCCGACGCGCTCGTCGCCGCCCACCCGGACGACACGGAGGTGCGGGGGCTGCGTGCCGTCATCCGCCTCGGCCTGGCCCGTCGCCCGGGCCGCGTCGACGACACCGGGACGGGGCTCGCGCTCGACGAGGTCGACCGCACCCGCTGGGACGGCGCCCTGCTGCGGGCCGGGCTCGCCGACGCGACGGTCGCCGCGTCGGGCGACGGTCGCTTCGCCATCGAGGCGGCGATCGCCGGCCTGCACTCGAGCGCGCCGTCGTTCGAGCGCACCGACTGGCCGCGCATCGTCTCGCTCTACGGCGCGCTCGAGCGCCGCTGGCCGTCCCCCTCCGTCCGGGTCGCCCGCCTCGTGGCCACGGCTCAGGGCCTCCTCGCCGCCCACCCCGAGGGGTCACCGGCCGAGCGGTCACTGGCCAAGCTCGAGGCCGAGCTCGCGTCCCTCGAGAAGGGCGCCCCGGCATACGCCAGCCGTGACGCGAGCCTCGCACTCGCCGACCTCGAGTGGCGCACGGGACGGCGGGAGCACGCGGCCGAGCGCTACCGCGACCTCGCCGAGGTCATGCCGGCCGAGCCGCTCCGGCGCTTCTGCCTCCGGCGGGCGGGGCTCACTCGCCCGTGACGCCGTCGACCGCCTCGCGCAGGAAGTCCGCGTGACCGTTGTGGCGGGCGTACTCCTCGATCATGTGCAGCAGGATCCAGCGGAGGCTGAACGTCTGGTTCTCCTTGCGCGACAGCGTCGCCGACCGGAACTCGAGTCCTCCCTCGGCGAGCGCCGCCTCGATGTCCAGGCGGGCCTGCTCGACCGACACGTCCATGATCCGGCGCAGCTCCTCCGGGCTGTCGTCGCGGGCCGACGTCATCTCCCAGTCCCGGTCGGCGTCCCAGTCGGCGCTCGCCCACGGCTCGGGCATCGGGCGGCCGTGGAGCACCTCGCCGAACCAGCTCGCCTCGTTGAGGGCGACGTGCTTGAGCAGGGCACCGAGCGCCAGGCTCGAGGGCGGAAGGGTCTGCGCCAGCTGCTCGGCCGTCAGCCCCTCGGTCTTGCGGCGCAGGGTGTCGCGGTGGAAGTCGAGGAACGCGACGAGGGTCATCGCCTCGTCGGCGGCGAGCGGCGGGTCGGTGCGCTCGGTCTGAGCAGGTGTCGTCATGGCCCCGACGTTAGTGTCCGCGCCTCGAAAACCGCCTGCCCTTTACCCGGGGCCGGGAGCACACTGGTCCGGTGCCGTCATCAAGCCAGTGGGTCGCGTTCCTCGTCGCGTCGATCCTCTTCATCCAGGTCCCGGGTCCCAGCCTGCTCTTCACCATCGGTCGCGCCCTGACCGTCGGGCGGCGCGAGGCGCTGCTGTCGGTCGTCGGCAACGCCCTCGGGGTCACGGCCCAGGCCGTCTTCGTCGCCGTCGGTCTCGGTGCGGTCGTCGCGGCGAGCATCACCGCCTACACCGTCATCAAGGTCGCCGGCGCCGCCTACGTCATCTGGCTCGGCATCCAGGCGATCCGCCACCGCCACGAGGCGCGCGAGGCCATGGAGGCGCAGGTGTCGGCCAAGCGCGGCCACGCCCTGCGCATCGGCGCGGTCGTCGGCCTCACCAACCCGAAGACGATCCTCTTCTTCGTGGCCTTCCTCCCGCAGTTCGTCAACACCGGCGCGGGCCACGTCGGCGTCCAGATGGCGGTGCTCGGCGGGGTCTTCGGCCTCATGGCGATCTGCAGCGACAGCATGTGGGCCCTGCTCGCCGCGCGGGCACGGGAGTGGTTCGCCCGCAAGCCCGCCCGGCTCGACAAGCTCGGGGTGACGGGCGGCGTCATGATGGTCGGGCTCGGCGCCACGATGCTCGCACGCGAGTAGTACCCACAGCGCCCCGAGATCTGTTTGACTGCAATGGTGGCAACCCCTCAGGTCACGTCTCCTGCGGATCGGCACGACCCCCTCCAGCGGGTCCGCGACCACGAGCGTGCACTCGAGCAGGTGAGGAGGACGTATGCCGCCCTGCCGCCCGACCGGCCCGTCCGGCTCGCGAAGCGCACGTCCAACCTCTTCCGCAACCGCACCGCGACCGACTCGCGGGGCCTCGACCTCTCGGCGCTGTGCGGCGTCGTCGAGGTGCGCCCCGGGACCGGCGGCGCGCCGGCGACCGCGCTCGTCGGCGGGCTGACGACGTACGAGCAGCTCGTCGACGAGCTGCTGCCGCACGGCTTCGTGCCGCTCGTCGTGCCGCAGCTGCGCACCATCACGATCGGCGGGGCCGTGACCGGGCTCGGCATCGAGGCGGCGTCGTTCCGCAACGGCCTTCCCCACGAGTCGGTCCTGCAGATGCGGATCCTCACGGGGGACGGCGAGGTCGTCACCGCGACGCCCGTCGGCGAGCACGCCGACCTCTTCCGCACCTTCCCCAACTCCTACGGCTCGCTCGGCTACGCGCTCGACCTCGTCATCGAGCTGGAGCCCGCCCGGCCCTACGTCGCCCTGCGGCACGTGCGGTTCGACGCGGTGGCGGCCCTGACGGACGCGGTCGACGACGTGATGTCGTCGCAGACCTGGGACGGCGACCGGGTCGACTTCGTCGACGGCGTCGTCTTCGGCCCGACCGAGGCCTACCTCTGCCTCGGACGCTGGACCGACCACCTCGAGGGGCAGGCTCGGCCGAGCGACTACACCGGCGACCAGGTCTTCTACCGCTCCATCCAACAGCGCCGCGCCGACGTGCTGACGGCACACGACTACCTGTGGCGCTGGGACACGGACTGGTTCTGGTGCAGCCGTGCGTTCGGCGCCCAGCACCCGACCGTCCGCCGGCTCTGGCCGAGCCGACTGCTGCGCAGCGACGTCTACTGGAAGATCGTCGCCTTCGAGAACCGGCACCACGTCATGGGCCGGATCGAACGGCTCCGAGGGCTGCCCGACCGCGAGCGCGTCGTGCAGGACGTCGAGATCCCCCTCGCGCGCACGGCCGAGTTCGTCGACTGGTTCCTGCACGAGGTGCCGATCGAACCCGTCTGGCTGTGCCCGATCCAGCTGCGCCCCGCTCCGGGCGCGCAGCCCGACGAGACCCCGTGGCCCCTCTACCCGATGCGCCGCGACGAGCGCTACGTCAACGTCGGCTTCTGGTCGACGGTGGCCATCGAGCCCGGCGCGGCCGACGGCGACGTCAACCGCCGCATCGAGGACGAGGTAACGCGGCTGGGCGGCCACAAGTCGCTCTACTCCGACGCGTACTACGACGAGGCGACCTTCGCCGCCCTCTACGGCGGCACGGCCTACGTCCCCGTCAAACGCAGGTACGACCCGGCGGGACGGTTCCCGACGCTCTACGAGAAGGCGGTGCAGGCTCGATGACATTGACCGTGGGAGAGGCATTCGACCGCGTGTTCGGCCCCGAGGCCCCGGTGCGGGTCGTCGCGTGGGACGGCTCGGAGGGGGGTGGTCCGGACGGGCTCGTGATCCGGCTGACCGGGCCCGAGGCGCTCAACCACCTCCTCGCCGCGCCGGGAGAGCTCGGCCTCGCCCGCGCGTACCTCCTCGGGGACCTCATCATCGACGGGGTGGACGAGGCGGATCCCTACGACGTGCTGCGCGTCATCGGTGACGGGCTCACCCCTCGCCGACCGGGACGGCACGACGCCGCGGAGCTGGCCCGCTTCGTGGCCCACCACCGACCCCATGCGCCGACCCTGCCCCCGGAGGAGACACCCGGCCAGCTGCGTCGGCTCGCGCACGGGCTGAGGCACGGCAAGGCGCGCGACGCCGCCGCGATCAGCCACCACTACGACGTGTCGAACGCCTTCTACGAGAAGGTCCTCGGCCCGTCGATGACCTACACGTGTGCGTGCTTCCCCACCGACGAGGCCTCGCTCGAGGACGCCCAGGCCTACAAGTACGACCTCGTCGCGCGGAAGCTCGGCCTGCGCCCCGGCATGCGCCTGCTCGACGTCGGCTGCGGCTGGGGCGGCATGGTGCGCCACGCCGTGAAGCACTACGGGGTCACCGCCCTCGGCGTGACGCTCTCGCGCGAGCAGGCCACCTGGGCCCAGGCCGCCATCGAGGCCGAGGGGCTCGCCGAGCGGGCCGAGGTCCGGCACGGCGACTACCGCGACGTCACGGAGCGCGGCTTCGACGCGATCAGCTCGATCGGGCTCACCGAGCACATCGGGGTCGGCAACTACCCGTCCTACTTCCGTTTCCTGCGGGAGCGGCTGCGCGACGAGGGACGCCTGCTCAACCACTGCATCACGCGCCCCGACAACCAGCACCCCGGCCTGCCGCCCCGCGGCTTCATCAACCGCTACGTCTTCCCCGACGGCGAGCTGACCGGGAGCGGCGACATCGTGCGCGTCATGGAGGACGAGGGCTTCGAGGTGCGTCACCACGAGAACCTCCGCGAGCACTACGCCCGCACCTGCGCCGCATGGAACGCCAACCTGGCCAAGCACTGGGAGGACTGCGTCGAGCTCGCCGGTCTCGGCACCGCCCGGGTGTGGGGCCTCTACCTCGCCGGGTCGCGACTCGCCTTCGAGCGCAACGAGATCCAGCTGCACCAGGTGCTCGCGTCGAGGACGAGCGGCGAGGGGGTGTCGGGCTTCACGCTACGGCCGCGCTACGAGCCCTAGCCCGACCCGCCGAGGTCGACGTCGTAGGCCTCGTAGACGAGGTCGCCGCCCTTCTGTCGGTGGCGCACGAGCCGTCCGACGAGCACCGTCAGCTCCTCACGGAAGACGGGCAGGTCGGCCATCGTGCCGCCGTGCTCGAGCACCGCGAGGTAGCCGTGAAGGGCCTCGCGCAGGTCGCGGTGCTCCTCGAGCAGCCGGTCGACGCGCCCCGAGAGGCGCGGCGCGCTGCGCCTCGCCCGGTCGTAGATGCCGCCCGGACTCTCGGTGAGCGAGACGTGGTCGTCGAAGTCGTGCGCCAGCTCGGCGAGGGCCGCCCGCACCCGCTCGCGCCACATCCCGCCGCGCGCGATCGGCGCCTCGAGGGCGAGGTCGACGGCGGCCACGGAGTCACGCAGCTCGGACCGGTGCCGGCGCACGCGTTCGAGGTGGACGGCGAGGTCGGCGGCGGTCTCGACCCGGCCCCGGTCGAACCCGTGCGCGTCGAGCTGACCCGCCGGGGCGATGGGCGGGATGGCGGCATTCGGCTGGACGTTCATGGCGCGACCTCCGTGCCCTCCATGGTCGCTCCGCAGTGCCCGGTTCGTCCAGAGCGGCGGACCTCGCGATTGGGCCACACCATACCCCCTGGGGTATTATTGCAGCATGGACCACATCATCATCGGCGGTGTCGCGGGCGGCATGAGCGCGGCCACGCGCCTGCGCCGGCTCGACGAGGACGCCCACATCACGGTCATCGAGCGCAGTGGCCACGTGTCCTTCGCCAACTGCGGGCTGCCGTACCACGTCGGCGGCGTCATCGAGGACCGCGCATCACTGCTGCTCCAGACGCCCGCCTCGCTCGGGCGGCGCTTCGGCCTCGACGTGCGCGTCGGGACCGAGGCCGTCCGCATCGACCGCGAACGCCGGGTCGTCGTCGTGCACGAGCTCGCCACGGGCACCGTGTCCGAGCTGCCCTACGACCACGTGCTCCTCGCCCCCGGAGCCCGGCCGGTCCGGCCGCCGATCCCCGGCATCGAGCGCGCCCTCTCGCTGCGCGACGTCGAGGACACCGACGCGCTCGTGGCGGCGAGCCGCCCGGCCCGCACCGCCGCGATCATCGGTGGCGGCTTCATCGGGCTCGAGCTCGCCGAGAACCTCACCCGCCGCGAGATCGCCGTGACGGTCGTCGAGGCCGCCGACCAGGTGATGGCCCCCCTCGACCCCGAGATGGTCGGGCCGGTCCACGACCACCTCCGCGCCTCCGGCGTCACGCTGCGCCTCGGCACCTCGGTCACCTCCATCGGGCCCGACGCGGTGACGCTCAGGTCGGGTGAGCAGGTCGACGCCGACCTCGTCGTCTCGGCCGTGGGCGTGCGACCCGACACGCGCCTCGCGGACGACGCCGGTCTCGAGACGGGCCGTCTCGGCGGCATCCTCGTCGACAGCCGCTTCCGCACGAGCGACCCGCGGATCCTCGCCGTCGGCGACGCCGTCGAGAAGCGCGACGCCCTCGACGGCGAGCAGGTGCTCGTGCCGCTCGCCAACACGGCGAACCGCCAGGGCCGCATGGCGGCCGACGTCATGGCCGGGCTCCCGGCGCACGACCGCCCGGTGCTCGGGACGGCGATCGTCGGCGTCTTCGGGCTGCAGGTCGCGACGACCGGCTGGAGCGAGAAGCGCCTCGTCGCCGCCGGACGCCCGCACCGCGTCATCCACACGCACCCGGCCTCGCACGCGACGTACTACCCCGGCGCCGAGGGCATGAGCCTCAAGCTCCTCGTCGACCCCGACACCGACGCGATCCTCGGCGCTCAGGGCGTCGGCCGCGACGGGGTCGACAAGCGCATCGACGTCATCGCCACCGCCATCGCGGGCGGCCTCACGGCGAGCACCCTCGCCGACCTCGAGCTGGCCTACGCGCCGCAGTTCGCCTCGGCCAAGGACCCCGTCAACATGCTCGGCTACGTCGCCGACAACCTGCGCACCGGCGTGACCCGCTCGATCCAGTGGCACGAGCTGGCGAACGCCCTGGCGGGGGGTGCGGTCCTCGTCGACGTCCGCACGCAGCGGGAGCACGACGAGGGCGCGATCCCCGGCGCCCTGCTCGTCCCGGTCGACGAGCTGCGCCGGCGCCTGGACGAGATCCCGCCCGGCCCGGTCGTCGTGCACTGCGCGGTCGGGCAGCGCGGCCACACGGCGGCGCAGGTGCTGGCCCACGCCGGGCGCGAGGTGCGCAACCTCGACGGCGGCTACCGCACGTGGCTCGCCGGCACGAGCATCCGCGAGCCGGCGCTGACCCGCTGATCCGCCGGCCGGCTGACCCACCCCCGTCTCAGGCCAGCGACAGGAAGAGCTTCTCCATCTGGGCGACGTCCATCGTCTCGCCGTCCGGGTTGGCGATGCACGCGCGCAGGCCGGTCGCGATGACGGCGAAGCCGGCGCGGTCGAGCGCCTTGGAGACGGCGGCGAGCTGCGTGACGATGTCCTGGCAGTCGCGCCCCTCCTCGATCATCTTGACGATGCCGCCGATCTGGCCGCGCGCGCGGTTGAGGCGACGGATGACCGCCTGCATCTCGTCGAGGTCGAGCTCCACGGCATCCTCCTGAGGTCGTTGCGGGAACGCCCCATGATACCCCCGGCCGTATGCCTTCCGGAGCCTTCGAGGGGCGGCCCTCAGCCCGAGCGGGGCGCGTACATGATGAGCGCGACGCCGACGAGGCAGACGAGCGCGCCCGCGACGTCCCACCGGTCGGGCCGGAAGCCGTCGGCCACCATGCCCCACACGAGCGAGCCCGCGACGAACACGCCACCGTAGGCGGCGAGGATGCGGCCGAAGCTCGCGTCGGGCTGGAGCGTGGCGACGAAGCCGTAGAGTCCGAGCGCGACGACCCCCGCCCCGGCCCACACCCAGCCGCGCTGCTCGCGCACCCCTTGCCAGATGAGCCAGGCGCCACCGATCTCGGCGAGGGCGGCGAGCACGAAGAGCAGGATCGAGCGGGTGACGGTCACGCTCAGATGTCCCCGGCCGCGCGCCGCTCGTCGTCGCTGCGCAGGATGCAGAACTCGTTGCCCTCCGGGTCGCCCATGACGACCCAGCCGCGGCCGTCCTCCGTGCGGCAGTCCTGCACGACGGTCGCGCCCAGGCCCGTGACGCGCTCGACCTCCTCGTCGCGCGGGCGGTCGGTGGGGCGCAGGTCGAGGTGCACGCGGTTGCGCAGCTGCTTGGCATCCTCGACCTCGATGAAGAGCAGCCGGTGCGACTCGTCAGGGGAGAAGATCATGCACTCCTCGTGCCCCGGCTCGTTCGTGTCGTCCGGGTCCTCGTGGTAGCCGAGCAGGTCGGCCCACCAGACGGACTGCGCGTGGGCGTCGAGGGCGTTGACGGTCGTGTGCGAGAGCTCCAGTGCCATGGGGACATCCTGCTGGGCCCGGGCGAGGCCGGGCCACTGCATTGCGGACCGTCTTGCTCCCGACCCACCCGCAGTGTCAACCTCGGTTGACGAACGCCGCCGGTCGGCATACCCTGTCAACGCAGGTTGACACGGCACGAGAGGTGACCGCGATGACGAAGGAGGTCGACGACATGCGCGAGCTGGCACTGGCCACCGGTGACGACGACCCACGCGCAGCGCTCGCGGCGGCCCGCGAGCTGCGGCGTGCAGCCGACCGCACCGAGGCCGCCGTCGTGCGCCGGGCGCGCAACCAGGGCCTCCCCTGGGCCGAGATCGCCGAGCAGCTCGGCGTCACCCGGCAGGCCGTCCACAAGAGGTACGGCCGCCGCTAGTCGGGCGGCTCTCAGCCCTCGCGGCGCAGCACGACCACCGTGTCGAGCGCGACGCGCTCACCGTCGTCGGTGGGGACGGGCCGCTCCCGGATGCCCGACTGCAGCGTGGTGACCGGCAGCCCGTCGGCCCGGTCGAGCACCTCCTCGGGGTCGTAGAGCACGTCGCGCTCGCTCGGGCCGCCCCAGCCCTCGGCGAGGTTGCGGCCGGCGTGACCGATGACGACGACGAGCCCGCCCGGCCGCACCGCCTCGACGGCCGACCGCAGCGCCCGGCGCCACTCGTCGGCGGGCAGCTGGAGGTAGCAGAGTAGCGCGAGGTCGTACGCCGCGGGCCCGCCGGGCGTCGTCTGCGTGGCGTCGGCGACGACCGCGGTCAACCGGCTCAGGTCGTCGCCGAGGCGGTCGGCCGCCAGGGACCGCATCCGCTCCACGGCGACCTGGGAGTAGTCCGAGGCGGTGACGACCCAGCCCTGCTCGACCATCCAGATGGCGTTGCGCCCTTCGCCCGCCGCGAGGTCGACGGCATGACCCGGCGTCAGCGGGCCGATGATCTCGGCGACGAAGCGGTTCGGCTCGACCGACCACACGAGCTCGTGGGCGGCATACCGCTCGTCCCAGGCCTTGGCGTCCACGATGTCTCTCCTCGTCGTCGTCGGCGCCGTGTTCGACGTCGCGAATCCCATTGTGGCCCGGCACGTCTCGTGCGTCACGAATCGGACGCCTGGCCACGGCCCGCGCGTAGCGTGGACGGTGGAAAGGCAGCATCATGAACGTCCTCATCGTCCACGAGTCCATGTTCGGCAACACTCACGAGATCGCCTCCGCCATCGCCGACGGGTTGCGCCAGGGCAGATCACCCGGCGACGGCGACGTGCGTCTCGTCCACGTCGACGACGCCCCGACGGTCATCCCGGACGACGTCGACCTGCTCCTCGTCGGCGGCCCCACGCACGCGCTCGGCATGTCCCGGCCCAAGACGCGTGAGGACGCGACGACGAAGGGCGCCACGCCGGCCCGCGAGGGTGTGCGCGAGTGGATCCAGGCCGTGACGCCGCGGCCCGGGCTGCCCGTCGTCACCTTCGACACCCGGGTGCACGTCAAGATGCTGCCCGGCTCGGCGGCGAGCGCGGCCGCAAAGGCCCTGCGCCACCACGGGTTCGACCGCGCCGAGCGCGGCGAGACCTTCTGGGTGGAGGGCACGCCGGGCCCCGTCGAGGCCGGCGAGCTCGAACGGGCGCACGCGTGGGGCGCGGAGCTGGCTTCCCGGGTCAGCCACGGCGTCGCCTGACGCGGGGGCTCGCTCAGTCGAGCGACTCCAGCCACGGCTCGAGGTGCCCGAGCACGTCCTCCGGCGACTCGAGCTGCGGCGTGTGCCCCATCCCTTCGAGGTAGGCCGTGCGCCACGCCGGGTTGAGCCGCGCCGCGCGGCGGGCGGCCGAGACGGGCACGAGGCGGTCCCGGGTCCCGTGGATGAGCAGCACCGGCCGGTCGAGGTCCCGCATGATCCGGTCGTACTCGCGCCGTCCGCGGAGCACACGCAGCAGCGACCGCGCGGCACCGAGGAACTCGCCCTCGGGGTCCGGGAGCGACCGGCGCCAGGCTGCGAGCTCCACGCCGGCCTCGACGACGTCGACGTCGGCGCGGGACGGGTCGGCGAAGCAGAGCGCCACGGTGCCGAGCACGCGCTGGCGGTCCGAGACGCTCTTGTTGTAGCGGGTCAGCACGAGCTCGCCGACCCGCGGCACGGCATACATCGCGAAGGTCGCGGCGACCTGGGGGTCGGGCCGCGCGCCGGGGTTGGGCAGCGCGGGGTCGACGAGGGCGAGGCCCGCGACCTGCTCGGGGCGGCGGTCGGCGAGCAGGAGGCTCACCATGCCGCCCATCGAGTTGCCGACGAGGACGACCGGGCGCCCGAGCACCTCGTGGATGAATCGGCTGAGCAGGGCGGCGTTGTGGTTGACGCTCGTCGCGCGTCCGAGGGCCGGGGTCAGCCCGAAGCCGGGCAGGTCGATCGCGACGACCCGGCGACGTGCAGCGAGCGCCGGTGCGATGCCGACCCAGTTGAGGTGCGAACCGCCGAGGCCGTGCACGAGGGCGACCGGGGCCGGCTCGGTCGCGCCCGTCTCGGTGTCCGGACCGCCGAAGTCGACCCAGTGCACGGGGCCGTCGAGGTCGAGGGTGCGACCGACCCCTCCCCAGGGGGACGCGATGTCGGTCGGTGCGGTGGACGGCGGGGTCGTCATGACCGCAGGTTACCGCCGGTCACCTGCCCGCGCGGCAGCTCCGGCGGCACGGGCCCGCAGGTGCCGCGACTCGGGGGCGTTGTCGCTGAGCCCGGCGGCGCGTTCCCACTCGGCGGCCGACTCGGGCCACCGCTCCAGGCGGCCGAGCAGCTCGGCCCGCACGACGTGGAAGGCGACGTAGCCCTCGAGGTCGATGCCGTCGAGCAGGGCGAGGGCAGCCTGTGGTCCGTCGAGCTCGGCCACGGCGACGGCCCGGTTGAGCCGGACGACGTCGGTCGGGGCGATGCGCAGCTGGTGGTCGTAGAGCGCGACGACCTGCGACCAGTCGGTGTCGGCGGCGGTCGCCGCGCTCGTGTGCACGGCGTTGACCGCGGCCTGCAGCTGGTAGGGGCCGGGGGCGCCCCGGCGCAGGCACCGGCGTACGAGCGCGTGGCCCTCGGCGACGAGGGCGGCGTCCCAGAGCGAGCGGTCCTGGTCGGCGAGCAGGACGAGGTCCCCCGCGGCGTCGGTGCGCGCCGGGCGCCGGGCCTCCGTCAGCAGCATGAGGGCCAGCAGTCCCATGGCCTCCGGCTCGTCGGGCATCAGCTCGACGAGCACGCGCCCGAGCCGGATCGCCTCGGCGGCGAGGTCGGGTCGGCCGAGGTCGTCGCCGGCCGTGGCGGTGTGCCCCTCGGTGTACACGAGGTAGAGCACGGCGAGCACGGAGGCGAGCCGGGCCGGGAGGTCCTCGTCGCGTGGCACCCGGTAGGGGATACCGGCCGAGCGGATCTTGCTCTTGGCCCGCACGATCCGCTGCGCCATCGTCGCCTCGGGCACGAGGAAGGCGTGCGCGATCTCCGGCGTGGTCAGGCCCCCCAGCAGCCGGAGCGTCAGCGCGACCTGCGCCTCCCGCGAGAGCGCCGGGTGGCAGCAGGTGAAGACGAGCCGCAGTCGTTCGTCCCTCACGGGTCCCTCCTCCGGGAGTCCGGAGCCCTCGTCCGGCGCGTGCAGCGCGACCGCCTCCGCCTGGCGGGCCTCCCGCGTCGACTCCCGGCGCAGCCGGTCGATGGCCCGGCGGCGCGCGGTCGTGATGATCCAGCCGGCGGGACTCGGCGGCATACCCTCTCGGGGCCAGCGCTCGACGGCGACGGTGAAGGCGTCCTGCACGGCCTCCTCGGCGAGGTCGATGTCGCCCAGCGCCCGGATGAGCACCGACACCGCGCGGCCGTGCTCGGCCCGGAAGACCCGCGCGATGTCCGCGCCTGAGACCGTCATGTCGCCCGAGCCGTCACCGGTCGGTCGGTGCCTGGCCGGGGTCGCCCTCGCCCTGGAACGGGCGGACCTCGACGGGCAGGCCGGTCGCTCCGGCGATCCGCTCGGCCCAGCCGAGCACGACGTCGTAGTCGTCGGAACGCAGGATCGTCAGGCCCCCGAGATGCTCCTTGGCCTCGGCGAAGGGCCCGTCGGTGAGCACGGCGTCGGCGACGGCGTCGCGCGGGCGGCGGATCGTCGTCGCACTCCCCTGGTCGGCGAGGCCACCCGCGAAGACCCAGCCACCGGCTGCGCGGATGTCGGCGTTGACGAGCTCGAGGTCGGCCATGACCTTCGTCAGGTCGAGGTCCTCCGGCGGCGGGCCGTCGGGCGAGAAGAGGCTGATGAGGTAGGTCTTCACGGTGAACTCCTCCTACCGGCGCTGCCGGCGGGTCCGGGGCGCCCCTGGTGTGCGCCCTGCACCCTCTACACGAACGCCGTCCCGCGGAATCGACAGATCGCGCGGCTCAGCCACGCGGTCGCTGCTCGACGAGCCCGACGAGGTTGCCCTCGGAGTCGACGACGAACGCCATCCACTCGTCGGTCCCGGCCGGCCCCAGCGTGTCGTCGTCGTGGCCGAAGATGACGTGCGGCTCGCTGCGCACCTCGACACCGGCGGAGCGCAGCCGCTCGACCGTGGCGTCGATGTCGTCGACCCGCAGGTAGTGCAGGGCGGTCGGCGCGCCCCGGTCGAGCAGCAGCCGCACGCCGCCGAGGTCGAAGAAGACGAGACCCGGCGGGACGTACGTCGCGAGCGGTTCGGCGCCGAGCAGGCGACGGTAGAAGGCGGTGGCCCGCTCGAGGTCGTCGGCGTGCTGGGCGATCTGGACGAGTCCCATGCCCCGACGGTAGACCGCCGGGGCGACGGGCGTCAGTCCTTGCTGCTGCTGAAGGCGGCGTCGAACGAGGCGGTGGGTCGCTCGAAGTTGAGGGCGCGGACGTACTCGAGCGCGCCCGGGGCACCGACGAGGCGGTCCATGCCGGCGTCCTCCCACTCGATCGAGATCGGGCCGTCGTAGCCGATGGCGTTCAGCGTGCGGAAGCAGTCCTCCCACGGCACGTCCCCGTGGCCGGTCGAGACGAAGTCCCAGCCGCGCCGCGGGTCGCCCCACGGCAGGTGCGAGCCGAGACGACCGTTGCGGCCGTTGCCGATCCGCTTGCGGGTGTCCTTGCAGTCGACGTGGTAGATCCGGTCCTTGAAGTCCCAGATGAAGCCGGCCGGGTCGAGGTCCTGCCACACCATGTGGCTCGGGTCCCAGTTGAGGCCGAACGCCTCGCGGTGGCCGATCGCCTCGAGCGTCGCGACGGTGCTCCAGTAGTCGTAGGCGATCTCGCTCGGGTGGACCTCGTGCGCGAACCGCACCCCCACCTCGTCGAAGACGTCGAGGATCGGGTGCCAGCGGCGGGCGAAGTCGGCGTAGCCCTCCTGGATGACGTCGTCCCCGACCGGCGGGAACATCGCGACGTACTTCCAGATCGCCGACCCGGTGAAGCCGATGACGGTGTCGACGCCGAGCCTCGCCGCGGCGCGGGCCGTGTCGGCCATCCGCTCGGCCGCGCGCTGCCGCACCCCCTCGGGGTCGCCGTCGCCCCACAGGGCGGCGGGAAGGATGTCCCGGTGGCGCTGGTCGATGGGGTCGTCGCAGACGGCCTGTCCGACGAGGTGGTTCGAGATGGCCCAGACCTTGAGGCCGTGCCGCTCGAGGATCTCGCGCCGGGACTCGATGTAGCTGTCCTCAGACAGGGCCCGGTCGACCTCGAAGTGGTCGCCCCAGCAGGCGATCTCGAGGCCGTCGTAGCCCCACTCCCCCGCGAGGCGGCACACCTCCTCGAAGGGCAGGTCGGCCCACTGTCCGGTGAAGAGGGTGATCGGTCGGGCCATCGTGGATCTCCTTGTTGCTGATGTGGGTTGCTGGGTGACGGGTCAGTGGGAGCTCGGTGCGGCGACGGTGGCGCCCGCGGCCTCGAGGACGAGGTCGTGGACGTCCGCTGCCGCCACCGTCTCACGGCGCAGGGCCGCGTCGGAGGTGATGACGACGGGTCCGTCCGTGGGGTCGTCGGGCAGCCGTCCGTGGCTGCCCCGCACCCACCGCGGGTCGAGCGGGACGACCTTCATGGCATACCGGAGGCCGAGCTTCTTGCGCACGAGCCCGAGCCCGGCGCGGGCCCTGGCGGAGCGGTCGGCGGGGTCGAAGAAGAGCTCGGCGGGGTCGTAGCCGGGCTTGCGGTGGATCTCGACGCCGCGCGCGAAGTCGGGCGCCCGCTCGTCGTCGAGCCAGTAGTAGTACGTGAACCACGCGCGCGGCTCCGCGACGAGGACGAGGTCGCCGCTGCGCTCGTGGTCGAGGCCGTAGGCCGCCTGGCCGGCCCGGTCGAGCACGTGGTCGACGCCCGGGGTGGCGGCGAGCAGGGCCCGCACCTCGTCGAGACGGGCCTCGTCGCGGACGTAGACGTGGGCGACCTGGTGGTCGGCGACGGCGAACGCCTCCGACGCCCACGGGTCGAGGTACTCCATCCCGGCCTGCGTGTGCACGTCGAGCAGGCCCGCCCGGCGCAGCACCCGGTTGACGTCGACGGGCTCGTCGACGGCCGTGATGCCGTACTCGCTGACGACGACGACACTGACGCCGAGGCGCTCGGCGTCGTCGAGCAGGGGCGCGAGGGCCGCGTCGAGCTCTCGGGCGGCGGCCCGGGCCTCGGGCGACTCCGGGCCGAAGCGCTGGAGGTCGTAGTCGAGGTGCGGCACGTAGGAGAGCGTCAGGTCGTGCTCCGGGAGCAGGATGCGGGTCGCCTCGATGATCCAGCGCGACGACGCGATGGACGCGGTGGGCCCCCAGTAGTGGAAGAGCGGGAAGGCCCCGAGCCGCTCGGTGAGCCGGTCGTGCAGCGCCGCCGGGCGCGTGTAGCAGTCAGGCGACTTGCGGCCGTCGGCGTGGTAGACCGGGCGCGGCGTGACGATCGAGTCGACGTCCATGCCCATCGCGTACCACCAGCACACGTTGGCCACGCGGGCTCCGGGGTGACTGCGGCGCAGGGCGTCCCAGACCTTCTCCCCCGCGACGAGCGCGTTGTGCTGGCGCCACAGGAAGACCTCGCCGAGGTCGCGGAAGTACCACCCGTTGCCCACCGCGCCGTGCTCGGCGACCGGTCGCCCGGTGAGCATCGTCGACTGCACCGAGCACGTGACGGCCGGCAGCACGGTCTCGAGCGGCGCCTGCCAGCCCGACTCGGCGAGGTGGCGCAGCCGTGGCATGTCGGCGAGGGCGCGCGGCGTCAGGCCGACGACATCGAGGAGCAGGACCTTCGTGGGCCGGGTGCTCGGGGTGTTCATGCGGGCTCCTTGAGGCCGAGGTCGATGAGGGTGTCGCGCAGCCAGGCGAGCTCGCCGGCGATGCTCACGGCCAGGGCCGCGTCGTCGGTCGGGCGCACCGCCTGCGGGACGACCGTCCACGTGTAGGTCTCGACCTCGAGATGGTCGGTCAGGGCGGTGTCTCCGCCGACGAGGACGTCGAGCGAGTGCCGCAGGTCTGCGGTCGTGGCGGCGAGCGGCGGCTCGGGGGCGTGGTCGAGCGGCACGTGGAAGTGGACCCGCCACGGCTGCTCGACCCCACCGGGGCACGGGTCGAGGGGTCGCGTGCCCCCGAGGGCGTCGCCGAGGTCGTCGCGCGCCCGCAGCTGGCCGGCGTCGCCACGGGCCCGGGTCTGGTGGAGGAAGCGGTCCTCGTCGAAGGCCGCGAGCGCCGCGCGGGTGGCCGGGTCGCCGGGGTGCTCGACGTGCAGCGCGGCCGACACCTGGGCCTTGACGACCCGCCGACCGGCGGCGGAGAGCCGCGGGACCGCGACGGCGGCGTCCTCGAAGCCGACGGCGAGATGGCACAGGTCGAGGCAGACGCCCAGGACGTCCTCGTCCCAGCCCGCCATCCGGTCGACGAGCTCGGTCGTCGTCTCGATGACGCAGCCGGGCTCGGGCTCGAGGCCGACCCGGATCTCGCGGCCGGTGCGCTCCCGCAGGGCGTGCAGGTGGTCGGCGAGCCGGTCGAACTGCTCGGCGGCGAGAACCTGCCGGTCGCCGAACCACGGGTGCCGCCACCCCAGCGGGAGGGTGGAGATGCTGCCGCGGGCGGCGTCGTCGGGCAGCAGCCGGGCCAGCACCTCGGTGAGGTCGGTCGTGTAGGCCAGGCGGGCCGGCTCGGTCCAGTCGGGGTGGTAGACGCGGTGCTTGACCACATCGTCCTGGAAGCCGCGGTAGGGGAACCCGTTGAGGGTGACGACCTCGAGGCCGCGCCCGTCGAGCGCGGCGCGGAGGCGGTCGGTCTGTCGCGGGTCACCGGCGAGGCCGCGGGCGACGGGAGCGCTCAGCCACAGACCGAGGCCGAGGACATCGCTGCCGAGGTGACGGCGTACGGGCAGTGCGAAGCGGTCGAGCTGCCCGATGATCGTGTCGAGGTCCTCGCCCGGGTGGACGTTGGTGCAGTACGCGACGTGGACGGTCTGGCCGTCGGCGTGGAGCAGGCGCACGGCTCACTCCCTCGCGCCGCGGAGCACGGAGTTGCCCATGAACGTGGCGCCGGCTGCGACGAGCTCACCCTCGGACGCCTCCGGCGCCTGCGTCTCGGGGAGCTCGAGCCGCCCGCTCTGTCCGTAGAACTCGACGGGGTTGCGCCACAGCACCCGGTCGACGTCGTCGGGCGTGTAGCCCGCGGCGAGCATCGTCTCGGCGACGCGGCGCGTCTTGAGGGGGTCGCTGTTGCCCCAGTCGGCGGCCGAGTTGACGATCATCCGGTCGAGGCCGTGGCCGCGCAGGATCTCGACCATCCGGTGCTCGTCCATCTTCGTGTCCGGGTAGACGGAGAAGCCCATCCAGCAACCGGACTCGGCCACGACGTCCACCGTCATCTCGTTGAGGTGGTCGACGAGGACGGCGCCGGGTTCGAGCGCCGACTCGCGCACGACGTCGAGGGTGCGCCTCGTGCCCGCGAGCTTGTCGCGGTGCGGGGTGTGCACGAGGGCGGGCAGCTCGTGCTCGGCGGCGAGCGCGAGCTGCGCGGCGAAGACGTCGTCCTCCTCGGGCGTCATCGAGTCGTAGCCGAGCTCGCCCACGGCCACGACGCGGTCCTTGGCGAGGTAGCGCGGCAGCACGTCGAGGACCTCGCGGCAGCGGGCGTCGTTCGCCTCCTTGGGATTGAGGCCGATCGTCGCGTGGTGGGCGATGCCGTACTGCGACGCGCGGAACGGCTCCCAGCCGAGGAGCGCGTCGAAGTAGTCGCAGAAGGAGCCGACGCTCGTACGCGGCTGGCCGAGCCAGAACGACGGCTCGACGACGGCGCGGACGCCGGCGGCGTGCATGCGCTGGTAGTCGTCCGTCGTGCGGGACGTCATGTGGATGTGGGGGTCGAAGATGCGCACGGTGGCTCCTCAGTCGGCTCGGTGGGCAAGGGCGAGGACGGTTCGGGCGTCCGGTGGCACGTCACGGCCGGCGGCCTCGCGCTCGGCGGCGTAGTCGCGGACCATGCGGGCCAGCTCGTCGTCGGCGCGGTCGCCCAGGCCGGCGACCTGCTCCACCGGGATGCCGGTGAAGAGCACCTTGAGCACCGCCTGGCGCCAGGCGTCGTCGTCGAGGTGCGCGGCGGCATACGGTCCCAGGGCAGCGGCCACGAGGCGGGTGTCGTTGGTGCGCAGGGCATCTCGGACGATCGGGAGGGCGGTGTCGCCGATGGGGTCGGGGCGGTCGGGGTCGTCGAGCGCCGGGAGCGCGAGCAGGACCGCCCGGCGCTCGGCTGCGTCCCCGTGGTCGTAGACGCGACGCACGACGTCGACGACGTATGCCGCCGGGCCGGGGACCGCGAGCAGCAGAGCCTCGCGTGCGGCGTCCCCGTCACGGCCCTCGCGGGCCGCGGTGCGCGCCGCCGCAGGGAAGTGCCGGTCGATGGTGTCGGGGTCGCTCGCGACCTCGGCGAGCGCGTCCGTGCTGGTCGTGGGGTTCGTGGGGGTCATCGGCCCACCTCCTGGGGTCGTCGTGCGGCGGTGCGGAGGAACTCGAGGCTCGAGGCCGCGAGCGACGGCGCGGCGTGGGAGTGGCGGGGCAGCTCGACGGCGACGAGTCCGGTGAACTCGACGGCCTCGAGTGCCGCGAGCACGGGTGGGAAGTCCACCTCGCCCTCGCCGAGCGGCAGGTGCTCGTGGACGCCACGGCGCATGTCGTCGATCTGCACGTTGGCGAGCAGCTCGCCGGCGCCGAGCACGCAGGCCGCCGGGTCGGCGTCCTCGGTGCAGCGCAGGTGGCCGACGTCGATCGTCAGGCGCAGTCGATCGGGCGAGCCGAGGCGCCGGCGCAGCTCGAGCACGTCGGCGATGCGTTCGACGAACATGCCGGGCTCCGGCTCGAGGGCGAGGTCGACGCCGTGCGCCTCGGCCACCGGCAGGAGTGCTGCGACGGCGGCCTCGACGCGCGACCACAGCTCGTCGCTGCTCGCACCACGCGGGGCGATGCCGCTCCAGCACGAGACCACCGGCGACCCGACCTCTGCCGCGACGCGGATCGCCCTCTCCAGCAGGTCGATCCGGCGCTCACGGCCGGAGTCGGACACGAGGGTGGGCTCGTGCTTGCGGCGCGGGTCGAGCACGTAGCGGGCGCCCGTCTCGACGACGACCCCGAGCCCGTGCCGGGCCAGCAGGCCGCCGACTCGGGCCGCCCGGCCGGCCAGGTCGGGCGCGAAGGGGTCGAGGTGCGCGTGGTCGAGCGTCAGGGCGACCCCGTCGTAGCCGAGGTCGGCGAGGAGCGCGAGCCCGTCCTCGAGCCGGTGGTCGGTGAAGCCGTTGAGGCCGTAGCCGAAGCGGAGGCTCACGTCGCCGACACCCGCCTCATGGCAGCCGCACCGACCGGCGCGGAGGCGGCGAGACCCAGCGCGGCCGCGTGGTGGCCGGTCGCCGCGAGCGCCGCGCCCTGGAGGGGCACGAGGCCCCGGATGCCGGCGCCCGTGGCCCTCCGGACCGTGCCGGCATCGGGCGTGCGCGCGGCGGCCAGCTGGGCGCGGAGGACGCTCACGGCATACGACCCCGTGAGGGCGACGGAGACGGCAGCGCCGAGCGCTCCGCCGGCACGTCCGCGTCCGGCAGTGGGGACCGTGCGCAGCGCCGACGCTGTGGCGACGAGGGTGGTCGCGGCGATGCACGCCCGGGCCATGCCGGTCGAGCCGCCGTGCACCTCACCGCGGCTGAGGGCCGTGACGCCTGCCGTGTGGACGGCGACGAGCGTGGCCGGGACGGCGGCGGCGCGCAGGCCGGGCACGCCGCCCGCGCTCGCCCCGAGGAGCACGTCGAGACCGCGTGTGGAGGCCATCGTCGCCACGCTCAGCGGTCCCTGCTTGGGGGACAGGTCGTAGGCCCAGACCGCCGCGGCGAGCACGGCGGCGGTGGCGGCCGAGCGGCGCCCACCGGCGGCCGCCGCGACGGCGATGCCGGCGGCGGTGAGGCCGGTGGCGACGGCGAGCGCCGTCCGGGCCGGCACACGACCGGACGGGATCGGGCGCTCCGGTCGCTCGACCGCGTCCGTGCGGCGGTCGGCCCAGTCGTTGAGCGCCATGCCCGCCCAGTAGAGGCACGTCGACGCGACCGGCAGCGCCGCTGAGCGCGCACCGGCCGGCCAGCCCGCGCTCGCCGCCCCCGCGAGGGTGTCGCCGGGCACGGTGAGGGCGGCCGGCGCCCGCACCAGCTCGACGAGGTCGCGCAGGGTCGTCACGACGCCGTCGCCTGCTCCGTCGCCGGCTCGTTCGCCCACGCGGTCAGCACCCGGTGCTGCTCGAAGAGGCGGTGCTCGTCCGAGCCGACGGGGTCCTTGAAGAAGAAGCCCAGGGCCGGCAGCGGGCCGACCTCCCCGCGGCGCAGCGCCAGGTCGGCGAGGCGCGCCAGGTCGATGACGAGCGGGGCGGCGAGGCTCGAGTCGCAGCCCTGCCACGTGAACTGCATCGACATCCGCGTGCCGAGGAAGCCGGAGAAGGTCAGGTGGTCCCACGCCGTCTTCCAGTCGCCGAGGTCGGCGATGTTGTCGATGTGGACCGGGCCGTCGACGGGGTGGCCGAGCATCGCCTCGAGGCCACGGGCCTTGCTCCGCGCCTTGCTCTCCATCGCGTCGGGGTCGGCGAGCGTGGCGCCGTCCCCGCCGCCGAGCAGGTTCGTGCCGGCCCACGACCGGACGCGGAGCGACCGCGCGGCGAACATCGGTGCGAGGACCGACTTGACGAGGGTCTCGCCCGTCTTGCCGTCGCTGCCGCCCCACGGAACCCCCTGGCGCTCGGCGAGCTCCTCGAGCGCGGGCAGGCGCGCGCCGGTCGAGGGCGTGAAGTCGATGAACGCGGCGCCGGCCGTGAAGGCGGCCGCTGCGTAGACGGCACTCGGCGGCAGCGGGGACTCGCCTGCGCCCCAGGCCTGCTCGAGGACGTCGAGGGATGCGTGGGCCGGGTCGTCGGTGACGACCGGCTCGGTGGAGCTGACGTTGACGACGACCACCCGCGACAGGGACTCGGTCTCCGCGAAGGCGCGGATGTCGGCGGCCAGCCGCTCGACGGCGTCGACCTGGCGCTCCTCGGCGTCCCGGTGGCCGTGGCGGATCCGCCGGCACGTCCGGTCGAGCTCGTCGGCGACGAGCGCCAGGGCCGTGTGCGGGATGACCCCGGCGTCGGCCAGCTGCGCCGCCCGCTTGACGAGCGGCACGTCCGTGACGTCGTGGCCACCGACGACGAGGTGGTCGAGCGGGACGAGGCCGGCAGCGGCCAGGTCGGGCTGCTCGGTGACGAGGCCGTCGGGCCCGGCACCGCCGGCGGTGATGAGCGCAAGGCCGGTGGCGACGGTCGTCGCGACCGAGCCGCGTGCGCCGACGAGCCAGAGCCCGGTTCGTTCGTCCGTCATGGTCGTTACTCCTCGAGAGGTGGGGGCCGGGTGTGGGGCCGGTGGCCCGCCGGCGGGGGCGTGTGCCCGCCGCCGGGCCACCGGGATGGGTCAGCGCAGCGAGGCGATGACCGCGTTGGCGTCACGCTGCAGGGCGGCCGAGGCCGCCGCGTCGCGGACGTTGGTGCTCGACGTCGCAGCGTCGACGAAGCCCTGCAGCTGCGAGATCGCGGCCGCGGTGCGACCCGCGGCGACGTGCCTCTCGGCCTGCTGGAGACGCTTCTCGAGCTCCTTCTCGCCCGCCGGGGTGACGAGACCCTCGCGGGCCAGTCGCTCCGTCAGGGCGGTGAGCGTCAGCAGCGACGTGCGGGTCGTGAACGTCACCGTCGTGGTGCGCACCAGGCCTGCCTTGTCGACCGCCGTGACGACCAGGGTGTGGCTGCCCAGCGAGAGCTTCCACAGGGCCAGCGGCGTGGCGGCCGCGACCGCCGTGCCGTCGACCGTGGCGGTCACGGTGTCGATGCCGCTCGTCGCGTCCGTCGCCGTCCACGTCACGTCGCCGGAGTTGCCGACGGTGGCGCCGTCGGTCACCCCGGACACCGCGACCGCGGGCTGGGTCTTGTCGAGCTTGACCGTGACGGAGCCGACCTGCGAGACGTTGCCGCCGTTGTCGGTGGCGCGGTAGAGCACGGTCGTCGTGCCCTCGGTCGAGATCGTCAGCGCCGTGTTGGCGTTGACCCACGTGGTCCCACCGTCGGTGGAGCGCTGGCGCGAGGCGACGGTGCCGTTGTCGGTCGCGTTGACCGTGACGGTCACGTTGCTCGTGTACCAGCCGATCGCGCCGTTCGGCGTCGCCGGGTTCAGCGTGGCCGAGACGACGGGGGGCGTGACGTCGGCGACGCCGTTGCCCACGAACGTCAGGGAGTCGAGCACGACCCCGCCGGAGGAGGTGACGTAGAGGCGTCCGGTGCCGGTGGGCTTCGACGACAGGCTCGCTGCCGCGTCGGTCCAGCCGGAGCCGCTCACCGCGACGGTGCCGAAGGGGGCCGCCGTCGGCGAGTTCCACCGGAGCGACAGGGTGCCGCTGCCGGAGGCGCGGGCCGTCACGCCCGTGACGCCGACGAGGTTCGCCGGGTCCCAGGCCAGCCAGTCACCGGCGTCGAACGAGGTGACCTTGCGCAGGCCGCTCGCCGCGTCGTCGTTCGTGATCTCGACACCCTGTGTCGCGTCGGCCCACTCGGCCTCCTGCTTCTTCGGGTTGAGGATCAGCTGCTCGGTGGTGGTCGCACCGGGGAGACCGTTGGCCCCGTTGTCGGTGTACGTGATGACGACGACGCCGAAGATGTTCTCCGTCTCGCCGTGCTGGGTCGCGTCGGCCGGGGTCGGGATCGCGAACTGGCAGCCCGTGCCCTGGCTCAGCGGGTGGGCGTGCGCGTCGTGCCCCAGCCCGAAGGTCCAGGTCACGCGCGAGCACACCGTTGCGGTGCCGTCCTCTGCGTCGGAGGTCGTGACGTTGAAGGGCACGGCCTGGCCCCAGTCGAAGAAGCCGCCGTTGGGAGGCGTCGCGACGGTGACCGTCGGGGCGACGTTGCCGACGCTGATCGACGTGCTCGTCAGGCCGCGACGGCCCTCCGGGTCGGTGACGCGCAGGCGCGCCGTGTACTTCCCGAGCTCGGTGTAGGTGAAGCTTGCCGTGGCGCCGGTCGCGTCGAACGTGCCGTTGCCGTCGAAGTCCCACTCGTAGGTCAGGGCCCCACCCTCGGGGTCGACCGAGCCGGACGCGTCGAACTGGACCGTCAGCGGGGCGCTGCTGCTGCTGATCGGGTTCGCCGCGATCTTCGCCTGCGGCGCCTTGTTCCCGGGCGCGTAGTCGATCCGGTAGAGGCCGGCGTCGGGGTTGGCCCGGAAGAAGCCGTCACCGTAGTCGAGGACGTAGAGCGACCCGTCCGGGCCGAACTCGATGTCGATCGGGCTGTCGGTGATCGGCTGGCCGTTCGTCTCGAGGTCGCGGTTGGGCAGGAAGTGCTGGATGTGGTTGACGGGTCCGTTGGGCCACTGCACGTCGAACACCGCGAGGTAGTCCTGCGAGAACTCGGCGAAGAACGCCTTCTTGTCCCAGTACGCCGGGAACTTCGTCGTCGACGCGTTGGTCGCGTCGTAGTGGTAGACGGGACCGCCCATCGGGCCCTGACCACCCTGCGGGTCGAAGTCGGTCAGCTCGGGCCACGGCTGGTGCGTGTTGTTGTCGCCGTAGTAGAGCGTCGGCGCGGTGGCCGGGGGCACCTGGGCGAGCCCGGTGTTCCACGTCGAGTTGTTCGTGGCGCCGGCGTTGCAGTCGAACCACGGTCCGGGCGTCGCCGTGGCGAAGTTCCACTCGTTGTAGTTCGCGTTCGGCCCGTGGCAGTAGGGCCACCCGCCGTTGATCGGCTTGGTGATGGCCGTGGTCTGCCACTCGACGTAGCCCATCGGGCCGCGCTGGGCGTCGGGCGCGCCGGCGTCGGGGCCGTAGTCGCCCCACGAGACGGAGTTCGTGATCGGGTCGACGTCCATGCGGAACGGGTTGCGCACGCCCATGACGAAGATCTCGGGACGGGTCTTGGCGGTGCCCGGTGCGAAGAGGTTGCCCGCCGGGATCGTGTAGGACCCGTCGGCCTCGGGGTGGACGCGCAGGATCTTGCCGCGCAGGTCGTTGGTGTTGCCGGCGCCGCGACGCGAGTCGAAGCCGGGGTTGAAGCCGGGCGCGTTGTTGTTCGGCGCGAAGCCGTTGGCCCCCGGCGCGCTCGCCGGCGTGTTGTCGCCGGTCGAGAGGTAGAGGTTGCCGTCGGCGTCGAAGTCGACGTCACCGGCGACGTGGCAGCACTGGCCGCGCTGCGTCTCCACCTTGAGGATGACCTGCTCGCTCGCGAGGTCGAGCTTGTCGGCGGCGTCGTCCCACCTGAAGCGGCTGAGCTGGTTGTAGCCCTTCCACTGGTCCCAGTAGGAGGCGTCCGCGCCGGCGGGCAGGCTGTTCGGCGCCGACCCGGTCGGGGTCGTCGTCACGTACGGCGCGGTCATGGTGCGCGGCGCGTAGTAGAGGTAGACCCACTGGTTCGTCTGGAAGTCGGGGTCGAGGGTGACGGTCTGGAGCCCGTCCTCCGAGTTGTTGTAGACGGGCAGGGTGTTGATCACCTTGGTGACGCCGCTGTCGGGGTCGACGAGGCGGACGTCGCCGTTGCGGGCGGTCGTCAGCACGCGGCGGTCGGGGAGCACGGCCATGTCGATCGGCTCACCGGTGTCCTTGGTGAGGGTGATCTTCTCGTAGTTCGACCAGTCGAGCGCCGGCTCGGAGCCGTGGTCGACCCCGTCGTGCGCCTGGGCCGGGAGGGTGGCCACGGCGCCGAGCGCCGTGCAGGCGAGGACGGCTGCCGCAGTTGTGGCAACCAGCCTCCTCGCCCTGGATCGCGAAGTAGCATTCATCGGTACGTCCTTCTTGACAGAGACGGGCGAAGCCGGTTCCCGGGGAGTGCGCCGCTGCAACGGCTTCTGCACTCCCCGGGGCCCGGTGTTTTCCGGTATGCCGGCCGCCCCCGGAGGGCGGTCGGCCTGCGTGTGCAGGGGGCTCAGCCGCGAAGGGCGGCCATCGCGTCGTAGCTGACCTTCGAGAGCTCCATCGACTGGTTCGGAGCCGTCGTGGCGTTGCCCGGTGCGGTGTCCATCTCCCACATCGGGTTGTGCGAGCCCTTGGCACCGACCCGGCGCAGGAACGTCGAGTAGTCGATGTCGCCCTGGCCGAAGGGGGCCATGACGTAGCCGTTGGACTGCGTCGTGTCGATCTTGCCGTCCTTGGCGTGGAAGAGCGGGAAGCGTGACGTCTGGGCGGCGACGACCGCGGCCGGGTCGAAGATCGAGGTCACGACCGAGCCGTCCGGGGCGGTGTACGTCGTGTGCTTGTACTGCGCGACGTGGGCCCAGTAGATGTCCATCTCGAGGTAGACGGCCTTCGGGTCCGTGTTGGCCAGGAAGTGCTCGAGGCGGCGGATGCCGGACGAGCGCGTCGGGCGGCCCTGTGCGTCGAGCGGCCCGCTGTCGAGCAGGAAGCTGTACGCGATGTCGTGGTTGTGCGTGTAGAGCTTGAGTCCGTGCTGGGCGGCCCTCTCCCCGAAGAAGTTCCAGCGCGCGGCCGCGGCCTCCCAGTCGGCGACGTAGGCCGAGCCGGTCGGGTCGGACCCGGTGCCGACGTGGCCCATGCCGAGGATGTTGGCGATCTCGCAGGCCGCGTCGAACTGCGCGATCGTCGTGTCCGTGATGGTCGACGGGATCGAGCCGTGGTTGCCCTCGGCCTCGAGCCCGAGCTCGTCGAGCCAGGCGCGCAGCTGCGTGGCACCGGCCACCGTGTTCAGGTCTGCACCGCCCTCGGCGTTGGCGTGCTGGCGGAAGCCGGCGAACTCGATCTGGCGGTAGCCGATCGAGGAGAGCTCGGTGAGCACCTCCTTGAAGCCGGAGGCGTACGGCGAGGTCAGCGGGTCGCGCCCGACCGCGTCACGCACGGTGTAGAGGATGATCCCTCGGCGAGGGGCGGGGATGAGGACCCCGCTGGCGCCGGGGGCGGCCTTGGCGGCCGTCCCGGTCAGGGTCACGGCGGCGGCGACGCCCGTCGTGGCCGCGAAGAACTGGCGACGGTTGAGTCCGAGCTTGCTGACGAGCTTGAGCGGGTTGACGTCGTTGTCGTGCATGTGAGCGTGCTCCTTCAAGGGGTGACAGAGACTAGACGTGCGGTTTGTGCTGGATCTCCTTGTCTGACAAGCGAGGTCGAGTGCCTCCGCAGCGTTCAGGACATGGTCGGCGACGTCGCGTGGGCCCCGTCGATCGGGGTCCAGGACCCCTCCCGCTCCACGCTCGTCTCGACCGCCGACAGGATCCGCTGCACCTGGAGCCCGTCGGAGAAGGAAGGCCGGGGGTCGGTGCCCTCGGCGATGGCGGTCAGCAGGTCGACCGCCTGGTGGGTGAAGCCGTGCTCGTAGCCGAGCACGTGACCGGGCGGCCACCAGGACGCCACGTAGGGGTGGGTGGACTCGGTGACGAGCACCCGGGTGAAGCCGGCGTCGCGGCTCGGGACGCGCCCGTCGAAGACGTGGAGGACGTTCATGTCCTCGAAGTCGAAGGCGAGCGAGCCCTCGGTCCCGTTGACCTCCAGGCGGATCGCGTTCTTGCGGCCGTTGGCGAAGCGGGTCGCCTCGAAGGTCGCGAGGGCGCCACCGCTCATCCGCGAGACGAGCACGGCGGCGTCGTCGACGGTCACCGGCCCGGTGGTGGCCGAGCCGTTCTGCGCGGCCGTGCCGCTGATCCCCCCGGTCCCGGCGGCCGCCGGATCGGCCACCGGACGTTCGCGCACGAACGTCTCGGTCAGGGCGGACACCCCGGTGAGGTGCTCACCCGTCACGAACTGCGCGAGGTCGACGATGTGGGCGCCGATGTCGCCGAGCGCCCCCGAGCCGGCACGCTCCTTCTGGAGGCGCCAGGTGAGCGGCGACTCGGGGTCGACGAGCCAGTCCTGCAGGTAAGCACCGCGGACGTGGAGGATACGGCCGAGCCGTCCCTCCGCGACGAGCTGACGGGCGTACGCGATGGCCGGGACCCGGCGGTAGGTGAAGCCCACCATCGAGCGGACGCCGCGGGCCCGGGCCGCCTCGGCGGCCACGACCATCGCCTCGGCCTCCCCGACCGAGTTGGCGAGCGGCTTCTCGCAGAGCACGTGCTTGCCGGCCTCGAGAGCGGCGACCGCGATCTCGGCGTGGGTGTCGCCCGGCGTGCAGATGTCGATGACGTCGATGTCGTCACGCTCGAGCAGGCGCCGCCAGTCGGTCTCGACCCCGGCCCAGCCGAAGCGGTCGGCCGTGTCGCGCGCGGCCGCCTCGTTGCGCCCGGCCACGGCGACGAGGCGCGGCGCGGCCGGCACGTCGAAGTAGCTGCGCAGGTTGCGCCAGGCCTGGGAGTGGGCCCGCCCCATGAAGGCGTAGCCGATCATCCCGACCCCGAGGGTGGGCTTGCTGGGTGTGCTCATGACGTCCTCACATCCGACGAGGGGTGGTACCGCTGACGGTTCGGTCCTGCTGGTGCGGTGGGGTGCCCGCGCCACCTGGCGTGCGGTGGCGCGAGCACCGACCGGTCAGGACTCGAAGCCGAGGGGCAGGTACTGCTCGACGTTCTCCTTGGTCACGACGGGCGCGTTGAGGACGATGCGGTTGGGCACCTCGACCTGGACGAGGTCGCTCAGGCCCTTGCCCTGGGCGATGAGGCGCGCGAGCTTGATGCCGTCGGCGGCCTGGGTCGGCGGGTAGATGACCGTGGCCTCCATCTTGCCCTCCTGGATCCAGCGCATCGCGTTGGCCGAACCGGCGCCGCCGATGAAGGCCATCTCGTGGCGGTTGGCCTGGTCGAGGGCGGCCATGACGCCCACACCCTGGTCGTCGTCGTGGTTCCACAGGACGTCGATCTTCGGGGCGGCCTGAAGCAGGTTGGACGCCTGCTTCTCGCCGGACTCGACCGTGAACTCCGCCGCGACCCGGTTGTCGACGGTCTGGTTGCAGGCCTTGAGCGCGTCGGCGAAGCCCTTCGACCGGTCCTGCGTCAGGGGCAGGGCGTCGATGCCGGCGATCTCGGCGATGACCGGGTTGGCGATGTTCTTGTCCTTGACGATCTTGCAGGCGTAGGTGCCGGCCGAGACGCCCATGCCGTAGTTGTCACCGAGGACCGTCGCCCGCGCGGCGAACGGGCTCGAGAACTCCCGGTCGACGTTGATGACCGGGATGCCGGCCTGCATCGCCTTGGTGGCGACCTCGGTGAGGGCAGCGCCGTCGGTCGGCAGCAGCACGATCGCGTCGACCTTGTCGTTGATGAAGGTCTCGATCTGGCTGATCTGGAGGCTGGCGTCGTTGGTGCCCTCGGCCGACTTGAGCTCGATGTCGCTGTACTTCTTGGCCTCGTCCTGGGCCGACTTGTTGACCGCCGCGAGCCAGCCGTGGTCGGCCGCCGGTCCGGAGAAGCCGATGACGACCTTCTTGCCGGGGGCGTCGTTGTCGCTCACGGCGTCGCTGCCGGTCTGCTGGGTCGAGGCCGCGGGAGTCGTGGCCGGGTCGTTGCTCGTGCACCCGGCGGCGACGAGGGCCGAGCTCAGGGCGATCGCCAGGACGGCGACGCGCTTGGTCGGACGGGAGAGTGATGCGGACACGCTGACTCCTATGTGAGCGAAGAGGGGTGGTGCGAGGTGAGTGGTGCTCTGCCGTGCTGGTGGTGCTGTCGACCGGGCCGTTCGGCTAGCCCGACCTGGTGCGGGAGACCCGCTGCTGGAGCAGGACGGCGGCGACGATGATCGCCCCCTTGGCCACCGCCTGCGTCGACGTGTCGAGGTTGTTGAGGGTGAAGACGTTGGTGAGCGTCGTGAAGATGAGGACGCCGAGGACGGTGCCGACGATCGTGCCGCGGCCACCGCTGAGGAGCGTGCCGCCGATGACGACGGCGGCGATCGCGTCGAGCTCGTAGAGGGTGCCGTGCGTGGACGTGCCGGTCGTCGTGCGGGCCATGATCATCACGGCGGCGATGCCGCAGGCGACACCGAGCAGGATGTAGAGGTACATCGTCTGGCGCTGCACCCGGATGCCGGCGAGGCGGGCCGCCTCGGGGTTGCCGCCGATGGCCAGCGTGCGACGCCCGAACGTCGTGCGGTTGAGCAGGACCCAGCCGACGACGGCGACGATCGCGAACATGATGACGAGCACGGGGATGCCGAGGACGCTGCCGCCGAAGAACTCGATGAAGCCGCGGTCGCGGATGATCTGGGTGCGGCGCTTGGCGATGATCTCGGCCAGGCCCCGGGCGGCGGCGAGCATCGCGAGGGTCGCGATGAACGGCGCCATGCGCCCGTAGGCGATCAGCACCCCGTTGACGAGTCCGCAGACGGCCCCGACGACGAGCGCCGCGATGACCATGACGATCCAGTGGTAGTTCGCGGCCATGGTCTGGGTCGCCACCGTGGTGGCCCAGACCGACGAGAGGGCGACGATGGCGCCGACCGACAGGTCGATGCCGCCACCGGAGATGACGAACGTCATGCCGACGCTGACGACGCCGATGACCGAGCCGAGTCGCAGGATCGTCAGCGCGTTCTCGGGGCTGGCGAAACGGTCCCCGGCCGTGATGATGCCGACGATGACGAGGAGCACGAGGGCCAGCACGAGACCCGCGTTCCGGCCGACGGGTCCGTTGAGGAAGCCGGCGATGCCTCCCTCCCGGCGGGAGGCGGCTCCACCGACCGGTGGTCCGCTCGGGGTGGGCGGGGTGGTCCCGCTCGCGGCTCCGCCGACGGGCTCCCCTGCCTGGTCGACCTTCGTGACGTCGGCGCTCATGCCGCGTCTCCCTTCAGGATGATGTCGAGGACGGCGTGCTCGTCGAGCTCGTCGGCCGGGCCCTCGTGACGGACGGTGCGGTCGGCGAGGACCAGCACCCGGTTGGACAGCCCCAGGACCTCGGGGATCTCGCTGGACACGACGACGACGGCGACGCCCTCGTCGGTGAGGCGGCGGATCAGGGCGTAGATCTCGGAGCGGGCCCCGACGTCGACGCCGCGGGTGGGCTCGTCGAGGAGCAGCACCTTGCAGCCGCGGAGCAGCCAGCGGGCCAGGACGACCTTCTGCTGGTTGCCGCCGGAGAGGGTGCGCGACTCGCGGTGGACGCCGCGCGGGCGCACGTCGAGCGACTCGAGCAGCTCCTCGGCGGCCTCGACCTCGGCCGACCCGTCGAGCAGGCCGCCGTGCGAGAAGCGCGGGAGCGTCGCGAGGGTGATGTTCGAGGCGAGCGAGGCGCCGAGGACGAGCGCCTGGCTCTTGCGCTCCTCGGGGCACAGGCCGATCCCGGCGGCGACGGCCGCGGCGACGGACCCCCCGCGCACCGCCTTGCCGCCGACGCTGACCGTGCCGCTCGTCGCCTTGCGGGCCCCGAAGATCGTCTCGACGACCTCGGAGCGACCCGAGCCCACGAGGCCGGCGAGCCCGACGACCTCGCCGGGACGGACGTCGAAGGTGACCGATGCGAACTCGCCCGCGCGGGCCAGGCCCTCGACGCGGAGGACGGGCTCGGCGTCGACGACGACCTCGGGCTTGGGCGGGAAGACGTACTCGATGGAGCGGCCCGTCATGAGACGGATCAGCTCCTGGGTCGGCGTCGTCTTGGCGTCGAGGCCGGTGGCGACCGTCTTGCCGTCCTTGAGCACCGTGACGCGGTCACCGATCTCGCGGATCTCCTCGAGTCGGTGCGAGATGTAGACGACGGCGACGCCCTGCCCGGTCACCTCGGCGATGACGCGGAAGAGCTGCTTGACCTCGCCGGCGTCGAGCACCGCGGAGGGCTCGTCCATGACGATGAGCTGCGCGTCGCGGGACAGGGCGCGGGCCATGCTGACGATCTGGCACGAGGCGGCCGAGAGCGTGCCGACCTCGACGGAGGGCGAGATCTCGGGGTGGCCGAGGCGGGCGAGCAGGGCGGCGGCCTCACGGCGGGCGGCGGTGCGCTGGGAGAAGCCGAACCGTGTGGGCTCGTGCCCGAGGAAGATGTTCTCGGCGACGCTGAGGCCCTCGACGAGGTCGAGCTCTTGGTACATCGTCGCGACGCCGAGGTCCATCGCCGCCTGCGGGTGGTGCAGGGTGACCGGCTCGCCGGCCCACTCGATGGTGCCCTCGTTGGGCTCGTGGACGCCGGCGAGCACCTTGATGAGGGTGCTCTTGCCCGCGCCGTTCTGGCCGAGCAGGCAGTGCACCTCGCCGGGCTGCACGTCGAGGTCGACGCCACCGAGGGCCACGACCCCGGGAAAACGCTTGACCACGTTCGTCATTCGCAGGAGAGGGGCGCCTGCTACATCTCGCCGTCGAGATTCCATGCGTCACACCGTGACCCACTTTTGTCGGAACGTCAAGCAAAAGTTTTCTCGTGGACACACCAAAGCCGTGTGCATGACATACCGAAGCCGCGTGTGCTTGACTTCGAACGTGCGTCCAGAGTCAACGTCGTCCGCGTATGCCGCCACCGCCGTCAGCGGCGCAGGTGAGCTGCTGCAGCTGCTGCGCGACGAGACCCCGCGCACGCGTGCCGAGCTCGCCAAGCTGACCGGCCTCGCCCGGTCGACCGTGGGCGCCCGCGTCGACGCCCTGCTCGCGACGGGCCTGCTCGCCCCCAGCGGCGAGGCCGCGAGCACCGGTGGCCGGCCGCCGGTCCGCTTCGCCTTCAACCCCGAGGCCCGCGTGGTCGTCGGCGCGGACATCGGTGCCACGCACGGCCGGGTCGCCCTGACCGACCTCAGCGGCCGTCCGATCTGTGAGATCGGCGAGAGCCTCGACATCACCGACGGCCCCGAGGTCGTCCTCGACTGGCTCGTCGCGACGACGCGCCGCCTGCTCGAGCAGGCGGGCCGCGAGCCCCGCGACCTCATCGGCATCGGCATCGGGGTGCCCGGGCCGGTCGAGCACTCGAGCGGCCGTCCGATGCGCCCGCCGATCATGCCCGGCTGGGACGGCTACGACGTGCCCGCCCACGTCCGACGCGACTTCGACGTCCCGGTCCTCGTCGACAACGACGTCAACATCATGGCCCTCGGCGAGCACGCGATGGCCCACCCCGACGTCGAGCACCTCCTCTTCGTCAAGGTCGCGACCGGCATCGGCGCCGGCATCATCAGCGGCGGCCGCCTGCACCGCGGGGCGGTCGGCGCGGCCGGCGACCTCGGCCACGTCGCGGCGCCCCACGCCGCCGAGGTGCTCTGCTCGTGCGGCAACGTCGGCTGCCTCGAGGCCGTCGCCAGCGGACCCGCGATCTCCAAGGCGCTCAAGGAGATCGGGATCATCGCCGACTCCAACAAGGACATCGTCGACCTCGTCCGCGGCGGCAACATCCCGGCCGCCCTCGCGGTGCGCCAGGCCGGTCGCACCATCGGCGAGGTGCTCGCCACCTGCGTCAGCCTGCTCAACCCGTCGGTCATCGTCATCGGCGGCTCGCTCGTCCAGGCCGGCGAGAGCCTCATCGCCGGCGTGCGCGAGGTCGTCTACGGCCGCTCGCTCCCCCTCGCCACCGGCGTGCTGCAGATCGTGCCGGCGACCACCGGCGTCCAGGCCGGCGTCATCGGTGCGGCCACCATGGTCATCCAGCACGCCCTGACGGCCGACCGCGTCGACCTCGCCATCGCCCACTCGGCGTCCTGAGCGGGACGGCGGCCCGACCCGCCACAATGGGGTCCATGACCGATCACCGGCCCGTCGCGACGTGGCTCACCGACATGGACGGCGTCCTCGTGCACGAGGAGGACGCGATCGCCGGCGCCGCCGAGTTCGTCACGGCGCTCAAGGAGTCCGGCCGGAGCTTCCTCGTCCTGACGAACAACTCGATCTTCACGCCGCGCGACCTGCGCGCCCGGCTGCTCCGCAGCGGCATCGACGTGCCCGAGGAGGCGATCTGGACCTCGGCGCTGGCGACGGCGCAGTTCCTCGCCGAGCAGCGGCCCGGCGGCTCGGCCTACGTCGTCGGCGAGGCCGGCCTGACGACGGCCATGCACGACGTCGGCTACGTCATGACCGACCGTGACCCCGACTACGTCGTCCTCGGCGAGACGCGCACGTACTCGTTCGAGGCCATCACCCGCGCGATCCGCCTCATCGAGAAGGGCGCCCGCTTCATCGCGACGAACCCCGACCCGAGCGGCCCGAGCCCGGCCGGCACGCTCCCGGCCACCGGCTCGGTCGCCGCCCTCATCTCGACGGCGACCGGTCGCCAGCCCTACTACATCGGCAAGCCCAACCCGCTCATGATGCGCAGCGCCCTCAACCGCCTCGACGCGCACTCCGAGACGACGATCATGGTCGGCGACCGCATGGACACCGACATCATCAGCGGGCTCGAGGCCGGTCTGCGCACGGTCCTCGTCCTCACCGGCTCGACGAGCCGTGAGCAGGTCGAGCACTTCCCGTACCGCCCGAGCCGCATCGTCGACTCCGTCGCCGACCTCGTCCGCTTCGTCGCGCACGAGGTCGGCGAGCAGCACTGACCCCCGACGTCAGGGCAGGTAGTACGTCGGGTTCGGCAGCTTGACCGCACGGTCGGCATGGCCGCCGATGAGGTCGCTGTACTGGTCGCCGAGGTTGGCGACGACGTCGTAGCCGAGGTCCTGCTCGACGTGCGCACGGGTCGTCGACTTGTACTCGATCGTCGTGCACGTCGGGTAGGCCTTGCAGTGGCCCTGCATGTAGGCCGGCGGCGTCTCGGTCGAGCGCCACTTCGTGAAGTAGAGGTCGTCGGTGAACTGCGGGTAGCCCTGCTCGTGGAGGTTCGCGAGCGTGGCCGCCCTCTGGCCGGTGTTGCGACCCGTCAGGCCGATGACCGTACAGCCGGAGTCGGCGACGGCCTTGACGAGAGAAGGCATTCCGGGTGTGGCGGGGAAGAGCTTGTTCTGCACCCAGTAGTCCTGGCGCACGGGGTTGAAGACGAACTTCATGTCCGCCACCTCCATGTCGTAGGTCCACAGCGTCGTGTCGTCGGCGTCTAACACGACGGCGGGCTTCGTGCCGGCGCGCACGCCCTGGCGGCACTCGCTGACGAGTCGCTGGGTGTTGCGGGCCTCGAGGGCCGCGAGCTCGGTGATGTAGGGCGAGCTCGTCCTGTCGGCGATGCCGGTGCCGGGGTCGCCGTAGTAGGTGGCGATCGTCTTCTTGACCGAGTCGATGTTGGGGATGCCCTCGCCGCTCTCGGTGAGTCCGCTCGAGCCGTCGGGCTCCATCGTGAAGTGCGTGCGCTGGGTGAGGCTGGGCTCCTCGACACCCGGGAGGTTCGGCGACGGGAGGTAGTAGGTCGGGTTCGGCAGCTTGACGTTGCGGTCGGCGTGGCCGCCCTGCAGGTCGGACCACTGGTCGCCGATGTTGAGCACGATGTCGTAGCCGAGGTCCTGCTCGATGTGCTTGCGCGTGCCGGCCTTGTACTCGACCGTCGTGCACTTGGCCGTGGCGCACGTGAGGTAGGCGGGCGGCGTCGACCCGGCCCACTTCGTGAAGTAGTGGTCGGGCGTGAAGGCGTTGTAGCCGACGTCCTTGAGGTTGCCGATCGTCGCGTCCTTCTGGGCCGCGCCGCGACCGGTGAGACCGAAGATCGTGAAGCCCATGGCATCGGCCTCGTTGACGAGGTCGACCATGGTCGGCGTCGCGGGGAAGAGCTGGTGCTGCACCCAGTAGTCCTGGCGCACGGGGTCGAAGACGAACTTCATGTCCGCGACTTCCATGTCGTAGGTCCACAGCGTCGTGTCGTCGGCGTCGAACACGATGGCCGGCTTCGTGCCGGCCCGCTCGGCCGCGGCGTACGTGCGCTTCAGGGACGCGCGGAGGCCGTCCGTGATCGAGCGCATCTCGGAGATGTACGGCGAGCTCGCCCGGTCGGCCCGGCCCGTGCCGGGGTCGCCGTAGTAGCTGTAGATCGTCTTCTTCACCGAGTCGATGTTGGGGATGCCGGCGCCGTCGGCGCGCGCGCCGCTCGAGCCGTCGGGCGCCATGACGAACTGGGTACGCGGGGTCAGGGTCTGGTCGTGACGGCCGCCGGCGTCGCCGTGGGCGAGGGCCGGGGACGCGCTGGCGACGACCAGGGAGCCGATGATCGAGCCGACTGCTGCGGCCGCGAGGCCGGCGGCTCTGGGGGTGGGACGCCTCATGGGTTCACCTCTGGGCTGTTCGGGGTGCGGGTGGGCCGCTCGACCGTAGCCCCGTGCCTGCCCCCGCGGGGGTCTCGCGACCCGCCGCGGGGGCATTCCCATGCACCTGACATGGGACTCCCAGACTTCACTCAGGCTCAGGCCAGGTGGTGGGTCTCCGCGAGGGCGTACACGGGGGTGTCGATGCCCTCCATGCGCGCCTTGAGCTGCATCGCCAGGTAGCGCGAGTAGTGCCGCGACTGGTGCAGGTTGCCCCCGTGGAACCACAGGTTGTCCTGGCGGGTTGGCTTCCACATGTTGCGCAGCTCGCCCTGCCACGGCCCGGGGTCCTTCGTCGTGTCGGAGCCGAGGCCCCAGCACTTGCCGACGGCGTCGGCGACGTCCTGGCTGATGAGCCGGGCGGCCCAGCCGTTCATCGACCCGTAGCCCGTGGCGTAGACGACGGCGTCGGCCTCGAGCTCGGTGCCGTCGGTGAGGACGACGGCGTGCTCGGTCAGGTGGTCGACCTGCCCGCGCACCAGCCGGATCGCGCCCTTGGCGACGAGCTCGGAAGCGCCGATGTCGATGTAGTAGCCCGAGCCGCGGCGGAGGTACTTGAGGAAGAGGCCCGAGTCGTCGTCACCGAAGTCGAGGTCGAATCCGGCCGCCTCGAGAGCGGCGTAGAAGTCGGCGTCCTGCTCACGGATGGCGTCGAAGGCGGGTCGCTGGAAGTCGGCGAGGATCTTGTAGGGGATCGATGCGAAGACGAGGTCGGCGGTGTCGTGGTCGATCCCGTTGGCGACGGCCTCCTCGGAGTAGAGCGGGCCGAGCACCGTGTCCATGAGCGAGTCGGACCTCACGATGTGGGTGCTGGAGCGCTGCAGCATGATCGGCTGGGCGCCGTTCTGCCACAGGTCGGCACAGATGTCGTGGGCCGAGTTGTTCGACCCGATGACGACGACCTTCTTGCTGACGTAGCGCGCGCCGCCGGGGTGCTTGCTGCTGTGGTGCTGGTCGCCCTGGAAGACGTCCTGGCCGGGCAGCGTCGGCACGTTGGCGATGCCGCTCATGCCGGTGGCGAGGACGAGCTGGGCGGGGTGGAGCACGACCTCGCGGCCCTCACGGGTCACGTGCACCGTCCAGGCGCCGGTGGCCTCGTCGAAGGTCGCCGACGTCGCCTCGCTGTTGCTCCAGTAGTCGAGCTCCATGACCTGGGTGTAGCTCTCGAGCCAGTCGCCCATCTTGTCCTTGGGCGTGAAGACGGGCCAGTGGTCGGGGAAGGGCAGGTAGGGCATGTGGTCGTACCAGACCGGGTCGTGCAGGCAGAGCGAGTGGTAGCGGCTGCGCCACTGGTCGCCGGGCCTGGGGTACCTGTCGACGACGAGCGTCGGCACGCCGAGACGCTTGAGCCGCGCGGCGAGGCCGATGCCACCCTGGCCGCCGCCGACCACGAGCACGTAGGGCTCGGCGTCGACGCCGTAGGACTCGACCTCCTGCTGCCGCTTGTCGAGCCAGTTCTCGGTCGAGACGTTGACGCCGTGCTCGGCGCCGCGCGGTCGGCGCGTGCCGGACGGCTCCGGGTGGTCCTTGAGCGCCTGCGCGCTGGTCAGCAGGGTCCAGGCGAGGCCCTCGCGGACGCGCACGAGTCCCTTGCCGGTGAAGATGGCGTTGCCGAAGGTGAACCACGCCTCGTGGACGCCGTCGGACTCCGACTCGCTCGTCGCCACGATGTCGGTGGGCCATGCTCCGGGCTCGACGCCCGAGAGCATGTCGCCGATCTGCTCGCGGCCCTCGGAGGTGTGGATGTTCCACGTCATGCTGATCAGGTCGCGCCAGTAGCACTCGTCGCCGAAGAGACCGGTCACCCGGTCGACCTCGCCGGAGGCCAAGGCGTCCCCGAACCGCGCGAGCCACTCGCTCGCCGTCAACTGCTCACCCATCGCCAACTCCTTTGTCCACGTGGTGGGGTCGTGGGAGTGACGCTAGGAGCGGCCGGGGTCGCCGGACAGGGTTGCAGAACGTTGCAGGCAGACCCAGAGGGCGTATGCCGGGTGCTCAGGTCGCGTCGGGCCGGACCGTCGCGCGCGTGGTGAGGCGGTAGGGGCGGCTGTCGACGAGGCCGCCGAGGCGCTTGCGCAGGCGCGACATCTCGGCCCGGATCGTCACGGGCGTCGTCGCGCCGTCGAGCCGCGCCATGAGGGCGGCGGTGTCGAGCCCGGCGGGATGCTGCGCCAGCAGGGCGACGATCTCGGCATGGCGCTCGCTGAGCGCGATCTCCACGGTCGAGCCTGCGGAGATGACGAGGACGCGCGGGTTCGGGTGACGGACGACCTCGAGCGTGGCGGCGGTCGTGGCCGCCTCGTGGAGCACCCAGCCGCCCGAGATCGCCTCGGCGCGGACCTGCCCGATCTCGGGCACCCACACGGTGCCCTCGCGCAGGCTGCCCGGCACCCAGACCCGCTCACCGACGCCGTAGCCCTCCGCCCGGGCCACCCACCCGTGACGGTCGACGACGACGAAACGACCCGACCCGGCATACGACTCGCTGGCACGGGCGACCCGGCGCAGGTCGCGCTCGTGCTGGCCGGCGAGCGAGTCGACGGCCTCGCGGACGGCCATGGTGACGAGCATCAGCGTGTGCGGGTGCGCCGTGCGGAAGGCCCCGCTCAGGGTGACGACACCGAGCGGTGTCCGCGCCCGACGGTCGAGGATCGGGGCGCTCGTGCACACCCACGCGTGCTGGTCCTCGCGGGCGTGCTCGGGGCCGAAGATCTGGACGGGCCTGCGCTCCTCCATCGCCGTTCCGAGCGAGTTGGTGCCGACGTCGCCCTCGCGCCAGCGGGCGCCCTCGACGAAGCCGAGACCGTCGCTGCGGCGACGGATCGGCGAGGGCCCGAACATCCACAGCGGGTAGCCCTCGTCGTCGCTGATGACGAGCTCGTTGCCGGCCTCGTGGGCGAGGGGGAGCAGGCGGTCCTTGAGGACCGGCACGACCGAGGCGAGCAGGCGCGAGCGCTCGCGCCGGGCGAGCAGGGCGTGGTCGGAGATCGGCGTCGAGATCTTGTCGCCCTCGGGCGTCTGCCGGAGCCAGGACCGCGCGACGACACCGCGCGCGCCCGCCGGCACCTCGTGCGTGTGCGCCCAGGAGCGGTGCAGGCGCAGCAGGTCCCGGGCCTTGGCTGCGGGGTCCTCGAACGCAGTCAGGGCCGCTTCGAGTCCGGAGGCTGTGGACATGCGCACCTTTGCGACGGGTGGCCCTGCGCGGGGACACGGCTCCCCGTGATCGTGACACGCGGGACGCCGCTTGGGTAGGGCGCGTTCAACCTCCGAGGAGGCGGCGCCACCACGACGGGCGGGGCTGCTGCGCGGCGGCCCGGGCGGCCGCCGCCTCGTCGCGCGCCGCGCGCTGCTGCTCCTCGAGCGCCTCGCGCAGCGGTCGCCACCGCTGCACCATCTCGTCGACGTCGAGGGTCTTGGCGATGAGCGGCGGCAGGTTGCCGACGGCGGGGCGCAGCCGGTCGGCGAGGACGCGCTTGTTGTAGCCCTCGATGATCTCGCGCACCTGCGCCTCGGTGCGGACGTCGACGAGCGACTCCGGGTAGCCCGCCGCCTCCTTGCGCAGGCCCAGCGCTCCCGGCAGCGCACCGGCCAGGTCGAGCTGCTCGCGGGCCGCGAAGCGCTTGACCCACCAGTCGGGATCGCCCGAGTCGCTGAGGTCGAGGGGCTTGCCTGCGCCCGGCAGGTTGTCGAAGTCCCCACGCTCCTGCGCCTCGCGGATCTGCTTGTCCACGGCGCTCTCCCAGTACGGCTGGCCCGTCATGCCGTCCACGCTAACCGACGTCGAACCCCTCTCGCGGCCGCACGAGGAGCGCGAGGGTCTCGCCGTCGCCGACCTGGAGACGGTCGCCCGTCACGACGAACGCCTGCGGCGCGTCCAAGAGCCCGAGCAGTCGCTGCTCCTGCTCCATCGCCTCCGGCGGGCCGGCCATGCGGGTCGTGGCTGCATCGGCCACCGTGAGCAGGCCCTCCGCCACCTCGTAGCGCCCCATGACCCGGTTGACGCCGGTCGTGCCGGTGACCCGGCCGTCCTCGTCGAACGCCAGCTACGGCTTCGGGTCGGTCGTGACGACACCGCCGAGCTCCTGGACCACCCACGACGTCCCAGCGATCGCGTTGTCTCCCATGGGCCCACGTTATCCGGGTGCGCTCGTCGGTGGGGTCGGGTAGACCGGAGGGCAGTCAGCGTCCGCGACGACAGGGGATCCCGTGCTCGGACTCGTGCGCCACCAGTTCCGCGTGCACCCGCTCGGGGTCGTGCTCGTCGCCGTCAACGCGCTCTTCGTCTCCGGCGTCGCCGTCGGGGTGCCGTGGCTCGTCGCAGCGTCGTCCACCGTCGACGGGCGCGTGGCCGAGGAGGGGACGCACGACGAGCTGATGACCGCCGGGGGTGCCTACGCAGAGCTCTTCGAGCTGCAGGCGAAGTCGTACCGCTGAACGCTGTTGAGTCGTAAACCGTTGCGGGACAGTGCTTTTCGTGTGGACAAGTCTTGTCGGGTCGATCGAACACCTGTACGATCAGGGGATGGAGCAGAGCCGGACCGCGCAGCAGATCGAGCAGGACTGGGACCACGTCGCGTCCCTGGCCGCCGACCTGCACGACGCGCACGCCCGGCTCGTCGACTTCGTCGCGNGGGGTCGTGGCAGGCCGCGGGGCTGCGCTCCCCCGAGCACTGGCTGATGCTGCGCGCGGGACTGTCCCGGGGTCAGGCGGGCGCGGTGATCCTGCTGGCCCGCCGCGCCGGGGAGCTGCCCGCCACCGCGGCCGCGCTGCGGGAGGGGCGGATCAGCCTGGACCAGGCCGCGGTCGTGGCCCGGCACACCCCGGCCGCGTTCGACGCGACCGTGGCCGAGTTCGCGCAGCACGCGACCGTCACCCAGCTGCAGCGCTCGGTCACCCGCTACGACTTCACCCTGCAGCCCGACACCGTCGACGACCGCGGCCGCGGCCTGCCCGGCGAGCTCCAGCCCGAGCAGCACGACCCGGAGTCGGGACCGGTGTGAAGCCCGCGCCGGTCGAGCCGGCGCACCTGAGCATGGGCCTGGACGCGGAGGGGCGGTTCCGGCTGCGCTACGACGCGCCCGCCGAGGTCGGCGCCCTCGTCGAGGCCGCGCTCACCGAGGCGAAGGACCACCTCTTCCACACCCTGAGCCACGACCCCGCCAACCGCGAGGGCGTGANGCGTGAGTGAGGAGGAGAAGCGGGCCCTGAACGGGGACGTGCTGCACCCGGACCGGTGCTGCACCGCCGCAGGCAAGCCCCTGGTCACGTGGGCCGACGCGCTGACCGTGCTCGCCACCCGCTCCCTCGACGCCGCCACCACCACGACCGGCAGTCACGCGTCTGCCGGGTCGGGTGGTTCGGGTGGGGCGGCGCGGCGGGCGCGGTCCGCCAGATACCGGGTCCAGGTCCACCTCGACACCGGCGGCGGCTGGCTCACCGGCCGACCCCGCCTCCCCCAGCACATCACGAACCAGCTGACCTGCGA
>NZ_LMSW01000013.1:197862-326403 GCF_001429645.1 Terrabacter sp. Soil810
CATCCTGGTCCTCGACCGCGACCGGGGCTGCCGGTTCCCCGGCTGCGGGAGCACCCGAAACCTCGAGATCCACCACCTCCAGCACTGGCGCGACGGCGGACCCACCGACACCACCAACCTCCTCGGCCTCTGCCCGTTCCACCACGACGGACACCACCGCGGCGAGTTCACCCTCACCGGCGACCCCACCCACCCCGACGGGCTCACCTTCACGACCGACACAGGCCTGGTCATCGGCCCACCCCATCGGCCGCCAACCCCGCACCCACCACACCTCACCCTGGCCCCCGACCCAGACCCCCGCGCCGACCAGAAACAGCCAGACCGACACAGACCACCAGCCAGACTGGGGCGGCGCTACCCCGCCCCCTCGGGCGGACCGCTGCACCTGCACCTCGTCGACCTCACCCCACGGCGGGGCACCACACCGGGAGCGGATCCGCCGCGACCGTGAGACACGGCGCGGGCAGCCCGCGTGGACCTCAGCCCTTCGTGGCGCCCACCGGGTCGTGGACGGTCCCGTCCGTGCCTTGGGCGACGCGCCCCCGGACGAACCACACCATGACCAGTCCCGCGACGATGATGATGAAGCTGAACGAGCCCGCGACGGTCAGCAGGGCGTTCTGGGTCCCGTTCGAGCCCACCTCGTCGATGCCACCCGTTGACAGCAGGACGAACGGGTCGGTCAGCCCGTGGAGCACGATCGCGGGGATGATCGATCGCGTGACGCGCATCGTGAGGTACATGCAGACACCGAACCCGAAGGTGTAGGCCATCGTGACCCCCACGGTCGTGACCGCTTGACCGCTCAGCAGGTTGACCGAGTGGAGCGCCGCGAAGACCAGCGAGGAGACGAGCGCCACGACGCGCTCCGAGTGTCCGGCGTCGCGCAGCATCTTGACCGCGATGCCGCGGGTCAGGACTTCCTCGACGAGGCCGACGAGCAGCCCCGTCACGATCGTGAGCACGATGACGGCGAGGCTGTACTTCCCGTAGTCCGGGCCGATGATACGCAGCACGATCGGGATCGTGACGAGGGTCGGGCCGATCCACATCCACCGCGACCCGCCGATGGGCTGCGGGCCGAAGACCTCGCGGGTCCAGCCCATCGCCCACAGGAAGACACCGAGGACGACCGCGCCGACGATGAGCGCGAAGGTGACGTCGACGAAGACGCTGCCGACGGTCGTCAGCAGCTCCTCCTCACCTTGTCGGGCGAAGACCGTCGTCGCGAGCAGGCCCGCACCGAGGTAGATGGCGAGGTAGACGACGACGAGCGGCACGAGCCGCCAGAAGCCGCCTCGGTCGAAGAAGCTCCGCAGGCCGCCGAGACGTGGCGCGGCTGAGAGGTCGGACATGTGAACCTCAACTTCCCTGTCGTTCGATGAGGCTGACACGTCGGCGGGTCAGCGAGTCAGCACGATCATCACCCATCGCCCTGCTCGATGCCATGCTGGCTCGTCACGCCGCGGCGCGCACCTGGGTCATACTGCCCGCGTGACCGGGGGCGGTCCTCGGGCTGGCCGACGTCTTCCCTCAGGACCAGCACCCGTTCCCGCGCGAGGCCATCGCCGAACGGTGGCTCCGCGAGATCGACCTTCCCGGGACCGACTGCTTCGTCGTCCTCTCCGAGGGGGCTGTCGCTGGTTTCGCGGCAACTCGTGGCGACGAGTTCCTGCACTTCGGCATCGCCGTCGACCACTGGGGCAGCGGGCTGGCGACGCTCGCGCACGACGACGTCCTCGACCACCTGCGCGACCGCGGCATCCGGCGTGCCCGGCTCCGCGTCTTCACGGGCAACGGTCGCGGCCGCCGCTTCTACGAGAAGCACGGATGGGAGCCGACCGGAGAGCGCAGCAGGAGCTCGTTCGCGCCCTGCCCAGAGCTCCTCGGCTACGCACGTCCCCTCTGACCGCGCCTGACAGTCCAGGTCGAGTACGCATACAGACGCGGTGCACGGCCAGGAGTCGCGAGGATGACACGCATGGGCGGGGCAGAGCCGGTCGAGAGTCGCTGGGGACTCAGCCTGCCGTGGTGGTCACTTGCCATCGGCGCCCTGACGACGGCGTTTCTGGCCGGCCTGGCGTTCGTGCTGCTGGTCATGCACTCCCTGACCTACGGCTTCGCCTACGTGCTCGATCTGGGCTCGGTCGACGACCCGGACATCGGCCGCTACGAGCTGGCGCTGGCGGTCGGCATCGGCACCAACGTCTTCGGCGCGCTGGGACTGTCGAGACTGACCATGCGGACCCGAGCGGCAGCGTGGCCGCCGGTGCTGGCCGCTCTCCCGATCGCCCTGGTCACCGGGGTCGTGGCCACGACCGGCATGCTCGCCGTCCTGGGGTTCGACCCCTTGCTGCCGTTCGCCGGCCTCTGACGCCGGGGCACCGGCGGAGTCAGCGCTCGGGGTCGCCGGCGTCGCGGCTGCCCGTCGTCTCGACCTCGTCGCGGCCGGAATCGCGCCGGTCGCGGCGCGCGCGCACGACGGCGATGACGAGGCAGGCCACCATGCCGAGGAGGAAGAGCGGCAGCGCGGCCAGGTAGCCGAGGAACAGCACCGTGTCCGCAGGGGTCGGGGTGCAGCCGAAGCCGAGACCGGTGCACTGCCCCGAGGCGTTGTAGTCCGGGAGCGTCAGGTGCAGCACGAGCACGAGGACGGCCGGGACGATCCAGAGCAGGCCGAGGGCGACGATGTACGGGCGAACGCTGCGTGGCTCCACGCCTCCACCATCGCCCACGTCCGCCGGGCCCGCATCGGCGCCCCTACTCAGCACGGCCAGAGCCGGGCCCGCGTCGAGGACGCCGAACGTCCGGATCGGCTCCTACGGTGTCGTCATGGCCACTCACTGGACCCTCGGCTGCGACGCCACCCTCCCGCACCGGCTCGCAGCCTTCTGGGCGGCGGCCCTCGGCTACGTCGCCGAGCCCGGCTACGACGACCCCGACGGCGCCTCGATCATCGACCCGAACGGCAGGGGCCCCGCGATCGGCTGGCTCCGGGTGCCCGAGCCGAAGTCGGCCAAGAACCGCCTCCACATCGACATCCGCGTCGCGGGCGAGGGCCCGTGGGACCTCGTCGAGCGCGAACGGCTCATCCGCGCCAGGGTGCCCCAGCTCGTCGACCTCGGCGCGACCGTCGTCCGCGAGGAGAGCGACGACGGCGCCCTCGGGCACGTCGTCATGCTCGACCCCGAGGGCAACGAGTTCTGCGTGGCCTGACCGCCAGAGGGGTGGGCGTCACGCGTCGTCGGGCGACGGGGCGGGCGCGCGCCGCTGCGACTGCTGGCGCACCTCGGCGTGTGGTTCGAGCGCGGTCGGGCGCCAGATCTCCTCGAACGGCGCCATCACGTGGCCGGCTCCTCGACGCCGCACGACGAGGGCCGCGCGCCGGAGGAGCAGCCCGACCAGCGCCAGGGCGAGCGCGACGACGAGCCAGGGCATCATCCCGCGATCGTATGCCGTGCGGCCCGGTCGTCCCCCAGTGAGCGCGGTCGCGCTCAGAGGCGCACGATGACCTCGTCGAGCATGGCCTCGGTGAGCTTGCCGGTGAACGTGTTCTGCTGGCTCACGTGGTAGCTGCCGACGAGCCGCACCTGCCGTCCCGTCTCGGTGGTCAGCACGGCCTCGGCGCCGTGGCCGAACCTCGGCTTGGGCCTCGGCACGTCCCAGCCTCGGCGGCGGGCCGCCCCGAGGGCCGCGTCCCAGGCGATCGCCCCGAGCGCGAGCATCGATCGCAGTCGCGGCTCGGAGAGCTCGAGGTCCCGGTCGAGCCACGGCGCGCACGCCGCCTTCTCCTCGGTCGTCGGCTTGTTGGCCGGCGGGGCGCACCGGACGGCGGCGACGATCCGCAGTCCGGTCAGCACCAGCCCGTCGCCCGAGGCGACCGACGTGGGCTGGCTCGCGTACCCACCCCGGTGGAGGGCGGCATACAACCAGTCGCCGGAGCGGTCACCGGTGAACATCCGGCCGGTCCGGTTGGTGCCGTTGGCCGCCGGGGCGAGTCCGACGACGAGCACCTCCGCCTCGGGGTCGCCGAACGACGGCCCCGGCCTGCCCCAGTACGGCTGGTCGGCGAACGAGGCCCGGCGCCCGTGGGTCGCCACCGACTCGCGCCACGCGACGAGCCGCGGGCACGCGCGGCACACGCTGATCCGGCCATCGAGCTCGCGTATGCCGTCCGCCCCCTTCGCGAGCCGGCGCACCTGCGCCGCGGTGGTCGCCACAGGCGTCTCGGCCGTCGCCGGGTCACCCGGCCAGCCCGAACCGGCGGGCACCGGAGACAGGAAGAGACCGCCGGTCACGGGGTGCTGGGCCGGGTTCGGCAGGTCGACGGGGCACATGGCCCCACGCTAGGCCGGGACCGGGCCGGACGGCATACGGACGTGAGACGGTTCAGGGGTCGGACTGATGAACCGGACGGGGCGCGGAGGCGTCTCTGCAACCGGGAGCACCAGTGAGGAGGTGGCTGCGGCATGCCGCTCGACGACGAGGCGGTCGCTGAGATCTACCGCGAGCACGGGCCGATGCTGCGACGCGTTGTGTGGCGCGCGACGAGCGACGCCAACCGCGTCGAGGACATCGTCCAGGAGGTCATCCTGCGGGTCTGGAAGCAGGCCCCCGAGGCCGACAACCTGCGCGCCTACCTCATCACGACCGCCCGCCACCTCATCGTCGACCAGCACCGCGCCGCCGGACGCCGACCCCAGCAGGCGCAGCTCGTCGACGTCGCCGAGACGGACTCCGCGCTCGACCGCGCCCTCGACCAGGTGCTCGTCGAGGAAGCCCTCGGCCGCCTCCAGTCCAACCACCGCGAGATCGTGCGCTACCTCTACTACGAACGCCTGACCGTCGCCGAGACCTCCGTGCGGGTCGGGGTGCCCGAGGGCACCGTGAAGTCCCGCGCCTACTACGCCGTGCGCAACCTGCGCGACATCCTCGACGAGATGGGAGTGACGAGATGACCACCGGACCGGACGACCTGCACGCGCTGCTCGGGGCGTACGTGCTCGGTGGCCTGTCCGATGACGACCACCGCGCCTTCAGCGAGCACCTGCGCTCGTGCCGGCAGTGCCAGACCGACATGGGCCAGGTGTCCGGGCTCCCCCGCCTGCTCGACCTCGCCGGTCCCGAGGGCGGTCCCCACCTCAGCGAGGCCCCGGTCGCGGTGCCCGCCCCGCTCCTGACCGACCACGACGACGAGCGCGTCACCAGCCTGCTCGCCGAGGTCGGCCGCCGCCGACGCCGGCGGCGCACGTGGCTCTCGGTCGTCACGGCCGCGGCCGCGGTCCTCATCTTCGCCGGCGGCGCGTGGCTCGGTCCGCTGCTGCTGACACCCGCCACGCCGACGCTGCCGACGACGCACGTCGCCGCCGCTGCCGTCGCCGGCAGCCAGGTCCGGATCGACATCGCCCTCGTGACGCGAGGCTGGGGCACGCAGCTCGACATCGACTGCGAGGACATGCCGACCGACGGCGAGCTCGCGCTCTGGGTCATCGACCGGAGCGGCAAGGCGACGACCGCGGCCTCCTGGCGCGCGACGACCACCGGCTACTCCCGCGTCACCGGAGCGACGGCCCTGCGGCCCAACGAGATCCAGGCTCTCGAGGTGCGCACCGGCACTGGGCGGGTGCTCGCCGCAGCCCGCACCTGAGACCGAGTGGGGCGGCGACCTCGCCGTCCGGGGACACGCCAGAGGGCCCGGCTCGCGACTGATCAGGTCTGCGATCCCGGGCCCTGATGGCGGTTAACGTACCTCAACGGGCCAGCCGCCCAAGCGATTCGGGGTGTGGTGCGGGGCAGCCCCCCTGCCCCGCACCGTTCCCCATGACACTCAGAGACGACGTGGGTGGGGTTGATACACGGCCATCTCAGAGCCCGTCGGGCAGCTGCGTCCGCGGTGGGGTGACCGAGACCTTCGCGCCGTCGAAGGTGACCTCGCTCAGCCACATCGTGCGGCCGGGCACCTCCGAGCCGATCGAGTCGGGTGCCCACGCGTGGTAGACCATGAGCACCCGGCCGCCGGCCTCGAACAGCGCGCAGTGACCCGGCCCGGCCGCGAGGTCGGTGCTCGTCAGCACCGGCTCGGGATCCTTGGTGAACGGACCGGTCGGCGACGTCGCGATGGCGTGCCCGACGGCATACCGGTCGCTGCCGTAGTCGTTGGCGGAGTAGAAGAGGTGGTAGACGCCGTCGCGCTCCCAGACGAAGGGTGCCTCGACAAGCTGCCCCTCCCACGGAAGGTCCTGTCGGATCAGGCGTTTCGGCTCACCCTCGAGTCGCCGACCGTCCGACGAGAGGCGCTGCACGGAGATCCACGTGTCGACCCCGACGGCGTTGCCGTCGTTCTTCCAGAAGAGGTATGCCGTGCCGTCGGACGCCACGAACGGTGACGCGTCGATGGAGCCGCCCTGGTCGTGCTCGCAGACGAGCGGCTGGCTGCTCGTGTCGGTGAAGGGTCCCCTGGGGTCGTCGGCAACGGCCAGACCGATGCACTGGATCGTCGGGTCGGGCGCCATCGTCGTGTAGTACATGACCCACCGGTCGCCGAAGCGGTGCGCCTCGGGCGCCCACACCTTGCCCGGCGTGCTCCACGAGGCGACGCGCGGAAGCGCGTCGCTCCCCTGCGTCCACGTGGCGAGGTCGTCACTCGTCAGCGTCTGGACGTTCATGCCGTTGCCGTTGGTCGCGATCGCGACCCAGCCGTCGCCGGCCGGGAGGATCTGCGGGTCGGGGAAGTTGCTCCGCCAGACCGGGTTCGTCGCGGTGGGTGGTGCTGCCTGCGTCGCGGGGGTGGTCACGCGGTCTCCTGTCGGGCTGGTGGCGGGGTCGAGCGCCTGGCAGGCGCCGGTGAGGACGGTCGCGGCGACCGCGACGAGGACGAAGGCGCCCCGGGTGGCAGCGCTCATCCGGCGCCCGGGTCGGCGGGCCAGCTCGACGCGTAGAACCGCAGGTGGTCGACCTCGGCGGTGACGGTCGGGGACGCACCGCCGTGGGCGACGAGCCCGATGCGCGGGTGGGTGTCGGCGCGGAAGGTCCACGTCGCGCCCCACGTCCAGTGCACGCCGTCACGGCTCGTGCCCGCCCGGTAGAGGTGTTCGCCGGCAGCGTTCCGGTGGTGGGCGAGCCGCAGCCAGAGGGTCGGCGCCGACGTGCCGATGATGGCGCCGCCGTAGCTCGTCGGGCCGTCCGGTGCGTCGGGGTCGGCCGCGGTCTCGCGGCCGAACTCGGTCTGGCGGGTGTTCCAGATCGCGACGTTGGACAGGCGGGCGAAGTCGTCGTCGTTCGCGTAGGCGACGAGCCCGACCTGCTGGTAGTTGCGCACCGAGTCGGTGCCGAGGTCTAGCGTCGTCCTGGCCTCGGCGATCCAGTCGCCGTCGCCCGGGACGTCGTGGAGCAGCACGCCCGCGGTGTTGCCACCACCGACGAGGTCGGCGCCCTCGACCGGCCAGCGCAGGCTGCCGCCCGACACGGTCACGGCCGAGTTGCGCCGCACCCACGTGAAGCCGGGTAGGTCCGGCTCGTCGAACTCCTCGGACGACAGGAGCGCCCCGGCCACCGGCACTGGCGCGAGGGCGGCTGCATCCGCGGCTGCCGGGTTGACGACGACGTTGTCGACGACCGCGTTGCTGCTGCTCAGGCGTACCGGGGCGGCAGCGGGCCTGGCGTCGCCGGACACCTTCACCCGGGCCACGACGTCGGCGAGGTCGCTCTCGGTCACCTCGGCGGTGAGCCCGTCTGCCGTCGCCTCGACGGTCAGCGTGCGCCACGCCCCGGTCGGGATCGGGGGCAACGCCGTCGTCGACGAGCGCACGGTGCCGTCGCGCTCGACCTGGGCGGTGAGCCGGCGACCCTTGGGGTCCAGGGTGATCTTGACGGCAGGGTCGCGCCCGAGCAGAACACGGAGCGGCTCGGTGCCCTGGTGGTCGAGACGCACGTGGAGCGGCCCGGCGGGGGCGAACGCCGCCGTCGAGGCGGTGCCGTGGACGAGAGCCGTGTTGCCGGTGACGGGATCCGCCGGTCCCGCGGCCAGGCCCGTGAAGCCGCTCGCCAACGGATCGGTCGGTGTGATGCCGAGCCCCGATTCCAAGGACGGCGCCGGCTGGGGCGTGTCCGACGGACCGGCCCCTGCGCGGGTGCGCGGCCAGCCGTCGACCCAGTCGAGAACGTCGAGGAGCATGGGCCGGCGGTTGATCCCGAAGGGCGTCGTGAGCCACGGGTTCGTCCGGTCGATGGCGTGGTAGGCGATGAAGTCGCGCCCCTGCGCGTCGGTGACGACGGCATGGTGGCCGGCGCCGACGAAGCGGTTGCCGTTCTGCGTCAGCACGGTCGTGCCACCGACGCGCGAGGTGAGCAGCGGCGTGCCCTCGGCGTCGAGGAACGGCCCGAGGGGCGAGCGCGCGCGGCCGGCGAAGACGGAGTAGCCCGTGGTCGGGCCGGCACAGCAGTTCGCCGCCGAGCCCATGAGGTAGTAGAAGTCGCCGTGGCGCACCACGTAGGAGCCCTCGTAGCGGTTGTCGATCGCCACCTGCGTGGCCGCGCCGACCGGCGTCAGGCCGTCCGCCGACATGCGCGTCGCCCACATGCCGCCGAAGTAGCTGCCGAAGTAGACGTAGCGCTGCCCGTCGGTGTCGGTGAACCCCGCCGGGTCGAAGGTCCAGAGGAACCCGCCACCCGACGCCGGCCGTGGTGGGATGGCCGGCGCGGGGGCGGGAGTCCAGGGGCCCGACGGCGTGGGCGCCGTCGCGGCGCCGATGGCCGAGTCGTCGCCGGGGTGGAGCGTCGTGTCGGTGACGGTGAAGTAGAGGACGTACCGCCCTGCCACGAAACGGATGTCGGGGGCCCACAGGCCCGAGGTCGGGGTCGCCCACGACGGTCGGTTGCCCGCGTCGAAGACGGTGCCGAGGTACTCCCAGCTCGACCAGTCACGGGTGCGCGCCATGTGTATCGCGCCGGGGGCGTCACCTGAGCGCAGCGGGTCGGACGTGGCGTAGGCGTACCACCAGCCGTCGCGGCCGCGGATCACGGACGGGTCGGCGAACGTGTCCGAGAAGGAGTCCGACACGGCGTTGTCGTATGCCGTCGGGAGGGCCGCGGACGGCATACGACCCGCTGATGCCGGTGCCGCGGCGCTCATACCGACGACCGTGACGAATGCTGCGAGACAGGCGGTTCCGCGCCGGAAGGCACGGGCGCTCAGGGAGGTCAGGGGACGCATACGGACTCCTCAGCCCTTGACGCCGCTGTTGGCGACGCCCTCGATGACGTAGCGCTGCACGAAGACGTAGAGCGCGAGGACGGGGATCGCGGCGAGCATGGCGCCGGCCATGACCACGGGGTAGTCGATCGTGTAGGCGCCCTGGAGCCGGCTGAGGCCGGCGGGCAGCGTCAGCCGCTCCGGGGAGAAGAGCACGTAGATCGGCCAGATGAAGTCGTTCCAGTTGGCGAGGAAGCTGAGCACGCCCAGCGTGACGAGTGCCGGCCGTGCATTCGGGAGGACGATGGACCACCAGGTGCGGAAGGCTCCGGCGCCGTCGAGGCGGGCGCTCTCCTCGAGCTCCTTCGGCAGACCGAGGAAGAACTGCCGCATGAAGAAGACTCCGAAAGCGCCTGCCGCCCCGGGCACGACGAGCGCCCAGATCTGGTCGAGCCAGCCGAGCTTGTCGAGCAGCAGGAAGTTGGGCATGAGGAAGATGAAGCCCGGCACGAACAGGGTGAGGATGATGGCACTGAAGATGGCGTTCTTGAAGCGGAACTCCATGCGCGCCAAGGCATAGCCGGCGAGGGAGCAGACGAACAGGACGAGCAGGGCGTGCATCGTGGCCGCCGCCATGGAGTTGGCGAACCAGCGCAGCACCGGGCTTGCGGCGTCCTGGAAGAACAGGACGTCGTAGGCCCGGAGAGTCGGCTCCTGGGGCAGGTACGTCGGCGGGACGGTGCGGGCCTCGCTCTGCGACTTGAAGGACGTCAGGAAGATGAGCAGGAGCGGGCCGACGAAGATCAGGCTCAACGCGCCCATGCCCAGCCAGAAGAGGGGTCCGTTGCGACGCCTCATGACTTCTTCTCCCTGAGCGCCCAGAAGTTGACGAGCGAGATGAGGGCGAGGAAGACCGCAAGCACGTAGCTCATGGCCGATGCCTGACCCATCCGGTACTGCGAGAGGCCGAGGTCGGTGATCTCCATGATCGCCGTTCGCGTCGAGTCGCCCGGACCGCCCTTGGTGATGAGGTAGCTCTGGCCGAACATGTTGGCGCTGGCCAGGATCGTGGTGACGACGATGAAGACGAGGACCGGTCGGAGACCCGGGATCGTGATGAAGCGCAGCTTCTGCCAGGCAGAGGCACCGTCGATGTCCGCGGCCTCGTAGTGCTCGGCGGGGATGTCGGCGAGTCCGGCCAGGTAGATGACGGCGTTGAAGCCCATGGTCCACCAGACCGTCACGCCCGCGAGTGAGATCCATGCCCACGGCTGCGCGGTCGTCCAGGGGGTGTCATCGGGCAGGCCGAGCGCGCCCAGCACACCGTTGACCATGCCGAACGACGGGTCGAGCAGGTAGCGCCACATGAGGCCGACCACTGCGACGCCCAGGACGAAGGGTGCGAAGTAGAGCGCGCGGAAGAAGGTGCGGCCGGGGAACCTTCGGTTGAGCAGGATCGCGAGGAGCAGCGGCAGGACGACGAGGAACGGGACGCTGATGAGCACGAAGAGGCCCGTGGCCTTCATGCCGCTCCAGAACGGCTCGAACTGTGGGGATTCGCTGTCCAGGAGGTCCGCGTAGTTCTGGGTCCCGATGAAGGGCTTGTTCGGCAGGAGGAAGTCCCAGTCGTGCAGGGAGATCCAGATCCCGAGAATTCCCGGAAGCACCACGAACGTGAGGAACAGCAGGAGGAAGGGCGCGAGGAAGAGATATGGGGTCCACGGCGACCCGTGGATCCCTGCTGGGGCTCCTCGGGAGCGGCGCCCGCCCGGCGCGGCCTCCGCTCCCGAGGAGAATCCGGTGGGCTGTGTCGTCACAGCCATGGTCAGCCGCCGTACTTCTTCGCGTTGGCCTCGAGGATCTTCGTCGCGCGGGCAGCAGCGTCGGAGAGGACCTTTGCCGGGTCCTGTCCACCGAGGACCGCCGCGTTGACCGCCTTGTCGAACTCCGGCATGGCATCTCCGATACCGGCAACCGCCGGCAGGAAGTGCAGGTCGTCGATCTGGCTGGCCAGGATCGCCTGTTCCTTGAGGGCCTCGAACTCCGCGGACTCGCGCACGGAGTTGCGAGCCGGCACCTGACCGCCCTTCGCCCACTCGAGGCTCTTCGTGCTGATCCAGTTGAGGAAGACGCGGGCCGCGTCCTGCTTGTTCTGGTCGGGCGTGCGCATCGTCGGCAGCACGAACTGGTGTGAACCGGCCCACGCCGCCTTGGTGCCGCCGATGTTGGGCAACGGGGCCACACCCCACTCCAGGCCCGACTTCTCCTTGAGGGTGTTGATGGTCCAGATGCCATTCCAGTTGAAAGCCGTCTTGGCATTCTCCAGCGCGATGAGGTCGGCGTCCTGGGCGATCTTGCCCGGCGAGTAGCCCTTCGTCACGAGGTCCTGGAACCAGGTCAGTCCCTTGACGCCGGGGTCCTCCGCCCAGAGGACCTGCTTGCCGTCCTCCGAGAAGAGCGAGCCACCGAACTGGTAGATGAGCGCCTGGATCGAGAGACCACCCGTGAACGGGAACGGGCTGGCCCAGTGACCCTGGATTCCCTTGCCTTTCATGGTCTCGAGAGCCGCCATGTACTCGTCGTTCGTCATCGGGGGCTTCTCCGGGTCCAGCCCGCCCTGCTCCATGACGCTCTTGTTGTAGAAGAAGCCCAGTGGGTGCACGTCGAGCGGGATGGAGTAGCGCTTTCCGTTGTAGATGCCCGCCTTCCACGGAACCGGTGCGAAGTCGCTCTCGCTGAGCTTGAGAGCGGCGGCGACGTCGTCCAGTGGCTGGACGACCCTGCGGGCGGCGTTGGTCGCGACGGAGTCGACGTGCATGATGGCGATCTCGGGCCCCTTGCCGGCCGCAACCGCGGCGGGCAGCTTGGCGTAGTAGTCGGCCCACTGCATCGTGTTCATGCTGACGGCGATGTTCTGGTGCTCGGCGTTGAACTGGTCCACGAGGCGCTTCATGTAGGGCCCGTCGCCTCCTGTGAAACCGTTCCAGAAGGCGAGGGCGACCTTGGGACCGGAGTATCCGGTGGCGCCACCGCCGCCCGACACGGCCGGGGCCTGACCGGGGACGCCGCTGGATCCGGAGCCGCATGCGGCGAGGCCCGCGACGCCGGCGATGCCGAGCGCTCCCGAGAGGATCGTGCGCCGGGACAGCGGGGTGAGAGGTGACTGGGGGCGGGGTGTGGTGTTCGTCATTGAACGGTCCCTTCGGTGAGGCGGATGCAGTGCCAGGAGGTGGGCGGCAGGGTTGCCGTGAGGGTGGTGCCATCGGTGCCGTCGACCGCCGCGTCCCCCGGGCGCGGGGTCACCCGGTCGGGGTGCTCCTCGGTGTTCGTGGCCGAGGTGTCGTCGTCGTGCACCTGGAGGTGCTCGACGAGTGCGTATGCCGTGGGGTGCCCCCCCACGGCGGCCGCGACGTCGAGCGTCAGCTCGGCCGTCTCGGTACGGCTGCGGTTGACCACGAACACGGCGAGGTCTCCGGTGTCGGGGTCGTGGGTAGCGGTGACGACGAGCTGGTCGACGGGCCCGAAGGCCTGGGTCTCCATCGAGTCGCAGGAGACGGCCGGGCGCAGCACGGTGCCACGGGCATGCCTCGCGGTGAGGGCGAAGGGGTGGAAGATCGTCTGCTTCCACGTACCCCCGCCGGGACGGGTGGCGATGGGGGCGATGACGTTGACGAGCTGCGCCTGGCAGGCCATCGAGACGCGGTCGGTGTGCTGGAGCAGCGTGATCAGCAGGCTGCCGACGACGACGGCGTCGGTGACGTCGTAGACGTCCTCGATCAGCTCCGGGGCCTCGCGGATCTCGAGGGAGCTCTCACCGTGGAAGCGCTTCTGGAACCACACGTTCCACTCGTCGAAGGAGACCATGATCCGCTTGTCGGAGCCCTTGACCGCGGCCACGTGGTCGGCTGTGGCGACGACGGACTCGATGAAGCGGTGCATGTCCTCGCCACTCGCGAGGAAGGAGTCGACGTCGCCGTCGACGGGCTCGTAGTAGGCGTGGGCGGAGATGTGGTCGACGAGGTCGAAGCACCGCTCGAGGACCACGCGTTCCCAGGTTCCGAAGGTCGGCATGCCGCGGTTGGACGAGCCGCAGGCCACGAGCTCGAGGCCCGGGTCGACCCGACGCATGGCCCGCGCCGCCTCCTCGGCGACACGCGCGTACTCCTCGGCGGTCTTGTGGCCCATCTGCCACGGGCCGTCCATCTCGTTGCCGAGGCACCAGACCCGGATGTCGTGCGGCTCGGTGTGTCCGTTCTTGACCCGCCGGTCGGGCCACGACGTGCCGGCCTCGGCGTTGCAGTAGAGGAGCAGGTCGATGGCCTCCTGCACGCCCCGCGTGCCGAGGTTGACCGCCATCATCGGCTCGACGCCGACGCCGCGGGCCCAGTCGACGAAGTCGTCGGTGCCGACCTGGTTGGTCTCGACGGAGCGCCAGGCGAGGTCGAGCTGCGTGGGCCGCTCGGCCTTGGGTCCGACGCCGTCCTCCCAGCGGTAGTTGGAGACGAAGTTGCCCCCGGGGTAGCGCACGACGGTGACCCCGAGCTCCCGGACGAGCCGCGCGACGTCGCTGCGGAAGCCCAGCTCGTCGGCGTCGGGGTGGTCCGGCTCGTAGATGCCCGTGTAGACGCACCGGCCCATGTGCTCGACGAAGGACCCGAAGGTCCTCGGTCGCACGGGCCCCACCGTGAAGGCGGGGTCCAGCCGCACCATCGCTCGTCCCATGCGGTCCTCCTTGACCGTCGGCGTCGGGTCGCACCGCGTCCTACAACGGTTACCCAATAGCGTGTGTGCTGAAAATTACAACGGTTACCGAAAAGTGTCCAGAGGTTGTCCGAGGTCATCACGGCGAGCCGCGCCGGGCGCTAGCCTGTTCCTCGACGGGGCTTGCACGGGGGCACGCAGGACGGAGACACGGTTGGCGGCGCGGCTGCGAGACGTTGCGGAACGTGCAGGAGTGTCGGTCAAGACCGCCTCCAACGTCCTCAACCACCACCCACACGTGAAGGCCAGCACGCGCGAGCGCGTCGAGGCCGCGATGGCCGAGCTGCACTACCGGCCCAACCTGTCGGCGCGCAGCCTCAAGCACGGTCGCGCGGGCTTCCTGGCCCTCGCGGTACCGGCGATGGACTCGCCCTACTTCGCCGAGCTCGCGGCCCGCATCACCGAGGAGGCGGCCGCCCTCGGCTTCATCGTCCTGCTCGATGTCACCGGCGGCGACGCCGACGCCGAGCGCGTCGTCCTCGAGGGCATGCGCTCGCACGTCATCGACGGCGTCATCTTCTCGCCGCTCGCCCTCTCCCCCGACGAGATCAGCCGGCGCGCCGACAGCCTGCCGATGGTGCTGCTCGGTGAGCGACCCGTCCCTTCGGGCTTCGACCACATCGCCGTCGACTCCGTCGCCGCAGCCCGAGCGGCAACGGATCACCTTGTGGCGCAAGGACGTCGACGTATCGCCGCCGTCGGACGCGAGACGATGAAGGGCACGGCGTCCGCGCGGCTGCGTGGCTACCGCCAGGCGCTCAAGGCCGCCGGCCTGGCGTACGACCCCGACCTCGTCATCGGCGTGCCCCACTTCGAGCGCGCCGACGGGCACGCCGCGATGCAGCGGCTGCTCGAGCTGCCCGAGCCTCCGGACGCCGTCTTCTGCTTCAACGACCTCATGGCCATCGGCGCGCTGCGCGCCTGCGTCGAGGCCGGCGTGTCGGTGCCGGACGAGATGGCCATCGTCGGCTTCGACGACATCGCCGAGACCCGCTACTCCAACCCCACGATCACGACGATCTCTCCCGACCTCACGGGTCTGGCCCGCGCCGCCCTCGAGCTGCTGTCACGCCGCATCGACGGCGAGCGCGGTGACGCCGAGGAGGTCGAGGTGGCGTGGACGCTCGAGGCTCGCGAGACGACGCTAGGCGTCCCGACCCGCCGGTGACGCCTGCAAGGGCTGCCGTGTCAAGGAGCAGACAACCCGCAAGGTCTGCGCAAGGTCAGGTGCCGGATCCCGCTGCGCGCGCTGCCTGCTCGACCTTCTCCCGGTGAGCAGCCCAGTCGGCCGCGTCGTCGCTCGTCGACACGAGGTCGTCACCGACGACGCCGTCGACCTGTTCGCGCAGGATGTCGGCATGGCCGACGTGACGGTTGGTCTCGGTGAGGACGTGGACCATGAGGTTGAAGAGCATGACGTCCGGCCGCGGCCACCACGGGACATGGCCGGGGGCGTCGACCGGCAGCGCCTCGATCGTCGCGTCGGCGTGGGTGCAGGCGCGGCGGTAGCGCTCGACGACGTCGGCCCGCGACTCGTCCGCCCTCACCCACAGGTGGTCGCGGCTCACGAAGCCCGGGTCGTCGAACTGGGGCAGCGGCTCGGGGAAGGGCCGGCTCATGATGCCGCCGAGGTAGCGGGCCTCGGACAGGGTGAGTGCTTGACGAGGCCGAGCAGGTTGGTGCCCGTCGTCGTGAGGGGTCGTCGCGCGTCGTACTCCGACACCCCGTCGAGCTTGGCGAGCAGGGACGCCCGGCCCCACCGGAGGTTGTCGTGGAGGTAGGCCTTGGCGAAGTCGTCGATCACACGGGCCAGCCTCGCACGCCCGGTCGTCAGCGTCCCGCCAGAAGGTAGGCCGTGAGCTCGGCGGGGTGCGAGAGCGCGGCGAGGTGCCCACCGGGGACCGTGTCGACGTCGAGGCCGAGCCGCTCGCGGGCGACCCGGCGCTGCAGGCCGACCGGGAAGAAGCGGTCGCCGGCGCCGGCGACGACCCGCGTCGGCACGTCGGGCCACGTCACGATGTCGCACGGCGTCTCGAAGGCGCGGTCGACCTCGGGTCGCTGGTGCTCCTCGCCGCTCTCGGCGACGGCCGGGTCGACGTCGTGGAGGAAGTACGTGTCGAGGTCGAACTCCTCGGGGTAGCCGCCGGCCCGGGCCGCCGCCACCCGGGCGCCCTCCGACCCCACGGCGTCCCACCACGCACCGGCCGTCTCGCCCGGCAGCGGGAGCATGGCGTTGAGCAGGACGAGTCCCGCGACCGGCCGCCGCACCGCGACCATCGGCACGGTGAAGCCGCCCATCGACTGGCCGACGACCACGACGTCGTCGCGGCCCTCGACCGCGGAGGTGACGAGGTCGGCGTACTCCGGCAGCCCGGCATCCGGGTCGTCGGCCGGCAGCTCGACGGCGACGGCCTCGTGGCCCGCCTCCTCGATGAGCGGCACGACCCGGTGCCAGTACCAGGCGGCGCCGCCGGCGCCGGGGACGAGTGCGAATGTGGTCACTGTCCACATGCTAGCCCTCGACGGCGCGCCGAGCGGCGTGCGATCGTGGCGTCATGGCTGACGACCCCTCGATCCAGGACCGCATCGGCTCGCTCATCGACGAGGAGCACCGGCTCCGCTCCGCACTCCAGGCCGGTGAGATCACCGTCGACGAGGAGCACGCCCGGCTGCGCACCGTCGAGGTCGAGCTCGACCAGTGCTGGGACCTGCTGCGCCAACGTCGCGCCCGACGCGAGTTCGGCCAGGACCCCGACGGCGCCGAGGTCCGGTCCGAGCGCACCGTCGAGGGCTACACCGGCTGACGCTCAGATCGTGAGGCCGTGGCCGACCGGGAAGAGCGGGTCGTCGTAGCCGGGCACGTCCTCGCCGTGCGCCCGCACCTGGTCCATCGACCGGGGCAGGTCGAACGGCAGGCGACCGGCGGGCGCGATGGTCCCGGTGATCGCGTCGAGCAGGGCGTCGTCGGACGAGCCGTAGCTGCCGACGACGGCCGAGGCGAAGCGCAGCAGCGGGGTGAGCACGGCGGGCCGGTCGAGCACGACGTCTATGACGAGCGGGCACACCGCGGCGATGCGCTCGAGCCGGGCCACGAGGCCCGGCGGGAAGTCGAGCGAGCCCTGGTGGAACCACGACTCGAGGAAGAGGTCGGCCCGCGGGTCGAAGGGCGCGGTGAGGCGCACGACGGCGACGTCGGCGTCCTCGAGCCGCTCGACGAGCTTGCCGTGCCGCGCGACCGCCTCGGGTGAGAGCCGCTCGGCGTAGATGCGCAGGCCCTGCTCGAGCGGGAGCCGCCCACCCTCGTTGTGCAGCACGGTCACCGAACGGGCCTGGGCGGCATACCCCTCCTCGCGGAAGTCGCCCCGGCCCACGGTTGCGGCGGCCGCGTCCTCGTCGACGTAGGGGTTCTCGAACAGCCCGAGCCGGAACTTCACCGCGAGGATGCGGCGCGCCGACTCGTCGACGCGCGCCTCGGTGACCCGGCCCTGGGCGACGAGGTCGAGGAGGATGTCGACGCACTCCTCGCCACCGAACTGGTCGGCGCCGGCCTCGAGGATCACCTGCATGCGGCCGTGCGGGTCGAGGTGCTCGACACCCCATGCGCGGGCGGGGAGCACCTGGTCGCCCACGTGGTTGTCGTTGACGAGCTCCCAGTCGGTGACGACGACGCCGTCGTAGCCGAGCTTCTCGCGGAGCAGGCCGGTGACGACCTGCTTGTTGTAGCCGAAGCCGATCTGCTCGATCTCCACGCCGTCGACGACGAGGTCGACCGGCATCCCGTAGTAGGGCATGATCCCCGCGGTCCCGGCCTCGATGATCGGCGGGAACGGCTTGAGGTGGTCGGCGAAACGCCCACCGGGGTAGACCTGCTCGCGCCCGTAGGGGAAGTGCGCGTCCTCGCCGTCCTTCTGCGGGCCGCCCCCGGGGAAGTGCTTGCTCGTGCACGCCACGCTGCCCGGACCGAGCGAATCTCTTTGGAAGCCTTGGAGATACGCGACTCCGAGCTCCGTCACGAGGTCGGGGTCCTGGCCGAACGTGCCGGCCTGGCGTGCCCAGCGCGGCTCGGTCGCGAGGTCGAGCGTCGGGTGCAGCGCGGCCCGGATGCCGACCGCGGCGTACTCCTGCCGCGCGATGTCGGCGAAGCGTCGCACCGCGTCCGCGTCGCGCAGCGCCGCGAGCCCGAGCGGCTCGGGCCACTGCGAGAACGCGCCGGCCGAGAAGGAGACCCCGACGTTCTCGATGAACGCGTGCCGCGGGTCGGTCGACACCGTCACGGGTATGCCGTGCGGCGTGCGCTCGGCGAGCGCCTGCAGGGCGTTGCTCCACCGGGCCGCCGTGCGCGGGTCGTCGAGGGCGTGAACGTTGAAGTGGGTGAGGTGCTTGTCGAGCACGACGGTGCTCGTCGGGGACTTGCTGATGGTGCCCGGGTGCTCGAGCACCGTGCCGTCCGCGCCTGCCTCGATGACGGTCTGGAACATCAGGCCGACCTTCTCCTGGAGGGACAGGCGCACGAGGAGGTCCTCGACCCGCACCTCGACGGCCAGCCGTGGGTCCTCGTAGGGGTCCATCCGGCCGTTGCCGTTGAGGTCGCGGTAGGCGACGCCGTCCTCGGTGGTGCGAAGCTGGGGGCGCACGGGTCGGACCTTTCGTCGATGAGGGACGTTCTGGAGCGGGTCAGGCGATCGGGCTGGCGCCGAACTCCTCGATGCCGATGACGGGCTTGAGCGCGCGCTCCACGGCCGGGGTGCTGAAGCCGCGACGGATGACGTCGTTGCCGAGCACGTTGCCGATCGCGCCCATGACCATGGCCTGGTCGAGCGAGAGGTAGCGCCGGGCGACCATGCCGGACCGGACCGCGACGGCGTCGAAGAACCCACCTCGGTCGTACGCGTCGAAGTCGGCCTGGATGTTCGCGAGGTTCGTGAACGCCTGGTCGGGCTCGTGCATCATCGCCAGGAACGACGCGTGCGGCGTGACGACACCGTCGCCGTACGTCGGAGTCGGGTTCGTGGCAGCACGACAGCCGTCGAAGCCGACGTCGTAGTTCGTCATCTCCTGGTCGGAGAAGTACCCGTTGGCGCCGTTGCCGGGCTCGTTGCCCGGGCCGAGCCCGAGCGGGTCGACGCCGTACTCACGGTAGCCACCGGCGGGGTTGCTCGACGGGCTGAAGCCCCAGTAGCCGTAGTCCGCGTCGACGAGTCCGTGCTCACGCTGCGCGCGGACGTGCAGCGGGTGGTTGCGACCCCACGAGCTGGGGGCCCACGTGGCCTCGTCGACGAAGACGTCGGGCATCAGCTCCTCGAACATCGATCCGCCCCAGCCGGGCACGATGTGCAGGCCACGGTAGGTGTACGCACCCTCGTAGACGTCGAGGCCGTAGTACCTGCGAGTCACACCCACCGGCCTCATCTCCTGCCACGACCAGTCGCAGGTGTCCGGGAAGGTGCGCCAGGTTGCGTAGTACGCGGTCGGGTTGATCTGGCCGGTGATGATGCCGAGGTAGGTCGTGATGCGCGTCTCCGACACCGTGGTGTCGTAGTGGTGCGTCGTCAGCCAGACCGGTTCGCCGCCTATGTGGGTGCCCAGGTAGGTCCCTCCGGGCCGACCGTCCTCGTAGGGGTAGAAGCCGCCGTGGACCAGACCACCCGCGCGGACCTGGTGGGCAGGGTCGCTGTTGTCGTTGTAGAACGCCTTCCAGCGCATCCGGTCGAAGATCCGCCTCGCCCACGGGCCGGCGGCGCGGTCGGAGTTGGCGACGACGAGCAGCGCCGCCCCGAGCCAGCCGTTGTCGACGCTCGAGGCGAACGCGTAGACCTTGTCACCCGAACCCGGCCAGGATGTCAGGGCCTTGCCGGTCTCCTCGTCGTACCAGTTGTAGTACATGCCGCTGGGGACATGGTGCTCCATGCGGTAGAGCGTCTTCAGGGTGCGGATGAGCCGCGCCGTGGCCTCACCGCGGCCGATGATGCCGAGCTCTCGCGCCGCAATCGTCGACCAGAGGTAGCCGCCGATGTTGGTGGGTGACGTGTAGCCGGAACGGTCTCCGGGCGCGAGCGACTCGGGGATGTTGTCCGCCGGAAGGCCGGTCTGTGGGTTCGTCATCGCGACGAGGCTGCGCCACGTGTCGGCCGCCCACGTGCGCACCGTCGCGCTCTCCATGGAGCGGACCGCATTCGGGGCCGTCCGGAGGAACGCGGGCGCCTGACGGGCGGAGGTGGTCGAGGCTGACGCCGAGGGCGCGAGCGCGAAGGCGGCGACGGAGGCCGCGCCTCCGACGAGCAGGGCGCGTCGGCTCGGGGTGTGCAGGGTCTTCGGGGTGCGGTCGGTCAGGTCTGCCATGGGCTGTACTCCGTTTCCGATTACTTGAGGCCGGTGGTGGCGATGCCCTCGATGAAGCGCTTCTGGAAGATGAGGAAGACGACGAGGACCGGGATGATGACGACGGTCGCCCCGGCGAGGAGCAGGCCGTAGTTCGTGCTGTTCTGGCCGGTGGAGTAGAGCGCCAGGGCCACCGGGAGGGTGTACTTGTCCTCGGACTGCGCCACGACCAGTGGCCACAGGAAGTTGTTCCAGCTGCCGAGGAAGGTGAGGATGCCGAGCGTCGCGAGGGCGGGACCGCAGAGGGGCAGGATGATCCGCCAGAAGATCCGCAGCTCGCCGGCGCCGTCGACGCGTCCCGCGTCGAGCAGGTCCCTCGGGAGCCCGAGAATGAACTGGCGCATGAGGAACACGCCGAACGGGCTGACGAGCCACGGCAGGAAGAGACCCGGGATCGTGTCGACGAGGCCGGCGTTCGCGACGAGGACGAAGAGCGGCACGAACGTCACGACGCCCGGGATCATGAGCGTCGTCATGACGGCGACGAAGATGACCCGCTTGCCCTTGAAGTCGAGCATCGCGAGGGCATACCCGAGCATCGAGCAGAAGACGAGATTGCCCGCCGTCACGACGACGGCGACGACCGTCGAGTTCGTGAAGTACTGGCCGAAGTTGAGCTTGCTGAACAGCTGGGTGTAGTTGTCGAGCGAGGCGTCCTGGGGCCACCACGTCGGCGGGATCTGCCGCAGCTCTCCTTCGCCCTTGAAGCTGCCGAGCACCATCCACACGAAGGGCGCGACGACGGCGGCGAGCGCGATGACGAGGATGACGTAGAGCCACCAGTGCCCGCTGCGGCTGGTCCCGACCATGCCGGAGCGCGGCGTGCCGGACTCCTGCTGGGGCGCGGCCGCGGGCTGACGGGGTGCGGTGTCGACGGACATGGTCAGCTCCTCTCTCGCAGCAGCCGGAACTGCAGCGCCGTGACGATCGCGATGACGACGAAGATGAGGTAGCTCATCGCGGACGCGAGGCCGTAGTTGCCGAAGCCGAACTGCTGGTAGGTGTTGTACGTCACCGTGATCGTGCTGTTGAGCGGCCCGCCCTGGGTCATGACGAACGGCTCCTCGAAGACCTGGAGGTAGCCGATGGACGTCGTGACCATGACGAAGAGCAGGGTGGGTCGCAGCAGGGGCAGGGTGACGTGGCGGAACCGCTTCACCGCGCCGGCGCCGTCGATGGCGGCCGCCTCGTGCAGCTCGGCGGGCACGGCCTGCAGGCCCGCGAGGAAGATGATCATCCCCGTGCCGAAGTTGCGCCACGCGGCCATCATGATGAGGGCCGGCATCGACCAGTTCGGGTCACCGAGCCAGTTGGGCCCCGTGATGCCGAACCACCCGAGCACGGTGTTGATCAGGCCACCCGGATCCTGCAGCAGGAAGCGCCAGACGACCGCCACCGCGACGATCGAGGTGATGACCGGCATGTAGAAGCCGAGGCGGAAGACCGCGCGGAACCGCGTGATGCCCTTGTCGAGCGCGACTGCCGCGGCGAGCGCGAGGAGGAGAGTCAGCGGCACCCCGACGAGGACGAAGTAGGCGGTGTTGGCGGCAGCCTTGCGGAAGATCGGGTCCGACAGCGCCTTGGTGAAGTTGTCGAAGCCGACGATGTTGACGCTGAAGGGGTGTCGCAGGTCCTTCGCCTTGGTGTCGGTGAAGCTCATGAAGAGCGACTGGACCACCGGCCACGCCGTGAAGGCGAGGAAGAGCAGGCAGAAGGGGATCGCGAGGATCCAGGCGGCCCGCCCCTCCCGCCGGCGGCCGGACCCGACCCGTCCGGGGGAGCCTCCGTCGCCCGCCCCCCGGGACGACCCGTGGTCGGGCCGTCCCGGAGCGGTGACCGGAAGTGGCGTCACAGGTCCTGTGGGGGACCCGGTCGTGCCGGTCTGGGCAGTCATGCGATCACATGCCCGTGCCGATGGAGTCGGCCTGCTGCTGGGCCGTCTTGAGACCCGTGGCCGGGTCCTCGCCCGTCTTGGTGATCTTCTCCAGCTCCGTGTCGAGTCCCTTGACCGCCTGCTCCCACGTCGGGAAGGACGGCGGCGCCTTGGCCGTCTCGAGCTGCTTTCCGAAGACGGCGAGCTTCTTGTCCGAGGCGAGCGCGGGGTCCTGCCACGCGCTCTTGACCGACGGCAGGTCGGTCGAGATCGTGTACCACTTCGACTGGACCTTGGGCTCGGCGAGCCACTGGACGAACTTCCACGCGGTGTCGCGGTTCTGCGTGTTCTTGAAGACGACGAAGTTCGAGCCGCCGACGAAGGACGACGAGCCGGCCGAACCGGCCGGGATCGGCGCGACGTTGTACTTGTCCTTGAAGCCGGCACCGCCCACCTTCTCGACCGCGGACATCATCCACGGGCCGGAGATGAACATCGGGACCGTGCCGTTGACGAAGTCGGGCTCGGTCGTCGGCGTCGCCGGGGCGCTCTTGTTCGAGATGCCGTCGGTGAAGTACGACTGGTAGTACTGGGTCGCCTTGAGCACCTCCGGGCTGTCGAAGTTGTACTTCTTGCCGCCGTCCTTGGTGAGGTCAGCGCCCTCGCTCCAGGCGAAGGGCATCAAGGTCTGCCACGAGCCGTCGCCGCCCGCCTGGAGGCCGATGCCCCACTTGGCGCCGGCCTTGGTCTGCATGGCCTTGGCCATGTCCTTCAGTCCGGCCGCATCGGTCGGCACGGTGTCGTAGCCGGCCTTCTTCGCGAGGTCGGTGCGGTAGAAGACGACACGGGTCTCGACGTACCACGGGATGCCGTAGGACGTGCCGTTCACCTCGGTCGTCTTCTGCGCACCTTCGAAGAAGGCGGACTTGTCGATCTGGGCAGGCGTCGGGTCGATGGCGTCACTCCCGGCGAACTCACCCATCCACGTGGTGCCGACCATCGCCACGTCGGGCGTCTTGCCCGCCGTGATCGCGGTCGTGAACTTGTCGTGCGCCGCGGCCCACGGGATGGACGTCACTTTGACGCTCACCCCGGGGTTGGCGGCCTCGAAGTCCTTCGTCAGCTTGGACAGGTTGTCGCCCTCGGCGCCCATCGCCCAGACGGTGATCGTGCCGGTGGCCTTGCCGGTGCTGACTGCGGCGCCCGTCTGACCGGCGGCGGAGCCGCCGTCCTCGGCACCGCGACCACACGCGGTCACGGTGAGGGCCGCGGCGGTCATGCACGCGACGGAGATGACAGTGGTGCGTCTCATCGGTCTCTCGCTTTCTCGGGTCTCGTTCGAGACGTTGGGGGTTTCGTTTGCTGTGGTGAAGCACTGCCGTCACGGCTGCTCGTCATCCGTGACGCCGCTCCGTCCGGGATGGGTGTCTCGCGGCCTCGCGCAGCCGCACGAGCCGCGGATGATCACCCGGGTCGCGAGCACCTGCCGCTCGGCGTGGGGCTCACCCCCTTGGACCCGATGGTGAAGACGGTCTGCCGCCAGGACCCCGAGTTCCCTGACTGGCTGACTCACGGTGGTCATACCCGGCCGGACGTACCTTGACGCCATCACGTCGTCCCAGCCGACGACGGCGACGTCGCCCGGGACGTCTCGGCCGGCGTCCTGCAGGCGGCTCATGATGCCCAGCGCGAGCTCGTCGTTGGCGCAGACGAGCGCGTCGGCCTCGATCTCGCCGGAGAGGATGCGCTCCGCGACGGCCTCGCCCTCCCCTTCACGGAACGGCACGCGGACCGGAGCAGCGGGCTCGGCGCCCCGCGCCCGGTGGGCGGCGACGAAACCGGCGTGGCGCTCGTAGATGTCGGGTGCACCCTCGGGGTCACCGACGAAGACGAGGCGGGTGCGCCCGTGGGTGAGCACGTGCTCGGTGAGCTGCTCGGCGCTGTGGGCGTTCTCGGCGCCCACGCTCTCGATGCCCTCCTGGGGCGCACCGGCGATGATGACGACGGGCTTCTGGCCGTGCAGGGCGCGGGCGACGGCGGGCGGCATCGCGGCCGAGCCGAGCACCGCGATGGCGTCGACGCGGGTGGCGAGCTGGCGCACGGCACGGGCGAGGTCGGCCTTGCCGTCGGTGAGCATCAGGGTGACGCTCTGGCCCAGCTCTGCCGCCCGCGACTCGAAGCCCATGAGCAGCTCTGAGTAGTACGGGCCGGTCAGCTCGGGCAGCACGAGCCCGTACGCCTCGTGGTGCCGAACGGCGAGGCTGCGAGCGGCCCCGAGCGGCACGTAGTTGAGCTGCTCGACGGCGTCGAGGACCTTCTGCGTCGTCGTCGACGACACGGTGCCGGCGCCCTGGAGGACGCGGGAGACGGTGGCGATCGAGACGCCGGCGCGCTCGGCGACGGAGTAGATCGTGGCCCCCACCGAGGGGGTGTCCGGGCCGTGCTCGCGTGCTGTCGCCATGGGTCCCACCTCTCGCGTCTCGTCGTTGAGTGATGTGTCGCGACCAGGCCCCTGACCGGGTCTCCCCGGCTCTGTAAGCGCTTACATCTGCTCTCCCATACTGCACAGGTCACAGCGAGGGCGCAAGACCCGACTAAGGCTCCGGGCAGCGCGGAGGGCCGGGTGGGCGTCGGTGACACCCCTCCCGGCCCCTCGTCGTGCGGCCGTCGCCGGCACCGCGTGCGTATGCCGTCACGCGCCTCGGGAGCAGCAGCTCAGTCAGCCTGCGGTTGGCATGGGATCGACTGCGGCACAGTCGGATCCGGCGTGATGGCTCAGTCGGTCGATCCGAGCCATCGGCCGTCGCGCATCACGTCGCGACCACGCAGCTCGTTCTCCTCGCGCCAGGCCTGGATGCGGCTCGGGACGACCCGGAAGAAGAGGTAGGAACCGGAGGTCTCCCGGGGGTCGAAACCCGTCCGCTGGGCGAAACGGTCGGCCTCGGCCGGGTCGAGGTCGGCCGTCGGGACCACCCCGACCGACCCGTCGACCATGACGACGTCGCGTGTCCCGCCGAGCCCGATCCGCACCCCCGCGCCGGAGGCGAGACCCCTTCCCGCGACGCTGCGTTCGCCCGTCGCGAGCAGCAGCGTGCTCCCGTCCCAGTCGAACGACAGCGGGACCAGGTGCGGTGCGCCCGTCGCCGGGTCGGTCGTGGCGACCCAGCAGTCGATCTCGCGGCCCAGCAGGTCCCTCGTGTCGCGGACCCGCGCTGCGGTGGGGCGTGGCGGAGGAGGCGACGCGGGCACCTCGGCGGGCGGACGGCATACGTCGTCGGGGGCCGTCATCCCTGCATCACGCCGATCATGTTGCCGTCGGCGTCGGCGAGCACGGCCACGGTGCGTCCGCCACCGACGGCCGTCGGTCGCTGGCTGACCGTCGCCCCGGCCTCGGTGAGCGCCGCGACCGTCGCCTCGAGGTCGTCGACCGACCAGTAGGGCGTCGCCCCTGTGAGGCCCTTGCGGTGGCCGCTCGGGTCGAGGGCGATCTCCTGGCCGTCGACGTTGTAGCCGACGTAGTAGGACTCGTCGGTGTGCGGCTCGGTGCCGAGCAGCGTCGTGAAGACCTGCTTCGCGGCGGCGAGGTCGGCGACGGGGTAGATGAGAGTGTTCACAGCGGACATCGTGGTCTCCTGGGTGGTCGCGTGCTACTGGTGGTGGGGTGCCGAGCCGTTGGTGTCACATCGGGTGGTTTGGGCTCGTCAGTGCTATGACGGATCCCGAGTGGAGGATGTGACGACCATGGACGACGACACCCGCGAGCAGTGGCTCGCCCGCGACTTCGAGCAGCAGCGGCCGCGGCTGCGTGCGGTCGCCTACCGAGTGCTGGGCTCGGCGGCGGACGCCGACGACGCCGTGCAGGAGGCGTGGCTGCGGCTCAGCCGGAGCGACACGACCGAGGTCACCAACCTCGCCGGCTGGCTGACGACCGTCGTCGGGCGGATCAGCCTCGACATGCTGCGCTCGCGCAGCTCCCGGCGCGAGGACAGCTGGGACGCGGGGCTCGCCGAGCTCGTCGCGGGTGGGGCCGTGCGCACCGCCCCGACCCAGCCGACCCGACCGGCCCCCGACCCGGCCAGCGAGGTCGAGCTCGCCGACAGCATCGGTCTGGCCCTGCTCGTCGTGCTCGACACCCTCGCCCCCGCCGAGCGGCTCGCCTTCGTGCTCCACGACCTCTTCGGGATGCCGTTCGAGCAGATCGCCGACATCCTCGACCGCTCCCCCGCCGCCACCCGCCAGCTCGCGAGCCGGGCCCGCCGCCGGGTGCGCGACGCCGACGCCGACGCGGCCGCGCCCGCCCGCACCCGGCAGCGCGAGGTCGTCACGGCCTTCCTCACCGCGGCCCGGGGCGGCGACTTCACGGCGTTGCTCGAGATGCTCGACCCGGACGTCGTGCTGACCTCCGACGAGGCCGCTGTCGCGATGGGCTCGCCCGAGGTGCTGCGCGGGCCCGAGGCCGTGGCCCAGCGGTTCAACGGCGGCGCCAGGTCGGCGCGGCTCGCGGCCTTCGACGGCGGCATCGGTGCGGTCTGGACGCTGCGGGGCGAGGCCATGGTCGCGTTCCGCTTCACCGTCGACGACGACCGCGACATCGTCACCGGCATCGAGATGGTCGCCGACCGGGCGCGGCTGGACGCGATGGAGATCTGGTTCCTGACGTCCTGACCTCCTGGCCTGAACTCGTGACCTGACCTCGTGACCGGCGAGCGACCCCTCCGGGGGGCGGGCTATCGTCGGAGCGTGGCTGAGGGGATGCGTGCGGCGGTCGTGCTCGGGTCGGGCGGGGCGCGCGGCTACGCCCACATCGGGGCGCTCGAGGTGCTCGCCGAGCGCGGCTTCGAGGTTGTGTCGATCGCGGGCTCGTCGATGGGTGCGCTCGTCGGCGGCGTCGCGGCGGCAGGCAAGCTCGACGCCTACACCGAGTGGGCGCGGAGCCTGACCCAGCGCGAGGTGTGGCGCCTGCTCGACCTCAGCATCACCTCGCCCGGCGGCGCGATCCGCGCGGAGCGGATCATCGCGAAGGTCGGCGAGATCCTCGACGGCGCGACGATCGAAAGCCTGCCGATCCCCTACACGGCGGTCGCGACCGACATCAACGCACGCCGGGAGGTGTGGTTCCAGCGCGGACCCGTCGTGCACGCGATCCGGGCCTCGATCGCGATCCCGGGCGTCATCACGCCGGCGGTCATCAACGGACGGGTGCTCGTCGACGGCGGCCTCATCAACCCGATCCCCATCGAGCCGACCGCGGCGGCCAACGCGGACGTGACGATCGCGGTATCGCTGTCGGGGATGCGGGCCGCCGGCGGCCCGACGACGCCGGTCAAGGAGTCGTCGGAGGCCGTCCCGCGCGAGGAGTGGACGACCCGCCTGCGGCGCAGCGCGACCGACGTGCTCGAGTCCGAGCGCATCCGAGCCATCACGAGCCGCCTCGGCGGGCACGGCCGCGACCTCGACCACCACCAGACGATCCCGCCCGAGGCGATCGCCGACCTGCCCCCGACCCCGACCGAGGCGCTCGTCGTGCGCGCCGCCGACGTCGGGCTCGTCGACCTGCTCAACATGTCGTTCGAGACGATGAGCGCCCTTATCTCGCGCTACCGGATGGCGAGCAACCCTCCCGACGTGCTCGTCACCGTGCCCTCGAACGCCGTGAAGACCCTGGACTTCCACCGGGCTGCCGAGATGATCGAGCTCGGCCGCCAGCTGACGACCGAGGCCCTCGACCACGCCGGCTACTGAGCCCCGTTCATGAACCTGCGGATGAAACTGCATCCGGTGGGGTGATCACCACACCGGATGCCGGACCATCACGCACTTCACCCTGCGTTCTGTCGGTAGTCGGGCGGAGACTGTGCCCGTGGTGATCCTGCACGCCGATGCAGACGCGTTCTTCGCCTCGGTCGAGCAGCGCGATAACCCCGCGCTGCGCGGCCGGCCGATGGTCGTGGCCCACGAGGTCGTCGCGTGCCCGTCCTACGAGGCCCGCGCGCTCGGCATCCACGCAGGTATGCCGTTGCGCCAGGTCCAGCGGCGCTGGCCCCAGGTGCTCGTGACCGGCTACCGCTCGGAGGCCTACGAGGAGGCATCCGCACGGCTCTTCGAGGTGTTCCGCCGCTTCACGCCCCTCGTCGAGCCGGGCTCGGTCGAGGAGGCCTTCCTCGACGTGACGGGTCGCGACCGGGGCGACCCGCGCGGGATGGCCGCCGCCCTCCGCGCCGCCGCCAGAGCCGAGGTCGGGATCCCGGTCTCGGTCGGGGTCGGGCGCACCAAGCTGATGGCCAAGCTCGCCAGCCGGCGCGCCAAGCCCGACGGCCTCGTCGTCGTCGACGCCGAGCTCGAGGCACGCGTGCGACCTCGCCTGCGCCTCGACGAGCTCTGGGGTGTCGGGCCGACGACCTACGAAAAGCTTCACGCCGCAGGGCTGTTCGTCGTCGCCGACCTCCACGGCCTCGACGAGGACGACCTCAAGCGCCTCGTCACCACGGCCATGGCCCGCCGCCTCGTCTCCATCGCGAGCGGCACCGATGACGCGACGATCCGCCTTCCGGGACCGCGCCGTTCGGTGAGCGCGAGCCGGTCGCTGCCCGCGACCCGGACCCGGTCGAAGGTCGTCGCCGTGCTCGACGGCTGCATCGACCGTGCCGTCTCGCGCGTGATCGCGCTCGACGGGCCACCCCGCCTCCCCCGCCGGCTCGAGGTGCTCGTCCGCTACGACGACGGCACCCAGGTGCTCGAGCGCGGCCCCCTCGACGCGCCGACGGTCGACCCGGCCGCCCTGCGGACCGCGGCCGGGCACCTGCTCGAGCGGACGGCATACGAGTGGGACGGGCGCGGCGTGACGATGGTCGGGGTGACCCTGCCGCTCCCGACCCCTTGACCTCAAGCAGGCTGGAGGTCGCAGGATGACCGGGTGACCCCACCGACCACGGCCGACGCGCTGACCACGACGGAGGCGGCCGCCTACCTCGCGCGGATCGGCGCCACCGCCCCCGAGTCCCCGACCCTGGGCGCCCTCGCGTCGCTGCACCGGGCGCACCTGCTGACCGTGCCGTTCGAGAGCCTCGACATCTCGCTCGGCCGGCCGATCCGCCTCGACCGGGCGGCCCTGCTGGCCAAGGTCGTGGACGCCCGACGCGGCGGCTACTGCTACGAGCTCAACGGCCTCTTCGCCCTGCTGCTGCGCAGCCTCGGGTATGCCGTCGACCTCGTCTCCGCGCGCGTGGCCACCGCTGCCGGCGGGCTCACCGACGACTTCGACCACCTGGCGCTCGTGGTCGCGGGTGGGCGGCTCGAGGAGCCCGTGCTCGCCGACGTCGGCTTCGGTGACGGGTTCGTCGAGCCGCTGCCGCTGCGCGACGGCGTCGAACGCCGCGAGCGCGGGCACCTCGTCGGGCTCGTGCGGCGCGACGGCACGTGGGTCTCCCGCGAGCGCCGTGACGGCGAGGACTGGCGCGACGGCTTCGTCTTCACGACGACACCCCACCCGCTGAGCGACTTCGCCGCGCGCAACGAGTGGCAGCAGACCTCGGCCGAGAGCCACTTCACCCGGTCCCGGCTCGCGTCGGTGCTCACCCCGACGGGACGGGTCACCCTGAGCGGCGACCGGCTCATCACGACCACCCACGGCCGCCGCGAGGAGACCCGGCTCACCGACGAGGACGCCGTGCGGGCCGCCCTCGCCGACCACTTCGGCATCGTCCTCGATTGACCAACGCGTCCGGTCGACCTCGATAGACTCCGGACCATTCGGTGACCGAGAGGGAGACATGACGCAGAGTCCCGCCCCAGGATCGGATCCCGACGCCTCGGGGAGTCGCCGCCTGATGCTGCTGCTGGCCGCGGCGATGTTCGTCCTCGTGGTCGACACGTCGTTGATGAACGTGTCGATCTCCGCGGTCATCGTCGACCTCGACACGACGGCCAGCGGGGTGCAGTCCGCCATCGCGCTCGAGGCGCTCGTCTCGGCCGCGTTCATCCTCATCAACAGCAAGGTCGGCGACCTGATCGGGCGCAAGCGGGCCTATGTCCTGGGTCTGCTCGCGTATGCCATCGGGGCGCTCGCGATGACGCTCGCCCAGAGCCTCACGGCGATCATCATCTTCTGGGCGATCATCGGCGGGCTCGGCGCATCGTTGCTCCTGCCGGCCATGCAGTCTCTGATCCACGGCAACTTCGTCGGCACCGCGCAGAAGCAGGCCTACGCCCTCGTCGGCGCCTCGGCCGCCATCGCCGCCGCGATCGGTCCACTGCTCGGCGGCTTCGTCACCACCTACCTGTCGTGGCGGGTCGGGTTCGCGCTGGAGGTCGTCATCATCGTCGTCGTCCTGAGCCAGATCCGGCTGGTCCGCGATGTCGCATACACCGGTTCACGCAAGGTCGACGTGGTCGGCGCGGTCCTGTCCGTCTTCGGCATGGGAGGCGTGGTGCTGGGGATCCTCGTCTGGCAGGAGGGCGGTGAGTTCGTCGGCCTCCTCATGGCCGTCGGGGCCGTGGCTCTCGTGCTGCTGGCCCGGTGGCTCATCCGGCGCAAGCGCGCCGGGGCCGTGACCCTGCTCGACCCGGACCTGTTCCGTCATCCGAACTTCACGGCCGGTGTCTCGGGACAGCTGTTGCAGCAGGTCACCCTGGGCGGCGCGATGATCGCCCTCCCGCTCTACTTCCAGATGACCCTCGAGTACAACGCCCTCCAGTCCGGCCTGTCGCTCGCCCCCCTGTCGCTGACGATGTTCGGGGCGGCCCTCGTGGCCGGCAGGAAGGCCGGTGACCGGCGACCTGCCGCGATCATCCGCGTCGGCTTCGTCCTGAGCAGCCTCGGTGTCGCGATCATCATCCCGTTCGTCCCACGCGCCGACAGCGGGTGGTGGTTCGTGGTCCCGCTCGCGATCACCGGGTGCGGCCTCGGCCTGTTGGTGTCGCAGCTGAACAACTACACCCTCGCACCGGTCGAGGAGGAGCGGGTCAGCGAGGCCGCCGGAGTCAACTCGGCCGCCGGGTCCTTCGGCCTCTCCTTCGGTCTCGCCATGGCGGGCGGCCTCATGCTCGCCGCGCTGTCGCTCAGCTTCACCCAGCTGTCCGAGAGCAGTCCCGTCATCCCCGCCGCGCAGCAGCAGCAGATCGCCCAGGCCCTCGAGCACGACGCCGAGATCATGAGCAACAGCCAGCTCGAGCAGCAGATCTCCGGCCAGCCGGCCGAGGTGGAGGCCGAGGTGCTGGCCATCAACGACGAGGCCCGGAACCGCTCTCTCCAGATCGCCCTGCTGGTCCCGCTCCTGGCCGGCCTGCTGGGACTCGCCAACTCGTTCCGCATGCTGCGGCTGCCCGACCAGAAGCCCTCGACGTCCCTCGACGGACTCGACTTCGGCTGACGGTCGGAGGCCGCCGAGGCTCAGCCCCAGGCGTCCTCGGTCGGGCGGCACAGGCAGAACGGGTGGCCGGCCGGGTCGGCGTACACGCGGAACCCGCGCTCGGGTTCCGGCCGTGGCGGCTCGACGGGGTCGAGCGCCGTGCCGCCGAGGGCGAGCACCCGCTCGTGGGCGGCAGCGATGTCGACGACGACGAAGTCGAGGTGGGCCTGCTGCTGGCCTCGCGGCCAGTCGGGCGACTCGTGGTCGGGAGCGAGCTGGGTCGCGATGCGCGGGCCGTCCCACAGCACGTTGAACCAGTCGCCGTCCGGGTCGGCCTCGCCGCGGCCGCCGAGCAGGTCGGCGTAGAACTGCGCGACACCGGCTGGGTCGGCGCAGTCGAGCGCGACGCAGTCCCAGCCGATCGTCGATGCACTGCTCTCTGAGGTCATGCCCTCACTCAACCACCAGTCGCGGACACCAGGTCGCGCGCGAGGTCGCGCAGGACGTGTCGCTGGGGCGCAGCTGTGGCGCGATCAGGTGCAGGATCACGCGGACGACCAGGCGCGTTCCTCAGCGCGTCGGCTTCGGCCAGACGAGCGTCGTCGACGTGACCGGGCGCACCGTCGACGTGGGTCCCGAGCCGGTGACCGTGACGGTGTGCGTGCCGGCCGGCAGGTCGTCGAAGGTCGCGACGCCGTGGCCCTTGCGCAGCGCCGGCTCGGCCGTGGCGAGCACTTTGCCCTTCTCGCTGCTGACCGTCACCGTCACGGCCTTGTGCGGCGGGTCGGCGCCGAGGTCGTCCGACTCGAGGTCGAAGGCCACCTTGAGCGGCTGTCCGGCCGTGACGAGGTCGGGCACGACGGCGCGCACGTTCGTGTCGGTGATCTCCCGCCTCCGGACGGGCTTGGCGCTGAGGATCTCCTGAACCTGGTCGAGGACGAGCTGGTTGCACTGGAGGTTGGTGTGCTGGTCGGGCACACGCACGGCCAGGTTGGTGTCGAGCGCCTCGCCGAGACCCACCGCCCCGGTCAGCGGCACCGTGCCGTCGCCGAAGTCGTTGTCGGTGCCGAAGTCCTGGTAGGCCGTGGCCGTGCCGCCCGAGAGCTGGACCGTGGTCGCCGTCGGCTGTCGGATGCCGACGATCATGTGGGCCGACGTGTGGCTCTCCGGGCGGGTTGCCTCGGCGGCCTGGAGGTCGGTGTGGAAGGCCATCGCGTCGGCCACCATCGCCGTGCTGACGTTGGGCACCGACACCTCGGTCGTCTTCGCGTAGCCGCCGGCGTTGCTGATGCACGCGAACTCGGGCAGCAGCTGGAAGAGCGAGGGCATGCTGCGCGAGAAGTCCGTGAGGTCGATCGACAGCGGGCCGATGCCCTTCTTGACGCCGTTGACGAGCTGCGTGAGCGCGTCGGTGGCACCCCGCCACGGGGTGCCGAGGGTGATGAGCTTGCGGGTCACCTCGGCCCCGCCACACTTCTCGATGTACCAGCGGGCGACGAGCCCACCCATGGAGTGGCAGACGAAGACGACCTTCGCGTCGGCATACGCGCCACCCTGCGCCCGCAGCTGCTCGAGGGCGGGCTCGACGACGGTCTTGAGACGAGCGCCGTTGTAGCGGTTCGAGAGGCGCCAGTCGTAGGCGTACGTGATGAGCGTGGCCGGCTTGCCGCCGGTGCCCCGCTGGTAGCCCTGCTTCTCGAGGGCGCTGACGAGCACGTCGTAGCCGCGGATCGGCGTCCAGATGCCCGGCAGGACGTGGACGTCCGGCATGAGGGCCACCGGCTCGACGCCGTCACCCGGGTGGTCGTCGCCGATCCCCTCGGGCAGCACCTTCTTGAGGATGGACTGGCTACCCGTCAGCAGCTTCCACACCGCGCCCGCGCTGGGGGCCCAGATGAGGTTCTCGCTCGCCGGCGAGCCGTCGTCACCCCGGACCCCGAGCGTGCTGCCGGTGATCCCCGGAAGCACCACGACCAGGTCGTTGCTCGTCATGCGGACCCACCACCCATCCTGCGTCGCTGAAGCGCGTCGGTGAACTCTCCCGACCAACGGTGGCACCAGCCGGGGCCGGTGATACGCGAAACGGCCAAGCCCGCGACGTCCAACGGGTATGGATGCGGCACAGTGGATCCGGAACCCGCCGGACGACAGAGAGGCCCTCCCGTGGACATCACCGACGTCATCCTCCGCCAGCACGACGAGCAGCGACGGATGTTCGCCGTGCTCGAGGAGTGGCCGCGCGACGACCACGAGGGCCTGGCCGCGGTCTGGAAGCGGCTCGAGATCCTCCTCGAGACGCACGCCGAGGCCGAGGAGCTCTACTTCTACCCGGAGCTGCTGCGCATCGGCACGGGCGGCGCCGACGCCGAGTCCGTCGACGAGGAGGTCGAGGACGCCGTCAAGGACCACAACGACATCCGCAAGTCGGTGCGCAAGGTGGGGCGCTGCCGCACCGGCTCCGACGCGTGGTGGACGGCGGTCGTCGACGCCAACGTCCACAACAGCGACCACATGGGCGAGGAGGAGCGCCAGGACCTCGCCGACTTCCGGCAGCGCGCGAGCCTCGAGCTGCGCCACGAGATCGCCGTGCAGTTCCTGCGCTACGAGGCGGTGCGCTGGGCCGAGGGGATCACCCCGAAGGACAAGGACCCCGAGCGCTACGTCGCCGCGAGGAAGACGACGAAGGCGTCGGCCACGGCGAAGAAGGCCGCTCGCGACGCGCGGAAGGCCGCCAAGACCGCGCCCGCCCGCGCGGCAGGCTCGAAGAAGGCGTCGGCGGCGGCCTCCGAGGAGTGACTGGCCGGTGAGCCGGTACCGGAGCCGCGGGCGTGCCACGTCAGCGGCGGGTCAGGGCAGGTGGGCGCTCGAGGCGAGCGCACGGCATACGTGGTCGTATGCCGTGGGGCTGCCGGCGGCGACGAGCCCCGGGGGCGCGGTGTCGCGGGGTGAGTAGACGACGCCCTCGGTCGTGCCGAGCAGACCACCGGCCTCGGCGAGCAGGAGCGAGCCGGGCACGTGGTCCCACGGAGCGGCGGACGCGTAGAGGATGTAGTCGGCCTCGCCCTCGACGAGCTTGGGGTAGTCGATGCCGCACGAGACCCACGTCAGCGTCATCGGCTCGAGGCCGTGGAGCGCCTGGCCGATCCACTTCCGGCGTGACGTGCGGCCCCGGAGGCCCGCGGCGGGTGGGTCGGGGATCGTGAGGCGACGCGACCCGTCGGCGTCGTGGCGCCAGGTTCCTGCTCCGCGCTCGGCGACGAAGCCGACCTCGTGCTGTGGCTGCCAGATCCACGCCCGCACGGCCTCCCCGGCCACGGTCTCGGCGACCATGACGGCGTGGTCCTTGGAGCCGTGGACGAAGTTCTTCGTGCCGTCGACGGGGTCGACCGTGAACGCGTGGTCCGCGGCGGCATACCGCTGCATGAGCGCCGGGTCTCCGGCGAAGGTCTCCTCGCCGAGCACGACGGCGTCGGGGTAGGCGGCGACCAGGGCGGCGGTGATGAGCACCTCGGCCTCGCGGTCGGCGTCGGTCACGAGGTCGCCGGGACGCTTCTCGTGGATCTCGCCGGCCGCCAGCGCCCGGAACCGCGGGTTGATGACCTCGTCGGCCACGCCCTTCAGGAGGGTCAGCACCTCGTCCGTCTGCACGCCCCCAACCTATCGACCCCGCCCCGTCACCGCTCCGGCCGCAGGTGCTCGGGCACGTCGAGCCACCAGCCGAGCGTGGCGCGGGCCTGCTCGGCCATCGCGAGCGGGTCACGCCCCGACACGGGCAGGGCGTCGACGAGGGCGGCCACGAGGTCGTAGCGGCCTCGCATGCCGAGGGCGTAGACAAGGCCACGGAGCAGCTGGGCGTCGGGCTCGCCGCCGCCGGTCGCGACCAGCCCGGCGATCCGCCGGGCGACGGCCTCCTCGCGCTCCTCCCGCCGCCGGCCGGCCGGCTCCAGCGTGTTGCCCACGACGTAGCCGGCCTCCTTGGCGACGTCGGGTGCCGAGGCGGGCGACAGCGCGACCCGCTCGAAGAGGTCGAGGTCCTCGGCCTGGCCCATCCACGTCAGCACGGTGAGGCTCTCGTGCGCGGCGACGTGGTCGTGCCGCGCGAGGGCGTCGGCGAAGGCCGCGGCGTGGACCCGGCCGATGATCCGGCTCTGCGGCGAGAGCATGAGGATGCCGAGCGCGTAGGCCCGGTCCTCCTCGTTGGTCTCGCCGAGCGCCGTCTGCAGCAGCTCGCCGAGGATCGGCTCGTGGGCGGCCGCGTGCCCGTCGGCCGCCTCGAGCTCGCCCCGGATCCGCAGGTGGGCCTCGCGGATCGCCTGCGTTGTGATCGCCCGGCCGTTGCGGACGATCGAGGCCGCGGCCCGACGGTCCTCGGCCGTGAGACCCGTCGCGACGCGGTGGCCCTCGGGCCCCAGCGTGCGCACGAGGTTGGCGGCGCCGCGGTGCACGAGGTAGGGGTGCGAGGGGTCGCGCAGGTGCTGGACCGCGAGCCGGACGGCGTCGAGACGCGCCTCGGGGTCGAGGCCGGTGCCGCGCACGAGCGTCGTCAGCACGCTGAGGCAGGCCCGCAGCGAGCTGGCGTTGGTCGGCTCGCGCAGCTGTCCGATGAGGACGGAGAAGCCGCGCGGGGCCTCCATGAAGCGCAGCAGGCCCAGGGTGTCGACGTAGAACTGCGCGTCGGGCCGGCCCACCACCTCGGCGGCCAGCGCGGCGACGACGCCGGCGCTGCGGGGGTGCCCGGCCAGGCGGGCCATGGCCTCGGCACGCTGCACGTAGTCGAGGTCCAGCCCGAGGCTGACCTCCTGGAGGAGCCGGCGGATCAGTCCCTCCCAGTCGCCGGCTCGCACCATGGCGTGGGGCATCCGGCCGAGGTGGTCGGAGAGCCGGTCCCAGTCGAGCCCGCTCATCCGTTCGTCGGCGAGCGCCCGCTCGAGCAGGTCGAGGGTGCCGTCGACGTCGGGCGGGGTCGGCGGTGGGAGCGTGGCGGCCGGGCGCACGGGCTGGTGGGAGCGCGAGAAGAGGTCGACGGCGGCGAGCAGCTGGCCGTCGGGCAGGTCGAGCACGGTCTCGTAGCGGCGCACGAGCGACCGCGTCAGCTCGACGCGGCCGTTCTCCCAGCGGCCGACCTGGGACCGGTGCACCGGCTCGGCCCGCCCCGCGCCGTGGGCGAACGCCGCCGCGCTGCGCAGGGCGGGGTCGGTGGCCTGGAGGCGGGCGTTGCGCAGCACCCACTGCACCTGCTCGTTCAACACGAGGACACCCCGGCGTGAAGCCCTGTTGCGCGCGGCGCCCGCGTGCGCAACAGGGACGCGTCACGGCCCACGACCTTCGTATCGTGACGACTGGCACCGGTGGGCCGGGGCGGGAGTCGAGGCCAGGGGGAGACTTCCGCCCCACCACCGGCCTGTCGTCGCTCCGAGAGCGCCGGGCATGGCGCGCCCCCCTCGACCCCTGTCACCACGGCAACCCTTCCTCGCGTCGGGAGCCGGTCGGCTCCCCACGCATCCTCCCCCGAGTTGCGTCGTCCAGGGCGGCCCGCAACGCGTGTTCGTCCGGACGACCCATTGGGTACGGTAGAGGCCGGTACGCAGCCTGTGGAGGGGAAGCGGGCCTTTGGACCGGGAGCCGGCACGCCGGCTCCCGGTCCTCTCTCGTTCCCGGGCACGTCCCTGGAGGTCTGCGCTACCGCGCCGGCACCCGGAATCGTCGTGACGGGGCCGTATGCCGGCTGGCAGGCTGACGCCGTGACCGATGCCTCCCAGCCGCCCGCCGTTCACCCCCTGACCGACGGCGTCGTGACGCTGCGCGCCCACTCCGTCGACGACGCCGAGGCGATCGTCGAACAGAGCACCGACCCCGAGAGCCTGCGGTGGACGACGGTGCCCCGGCCCTATTCCGCCGAGGACGCCGTGACCTTCGTCGAGGGCAACCTCGCCGCCTGGGGCGAGGCCGGCGCCAGGCGCTCGTGGGCGATCGAGTGGACCGACGAGACGGGTGCGGCCCGCTACGCCGGCACCATCGACCTGCGACCCGGCGCCGCAGCCTCCGTCGGTGAGCTCGGCTTCGGGCTGCACCCGGATGCGCGTGGCCGGGGCCTGATGTCGCGCGCCGTCCGGCTCGTCGTCGACCACGCCTTCGCGACACCGGTCTGGGGCGTCCCGGTCCGTCGCGTGCACTGGCGGGCGGTCGTCGGCAACTGGGGCTCGCGACGAGCCGCGTGGGCCGCGGGCTTCACCTTCCACGGCACCATCCCGGCCAGCCACCCGGACCCCGAGGGCGGCTCCGAGGCGCTCGACACGTGGACCGGCAGCATCACCCCGGGCGACCCGCTCACGGCGCAGACGCCGTGGTTCGCCGCGACGCCGACCCAGGGCGACCGGGTCCGGCTGCGCCCCTGGCGGCCCGAGGACGTCGACGCCATCGAGCTGCGCGACGACCCCGTGCACTGGATGCCGTCCCGGTCGGTCCTGCGCCGCGAGACCTTCCCGGCCTGGCTGCTCACCCGGCAGGAGCGGATGTCCGAGGGCACGGCCATCGACTGGTGCGTCGCCGACCTCGACACCGACCGCGCCCTCGGCGGCGTCACCGTCTTCAGCCGCGGCGGGGCCATCACCGACACGGCCGAGCTGGGCTACCAGTTCTTCCCCAGCGCCCGCGGTCGCGGCGCCGCCAAGGAGGCCGCCCGGCTCGCCGTCGCCCACGCCCTGGCCCCGACGAGCGAGGGCGGTCTCGGCCTGCGCCGCCTCGTCGCCGAGACGGCGGCCGACAACGCGGCGAGCAACGCCGTGCTCCGGTCGGTCGGCTTCGTGGAGTTCGGTCGGGAGCACGCCGTGGACCGGGTCACCGACGGCGGCTGGGGCGACGGCCTCTACTGGGAGCTGCTGCCCTCCGGCGCCGGCGACTGAGGGGCCACCGGCCCACGCCCTGGACCGGGCCGCCTCTGCCGCGGGCCGTACGGGTATGCCACGGTGGACGAAGCGCCGCCGGCCACCCACCGGGCGGCGCGGCCGACGGGAGGACACGCGATGAGACTCGGGCACGAGCAGGAGCTCGACGCACCGCGCGACGTGGTCTGGGCGCACTTCATGGACCTGCGCCGGATCGGCCGGTGCTTCCCGGGCGCGAAGGTCACCGAGGTCGACGGCGACGACTTCGTCGGTGAGATCAAGGCCAAGCTCGGGCCGCTGTCGATGTACTTCGACGGCACCGGCTCGATGGTCGAGCGCGACGAGGACGCCGGTCGCGCGCGCCTGACGGCCTCGGGCCAGGAGCGGCACGGTCTCGGCAGGGCGACCATCGACATCACGCTCACGCTGCACCCCGTCGACGCGGACGGCGACGACGACCGGGACGGCGACCGCACCCGGGCGCACCTCGTGACCGACCTCGTCTTCCTCGGCTTCCCGATGGACTTCGGCACCGGCCTCGTCCAGCGCGCGTCCGACCCCCTCATCGAGCGGTTCCTCACGTGCATGTCCGTGTCCGGCCCCGTCCCGGACGCCGAGGCCGAGGCCGACGACGATAGCTCGCTCGACCTCGTCCGCTCGGCCACCGACCTCTTCGGCTCCCTCCGGCGCGACCGGCGCGAGCGCAAGCGCCGATGAGGGTCGCCGTCGTCGGCGCGAGCGGCTACGTCGGCTCACGCCTCGTGCCCGAGCTGCTCCGTCGCGGCCACGACGTCGTGGCGACCCACCACCGGAGCCCGGCGACGGCGTACCCGTGGTCGGCTGACGTCGCGTGGCGGCGCGTCGACGTCCACGACGAGGACCGCGTCGTCGAGGCCCTCGAGGGCGTCGACGCGATCTGCTACCTCGTGCACGGTCTCGACTCCGACGACTTCATGCAGCGCGACCGGCAGGCCGCCGACAACGTCGCGTATGCCACGGGCGTCGTGGGCGCGGGCCGCCTCGTCTACTTCTCGGGGATCGTGCCCGACCTGCCCGCCGACGAGCTCTCGGACCACCTGCTGTCGCGGCTCGAGGTGGAGGAGATCCTCGCGACGGCGGACTGCCCGGTGCTGACGCTGCGCGCGTCGATGGTCGTCGGGGCCGGCTCGACGAGCTTCGAGGTGATGCGCCAGATGTCCACCCGGCTCGGGGTCGTGCAGACGGTGCCGGCGTGGATGGGTAGCTCGGTCATCCAGCCGGTCGCCGTCGCGGACGCGGTGTGGTTCCTCGCCGAGGCGGTCGAGCGGCCCGACGTGACGGGACACCTCGACGTCGTCGGCCCCGACCGCCTCAGTTACGTCTCCCTCCTCCGGACGTATGCCGCCCGCGCCTGCCTGCTGCGCGTGCAGGTCCCCGTATGGCTCGCGCCCGTCGAGGCGGTCGCCCGCGTGGCGGGCGCCCTCGTCGACGTCCCGAGCGGCACCGTGGAGTCGCTCATCCCGAGCCTCGGGCACGACATGGTCGCCGAGCGTGACGCGGCCGACGTGCTCGGCGAGCCCCCGGGGGGACGGCTCGGGGTCTCCGACGCGGTGTCCCGGTCGCTCGCGACGACGCGGGCGGGCGACGGCGCGCCGGACGGCGCCGCCGTCGACGGTGACCCCCAGGCGCCGTCGGTGGGCGACCCGTCGTGGGCCCGGCACCGGACGGCGCTCGACTGGGCCTGGTCGAGCGCCCGCGGACGCTAGCGGGCCATCGGTCAGCGGGCCATGTAGCCGCCGTCGATGTAGAGCTCGAGGCCGGTGACGAACGCCGCGTCGTCGCTCACGAGGTAGGCGACGCCGGCCGCGATCTCGTCGGGCTGCCCGAGGCGACCCATCGGGGTCAGGTCGATCATGGCCTGCTCGAAGGGGGTCCCCCGCGCGCCGTCGAGGATCGGGGTGTCGACGAAGCCCGGGTGGATCGAGTTGACCCGCACGCCCTCGGTCGCCCAGTGCAGCGCGACGTTCTTCGTCAGCGTCCGCACCGCGCCCTTCGCCGCGTGGTAGGCGGGCGAGGTGCCGAAGCCGCCGCTCGTGCCGAAGATCGAGCTGATGTTGACGACCGCGCCGTGGCCCGAGGCCTTGAGCTGGTCGGCCGCCGTCTTCATGCCGAGGAAGACGCCGGTCTGGTCGATGGCGATGGTGCGCTCCCAGTCGGCGAGGCTCGTGTCCTCGATGGGCAGCAGGTCGCCCATGCCGGCGTTGTTGACGAGCACGTCGAGCGCGCCGAACTCCTCGACCGCCTTGGCGACGGCGGCCTCCCAGTCGGCCTCGCTCGTGACGTCGTGCCGGAAGAAGTCGACCGTGCCTCCCGAGGACCGGATCTCGTCGGTCGTCGTGGCCCCGAGGGCCTCGTTGACGTCGGTCAGCAGGACCGCTGCGCCCTCGTCGGCGAGACGCCGCGCCGTGGCCTTGCCGATGCCGCTCGCCGCGCCCGTCACCAGTGCCACGCGTCCGTCGAGTCGCTTCATGGTGATCACTCCAGTTCAGTTGTGGGGCAGGCAGTCCGCCTGCTCCTCAAGTCTCCGCCCGGCGTGCCGGGAGCGCAGTTCCCCCGGTCACAGAAGCGCCGACGTGACCGACGAGACAGTGGCGACGGCACGTCCCGGGACATGTCGGACATGCCGCCCACGGCCCGGGCAATCAGGGTCGATCGGGGTCGATCTCGGGGTCGACCCCGGTTGCGGCGGACCACCGTCGGGTATGAGTGTGGATGCAGTGAGCCGACGTGGGTCGGCCAGTGCGAGACGAGGAGACACCGTGTCATTCGGTGAGCAGCTGAAGAACAAGGCGGACGAGGTCCACCTGCAGGAGAAGGCCAAGGACTTCGGCGACGCAGTCGTCGAGATGGCCAAGGCCGTGATGTCGGTCGCCGCCGGCTACGCCCACGAGAACCGTGGCAAGGTCGACGGGGCCCTCGACAAGGCCGAGGCCAAGATCGACGAGAGGACCAGCGGCAAGCACGCCGACACCGTGACCAAGGTCCGTGCCTCGGTCGACAAGGGCATCGACAAGCTCGTCGAGCACCACGACAAGGCGGCTCCTCCCACCCCCACCGCCTCTGGCGTGCCCGACGACAAGCACGCCGCCTTCGACGAGGACACCCCAGCCGGCAACCCCACCTGAGCCGGCACCTCCCAGGGCCGTATGCCGCCGAACCCCCTCGGCGGCATACGGCTTCATCGTGTGCCGGGGTGCGGGGCTGCGGGCCGGTCAGCGGTAGTCGACGGCGATGTCGCCAGAGCCGGTCCGGATCCGCAGGGTGGACGTGCTGTCCGGGTTGGTCGGGACGCTGACCTCTGTGTCACCGGACCCCGTCTCGGTGTTCACGGCATAGACGGTGTGCTGCGGCAGGCGCACCGCGACGTCCCCAGAGCCCGCGCTGATCGACACGGGCGAGGCCGCCGTCGCGAGCGCGAGGTCGATGTCGCCGCTGCCGGTCTTGGCCGTGAGCGTCGAGGCCGCGAGGTCCGAGCCCTCGACGTCACCCGAGCCGGCGTCGAGGCTGACGCCACCGAGTGCCCCGCTCACGCTGATGTCGCCGGAGCCGTTGCGCACCGTCACGGTCGTCGCGTCGGGGACGGTGACGACGTAGTCGATCGAGCACGACGACAGGAACGCGCCGTCGCACCCGGCGTCGATGGTCAGGTTGCCACCGGCCCACGTCTCCTTCGGCGCCGGCTGAGACGCGCCGGGCCCCCAGCTGAGGTGGCGCTCGACGTGGACGGTCCCCGACGGGGCGCCACCGCGGACCTCGACGTCGCTCGACCCGCCCGCGAAGGTCAGCTCGCTCACGTCCTGGTGGTAGGTCTGCTGCTCGTCGGCGCTGCGCCAGAGCCCGCCGGTGGCCGCGCCCCATGTCGTGACGCCCGCGACGCTCGCCAGCACGAGCGTCGCGCCGAGCCCGGCGACCAGCCACCCCGCGCGTGCCGACGGGGCAGGCGTGGTCGGGTGCTCGCCCGCACCGCGCGCCCCGGGGGTCGTCCCCTCGACCGGCTCGGTCGTCAGGGTGGGCCGCAGCCAGGAGTCGCCGTAGGGCTCGGCGCCGGGCACCGCGTCACCGTGGACGCGGTCGTCGGGGACGGAGGTGGGAGTGGGGTCGTGCATGGACATGGGTGGGTCCCCTATTCCGAGAGGTACTGGAGAACGGCCAGGACGCGGCGATGGTCACCGGCCGTCGTCGGCATGTCGAGCTTGGTGAAGATGGCGTTGACGTGCTTGGCGATCGCGCTCTCGCTGACGTGCAGGGCCCGGGCGATGCCGGTGTTGGAGCGGCCCTCGGCCATGAGCGAGAGCGTCTCGCGCTCACGGTCGGTGAGGCGCTGGAGCGGGCTCTTGTCGCGGCGGAGCAGCAGCTGCGCCACGACCTCGGGGTCGAGCGCGGTGCCACCGTCGGCGACCCGGCGCAGTGAGTCGACGAACTCGTCGACGTCGGCGACGCGGTCCTTGAGGAGGTAGCCGACGGCCGAGGTGGTGCTGGCGAGGAGGTCGGCGGCATACCGCTCCTCGACGTACTGGCTGAGGATGAGCAGGGCCACGTCGGGCCACTGGGCGCGGATGACGAGCGCGGCGCGCAGCCCTTCGTCGGTGTGGCTCGGCGGCATCCGCACGTCGAGCAGGGCGAGGTCGGGCTGGTGCCGCTCGACGGCGACGAGCGCGGCCTCGGCGTCGCCGACGGCCTCGACGACCTCGATGCCGTTGGCTGCGAGCAGGCGGATCAGCCCGTCCCGCAGGAGGATCGAGTCCTCGGCGATCACGACACGCACGGCATCTCCGCCCTGAGCACGGTGGGACCGCCGACCGGGCTGGTCACGGTGAGGGTGCCGTCGACGGACGCCACCCGGTTGGTCAGTCCGGTGAGTCCGGATCCGGCGCCGGTCGTGGCACCACCCCGGCCGTCGTCGCTGACCTCGACGACGAGACGGTGTGCGTCCGAGGTGACCCGGACCGCGGCCCTCGTGGCTCCCGAGTGCCTGGCGACGTTGGTCAGGGCCTCCGACACGACGAAGTAGGCGACGGCCTCGAGGGTCCGCGGGGGACGCTGGGCGAGGAGGACGTGCAGGCTCGTCGGCACCGGCGAGCGGGCCACGATCCCCGAGAGCGCTGCGTCGAGCCCCCGCTCGTCGAGGACTGCCGGGTGCAGGCCGCGGACGAAGCCGCGCAGCTCGGCGAGCGCCTGCTTGGCCTCGTCGTGCGCCTCCTCGATGGCCCGTCGCGTCGCGGGCGGCGCGTCAGGGGCCAGCGCGGAGCGAGCCATGCCGAGGTTGAGCGCGAGGGAGGTGAGGCGCTGCTGGGCTCCGTCGTGGAGGTCGCGCTCGATGCGGCGACGTTCGGCGTCGGCGGCGTCGATGACCCCGGCGCGCGTCTGCTCGAGGGCGGTCACCCGCGGCGACAGCTGCTCGCCCCGGGTCTGGCCGAGCATCGGCCGCAGGATCGCGATGTCGAGCGCGGAGAGCCAGCGAGCGGCTCGTGGGGCGATGGCGAGGAGGCCGAGGCCGACGGCGGTCGACACCCAGATGCGGCCGACACCCTGGAGGAGGCCGCCGGGCAGCGCGACCACCTCGGGGCTGATCCGCGACCACAGCGGGGAGGTCACGAGCACGAGGCCACCGCCCCAGCAGAACGCCACGAGCCCGGCAGAGGCCGCGAGCAGGGTGGGTCCCACGAACGCGTGGTAGGCCAGCTGTCGCCAGGTCGTCGCCCGGCCCAACCGGGCCAGCCAGCCGCGCCAGCCCGGCTCGGCCCCGCTCGCTGGCGCGTCGACGACGACGCCGAGGAGCGCGGCGGCGCGGGCCCGGTGCCAGCGGCTCAGACCCTCCGACGCCAGGAGCAGCAGCCCGACGAACGCGACCCCGACGACGACGACGAGCAGTCCCGTCGCGAGGCTCGCGAGCGTCCACATGACCGGCGCCGCCAGGGCACCGACGACACCGCCGAGCACGACGTATGCCGTGTGGCGAGGGGCGAGGCGCCGCTCGACGCGGCTGCGGATCGTGGTCACGCGACCACGGTAGGGGTCGTCAGGGGCCCGGGACCATGACGTTCGTGACCCTCCGGGGGTGGAGAAAAGTACAGGTGGTCGGGAATCCGCTTCCATGTCAATCGAATTGATGTCATCGACGATCGGGTCCGATTTGCCCGCGTCGGGTCCTGTTTGGTCTAGGTAGATCGACTCAACCCGGCGGCGCGGCGTATCTTCCGGCGGCCCTGCTCCATCTGAGGTCTCGACAGTTTCGACTTCAAGGAGCAACCACCATGTCGCAGTACGTCCTCGACCGGCCCGGCGAGTCCGGGCCCCACCGATCCATCCCGTCCACCCGCCTCGGCTCCCTCCGGGGGACCGTCACGGGTGTGGCCGTCTCGGCCGTCGACCGCCTCCAGGCGTTCCTCGTGGCCTACAGCCTCCAGGCCCTGCGGATCAGCCTCGGGCTGGTCTTCCTCGGCTTCGGCGTCATCAAGTTCGTCCCGGGCCTCAGCCCGGCCGAGGCCATCGCCTCGGCGACGATCGACCGTCTGACCCTCGGCCTCGTCTCGGGCCACACCGCGGTGCTGCTCACCGCCGTCACCGAGACGGTCATCGGCCTGACGCTCGTCACCGGCAAGTTCCTGCGCGTCGGCATCGTCGTCCTCGGCGGAGCCCTCATCGGGATCATGTCGCCGCTCGCGCTCTTCACGGCCGAGCTCTTCCCGCACGGCCCGACGCTGATGGGCCAGTACGTCCTCAAGGACATCGTCCTGGCCGCGTCGGCCCTCGTCGTCGCCGCCTACGCCCTCGGCGCCCGGCTGCACGCCGGCTCGGACGACTGAGGACGACCGACCGACGCGAGGTGCCCACTCGAGGCAAGCAGTCGTTCGAGTGGGCACCTCGCCGGTACCTCGTCCGGTCTCGCCCCATCCCGAACCCGCCCATCCGCCCGTGGCCCGGGCGCCTTCACCCACATCACCCCGAACCCCGGAGGCACCACCATGACCGCCCTGCCCGCGATGCCGTTCCCCGGCCCCGCCCACCTGTCCCCTCTCGTCGACGCGCCCACCGACCACCGGCGTCGCTTCGGTCTCGGTGAGGGTCGCCAGGTCCACCGCTTCCCCGCCGCGACGTTCCTCGACCGCGCGGTCGCGCGGGAGGAGCTCGCGGTGGCGCGCGACGCCCTCGCGGCGTCTGACCGCACCGCCTCGCGCCGCCTGGCCGGCCTGGGCACGCTCGCCGCGCTGCTCCTCGGAGCGATGATCGGCATGCTCGCCACCGGGCACGGCACCGGCACCGGCACCGGCGCCACCGGGTTCCTCACCCTCTGGGGCGCAGGGGCGGGGCTGGTCGTCGTCGTCCTGGGCCTCGTCGCGGTACTGCGCCAGCATCAGCACGAGCTCGACACGCTCACCAAGCGGGTGCACGTGTACGAGGCCAGACTGGAGCAGCTCCGCGCGCTTCGTTGAGTCGTGCCGGCCGACGTACATACTGGGCCGCATGGACGATGCCGTGACCATTCCGACCGATACCGGCGAGATGCCCGCGCACCTCTGGCTCCCCCCAGCCGGACATGGCCCGGGGATCGTCGTGCTGCAGGAGATCTTCGGTGTCAGCGACTACATCCGGCGCCGCGCCGCCCAGCTCGCCGAGCAGGGCTACGTCGTCGTCGCGCCCGAGATCTTCTGGCGGCTCGGCGTCACCTCGGCCGTCGAGGGCGAGGACGCCCTCCAGCAGGGCATGGGCCTCGTGCAGCGCCTCGACTGGCAGGCCGCCGTGACGGACGCCGCCGCGACCGTCGAGTGGCTCCGCGACCGCGACGAGGTCACCGCCGGTGTCGGTGCGGTCGGCTTCTGCTTCGGCGGCGGGCTCGGCTTCAACGTCGCCGCCCACCTCGAGTCCGACGGCTCGGCGCCGATCGACGCGCTCGTCAGCTACTACGGTTCGGCCCTCCCGGGCCTGCACGACCTCATGACGGTGACCGCGCCGAGCCTGCACCACTTCGGCCTCGCCGACTCGTTCATCGACACCGAGACGGTGCGCCGCATCGAGGCGAGCGTGACCGAGCAGCCGGGCACCGTCTTCGAGACCTATGCCGGCGCCGACCACGCGTTCGACAACGACGACATGCCATGGCACGACCCGGCGTCCTCGGCCCTCGCATGGGCGACGACGACCGAGTTCCTCCGCGAGCGCCTGCCCGTCGGCTGAGCGCTCCCCCGGCCTGGATCTCCCTCGTCGAACGGTGTCGAGACGGCATCGGGCCGTTCGACGTGCGGGTGAACGGGAGCCACACCGGCACCCGACCGCAGCACAGCCGACCATCGACCAGGAGCACCGAGATGACCCAGTACTTCCTCTCCGTCCACCACACCGTCGGCGACGCCATGCCGTCCGATGACGAGATCCAGCGCATGTACGCCTCCGTCGACGCCTTCAACCGCAAGCTCCAGCAGGACGGGGCGTGGGTGCACGCCGCGGGCCTGACCGACGTGACCCAGGCCAAGGTCGTCGACGCGTCGGCCGGCGCCGGGTCGGTCACCGACGGGCCGTTCAAAACGAGGCCCGCGAGTGGCTCGGGGGCTTCTGGATCGTCGAGGCCGCCGACCTCGACGCTGCGCTGTCGCTGGCCCGGGAGGGCTCGGCGGCCTGCGGCGCGCCCGTCGAGGTGCGGGCACTGCAGGCCGAGTGAGCCTAGGCGTCGGTGTCGACGCCGGCGCCGGCGCCGGCGTCGGCCGGCGCCGCGTCGAGGTGGGCCCGCCGACCGTCGCGGTCCAGCACGACGATGACCTCGACCGGGCCCTCCGGAGCGGTGATCGCGTGCGGGACCATCGTCGAGAACTGCGCCGACTGGCCCTCCTCGACGAGGACCGTGCGGTCGCCGAGGTGGAGCCGGGCGGTCCCTGACAGCACGGTGAACCACTCGTGGCCCGGGTGCACGCCGAGCGGGGCAGTGGGACGGCGAGCCGTGATCCGCATCTTCGCGACGACGAGGCCGTGCGGCTCGTCGTCACGGGTGAGCAGCCACGTGGTGCGGCCGTGGGCGGTGTCCCGCCGCGGGTGGATGACGACGTCGTCGTCGCCCGCGAGCTCGACGAGCTGGTCGATGGTCGTGCCGAGGGCCCGGGCGATGGGGGCCAGCTGGTCGATCGCGATCCGCCGGTGCCCCGTCTCGATCCGGCTCAGGGTCGAGGGGCTGAGACCGCATCGTCCGGCCAGGGTGTCGAGGGACCAGCCGCGGGCGATCCGCAGGCCACGGACGCGGGCGCGGATGACGGCGTCGAGATCGAGTTCTTGCGTCATTGGCAAGATCGTATGGTGTCGGCGCAAGGATCTCCTACCGTGTCACGTATGCCGCACTCCCACCACCACGACGCATCCGACCTCCACGAGGGTGTCGGTCACACCCACGACCACGACTCCGCCGAGCTCGAGTCCGACGGTGCCGACCTACTCGACCTCGACGCCCAGGTGCTCCACGGCTACTGGGACTCCGCCCTCGACCTCGCCACGGCGGCCCTGTCGGAGCGGGCCGCGCGCGGGGAGCGCTCGCCTGCCCGCGTCGTCGACCTCGGGGCCGGCACCGGCACCGGTGCCCTGGGCCTGGCGCGTCGGCTGCCGGACGCCGAGGTCGTCGCCGTCGACGTCTCCGAGCTGTCGCTGGCCCGCATCCACGCCAAGGCGGAGGCCGCCGGGACCGGCGACCGGGTCCGCACCCTGGTGGTCGACCTCGACGCCGGGTGGCCCGACCTCGGCCCCGTCGACCTCACGTGGGCCTCGATGTCGCTGCACCACCTGGCCGATCCCACTCGCTCGCTGTCCGAGCTCCGCCGGGTGACCCGGACCGGAGGGCTCGTCGCGGTGGCCGAGTTCGACGAGCCGCTGCGCTTCCTGCCGGATGACCTGGGTGTCGGTCGTCCCGGCTTCGAGACGCGGGCGCTCGACGCGCTCTCCGTGGTGCACGCCGAGGCCGTGCCGACCCTGGGGGCGCCGTGGGCCTCGATCCTCGGCGACGCCGGATGGACGGTGACCGGGCAGCACGACCTCGTCATCGACGAGTCGTCACCGGAGCACCCGCTCGCCGGACCGTACGCGCGCGGCTGGTTCGACCGGCTCTCGCACGGTCTCGCCGACCGCCTGGACGCCGAGGACCGCCTCACGCTCACGACCCTGCTGGGTGACGGCCCCCTGAGTCTCCTGCACCGGACCGACCTGCACCTGCGGGGCGTGCGCACCGTGACGGTCGCCCACACCTGAGGGCGTTTGCGTCGGTTCGTGGCAGAAGCGACCACGCCGACGCCTTCCTTCTGGGACAATACGGGTGGGCCGGCGCCCGAGCGGGTATGGCCCGGTGGGCTGCTCCTGCAGCTCCGCCCCGGACCGTCGAGGAGTACCCGTGAAGCTGCACCCGGTCGAGGGGCTGGTTCCCGGCATCGCCGCGCGCATCGCGGGCGCCGAACGCGGGGAGGCCCGACGCTTCGCCTTCCGTGTCGCACGCCTGGCGTGCGCGGTCGCGGGGGTCCATGACCGCAACGCCCTCGAGGTCGCCCGCGGTGGTCTCGAGCACTATCCCGAGACCGAGGACCTCGTCGCGCTGTGGGACCTCGAGCGCGACCTCGACTCCGCCTGCGAGGCCCACCTCGGCACCCACCCGAGCACGTGCAACCTCGACCAGATGCGCCTGCACGACGAGTGCATCGAGGCCCGGGCGGTCGGCGCGGTGATCGCGGCGCTCAAGCCGGACGCGCTCGTCGCCGCTCGGCAGGCCACACAGGAGGCCCTTGCCGCCGGGTGCGAGACCGCCGCGCTCGAGGCCCTCGCCGACCAAGTCCTCGTCAGCTGACTCCACTCCCACTCGAGTGGGAGGTCATGGCGGGTGGGAGGTCGGCGGAGTCGGCGGTCGGCCAGGCGGCCGGGTCGGGGCCGAGGGCGGCCAGCTCCGTCACCTGCTCGCGACACCACGTCGAGACCACCCGGGTCCCGGCCAGCACGTCCGGGGCCAACTCGTCCCACGGCAGCCATGCGGCGCCCTCGACCTCGCTCGGGTCCGGATCGACCCGGGGTGCCACACCGGCCACCCGCCCGACGAGGACGGGGCACAGCTCCAACTCGACGACGCCGTCCATCTCGGCGCGGTAGGAGAAGCGCGGCAGCACGAGCCGCAGGCCATGCAGCTCGAGGCCGAGCTCGTCACGGGCGCGACGGCGTACGGCATCCTCGACGGGCTCCCCCGGCGCCGGGTGGCCGCACGCGGAGTTGGTCCAGACCCCCGGGAACGTGGCCTTGCCGAGGGCGCGCTGGGTCACGAGGAGCGAGCCGGCGTCGTCGAACAGGTAGACGGAGAACGCAAGGTGGAGCGGGGTGTCGGCGTGGTGGACCGTCGCCTTCGGCGCCGTGCCGATGGCCCGGCCGTCCGGGGACACGAGGACGACGAGCTCCTCCGAGGGGTCGGTCGGGTCGACCGTGCGGGTCGGCTGCATCCCGGTCAACTCCCCGGCCTCGCGAGCTCGTTGACCGCCCCGTGGAAGACCGGGGGCAGCGTCGCGGCGGCAGGCACGAGCAGCCGCCGGGTCCAGGTCGGTCGGGTCACCTGGACGAGGGTGTGGGTCAGCAGGGAGTAGCGCCGGCTGGCCAGGCGCCAGGACCGCTCGTAGGACTGAGGGTCGCCGGCGACGAAGGCTGCCACCGCCGCCCGCGCGTGAGCAAGGCCGAGCGAGATGCCTTCCCCGGTCAGGGCGTCGACGTAGCCGCTCGCGTCACCCGCAAGCAGGACGCGTCCCGCGACCCGGCGCGTCGTGCGCTGACGCAGCGGTCCGGCGCCGCGCACCGACGTGACGACGGGCGCTCCGTCGAGTCGCTCGCGCAGGTGTGGGAACTCGGCGAGGCTGTCGGACAAAGGGTTCCGCTGCTTGCTGAGGACGGCCACCCCGACGAGGTCGTCGGAGACCGGCGTGACGTAGGCCTCGCCGTGCGTGCCCCAGTGCACCTCGACGTGGTCTCCCCACGGGCGTATGCCGTAGTGCTGGCGCAGCCCGTAGCGGCGCAGTGGGCGCATGCCGGCCATTCGGCCGACGGCGCCGTGGTCGCGGTCGAGTCCGAGGGAGCGGCGCGTCGGAGAGTGCAGCCCGTCGGCCGCGATGACCCACGGAGCGGTCAACACCGGCCCGGCGGTGCCCGAGTGGGCGGTGCGCACCGTCACGGCGGCGTCGTCCTGCGTCACCTCGATCGCGCTGAACGGGAGCATCTCGATGCCCGCCGCGGCAACGGCCTCGCGCAGGGCGTCGTGGAGGGTGGTGCGTCGCACGCCGCGACCCGGGCCTGCCCTGAAGTCGGCTTCGACGACGCGGCCCCGGGCGACGTAGCGGATGCCGCGCAGGTCGTGGCCCTGCGGGTCGACCCCGAGCGCGCCGAGGGCGAGAAGGCCCCCGGGCATGAGGCCTTCACCGCACGCCTTGTCGATCGTGCCGGCCCGAGGCTCGAGGACGACGGGAGCGAGACCCGAGCGCGCGGCGTACAACGCCGCGGCGAGCCCGACGGGGCCCCCACCGATGATGATGACGTCGGCACTCATGCGACGGCCCCGTCGGAAGCGCCTACGGGAGAGGCGATCTCGCGCAGGGCGGCATTCTCGACCCGGATGCGTACGGTGAGCAGTGCCGCGTTGGCGACCGTGAAGACGAGCGCTGTGAGCCAGGCCGTGTGCACGAGCGGCAGGGCGAAGCCCTCGACGACGACCGCGACGTAGTTCGGGTGCGGGATGAGGCGATAGGGGCCGCGTCGCACGAGCGAGAGCCCCGGCACGACGATGACGCGGGTGTTCCACTGGTTGCCGAGGGTCGTGATGCACCACCAGCGCAGGGCCTGGCTGGCGACGACGAGGGCGAGCATGACCCAGCCGAGGACCGGGACGAAGGGACGGTCGGCCACCCAGACCTCTGCGACGGCGCCGACGAGCAGGCCGGTGTGAAGCCCCACCATGAAGGGGTAGTGCGACTGGCCGCGCTCCACACCACCGCGCGAGAACGCCCACGCCGCATGGCGTTTCGACACGACGAGCTCGGCGACGCGTTCGAGGCCGACGAGCACGACGAGGCCGGTGAAGAGCCACTGGGAGGTCATCGGCGCCTCAGTCGGCCGCGCGGAGCAGGACGAGCTCGAGGCAGAAGCCGGGGCCCATCGCCATGAGGACACCCCACGAGCCGGGCTCCGGTGTGTGGTCGGCGAGGGTGTCGGCGAGCACGTGGAGCACGGAGGCGGAGCTGAGGTTGCCGATGCGGTCGAGCGAGCGCCACGTGACGCCGAGGGCCTCCCGGTCGACCTCGAGCGCCTCCTCCATCGCCTCGAGGACCTTGGGACCGCCCGGGTGGGCGACCCACCAGCCGATGTCGGCGCGGGTCAGGCCCTGGCCGGCGAGGAAGCGGTCGACGTCGTCGCGGACGTTCTCGCGGACGAGGTCGGGCACCTCGGCGCCGAGGACGATGCGCAGCCCGGTGGCTCCGACGTCCCAGCCCATGGCGCGCTCGGTGCCAGGGTAGAGCCGGCTGCGGGTGGCGACGACGCGCGGCTGGGCGGGGGCGAGGGCCGCGGCGCGGTGGGCCCCGACCATGACGACCGCGGCCGCGCCGTCCCCGAACAGGCCGCTGGCGACGAGGTTCGCGGTCGACCGGTCGTCGCGCTGCACGGTGAGGCTGCACAGCTCGACCGAGAGGAGCACAGCGATGTCGTCGGGGTGGCCGAGGAGGTAGTCGTGGACGCGGGCGACCCCTGCAGCGCCGGCGACGCAGCCGAGTCCGACGAGCGGGACGCGCTTCACGTCGTCGCGCAGGCCGATCTCGGCGGCGACCCGGGCCTCGATAGACGGGACGGCCAGCCCGGTGATCGTCGTCGACATGATGAGATCGACGTCCCGCGGAGTGAGACCGGATGCCGCGAGCGCCTTGGTGACGGCGTGCGAGCCGAGCTCGGTCCCGACGCGGATGAACTCGTCGTTGGCTGCCCCGAAGTCCGCGAGCTGCCAGTAGCGCTCGAGGGGCAGCGCGAGGTGTCGCTGGCTCACTCCCGCGTTGGCGTGGAACCGCTCGAGCAGTGCGCGGTCGGACCCGGTCGAGCCGAGCACGTCGGCGAAGGCGGCCGTGACGTCGGCCTGCGCGTAGCTGTGGTCAGGCAGGACGCCGCGGACGGCCGCAAGGTGGCTCACCGGGCCAGCGTAGGCGCCGCGGGCGCCGGTGGGGCCTGACACTGGACACGCTCGTCCCCGGGACGGTCCCTTCGGGGCGCCTAGGCTCGGCCCGTGGCGGAGGTTCAGCGGGTCGGGCGGACGGTGCGTGCACTGGTGCTCGCCTGCCACCCCGGCCCGACCCTGGCCGTCACCGTGCTCACCGCCCTGCTCGCCTGGTCGGCCGGGCACACCCTGACGCGCGGTCTCCTCGTGACCACGGCCGTCCTCACCGGCCAGCTCTCGATCGGGTGGTCGAACGACCTCATCGACGCGCGCCGCGACCGCGCCGTCGGGCGCACCGACAAGCCCCTCGCCGCCGGGGACGTGACGGAGACGGTCGTCCGGGCCGCCTGCGGCGCTGCCCTCGTCGCCTGCGTCGTGCTGTCGCTCGCGTGCGGCTGGGCCTCGGGCCTTGTCCACCTGCTCCTCGGAGTCGCGTCCGGCTGGGCCTACAACCTCTGGTTCAAGCGCACCGCGCTCTCCCCGCTGCCGTATGCCGTCGCGTTCGCCGCGCTGCCGGCCGTCGTCACGCTCGCCCTCCCCTCCCCCGTCTGGCCGCCCGCGTGGGTGCTCGTCACGGGCGGCCTGCTCGGCGTCGGCGCCCACCTGCTCAACGCCCTGCCGGACCTCGCCGACGACGAGGCCACGGGGGTGCGCGGCCTGCCGCACCGCCTCGGCGAGCGGGTCGTGCGGTGGCTGGCACCCGCGGTGCTTCTAGCGGGGTCGGTCGTGGCGGCATTCGGCCCCGGCCTGGACGCCACCGGGCTGGCACTGCTCGTCGCGTGCGCCGCCCTCGCGGTCGTCGCCGTCGTGGCGCGCGGGCGCGTGCCGTTCGTGGCGGCGGTGCTCATCGCGCTCGCTAACGTCGTCAGCCTCGTGGCGCGCAGCTGACAGCCGGCCGGTCTCAGCCGTTCTCAGTCGGTGGGGGTGATCCGCACGACGACGCGGTTGCTGTTGCCGCGGCGCGCGACCCACTCGATGGCCATGAAGATGCGGAACTCGACGCCGTACTTGCGGGCGAGCCGGCGGTTGACGGCCTCGGAGGCGGCCGAGTCGCGGATGATCTCGGCTCGTCCGTCGACGAGGGGGGCGTCGGGCTCGACGTTGCCGCGGCGGTCGCACGGCTGGATCGTGACGCGCGGGTCGTTGCGCAGGCGCTTGAGCTTGCCGGCCCCCTCGGGGGTGCTGACGATCGCGGCGCCGGCGTCGGGGAGCACCCACACGGGCGTCGGGACCGGCTCGCCGGTGCGGCGGTAGGTCGTCAGCAGCACGAAGCGTTCGCCGCCGAGGTTGTGGAGCGTGGGCGCCTGGGTCATGGCGAAGACGTACCCGCTCGGCGCGGATGGCGTGCAGCGCCTCGGATCAGGCGCCCGGCTCGACGTCCACGACGTACGCGTCGTGGTCGGACAGGTGACGTCCGGACTGCGTCATCTCCACACGACGGGCCGGGGCCGTGACCTCCCACGCGGTGGGGATGGCCACGTGGTCGAGGACGGAGACGATCGCGTCGCGCCCGGCCGCCGTTCGGACGTTTCGGGGCTGCCGGCCGCCGGACGCTGTGCGTTGGGTCGCCACGTGACTCAGGCCGCGGCCCGCGTCCTCAACGCCGGGCTGAGTCACCCCCTGACCCAATGCACAGCGCGGCCCGGCCCCGACGTCGCACCGCATCGCTACGATCGCCGGGTGAGCGCCAAGCCCGCTGTCGTCGAAGCGCCAGGTCCGTCCGGGGTGCGGGAGGTGCGCGTCTCGAGCCCCGACCGGGTGCTGTGGCCGGCAGTCGGGATGGCGGACGGCCAGCCGGTGACGAAGCTCGACATGGCGCACTACCTCGTCGCCGTCGCCGACCCGCTGCTGCGCGCGCTCGGCGACCGACCGGTGACCCTGCAGCGCTTCCCGGAGGGCATCGAGGGCGAGGAGTTCTTCTCCAAGAACCCGCCCAAGGGCGTGCCCGAGGGGACGCGCACGGTCATGTGCACCTATCCGTCGGGCCGCAAGCACCCGCAGCTCGTCATCGACGAGATCGCCGATGCCGTCTGGGCGGCGCAGATGAACACCATCACCTTCCACCCGTGGCCGGTCCGCACGGCCGACGTCGACAAGCCGGACGAGCTGCGCATCGACCTCGACCCGCAACCGGGCCGGGGCTTCAAGGACGCGGTCGAGGCCGCCCTGGCGCTGCGCGAGGTCATGGCCGAGATCGGCCTCACGGCGTGGGCCAAGACGTCCGGCAACCGCGGCGTGCACGTCTACGCGCGGGTCGCGCCGACCCACGAGTTCCTCGACGTGCGTCACGGCGTCATCGGCATCGCGCGCGAGCTCGAGCGCCGGCTGCCCGACCTCGTGACGACCTCGTGGTGGAAGGAGGAGCGCGGCGAGAAGATCTTCGTCGACTTCAACCAGGCCTGCCGCGACCGCACCATCGCATCGGCCTACTCCCCCCGGCCGCTCCCGGGCGCGCCGGTCTCGACGCCGGTCAACTGGGACGAGCTCGCGTCGGTCGACCCGAAGGAGCTCACGGTGCGGACCGTGCCGCAGCTCGTCGCCGACCGCGGCGACGCCTGGGCCGGGATCGACGATGAGGTCGGTGACGTGGCGGCCGCAATCACCTTGTGGGACAAGGATGTCAGCGAGCGTGGACTCGGTGAGCTGAACTTCCCGCCCGACTACCCCAAGATGCCGGGCGAGCCGCCGCGCGTGCAGCCGAGCAAGCGTCGCCAGGACAAGGCCGACACCGAGTACATGGCCCCCAAGGCCGAGCGCGACGCCGACCTGCGCACGACGTGGGGTATGCCGGTGGTCCCTCCCGTGTCACCGATGCTGGCCAAGCCGGTCAAGGACTTCTCGGCCGTCAAGGTCGAGGTGCTCTACGAGCCGAAGTGGGACGGTTTCCGGTCGATCATCTTCCGGTCCGGTGACCTCGTCGAGATCGGGTCGCGCAACGAGAAGCCGATGACGCGCTACTTCCCCGACGTCGTCGAGGCCGTCCTCGCGAACTTCCCCGACAAGTGCGTCATCGACGGCGAGATCATCCTCGTGTCACCGGAGTCCGGCGACCGTCTCGACTTCGACCTGCTCCAGCAGCGCATCCACCCGGCGGCCTCACGCGTCAAGAAGCTCGCCGCCGAGACGCCGGCGTCGTTCGTCGCCTTCGACCTGCTCGCGCTCGGCGAGGAGTCCTACCTCGACAAGCCGTTCGCCGAGCGGCGCGCGGCCCTCGAAAAGGCACTCGCCACGGCTGAGGCACCGATCCACCTCACGGCCGCCACCGCCGACCGCGACGTCGCCACGGGCTGGTTCACCCAGTTCGAGGGCGCCGGGCTCGACGGCGTCATCGCCAAGCCCGTCGACATCGCCTACGAGCCCGACAAGCGACTGATGTTCAAGCTCAAGCACGAGCGCACCGCCGACTGCGTGGTCGCCGGCTACCGCGTGCACAAGAGCGGCCCCGACGCCATCGGCTCGCTGCTGCTCGGGCTCTACGGAGCGGACGGGCAGCTCGCCTCGGTCGGCGTCATCGGCGCGTTCCCGATGGCTCGCCGCAAGGAGCTCTTCGAGGAGCTCCAGCCGCTCGTCGCCGAGTGGGACGAGCACCCCTGGAACTGGGCGGCTCCCGCGGAGGACGCCGGCGGCGTACGCACTCCGCGGTCGTCGGAGTACTCCCGCTGGAACAACCAGAAGGACCTCTCGTTCGTGCCACTGCGACCCGAGCGCGTCGTCGAGGTGCGCTACGACCACATGGAGGGCACGCGCTTCCGGCACACGGCGCAGTTCGTCCGGTGGCGCGAGGACCGCACGCCCGAGTCGTGCACCTTCGACCAGCTCGAGGAGCCCGTCAGCTACGACCTCACCGACGTGCTCTCCGCCGGGTCCGACTGACGCTCAGTGACGGGGCTGGCGAGGACGGCGGTCGTGGTGGCGGTCGGCGGCCTCGCGCAGCTGCGACACGACCTTCATCTCGGCGTCGTTGAGTGCGGCCTTGGTGTCGGTGAGGTTGGAGACGCCGATGACGGTCGGCAGGCCGCTGATGCAGACCTCGACCGAGGTGTGCATGCCGGGCTGCCCGCGGTCCTTGACCCTGAGCCCGATGTGGACCATCGAGGGGTCGAAGCGCTCGAGCTGGGTGAACAGCTGGGTCAGCGCGTGCTCGATGAAGGGGAGGTCGTCCTCGTGGTAGCCGTCCTCGAGACGGACCCGATCCATGTAGAGGCTGGACGTGCTCATGCCGAGCTCCTTTGCCGCGTGGGCGTCGGTGTCGACGTCCACCTCGAGTCTATCGAGCCGCCTTGGCCTGCAACCGTTCCAGACCTATGAGGGTGGTCACGGCCCTTTCTGGAGGACGATGGCGAGATGGACGTGACGCCTGACCTCAGATCGTTGATCACCCGCTTCCGGACGTCGGCGGCAGTCAGCGCAGCCGCCGAGCTGGGGCTCAGTGACGAGCTCGCACTCGGCCCGTTGCACCTGACGCAGCTCGCGGGACGCGTGGGCGCGGACGAGGACACCCTCGATCGGCTCATGCGGGTGCTCGTCGCACTGGGGCTGTATGCCGTGTCGACCGAGGGCGCCTACACCGCAACATCGCTCGGGGCCGGCTTGCGTACCGACGTCGCCGGCTCGCTGCGGCCTCTGGCCCGCACGCTCCAGGACCCGGCGACGTGGGCGGCCTGGGGGCACCTCACCGACAGCGTGCGGACGGGTGACAACGCGTTCGAGGCCCTGCACGGCGAGGACGTCTGGGCCTACCGGGCCTCCCACGCGGAGGCGAACGCGATCTTCAACGACAACATGGCGGCGCTGACCTCGAGGGTGGCGGCGGCGGTGGCTCGAGCGTATGACTTCGGCGGGCTCACCTCGGTCGTCGACGTCGGTGGTGGACACGGGGCGCTGCTCGAGGCCGTCCTGGCCCGGCACGAGCACCTGCACGGCACGGTGTTCGACCTGCCCCAGGCCACACCGGGCGGTCCACCCTCCACTGCGAGCGAGTCGGTCGCGTCCCGATGGTCGGTCGCGGCGGGCAGCTTCTTCGAGGTAGTCCCGTCCGCCGACGCCTACCTGCTGAAGAAGGTGCTGCACGACTGGTCCGACGAGAGGTGCGTCGAGATCCTGCGCACGTGCCGTCGCTCCCTCGAACCCGGCGGAGTGGTGCTCGTCGTCGAGCTCGTGCTCGACCGGCCGGGCCACGAGCTCGAGTCCGCCCTGTCCGACCTCAACATGCTCGTGCTGCCGGGTGGCCGCGAACGCACGGCGGCGCAGTTCGACGCGTTGTTCGTCGCCGCCGGCTTCGGGCCCGCACGCCTGGTGGAGACCGACGCCGACGTCGTGATCCTCGAGGCACGCGCGAGGCCGGTGACCGAATCGGGCGGTGTCAGAGCAGGTCGGTGAGCTCGGTGCGGGCCGCCTCCCGGACGGCGGTGAGTGCGTCGATCGCGGTGCGCGCACCGCGGGCCGCGGCCGCGAGGGCCTGGCACTCGGCGACCGAGTGGAGCGACAGTGCCAGCCGCACGACCGGGACCTTGCTCGGCGCCATCGACAGCGACGAGACGCCGAGCCCGACGAGGACGAGCGCGAGCAGCGGATCGCCGGCCGACTCACCGCAGACCCCGATGGGTCGCTCGGCCCTGGCGGCGCCCTCGCACGCGAGCCCGACGACGTCGAGGACGCCCGGCTGCCACGGGTCGAGCAGGTCGGACAGCGCGCCCTGCATGCGGTCGGCGGCCATCGTGTACTGCGCGAGGTCGTTGGTGCCGAGCGAGCCGAAGTCGACCTCAGTGAGGACGTCGTGGGCCCGCAGGGCGGCTCCCGGCACCTCGATCATGACGCCCGCCTTGGGCAGCCCGTTCTCGCGGACCCGTCGGGCGAACCACGCCGCCTCCTCGGCCGTGGCGACCATCGGGGCCATGACGCGCACGTCGGCCCCGGTCTCGCGGGCGGCGACGGCGAGCGCCTCGAGCTGGGCGTCGAGCAGGTCGGGTCGCTCGGCCGAGAGCCGCAGGCCGCGGCGCCCGAGGGCGGGGTTCTCCTCGGGCCCGAGGTCGGCGAACTTGAGCGGCTTGTCGGCGCCGGCGTCGAGGGTGCGCACGACGACGCGCCGGCCCTCGAAGGGCGCGAAGACACCGCGGTAGATCTCGGTCTGCTCCTCGACCGTCGGGGCCTTGGTCGCCGAGAGGTAGACGAACTCGGTGCGGAAGAGCCCGACACCTTCGAGGTCCTGGGCGCCTGCGGCGACGGCGTCCTCGACGCCACCGATGTTGGCGAGCAGCGCGACCTCGGCGCCGTCGGACGTGCGACCCGGTCCAGAGAGGTGCGACAGCGCCTCGGCCCGACGCGCCGCCCGCTCCCGCTGGGCGGTGACGAGCTCCATATCCGGGGCGATCGTCACCTCACCGGTGTCGCCGTCGAGCGCGATCGGGGTACCTGCCGCGATCTCGGTCGCGCCGGCGAGCTGGACGACGGCGGGGATGCCCATCTGCGCGGCGAGGATCGCCGTGTGGCTCGTGCGACCGCCGGCCTCGGTGACGATGCCGACGACGAGTCGCCGGTCGAGCGTCGCGGTCTCGGCGGGCGCGAGGTCCTCCGCGACGATGACGCTGGGCTCCGTGAAGGGGGGTACGCCGGGGGCCGGGACCCCGAGCACCGCTGCGACAGCGCGTGACCCGACGTCACGCAGGTCGGCCACCCGCTCGGCGAAGTAGCCGCCGAGAGCCTCGAACTGGGCGGCATAGGTCTCCACCGCGTTGGCGATGGAGTGGGCCCGCCCGTGCCCGGCGGCGAGCTCCTTGGCCGCGGCCTTGACGAGGCCCTTGTCGCGCGCGATGAGGGCGGTCGCCTTGAGGATCTGCTGGGCCGTGTCGTCGACCCGGGTCGCCCGCTCCTCGAGCGAGACGGCGACCGACTCGAAGGCCGCGCGCACGTCGGCGAGCGCTGCCTCCTCGTCGTCGACGGCACCCTCGTCGGCCGGCGGGCGGACCGGTGGTGCGACCTGCACCACCGGCCCGTAGGCCGTGCCCGGGCTGACACCGATGCCGTGCCTGGTCTCCGACTGGGTCTGCGACGGGGTCTCCGACTCGGCCATGCTCGTTATTCCGCGTCGAGGTCGCGAGACAGGAGCTCGACGAGCGAGTCGAGCGTCTCGTCGGCACCGTCGCCGTCGGCCGTCAGGACGACCTCCTCGCCGTGCCTGGCCCCGAGGGCCATGACGCCGAGGATGCTCGTCGCGTCGACCGGGTCCTCGCCGGGCTTGGCGATCTCGACGTCGAGCCCGGACGCGCTCGCCGCCTCGACGAAGAGGGCGGCCGGGCGGGCGTGGAGGCCCACCGAGGAGGCGATGGTGACGGTGCGGGTTGCCATGGACGTGCTCCTTCTATGGATTCAGAGTGGTCGTGCTGTCGATGTGGATCAGACGGCGATCGAGCTCACGCCCTGATCAGACCGTAGCGCTCGCGTCGACCTCGGCAAGGTGCGTGTCGCGGGACTTCAGGCTGACCACGATGGCCGTCATGACGAGGACGCCGATGACGAGGGCGAGCAGGAAGAGCAGGAAGTTGCCGATGAGCGGCAGCACCCAGATGCCTCCGTGCGGGGCCCGGAGCGTCGCGCCGAACATCATCACGAGGCCACCCGTGACGGCGGAGCCGATCACGGAGGAGGTGATGATGCGCACCGGGTCGGCCGCGGCGAACGGAATGGCTCCCTCGGAGATGAACGAGGCGCCGAGCAGCCAGGCGGCCTTGCCGTTCTCACGCTCGGGCTCGGAGAAGAGGTGCGGGCGGATCGTCGTGGCCAGGGCCATGGCGAGCGGCGCGACCATGCCGGCGGCCATGACGGCCGCCATGATCTTCAGCTGGGGAGCGTCGGCCACCGTGCCGGCCGTGGCCAGGCCCGCGGTGGCGAAGAAGTAGGCCGCCTTGTTGACCGGGCCACCGAGGTCGAAGCCCATCATCGCGCCGAGCACGATGCCGAGCAGCAGGGCGCTCGAGCCGCTCATGTTGTTCAGGCCGCTCGTCAGCGCGTCGCTGAGGGCCTTGATCGGACGGCCGAGCACGGTGATGAACAGGCCTGCCGTGATCAGGGTCGACAGCAGCGGGATGACGACCACCGGCATGACGCCGCGGACCCCCTTGGCCACCTTCCAGTGGGCGATCCAGCGGGCGACGAAGCCGGCGAGGAAACCGGTGGCGAGGCCGCCGAGGAAGCCGGCGCCCATCGTCGCGGCGATGGAGCCACCGACGATGCCGGGCACGAGGCCGGGGCGGTCGGCGATCGCGAAGGCGATGAAGCCGGAGAGGATCGGGACGAGGAAGCCGAACGAGGCGCCGCCGATGACGAAGAGCAGGCCGGCCCACGACTCGAGGCTGAAGGCGCTGAAGCTCTGGGTGATGTTGTACTTGCCCTCGGCCGTCAGGCCGTACTTGACGATCTCGATGGGCCCCTGCTCACCGAGGGCGATCTGGGCGAGCATGAACGACAGGGCGATGAGGATGCCGCCGGCTGCGACGAACGGGATCATGTAGGAGACACCGGTCATCAGCCACTGGCGGATCTTCGTGCCGGTGCTCGCGCCGCTCTCGACCTTCGAGGTCAGGCCACCGGACGGACCAGCGGCAGCGGCAGCAGCGACGGCGGCCTCGCGCTTGCTCGGGTCGGCGTCCCACTCGGTGACGAGCTGCTCGGCCTGGGTCACGAGCGCCGGGCCGTCGGAGATGCCCTTCTTGACGCCGACGTCGACGAGGGGCTTGCCGGCGAAGCGGCCGGCGTCCTTGACGGGCAGGTCGTGGGCGAAGATCACGGCGTCGGCGGCGGCGATCTCGGCCGCGCTGAGCGGCGTCGAGCCCGCGGATCCCTGTGTCTCGACCTTCATCGTGTGCCCGGCCGCCTTCGCGGCGTTCTCGAGGCCCTCGGCCGCCATGTAGGTGTGGGCGATGCCGGTCGGGCACGAGGTGACGCCGACGAGGTTGAGCGCGCGCTTGGCGGCCGGCGCTGCCGCGCCCGTGGTGTCCGCCCCGGCGGCGGCTGCCGCGGGAGCAGCGGCCGGCTGGTCGAGCTCGACCTCGGCGCTGACGATGCGCACGACCTCGGCCTCCGTCGTCGCGGCGGCGAGCGCGGCCTTGAAGTCCTTCTTCATGAGGGCGCGGGCGAGCTTGGGCAGCATCTGCATGTGCGCGTCGCCGCCGGCCTCGGGGGCCGCGATGAGGAAGACGAGCGTCGCCGGGCCGTCCTTGGCGCCCCAGTCGATGCCGTCACCGGAGCGGCCGAAGACGAGCGAGGGCTCGGTGATGGCGGCGCTGCGGGCGTGCGGGATGCCGATGCCGCCGGGCAGGCCGGTCGCCATCGTCTCCTCGCGCTTGCGCACATCGCCCAAGAAGGCGTCGAGGTCGGTGCACCGGCCGGACGCGACGAGGCGCTCGCCGAGCCTCCGAGTCGCCTCGTGGCGGTCGGCACCGACGAGGTCGAGGACGACCTGGTCTTCGGTGATCAGGGACATGGGATTTCCTTTCGGAGGATCTGGACGATCGAGGTGTTCGGCGTGGGTGGGCGCGTCAGGACAGGACGCGGTCGAAGTCGGGCTCGCGGGTCAGCACAGCGCGTATGCCGTCGAGGTCCTCGGGTGCGGGCACGCGGCTTCCGGGGAGGGTGACCGCCGCGGCGCCCCACGTCACCCCCGTCATGAGGGCGTCCGCCGGGTCGAGGCCGGTGGACAGGCCGTGGAGCAGGCCGGCGAGCATGCAGTCGCCGGCGCCCACGGTGGACAGGGGTGCCGTGATCGTCGCGCGTGCATGGGCGCACTCGTCGGCGGTCACGAGCAGGGCGCCGTCGCCGCCGAGGCTGACGGCCACGACGTCGATGCCGCCGGCGACGAGCTCACGGGCTGCGTCGCGGACGTGGCCCAGGGTGGGCAGGTCGTGCTCGACGAGCTCGGCGAGCTCCTCGTGGTTGGGCTTGATGAGGTGCGGCTTCGCGGCGACGGCGGCGGCGAACGGTGCGCCGGACGAGTCGATGGCGACACGTCCGCCGCGCTCGCGCACCCGGCTGACGAGGCCGGCATACAGGTCGGTCGAGGCGCCGGGCGGGAGGCTGCCGCAGCCGACGGCCCACTGCGCGCCGTCGGCGCGCTCGAGGGTGGTCGTGAGCAGCGCCTCGACCTCGGCGGCGGACAGGTCGGGGCCGGGCTCGTTGAGCTTGGTCGTCGTGCCGTCGGGCTCGAGGACGCTGATGTTCATGCGGACCGAGCCGTCGACCGGCACGGACACGTAGCCGACCCCGGCGGCGTCGAGCAGCTCCTCGAGCAGGTGGCCCTCGGGACCTCCGCTCGGCAGCACGGCGACGGTCGGGCCGCCCTGCGCGGCCAGGGCGCGGGAGACGTTGACGCCCTTGCCGCCCGGGTCGATGCGGCTGCTCGTGGCGCGGTGCACCTCGCCCCGACGGAGCGCGTCGATGAGGACGGCGCGGTCGATGCTCGGGTTGGGTGTGAGCGTGACGATCATGCGGTCACCACTTCCGGTCCGGCCGCACGGATCTCGGCGGCGACGTCGTCGTCGAGGTCGGTGTCGGTGATGACGACGTCGACGTCGGCGAGCTGGGCGAATCGGTGGAGGTGGTCGTCGCCGGCCTTGCTCGAGTCGGTGAGGACCACGCACTTGCGGGCGGCGCCCACCATGGCGCGCTTGACGAGGGACTCGGACTGGTCGGGCGTCGTGAGGCCGCGGGCGACCGAGAGGCCGTTGGTGCCGATGATCGCGACGTCGACGACGACGTCGGACAGTGCGCCCGTCGCCCAGTCGCCGACCGCGGCACCGGTCGTGCCGCGGACGCGTCCGCCGAGGAGGTAGAGCTTGATGCCGGGGTGGGTCGAGAGGACCGTGGCCGCGGCGAGGCTGTTGGTGAGGACGGTGAGGTCGAGGTCGGGCGGGAGCATCTCGGCGACGGCGAGGGTGGTCGACCCGCCGTCGAGGATGATGCTGCCGCCGCTGGGCAGCTCGTCGAGGGCGCGGGCGGCGATGCGGCGCTTGACCTCGGCGAGCCGGCCGGAGCGGGTGGCGAGCGTCGGCTCGACCTCGAGGCGCTCGACGGGGATCGCGCCGCCGTGGACCCGGCGGAGGGAGCCGCGGCGCTCGAGGGCGGTGAGGTCGCGGCGCACCGTCTCGGCGGCGACCCCGAGGGAGTCGGCGAGGGCGGTCACCTCGACCCGGCCCGCACGACGTGCTTCAGCGATGATCCGCTGCTGCCGCTCCGCTGCGTACATCGGACTCCCTCGTCCTGTGTCGTTGCCCATCGTGCCCTGTCGGGCTCGTGACACAAGGAAACCACCGGTTCGGCGTGAAGTAAATAGACTCGGGCACCCGTTTCTGTGGTTTTCTGTGATCCGGTCCGGCGAAACGGGCAATACGGACGGGCGACGCGGTTGCCCGAACCACGTCGTGAGCGGACCCTCCCCCGGCACCTCGGTGACGGCATACGCTGCCGCTCGAGAGCCAGACCGACGCGAGATCGAGGACGATCCATGCAGAGCAGCACCTTCACGGTCACCACGCCCGACGGCACCGACGTCTTCGTCAACCGCTGGCTGCCCGAGGGCGACCCCAAGGCGATCGTGCAGATCGCGCACGGCCTGGCCGAGTACTCGGGGCGCTATGCCCGGTTCGCCGAGCGCCTGACCGCGGGAGGGTATGCCGTGTACGCGTCGGACCACCGTGGGCACGGGCGCACGTCCGGCGCGCGAGGGGTCTTCGCTCCGAAGGACGGGTGGCAGAGCGTCGTCGACGACCTCCACGCGGTCACCGAGAAGGCCCGGGAGGAGCACCCGGACCTCCCCGTCTTCCTCATCGGGATGAGCATGGGCTCGTTCCTCTCGCGGTCCTACGCCGCGCGCTTCGGCTCCGAGCTCGCCGGTCTCGTGCTCCTCGGGACCGCCGGGGGCGCCGGCGCCATCGGGAAGGTCGGCCTGGCGATCGCCAGCGCACAGGCCAGGGTGCGAGGTCACGACCACGTCAGCACCCTGCTGAACTCGATGTCGTTCGGTCGGTTCAACGCCGCCTTCAAGCCGACCCGGACCGACTTCGACTGGCTCTCGCGCGACACCGCGGAGGTCGACAAGTACGTCGCCGATCCCGACTGCGGCTTCATCATGAGCACGGGTGGGCTCGCCGACATGGTCCGAGGCCTCGCCGACGTCAACACCGACCGGTCGGCATCCCGCGTGCCCAAGGACCTCCCGATCCATCTCGCCTCCGGGGACCGGTGCCAGGTCGGCGAGGACGGCAAGGGCCCGCGCGAGGTCGCCGACCGGTTCCGCGAGGTCGGGGTGCAGGACGTGACGCTCACGCTCTGGCCCGGGGCCCGGCACGAGATCCTCAACGAGACGAACCGCGACGAGGTCGAGGTCGAGCTCGTCGACTGGCTCGACGCGCACCTGCCCGCCAAGGCCTGACCCGCCGGGTCGGTGACGTAGGACGAGCCGCCGGACCCGCTCCGCTCGCTACGTCAGTGCTGCACGGGGTGCAACNNGCGCCCGACCCGCCCCGTTCGCTACGTCAGTGCTGCACGGGGTGCAACAGTGACGCAGGGGTCACCGGACGGCATACGACCGTGGGGCGTTCTCGGCGAGCGAGTGGTGACGTGACGGGTCGCGGGGACGTAGCGTCAGGACATGCTTACCGGTCTGCGGGTCCTGTCATGAGTCGTCCCGTGCGCGTCATCGTCGGCGTCCTCGTGCTGCTCGTCGGCACGCTGTGGACCCTGCAGGGGCTCGGTTACGTCAGCGGCAGCGCCATGTCGGGCGTGACCCTGTGGGCGGTCATCGGACCGATCGTCGCCGTGGCGGGTCTCGGGCTGGCGCTGTCACGACCGCGCCGCCGGCCCTGACCCCGCCGGGAGACGTCGTCTACCTGGCCTGAGGTGGCGGCCCGACCCGGTCGTCGGCCACCGGCGGCGGGAGCGTGGGCGGCGGGAGCGTGGGCGGCGGGAGCGGCACCTCGGCGCCGCCCTCGTCGAGCTGGAACGGCGGGTAGACGTCCGTCATGAGCGCGGCATACGCGACGACGCGGTAGACCCAGCGGTTGAGTCCGGCGACGAGGTCGAAGAGCGCCCGCGGGTAGTGACCCGCGAAGAGGAGCGAGAGGCCCGCGACGAGGACGAGGAGGCCGAGGAGGCCACCGCTCAGCACGTTGAGGCGGGAGCTCCCGTCGATGTCCCGCGCCCACGTCCACGCCCACGATCCGCCACCGACGAGCAGGCCGACGATGAGGTAGTGCGGGATGGCGAGCAGCCACCACTTGACGAGGACGAGGCCGCGCGAGAGCCGCTCGGGATAGGCGATGTCGAGCCGTGCCGGGTACTCCGGCTCGGCCTGGAGGCTGAACGGCGGGTAGCGGTCGGTGCCGAGGCCTCCGCTGCTGGCGTAGTAGGACACGCGCCACGTCCAGCGCAGGACGCCCAGGTTGAACTCGAAGAGCCCGCGTGGGTAGCGCCCGGTGAAGAGGATCGCGAAGAACGCGATGACGCTGACGACCATGAACGCGAACCACAGGAAGCCGAGCACGACGTAGTGCGGGATCGCGAGGAACCACTTGACCAGCCACAGCCACCGCGAGAGTGGCTCGTCGAGACGCGCGTCGAGCGCGACCGGACTCACCGCACGGGGGTGCGGCAGCTGCGACACGGGTGCCCCGACCAGCGGTGCCGCGGTCATCGGCGCCGCGGTCGTCGAAGGGCCAGTCGACGATGCGGGCGGCGTCGCGGTGCCGCTCGCGGAGGGCCTGCTGCCGCTCGCACCACGGACGACGAGCGCGACGGCGATCCCGGTCACGACGAGGCCGATCCCGAGCATGAGCAGGGCGACGGGCAGGAGGAAGCCTGCGCGCACGCGCTCCCGTTCCGGCCGCCGGCGATGCCGACGACCTGTTCGTGCGCGACGCCCTTGAGGTATGCCGTGAGGCTGCTGGCGGGTGCGACGCCGAGGAAGACCTCGCGCCCGGACACGAGCGGGCGTGCGGTGAGCCTCAGGTCGACGTCGAGCCGGTCGAGCACCCAGGACGGCACGTCGGGACCGGTCTCGACGACGATGTCCTCCGCCGTGATCGCCGGCGACTGGCTGGTGAGGGCGGGGAGCGTCAGGGACAGGTAGCCCGCGTCGTCCCGTCCGACGGCATACGTGACCGCGAGGCCGGCGCCGCCGAGGAGCAGGCCCAGGCCGGGCAGGATGAGGAGGCACCCGATGATGAGCGCGACGAGGTGCCGGCTGGCCGGATGCGTCCGGTCGGGCGGAGCGACCGGGCTGGCGATCGGGTCGGGGCTGACGGGGGCCGGGCCGGTGGGCGTGGTGGAGGTCATGGCGATCACATCCTCGGGAAGCGGCCGGTGACGAGTCTGACGATGGCTTCGACGATCCCGACGAGGCTGCCCACGAAGCCGATGGCGAGCAGCACGCGCGCGACGACCTCCCAGCCGGTGCCGATGACGTCGAGCGGGAAGACCTGCCAGACCTGGGTGATGGCGATGAGGCCGAAGCCGATGGAGATGATGTCGCCGAACGCCCGAGGGCGCGGCCGGTCGACGACGACGTTGACGAGGTCGGCGATCGCCCGGGCGATGATCGAGGCGTTGACCGCCCCGATGACGAGGACCGTGCGGGCGGTGAGGAACGGCACGGCCTCCCAGCCGGGCCAGACGTTGACGAGCACGAGCATGACGAGGCTGACGACCAGCGAGCCGAAGGATGCGCCGCGGCGGCCCCCCACGGGCGCAGGGGCAGGCGGGTCGAGCTGGTGGCCGGTGTGGTGGTCGCGCGAGTCGGAGGGCAGGTGCTCGGTCGGCGTGGTCATGACGCGCTCCCGGCGAACGAGGCGCCCGCGTGGGCGCCGAGGACGGTGAGGACGTCGAGCGGCAGTGCGGTCCGCACTGCGGCGGCAAGGCCTCCGGGCACGACCTCCCGCAGCTCGTAACGGGCCCGCACGAGGGGCGCCGGGACCGACAGCACCCGGGTGAGGTCGATGGGCGTGCCGCTGACGACGGCGTCGCACTCCCCCGCGTCGACCGCGGCCCGGATCGTCGCCTCGAGGTCGCGCACCTGCTCCGCTCCGTAGCCCATGGCCGGCAGGACACCCCGCGCGTTCGGGTACTTCGCGTAGGTCGCGGCGATGGACCCCACGGCATACGGGGTCGGGTCGACGAGCAGGGCGGCACCGGCCGCGCGGGCGCCGACCACGCCGGCGCCGTAGGTCATCGACCCGTGCGTCAGCGTCGGGCCGTCCTCGACGACGATGACTCGGCGACCGTGGACGGCGGCCGGATCGTCAACGGTGACAGGGCTGTCGGCGCGCAGCACCGTGGCGCCGGGGTTGAGGTCACGCACGGACGCCTCGACGGCCTCGATGTCGGCCGTCCGTGCCGAGTCGCACTTGGCGATGACGACGACGTCGGCCATCCGGACGTTGGCCTCGCCCGGGTGGTAGGCCGCCTCGTCACCCGGTCGCAGCGGGTCGGCGAGCACGACGTGGAGGTCGGGGACGTAGAAGGGCAGGTCGTTGTTGCCGCCGTCCCAGAGGATCACGTCGGCCTCCTGCTCGGCCTCGCGCAGGATCCGCTCGTAGTCGACGCCCGCGTAGACGACGACGCCCGCGTCGAGGTGCGGCTCGTACTCCTCGCGCTCCTCGATGGTGCAGTCGTGGAGGTCGAGGTCGGCATACGTCGCGAAGCGCTGGCACGCCTGGGCGGCGAGGTCGCCGTAGGGCATCGGGTGCCGGATCGCGACGACGCGCAGGCCGAGGTCGATGAGCATCCGCGCGAGGTAGCGGGTCGTCTGGCTCTTGCCGACGCCCGTGCGCACGGCCGTCACGGCCACGACGGGCTTCGTGCTGCGCAGCATCGTGCGCCGCGCGCTGTGGAGCCGGAAGTCGGCGCCGGCGGCGATGCACCGGGACGCCAGGTGCATGACCTGCTCGTGCCGCACGTCGGAGTAGGCGAAGACGACGACGTCGACGTGCTCGCGCTCGACGAGATCGGTCAGCTCGGACTCCGTGACGATCGGGATGCCTTGCGGATACAGGGATCCCGCGAGCTGCGGCGGGTAGCGACGGCCGTCGATGTCGGGGATCTGCGTCGCGGTGAAGGCGACGACCTCGTAGGCCGGGTCGTCGCGGAACACGACGTTGAAGTCGTGGAAGTCGCGTCCAGCCGCGCCGAGGATGACGACTCGCGTCCGTGGGGCGACCTCGCCGGCGGCTTCAGGAGCGGCGCGGGTCGGGACAGGCGTGCTGGGGGCGCTCATGACCATCTCCATGGCTGGGTCACCGACGTGACCGACACACCCCACCGCGGGTAGTCCTGGCTGCGGGACCCGCCTCTGCCAGTGTCCCACCGGGGTTCGCGGCCGGCGGCCGTCCGAGAGGCGGATCACCTCACATTCCGGTGCCGCACGGGCGGCGCAGTGCCACGATCGAGGGGTGAGCAACACGGCCGCACGAACCGGGGCCAGCGAGCAGACCGGCCCGGCCCCGGGTCCCCGCACCACCACCCACGAGCACGTCTCGCTGGCGCAGAGCTGGGTGGCCAACAACTACAGCCCGCTGCCCGTCGTCATCGCGCACGCCGAGGGCGCGTGGGTCACGGACGTCGAGGGACGCCGCTATCTCGATGCCCTCGCCGGCTACTCGGCGCTCAACTTCGGGCACCTCCACCCGACACTCGTCGCTGCTGCCCGGTCGCAGCTCGACCGGCTGACCCTGACGAGCCGCGCCTTCCACAGCGACCGGCTCGGCCCCTTCTGTCGCGACCTCGCGACGCTCGCCGGCAAGGAGCTCGTGCTGCCGATGAACACCGGCGCCGAGGCCGTCGAGACCGCGATCAAGACCGCCCGGAGGTGGGGCTACGAGGTCAAGGGCGTGCCCGACGGCCGAGCCCGGATCGTCGTCATGGCCGGCAACTTCCACGGCCGCACGACGACGATCATCAGCTTCTCCGACGACCCGCTCGCCCACGACCACTACGGCCCCTACACACCGGGCTTCGACATGGTGCCGTTCGGCGACCTCGAGGCCCTCGAGGCGGCCATCACCGACGACACCGTCGCGGTGCTGCTCGAGCCGATCCAGGGGGAGGGCGGCGTCATCATCCCGCCCGAGGGGTGGCTGCGCGACGTGCGCACCCTCACCCGGGAGCGCACCGTGCTCATGGTGGCCGACGAGATCCAGTCGGGGCTCGGCCGCACCGGCACGACCTTCGCCTGTGACGTCGAGGGCGTCGTCCCCGACCTCTACGTGCTCGGCAAGGCGCTCGGCGGCGGCATCGTCCCGGTGTCGGCGGTCGTCGCGGACCGTGACGTGCTCGGTGTCTTCACCCCGGGCAGCCACGGGTCGACGTTCGGCGGCAACCCGCTCGCGGCCGCGGTCGGCCAGGCAGTCGTCGGCCTGCTGTCGACCGGTGAGTTCCAGCAACGGGCGCGGCGGCTCGGGGCGCTGCTCGAGACCGGGCTGCGCGAGCTGCTCGGACACGGCGTGGACGCGGTGCGCTGCCGCGGTCTGTGGGCCGGCGTCGACATCGACCCGCGGCTCATGACCGGGCGCGAGGCGTCGCACCGCCTGCTCGAGCACGGTGTCCTCGTCAAGGACACGCACGGCTCGACGGTGCGCATCGCTCCCCCGCTCGTCATCGGGGAGATGGAGCTCGAGATCCTCCTCGATGCCTTCCGGGCCATCCTTCGCTGAGCGTCGTTCCTGCACCGAGAGTCCTGCACCGAGTCCTGCACCGAGAGCGCGAGAGTCCCCGAGGAGGGGTCATGGCACAGAAGAAGAAGTGGTCGGACCTGACGAGTGGTCAGCAGACGGCGATCCTCGTGGCGGGGTGCATCCAGCTGTCCCTGGCGGCGACGGCCTGGGCCGACCTGGCTCGCCGGCCGGCGAGCGAGGTCGCGGGGAGCAAGGCGAAGTGGGCCGCGATCATCGCGATCAACTTCGTGGGCCCGCTCGCCTACTTCGCCCGCGGGCGCCGGGTGGTGGTCCCGGAGGTGCTGTCCTGACATCGGTCGACATGCGCTGACATCGGCCACATCACCAACTCCCCGGATGTTGAGTTTGACTGCGCCTCAACCATTTTCGCGCCACGATCGGAGTCCGTGGCCAATCAGGGCCACCTGATCGATGTGAGGCAGTCATGGTCGACGGCAACGATGCATTCACCACCACCCGCCGCGGGGCTCTCAAGACCGGGGCCCTCGGCCTCGGTGGCCTCACCAGCGCCATCGCGCTCGGTGGCACCGAAGCGGCCTCGGCTGCCGCCCTCCCGTCGATGGACACGGTCGCCGCGCTGGCGGGCGTCTCCGGAGGTTCCTACTTCCTCCAGCTCGATGGGATCCCCGGGGACAGTGTCGATGAGCGGCACCTCGCGTGGATCGACGTGGAGAGCTACTCCTGGGGAGCCTCGAACTCGTCTGCCGTCTCGGGATCGGGCTGGTCGTCGAGCAAGGCCAGCATCAGCAATCTCAATCTGTCGACACAGTTCGGTTCCGCCAGTCCGCTTCTCTTCCTTCGGACCATGAATGGCAAGCACGTGTCGACGGCCGTGCTCCAGGGCATGACCGGCGGGGACACGCCGAGAAAGTTCCTCGAGCTCGAGCTCAAGGACGTCGCCGTCATCTCCTACCAGTCGTCCGCGTCAGAAGGGCCCCCCTTCGAATCGCTCTCGCTGGCGTTCGCGATCATCAAGTACACGCTCTTCCTCCAGAGTGCGACCGGTGGGGTCGGCGAGACCATCTCGGCGACGTGGAACGTGCGCACCGGCACAGGCTCGGCCACCTGAGTCCCGCCGTCACACGACGGGCGCGCGGCCCGACGACTCGGCCGCGCGCTCGGCGCGGTCACGGATGCCGCGCAGCATCTTCTGGCTCATCAGCGAGCTCGCGGCCGACACCGGCTCGACGAGGAGCGGGGACCACCGGTGCGTGTAGGCGAAGCGCTCGCGGGTGATGAGCCGGGTCGCGAGGTGCGGGTGGCGGCGCAGGACGAACGACCACGTGAAGTCGTAGGGCGCCGCCCCCGGGTCGCCCGGCATGGTGGGTGCCGCGTGGAGCACGAGCGACCGTCCGGGGTCGACCGACGCGACGGCGAGCGCGACCTGCGGGTGGAGGCGGACGACGTCGCCGGCCTCGAGGTGCTGCCACTCCTCGACGACGTTCTCCGCACTGTGCACCCGGCACCCGGCGAGGTTCTCGAGACGGTCGTAGCTGTAGAAGCCGCCGCGGTCGGCGCCCAGCTGCACGACCCAGGGCCACACGTCCTCGGGCGGGGCCTGGACCGTGATGGAACGAGTGGCGACGAGGCCGGCGACCGGGAGGATCTCGTCACCCGGCAGGTGCTCACGCGTCTCCTCGGTGGTGGCGCCCCAGTGCAGGGCCGACCAGCGCAGCGTCACCACGGTCACGACCGCGGCGCCGACGACCACTGGTGCGACCAGGCGCCTCATGCCTCTCACGGTAGTCCGGAAACCGTTGTCGGGCCGCGAGATCCGCGCCACCCTCCCCCAAAATGTGTTGGAGCCCGGCTCGCGTTCGCGATGCCGGGCCACCAGTGACGGTTCACGTACCACAACGGGCCAACCGTCGAAGTCTCGGTCTTTCCTGAGAACGAGTGTCCCGCGCAGGAGCGACCGAGACAGAGTGACACGCCGGTGTCGGCGCACGTCGTCGAAATGGCGCACCATGGTGCAAAAGGACCACCGGTGACTAGTCCCGCCGGCCGCCGGCCGCCGGCCACCGGTCGCCGGCCGCCGGTCGGCCTTCCTCAGGTGATCGGCGTTCCCGTCGCGAGACCCGCGAGGGCCCCGTCGGGCACGACACGCACGCAGCCCCACTCGAGGCCGAGCCGGTCCATGACGGCCTGGCTCGTGACGTGCCGGAGGCGTCCGCCGTCGACGAGCCACACCGGGTCGGCCGACCGCTCACGCAGCAACGTCCGGTCGAGCGGCATCGAGCGCAGTCCGGCGAGCGTGCCCTGCGGGATCTCGCGGACCTTCCCCCAGTCGAGTCCCAGCCCTTCGAAGACCTCGGGCGACGGGATCCAGAAGGCCTTGCCTCCGTAGACGACGTGGATCGGGTCGGTGCCGCGCTCGCGGACGAGCGTGCCGTTGCCCGGGTGGGTCGCGACGTGCGCCATCGAGCCCGACTTGGCGGACACGACCGCGTCCCAACGGAGCCCGCACGCGTCGAACTCGGCCGGTGACGGCACCCAGAACTGCCCGCCACCGCGGATCACCATGATGCGCGGGTCGGTGGAGTCGTGGATGACGCGACCGTCGGCGAGGTAGCTCGGGACCTTGCGGGTGTAGCTCTCGACGAAGAGGCCGCGCCACGTCTTGCCGTTGCTCCCGGTGATGGCCCGCTCGGCCGGGTCGTCGACGGTGGTGAGCCTGAGCCGGACCTCCTGGCCCGGGTTGTTGTTGTCGTAGACGAGGACGTAGGTGTAGCGGCTGTCCTGCTCCCAGCCGTAGGCGACGACCTGGTGGTCGTTGCCGAGCTCGGTCACCGAGCGGGCCTGGGTCAGGCCGAGGAGCACGGGCTGTCCCGAGTTGAGCCGCGCCTTGAGCTTCGGCAGCTCGTCCTCGCGGGTCATCCGGGCGACGCCCTTGCCGCGCAGCCAGGTCGGGTGGTCGAGGCTCGTGGCGTACTGGACGAACTTCAGGCCGTTGTCGACGAAGGTGTCCATGAGCCGGGCGTAGACGTAGTCGCCGACGAGCGAGCCGTCTTGCGGGAGAGTGCCGTTCGTCGACATGGCCAGGCCGGCGTACCAGTAGTCCATGGCGGCGGCCGCCATGCCGCCACAGCGGCCGCGGGTGGTGATGTCGACGCCGACGGCCGGGATGCGGAGCACGTGGTTGGTGAAGCCGTTGCTGAAGGCGAAGCCGTTCTCGGCGGGCGTGAAGCTGATGCGCATGATCGTGTGTCTTTCCCCGAAGGTTGGTTGGTCGGGGAGAAGAGCCACGGGCGGGCCGATCGATACTGGGCCCCCGTACTCAGCGGTGACGACCACAGCACTCACGGCACGGCGGGCAGCTCCCACGTCGTGCCGTCCGTCGTGTCGATGAGGGCGGCCCGGTCGCACCGGAGGGTCAGCGGCAGCCGGTCCGACACGGCGTCGACGACGCCCTGCAGGTGCGAGCCCGGAACGCCGGTCGTCGCGGACACGTGCGGCATCCAGTGGCCAGGCTCGTAGTGCCGGTGGATCGTCGCTCCAGTGTCGCGCAGCGCCTCGACCACCCGGGCCTGCCGCGTCGCGAGATCGACGGAGGCCGACCCGGCGAGCGCCACGCGCCCTCGGGGGAAGACCACCGTGCCCTGCACCGACACCTCCACCGGCCCACCGTCGCCCAGCCCGGCCACGGCGCAGCGGACCGCCTCGCGCTCCCAGGCCAGCAGGACGGCATACGACAGGTGGGGCACGTGGTGACCGTGGGTGTGGGTGAGCAGCGTCGGTATGCCGTCCGCCTCGAGCCGCTCCCAGAGCGCGCGGACGGCGCGGTCCGACCTGCGGTCGAGCAGGAGGCAGAGCGCGAGCGCCATGGCCCATTGTGCGCACGGGCACCCCGCGAGACCGGCCGGCGGCCGGATGTATCACCGGCCCCGGCCGCCACGTCCGATGGGAAGAGGCGCAAAGAGGCACCGACGAGGTGCCCGGCACGAGGAGGGCGAGCCGATGCCCGAGCCCATGGACGACCACATGACCACGAACCCGCCGGACCGCACGAGGTGGCGCTGGACCGCGGTGCTCGCACTCAGCGTGGTGGCGTCGGCCCCGCTGTCGCTCGCGGCGTGCTCCTCGGCGAGACAGTCGGGTGCCACGCCGACGCTGACGACCGTGACGGTCACGCACACCCCAGCACCGCGACCGGTGTCCACGCCGCCCTCCACGACCTCCACCCCGACCTCCACCCTGGGTCAGCTGGAGGGCACGTGGCAGAGCCTCGACCAGGGGTCGGCCGAGGTGCTCTACACCTTCCGGCCCGACGGCCGGTTCGAGCGGGCCGAGGTGCTCATGCAGTCGCGGTCGAGCGGCACCTTCGAGTTCGCCATCGGCACCAAGGGGGTCGTCGAGGTGACCGGCTCGACGCTGACGCTGAAGCCCCAGGGTGGCGTGCAGACGCTGCACGACCCGGACTCGCCCTCGGGCAGCTACGACGGCCGCCCGCTCGATGACCTGTCGCCGGAGACCTACTCGTGGTCGAGGCAGGGCGAGGACCTCGTCCTCGTGGGGAAGTTCGGGGCCGTGACCTACGAGCCGGTGACGCAGGAGCCACCACGGTGAGCGGCGACGACGCGCTGACCGAACGTGCCGCAGCACGCCTGCACGACTGGGCTGCCCGGGTCCGCTCGAACCCGGCGCAGGTCGTCGTCTCCGTCCTCATCGCCGCGCTTCTGGCTGCGGGCACCTGGCTCGCCGCCCAGGCGAGTGGCGACTGGCTGCAGTCGACCCGACTCGAGACGCGCTCGATGGCGCTCACCGTCGAGGAGCTGCGTCACCTCTACCAGGACCAGGCGCCGGTCGCGCTCGACCTCGCGCTGCTCGAGGTGCGAGCCGATGCCTTCCAGGACGCGTCCGACACGGTCACCTCGCAGGGTCTCGCCACCCCGGGCAGCCGGCTGGCGGCCGCGGAGGCCGCGACGCTGCGCAAGGCCGCCGGTGAGCTCCGGGCCGGGCTGCAGCAGGCCGGCAGCTCCTTGCTGTCCGCCGACTACGAGCGGGCCGACCACGGGTATGCCGTGAGCACCCGTCTCGCGGACGCGCTCACCACCGCCGGGGCCGACCCGCAAGGCGTCGAGGACGCCGTGGCCGACGGCGACGAGCGAGCGGCGTGGGCGTTGCGCCTGGCTGCCCTGTCGGTGGTCGCCGCGGCCGCGTTCGTCGTCCTGCGCACCGCTGGCAACCGGCACCGACCGCAGGCGGACCCGGCGGCGGGGTCGACGGCGAGGTCGGCGTCCGGCGGCTCGTCCCCCGGCGACGGCGAGGACGTCGGGCTCGTCCCCCAGCCGTGGCAGGAGCGGACGCGTGCCCAGCGGGTGGCCGCAGGCGTGGCCCTCGTCGCGTGGCTGCTGCTCCCGGTCCTGACGGCGGCGCAGCTCGTGCTCTCGAGCGGGTCGGCTCGCGACGATGCTGAGTCGTCACGGCGGGCGACGACGATCACGGGCTCACTGCTCGCGAGCCAGCTCTTCAGCTCGTTCGCGCTCCGGAGCCAGCACCAGCAGGTGCAGCTCGGGATGCTCTCCCTCGCAAGGCAGTTCGTCGCCGTGGGCGACGACGTGCCGGGTCAGTCAGAGCTCGCGAGCGCCGACGCCGCAGCGGCGTCCACGTGGGCGCAGGTCGCGACGGCGATGACGGCGCCGCCGAGCGAGTCCGACGGGGTCCCGCCCGCCGTCGTCGCGATGGTCACGTCCGAACCGGCCGACTACGACGCGCTCCTCGCCGCCCAGCACGAGGCCGTCGACTCCTCGCAGCGACGTGGTGACGCGGCCAACCTCATGAACCTCGCACTGCTCCTCGCGGCCTTCACGACGACGGCCACCGTCCTGGCACGTCGCCCGGGTCGCGGTGGTGCGACCGCCACGACGACTGCGGCTCTGATGGCGGGGACGGCCCTCACCATCGGCGTGGTCGCGGTGGTCCGCACGCTCGTCTGAGGCGCCGGCTCGGCACCGTGCCGGCGTGCGTCCACGGGCGACCACACGGCATACGCTGGCGGCGTGAGCCCCATGCCGGACGACCTCGACGTCGTCAACGCCAACCGCTACGTGTCGCTGACGACGTTCCGCCGGACGGGGGTCCCGGTGTCGTCGGCCGTGTGGATCTCGCGTGACGCGGGTGAGCTCGTCGTCGTCACCGTCGACCCGAGCGGCAAGCTCAAGCGCCTCGCACACACCTCGCGGGTCGAGCTGCGGCCGTGCGACATGCGTGGTCGCGTGCCCGACGGGGCCCCGACGTATGCCGGCACGGCCGTCGTCGACCGCAGCCCGGAGGGCGTCGCCGCGGTCAAGCGCGCCATCGGCCGCAAGTACCTCATGGCCCGTCTGGGCGACGCCGTCGCGGCGGTCACCGACCGGGTCCGACCGCGTGGTCCACGCGCCGGCATCCGCATCACCCTGGGCTGACGCGGACAAAGGGTGGACAGGTCGTTTCCGCACGCCGCTGACCTGTGGTTATGGTCTCGACCATGAGCCACACCGCAGGTGCCCGGCTGGTCCAGCGCCGGCTCGGCCTCATGCTGCGCAGCAAGGTCGCGGGCGATGACGCGCCCGACCGTGCGCAGCGGATCTGGGGTGCGGAGGGCGAGCGGTGGTTCACCCCCGAGGACCCGGTCTGGCGCGTGCACGCCGACGCCTCGATGTTCCCGGCCGGCGTCACGTCGCTGCTCCTGCAGATGCTGCACCCGATGGCGATGGCCGGGGTCGCCGGCCACAGCGGCTACAAGAGCGACCCGTGGGGGCGCCTCCAGCGCACGAGCCACTACCTCGCGACGACGACCTTCGGCACGGTCGAGCACGCCGAGGAGGCCATCGCGATGGTCCGCTCGATCCACGAGCGGGTGCGCGGCAAGGACCACCTCGGCCGGCCCTACCGCGCCGACGACCCGCACCTGCTCATGTGGGTGCATGCCGCCGAGATCGACTCCTTCCTCCGGGGCTACCAGACCTTCGGCGACGAGCCGCTGACCGATGCCGAGGCCGACGTCTACGTCGCGCAGGCCGGCATCCCCGCCGGGCGCCTCGGCGTCGTCGACCCGCCGACCTCGGTCGCCGAGCTGCGGACCGTCCTCGCCTCCTACCGCCCCGAGCTCGAGTCGTCACCGGCCGCACGCGAGGCCGCACGCTTCCTGCTGCTCGATCCCCCGCTGCCCTTCTACGCCCGCCCCGGTTACGGGACCCTCGCCTCCGGCGGCGTGTCCCTGCTGCCCGGGTGGGCCCGCGAGATGCTCGGCATCCCGCTGCCCGGCGTCGTCTCGACGCTCGTGGCGCGACCGCTCGGGCACCTCGGCACGGCGGCGGTGCGGTGGGGCATGGCCGGTCTCGCCGAGCGCCGCCCGTCCGACGCCGCGCCCGTCTCCGCACCCGACTCCCCGCCGGACACCCCCAGACCCCCCGACGAGACGGATGACCTCGTCGGGGCCCAGGCCGCGGGGTGAGCGGCCACCTTTGACCGGGCCGGGTGGCGCTCAAGAAGCGGGCGCACCCGGCCCGGCGCCTCTCTGCTCGCCACCTGCCGAATGGCCCGATGGCGTATGCCGTTCGGCTGACGCACGCACGCCCGCGCGGGATGATGCGAGGGTGCCGGAGAGCCCCGGCGCCGCGGGGGTGTCGAGAGGCGTACGGACATGGTCGTGATCAGTCGTCGACGAGTGCTTCAGGCCGTTCCCGCAGCCGCAGTGGCCACAGCTGTGACGGCGGCAGGTGCCGGCACCGCAGCGGCAGCCAAGGCCCCGGTCGACCTGCTGAGCCGGTCGCGATGGACCGCCCTGGTCGGCACCTCCTTCTCGGCGAAGTCGGCGACGTCGGCCTGGACCGGCCGGTTGTCCGCTGTCAACGACCTGCCCGGGACGCCGGGCTCCGACCGGCGCTACGCGCTGCACTTCACCTCGACGACGGGCTCGCGCGAGGACACCTACGGCGTCAGCCGATCCGGCTTCACGACGACGCCGCTCCACCTCGTGCCCGGCCCGACGGGCAAGACGTGGACCGCCGTGGTGAACCGCCTGTGACGCTCGACCTCGCCGGGGTCGGGGCGGGCGACTTCGAGCCGCACGTCGGGTCCGCGTTTGCCGTGTCCGGCTCAGGGGACGGCGACGGCGGAGGCGGAGGCGGCTTCTCGGTCGTCCTCGCGGAGGTCAGCCGCAGGCCCGCCGGCGGGCCGACGCGGGAGCCGTTCACCCTGACCTTCGCGGGCGGCCCGAATCCCCCGTCGGCACAAGGCATGCACCGTTTGGAGCACGATGTGCTCGGCGGCTTCGACCTCTTCCTCGTGCCCATCGGCCCGGGTGCCGACGGCCGGCACCGCTACGAGGCCGTCTTCGGCTGACGGGCCGGACGGCGGAGGAAGAGGTAGACCCCGAGGTCGTCGACGACCTCGAAGCCGAGGCGGGCGTAGAGCCGCAGCGCCGGGTTGTGTCGCTCGACGTGGATCGTCACGGGCAGACCGTCGCGGTCACCCTCGGCCAGCACCGGCTCGAGCAGCGCCTCCCCCACGCCACGACCACGGTGCTCGGGCAGCAGGGTGATGTCGACGACCCGGATCTCGTCGACGGTGCGGTCGACGTAGAGCCGTCCGGCCGGCACACCGTCGACGAGCACGACGTCGCGCACGGCCTCGGGACGCTGACGCGACCACGCACGGTCCTGCGCCTCGAACTGCTGCGCGACGAAGGCGGCCTTGGTCGCCTCGTCCCACGGCACCATCGCGAGCTCGGGCTCACGCGTGGATCGGTAGACGGCACGGAGGAGCTCGCGGTCGTCGTCGGTCGCGCGGCGCAGCGTGACGGCCGGCGACCTCACGTCGGGGGCGGACGGCATACGCTCTCCGGCCACCTCAGGGCCGCTGCGGGAAGATGCCCTGCAGCGCGATGACGAAGGTCACCACCAGGGACGGCTGCAGGTTGTTGTGCGGCAGGTTCCCACCTGCCGCACCCGTCATGGTGGGCGCCATCTGGGCGGGGGCGCCGGGCGGCGCGTACGAGTTGATGCCGCCTGCCTCGGCGGCGGGCAGGCTGGCTGCGGGACTGCGGTCGCCACCCTCGGCCTGCGACGCCGCCACCCCATGGTTGTGGACGGGCATCTCGCCCTGGATGAGCGTCACGTTGGGCTCGCCGCCGACCTCACCGAGGTCGCGCGGCGTCAGGCCGGGACCTTGCCCGGGGTGCATGGGCGCTGACCCGGCAAGGTTGGGCAGCGCGAACGTAGACCTGCCGTCGCCGCCGTAGAAGGTGCCGAGCAGGGAGAAGAGGGCGGTGTTCTGGCTGATCGGGATGAGCTGACCGTCGCAGGTGGCCCAGCCGCTCGGCGCGAAGTTGAAGCCGACGATGCGGATCTCGGCCAGGAAGGGGTCGGTCATGGCGGTACCTCAGTTCTGGCTGGGATAGATGCCCTCGGTGGCGATGATGAAGGTGATGCACAGGTAGGGCTGCATGTTGTCGTGCGGCTGGAAGCCGCCGCTGGGGGCCACCGTGGACGGGTGCAGCGTCGTGTGCGGCTGGTCGGTGCCGTAGGCGAAGACGGTCACACCCGCGGTCGTGGCCGGGACGTTGCCGGTAGCTGAGGTGACGGACGCGGTGGCCGAGGACCCCATGACCGGGTGGGTGTGCGCCGGCATCTGCGAGGTCGTGAGGGTGACCGACTCGACGCCTCCCGACTGGCCGAGGACGTAGCCGGAGCCGTCGGCGTGCACCGGAATCCGACCGCGCAGGTCGGGCACGGCGAACGTCGTCTGACCGTCGCCGCCGTAGGTCGTGCCGATGAGGTTGAAGAGGGCGTCGTACACGCCGATCGGCAGCAGCTGGCCGTTGCAGGCCAGCCAGCCGACGGGCGCGAAGGTGCCGCCGAACAGGCGGATCTCGCCGATGTAGGGCTCGCTCATGGTCTCTCCTAGTTGCGCGACGGGAAGATGCCGACGAGGGCGATGCACATGAACATGGCGAGGTAGGGCTGCCGGTTCTCGTGCGGCTGGTTGCCGCCGACGGTGGTGAACGCGCCCCCGTCCATGGCGACGAGGTTCTGCGCCGGTGCGTAGGCCGGCGACCCGGCGCTCGTCGCGAGCGTCACGTCCACGCTGGGGGCCTCGGTCGTGGCGCCGGCGCTCGTGGCGGTGACGGGGTGCAGGTGCGCCGGCAGCTCGCTGACGATCAGGGTGTGGCTGGCCTCGCCGAGCACCTGCCCCTGCGTGAGGCCCTGCCCGGTGTGGAGCGGGACCCGGCCCCGGAGGTCGGGCAGGGCGAAGGTGGTCGTCCCGTTGCCGCCGTACATCGTCCCGAGGAGGGAGAAGAGTGCCTGGTTCTGGTTGATCGGGAGCAGCTGCCCGTTGCACAGCGCCCACCCCTTCGGGGGGTAGCCGAAGGCGACGAGCTTGATCTCGCCGATGAAGGGATCGGACATGTGGCTCCTCCTAGAAGGACAGGGTGCACGGGATGAAGCTGCTGCCCGAGAGGACGGCCGTGCCCCCCGTGCCGAAGGTGCCCGCGGCGCTCGCGGGGTTGAGGCCGGAGACGTAGGCCTCGGTCTGCGGACCCGTCGCGGGGTTCGGGCTCAGGCCGACGACGCCGAAGTCGTTCGTCGTTGCCACGGTGCCCTGCTTGCGCAGGCCGATGCCCGGCGTGGTGGCGCCGACGGCTGTGTTGCCGGCCGTCGTGTTCGACGAGATCTTGAGGCACACGGTGGTGTCGATCGCGGCGCTGGAACCAGTCCCGGAGTCGACGCGGATGCCGGGCACGCTCGCCGCCGTGGTGGACAGGGGCGCCGCCACGGTGTTGCTCTCGATCTTCGCGTTGAGCGTCCCGCGCGAGTTGGCCAGGAAGCGGATGCCCGACCGGTCGGAGGACGAGACCGTGTTGCTGCTGATCGTCGCGTTGAGGACGGCGCTGTCGAGGACGCTGGTGTCGGCGAGCAGCCTCTGGTCCGTGCCTCCGGCGATGCCGAACGCGCCACCGAGCTGGGCCTGGGGCTTGACGACGTTGCCCGTGATGGCGCTGGTCAGGACGTGGGCGCCGTCGACGTCGACGGAGACGCACGTGCCCTTGTTGAGCCCGAGCGGTGCGGCACCCGTGCCGTTGCCGGTGACGTCGACGTAGCTCGTGCCGCGACCGGTCAGCGCGACCTGGATGCACTGCGTCGACATCGGGTTCGCGCTGCTGGCTCCCGCGACGAGGTTGCTGCCGATGAGCACGTGGGCACCGCTGGTGCCGAAGTCCGCGACGGGGGCCGACGCGCTTTCTGGGTTGCCACCGAGCAGGATGATGCCGCCGCCGTTCGGGTAGCCCGTGATGGTGTTGCCGGTGACCGACCCCGTGCCGATCGTGGCGGTCGTCGTGGTGGAGCCGGAGAGGTTGAGCAGGACGCCCGAGCCGACGGAGTCGGCGGCTGCGGCGGGGCTCTGCACGGTGTTGTTCGTGACGGTGACCGACGAGAGTGCGCCGCTCCGGTTGACGACGTGGAGTCCGCCGCCGTAGCCGCCGGTCAGCACGGAGCCGGACACCGTGAGTGATCCGGTGACGTTGGCGACCGTGGGTCCGTCGTCGTTGAAGGCGATGCTCGAGTGGAGGCCGCTCGCCTTCGCCGTGCCGCTGCCCGAGACGGTGCCGTTGGTGAAGGAGAAGCCGGCGACTGCCGTCCCGTCGATGCCCGGCGCGTTCGGGGTGCCGCTGACCGTGAGGTTGGTGAGGCTGACGCCGGCGGTGTTCGTCAGCAGGACGCCCGCTCCAGTCGTGTTCTGGATCGTGCCGCCGCTCGCGTTGCCGCCCACGGAGGTGTTGCCCCCGCCGACGACCGTCAGCCCACCGGAGCTGCCGGTGGCGTTGAGCCGTATGCCGTTCGCCGCGCCGTTCGCGCTCACCGACCGGAAGCTCAGGCCCGCAGCACCGATCGTCGTGCTGTCGACGACGAGGGTCGAGCCGGTCGTGCTCGTCAGGGTCGAGGTGAGGTCGCTGGCCGTGACCGTGCCGCCGCCGGTGGCGCTGAAGGCGCTGGCCGTGCCGGACGAGATCGTCAGCGGGGCGGTGAAGGTGACCGTCGCTCCGGTGTTGGAGGTCAGGGCGATCCCCGATCCGGTGATCGCACCGGAGAAGGTCGTCGTGCCACCACTGCGGTTGCTGACGGCGACCGAGCGACCGGTGCTTCCGGTGACCGTCGCGCCGACGGAGATGCCGCCCGAGGCCGCGCCGGTCAGGTCGATGCCGTCCTGGGTGCTCGCGCTCACCGTGACGGTGCTGCCGATGGTCGCGGTCGTGACGGCGTCGCCGTGGATGCCGTCGGCGGAGGCGCCGGAGACCGTGAGGCCCTGGACCTCGACCCCGTTGGCCAGGGTCAGGCCGTTGCCGGCGGCGTTGGTGATCGTCGGCGCGGTGGCACCGGCGGGCACGAGGGTCGTACCGCCGATCGCGAGACCGAACTTCTGCCCGTAGAGCCGCTGGTTGGCCTCGAGGGCCAGCCCACCGGCATACGACCCCGGGGCGGCGTAGACGAAGACGTAGTCGCCCGTGCCGTCGGGGTCGCCCGCGCCGCCGGCCCCGTTGAGCGGGGTCAGCGTCGTGAAGGGGGCCGTGGAGCGGCCGTCGCCACCCGGGGCTGCCGCACCGTCGACCCACCAGACGCGGTCGGCGCCGATGGCGACGCTGATGGTGCCGGTGGAGGTGAGCAGACCGTCGGTCACGGTGTAGGTGAAGGTGTCGGTCTGGCTGACGTCCCCGACCCCCGGCAGGTAGCTGAAGGTGCCGTCGGCGTTGATCGTCGCGCTGCCACCACCGGTCGTCGCGATGGTGCCGGCGACGACGGAGAGGGTGGCACCCTCGGGGTCGGAGTCGTTGGCGAGGGGCAGGTCGCCCGTCAGGGCCGTGCTCGGGCCGGTGGCCGTGACGCCCCGCACCGCGAGGGTGTTGCCGATGGCGCCGGAGTAGCTGTCGCCGCCGACGACGGGCGCCTCGTTGATGTTCGTGACCGTGATCGTGAGGACCTTGTCGAACGTCTTGACGGGGCTGCCGCTGTCGGTGGCGCGCACGCAGACGCTGTAGGAGGACTTCACCTCGAAGTTCAGCGACGCCGCGGTGACGAGCGACCCGGTGCTGACGCTGAAGCCGGCGCCGTCGGCGTACGTGCCCCCGCAGCCCAGCGAAGCCACGGTGACGACCGAGAACGTATGCGTCTGGCCGACGTCGGGGTCCACGGCACCCAGGGTGCCGACGAGGGTGCCGACGGGCTGGTTCTCGGGGACCGAGCTGTTGGTCAGGGTGATGTCGGTCGGCGCCTCGTTGACGTCGGTGACCGTGATGGTGAACGTCTTCTCGAAGAAGTTCCCGGCCGAGTCGGTCGTGCGGACGCGGACCGAGTAGGACGCCTTTGCCTCGAAGTCGAACGAGGCGGCCGTGCGCAGCTCGTCCCCGACGATCGCGAAGGAGGCGTTGTCGGTGTCTCCGGATCCGGCGACCCGGGCGTAGGTGAAGGTGTCGCCCGGGTCGGGGTCGGTACTCGTGAACGTGCCGACGGCGGTGGCGGACGGCTGGTTCTCGGCGACGGTCGACGCGGAGAGCGAGAGGTCGGTCGGCGCACTGTTGGCGGCGACAGTGAAGTCGGCGATGACGTTGGTTGTCATCGTGTCGGGCGGGTCGACCGTGTCGACGTCGTGGATCTGGCTGCCGGTGATCGTCAGGGTGCAGTCGGTGGCGGTGGGCAGGAGCCCGGTCGGGTCGAGGGTCCAGACGGCGGTGCCCGACCCGCTCAGCGAGAAGGCGGTCGTCGTGCCCGTCGGGCAGGCCAGCGCAAAGGCGCCTGCGTCGGCCGTGACCGGCTCGCTGAAGGTGACCGTGATGGTGGCGCCTGCCGACACGTTGGTGGCGCCGTCGGCCGGTGACGTCGAGACGACGGTCGGGGCGGTGTCGACGGTGGTGAAGCCGGCCGTGTAGTTCGCCGCCATCGTGTCGGGCGGGTCGCCGGCGTCGAGGTCGTGGACCTTGCTCGCCACGACGGTGAGGGTGCAGGACGCCGCGCCGGGCAGGGCGCCGGTTGGGGTCAGGGTCGCGGTCGCGGTGCCGGAGCCGCCGAAGGTGAACGCGACGGGGGTGCCGTTGCAGGCCAGCCCGAAGGAGTCCAGGGCGACGGTGACCGGCTCGCTGAACGTGACGGTGAGCGCGCCGGTTGCAGGCACATCGGTCGCTCCGTCGGCCGGTGAGCTGCTGACGACGAACGGAGCCGTGTCGACGACGAAGGAGAAGACGCGGTCGGCGGCCGGATGGTCGGGCGGGTCGACGGCGTCGACGTCGGAGACCTTGGTCTTGTCGACGGTGGCCGTGCACGCGTCGCCCTCGGTGAGGGCCGAGGTCGGCGTGAAGGTGTAGGTGATCTGGTCGGCGGTGCCGGGCGTCGTGGTGACGGGGCCGCTGTCGCAGCTGAGGGTGAGGGCGCCGGCGGCGAGCGTGACCGGCTCGGAGAAGGTGACCGCGAGCGCGGCGGTCGTCGAGACGCTGGTCGCGCCGTCGACGGGCGTCGTCGCGACGACCGAGGGCGCCGCGTCGACGGTGACGAAGGTGACGCTGAGGGCGGCCGTGAGCGCGTCGGGCGGGTCGCCGGCGTCGACGTCGGTGATGGCGCTGGCGGGCGCCGTCAAGGAGCAGGTCGCGGTCTGCGGGAGGTTTGCGGTGGGGTTGACGCTCACCGTCGACGTGCCCGAGCCGGTGACGGCATACGCCAGGTTCGGGCCGCCGCAGGAGAGCGTGAAGGCGTCGGCGGCGACGTCGATGGGCTCGCTGAAGGTGAGCACGATGTCGGTGGACGTCGCGACCCCGGTGGCGTCCCCGACCGGGCTGGACGAGACGAGGGAGGGAGCTGTGTCGGTCGTGAACGAGACGGTGCGGTCGGCGGCGGGGTTGTCGGGCGGGTCGAGGGTGTCGACGTCACTGATGCCCGCGGCATACGCGGTGACGGAGCAGGCGGCGCCCTGCGGCAGGGATCCGGTCGGGTGGAGCGTGACGGTGGACGTGGTGGATCCACTGATGCTGAAGGGGATCGCCGCGCTGTCGCAGTCGAGCGCGAAGGAGGCGACGGTCGCGGTGACGGGCTCGCTGAAGGTGAAGGCGGGGGTGACGGACGTGCCGACGTGGGTCGCGTTGGTGGTCGGCGACGTCGACGTGACGCTCGGCGCGGCGTCGTTGGGGGTCACCTGCACCTGGACCTCGCCGGTGAGGCACTGGCCGGGACCTGTGACGTAGCGCAGGGTGCCCGAGGGCAGGGCCGCACAGAAGTACACGGTGCCGGCCAGCGGCGGGAGCGTCTTGAAGGTGGCCGGCGGCTTGCAGTCACGGGCGTTCTTGGTCAGGCGGGTCGAGCCGGACGGCTGGATGCAGACGAGCACCGGGCCGGGCTTGAAGGTCACCTTCGTCTCGGTGCTCTTGCACTCGCCCAGAGAGGTGACGGCCCGGAGGAGGCCGTTGCTCTTGAGGGCGCACGCATACGACATCTCGCCGGTGCTCGGTGCTGCCGAGGCGCTGCCGGCGGGGCCGAGCAGGGCTGCCACCAGGAGAAGCGCACACGCGGCGGCGATGCGGTGGAAGGGGGTGATGGGACGGGCAGTGGTACTGGCACCGGCGCGTGACATCGCGACCTCCGATCGGAGCCCGCTGCCACGGTTGGCGCAGCCCGCGGGCAGGGTCCCCGTGCAACCCTCCCTTGATAGCACCGCCGTTCGGCGCGGCGACGAGGAATGGCGAGAATCCGCAGGCCCGGAGGCCGTATGCCGTCGGGTCAGTAGGCTGCTGACGTGCCCAGACTCGTGCTCACCGTCATCGGCGACGACCGCGCCGGCCTCGTCAGCGCCCTAGCGGACGTCGTCACCGCCCACGACGGCAACTGGGAGGACAGCCAGCTCGCAGAGCTGGCAGGCAAGTTCGCCGGCATCGTCGTCGTCGGGGTGCCGGCCGAGCGTGTCGACGAGCTGACCGCGGCGCTGCGCGAGCTCGACGGGCTGCTCGAGGTGGCGGCCCATCCGGGCGCCGAGGCTGACGGGGTGGCGGACGATTCCGACGCCCAGCGGCTGACGCTCGACCTGCTCGGCAACGACAGCCCGGGCATCGTGCGCGAGGTGTCGTCGGTGCTGAGCCGGCACGAGCTGTCGATCGAGACGATGACGACGGGCACGCGTGAGGCGCCGATGGCCGGCGGGCTGCTCTTCGAGGCGCACGTCGTCGTGCGGGTGCCCGGCGGGTCCGACTCCGCGGCGCTGCGCGCCGACCTGGAGCGGCTGGCCACCGAGCTGCTCGTCGACATCGCTCTGGCCTGACGGGCGTCCCTCCGACCCTGGTTGCGGGGGCTGTGCATTGGGTCATCAGGTGACTCAGCGAGTCGTGAGGCCCGCTGTGGGATGACGATGGGGCCCGCCTCGCGTTGCGAGCTCGGGCCCCGTGACGGTTCACGTACCACAACGGGCCAACCGCCGAAGTCTGTGTCGTCGGTGGACGACTCCCCTAGTGGAGGCCCGGCAACACGGCGAAATGTCTGAATTCGGGAGACGTTGCGGGACTCTTGCAGCGCGCTTGCGGAAGCGGACGGCATACGCCCCTCTGTCCTACGTCGCGGCGTTGATGTCGCAGGTCGCGATGGGCGCCGCCCGCCAGGTGGCGAGGAGCGTCGTGCCGCCGGAGGCGGCCAGCCCGTCCGGCCCCACGACGGTGAGCGCGGTGGCGGCATGGACGGCGTCGTAGCCCCGTAGGCCGTGGGTGGAGGCGAGGTCGGCCGCGGCCGTCGAGAGCCGGTCGTCGACGACCACGAGGTGCATCTTCTCGGTCAGGTCGGCGACGGCAGCGAGCAGTGTGCGGTGCTGACGAGCGGTGATGCGGCCGGTGTGCCGGGCCCCCCAGAGTCCGGAGGCGGCCTCGGCGCGCAGGGCCACGGAGGAGACGACGTCGTCGGCGTCGTCCCAGAGCCGTCGGCAGAGGGCAGAGGTGGGTTCGGCGACGAGGAGCGGCACGAAGGCCGACGTGTCGAGGTAGAGGATCACCGGCTCTGGTCGGCGACGAGGTCGCTGATCCCACCCTTGACGGCGAGGGGTTCGGGGGCAGGGCGCTTGGGGCGAGCGGGAGTCGCCAGGCCTTCGGCGACGAGGGCCTCGAGCGTCGTGCGACCGGAGAGCGGTCGGATCTCGGCCACCGGTCGGCCGCGGTCGGTGACGACGAGCGTCTCCCCAGCGCGGGCGCGATCGACGAACTCGCTCAGTCGGCTCTTCAGCTCGCGGATCCCGACCTGTTCATGAGTCATGGTGACCACCTCACGAGCCATTGTAGTCACCTTGGTCAGCATCCCAGGGGTCGCCGGCGACGAGCGTCTCGGTGGTGATGACGTTGTCGACGGCTCGGATCAGGTAGAGCTCGCGGGTGTCCCCACGCTCCGCCGCGATGACGCCGTTGACGACGTGGTCGAAGGTGAAGTCCTCGAAGTCGGCACCCGCGCCACGGGCCAGGCCGCCGGGCCTGAGGAAGTGGTCGACGAGGTGCTTGAGCCAGGGCACGGCGTTGTTGGACTTCTCGACCTCGCTCCAGCGCAGGCAGCACCCCTCGACGCAGGGCTTCCAGTCGCACATCCCCCAGGGCGTCGGGATCCCTGACTCGGGCGGCTGGACCGGGCTGGTGCGGGAGCGGCGGGCTCGGTCCACCCGCTCGGCCCGAGGGTTCGGCGGAAGGTCGTAGCCGTGCGCTCCCGGGTCGATGAGCTCGGCGTAGGCGCGCAGCCACTCGATCTCCGGCTCGCGCAGCACCGGCGTGATGTCGAGCCGGCCGAGGTAGTGCGTGCTGTAGCCCATCAGTCCTCCGTGTCGGTCGCCGCGCGTTGGTGTCGGGATGCGTTGGTGTCGTGGCATCGACCCAAGCACCGCACGCCCGGGGTCGGCTGGCGTCGTCCACAGGCAGCGGGTCACCTGCGGGCCGCGCCAGGGGCTGGGGACAACGCGAGCACGGGCCCCCGCGTCGCTGGCACGGTCGGGGCATGACCAGACCTCGTCAGCGGTGGGAGCTCGAAGACCCGGAGCGCGTCCTGCGGTCCATCGACGACGTGTGCCCGCTCGTCTCCGGCAGCGTCGTCGTGGCGGCCCTGACCCTCGACACCCAGGAGCTGACGGCAGCGGCCTACGTGCCGGATCCGGCTGAGCCGCAATCGTTCTGGGACCCGCACGACGCGAGCTCGCGGCTGAGCGAGGTCGCGCTCCAGCTGGTCCCCGAGAGCACCGGCGCGGGCGCGAGGCCGGGGCGGAGTCCCGTCACCCACCTGCTGGTCACGGTCGTGTGCCGTGAAGGGCGGGTCATCGACACCATTGCCGAGCACCGGTGGTTCGGGGCGTGGCGCTACAGCAACCACCTCACGAGCGCCGTCGACGGCGACGTCTACGTCGTGACTCCGCACGGGTGGACCGGGGTCATGGACCACCGCGCCGGGCATGAACCTCGGCTTCGCCCGCGGCTCACCATCGCACCGGATCCGTAGACGCGGGTCTTGTGATGGCGGCGGCCTTCGAGCAGTCTGAGGACATGGACGCTGCAGCCGACGTCGCGACCTCGCACGCCCCGACGGGCCCGGCGGGCCCGGCGGGCCCGGCGGGCCATGTGAAAGCCGTCCCGATCGCGGACTACGGGTTCCTCTCCGACGGCGAGGTGACGGCGCTCGTGGCGCCGGGCGGCGACGTCGACTGGATGTGCCTGCCGCGCCTCGACTCACCGAGCGTCTTCGGCGCCGTGCTCGGTCGGCACTCGGGGCGCTTCCGGCTCGGGCCGTCCGACGTCAGCGTGCCGACGGCGCGGCGCTACCTGCCGGGCACGATGGTGCTCGAGACGAGCTGGGGCACGCCGACCGGGTGGATCATCGTCCGCGACGTGCTGCTCATCGGGCCGTGGCGGCACGACGACGACGTCTCCCCCAAGCACCGGCGTACGCCGATGGACTACGACGCCGAGCACACGCTCCTGCGGACGATCCGGTGCGTCTCGGGCGAGGTGCAGACGGTCATGGAGTGCGAGCCGGTGCTCGACTACGGCCGCCGGCCGGTGACGTGGACGTACACCGACCGCGGCTACCACCAGGGGCAGGCGTCGGCCGAGGGGTTCGACCTCACGCTCACGCTCACCACGGACCTGCGGCTCGGTTTCGAGGGCGGGCAGGCCGCGGCGAGAACGCTCCTCAGGGAGGGCGACGTCCGTTACATCGCTCTTTCCTGGGGCGCCCACCCGCCGCCCACGGACTTCGGGCAGGCGTACTCGCGGCTCGTGTGGACCGCGCACCACTGGCAGCACTGGCTCGCCCGAGGACGCTTCCCCGACCACCCGTGGCGCAGCTATCTTCAGCGGAGTGCGCTGACGCTGAAGGGCCTGACGTACGCGCCGACCGGCGCGATCGCCGCGGCGTCGACGACGTCGCTGCCGGAGACCATTGGTGGAGAGCGCAACTACGACTACCGCTACACGTGGATCCGTGACGCGACGTTCGCGCTGTGGGGGATGTACTCGCTCGGGTTCGACTGGGAGGCCGTGGACTTCTTCTCGTTCATCGCCGACATGGCCGAGCGTGACGAGGACCTGCAGATCATGTACGGCATCGGCGGGGAGCGCGAGCTGCCGGAGTTCGAGCTCGACCACCTGTCGGGGTATGCCGGGTCGCGGCCCGTGCGCATCGGCAACGCCGCGCACTCGCAGGTGCAGCACGACGTCTGGGGCGCGCTGCTCGACTCGGTCTACCTGCACTCCAAGGTCGCCGACCACCTCGACGGACGCATCTGGCCGATCCTGGGGAAGCAGGTGAGGACGGCGCTCAAGCACTGGCGCGAGCCCGACGCCGGTATCTGGGAGGTGCGCGGCGAGCTCAAGCACTTCACGTCGTCGAAGATCATGTGCTGGGTCGCGGTCGACCGTGGCGCGAAGCTGGCGTCGATGATCGGCGAGGACTCACAGGCCGCGGAGTGGGAGCTGGCGGCCGAGGAGATCAAGGCCGACATCCTCGAGCACGGCGTCGACTCGCGGGGCGTGCTGACGCAGTACTACGGCACGGACGCCCTCGACGCGTCGCTGCTGCTGGCGCCGCTCGTGCAGTTCCTGCCGTCGGACCACCCGGTGACCAAGGCGACGGTGCTCGCGATCGCGGACGAGCTGACCGTGGATGGGCTGGTGCTCCGCTACCGCGTCGACGAGACCGACGACGGCTTCTCCGGCGAGGAGGGGACGTTCACGATCTGCTCGTTCTGGCTCGTGTCGGCATTGTCGGAGATCGGCGAGCACAAGCGGGCGCACGAGCTGTGCGCCAAGCTGCTGTCGTTCGCCGGGCCGCTCGAGCTGTATGCCGAGGAGATCGACACCCACACGGGCCGCCACCTCGGCAACTTCCCGCAGGCGTTCACCCACCTGGCCCTCATCAACGCGGTCATGCACGTCATCGCCACCGAGACGGGCGGCGACCTGCCTCCCCGCTGACGCCCCGCACCGCGCTTCGTCGCCATACCGAGAACCGATCCGGCCCTCCGGGTCGACAGTAGAGATGTGTCACCACTCGTCGCTCCCGACGACCAGAGCCTCCTCGAGGCGCTGGCCTCCGGGGACGTCGGCGCCCTCGAGAGGCTCTACGAGCGCCACGCACCGTGGCTCTCGGTCCGGCTGATGCGACGCTGCAACGACCGTGAGGTCGTGGCCGACGTGCTTCAGGACACCTTCGTCGCCGTGTGGCAGGGGGCCCGGCGCTACCAGGGGACGGGCGAGGTCGGCGCCTGGATGTGGGGGATCGCGATCCGACGGCTCGTCAGCCGTCTCCGGTCGCGCCGGGACGTCGTGCTCCTGCGCGACCCGGGCGCCTCCGGCCCTGCCTCGCCGACCGCCGAGGACGAGCTGCTCCTCGGCGTCGAGTACGGCGACCTCGGTCGGGCGATGGCCACCCTCTCCCCCGAGCTGCGGGCCGTCATGCAGGCGACCGTGCTCGACGGCCTCACCACCCGGGAGGCCGCACGCCTGCTGGGCATCCCCCAGAACACCGTCAAGACGCGGGCCCACCGCGCACGGGCGCGCCTGCGGGCCAGCCTGCTGGAAGGAGCGTCGTCATGAGTACGCGCCACGTGCGGCCGGACGACCTGCGCGCCTGGGTCCATGGCGAGGCCGACGCCGTCACGTCGATGTCGCTCGAGCAGCACCTCCTGCGCTGCACGCAGTGCCAGGCGGGTGTCGCGGCCGAGCTGCCCCCGATGGCGTATGCCGTCGGCTCCCTTCCCGACGACACTCCCCTTTCGGACGTGGCAGGTCGCGGGCAGCCTGAGCCACCAGCCCTGTCCGAGGTTCCGGACGCGCCTGACCCGCCGGACGCGCCCGACCTGCCTGACCTGGCGGCCGTCTGGACCGCCGTCCGCGACGAGATCGAGGTGCCGCGCGTATCGGTGCTGGAGCGGCTCCTCGTGCGCCTCGGCCTGCCGCCCGGCGACGCGATGCTCGTCGCCGCGGCGCCGGCGCTCCGCGGCTCGTGGATCTGCGCGGTCGCCCTCGCCGTCGCCTTCGCCGTCGGTGGGGCGGTGGCGGCGCGCAACGGCAGCGTCCTGATCTTCCTCGTCGTGGCGCCGCTCGTGCCGGTCCTCGCCGTGGCGGCGGCCTTCGGGCCGGAGGGCGGGCCGGCGCTGGAGCAGGAGAGCTCGGCGCCGTACCCGCTCGCACGCCTGCTCCTGCTCCGGACCGCCGCCGTGCTCCTCGCGGCGCTGCCCGTCGTCCTCGTCGGCCAGTTCGTCTTCCCCGAGTCGGCGGCGTGGGTGTGGCTCCTCCCGGCGCTGGGTTTCACCGCGGCGGTGCTCGCCCTGTCGACGTGGTTCGGGCCGTGGCGCCCGGCGAGCGCCATCACCGTCGCGTGGGTCATCGCCACCGGCGCGGCCTCCCGCCTCGACACGATCTGGGCCGTCTTCGCGCCGCAGTACCTCGTCCTCTACGTCCTCATGCTCCTCATCGGGCCGCCCGTCCTCGTCCTTCGAGCCCGGCGACTCGGCACGATCGGAAGGATCGCGTCATGACCGCAACCAGCTCGACCCCGGTCTCCCTGCGCGGTGTCACCAAGCGCTACCGCTCCCTCGCGGCCCTCGATGACGTCGACCTCGACCTCGGGCCCGGCATCACCGGACTGCTCGGTCCGAACGGCGCCGGCAAGACGACGATGCTCCGCGTCATGGCGACGGTGCTGCGCCCCGACGCCGGCGAGGTGCGGCTCCTCGGTCGCGACCCGAGCCAGCCGGATGGCCGCACCGAGGTCAGGCGACGGCTGGGCTATCAGCCGCAGGAGCTCGGCTTCCCGCGCGGGTTCTCGGCCTTCGCCTTCGTCAACTACATGGCAGTCCTCAAGGAGTGGGCCGACCGTGGCACTCGCACCACGGAGGTGAGACGAGTGCTCGACCTCGTCGGCCTCGGCGACGTCGCGACCAAGCGGATCAGTCGTCTCTCCGGTGGTCAGCGGCGCCGGGTCGCTCTGGCCCAGGCCCTGCTCGGCACCCCGGAGCTGCTGGTCCTCGACGAGCCGACGACCGGGCTCGACCCCGAGCAGCGCGCGTCCTTGCGGGGCGTGCTCGCCGACATCGCCGCGACCTCGACGATGGTGATCTCGACGCACCAGACCGAGGACGTCGCCGCACTCTGCCGCCGGGTCGTCGTGCTCGACGCCGGCCGCGTGCACTTCGACGGCACGGTGCCCGAGCTGGTGTCGCTCGCGGCCGGACGTGTCTGGATGGCCGCGGCCCCGGATGCCGCGGCGCAGGCGTCGTGGCGCACCGCGTCCGGGCGCTATCGCAACGTCGGGGAGTCAGTGCCGAGCGGCGCCGAGCTCGTCGAGCCCAGCCTGGAGGACGCCTACCTGCTGCTGCGGGGGGCCACCAGCCCGGCCTCCGCCGACGCCACGACCTCGGCGGAGGTGGCGTGATGACCAGCACCCCGCAGGACGCCCTCGCCGTGACGACCGCGGTCGCTCCGCGCGCCGCCTACCGGAGCCCGTTCGCCGCGCTCGCTCGCATCGAGGCGTGGCGCTTCGCCCGACACCCGATGTTCCTCGTGGGCACGGCGCTCGGCGTCGTCTTCACGGTCATGGCCCTCAACGAGCAGGCACACCAGGTCACCAGCGACTCGCTCAGCCTGCCCGTCGTAGCCCTGACGGTGGGCGTGGCCTCGATGATCACCGCCTACCACCTGACGCGATCGTTCCACGGGGCCGGTGAGCTGCTCGAGGCGTCGCCCACCTCCGTCACCACCCGGACGGCCGCGCTCTGTCTGATGGCTGGTGTCCCTGCGCTCGTCGCCTCGGCGTGGCTCGTCCTCTATTACGCCATCGGCCCGTCGGGGTTGAGCGCGCCGGAGTGGATGTACGGCCCCTTGTCGCACGCGGCGGTCGCGGCGGTCCTCGTCGAGAACTCGGTCGCGACGGCCGTCGGCGGCACCCTGCTCGGCATCGCGGCCGGCCGGTGGTGGCGGTTCCGTGGGGCGTCGGCGGTCCTCGTGCTGGCGGTGGTCGTCTGGACGATCGGCGTCCTCGGCGCCTTCAGCACCACCGAGGGGGCACCGCCTGAGTGGTTCCGCTGGGTCCGCCTCTTCGCCCCTGTGGGCTACTTCTCGTCGGCCTCGGCGGACTACGTCACGGTCACCAGCCTGACCGGGTCGCCGGCGTGGTACCTCGTCTGGGTCATCACTCTCTGCGGCCTCGCGGCTCTCGCCGCACTGCTGTGGCGGTCGGAGGGTCGGACCCGGCGGCGGCTCGTCCGCATCGGCGCGGTGACGCTCGCGCTCTCGGTGATCGCCTATGGTCTCGCCTCCGCCACCGGCCTCAGCCAACCGGTGCGCTCCTACCCCGACGGCCACAGCGTGGTCGTGACGCGATGATCCACGCGCGCGTCCTCGGGCCGGCCGCGGGCATCCCGTGGCGGCCCGTGGCGGCCCTGACCTCAGTGGGACTGCTGCTTCTGGGGGTCGCGGCGACGTGGACCACCAGCGCCGTAGCGGGCACGGCGCTGGTGGTGGGCGTGGCCGCCCTCGCCGCGGCGACGGCATACGTCCTCGACGAGGCGGCGGCCGAGGCAGTGGGTGCCGCGCCCACGTCCCTGCGGAAGCGCAGCCGAGCCCGACTCCTCGTGGCTGGTGCGGTGCTCGTCGCGGGGTCGATGGGGGTCGCCGCCCTGGCGGTCAGGAGCGGGCTGAGCGCTCGGTTCGGGGTCATGGTGTGGCTGACCGGCTGCGTGCTCGTGGCCGTCGCCGCGGCCGCCGCGTGGCGACGGCACGTGACCGAGCCCGGGGACGCCGTCGGCGGCGCAATGCTGACGGTGGTCATCGCGCTGGCCGTCGTGAACCCGCTCTCGCGCTGGGTCGACGTCTTCCCGAGCGAGCCGGACGCGCGGTGGGAGGGCTCGTTCGCGCTGTGGGGTGGCGTGGGCGTCACCTGCCTGGCGGTGCTGACCCGCGCGACCCGGGACCCGCTCGCCTGACGAGTGGCGGCGCTGACGGTCGATTCGTCGGTGGCGATGGGCCGGGGAGCCGTAGCGTGCACCCAGGGGGCCGAGGCGACCGGAAGGCGCACCATGATGCAGTTCGAGGTCGACCCGCGCCGGATGGCCCTGCTCAACATCGACGTCCAGAACGTCTTCGTCGAGATCGCGGCGGACGCGCCCGCCGTCGTCGAGCGCATCAACCGCCTGGCGGAGGTATGCCGTGGGGCGGCCATCCCGGTCATCCACGTCCGGCATGCGGTGCCTGCGGACGCTGATCTCGGGATCCTCGGGGAGATGTTCCCGCCGGTGCGGGAGGGGATGCTCGACCGCACGTCCCACAGCGCCGCCTTCCACGAGTCGCTCGTCATGGACCCGTCCGACCACGTGCTCGAGAAGCCGCACTTCGGCGCCTTCCACGACACCGACCTGCTGGCCCGGCTCGAGCTGCTCGGCGTCGGCACCATCATCATCACGGGCATCGAGACGAACGTCTGCTGCGAGACGACGGCCCGCGAGGCGATGGTCCGCGACGTGCGCGCGTTCTTCATCAGCGACGCCACGACGACGGGTGGGGTGCCTGGCCTCGAGGTGGCCGAGGTGCAGCGAGCCTCGCTGGCCACGGTCGGCACCTTCTTCGCCCAGGTCGCCACGACCGACGAGATGATCGATTGGATCGGCGCTGCGTCTGAGTCCTCCACACGTTGAGGATTGACTCATCGGTGGGTGGGTGAGGGCCGCCGAGGCGATGGGTGGAGACTGGTATCTCATCGAGAGAACCACGAAGGAATCGAATGGCTCACCATGTCTGACCACGAGACGTTCGTGACTGCGAAGTTCGCCCAGCCCTACTGGGCGAAGCACGCCTACGAGGTGCTCGTGGAGACCGCCGGCCGCTACAACGCCGTCATCACCTACTCCGAGCTCGCTGAGGAGGTCCAGCGCCGCTCGGCGCTGCGGACCAAGTCGCAGATGCGCAACTGGATCGGTGCGCTGCTGACCGACCTGGTCAAGGTCAACCACGTCCGAAACGAGCCGCCGCTCGCGTCGCTCGTCGTGCACAAGGATGACGGGCAGGTCGGCGCCGCGTACGACGAGGTGCTCCGTGTCGCGGGCGAGTCACCGATCACCGACCCGCTCGAGCGCGAGACCCACGCGGCTACATCCCGGCTCGAGTGCTACCGCCACTGGGGAGCCGACGTCCCCGCCGACGCGAAGCCGACCATTACCGCCAAGACCCGGGTCGTCCGGGCCAGCACCCCGCGTGCGGCCGCAGCACAGGAGGCGCGACGCGGCGCGGTCTGCCCCACGTGCTTCATGGAGATGCCCGTCTCCGGCCCCTGCCCCAACTGCGACTGACGGCCCGTCGAGCCGAGCTGGAGATGCCGAAGCCGCGGCAACACCGCGCAACGGAGGTGCGGGGTCGTCACCGTTACACCCATCCCCTTGGGGCCACACGAAAGTTCACGACACGCTCAAATAGGACGCAGGATCTGACTCAAGCTGCCAAGCTGCTCCCGTGGCTGAGAAAAGTGACTTGGAGACTTGGATCGTGCAAGCTCTTCGCGACCAAGGGCGCGAGATGTCGGTGGTCGAGGTTGCTCGATACGTCTGGGAGCGCCACGAGCCTGAGTTGCGCGCTTCTGGAGACCTGTTCTTCACATGGCAATACGACCTCCGCTGGGCGGCCCAGAATCTGCGGAACGACGGCGTTCTAGCGTCGAAAGCTGGCAAGCGATCCGGGGGCTGGAGGCTGCAGTAGCTGATTGCGCTTTGCAACGGCCACCTTGAGGGTCGACCAACTCGTGCAGTCAAGATTCCGCATCGCAGGCGAGAGCGAGATGCGCCTTGGTGACGGACGCCCTCCGCATTCGAAAGAAGGGCTACCAGTCTGACGTCTTGCGTCGGCAGGCACGCCTGCCAGGCTTGGCGCATGGACGCCCGTCCGACCGCTCCAGGAACGGTCACACCAACGGCTCTTCCGACGCCGCAACCACCCATTGACGCTGCTGTCCGTGAACGCTTCCGACGGCAGCGCCGAGACGGGACACAACCCGAAACCGCCCTACGGAGCGAGCTGCACCGTCGGGGTCGACGGTTCCGTGTCCAGTACCCCGTGCCCGGGCTGCCGAGGCGGCGGGTCGACATCGCCTTCACCAGACACCGCGTGGCCGTCTTCGTCGACGGCTGCTTTTGGCATGGCTGCCCGGACCATTTCGTCCCTCCGATCAGGAATCGGGACTGGTGGCTAGCGAAGATCGAGGCGAACCGACTCCGGGATCAGGACACCGACCGTGTGCTTCGAGCCGCGGGTTGGGAGCCCATACGAGTTTGGGAGCATCTCGCGCCTGGGTTGATGGCTGACGTGGTCGAGCGGAGACTGGGCCAAGAGTAGGCGGACACACCGCCTCACCGAATCGGCCACTAGATGCCTGGTTCATGGCATGGTTGGGCTCCCCAAGGCTTCGAACGTTAACGAGGCGCCCATATCACTCTGCGCCTAAGATCAGGTGGCGGACCACAGTAAGCTGAAGCAGCGAGGCAATGGCAACCGAGGAACAGATCCCTCCCGAACCGCACCTCATGGAGTCCATGAGAGCGGTTGGTTATACGCTGGAAGCAGCAATCGCCGACCTCGTCGATAACTCGATCACTGCCGGAGCCTCGCGAATCGACATCTCGTTCGCGAGCGAACCCGGCGACTTCGTTGCCGTCCTAGACAATGGCTCGGGCATGTCACGTCAAGCGGCACGGGAAGCGATGCGTCTGGCTGCTCGAAGCTCGACCGAACAGCGACCGGCCGACGACCTCGGCCGCTTTGGCCTGGGCCTAAAGACGGCTTCACTTTCTCAGTGCCGCGACATAACCTTGGTGAGCAAGACGAGTGAGGGCGTGGTCGCCTACTCTTGGAACCTAGATCACCTTTTGCGTGAAGGCACTTGGTCCTTACTGCGCCTCGACGATGTCGAGGTGGAGTCACTTCCGGGGGTGGAGCGACTATTAGCCCTTGAATCTGGCACTCTTGTTCTCTGGCGTGAACTCGACCAGTTACGAGCACATGCAGGCGAAACTGCGGCCGACATGGACTCCGCGATGCTGGGCGTGCGGGATCATCTCGGCCTCATTTTCCACAGGTTCATCGGGGACTCCAGAAGAGCGCTCGTCATCAGGCTGAACAGCCGCGCGATCCCCGCCATCGACCCCTTCCTCTCTACTCACCGTCGGACACAGCGCCTACCGTCCGAGTCGTTCAAGGTGGAGGGGTCCACGGTCACGGTCCAGCCCTTCACGGTACCTCGGCTGACCACACTGTCCGCCGCGGACCGGGCAAGTTTGCAGGTGGCTGGACAACTGCGTGACAGCCAAGGTTTCTACATCTACCGGGCCCGCCGCCTCGTCATCTGGGGAACTTGGTTCCGAATCCTTCCCAGACAGGACATGGCCAAGCTCTCGAGGGTTCAGGTCGACGTCCCCAACTCGCTCGACCACCTTTGGGCGCTGGACATTAAGAAGGCCACCGCGCAACCGCCCCCCGAGGTGCGTCGGCGATTGAAGAAGTTCGCTGACCGCGTGACCACGCCCAGCAAGAACACCCTGAACTGGCAGGGTCGCAAGGAGAAGAGCGCGACTCAGCATGTCTGGCAGCTCGTGACACATGAGAACGGATTCACATACTCACTCAATAGGAGCCATCCCGCAGTGGACGCCGCCCTCGTCGCGTCCGGGGGACAGGGGGAGGCAGAGCTGGGACGGCTCCTCACCCTGATTGAGGCGACGATGCCTGGCGACGACATCTTCAATCGTTTGGCAAAGGATCAGGTGATGGAGAACGGCTTGGAAGAATCCGCCATCGCAGAAATCGCGCGTGATATGTGGACGAAGTATTCGGCCGCCGCCGGCCCAGCCGCCACCAAAGATGCTTTCGTCGCCGCCATGATCAACGTCGAACCCTTCAGCGGTCACCCCCGGGGCGCTGACATCCTCAAGGAGGCCGTACGTGGCTGAGAACGTGGCGATGGAACAACTTAAGCTCGCAGTCAGCGGAGCGCTGAGCACGGGTCTGCACACGGAGCAGGAACTCCGTGACATGGTCGCCGGTCTACGACCGGTCCTCGCTCCTACTGCGTCGGACGCCGAGATCGACGCGATGACGCGTGAACTCATCCAGCGGCTGCAGATCGACGTCGACTTGGGCACCGCCGTGACTTCAGAAGACTTCGTCTCTTGGCTCCCGGGGAGGCGGAGTGAAATCGAGTGGTCACGCTGGAAGGCCTATAAACAATGGCTTCTGCAAAACGGTCGGCCTCCGAAGGTCGTGGACAAGCTTGGACATCTCACAGACGAGATCCTCGACCTCGTCGGCGATCCAAAAGCGGGAGGCGCATGGGGCCGCCGCGGTTTGGTCATCGGTGATGTCCAGTCAGGCAAGACGGGGACGTACCTCGGGCTCTTCAACAAAGCTGCTGACGCGGGGTACCGACTGATCATCGTGCTTGCCGGAAGCACCGAGAGTCTTAGGCAACAGACTCAGGAACGCTTGGATGAGGCATTCATCGGGAGAGACACCAGACTCATCGCACAGAAGGGTGGCCAAAGCAACCAACAAGCAAGTAAGAAGTTCGTCGGCATCGGACTGTTGAACGAGACGATCGCCGACGCTCAAAGCATGACCACTGTGATGCAGGATTTCCGCAAGTCCAGCCTGATGGCGTCGAGCATCACCGTTTCGGAAAACACACCCTCTCCGTATGTCTTTGTCCTAAAGAAGAACAAAAGCGTACTGAACGCCGTCCAAGAGTGGTTGGGACAGCAGGCAGGCACCACGGGACGAATCGACTTGCCGCTTCTTCTCCTTGATGATGAGTCCGACTACGCGTCCGTGAACACTGGAGCCGAGGAGTCGCCTACGGCCATCAACGCAGCGATCCGAGGCATCCTAGGAAAGTTCACACGCAGTTCATATATCGCATTCACTGCAACACCCTTCGCCAACATATTCATCGACCATGATCACCAGAACGATCTGTTTCCCCGGGATTACGTGTACAGCCTCGAGACACCTACCAATTACGTGGGGGCCAGCGCGACGTTCGGCACCAGCGACGACGTTTTCGACGGCGGCCTCATGGATGTGACGGATGCGGAGGCGTACGTGCCCAGCCGGCACAAGTCAGGAGACTCCGTACCAGGCCTTCCACCAAGCTTGAAATTGGCCGTGAGAACTTTCCTGATCGCGACGGCGGTCAGAGATCTCCGCGGTCATGGCGGCGGGCGTTCGATGTTGGTCAACGTGTCACGCTTCAAGAACATCCAGCGTCAGGTTCACGAACTCGTCGAGCAATACGCAGTCGAATTGCGCAATGCCGCGGAATTCCATGCCGCCGCTTATGCCGACGGGCAACCCAATTCGCACCTCGAGTCACTCGAGGAGGCATACGATCAGGTCTATTCGGACGTGGAGTTCTCTTGGGCGCAGGTTCTCGACGCACTCTGGTCCTCTGTAGCCGACATTCGCGTGACGTTAGTGAACTCCGACCGCGACAAGGCTCTAGTCGACCAAGAGTTGGCGTGGGACAAGCCGCCAAGGATGATCGCTGTCGGCGGGGACGTCTTGAGCCGAGGGCTGACGTTGGATGGCCTGAGTACCAGCTACTTCTACCGGCAAGCAGGCGCCTTCGACACGTTGATGCAGATGGCGCGCTGGTTCGGTTACCGTGACGGATTCCAGGACCTAACTAGACTGTGGATCACAGCCGACGTCGCAGACCAGTTCCGATTCGTCGATGAGGCGGTTCGAGAACTCCGAGACGATCTCGCAGAGATGAAGGCGCAGCGTCTCACTCCGGCGGACTTCGGGCTCGCCGTGAAGAAGCATCCTGAGAGTCTGTTGGTAACTGCGCGAAACAAGATGAAGGCGGCCACGACGTTCAAGAAGTCAGTCTCTCTTGGCGGTCGCAGAATTGAGACCGTTCGCCTCATTGGCGAGGATGCCAGTCTCGCCAAGAACGAGTCGGCCTTGAGGACACTGCTGACAGTCTTGGGCGCACCAAGCGAACCGGCGAACCGGATGAACTGGCCAGGCTGGCGCGGAGTGCCAAAGTCTACGATTGCCGACTATCTGGACGGCTTGGCGACGGACCAAGCAGAGCTCATCTGGACGGGCAACAACCTCCAGACTTTCGTGCGCAATGCGAAATCACCAAGTATGCAGAAATGGGATGTCGTGCTGGCCAATGGCAGGAAGACCGGTGATCCCGATATGCGACTTGGACTTCCGCTCTATCCGCCCGAGCGCATGTTGACGGCCTCCGATGGCACTGTTCTCAGGGTCTCAGGCGGTTCGGCCAGGCTGGCTGGCTCCTCGGACGTGGCTTCTCTCAACTTCATATCGAAGGAGGCCAAGGAAGAAGCAACGGCCGCATTTTGGAACTCGAAGAAGTGGCCGGAGGGTAAGCGTCCCAAGGGTGTTCCAGAGACCGCCTTCTACCACTGCCTGCCACGGCCCGTGCTAATGCTCTATCCGCTACGACCAAAGTGGAAGGACAACGTGACGCCTGACGGGCTCGATCACGTTGGCGGCCACTTGGTCGTGGCGACCAAGATCGCGATACCGGGCCGCCACGTGGACGTGAATGACACGTCGACCGACGCCGACTACATCATCAACACGGTTGCGCAGCAGGGGTGGCTCGCGCAGCTGGAATGGGGCACGGATGCAGACTGACGACGTCGAGGGCCAGTGGGCGCGGCTGTGTTCAGACCGGTCGCCGGCTAAGAAGTATTTCGATCCACGCCACCCGTTGAACCTGCTCTTCGGTTCAGACGAGAAGGGGCGAGCGGTGATGGTGCTCATTAGCGCCCACGATCCGGAATTGGAAGATCTCAGCCGTGACGTCACCACCTCCTCGTCCCAACGTGACGACGGGCTCTGGGCCACGACTTGGACGCTCGCCGACCAATCGCTATTTCCCACATTCGTGCGACTAGGTGTAGATCTGGCCCAAAGGTCAGCCGTGCCCACGGCATCCATGACGGCCATCGACGAGTTCCTGCTCGCCCTTGCACAATGGCAGGTGCTTCTTCGACCGCGTCCTGCCAAGCGCCTGACGCTGGAGAAGCTCAGAGGTCTCGTGGCGGAGTTGTGGGCGGGGGAGACAGTCGTAAGCCGAGGGAGATCCCGTGCCGAACTCGTTCGCTCATGGTCAGGCCCCCTGGGCGGCGTTCAGGATTTCACTTTCCCCTCGGGGCACGTCTGGGAGGTGAAGGCCAAACGATCCAAGGCCACCGCGGTGAAGGTCTCGTCCGCAGAGCAGCTCGATCCGGGTGACAAGACCCTGCATCTCTTGGTGCTCGACCTTGACGAACGATCTCGCGAGTCCTTGGGAGCTCGCTCGCTGGTCGATCTCGTGCTGTCATGGAGGGACGCTCTCGGCGTCAACCCGGCCGAACGCCACTTGTTCGACCTCTTGGTTTCTCGCCTTGGAGTGGATCTGTCTGACTCCTACTATTCGGATACGTGTTTCACCTTGCAGAACACGACCGTATTTCGTGTGGACTCCAGCTTCCCGAGCCTTCGGGCCGTCGATATACCGAGCCCAGTCAGCTCAGTGCGGTATCAATTGGACGTCCGAGGATTGGAAGCTTGGGTTGTGGATGAGAGGCATCTGCCATGAATGACTTTCTCTCAGAGCTGCTTAACACCGTCGAGGTGCGTGCCGATGTGGACAATGATCTGACCGCGTCCGCGTTCGTGACCGAGATGGCCGAGCGGATGGCTGCTGCTGAAGAGATCGAAAACCTCATCCCGATCCACTTCAGAGGTCAGAGTGGCCGTCGCAACAGCGGTGTCGACGGTCACGACCTCGGCGACAGCGACGACTCAGTCGCCCTCGCAATCTCGCAATTCGATGGTTCTGGCGCTGGAGGGACCATGGGCAACGCCGAGGTGCAGCGCCTCTTCGGTCTGCTCGAGGCCTACTTGCGCGATGCCGTCGCCGGGACATTTCCCGTAGACCGAGAGCCATCCGAAGCTGCGGTCCAGCTTGCACGCGACATCCATAGCAGAGGTCGGGCCATCACGCGCTTCCGCCTCTACCTTTTCACCGACCTCACCCTAGGGTCACGGGTGGCCAGTTTGCCTTCGACCAGCGTGGGCGAGATCCCTGTCGACTTCCACATCTGGGACCTACAACGGTTGGAGGCTCTAGCCACGTCGTCCCAGGGACGCGCTCAACTCGACCTTGACCTCACCGAGTGGAGCGCAGGCGGCGTTCCGGCCTTGACCGTCCGCGGGGAAGGGGAGTTCGAGACCTACTTGGCGGCCGTTCCAGGTGAGCTTCTCGCTGACCTATATGGCCGATACGGAAGCCGACTGCTGGAAAGCAACGTTCGCTCGTTCCTGAGTGGACGTGGAAACATAAACAAGGGCATCCGAACGACAATCCTCAGTGATCCGCAATTGTTCCTCGCTTACAACAACGGCGTGACTGCGACCGCAACTGCTGTCGAGACAAGCCCAGACGGATCGATCCTCCGGCTGCGCGACCTTCAGATCGTCAACGGCGGTCAGACGACGGCGTCATTGTTCTACGTGCGTCGGGACAGTTCTCCGAAGCCCGACCTCTCTAAGGTCCACGTTCAGATGAAGCTCGTCGTGGTGCAGCCCGAAAATGCTATTGATTTGGTTCCAAACGTCTCGCGCTATGCGAACAGCCAGAACCGCATCAGTGAAGCGGACTTCTTCTCGAACAGCCCGTTCCACGTACGCATCGAGACGTTGTCACGACAGGTTCTGGTGCCCAGCATGGCCGGAACCCATTTCCAGACGAAGTGGTTTTACGAGCGAACCCGCGGCCAGTACCAAAACGAAAGGGCAAAGCTACCCCCAGCTGAAGCCAAAAAGTTCGAAGCGGTTTACCCGCGAGCCCAGCTCATTACTAAGACGGACGCCGCCAAGTATTCGGTGTCATGGGGACAAGAACCACACAAGGTGAGCGCCGGAGCGCAGAAGAACTTCCTCGCCTTCGCGAACTCCGTTGCGGACAGATGGGCGAGTAGCGACACGCAGTTCAACGAGGCGTATTTCAAAGAGCTGGTCGCGAAGGCCATTCTGTTCCAAGCCATTCGAGTGCGCGTGGCAAAGAGCGAGTGGTATCAGTCCGGTTACTTGGCCAACATTGTTGCCTATACCATGGCCAAGTTGGCACACACCATCGCGTCCCAAGCGCGGGGTGCTCGTTTGGACTTCCTCGCGATCTGGAACCGGCAACAACCCTCTGCGGCTCTCCTAGAGGCATGTCTCGACATCGCTCATCTCTGCTTTCGTGTGCTCACCGCAGAGCAGCGTCCGATCCAGAACGTAACCGAGTGGGCCAAGCGAGAGCAGTGCTGGCAGCTGGTCAAGAAGGTCGCGTACGACCTCCCCCCCAGCCTCGCTGGCGAGCTAGTCTCGGCCAGCGTCGCTGCCCAAGCCCACAAGGACGCGCGCGCCACGCAGAGGATTGACACCAATATCGCTGCGCAGTCCAAGGTCTTCGAGATCAGCGTGGACGAATGGAAGGAAGTTCATGCCTTCTGCCGTGAGAATCGACTTATCTCGCCCACCGACAACGACATCGTCGCGCTCATGACTGGAGCGCGGCCAAAGGTGCCTAGCGAGCGTCAAGCTGCGAGGCTTCTTGAGATCCACCAACGGGCCCTGAACAGCGGGTTTCGCTAGATCGTCACGAGTGACACCCGGAACCGCCTTCGCATAAGGCCGCTGAAGATGTGCTGCAGCGCAGATCAGCGTGACGCATGCGCGATGCTTTGACCCACTGCACATACAGGTGATGGGCGAGTAGGGGAGTTGGAGAAGGTGGGTGGAGACGAGTCTCTCTGAACTGCAGCCTTCGCCTATGAGAAAGAGGTTAGATAACCCAAGTCAGCTGCCCCGGCCTGCTTGTCTAGCAACATGGATAGAAGATCTTCGAGCGTCCAAACGTCTCGAGCATTGAGCCAGTAGCGCGTATCCCTGAGCGAACGAGGCATCACCAGAACAATGTTGTGGGATGGCATTCCCAGGATGGTGTCGCTAGCCACATCGCGATCGACTGTGGCCAAGTGTTTCGTCGGGATACGCTTACCCTCCGACGCTACCTGCAGCCATCGCTCCTTCAAGGTGCGCTTGGCCGCGACGGTCGATAGTAGGCCCGTTTGAAAATCATCGTCTTGATACAAGGACAAGCTAGGCATTAGAAAATCTGGCTTGGTCTTGTCTGAGCGCAAAGGCTTGGTGACCCGCGTAAAGGCGATGCCATTGGCCCTGAAGACTGCGGACAGATGGGATTCGAAGGCACCGCCCGCCCGAGACTTGCGGGTATTTAGCACGCTGCTCGCGACAGATGTGAACGTCTTGATGTCGATCTTGGTTCGATTAGCGAATGCATCGTCAAGTCGCCTCTGAATCACGGATTCCTCGTACAGGAAATACAACTCCTCGGTGACCTGCATCCAAGTGGCTATTGCCTCATCAGCATCTCGACCGTCTACCTCCGGGAGCAGGGACCGGACCGCGGTGCAGAATGACTCCACGGCCACGAATCCGGTCTTGTGACTGACTCGTTTGCCTGCGATCTTTGCCATGAGGTGCTCAAGTAGGCCCTCGTTCGGTGTCGCGAGTGGCACGCCCAGCTGTTGCAAGATCCATGCGTCACTCCCGTCTATCTGCTCGGATCCATCAGATGAGGTGCTCCCGGGCTCGAAGCTTGACTCCTTGATGTCGTCCATCGGGATAAGGAGCTGACGACCCACAAGATCCGTGTCCATCAGGCGATCCAAGCGCGCTTCGATTTCACTTCCTGCAGCTGCTACCACAAGCAATAGAGAATCAGGGTCGTCGCGGCGCCGCGCCACCCAGCATAGGTCACCAGGGGTGGCCGCATTCATAACCGCGGAGCTCACGGGGTAGTTCAAGCGCCATTCGGGCTTTCTTGCCCGCTGTCCGGCACGAACATCGCTCAACGTCAAACGCTCCGTCTCCATGACAGGAGTTGCGTCGTCCGTCAGTCGAATCAAACTCGCTTCGAAGTAGTGCTTGCCCTTTGGCATTCCCAACAACGCTGTCGCCTCGCCGACATGTATGGCCTGCGACCTGGAAACCGACTGCCCTCGAATCTCTGTGGCGGCGAGTCGCTTGCCGAACACGCCGACGAATACGTCGTCGATTCTCGCATCCACTGGCTTCAGGCGACTCGATCAGAGGAGGCCGCAAGTGCTGAGACGATATGAGGGCGCATCGCATTGGCGACGTCAACTATCGCTGGCACGACCACGCTGTTGCCAAACTGCCGGTATGCCTGTGTGTCCGAGACTGGAATTATGAAGTCGTCGGGGAAGCCCATGAGCCTAGCGCATTCGCGCGGAGTAAGACGGCGCGGGCGCAGTCCTCGCTGTTCGATGAGAATTTCAGAGCCGTCTTTAAAGTAGCGCGCCGAGAGTGTCCTTGTCGTCATGCCAGGACGTACCAGACCGAATCCGAATCCATTCCCCGCCGCTCGATGTTTCGCAGCGTAGTCTTGAAGGTACGTCCACAGATTCTCTGTGAGCGTATACTTAGGGTCCACGCGTCCTGTCCGCGGATCGAAGTATCGGCCCGCGTCGTGAGGTATCAGCGGCTCACCCTTGCGATGCAAGATTTTATCCACCTTTGGCCCGCTTTCAGGAGCTGGCAGGTCAAGCGTGTTCAGATTAAAGGTGGTGGGTTCCCTGAATCCAACGATAAGTATGCGCTCACGATTCTGCGGCGTCCAACCCTTGCCGTTTACGACTCGGGACTGCAAATGATATCCGAGTTTGTCCCGTAGCTGGTCTTCGATAATCTCGAAGGTACGACCCCGATCATGGCTCTTAAGATTCTTGACGTTTTCCAGGAGAAAGGCGGCCGGCCGCTTGGCCGCTATTATTTCCTTCACATTGAAGAAGAGCGTCCCTTGAGTTGGGTCAGCGAATCCATGGGCACGACCCAAGGCATTCTTCTTCGACACTCCGGCAATAGAGAATGGCTGGCACGGAAATCCGCCCAGCAGCACGTCGTGCTTCTTGACCGCCCGGGGGGTGATCCCTGTGATGTCGCCCACGAACGAGTGATCTGAGCGCGATTCGTCCTTTGTGAAGTTCGCTCGGTAAGTCTCCATCGCAAACTTGTTCCACTCGCTGGTGAAGACACACCGACCGCCTGCCCCTTCAAAGGCGCGGCGAATGCCGCCGATCCCGGCGAACAGGTCGGCAAACGTGAAGTCGTGGGTGTCGGAGGCGTTCATCGGGTCCTCTTCTAGGGGTGGTGACAATGGTGCCGTACAGCGAGGATCGCACCCAGCACCGACACCCGTTGACGTGGCTCCGTACCTGGACATGAAGGCCGAGGAGCAGGTGTAGATCCTACGCACAGGGTGCATGCCGTATGGTGCCCCGTGAGGCAGCGGCGGCACCGACCACGGAAGGCACGCGGGCTGCGCGGCTTCACCAGTCTTGCCGCATGTCGCGCCCACCCCACCCCGTGGTCAACTTGGTCCGGCCGAGAAGGAGCTAGTTGTTGACCGATACCGCGGGTAAAGGACATTGCCTCGACTGGAATTACGCGGCGCGCGAGTGTAGGACCGCTCGCTACGGTGGCCTCGGAGGCATCCCCGACGTGTGCGGTCTACTGGAAGGGGCCCGACCCGCGGGCTCAGCAACGGCGGGGGCTGCCCAGGGGCCGCCGCGCATGGGGCGTCCTACTCGGTTGGCGACCGGGCTGGGTGGCAGCCGCCGAGTGTCGCCCCAGTTCCCCACGGCGCGCTCGGGCGGGGCGGACATACTCGCGCGGGACGTCAGACTGACTGCGGCGGCTGAGACATAGCCGCCGCTCTAATGCGGCGGCGATGGATAATCTTGGGTCGGTTCGCGACAGCTTGACCGTACGCTGGGCGACTTGGTGCTGGTCGAGTCGCGCCTGAGCCAGTGACGGTTGCTAACAGCGCCTGAGTCTGTGTCGCCATCAAGCGACCCCTAGCCAGCCATCTCGTCTCCTCCTAGCAGCGAGCCGGTACAAATGGCGCTGCTAGCGAGGACGAGGCGGTCGCCGTCCCAAGTGACGGCAGACGGGTCCGTGATCTCGCCGATGAACTGGCCGCCAGTCTCGTTGCGGAAGGCGAGGAACTTGGTCTCGCCCGTCTCGCGGTCGTCGATGAACTTGCCGACGTAGAGGGTGGGGTCGTCGATCTCGCGAGCGCCGGCGATGTCGTACGGCCCCAGCACCGACTCGGCCGACGCGATCCACACCCCTCCCGTGATGCCGGCCGCGCGGGCCGCCTCGGGCATGTCCCCGACTGCGCAGTTGAAGAGCAGCACCTGCTTGCCATCCACCACGTGCGTCTGGAAGACCTCGAGCTGCCCAAAGCCAGCACCAGGCGACGACAGGGGCTCCCGAAGCTCCCAGCTCTCCAGGTCGGCCGACCAAGCGTGACCGACCACCCCCCGGTCCACCCGATCAGCAGGATCGGCCGAAGGCCCAACAGCGGACCGCGCCGTGATCAGCATGTGCCACCCGTCCCCGTCCGGATCAGCCACCACCCACGGGTCGCGGAACGCCTCGTCGTGCCAGTTCCCGAGAGGCGGCGGCGCGTACCTCTCGTACCACCGCCCGTCCGCCTCCAGCACCGGCGCCGGCGCCTTGTCCCACACGTAGAGGTCAGAGGACACGGCATACCCGATCGACTGCACGTTCGCGCCGTGCTCGTTGAGGCGAGCCCCGGTGTAGAACATGAACCACCGCCCGTCCGGGTGTCGCACGACCGACCCGGTCCACGTCGCGAGCTCGTCGAAGGCCGGCGCGTCCGACCGCACGAGCGCATCCACGACCCGCTCCCAGTGGACCAGGTCAGAAGACACCGCGTGCCCGATCGACGCCCGGTAGTGCCGGGCGTGCGGATCGCGCAGCGCCCGCGAGGCGTAGAGGAAGAAGAGGTGGTACTGCTCGCCGTCGTCGACGAGCCAGAAGTCCCACACCCAGGCCTCAGGGAGACGAAACACGAGTCAGCCTTTCACGCCACTGCTGGCCATGGAGTTGATGAACGATCGCTGGAAGGCGATGAACAGGATGAGGACGGGCGCGGTGATCATCGTCGCGTAGGCCATGATCTGCCCCCACGAGGTGTTGAGCTGCTTGAAGTAGTCGATGCCGACCATCACCGGTCGCAGCTCCTCGGTCTGCACCGACATCAGCGGCCAGAGGTACTGGTTCCACATCGGCAGGAAGGTGAGGATCGCGACGGTCGCGATGGCCGGGCCCGACAGGGGCATGACGATGCTTCGGTAGATCCGGAACCACCCCGCGCCGTCGACCTTCGCCGCCTCGTCGAGCTCCTTCGGGATGGAGTCGAAGTACTGGTAGAAGAGGAAGATCGAGAAGGCGTTGGCGATGAACGGGATGATCTGCACCTGGTAGGTGTCGAGCCAGCCCTGGCTGAACCCGTCGGGCCCGAGGAAGGGCAGCTGGTTCGCCCACCACAGCAGCGGCAGCGCGAGGGTCTCGAAGGGGACGATGAGGGTCGCAAGGATGATGCCGAGCACGATGCCGCCGCCCTTGAACCCGATCCGGGCCAGCGCGAACGCGGCCATCGAGTTGACGAGGATGCCGAGCACGACGGTGACCACGGTGATGATGACCGAGTTCATCATGAACTGCGCGAACGGGACCCGGTCGAAGACGCCCGTGTAGTTGTCCGCCGAGATGTCGCCGGTGGGCAGGAACGCCTTCCAGCTGCCGAGGTCGTCGAAGATCTGCAGGTCGGGCTTGAAGCTGCTGACGACCATGAACAGCAGCGGCAGACCGAACACGAGGCAGAGCACGATCCGCAGCAGCAGCCCTAGCCCCGCCCGGGCTGGGTGCGGCCGCTCCCCGCCCCGGTGGTGCTCGGGGACGGCGGTCTCGGCGACGTGGGCCAGGGTGCCGGTGCCGGCAACAGTGCCGGTGCCGGCGGCGATGTCAGTGACAGGGCCGGTCGGGGTGGCGTTCATCGGACGACGTCCTTGTCTCGGGTGAAGTAGCGGTTGACGAGGGTGACGGCGAGCACGAGGACGAAGAACGCGAGCGAGATCGCCGAGGCGTAGCCGGTCTGTTGCTGCTGGAAGCCGGTGCGGACCGCCATCAGCACGAGCGTCGAGGTCGAGTCGAGCGGGCCGCCCTGGGTCATGATGTTGACCTGCGTGAAGAGCGCGAACGCCGAGATCGTGATGGTGATGAGGATGAACGTGCGGGTCGCCTGCAGCCCCGGCCACGTGACGTAGCGGAACTTCTGCCACGTTCCGGCGCCGTCGAGATCGGCCGCCTCGTAGAGGTCCGCCGAAATGGTCTGGAGCCCGGAGAGCCAGATGACCATGTGGAAGCCCATCGCCTGCCACGCCGACATGAGGATGATCGCGAGCAGCGCGGTGTGCGGGTCGCCGAGCCAGTCCGGCCCCTCGATGCCGAACTTGAGGAGCACCTGGTTGATGAGGCCGTTCTTCTGGTACATGAACAGCCACAGCATCGACACGACGACCATCGAGGTGACGACCGGCAGGAAGTAGACGGTGCGGAAGAAGTTGACCCCGCGCATCTTGACGTTGACGAGCAGCGCCAGCCCGAGCGCGCACGCCGACTGCAGCGGCACGATGACCACGGCGAAGACGATCGTGTTGCGCAGCGACTTCCAGAACGTCTCGTCCTGGAAGAGCCGCACGAAGTTGTCGGTGCCGATGAACTCCGCCGGTCGGGGCGAGATCAACCGGGCGTTGGTGAACGCGAGCCCGAACGTCAGACCGATCGGGATCAGCAGGAACGTGATCAGCAGGACCGCCGCCGGCACCAGCATGAGCAGCGCCGTCGTGGTCGAGGAGCGGGAGCCCTTGACGGGCTTGCGCTCCGGGGGCGTGATCGCCGAGGGGTTCTCGGCCGCGGTGATGGTCGTCATCGTCCATCCCCTTTCGTGAAGGTCCGGGTTCAAGCAGGAGCTCGCGTATGCCGTCCGCCCGGGTCGGCGGGAGGGGCGGCAGTCACGCTGCCCCTCCCACCGCACGCGGCGGCATACCCTCGCGGTTCAGTGACTCGGCTCAGTGGCTCAGCCGGATGGCTGCGCCCAGCGGGTCACTGGAAGTAGCCGTTGGACTTCTGGTTGGCGTCGATGTTCTTGACGGCCTGGTCGAGCGCCTGCTTGGGGTCGGCGCCGTTGAGGATGTCCTGCGCGGTCTTCGTGAACTCCGTCGCGATGAAGGGGTAGCCCGGGGTCACGGGTCGCAGCAGGGCGAACTTCTTCGCGTAGTCGAGGAAGATCTCGTTCTCCCCGCCCTTCTCGTAGCCCTTGACCTGCGCGGCCGCCGCATCCGTCGCCGGGATGTTGTTCGTGTCCCGGGCGACGCTCGCCACGTACTTGTCCTGCGCCGCGAACTTCATGTAGTCGAGCGCGCCGGCCTGGTCGGAGCAGTTCTGCGAGATGCCCCACTGCCACGAGCCGCCACCGATCTTCGGGCCGGTGCCGAGGTCCGGCGGCGGGAGGAAGAGGGTGTCCTTGCCGAAGGCCTTGCGGGTGTCGACCGCCGTCCACGTGCCGTTGTAGAGGATCGCGGTCTTGCCGTTGATGAAGTCCTTGGCCGGGTCGGCGCCGGACTTGAGCGGGACCAGCCCGTCGGTGACGAGGCTCCGGAACCACGTCGCCCACTCGACGGCCTTCGGCCCGTTGAGGGAGCCCTCGGCCGTCTTGTAGCCGTCGCGGTTGATGAGGTCGCCGCCGAAGCTCTGGAGCATCGGGGAGTACGCGTAGGGCCACCACTCGCCGGTGAAGCTCGTCGCGATGTCGAGCGGGTTCTGGAAGTCGCCGGACGCCTTGATCTTCTTCAGCGCCGCGTCGAACTCGTCCTTCGTCCACGGGGAGTCGGTGGTCGGGACGCGGATGCCGTACTTGTCGAGGATCGTCTTGCGCGTGACCATGACGAGCGCGACGTCGTAGTAGCCGTAGGAGTACGTCTTGTTGTCCCACTTGCCGAGCACCGTCGGCAGGTACTTCGAGAGCGTGGCGTCGAGCCCGTCGAGCGGCGCGAGGTAGCCGGCCCACGCCCAGTTCGGCACGTTGGGGCCGTCGATGTCGAGGATGCAGGGCAGCTTCTTGGAGGCCGCCGCCGCGACGACGGACTGGTTGTAGGAGTCCTGCGGGAAGGCCTGGATCTTGACCTTGTACTTGCTCTGGCTCTTGTTGTAGTCGTTGACGATCGTCGTGATGGCCGCGAGCTCGGCCTTGTTGCCGGCGTTGTGCGTCCACATCGTCAGCTCGCCCCCGGCGCCGCCGGAGCTCGAGCTGGCGCCCTTGGTGCAGGCGGCCATGGAGAGGGGCAGCGCCGCGGCGAGGAGGCCGACGGCGACGCGCTTGGTGGTGGGGGTGAGCTTCATCGGTTCCTCCGGGGTGGGAAGGTCCAGCGCCACTGCTAAAACCTTTCAGCACCGGACGGTAGACCTTGGACAGCACCCTGCACAAGGGTTTGCTAAATCCTTTTCACCAGCAGAGACCCGGCCGCGACCGGCCTACCGTGGGGTACGCTCTCGGCAGGGCACCCACGGAGGGTGCCCACGGCATACGCGACCAAGGGACGACCGACGGGGGGACGATGAACAAGCGACCGACGCTCGCCGACGTCGCAGCCCGCTCCGGCCTGTCGAAGACGGCCGTCAGCCTGGTGCTCAACGACCGCCCCGGGTCACGGCTCTCACCGGATGCGATCGCCCGCATCCACGAAGCCGCACGCGAGCTCAACTACCGCCCCAACCCCGCGGCCCGGTCGCTGCGCATGGGCACGACCGGCACCATCGGCTTCATCTCCGACGAGGTGACGATCACGCGCTTCGCGTCCGCCATGATCCGCGGCCTGCTCGACGTCGCCGACGAGCGCGACCAGGGCGTCCTCATCGCCGAGACCGGCCACCACCCGAAGCAGCGCGCCAAGGCGCTCGAGTTCATGATCGACCGCCAGGTCGACGGGCTCGTCTTCGGCTCGATGGCCGCCCGGCTCCTCGACCTGCCGCCGCTGCCCGAGTCGATGCGCATCGTCACGGCCAACAGCGCCGGCGCCGGGTCGTCCGCCTCCGTCCTGCCGGCCGAGCACGAGGCGGGCCGCGCCATGATGCGACTCCTCCTCGAGCACGGGCACGGCGAGGGCATCGGCATCATCGGCAGTGCCCCGAGCGCTCCCGCCGACCGGCGCGCCTCGGTGACGATCGGTGCCCGCTTCGCCGGCATCGACGAGGCTCTAGCCGAGGCCGGTGCGACGCCGGTCGCGGTCGTCGACGTCGGCTCGTGGGAACCGGCCAACGGCTACGCCGGGACGATGCAGGTCCTCGACGCCGGCACCCCGGTGACCGCATTGCTCTGCCTCAACGACCGCGTCGCGTTCGGTGCCTACCAGGCCCTGGCCGAGCGAGGCCTGCGCGTGCCCGACGACGTGTCCATCGCATCGTTCGACGACGACGAGATCGCCTCCTACCTGCGGCCCGCGCTCACGACGGCCCGGCTGCCCTACGAGGAGATGGGTCGGCGCGCGATGGAGCTCGTCCTGGGCGACGAGCCACAGGGCGAGCACCTCGTCGAGATGCCCGTCCAGTTACGCGCCTCGATCCGCTCCCTCACCTGACACGCGCCGTCGCGCGTCAGTGCGACGTCACCACCTTGACGCGGCCGGCCACGACGCACGCGTACGTCGACGGGCACTCGAGCTCGTAGACGCGGTCGGCGGGCTTGTCCCAGACGTCGTAGAGGCCCGTCTCCTGGGCGGCCGTGTTCCACGCCGTCCCGTTGAAGGTCGCGACCGACCCGCCGTTGAGCAGCGCCGAGCAGAAGCTCGTCGTCGGGCAGGCCACGTCGTAGGCGCCCTCCAGCTGGTAGTCCGTGGGCGCGACGAGGCGTCGCCACGTCGTCCCGTCGAACCGGAGGCTCGTGCCGCCCTCGTCGACGGCGAGGCACATCGTCGTCGACGCGCACGACACGACGGCACTGCGGTCGGTGCCGCTCGCCAGGTCCGTCTGCGTCGACCACGTCGACCCGTTCCACCGCGACCAGTAGCCGCTGCCGCCGTGGACGGCGATGCAGAACGTCGTGCTCAGGCAGTCGACCGCGGTCGGCGCCCCGCCGTTGTAGGTGAAGACCGTCTTGTAGGCGCTCCACGACGTGCCGTTGAAGGTGCTGGCGTGGCCGAAGGAGTCGAAGGCGACGCACCACCCCGCCACGGGGCAGTCGGCGTCGCCGAGGTCGGCAGGAGCGGCCCCGTTGGCAGACCAGGTCGACCCGCTCACGCTGCGCCACGTGCGCGCCGAGGACGCGTTCGTGAGACACCACGTCGAGCTGGCGCAGGCTGCGTTCGAGGCGACGGACGAGATGGTGACCGGGTCGGCCCACGACGTGCCGTTCCAGCGGTAGGCCTTGCCGCGCTCGTCGGTGGCGAGGCAGTTCGTCGTGGCGCCGCACGCAAGGTCGATGATGCCGCCGCGGGTCGCGTCGAAGCTGGTCAGCGTCGACCACGACGTTCCGTTGAAGCGGGTGTAGCGCCCCAGGGACTCGGCGCCGATGCAGGTCGTGGAGACGCAGGACAACGTGAAGCCCCGAGGCGCTCCGAACGCCGTGACCCGGCTCCAGGTCGTCCCGTTCCACCGTGAGTAGCCGCGCTCGTAGTCGGCGGTGATGCAGAACGTCGTCGAGGAGCACGACACGTCGTAGCCCTGGAATCCGTTGGTGGAGTCGAAGGTGGGCAGGGTCTTCCACGACGACCCGTTCCAGCGGACCGACAGTCCCCCGCTCGAGGTCGCCATGCAGAAGGTGGCGCTCGTGCACGACACGTCGTAGGTGGACGAGCCGTTGGGCTGGATCTTCGTCGACGTCCACGTGCTGCCGTTCCAGCGGGTGGCCCATCCGGCGCCGTACATGTCCTGGCCGATGGCCACGCAGAAGGTCGTGGACACGCAGTCGAGCCGGCCCGTGGGTGCCGTCAGCTTGGTCGCAGCCGTCCACGACGTGCCGTTGAAGCGTGCAGTCCAGCCCTTCCAGCTGTCGTCCTGCCCGACGGCGACGCAGAAGGTCGTCGAGGTGCAGGTGACCGACGCGGCCACCAGCTCGAGGCCGGTGGTGCTCTTGATCCGGGTGGCGGCACTCCAGACGCCGCTCCGGTAGGTGACGATCCCGCCGCTGTCCGCGACCGCTGCGCAGAACGACGACGACACGCACGACAGCGACGAGAAGCCGCCGTCCGTGTCGGTGTCCGCGAGGGTGACGGCTCGCTTCGGCGCGCTCCAGGCCGTGCCGTTCCACGTCAGGAACTGGCCGGACGCATCGCCCACCATGCACCACGTGGTGGTCACGCACGAGATGGTGCGCGGAGCCCCGACGTAGGGCGCGACCCGCACGGGGGCCGACCACGCGAGCGCCGTCGTGGCGCGCGAGTCCTCGACCGGCGCGGAGATGTTCGGGAACGAGTCGTGCGCCCACACCGAGTAGCCGTAGGTCGTGCCGGGCGCGAGGTTCGTGTCGGTGAACGTCGTGCCGGTGGTCTCGGCGACGACGGTGCCCTCGAAGGGGTCGCCGGTCGTCGCGCCGTCGGCGACCCGGCGGATCGTGACGCCGCTCAGGTCCCCGTCGGTGGGGTTCTGCCACGAGAGGGAGATCGAGTTCTTCGTCGGCTGCGTCACGGTCAGCCCCGTCACCGAGCCCGGGGGCTGGACGTCGGCGGTGGGGCCGGTGACGTAACCGACGATGTCGGCCACGAGGTCGACCGACCCCGAGGACTGCACGAGGAGGTCGACCCAGCCGTCGGCCGACACCGGGGCGAGGACGAGGTTGGCGTCGTTGCGTCCCTTGGTGAACTGCACCTGCGAGCCGGTCGGCAGGTTGCTCGCGCCCGGGAGCACGCTGACGCGACCCTGCGCGGTCGCACGCGTCGCGGTGACGTTGAGCAGGACCGCGTGCACGCCGCCGTACGGCACCCCGGCGACGCCCGTGACCGGGATCTCGGCCCAGCCGTTGTTGTAGACCTGCCCACCACCATCGGTCCTCGTGTCGAGGAGGCGCACCGGCGCGACGGCCGCCATGGACCCGTCTGCGACCGGAGTTCCCGTGCGCACCCAGCCGACGACGTCGGCGATCGCGTGCACCGACCCGTTGCTCGTGACCCGCAGGTCGACCGAACCCGTGTCCGACAGCGGAACCAGCACGAGGTTCGCGCGCACCTGACCGGCGTTGTAGTTCAGGTTCGAGGTCGTGGCGTCACCCGTCAGGGTCGGCGCCACGGTGAGGAAGCCGGCAGCCGTACCGCCGACCGCCGTGACGTTGAGCAGGACCGCACCCGCGCCCTCGGCCGGGACACCACCGCGCCCGGCCACCGCGAGCCGCACCGTGGAGCCACCGGCCAGGATGCCCTTCGGGGCACCCGTCCCGTCGCGGGTGTCGAGGAGCCGCTGCGGGGCCAGCGGGGAGTACGCGCCCGGCTCGGTCCCGTCGCCGGCCTCGACCCAGCCGACGACCTCCGCGAGCAGCTGCGTCGACCCGGAGCCGCCGACGCGCAGCTCGGCGCGTCCGTCGGCCGAGAGGCGAGTGACGACGAGGTTCGTCGCGACGTCACCCGTCGCGTAGTTGAGCGACGACGCCGTCGGCACCGGCGACGCCGCGGCGTACGCCGTCACGAACCCCGGGCCGGTCGGTGACACGACCGTGACCGTCAGGGCCACCGCGCCGACACCGGTCGCGGGCACGCCCTCGCGCCCGGTCACCGGGAACGACACGCTCGAGCCGGCGGCGACCGCCGCCTTGGCAGCGCCGAGGCCGGTGCGGGTGTCGAGGAGGCGGTGCGCCGGCAGCGCGTGCATGCCGCCCGGGAGTGATGCTGCCGAGACCGTGCCGGCGGCCGTGCCCGTGCCCGTGGCCGTGGCCGTGCGGGCTCCGTCGGTCGGCGACGGGGCAGCGGTGGCGTCGTCAGCCGACGTCGAAGCCGAGGACGTCGTCCGTGGGGTGCGCTGCGGCGTGGCGGCGGTCGAGTCGGTCGGGGCAGCCGCACGCGTGGTCGTCGAGCGGTCCACCGAGCCGGCCCGCTCCCGACGGGTCTGTGACACGTCTCCAGCCGCAGGTGCTGTCGAGGAGGCTGTCGCCGCCCGAGCGGGGGCACCCGCTGTCGGGACGGCGATGGTGGTCAGCGTCAAGGACGCCGCGAAAGCAGCCGCGACGGCGCGCAGAGTGGGCATGCGTTGGATCCCCTGTGTCGGGCCGCCCACCGTGGTGCGGCGGGCTCAGGATAGGGGCACGATCCGCTCCTTGGTGCCATTGCCGACGAAACCGGTGGGCCCGGACGAACCCGGCGCACCGGCATACGCCATCTGCGCGTCAGCGCCACGTCAGCGCCACGTCGGCGCTAGCAAGCGCTACCTCAGCGCACGCGCACCGACGACGTGTAGACCTCCTGGTTGGGCGTCGACCCGGTCAGCGTCGGGTTGCCGCGGAAGTCGGTCCACACCGGGTGGGCGACGAGGTCGCTGCCCATCGCGATGCTCGTGTAGTCGCCGATGAACGCGCCCTGCAGCTCCTGGCCCGACACGGCGCCGATGGTCACGAACTGCACCTGCGGGTTGCTCGTCGCGGTGGTCACGCGTGTCGTCGGCGACTTCTTGAGGTTGCCGATGCCGGTCGCGCCGTTCATGACGACGTCGAGGCCGACCCCGTTGGGGTTGTACGAGCGCGTGTAGGTCGAGACGGCGACGCGCCCGTTGTAGGCGGCGACGGCAGGGAAGACCTCGTCCGCCGCGGAGCCGAGAGCAACCGGCGCCTGCCACTGGACCCCGTTGCCGGAGGTCGCGACGAAGACGTCACCGTTGGTCCTGATCGACTGGCCGGAGCTGTCGTAGGAGCCGTTCCGGTCGTCCGCCCACGCGACGTAGAGGCGGTTGTTCGTCCGGTCGATGGCGAGCGACGGGTAGCTGTTGATCCGGAAGTTCTCGCCGGTCAGGGCCGGGGTCTGGAGGTCCCGGTTGAAGGGGAAGTCGTAGTCGGCCGACACCTCCCGGCTGCTGAAGGTCGCGCCACCGTTCGTCGACTTGGCCACGACGACGGCGTCGTGGTCGGTGGCCTGGTCGCACGCGAGGGACTGGCAGACCGATCCCTCGTAGGCGATGTAGACGGCCCCGTCGGACCCGACCAGCGGGAACGAGCCCTGGTCGAAGGGCGTGACGCCGCCCGGGGTGAAGGTCGGCGTGACCGAGGTGCGCGGGCTCCACGTCGCGCCGCCGTCGACCGACTTCGACACGACGATGGGCGATGCGGTCGAGTCGAACCGGGTCCACGACACGTAGGCGGCGCCGCTGCTCTGGTCGACCCCGATCCACTCCTTGTCGTTGAAGACGTCGGTCGGCACGGGGTTGCCACTCGCGTCCGCGCCGTCGAGCGCCACGATCGAGGGCTCGCCCCACGTGACGCCGCCGTCGTGCGAGACGTTGACGGTGATCGCGCTGCCGTCGTTGAGCCGGCTGAAGGCGATGTTGGCGAAGTAGACGGTGTTGTTGGGTCCGAAGGCGATGGCGGGGTCGCCCGCCCCGTCCATGTCGGATAGCGCACCGGTGGCCCCCGTCGAGAAGGTCAGGTGCGGCAGCGCGACGTTCGTCCACGTGGCACCCCCGTCCATCGACGTGTAGGCGAAGCCGTAGGAGTCGTTGCGGCCCTCACGCGAGTTGAAGAGTCGGTAGTCGTTCGCGCCGGCCACGATGTTGCGCGGGTTGGCCGGGTTGACCGCGACGGTCGTCTCGTTCTGCGCGGCCGCGCAGCCCGTCTGCGAGCCGGCCTGCACGATGCTGTCGCCGACGATCGCGTCGACGTTCGGGGCCGGGTTGCCGTAGGGGTTCGGCGCGCCGAGGTAGCTCTGGCACAGCGCCGAGAGGCTCGGTTCGGCGGCACCGTTGTCCTCGTCCTGACCGTCGAGCAGCGCGTTGACCCTGAGTGGCTGGGCATGCTTGAGGTGCGGGGAGGCGTGGGCGTGTCCCGGCGGCGCCGCACTGGCCGACCCACCGGCCGGGATCGCCGTGAACGCGATGGAAGCGAGGCCGAGGCTGGCCAAGACGGCCACCCTCCGCCGACGGGTGTTGCCCATGGTGCACCTCTTCAAGGTCTCGTGAACGGTGACGATCCCCCGATCTTCGGAACGTACTCTCGGCCCGTCGCGCCCGTGGCCGAACGCGAATCCCGCTGTGGCGCAGGTGATTGCGTATGCCGTGTGGTGGCGGGTGATCGGCGGCGCGGGGTTCGTCGGGCTGGGTGCGGGCTGGGCGCGGACTGGTGGACGGCCGGATGAGGGCTGGGTGCGGGCTGCGCGGGGACTGGGTGAGGGCTGTGCTGCCGAGGGCGGTTCAGAGGTCGGGGCACTGTCGGTGGTCGCCTCTAAAGTTGTTTCATGGCAACGGAACCCACGACGCTCGAGCTCCTGAGGAGCCGGCTCACCGACCTCGAGGCGCGCCAGCGTGCCACGGGCGGTGTGGCCGAGGGCGGGTTCTGGGAGCGCTTCTCCGGGCGTGTGCCGTCTCCCCCGTCCCGGACCACCGGACCGTCAGCGCGGGCAGGCGCACGAGCGGGTGCACTGGCGGGAGCACGGGGCCGGCGCGTGGCGCCCCACGTCCGACCGGAGCCGCGGCCGAGTGGGCTGTGGTCCGGACTGGCGCTCGACGACGCGGACGCTCTCGAGGCGCTCGACCTGCGTCGGATGCCACGGCTCGACGCCGCCGGCTACGAGCAGATGGTCGAGGACCCGTCCTGGGTCGAGGCCACCGCGGCGCGAGGGGAGGCCCGGGCGGAGCGTGAAGCGGAGGCCGACGGCCGATGCGCTCAGCAGGAGGCGATTGCCTTCGAGGCGGCGGCCGGGCTGGGCCTCACGGGGCACGCCGAGGCCGAGCTCACGGCCGCGGCCGAGCGGGTCGCGCACCAACGACGCGCCCACGAGGTCACGCTCGTCACCATCGTCTCCGAGCTCGTGTCGCGCGGCATCGAGCCGCCCGACGGGCTGTCGCGCACCGACTGGCTACGCAGCCACGACCCGAGCCTGACGGCCGGGCAGGCGAAGGCGTTCGTCACGGTCGGCACGGCCCTGGCCGAGGCACGCTGGGCGCGGCTGCGGCTGCTCGTGGCGACCCAGCAGGTCACCGTCGGTAACGCTGCGCAGATCGTCGAGTTCGACGCGCGCACGACGCCGGTGGCCGACCCCGACGACCTCGTCACCGCGCTGGCCGACGTCACCGAGCAGGCACCGCGGCTGCGGCCTGAGGAGCTGGCCCGTCTCGTCCGGCACCACACCGAGCAGGTGCGGCCGCCTCGCGACGAGGACAGGCTCGACCGAGGGCGCCGCGAGGCCCGTGGCCTGTGGTTCACGCCGCCCAACGCCACCGGCATGGTCGGCCTGCGCGGCGTGCTCGACCCGGAGGGCGCGGCCGTGCTCAAGGCCGCGATCGACCCGCTGTCGATCCCCTGCCCCGAGAAGGACGAGCACGGCCGCACGGTCACGCCCGACGACCGCACTCCCGCGCGACGACGGATGGACGCCCTGCTGACGGTGGTGCAGCGCGGGGTCGCGTCGTCCGACGGCGTCCCGACCACCGACAAGGCCAAGGTCGTCGTCCTCATCGACCTCGAGTCACTCGTCGACGACGTCCGCGGCTCCGGCACCACGCTCACCGCCGACGTCCTGTCGCCCGGGGTCGTGCGCCGGATGGCCTGCGACGCCGAGATCATCCCGATGGTGCTCGGCCGTGACAGCGAGCCGCTCGACGTCGGGCGCAGTCAGCGCCTCTTCACCCGAGGCCAGCGCCTCGCCCTCATCGCCCGTGACCAGGGCTGCAGCTTCGACGGGTGCACGGTCCCCTCGACCTGGTGCGACGCGCACCACGTGGAGCATTGGCGGCACGGCGGCCGCACCTCGGTGAGCAACGGGGCCCTGCTCTGCCCGAGGCACCACACCGAGGTCCACGAGCGGGACCTCACGGCGACGGTCACCGCCACCGGGGTCACCTGGCACACCTGACTCCCCCGCCCCGCACCCCGCCGACCCCGTCGGGGTCAGAGGCATGCGCGGACGATCAGCGCCCGACGGACTCGTCGGGTCCTTCGCCGGAGCTGTCCGCCTCGCCCTCGTCCTCCGCGACGGCGACGGGTGGGGGCTCCTGGGTGCTCGGCTCCGTGGCTGGCGCGTCTTCTGTCGTGGCGGTGCCGGGAGTGGACTCGCGCGACGTCGTGGACGAGGCGGTTGTGGCGCTGTCCCCACCGTGCTCGTCGGTGCCCGGACCAGCCGCCGACTCGCGGTTCGCGTCAGCCTCGGTGTTCCGACCGTTCGGCTGCTGCGCCTCATCGTCACCAGTCTCCAGTCCGACCTGCGATGGCGCTGCATCACCCGTCACTATTGCTGCGGTGCCTGTTGCTGCGTCGCCTGCGGCTTCGGTCGTCTCGACTCTCACGCGCGACAGCTCGGCCAGGGCCGCCTGGGCGGCAACCGCCATGGCCTCGACCGCCTTGAACGCCTGAGTCGACCGCGCGAGTCTGGCGGCTACCTCGGTGTCCGCGAATGCGACTGCCGTCGCCGTTTCGGACGTCCCGACAACAGGATCGCTGACCAGCGGAACTTCGGCTCCTGGCGTCTTCGCTGCGCCTTCGGTCTGAGCCGTGTCGGCGTCGGCCTTCCTCGCCGCCTCCTCAGCCTGAGCCTTCTCCGCCTCGGCCTGCTTCGCCGCCTCCTCAGCCTGAGCCTTCTCCGCCGCCTCCGCAGCCTTGGCCTTGTCGACTTCGGCCTGCTTCGCCGCCTCCGCAGCCTTGGCCTTCTCGGCTTCGGCCCTCTTCGCCGCCTCCTCGGCAGTGATCTCCTCACCCTCGCCGTCGTCCGCCGCTGGACGCCTGGGGTTCACCGTCTCGACCGCGTTCGTGACCGTCGACGCCCCGAAGTAGAAGGCGGCGATGGCGACCACGAGCGTCGCGAGAGTCGTCAGCAGCTGCTTGGACAGGTCGTCGAAGGACTCGTTGGGCGCCGCGACAAGGACTACGTCATACAGGCCGGACCCGTCCGAGGTCTCGACCTTCGACAGCACCTGGTCCACCGGGATCGCGTCGACCTGAGCGGTGGAGAGGTTGTCCAGCTTGCGCCCCTCAAAGCCGCCACGCTGCGCCGACCCCACGAGGAAGACCGACACCACGCCGAAGAGGAGCACGAGCATGAGCGCGAGGATGGCCCGGATGCTGCCGTCCGGCAGGCCCATCGCATACCGCTTGTCGGCCAGCGCCAGTCGCTTCAGCACGATGGAGAGGCAGGCGACACAGAGCACGAGTACCAGCGCTCCGAGGATGACGACGAGCGCGATCGCGATCTCGGCGGGGATGAAGTTCTGGCTGTTCATCCACGTCAGCACGAACGCGATGGCCACGACCGAGACGATGCCGACGAACATCGCCAGGCTGATGGCGGTCAACGCACTGCGCCCTGCGTAGCGTGGACGGAACACCCGGTCCGCCAAGCGGCTGCCAAAACGCCGGTTGTCCGGCACGACTGGAGGCTGGTTCTGGCTCACGTGGTCCCCTCACGCTCGCATCCCTGTGACCGCTCGGCGGCGGTCCTTCCATCGAGTGTGGCGCACCATATGCAGCCATGTGCACACTTCTGGGGATTTCGTACGGGGTGGGAGCTCAAGCCCTAGACATCCCGTCGGCTCTACGCGCAGTCCTGGGGACTGTTGAGCCCGCCGAGAAACTCCTAGGCGACTGCCGGGCGCTCGATGCTCGGCGCGTCCGTCCGCGACAGGGTGACCATCGCCAGCTCGACGAGCTCGTGCTTCTCGATCTCGTGCCCGAGCACCGCGAGACGGTCGGCCACCTTCGACTCGGTGTCGTCACCGGTCAGGTCGACGGCCGCGACGAGGAAGACGCGCCCCGGCCCGACGAACTCGAGGTGCAGGAAGGTGATCCGCTCGACCTCTGGACTGTCGTGAAGGGCGTCGAAGGCCCGCGCCCACAGCTCCGGCCGCACGGCCTGCCCGACGAGGTAGTCGCGGTTGCGGCTGATGAGGAAGATCGCGACGACACCGAGCAGCAGACCGACGAGGATCGAGCCGAGCGCGTCCCAGACCGCGTTGCCCGTGACCTGGTGCAGGAAGATCCCGAGCCCTGCGATGAGCAGGCCGATGAGCGCCGCGGCATCCTCGGCGAAGACCGCCCGCAGGGTCGGGTTCGACGTGTTGGCGATGAACTTCAGCGGCCGCAGCCCGAGAGCTCGCGCCTCGGACCGCGTCTGCCGCGTCGCCTGGACGAACGAGACGCTCTCGAGCACGAAGGCGATGGCGAGCACGGCGTACGCCCACGTGTACGACGTCTCCGGCTCCTCGTGCCCGAGCACCGAGATGCCGTGCCACACCGACACGACCGCGCCGGCGCCGAAGAGCCCGAACGCCGCGAACATCGACCACACGTACGCCTCTCGCCCGTAGCCGAAGGGGTGCGTCGTGTCGCGCTTCTGCCCCGCGCGACGCTCTGCGATGAGCAGGAAGATCTCGTTCCCCGCGTCGGCCCACGAGTGGGCGGCCTCGGCGACCATCGACGCCGACCCGGTGATGATCGCGACGACCGACTTCGCCACGGCGATCAGGGCATTCATCGCCAGCGCGATGATGACGGTGAGCAGACTCTCGCTCTCCTGGCCCTGCTCGCGCTCCGCCGTGTCAGCCATGCTCGCCAGTCTTCCGTTCGGGGGTCACCCGCTCAAGGGGCGCTCGAGCGGACTGCCCCGACGGCATACCCGATGGGGGCGTATGCCGTTCGCTGCAGTCCGAGCGAACGGACCGCCCCGTCCTGGCGTCGTCTACGACTCGCGCGCGCTGTGGCGCACGACGTCGAAGCGGGTCCGCGCGTGACCGGCATACCCGGGTCCCGACGTCTCGTGCTCGACCGACACCTCGCCGCCCGAGCGCTCGACGACGACGGTCGTCGTGAGGCGCTCGGCCTCGCCGTCGGCGACCGTGAGGCCGTCGTCCTCGACGAGCACCGACTCCCAGCGGCCGTCGACGACCGGGTCGAAGACGTGCAGCTCGACCGACTCGGGCCGGTAACCGTCCGTCGAGGCGGGTGCCTCGGCCCACATCGGGATCGCGGCGCCGGCGCGCGCGTAGAGCGGGAGTCGCTCGAGCGGGGTCTCCACCGTGATCCGCTGGCCGCCGTGGTGCAGCTCGCCGGTGTGCCAGTCGTACCAGTCGCCCTCCGGGAGGTAGACGGTTCGCGACGTCTGCCCCTGCTCGCTCACCGGCGCGACGAGCAGGTCGCGGCCGAAGAGGTACTGGTCGTCGATGTCGACGACGGCCGGATCGCCTTGGTAGTCAAGGACGAGCGGACGCTGCACCGGCTCCCCCGTCTCAGTCGCCCGGACGAACGCCGAGTAGATGTACGGGATGAGCCGGTAGCGCAGGCGCACCGCCTCGCGGGCCAGGTCGTGGATCTCGGGCCCGAACGACCAGGGGTACTGGTCGATGTTGTTCGTCTCGGAGTGGTTGCGGCAGAAGGGAGTCAGCACGCCCATCTGCATCCATCGCAGGAAGAGCTCCGGGTTCGTGTCGCCCTGGAAGCCACCGATGTCGGCGCCGACGAAGGGCTGGCCCGACAGTCCGAAGCCGCACGCCATCGGGGTGCTGACCCACAGGTGGTCCCAACGGGCCTGGTTGTCGCCCATCCAGTTCGCGGCGTAGCGCTGGATGCCTGCGAAGCCGGCTCGCGACAGGATGAACGTCCGGGCCTCCGGCCGGGCGGCCCGCAGGCCCTCGATCGTGCCCATCGCCATGAGCAGGGCGTACTGGTTGTGGTAGCGCTCGTGCTTGGCGCGACCCTTGTCAAAGAGCATCGCCTGGGGCGCGATCTCGCCGGTGGCGGGCTCATTCATGTCGTTCCAGATGCCCGCCAGACCCGACTCGACGTGCCGGGCGTTGAGTGCGCCCCACCACGAACGCGCCTCGGGCGTCGCGAAGTCCGGGAAGACCGTGTTGCCCGGCCACACCTGGCCGATGTACGTGTCGCCGCCCTCGGTGCGGCAGAAGACGTCCTGCGCCAGACCGTCGTCGTAGACCGCGTAGCCGGGGTCGTGCTTGACGCCCGGGTCGACGATCGAGATGGCCCGGAAGCCGTGGTTGGCCAGGCCCTTGAGCATGCCGGCGGGGTCCGGGTATCGCTCCGAGTCCCACGTGAAGACGCGGTAGCCGTCCATGTAGTCGATGTCGAGCCAGATGGCGTCGCAAGGGAACTCGTCGTCGCGGTAGCGCTTGGCGATGACCTCGATGTCCTGCTGCTTGTACGCGTGCCACCGGCAGTGGTGGTAGCCGAGCGCCCAGATCGGAGGCAGCGACGCACGGCCGGTCAGCCACGTGTAGCGCTCGAGGATGCCCGCCATCGAGGCGCCGGCGAAGACGTACTCCGTCCACTGTCCGCCATGGAAGGTGACGCGGTACTCGTCGTCGCGGCTGAACTCGTACTCGCCGCGGTAGCCGTTGTCGACGAACGAGCCGGCCGCCGCCCCGGTCGAGGCGTCGCGCTGGTAGAAGAACGGGATCGTCACGTAGTACGGGTCGAACTCGGCGCTCGTCATGTCGGCGCGCGGGTCGTCCGCGTCGAGCCTCGCGCGGAACTCGGCCGTCGCGTGCTCGTTGAGGACGTCGGTGTTCCACATCGTGAAGTCGCGGCCGCGCCGGTTGTGGTGGCCGCCCTTCTCGCCGAGACCGTAGACCGCGTCGTCGCGACCGATGCGCCGGCGCGTCGTCCACGCGTCGTTGAGTGTCGCGTACGTCCAGTAGCGGCCCTCCGAGTCCGGGATCGACTCGATGACGACCGACCCGTCGGTGCGGTGGACGTCGACGCGGAAGGGGTCGAGCCAGAGCGTCACGACGAGGTCCTCGGTGACGAGCCGCCACGCACCCTCCGACTCCTCCGCCCGCCACGTGACGGCGCCACCGCCTTCGGGCACGGCGAGCGGGTCGATGCACACGGCATACGTCGGCTTCTCGTCGAGCACGCCGCCACGGCTCAGCTGGACGCGCACGACGTCCGAGCGCACGGCGTCGACGCGCAGCTTCTCCCCGTGCAGGCGGGCCAGCAGGCCGCTCGCCGTCTCCTCGACGGAGTCGACGCGCTCGAATCGGATGAAGTGGTCGGTCCTCATGCGTCCACCCTGTCAAAGAAGTGACCCGGTGACACAGCGGTCCGTCACGACCACACCCCACGTCGAGTGGGCAGGTCCCCGCGGCTCAGCCGACCGGGTGCGGGCCCACGGTGGGGTGGCGCACCTCGGCGCCGGTCACGACCGGCGACCTCCGCGAGGCGCGGAGCACCTTCGCCACCATCGACGGCCGCAGGAGGGAGGCCGGCGGGTCCTCGAGCTGGAGGACCCGGTTGAACGAGCGGGCGACCGGCAGGGACGCGTGGGCCGCATGGATGACGCGCACCATGTAGCCGTTGAGCTGGGCCGTGCCGACCGGCCGGTCGCCGACGGTCTTGGGGTGGCCGAAGTCCCCACCGACGGCGATCCGCCATGGCGCCTCGATGATGCGGGCGGCCTTGCGGTGGAAGCGTTTCGGCAGCTCGTCCGACAGGATCCCGACGCGACCCGCGACCGCGCCGAGCGCAGCCGCCTGGAGCGCCGACGACGTCATCCCCTGCCCGTAGATCGGGTCGAAGCTGCTCGACGCGTCGCCGAGGGTGACGAGCCCCGGAAGCAGTGCCCGCACCTTCTCGTAGTGCCGGCGCTGGCTCGACGGGAAGCGGTAGGTGTGGATGTCCGAGACCCGCTCGCACTGCGCGATGAGCTGCGCGACCGCGGGTGTCGAGAGCGTCGCGGCGAAGTCCACCAGCCCGTCGTCGGTCGCGGGCGGCACGTCGCCGTGGACGCCCGACAGCGTCACCTGCCACCGGTCGCCCTCGACGGGCACGACGGCGCCGCCGCGGAACGATCCCGGGTTCTCGATGCTGACGAGGAACATCCCCTCGAAGTCCTCCGGTGCGCGGCGCAGGAAGAAGGAGGAGTAGCCGATGTCGATGCCGACCTTGGTGACGGGCGGGTCGAGCAGCCGGGCGGCCGCGAGGTCGTGGGCGATGCGTGAGCTGCGCCCGGAGCAGTCGACGACGAGGTCCGCGGGTCGCGCCTCTCCGGCGACGACCACGCCGGTGACGCGACCCTGCCGGACCCTGAGCGACTCGACGGTCACTCCGTCCTCGATCGTCACGGAGGGCAGCGCGGCCACGCGCCGCCGGACGACGAGCTCGAGGAGGGGGCGCGTCATGCCCAAGCCGGGGCGTCCCCAGTAGCCGCGGGCGCGATACGCACCGCCCTGGTGCACCCACGCCCCGAAGCCGTCGACCGGGACCGCACCGAGCGACGTCAGCTCCTCCTCGATGCCCGGGAACCACTGCCGCAGCCGGTCGAGGCCGGCCGAGAGGAGCACGTGCAGGTGCCGGCCCTGCGGCACGCGGCCGCGAGGTGCGACCTCGTCGGACAACCGCTCCCGCTCCAGCACGACGACCGACTCCGCGTGGTCGGCGAGCGCCCGGGCCGCGAGCAGCCCAGCCATGCTGCCGCCGACCACGACGACGCGCCCTGCACGACCTGCACGCCCTGCACGCCCTGCTGCCACGGCCCACCTCATCTCGCTGACGGACACGACAAGGCTAGAGCTCCGGGGGTTTGATGGGGGCATGACAGAGCACCCCGACCTGCCGACCGCCGCCGCCGAGCCGTGCAGCCACGTCGCCGGCGACGCCCTGAGCCCTGCCGACCCGACGCCGGGGATGAGCCGGCAGGTCGCGCTGCACACCGAGTCGATGTGGTCGGGCACCGTCGACACCGAGGCCGGCGCCGTCTCCGGCTGGCACCACCACGGCGACCACGACACGACGCTCTACGTCGTCTCGGGCCGGATGCGGCTCGAGTCGGGGCCGGGCGGCGAGGTCGTCGTCGAGGCCGGCCCGGGCGACTTCCTCCGTGTGCCGGCAGGTGCCGTGCACCGCGAGTCCAACCCGGGCGACGGCACGTCCCGCGCGGTCATCGTGCGCTGCGGGTCGGGCACGCCGACGGTCAACGTCGACGGACCCGCCCCCACCACCGACCCCGCCGCTTCCCCTGACACGTCCCCTGACACGCCCCCTCACACATCCCCTCACACGTCCCCGGACGCCGACCGCACCTGAGCGACGAGGGAGCCCACCATGCGCGCGACGATCACGGCCAGCGGCGGAGCCGACCCGGCCGTCGCCTGGGCCCGATACGAGAACCTCGATCTCTGGTCGACGTGGTCGCCGCAGATCCAGGAGGTCATCGCCGCCACGCCCCGCCTCGCCCCCGGGCTCAACGGCCTGGTGGTCGGGCCGCTGGGGGTGCGGGTGCCGTTCGAGGTGCTGGCCGTCGACCCGGAGGCGATGGAGTGGAGCTGGCACGTGCGGCTCGGCCCGGTGCACGCCAGGCTCGACCACGTCGTCCGGCACGCACCGGGCGGCTGCACGACCGAGGTCGTCATCGACGCACCGGCCTTCGCGGTCGTCGGCTATCGCCCGCTCGCCGCGCTCGCGCTGCGCCGACTCGTTCGGCGCGACCTCTAACTGTACTGACCGGGCACGTTGGTTGAGGGAATGCGACTCATCGTTGTGAGCTGCTGACATGGGA
>NZ_LMSW01000014.1:0-47403 GCF_001429645.1 Terrabacter sp. Soil810
CACCGCCTGCGGGAACAATCCACCCATCACCCGATTGACCAACCTGTCGGGTCAGTACATCTAACCGGCTGGTGGGACCGACCCGCCTGCCTGCCCCCGCCGCGCCAGCTGGAGTCGCGCCGCCTGGGCATCCGCGGCCCGGCACGCGTCGACGATCTCGCGCAGCGCCCCGTCGACGTCGGCCGCGTGGTCGAGCGCGGTGACCTCGCGCTCCGGCCCGTGGATCCGTATGCCGTGTGGCACCGCCGAGCTGATGACGAGCGGTAGCGGGTCCGCCTCGGGATGGCGCAGGGACGCGTCCTCGCGGTCGAGGCGCCCGACGTAGACCGGCTCGACGCCCCGGCCGTTGCGGGTCGGGCGCACGACGACGACGTTCACGTCGTCGGTCGCCGGCGCGATGCTGTCGACCTGCTTCGCGGCGGCGAGGACGACGGAGGCCAGCCCGGCGGCATACACCCCGTTGCGCTCCCACGCCGTGCGCGCCCGCCACGACGTGCGGCCCGACGGGCTGACCTCGCGGCCCTCCTCGGCGACGATGCCGATGGTCGCGAAGCGCACGAGGACCGTCACGTAGGCCCGTTGCGTCACCGGGTCGGTGCCGGCGTCGAGGCAGGTGAGGTCGTTGCCCGAGAGCCGCAACGCCTCGTCGACGACGGCGACGACCGCGGCCGGGTCGTGCGCCTCGAGGAGCTGCCACGCGCCCGACGCGAGGGCCTCGCGCCGGTCGGCGATCACCCGGCGCGCGACGTTGCTGGCGCGCACGAAGGCGTCGGCCCGCTCGGCGGCGAGCGCCTTGAGCTCGGTGCTCTCGGCGCGTGAGAGGCCCTTCGCCGTGGCACCGGTGGCGGCGAGCGCCTTCTGCCGGATCGCCGACGTCTCCGAGGCGGTCACGGGCTCGAGCGGCGTCACAGCGGGCGGGCGGATCGCGAGGAACGCCTGGCGGTGCACGGAGCACAGGTCGCGCTCGACCGCGAGCGCCGCGTCGCGGTCGGTCTCGCGTCGCGCCTCGAGGGCTCGACGCGCGAGCTCGCGGATGGAGAGCGCGCCGGCCCCGGGATGCACTCCGGATCCTGCCCCCGCAGAAGTGCCGCCCGGGAGGTCGCCGCCGTCCCGACGCCCGCGCCGCAGCAGGCGCAGGCCGCCCGGCCGCCCGCCGCGTCCGCCCCGACCGGACCTCCCCTGCTGCCCGGACTGGGCCGACTGCGTCGCGGTCATGCCGGGAGTGGCCGCCTCGATGGCGGGCGTCATGACGTCGGCGAGCGCCGCGGCCACGGGGCCACCGACCCGGAACTGCACGCGCAGACCGGACGGGTGCGCCACGAGCCGCAGGATCGGTGACAGCCGGATGCCCGGCGCCACCTCGCCCTCGTCGCCAGCGCCGCCGACGTCCGCCCGCGCGTCCGGCTGCACGAGCAGGCGTCCGGCGGGCGCCGGTGCGGAGCCGTTGAGGACCGACCCGTTGCTCGGGTCGGTCACGCTGCCTGTCGCCGCGCCGCCCAACCCCCGTGGTTGGTAGTACTCGCGTCCCGCCTTGGTCGCGGGCGCCGCATCGCCCCCCGACGAGCTGCCGTATCCCCCGTAGGTCGCACCCCCCGCCTGCCGAGCCCGCTCCGGGAAGAGGGCGGCGAGCGACACCGTCGACTGCGCCGCCACCGTCGCGAGGGGGAAGGAGACCTTGCTCAGGCGGCCGCGTCCCTGCCGCTTGGACCTCCCCGACCGGGGCTGCTGCTCGGTCACCGACCAGAACGTCCAGTCGGCCGGCGGCTCGGGCCACTCGGGGCCGGGCAGCCACTCGTCCGGCGGCACCCACGTCGCAGGTGGCGTCGGCCACCCCGGCGGTGGGTTGAAGTCAATGGTCACAGCACGGCCCCCCTCGGCCACCCCTCATGGCCCTCCCCGCCGGGCATCATCGCGCATCGACGGGCCCGCGACCGAGGGATGGTCCAGACGTCCGCGCACCCGTCGTCGCAGCGTAGCGCCGGAACCGCCGCCGTGGTCGGCTCGTGAGGGGCGTATGCCGTCCGCCGCGACGCGCCCTCAGCGACCTCGGGCGCGCGGCCCCCGCGGCGTCCGGGCGGCCGCGACGACGGCGAGCAGCACGCACACCGGGACGACGACGAAGAGGATGACGGCTCCGGCGCGCACCTGGTCCGCGGCGAGGTCGGGCAGCCAGGGCAGGTCGAGGCCGCCGAGCGGCTCGGCGGCGAGGATGGTGGAGCTGCGGGCCAGCCAGGCCGCCGTGGCGAAGGCACCCACCACGAGAGCGCCGAGACACAGCAGGACGGTGCGCAGGGGGCCACGCGCCGGCGAGTCGGGAGCTGCGGTCATCGCCGTGGCCCAGAGGACTCCGACGGCGAGGGCGGACGCGACCATGACGAGATGACCGGGGTGGGTCGTGAAGGCGAGGTCGAGCAAGCCGCTCGCGTGCAGCACCACGAGCCCGGCGACGAGCAGCACCGTCGCGACGACCGGACGCGTCAGCGCGCCGACGACGCCGGAGCGCGCCAGCCCGACGACGACCTCGCGCGGGCCGAGGGTGCCGTCGTCGCGCGAGGCGAGCGCGCGCTCGGCGAGCCTGACGGGTGACCCGGCGACGAGCGGCAGCGGCACGACGAGGGCGAGCACGAGCAGGAGCGCCGTGTGCCACGCGAAGGAGACGCGACCGTAGGTCCCGAGGGGCCCGCTCGTCGTCCAGACGAGCAGCAGGCACCCGAGCACCCACGAGGTGGTGCGCAGGCGGGACCAGCCGACCACGGCCTGCGCCCGTCGGCGCCCCGCGCGGCTGTCCTCGAGGGGTTCGGCACGACTCCCGTCGCGGTGCGACTCGACCAGGGCCCGCGCGGAGGCCACGCGCGCGGCGACGACCCCGGCGGCATACAACCCGATGGCGACGACGGCCACGGCGAGCCAGAGCCAGTCGGTGCGCCAGGTCGCCCACCATGTCACGGTCGCGGGGTCAGGTGGCGCCGGGAAGCCGGTGACCGCGAGCGCGGGGGTGGGGTCGGGCAGCTCCTCGGGCACGGGCGGCGCACTGCGCGACAGCGCGGCGGCGACGCCGAAGGTCGCCCCCATGACCGCCACCTCGCCGAGCGCGAGCCGCACGAAGGCGCGCTGACCGACCCCTGCGTCGAGGCCGTCGAGCGTCGAGCGCCGGTGCCACCAGCCGGCCGCGCCCAGCGCCACGAAGGCGAGCGACTTCACGACGATGAGCAGGCCGTAGGGCGTGCCGAGGTCGGACCAGGAAGCAAGGCGCGTCGTCGCCGCCAGCACCCCCGAGAGCCCGACGGCGACGAAGGCGGCGAGCGCCAGCGTGGAGTAGCGCCGGGCCGTGACGCCCAACCGCTCGCCGAGCCAGCGATGAAGGACGACGAGCACGACGAGGCCACCGACCCACGTCGTCGCACCCACCAGGTGCAGCCCCATGGCGTTGACCGACGTCTCGTGGTCGTCGGAGGCGCCCGTGTGGCTCGCGAGGCCGAGGACCCCGATCCCGGCGGCGGCAAGGGCTCCGAGCCAGGCGGCTGCGGTGCGGCTGCGCGCGAGGGCGGCCCCGGTCGCGACGACGAAGGCGCAGGCGCCGCTGATGAGCCCGATCCGCGTCGCGTCGATCTGCCACACGAGCGCTTGCAGCTGCTGGACGAGCGCGGGGCTCGACAGCGGCAGGCCTGCGGCGTCCGCGAAGGTGAGCACGGCCCCCGCGAGCGCGGTGACGAGCCAGAGGAAGCCGGCGCCCACGGCGAGACGCAACGGCGCCGTCGGGGCGGTGGCGCGGATCCGCGGCCCCGAGCGGGCGGGCGCTGGCACGAGGCAGGCTGCGAACGCGAGGGAGGCGACCGTGACGGCCGCTGCGACGTCGTGGACGACGCGGACGAGGGGCACCGACCACCGCACGAGGGGCCCGGCGTCCTCGACGAAGACGAGGGGGTCCATGGCGCCCGTGGAGCTCGCGGCCACGACGCACGCCACGAGACCGGCGACGACGGCGACCACCGGGGCGACGGCGGGCGGCACGGAGCGCCGCGTGGCCGGCGCCCGTGGCACCGGACGCAGGTCGTCCCCGGCTGCCGAGGCGTCGGGCCGCACGGGGCTGCTCATGTCGGGATGCTCATGTCGGGATGCTCATGTCGGGCTGCTCATGTCGGCCAGCTCATGTCGTGCATGTGGACGCTCATGTCGACGAGTTGACGAAGCCGATGAGGATGGCGCCCCACCATCCGACCTGGGACACGACGGTGGCGGTCATCATGAGGCGCCAGTCGCGGCGGGGCAGGTTCCCGGGCGTGACGTACGCCGGCAGCTGGGCCATGCGGCGACGGAGCGCGGACATGGCTGCGCCGTTCCAGGCGACGGCGAGCACGAGGACGAGCTTGGTGACCGTCAGCGGTGACGTGAGGTTCGGGTGGAGCAGCGCCCCGGACACGATGAGCCCGGCGAGGCCGCCCCAGATGAGAGGACCGGCGCCGGCCGCGAGCCGCGTCGACTCGGTCAGGCCGCGACGTCCGGCGAGCCAGAGCAGCCCGTGCCAGTCGATGACGAGGACGGCCCCGAACGAGACGACGAGCGCGAGGACGTGGAGGGAGAGGACCGCGGGGCGCAGGGCGTAGTCGGCGGGCACCACCCGCGACACGACGATGGCGGCGAGCAGGGCGGCCAGGATGATCGGGAAGCGGTAGACCGGCAGCAGCCTCGACAGGGCCGGGAAGATGTCGTCGCCCGGGTGCAGCGGGATCCGGTCGGCCGGGGCAGCGGCATCGCGCTGCTCACGCGGACCGGGGACGTCGAGCTCGTGGCCCGCGGGAAACGCGCCGGGGCCGGGGAACATCTCGAGGATCGCGTCGAGCATGGCGATGACGTGCGAGTCCTCGTGCCGCGCGGTCCCCGACGACGCGGTCCCCGAGGGCGCGGTCACCGAGGCCGCGGTCCCGGCGGCGCCCGAGCTCGGCGACGGGCGCCCGGCGACGATCGGAGCGGCCGGGTCGGGCGGCGGGACGGACGGGACCGGCGCGAAGGGCACGTCGGGCGGGGCCGGCACGTCCGGCGACGCCGCCGGGAGGGGCGTCGTCAGTGCGCCCGGAGAGTCGACGGACGCGGGGGATGCGGGGGACGCGGGGGTCGCACCGTCGTGCGCCTTGACCCATCGCCGGAGCGTGCTGGCGCTGACCCCGAGGTCCGTGGCCACGACGGAGAGCCGCGCGTCGGGCGCTTTGGCCCGTTCGACGGCATTTGCCCGAAATACACTGTCGTAGTGACGTTTCGAACTCTGGACACGCGGACCGGGTGCATCCTGACCCTCGCCGGGGGGAAGCACGGTCACGACCACCACCCCCGCTCCACTCCCCGAGCAGCACCGGATGAACCATGACACAACAGGATTCGCTCGGAGGATAGCGCCGAACCCTGTCGCGGCATCACCCCTGGCCACCCCTCGGGCAGCGCCGCCGCTACGGCTGCCGCGGGGTTGATATGCCGTATTCGACCAGATCACAAGGGGTTTCGGTTCGGGTACGCACGGGTAGCGCGTTATCGTGCAAGCGAGGTCGCAAGTGCCGGTGGGGGCCGGGGCATCCGCGCGACCGGCGGCCGAGTAGGGGATGGGATGGGTCAGCAACCGCAGACGCGTCGGGCGATCAAGGAGCAGCAGCGGGGTCGACGGGGGATCCTCCCCGTCCTCATCGGCGTGCTCGCCGTGGTCGTGCTGGGCGCCGCCGTGTGGTTCGGCAAGGGACTGTTCACGTCGGCCGAGCCGACCGGCTCGCCGAGCGCGATCCCCGGCGTCGCAGCCCCTCTGACGACGACGCCCGCCCCCAGCACGACCCCGTCGACCACGCCGTCGGAGACCACGGGGGCCACCGAGACGCCGGAGGTCGACCCGATCGTCAAGGCCGTCGCGTCGTGCCGGGCGAAGTGGGCCCTGCAGTCAGCGGCGCGCGCCGACGCCTACCGCTCGCTCTCGCAGTGGGACCGGCACCTCAAGATCATGAACGACCTCCAGGCCGGGAAGCTCACCCTGGCCGAGGCCAAGGCTGCGTGGCCCGCGACGACGGAGAAGGCCGCCGACAACATCGTCGCCTTCCGCGCCGCCGACAAGGCCCTGGCCGCTTCCAAGGACGCCTGCGCGGTCGCCGCCGGGGCGACGGGGGCCGATGCGGACGCGATTCGTCGCTGCGCGGCCTCGCTGAAGGCCGTGGGCGGCGTGCTGGCCCGGGCCCGCGTCGCCATCGCCCCGTGGGAGACCCACCTCAAGGACCAGTCCCACTTCAAGGCCGGCGGCATGACCCCGGCTGCGGCGGAGGCTGCGTGGCGGGCGCTGTGGCAGAAGGGTCTGGCGACCCTGCCCGGCTACCAGGCCGTCGCCCCCCAGGGCCAGGCCGCCGCCTGCACCCTCCCCTCCTGACCCCCCACCCACCTGACCCACCACACCCGACCCCGCCCCTCAACCGTCGAGAGGCCACGTTCGGCCCCTTCGCAACCGTCGAAGGGCCACGTTCGGCCCCCTCCCAACCGTCGAAGGGCCACGTTCGGCCCCCTCCCAACCGTCGAAGGGCCACGTTCGGCCCCCTCGCGACCGTCGAGAGGCCACCGACGTTCAGGCGTGGCCGGTCTCCAGCAGCCCGTCGAGCTCCTCGTCGCCGAGCGCGTCGACGCACCTCTGCACGATGCCCATGACGTCGGTCTCCGGGGCCGCGGCCACGAGATCGTGGGCGGGACCGTCGAACTGCAGGGGCCGAGCCGCGGACCCGAGCAGCAGCGGCAGCGGGTCGGCCAGCGCCGGACGCAGCGTGACGGCCTCCCGGCTCAGGGTGCCGACGTAGATCGGCTCGAGCCCGTCGCCGGCCTCGGTCGGCCGGACGATGACGAGGTGGATGTCGTCGGCCGCGACGGCGACACTGATCGACCGCCGGGCCGTGGCCAGGGCGAACGACGCGAGCCCGCTGAGATAGAGCGCATTGCGCTCCGAGCGCGTGCGGCGACGCAGCATCCGGCGTCCGCTCGACGAGACCCCCGGCCCTCGCTCAGCCACGATGTCGAGTGAGGGGTAGCGGCCCACGATCGTGACGTAGCCCCGGGAGGTCTCGGCGTCCCAGCCGGCGTCGACGCACGTGCAGCCGCACTCGGCCGCGGCGAAGTCGGCATCGAGCTCGGCGATGACGGCGCAGCGATCGTGTCCGGCGAGGTGGTTCCACTGGTCGTCGAGGGCGGCGGCGCGGTGCTGGGAGACGACGACGTGCGCGAGGTCGAGGGTGCGACTGAAACCGTCCGCCTGGGTCTCGGCGATCGCCTTGGCCTTGGCGCGCGCGGCGCGCTTGAAGACCGACACCTGCGGCAGTGCAGCGTGGAAGGCCTTGCGCTCGAGCAGGCTCCGCTCCTTGGCGGAGATGGCGGCCGCCGCCGGCGGCTCGGGGCGTCGGCGGGGTGGATGGTTCTCGAGGTGGAGCGCGCCGAGAGCCTCCTCGATCGACCGCAGGGCGTTCAGGTCACCCGACTCATGGGCCAGGCGCGCGCGCACCTCGAGCTCTGCCAGCGTCGCGGTCCCGTCGGAGCCTCGGTCGGAGCCTCGGTCGGAGCCTCGGTCGGAGCCACGGTCGGAGCCCCGGTCGCCTCCCGTCGACGCCGACGTGCGCGCTCCGACGCCGGTGCCCACGCGCGTACCGGCGATGTCGTCGAGGAAGGCGCGCAGCCCGGACGTGGCGGAGCCGAGTCGCACCTCGGGTGCGACCCTGAGCGTCAGGTCCACCTCAGAGGTCCAGCCGGCCTGCAGACGTCAGGAGGCCGTCGAGCTCCCACGAGCTGTCCGCCACGGCCCGCGCCGGCTCGACGGCAACGCCGGGAGCGGTCGTGAGGGCGTCGGCCGCGGCCCGGGCGCGCAGCCCGGCGAGCCAGCTCCCACGGTCGGTGCCGTAGGCGCGGTAGGTGGCGGCGGTCGTGCGCGGTGGCGTGCCGAAGCGCGGCGTGCCGGCCTCGCCCGGGGCGCCCAGCGCTCGCCGGTCGACGATCCAGAACGTCCAGCCGCGGGGCGGCGTCGGCCAGCCGGGGTCCGGCATCCAGTCGTCACCGGGAGCCCACGACGACGACGGAACCGGCCATCCCGGAGGAGCGTTGAAGCGCACCGACATGTCTACCCCTTTGACCAGAGCCTCGACGGGGCCGACCCTGACCTCGGCCCCACAGTCGCACGGTACGACCCAAAGGGGGTCAAAGTCTTCGAAATGGACAAATAGGCGACCCCCTGCGCGCGACCGCTCTCAGGGACCGTTCGGGGACGTCTCGGGGTCGACCCCGATGGGCACCGTCACCGCCGACGGCCACGCTGGGACACATGACGACGAGCACGCTCTCCCCGGCCCGCCCCACCGGCCCTTCGAGCGCCCACACCGCTGCGCCTGCGTATGCCGTCACGCCGCCGAGGGCGCAAGCCAGCCGTTCCGCCTCCGCCGCCACCATCGACCTCCGGGCCGACTCACCGCTCGCCACGTCGGCGCCGGCGCCGGCGTCGGCGACGGCGCCGGCGTCCGCGTCGGTGTCCACGCATACGGCCCCCACAGCGACCCGGACGACGACGGACCGCACGCCGCTGCTGGCGCTGCTCGCACCGCTCCTGCTCTTCACCTACGGCATCGTCGACTGGGTCGACGGCCTCGACACCCTCGAGGGGCTCCAGGGCCTGGGCGGTCTGGGCGGGGTCGCGGCCGCGCGCGAACAGGGCGCCCTGTCGGTGGCCGCCGCCGTGCTCCTCGTCCTGTCGGTCGTCGGCTTCGCCTGGCTGACGACGAATCTCGGCGCCCGGCTGCGCCACCTCCCGCTCGCGGTGCCCACCTCGCTGCTCGCGGCGTTCGGCGCCGGCGCGACGGGCGCGGTCTGGCTCGGTCACGTCACGCGGCTGCTCGGCTACGCGGTCCCGTCGGCGCTCTCGTCCGGCGGCGCGGTCCTGACCGCCGTGGCCCTCGCGGTGGTGCTCGTGGCCCTGGCGGTCGAGGGGCTCCTGCCCGTCGGGTCGCTCGCGCTCGCGTCCCTCGCGGCCGCGATCATGCTGCTCCCGTGGAGCCTGAGCCCGCTCGCCTCACTCGTGCTCCTCATCGCCCTCGCCCCGCTGACCCACCCCGCCGAGCCGAGCTGAGCCGGCACGGCGGCACCTGGTGCCAATCTCGGCGCGCGCACCCGCGAGTTCGGTCCGAGGATGTGGTGGTGCGCCCGACCCGGGCGCCGGCACCGTCCCTCACACCATGGGAGCTCACACATATGCGACACCCCAGCCTGACCAGACGCGGCGTCGTCGCCGTCGCGTCGCTCGCCCTCGCATCGACCGCCGCCATCGGTGGCGTTGCCGTCGCCTCGACCGATGCCGAACCGGTCTCGACGCCCGTCACCATCAGCACCCCCGACGACCGGCTCATGAGCTACGTCGTCAACGCCCGCATCGTGGGCCCCGGCCAGACGCGCCTCGTCGAGACCGCGGTCAAGGCGGCGGGCGGCGTCGTCGTCCAGTCGTGGCCGCAGATCGGCGTCGTCATCGCGCACTCGAAGGTCTCGACCTTCCGCGCCGACGTCGTCGCCATGGGCGGCAACGCCGTCGAGTCCGTCGGCGCGACCCGCACCGTCGCCGTCTCCGAGGGCACGCCCGAGGTCGCGGGGGCGTCCTGGGGCCGTGGCGCGTCCGGCTACATGCAGGGCGCGAAGAAGGCCTTCAACGGCGACCTCGAGTCCGACGCGACGCCGGCCGACGCCACCGACCCGCGCGAGACCGAGCAGTGGGACATGCGGATGATCAAGGCCGACCAGGCCCACGCGATCACCGACGGCTCCCGCGACGTCCTCGTCGGCGTCCTCGACAGCGGCATCGACCCCGACCACCCCGACCTCGCCGCCAACATCGACGTCGCCGACTCGGTCAACTGCACCGACGCCGGCCGGCCCGACCTCTCGGCCACCGGCTGGAACCCGACGACGAGCGACCACGGCACCCACGTGGCCGGCACGATCGCCGCGGCGCGCAACGGGGTCGGCATCGTCGGCGTCGCCCCGAACGTGCGGATGGCTGCCGTCAAGGTCGTCAACGACGCCGGGTTCATCTACCCGGAGTACGCCGTGTGCGGGTTCATCTGGGCCGGCCTGAAGCACATGGACGTGACGAACAACAGCTACTACGTCGACCCGTTCGAGTTCTACTGCGAGGACCAGCCCGACCAGTACGCCGCCAAGGAGGCCGTGCGCCGCGCCGTGACCTGGTCGACGGAGCAGGGTGTCGTCCACGCGGCCGCCGCCGGCAACTCGGCGCACGACCTGTCGGACAAGTCGTCCTTCAAGGACACGACGAGCCCCGACGACCAGCCGGCGTCGGGCTTCGTGACGCGCACCCTCAACAGCGGGTGCGAGGACATCCCGACCGAGCTCGACGGCGTCGTGACGGTGAGCTCGATGCAGCGCTTCCCGGCCGGCACGATGGACAGCCGACTCTCATCGTTCAGCAACCGCGGCCTCGGCACGATCGACGTCGCCGCCCCCGGCTCGACGATCCTGTCGACGGTCGTCGCTAACAACGGCTACGGCACCAAGAGCGGCACGTCGATGGCGTCGCCGCACGTCGCCGGCGTGCTCGCGCTGATGAAGTCGGTCCACCCGACGTGGACGCCCGCGCAGATGGTCGAGAAGCTGCGCTCGCAGGCCGACGACAAGGCGTGCGGCACCACGACCGGCGGCCCGGTCTGCGTCGGCCCGGTCGAGGACAACAGCTACTTCGGTGAGGGTGTCGTCGACGCCCTCGACGCCGTCAGCTGACCCACCGCACCACCGCATCGCACTCGAGTGGCCCCGTCGTCCCGCGACGACGGGGCCACTCGACGGTGTGGGTGGGCGTCCGGGTGTGACGACGCGGCCACTCGACGGTGGAGGGATCCTCCCCGTTACGCGAGTGGCCCCGTCGTCACACGGTCTGGGTGCGGAGGGAGCGGACGGTACGGGCGAGGAGGACGAGCGCGACGAGCTGGCTCACCGCGACGACACCGACCAGGACGGGCAGCGACCGGTCGTAGAGCCAGCCGGACACAAGCCCGCCGACGATCGCGAACGCGCCCTGAACCCCCGCGAAGACTCCGTATGCCGTCGCGCGCCTCGGGGCCTCCACGACCTCCGCGACGAGCGCCTTGACGGTCGAGTCCTGCACGCCGTAGGCCAGGCCCCAGACCGCGACCCCGACGAGGGAGAGCGCCACGGAGCCCGACAGGGCGAGCGGGGGCACGAGCGCGACGAGCACCGGCACGGCATACAGCACGGCGCCGCCGTGGCGGTCGTAGACGAGGCCCACGCCGAGGGCGGCGAGCGCCTCGACACCCATGGCGCCGGCATACACGACCGGGACGGTGGCGACGGGGACGAGCCCCTCGACGGTGAGGTGGTAGCCGATGATGCCGAACGTGACGAGGCCACCGGTCATGAGCCCGGCCGCCAGGGCGTAGCCGAAGAACTCGCGCGGCAGGCCCGACCCGACGGCCTCGGCGAACCAGCCGCGCAGCCCGCGACGCGCCGGATCACCACCCGGAACCGCCACTGCGACGGGCGTGCTCGACGTGCTCGCCGACTCCGGGGCGTCGACGTCGTACACCGACGGGTCGGGCACGTGCGAGCGGATGACGGCGAGGAGCAGCATCGCCGCCGTGCCCGGGATCGCGAGGACCGCCATGCTCGGCCAGATGGCCCCGGTGGCCGCGATGACGCCCGCAACGAGCAGCGGTCCGGCGAAGGCCCCGACCTGGTCGAGCGCCTTGTGCACCCCGAAGCCCCGTCCGCGACCGACCGCCGACGCGACGTGGGCGAGCAGCGCGGACTTCGACGGGCTCCGCACGGCCTTGCCCGACCGCTCGAGGAGGATGAGGACCGAGGCGAGCACGAGCCCGGCACCGCCGACGAACGGCGTCACGGCGAGCAGCGGCACGCAGACGGCGGTGAGGCCGTAGCCCACGATCGTCAGGCCCCAGTAGCGGCCGGTCCGGTCGGCGAGCGGCCCGAAGACGAGTCGCAGCACGAGCGCCATGGCCTCCCCGGCGCCGGTCACCAGGCCGACAACGACCGCGGTCGCGCCGAGCGAGGCGAGGAGCGGGCCGTACATCGAGCGCGCGCCCTCGTAAACCATGTCGGCGGCGAGGCTGACGAAGCCGAACCACCAGACGACCCGCCACGCCGACCAGCGTCCGGGGCCGACGCCGGCGGTGGGGGCGCTGGCGGCCGAGTCGGTCATGCGGGGCAACCTAGCAACCGGACCTGCAACCAGACGCACACCAGACCTGCAACCCGACCCGCGACCAGACCCGTCGCCGGGCCTAGCCTGAGGGGGTGAGCAACCCCGACCGCCACCCCACCGAGCTCGTCTGCGGCGACGACGAGGTCCCGTCGTCGGGGCCACCCACAGCGGTCGTCCTGCCCTACCGCGAGGTGCCCCTCGGCGGCCCGCGCGCGATGCCGGTCCGACGCAGCCTCCCGCAGCGCGAGCGCTCGCTCATCGGCGCGTGGTGCTTCGTCGACCACTACGGGCCCGACGACGTGTCGCAGACCGGCGGCATGGTCGTGCCCGGCCACCCGCACACCGGCCTGCAGACCGTGTCGTGGCTCTTCTCCGGCGAGGTCGAGCACCGCGACACGACCGGCGCGCACGCCTTCGTGCGGCCCGGCGAGCTCAACATCATGACCGCGGGCTCGGGCATCGCCCACTCGGAGTACTCCACCCCCGATACGACTGTGCTCCACGGCGCCCAGCTGTGGGTCGCGCTCCCCGAGGCCGACCGCAACGCGCAGCCGGGCTTCGAGCACTACGCCCCGCCCGTGACGGAGGTCGACGGCGCACGGGTCCTCGTCTTCCTCGGCACCCTGTTCGGTCAGACCTCGCCCGTGACGATGTTCTCCGACCTCGTCGGCGCCGAGGTGACCCTCGAGGCCGGCGCCTCGCTCACCATCGAGGTCGATCCGACCCACGAGCACGGGCTGCTCTGCGACACAGGCCTGTTCACGGTCGGCGACGTCACGGCGAAGCCCGGCGAGCTCGCCTTCCACGCCACCGGCACCGAGCGCATCGCCGTCGAGGCAGGTCCCGACGGGCCGGCACGCTTCCTCCTGCTCGGCGGCGCGCCCTTCGGCGAGCAGATCGTCATGTGGTGGAACTTCATCGGCCGCAGCCACGACGAGGTCGTCGGCTTCCGCGAGGACTGGCAGCGCGAGCGCAGTCCCCGCGAGGAGGGGTCGTATGCCGCCGCGCAGCCCGGCGCGCGCTACGGCACCTTCCCCGAGGCCTGGGAGCACACCCTCCCGGCGCCCGGCCTGCCCAACCTGAGGCTCCGCTCGCGCGGCTGACCGGCGGGTTTGGGGTCGCGCCCCGGTCGGGAGAAGGATGGGCGCATGCGCGCGACGACGATCCATGCCCCCGGTGACATCCGCCTGACCGAGGTCCCCGACCCGACGATCGAGGCCCCGACCGATGCCATCGTGCGCGTCGTGGCCGGCTGCATCTGCGGCTCGGACCTCTGGCCCTACCGCGGGGCCAACCCGATCACGGCCGGCTCGACGATCGGCCACGAGGCGGTCGGCGTCGTCGAGGAGGTCGGCGGCGACGTGCGCACCATCCGCACGGGCGACTTCGTCGTCATCCCCTTCGTCCACTGCGACAACACGTGTGCGCACTGCCGCGCCGGCATGACCTCGGTCTGCGACCACCAGGGCTGGACCGAGAGTGGCCAGGCCGAGCTCGTCCGCGTCAACCAGGCCGACGGCAGCCTCGTGACGACCGACGGGATGCCCGACGACGCCATGCTGCCCTCGCTGCTCACCCTCGCCGACGTCATGGCCACCGGCTGGCACGCCGCCGTCAGCTCGCGCGTGCAGCCCGGTGGCACCGCCGTCGTCATCGGTGACGGGGCCGTCGGCCTCTGCGGCGTCATCGCCGCCAAGGAGCTCGGCGCCGAGCGGATCGTCGCGATGTCGCGCCACGAGCCGCGCCAGGCCCTGGCCCGCGAGTTCGGCGCCACCCACGTCATCGCCGAGCGTGACGACGCCGGCGTCGAGGCGGTCATGGAGCTGACCGACGGCATCGGCGCCGACTCGGTGCTCGAGTGCGTCGGCACCGACCAGTCGATGAAGACCGCCTTCCGCATCGGCCGGCCCGGCTCGACCGTCGGCTTCGTCGGCGCCCCGCACGGCGTCGAGCTGCCCGTCCGGCAGATGTTCGTCCGCAACGTCGGGCTCGCCGGCGGCATGGCGCCCGTGCGCACCTACCTGCCCGACCTGCTGGGTCGCGTCCTCGACGGCCGCATCGACCCGGGCAAGGTCTTCGACCTGACGCTCCCGCTCGACGAGGTCGCCGAGGGCTACCGCGCCATGGACGAGCGCCGCGCCGTCAAGGTGCTCCTGCGCCCCTGAGCAACCCTGGACAGCCGCCTGACGGCGACACCGATCGGGTATGCCGTGTGGGCACCAAGCCGGTGACGCGCGCGCTCCGAAGCACCGGGGTGACCCGCGAACCCGAGCACACGGCATACCCAGCGGCGGCAGAGGAGCGAGACGTGACGCACGCCCGGCTCATCGACACGGCGGCCCCGAGCGCGCCCCGCGGCGTCGTCCTCGTGCTCCACGGGGGCGGGGCCCGACGCAGGCCGATGCGCGTCAGCCCCACCCAGCTGTCGGTGCTGCGGATGGTGCCGATCGCGAGCCGGATCGCGCGCGCCGCCAAGGGCGAGCTCGCCGTGCTGCGCCTGCTCAACTCGACGCGTGGCTGGGACGCCCACCAGACGCCGGTCGACGACGTGCGCTGGGCCCTGGGCGAGGTCGCCGCCCGCTTCGGCCCCGACCTGCCCGTGTGCCTCGTCGGGCACTCTCTCGGGGGTCGCGCGGCCCTGCTCGCCGCCGGGGAGGACCCCGTCGTCAGCGCCGTCGCGCTCAACCCGTGGCTCTACCCGGACGAGGGACGGCTCGACCTCACCGGCCGGCGGGTGCTCGTCGTCCACGGCGACGACGACCGCGTCGCCCGGCCGACCAGCTCGGCCGCGGTGGCCCGCGACCTGGCCCGCACCGCGGAGGTCGGCTACGTCACCGTCGAGGGCGGCAAGCACGCGATGCTGCGACGGCACGACGTCTTCGACGGGCTCGCTGCCGACTTCGCCGCCGCGACCCTCCTCGGTCGCCGTCCCGCAGGCGTGGTCGGTCGGGTCCTCGCCGGTGAGGCCTGGGTCGACGTCTGAACGGCCGGACACGGACATGGATGGCGGGGGCGCTCCCCGCACGTCTTGCGGTCCCCATCGGCTGAATGCACGTTTTGTGATTTTATGACCAGTTGATCCCTAATTGTGTGCTTACTTTGCAGTCGTCCGTTTCGTTGAATACAGTCAGGACACCCCTCCAACGACCGGTCCGGAACTGAAGTGAGGACCACGATTGGCCCCGAGATTTGCGTCAGTCGATGACTACATCGCCTCCTACCCCGAGGAGACGCGAACTCAGCTTGCGGGAGTCCGCCGCGCGATCCGCGAGGTAGCCCCTCACGCGGGCGAGAAGATCAGCTACGGCATGGCGACGTTCACCGTCGACGGCAAGCCGCTCATCTACTACGCCGGCTGGAAGAACCACGTCGGCCTCTACCCGGTCCCGACGGGCGACGCGCGGTTCGAGGAGGCGATCAGCCCCTATCGCCGCGCCAAGGACACCGTGCGCTTCCCGATCAGCCGGCCGGTCCCGCTCGAGCTCGTCTCCGAGATCACCGAGCTCTGCCTCAAGCGCCGCGCCGCCGTCTCCGAGGGCCACGACGCCTGAGGACCGGACGGGTCAGCCGGGGCCGGGCGCCTCGATGACGGACAGCACGTTGCCTGCCGGGTCGGTGAACCACGCAATGAGCGGTCCGCCCTTGCGGAAGATGCCCTTCGCGTCGGTCTCCATCGGCGTGCCCTCATACTTCTCGAAGACGACGCCCCCCGCGGTCAGCTCGTCGACCGCTGCTTCGATGTCGTCGACCGGGAAGTTGAGGATCGTGAACGACGCCGGCTCGTGGTTGGGCTTGGGGTAGACGAGCGTCGGGCGGTCGCCGCCCTCGCCGGCGAGGTGGAGCGTCAGCATGCCGTTCTCCTCGGTGACGCGCAGGCCGAGGGTCTCGGCGTAGAACGCCCGGGCCGCGGGGATGTCGTCGACGGAGAAGCCGCTGAAGGCGTGGGAGCTGGTCAGCACGGTCGGTCCTGCCTTTCTTCTTGCTTCGGCACTTCTTCTGCTTGCTTCCGGATCTGCATCTTGCGTCCGGTTCTGCGGCGGGCGCGGTGCGCGCCCGCTCCACCCAGTCAAGACCCGTCGGCCGTGCACCGGGGGCCTCGACCGGAGAAATGTCGCTGGAACCCCAATCCAACCGGCAGCGGGCCGCGAACCCCCACGCGGAGACGGTCGACGACGCCCCCCCGTCTGAAGCAGAGATGGATGGACGGTTTGTCTCCCCGGAGTCTCCTCGGCCGGACCCACCGCCACGGCGAGCCCGTCCACCAAGGGCCCGTCCAACCCGAGCCAGTCGGCGTCCCCCGGTCAGGGTGGGACGCCGGCAGGCGGAGGTGGGGCCGCCGTTGCGGGCGCCGGCATCGGCGACTTCCTCGAGGCGTCCGAACCGACCTCGATCGAGATCCCGTCGATCGGGGTGCGGTCGTCGCACTTCGTGCCGCTGCGCGTCCAGCGGGACGGGACCATCTCGGTGCCGGGCACGGCCCAGGAGGTCGGGATCTACGACGCCGACCCCACGCCGGGACAGCTCGGTCCGTCGGTCCTCGCGGCGCACGTCGACACGCCCTCGGGGGTGCCGGGCATCTTCCACGAGCTCGGCAGGGTCAAGGCCGGCGACGTCGTCACGGTGTCGCGCCGCGAGGGCTCGCACCTGACCTTCACGGTCGACCGGGTCGCGGCCTACACGAAGACGCAGTTCCCGACCGACCTCGTCTACAAGGGCGACGTCACCAGGGCCGAGATCCGGCTCGTCACCTGTGGCGGGCCCGACCCGACAGCCGCAACGAGTACCGCGACAACGTCGTGGTCTTCGGCCACCTGTCGAGAGCCGGCTGACGCGCCGGCTGACGCGCCGGGGCTACCGAGGGTCCCGCCGGTCGGGACCCCGCGGCGTACCCATGGGGGGCTTGTCCGATACGTCCCCCGGGTGTGATCCACGTCTCACCCGGCGGAAGGTAAAGCGTTGGTATAGACGCACACAACGGACTTTCAAGGGCGTACCCCGCGCGTCGCCGTTACCGTGGCGTGACATTTGCCAGCTGCCTCGTCTAGTCTTCCGGGAGTCCGGCCACCTGGTCGGGCTCTCGTGAGGTGGACCGCCTAGTCCTGTCACCGCCTGACGAGAGAGATCAAACCTTGTGACAGGAGCGGAGGAACCACACGTTTCTCCGGGCGTCCGGCGCAACGACTTCGGACGTCCTTGGGGTGAAGACTCACCCGCCACGCGACCCGTTCGCGAGGCAGGTGGCCCGGGCACCTTTCCGCCCGAACCCGACAGCTAACTTCGTAGGCGCGGAGAGGTAAGACGCGTGAACACTGAGATCATCCGCGGTCGCCACCGTGCGCCAGGCCGCCACAACCCCCTCAACGAGCTCAAGCTCCTCGCCCGCGAGTCGGCTCAGCCGGCCATGAAGGCGGGTGCTGTCGTCGCCGCCACCGGTGGACTGGTCGCCACCTTCGCCAACCCGGCGAGCGCCGACACCTTGTCGCCCAGCTCGGGCGACGTCGCGGCTGCTGCCGGCGTGGACGCTGCGGCTCCGGCCGCTGTCGGCCCCGCCACGGCCGCCGCTCCCGCCGCCTCGACCGCGCTGTCGAAGATCGGCTACGCCCCCGCCGCGCAGCAGGCCGTCGCCAAGCGCGTCGCCAAGCCCAAGCCGCAGGTCATCGAGGACGTCCAGGTCAAGACCGAGCGCGCCGCCGCCAAGGCTGCCGCCGAGCGCAAGGCCACTGCCCAGCGCGCCTCCCGCGACCTGACCCGCTCGACGCTGACGAACAGCACCTCGTCGACGAAGTCGAGCAGCAACGGCTCCGTCCCGAGCGCCTCCTCCGGCATGCGCGCCTCGTCCAACTGGGCCACCGACGGCCAGTGCACGTGGGGCGCCCTCAACAAGTGGTACCAGTCCGAGGGCTACTACCCCGGCGGCTGGACCGGCAACGCGATGGTCTGGGACACCGGTGCCGCCAACGCCGGCTACACCGTGAGCGGCACGCCGCGCACCCGCTCGATCCTCGTCATGGAGCCCGGCGTCCACGGCTCCTCGAGCGTCGGCCACGTCGCGTGGGTGACCGCGGTCAACGGCAACGAGGTGACGATCGTCGAGATGAACGCCCTCGCCGGTGCGTACAACTACAACACCCGCACGCTGACCGACGGCCCCGGCATGAGGTACATCTACGCGCCGTGACCCATCAGGTCGCGACCGTGGAGCTCTCCGCGAGCTGAGCGCGTACGAAGGGGAGGATGCCTGCGCATCCTCCCCTTCGGCATACCCCCGCGAACCCTCGGCCGCGTGGGATCCCCCACACGCGCAACCCTGGACACCGGGGAATGATCCACCGGCCCCGCTCCTTGTCGACTGGGTAGTTGAAGGCTCCACCGGTCGCCGGTGGAGCCGCCGACCGCGACCACAGTCCCCGAGAACGTGAGGAGCAGGCCTGTGTCCACGGCCTTCGAGAGCATCCGCATCGGCCGCTGGGACCTTCCCCAGCACTTCGTCATGGCACCCCTGACGCGCAACCGCGCCGGCGAGGGCCAGGCGCCGACCGAGCTCAACGCCGAGTACTACGGCCAGCGCGCGAGCGCCGGTCTCATCATCACCGAGGGCACCCAGCCGAGCGCCGTCGGGCAGGGCTACCTCGACACCCCCGGCATCCACTCCGACGAGCAGGTCGCCGGCTGGCGCCTCGTCGCCGACGCCGTGCACGCGGGCGGTGGCCACGTCGTCGTCCAGCTCATGCACGCCGGCCGCGTCGCCCACCCCGACAACAAGGGCGGGCTCGAGAGCGTGGCGCCGAGCGCCATCGCGGCCCCCGGCGAGGTCGTGACCCCCAGGGGTCAGCAGGCGTATGCCGTCCCGCGGGCCCTCGAGACCGATGAGATCCCCGCGCTCGTGGCGGAGTTCGTCCACGCTGCGCGCCAGGCCGTCGCGGCCGGGCTCGACGGCGTCGAGGTGCACGCCGCGAACGGCTACCTGCCGCACCAGTTCCTCGCGCCGTCGAGCAACGAGCGCACCGACGGCTACGGCGGATCGCCCGAGAACCGCGCCCGCCTCGTCGTGGAGATCACGAAGGCGGTGGCCGAGGCGATCGGCGCCGACCGCGTCGGCATCCGCATCTCGCCGTCGCACAACATCCAGGGGGTGCTCGAGGAGGACGAGGCCGAGACGGCCGCGACCTACGAGTCGCTCGTGGAGGGCATCGCGCCGCTCGGGCTCGCCTACCTCAGCATCCTCGGCGACCCGGAGTCCGACATCGTCCGCGACCTGCGCAAGCGCTTCGGCGGTCCGGTCATCCTCAACACGGGCTTCGGCAAGGTGACCGAGCTGGCCGACGTCGAGGACATCCTCGAGCGCGACCTCGGCGACCTCGTGGCCGTGGGGCGCGAGTTCCTCGCCAACCCGGACCTCGTCCGTCGCTGGCGCGAGGGCGCGCCCCTCAACGAGCCGAACCCGCAGACCTTCTACGGCGGCGGCGCCGAGGGCTACACGGACTACCCCGCCCTCCCCTGACGTCCCGCCACCCCCGTAAACCCCGTCGAGTGCGCTCACTCGACGGGGTTCACGGGCATCAGGTCCGGTGTCAGGTCGGCTCGGGTGGGTCCTGGCCCGCGAACGCTGACGGGAGCGGGTCGCCGAGGGGGCGCTGGACCCAAGCGACGTCGTGCGAGGCGCCGAACTTCCAGCCGATGTCGCGGTAGGTGCCGACCGGCTCGAAGCCCATCGAAAGGTGCAGCCGTCCGCTCGCCTCGTTTGGCTGGGTCATCCCGGCGGCGGCCATCCGGTAGCCGCGGGCGGTGAGCCGCTCGAGCAGCGCCTCGTAGAGCCGGCGGCCACCACCGCGGCCGCGCCGGCCCTCGGCGAGGTAGACCGACACCTCGCACGACCACCGGTACGCGGCGCGCTCCTTGAACGGGCCGCCATACGCGTAGCCGGCGACCTCGCCCGCGTCGTCCAGCACGAGGAACGCGTGACGCGCCTGGGCCTTGGCGATGCGCCGGACCATCTCGGCGACGTCGGGCGGCTCGGTCTCGAAGGTGACCGTCGTCCCGGTGACGTAGGGCGCGTAGATGCCGGCGCACGCTGCGGCGTCGTCGGCCGTCGCGTCGCGCACCCGAGGCGGTTCGAACGGGTCGGAGGGTTCGAGCGGTTCGCGCGGGTCGGACATGCCGCGATGCTAGGCCGCGCGTGTGTCGGCGGCGTGAACCGCGTCCGGCACGGTCGGTCGGGGAGAGCATCGACCTCGGCACCACGAGCTGACGCTCAGGCCCGGTCGGGCCCCCCGTCCTCCTCGTCCTCGTCGGGGTCGGGGTCTGGCGGCGCCTGGTTCGACCGGGACGCGTCCAGCGCCTCGAACAGCGTCCGCGGCACGGGTCCCGACCGGGGCTCCACCGGGGCACCCGCCGAGCCGCGTGGCATACCCGCCGCGAAGCGGGACACGATGAGGGCGACGAAGGTGACGAGGTAGACCTGCCCGATGACGGCCTCGCTCGCAGCCGCCATCCGGCCGAGGTCGGCCACGGCCGCGACGTCCCCGTAGCCGACCGTCGAGATGGTGACGAGGCTGAAGTACATGTACGTCGTCGTCGACACGTCCTCGCCGAAGAAGGGGGTGACGGTGTAGGCGTCGATGGTCTGGAAGAGGAAGGCGTAGGCCACCGCGAGCTGCAGGTAGGCCGCGACCGAGCCCATGATCGTCTGGATCGTGACGACGGTGTGCTGCAGCACCCGGCGGGCGATGAGGACCGGCGTCAGGGCGGCCGCGAGCAGCCACGCCGTCTCGGGTGGCACGGTGGACGACCCGTCGGCGCGATGCCACGACAGGGTCGCGACGCTGATGATGACGACGACGCCCACGAAGACGTAGACCGCGTGGCGCCAGCGCCGCCGGGCTCCCGAGGCGCGGACCGCGGCGATGAGGGCGAGCCCGCTGATGGCGTGCGCGAAGAGCTGGGCGAGGAGCGAACCGCGCACGTCGACGAGGCCCTGGACCGCGATCGTGATGAGCACGAGGATGAGGACGAGCCCGAAGCGGTCGAGGAGCGGGGCGCGGATCAGTCGGTCCCGCCGGCCCTGGCGACTCTCGCGGCTCGGCCGGGCAGGGGTCGTCGGCGCGTCCGCGTCGCCCTCGTGCCCGCTGCTGGGCTCGGCCATGCCGCCCTCCTCGAGGGTCGCGGGGATCTGCTCCCCGAGACCGAGGATAGGGCGAGGAGGCCGCCAGCGCCCGGAGGTCGTCAGAGACCGCGCCGACCGAGGTCGTACGCGTGGGCGAGCACCCGCCCGGCGGTCTCCTCGGGTGTGAGCGCGGACGTGTCGAACCACCAGCCGAGCTCGCCGAAGGCAGCGCGCATCGACGCCACGAGCGCCTCGTGGCCGTCGAAGAAGAACTGCTCCTCCGGGTCGCGGAGCTCGTTGCGGCGATGGCACACGGCGCCACCCGGGTCGAGCACGACGAGCGCCAGGTGACGCTCGCCGAGGCCCTCGACGTAGAGGTCGAGCTGGGCACGGTCGGGCACGACCCAGACGATGACGGGCGTGAAGCCGGCGTCGGCGAAGCCCGCCGCCAGCCCGACGACGTTGTCGTTGCAGAGTCGGGTCTGGCGGTCGGCTTCTTCGGCCGGCTCACCGAGGGCCCAGACAACGTATGGAGCCCCGCACGGGAGGGCAAGGGGATAGCCGCGCCACCCGGCATACACCCGCATGGGTCGTATGCCGCCGCGAGCGTGGTCGAGCGAGCGCGTGACGTACGCTCGTGGTGTCTCGACGACCCGCTCCCGGCAGCCAGACCCTCACGGAAGGAGACGAGCATGAGCGCCCTGCGCCACCGCCTGTCCTCCGACGTGGGCGCCCTTCCCGCCGTCGCCGCGAGCCTCGCCGCGACGATCGTCGTCCTCTTCGGCGCCCTCACAGGCGCGGGCGGCGCCGGACAGGTGCTCGTCACCGCCGCGACCGTCGGCGTCCTCGCTGTCGTGCTCGCCACGACCGCGGTGCGCACGGTGCGGCCGCTGCCGGTGCGCGTCCACGCGTCGGGGGTCCCCGGCGCGGTGCCCGCCTCGACGGCGTACTGGTGCGCCCTCGACGCGCCGCGCTGCCCCCAGCGGCCTCGGGCTCCGGGTCGGCACTGACCCCGTTCGTCGCACCTGCGACGTCCGGGCCTCTGCCCACCCATCCCCGGCCCCACGCGGGCCCGAGCCGAGGAGCTCACCCATGCCTGACCTGCTGTCCCCCATCACCCATGCCGTCGCCGCGGTGCTCGCGGCCACCCACGACGTCGCCGGCTCGCTCGGCCTGAGCCCCGGGTCGGCGGGCGCCTGGCTGCTCGCCGTCCTGCTGCTCGTCGTCGCCGTCCGCACGGTGCTGCTGCCCGTGACGATCCACGGGGTGCGCTCGTCGCACGCCCGCGCCCACGCCGCACCCCAGCTGCGCGAGCTCCGCCAGAGGTATGCCGGCAGCCGCGACCTCGAGCAGCTGACTGCGATGCGCGCCGAACAGAAGGCGATCCACGCCGAGCACGGCGTCTCGGGCTGGAGCCTCGCGCCCGCGCTGCTCCAGCTGCCGCTCTTCTACGCGCTCTACCGCGTCGTCTCGGACCTCACGGCCGGGCACTCGGTCGGGGCGCTCGACGCCGGACTCGTCGCGTCGGCGTCGGCCGCCTCGCTTGCTGGTCTGCACCTGACGAGCCACCTCGGCACGACGCTCGGGTCGAACCCGGTGGCCGGGCTCGTCCTCGTCGCCGTCGCCGTGGGTGCGGCGGCGCTGAGCCTGCTGACCCAGCGCTGGTTCGTGCTGCCGATGACCGACCCCACCGACCTCCCCGAGGGGATGGCGACGGTCCAGCGGCTCCTGCCGTGGCTCGGCGCGGTCGGAGTGCTGGCCGCGGCGGTCGTCGTGCCGGCGGGCCTCGTCGCCTACTGGTTCTTCAACAACGCGTGGACGTTCGTGCAGCAGGGAGTCATCTGGCGGTTCGCACCGACGCCGGGCTCACCGGCGGCGAGTCGACGTGACCTGGCGGTGCTGGAAGGGGCTGCGTCCTGACGACCGGGCGACACGGCATACGCCGGCGGTGGTCCTCATCCCTCGCCGCCGTCGGGGGCGGCGTCTAGCGTGGTCGGCGTGAGCGCGACGCCGAGCGGGACCAGTGCTGTGAGCGGGACGAGCGAGTCGACGCGGGTGAGTGGACCGCACTTCGTCGACGACCTCCTGCGCTACCTGCAGGAGGGGCGCGACGGGCTGCTGCGCGCGCTCGACGGGCTCGACGACTACGACGTGCGCCGGCCGATCACCCCGAGCGGCACCAACCTGCTCGGGCTCGTCAAGCACGTGGCCGGCGTCCAGCTCGCCTACCTCGCCGACTCCGTCGGGCGACCGTCGCGCGAGCGGCTGCCCTGGGTCGAGGACGGCTCGATCTGGGACTCGGCCGACATGTGGGCCACGGCCGAGGAGTCCCGCGCCGACCTCGTCGGGCTCTACGAGCGAGCGGCGACGCACTGCGACGCCGTCGTGCGCGAGCTCGGGCTCGACGCCCCGGCGAGGGTCGCGTGGTGGCCCGAGGAGCGTCGCGAGACGACCCTCGGGTCGCTGCTCGTCCGGTGCGTCGCCGAGGTGTCGCAGCATGCCGGGCACGCCGACATCCTGCGCGAGTCGATCGACGGGCGCGGCGGGCGGGACCACGACCACATGGGCGACGACGCCTGGTGGAGCGACTACGTCGCCCGCGTCCAGGCCGCCGCCGACGCGCACCGCACGGTGCCGGCCGACGACGGGGGCGGCTCGTGAGCGAGCGCCGCCCCAACATCGTCTTCGTGCTGAGCGACGACCACGCGGCCCACGCCATCGGCACCTACGGCTCGGTCGTCAACCGCACGCCCCACATCGACGCCCTCGCGGCGGCGGGCGTCCGCCTCGACAACCTCTTCGCGACGAACTCGCTGTGCGCGCCGAGCCGGGCCTCGATCCTCACCGGCACCTACAGCCACGTCAACGGCGTGACGACGCTCGACACGTTCGTCGACGCGTCGCAGCCGACCTTCGTCACGGCTCTCCGCGAGGCGGGCTATCGCACGGCGTTCGTCGGCAAGTGGCACATGGGGCAGGGCTCGACCGACGGTGTCGACCACGACCCGCAGGGCTTCGACCGGTGGGACGCGCTCATCGACCAGGGCGAGTACCACGACCCGCGCTTCCTCTCCCCCGACGGGCTGCGGGTCGAGCCGGGCTACGCGACCGACCTCATCACCGACCTCGCCATCGACTGGGTCGAGTCCCTCGACGAGGGCGACGACGGCGGGGGTGACCACGACGGCGACGGGGAGAGGGCGCCGTGGTGCGTGCTCGTGTGGCACAAGGCGCCGCACCGGCCGTGGGAGCCCGACGCCGCGCACGCGGGGATGTATGCCGAGGGCGGGCCCGCCGGGGGCACGCCGATCCCGGTGCCGGCGACGTTCACCGACGACCTCGCGGGTCGGTCCGACACGGCACGCCGCGCGGCCATGCGGATCGCCGACCACCTGACCGAGGAGGACCTCAAGCAGCCGGTGCCGCCCGGGCTGTCGGCCGACGAGGAGGCGCTGTGGAAGTACCAGCGCTACATGGAGGACTACCTCGCGTGCGTCGCGTCCGTCGACGACAACGTCGGCCGGCTGACGTCGTGGCTCGCCGACCGGCGCGAGCTCGACGACACCGTCGTCATCTACTCCTCCGACCAGGGCTTCTTCCTCGGCGACCACGGCTGGTTCGACAAGCGCTTCATGTACGAGGAGTCGATCCGGATGCCGTTCGTCCTGTCCTACCCGCGCGCCGTCGCGACGGGGCAGGGGCTCGACCGGATCGTCACGAACGTCGACATCGCGGCGACCCTGCTCGACGCGGCCGGCATCGAGGTCCCCGAGCGGATGCAGGGGCGGTCGTTCTGGGGCGACCTCACGGATCCGGCTGGGGCGCAGCGCGATCGGGAGAGGGAACGCGAGGGCTTCTACTACCGCTACTGGATGCACGACGACAGCAGCCACCAGGTCGGGGCGCACTACGGCTACCGCACCCACCGCTACACGCTGATCTTCTTCTACAACGACGGGCTCGGTCTGCCCGGCTGCTCGGACCGCCGGTTCGCGCAGGAGTGGGAGCTCTACGACCTCGAGGCCGACCCCGAGGAGCTCGTCAACGTCGCCGACGACCCGGCCTACGCGCAGGTGCGCGACGAGCTCGAGGCGCGGATGTGGCTGGCGCAGCGGGAGGTCGGCGACGAGCCCCACCCCGACCAGCCCGTCCCCCGCCTCGTCGCCGGGGGCACTCCCACGCCCTGAGCCCGACCCCACCCCACCCGGACGTCGAGTGGGGCGGTGTCTACGCGAGGGCTCGGTCAAGGGCTCGGTCGAGACGCCTGAGCGCCTTGCCGCCGCGACGCTCGAGGCGCTCCGCGGCACGCTGCTCGTCGGCGTCCAGGTGGCCGAGCAGGAAGGCCGCGGCCACGCCCGCGTCCTCGTCGATCGCCAGGTGGCGCAGCGTCGCCCGAGTGACGACGGCGTCGTGGTGGTCACCGAGCAGGCCCTGGACGTCCTCGGCACGCTCGGCGACCCGGCGCACCTTCGACCCGGTCATCGGAGCCATCGCCTCGGCGGCGTAGCGCAGCCGCTTGGCCGCCTTGCGCACGTCGTGGAGGCACGCCGCCCGCAGCTCGGGGTCGGCCGCCGCGTCGGCGACATCGGCCAGCTCCACCCTCTCGCGCACCCGCTTGCCCTCCTTGCGCAGCACGATGCGGACGACCTTCGCGACGCTCCGCTCCGCCTCGTCGGTGAAGGGCGGGTGCGTGACGACGCTGTCGAGCAGGGCGGTCATGGCGGCATACCGGGTCGACCCGAGCGTCTCGTCGATGACCTCGGTGGCGGCGGTGGCGTCGAGGTGCATCCGGGCGCGGAGGCCGGTCACGGCCTCGTCGAGGCCGACGAGGCCGGCGGGGCCGATGTCGTCGAGCAGCGTGTCGACGAGGTCCTGGACGACCTCGGCGTCCCGTGCCTCGCCGAGGCGGCCCGCCGCCCAGCGCAGCTCGTCGCGGAGCGGTTCGGTGACAGCCGGGTCGACGAGGGCGTGGAAGCTCGCGAGGGCGCTGCGGATCCGGCGCATGGCGACGCGGAGGTCGTGGACCCCTTCGGGCTCGCCCGCGCGCACGTCGGCCTCGGCGGTCGTCAGCGCCTCTCGCTGCTCGCGGAGGTGCTGGCTGAGCAGGGAGGCGGCAGACGGCATACCTCTCTATACCCGTCGTCGGGGCGGCCGTCCTCGGTTCTCGCGATCCTGTGAAGACTCGACAGCCTCTGCCGCTCGGGTCTCAGGAAACGTACAGTCGAAAAGGTGGCACGGGTCACCGCTCCCCCTGCGATCGACACCGCCGTCGCCCCAGGCGCCAGGCTGCTCCTCGGCACGCCCGCCCCGGAGCCCGAGCCTCCCCCGCCCGGTCGGTGGCAGCGTCTCCGCGACCGTCTGGCCCGAGTGTCGCGCCGTGCCTGGTGGGGCATTGTCGCGCTCCTCGTCATCGTCGCGCTCGTGACGACGTATGCCGTCACGCGGCCTCCGGCACCGCACGTCCTCACGCAGCGCGACGTCGACACGAGCGTCCAGCGCGGCATCGAGAAGCAGGCGGAGGCCGACGCCGCCGCCCCGGCGGACGGGTCGGTCGCGCACGCGGCGATCGCACCGTCGCTCGTGCTCATCGAGACCCGCGACACCGTGGACGGGGTCGAGCAGGAGGGCAGCGGCGCCGGGGTCGTCGTCAACGAGGACGGCACGGTGCTGACGGCGCTGCACGTCGTCGACGGGTCGACGAACATCACCGTCACCTTCGCCGACGGCACGACCTCGCCGGCGAAGGTCGCGAGCGAGAAGCCGGAGAGCGACATCGCGACCCTCACCCCGTCGACGCTGCCCGAGACGGTCGTCCCGGCCGTGCTCGGTGGTGGCGTCGCCGTCGGGGCGCCGGTCTTCGCCGTCGGCCACCCGCTCGGCCTGACCGACTCGCTGTCGGCCGGCGTCGTGTCGGCGCTCGACCGGACGGTGCGCGTCGAGGGCGACCGCAAGCTCGAGCACCTCATCCAGATCGACGCAGCCGTCAACCCTGGCAACTCCGGTGGGCCGCTGCTCAACAAGGCCGGGCAGGTCGTCGGCATCGTCACCGGCCTCGCCAACCCGACCGACGAGACCCTCTTCGTCGGCATCGGCTTCGCGGTCCCGATCGCGACGGCGGGAGGGGCGGCGGGCAGCCCACCCCGCTGAGAGGACGCCCCCACGCGGGGGGCGAGCACACGGCATACGCCATCGACGAGCGTGACCCAGCAGGCGTGAACGAGCAGGAGGACGGCATGGACGGACAGGCACCCACTGGTCGGCACGCGCTGGAGCAGGCGCTCTACGAGGTGAAGCGGACGATCGTCGGGCAGGACGTGCTCGTCGAGCGGATGCTCGTCGCGCTGCTCGCACGGGGGCACCTGCTCGTCGAGGGCGTGCCGGGGCTGGCCAAGACGATGGCGATCAAGACGCTCGCGCAGGCCATCGGCGGCGACTTCCAGCGCATCCAGTTCACGCCCGACCTCGTGCCGGCCGACCTCGTCGGGACGCGGATCTACAACCAGAAGGACGGCGAGTTCCAGGTCTCGCTCGGGCCGGTCTTCGCCAACCTCGTGCTCGCCGACGAGATCAACCGCGCGCCGGCGAAGGTGCAGAGCGCGCTGCTCGAGGTCATGCAGGAGCGGCAGGTGACGATCGGCCGCGAGACCTACCCGGCGCCCGACCCGTTCCTCGTCATGGCGACGCAGAACCCCATCGAGTCGGAGGGGACATATGCGCTGCCCGAGGCGCAGGTCGACCGCTTCATGCTCAAGGTGCTCATCGGATATCCCTCTGCCGCTGAGGAGTTCGTCGTCGTCGAGCGGCAGATCTCGGCCGCCGTGGCGACGGTCAAGGTGCTCGACCCGGAGATGCTGCGCGGCTTCCAGCGCGAGGCGGACGCCGTCTACGTCGACCCCGCGGTCATCGAGTATGCCGTCCGGCTGGCCACCGCGACGCGCGAGCCGGCGGGCGTCGGCCGGGACGACCTGGCCCGGCTGCTGACGTACGGCGCGAGTCCGCGCGCGTCGATCAACCTCGTGCTGGCGGCGCGGGCGCTGGCGTTCCTGCGGGGGCGGGACTACGCGCTGCCCGACGACGTGCGCGACCTCGCACGGGACGTGCTGCGGCACCGGATCGTGCTGTCCTACGAGGCGCTGGCCGAGGACCTGTCGGCCGACGACCTGCTGACCCCGATCCTCGAGGCCGTGCCGGTGCCGACGGCTCCGCTGCGGGAGCGGACGGGCGGTTTCGACGGGCCCGGTGGGTCTGGGGGATCTGGTGGGTCGGCTTCTGTGGCGGGCGCTTTCGGGGCCGAGCTTCCGGGTGGTCCTGGCGGTCCTGGTGGTTCTGGCGGTCCTGGTGCCGCCGGTGGCGGTGACGCGACATGGGCGCGACCTCCACGCTGAGCGCCGAGAGCCTGCTGCGGCGCCTCGAGTGGAGGGTGGTGCGGCGGCTCGACGGGCGACTCCAGGGCGACTACCGGACCCTCTTCCGGGGCGCCGGGCTCGACTTCACCGACCTGCGTGAGTACGTGCCGGGCGACGACCTGCGGCACATCGAGTGGAACGTGACGGCGCGGCTCGACGAGCCCTACGTGAGGGAGTTCGTCGAGGACCGTGAGCTCACGGCGTGGCTGCTGCTCGACCACTCCGCGTCGATGGGCTTCGGGCCGGTCGACCGGCAGAAGGACCTCGTGCTCGCCGAGGTGGCGACGACGCTCGCGCACGTGCTGACGCGTGGCGGGAGCCGGGTCGGGGCGATCGTCATGGACACCGGGGTCGACCTCGTGATCCCGCCGTCGTCCGGCCGCAACCAGGTGCTGCGGATCGCCAAGACGCTGCTCGACCGCCGAGAGGCGCGCGCTGCTGAGTCCGAGGTTGCGGCGGCGGCCGGGGCCGGCGGGCGGGGCGAGCGCGGGTGGCTCGGGCGGCGGAGGGCGCGGACCGCGGGTGGGCGCGGACCTGGCGGGACGGCATACGCAAGCCGTGGGGTGACCGACCTGTCGGTGCTGCTCACCGCGGCGGCGGGGATCGCGCGGCGGCGGTCGCTCGTGCTCGTCGTGTCCGACTTCATCACGGCGGACGGGTGGGAGGCGCCGCTGTCGCGGCTGGCGCGGCGTCACGAGGTCGTCGCGATCCAGGTCGTCGACCCCCGCGAGAGCGAGCTGCCGGACGCGGGCGCGGTCTACGTCGAGGACGCGGAGACGGGCGAGCAGATCTTCGTCGACACGAGCGACGTCGGGTTCCGGGCGCGGCTGGCGGCGGCCGCGGAGGCGCGACAGGCGGACCTCGAGACGCGGGCGCGCAAGGTCGGCGTCGACCTCTATCCGGTGCGGACGGACGACGACCTCGTGCGGTCGCTGCTGCGGATCTCCGAGCTGCGGCGGAGGCGACGGCGATGAGGTGGTCGCGATGAGGTGGTGGCGGTGAGCGAGCTGTCACTGATGTGGCCGTGGGCGCTGGCGGGGCTGCTCGTCGTGCCGCTGCTCGTCGTCGGCTACCGACGGGTGCTGCGGGCGCAGGAGGCCCGGCGGGCGGCGCTGGCGGCGGACGGGCTCGTCATGCCCGCGCCGGCACGGTCGCGGTGGCGGCACCTGGGTCCGGCCCTGCTCATCGCGGCGATGGCGGTCATGGTGCTGTCGCTGACGCGACCGGTGGCGTCGGTCACCGAGCCGCACCGGGACGGCACGGTCGTGCTCGCGTTCGACGTGTCCAACAGCATGGCGGCGACGGACGTGAAGCCGTCGCGGCTCGAGGCGGCGAAGGCGGCGGCGCGGGGGTTTGTCGCGAAGCAGCCGGCGTCGGTGCGGATCGCGGTCGTCGCATTCGGCGGAACCGGGCTCGTGACGCAGCGGCCGACGGACGACCGGTCTGCGGTGCTGGCGGCGATCGCGCGGCTGAAGCCTGCCGGTGACACGTCGCTGAGCGACGGGATCCTCGGCGGGCTCAGCGCGATCGTCGGCAAGCCGGTCAAGGCACCGGGTGATGCCGAGAAGGGGACCGACGAGGAGACGCCGATCGGCTACCACGGCGGGACGGCGATCGTGCTGCTCACCGACGGCGAGGACACGACGAAGGACGGGCCTTCGGGCGCAGCCGAGCTCGCGTCGGCGGCGGGGGTGCGGATCGAGCCGATCGGGCTCGGGACGCCGGCGGGGACGACGATCAAGGTGGACGGCTTCAGCATCGCGACGGCGCTCGACGAGTCGTCGCTGCAGGCCATCGCGGAGACGACGGGCGGGACGTACCGACGGGCGTCGGACGCTGCGACGTTGGCTGCCGTCTATGACGCGATCGAGCTGCAGTGGACGACGCGGACGGTGCCGCACGAGGTGACCTCGTGGGTGGCGGCGCTGGCTGCCCTGTTGCTGCTGGGTGGGGCGACGGTGTCGGTGCTGAGGCAGGGGCGGGTGATCTGACGTGTCGTTCGGGGTGCCGCTGCTGCTCGTGACGCTGGTCTTCGTGCCGGTGCTGCTCGGGATCTACGTGTGGCAGCTGCGGCGTCGGCGGCGGCAGACGGTGCGCTACTCGAACGTGGCGCTGCTGCGGGCTGCCGGTGCTGGGTCGGCGTCGTGGAAGCGGCACGTGCCTGTGGGTCTGGTGCTCTGCGCCCTGGCTCTGCTGGGGCTCGCGAGTGCGCGGCCGACGGTGCGGGCAGCGGTCCCGACGTCGAGCTCGACGATCATCCTGGCGCTCGACGTGTCAGGGTCGATGTGCGCGACCGATGTCGTGCCGAACCGGCTGAGCGCGGCGCAGGCAGCCGTGCGGACGTTCGTCGAGGGGCAGGACGACGAGACGAAGGTCGGGCTCGTGGTCTTCTCCGGGTTCGCGCAGCTCGCGGTGGCGCCTACCGCGGACCGGGGAGAGCTGCTGGCGGCGATCGACGCGGTGACGACGGGGCGTGGGACGACGATCGGGGCGGCGATCCTGAGGTCGATCGACGCGATCGCCGAGCTGGACCCGAACGTGGCGCCGGCCGACCCGGTCGAAGAGCCGACGACGGACGGGCCCGGTCTGGCGGACCCGACTCCTGTGCCCACCCCTTCTGCCGGTGGGGGTGTCGGTGGCGGCTCGGGTAGCGGCAGTGGTGCGGCAGTGGATGTGGCGCCGGAGATCATCGTGCTGTTGACGGACGGTGCGAACACGCGTGGGGTGACGCCGGCCGAGGCTGCTGACCAGGCGGCGGCGCGCGGGGTGCGGGTCTATCCGATCGGCTTCGGCACGACGAACCCGACGCAGATGGCGTGCACGCGCGACCAGTACGGCGGCTTCACGCCTCGGACGCGTGACTTCAGTGGTCCCGGTGGTGGGTCGTTGGGTGGCCGCAACTTCCTCGTGGTGGACGAGGCGGCTTTGAAGGGCGTCGCTCAGAGGACGGGCGGCGAGTACTTCGCCGCGACAGACGCCGACGGCCTGACCAAGGTCCTCGCCGACCTCCCCAAGCACGTGACGGTCAGCGAGCAAGACATCGACCTCAGCGCAGCCTTCGGCCTCCTGGCGGCAGCGCTGCTGCTTGCAGGACTGGCCATCTCATTCCGCCGGTCAACCTCTTGAGCAGCTCCGCAGTCACAGCGGAGTGGCTCCACCCCCAGCCTTCAGCTCAGGCGGGAACCTGCGGGACCTGTCCCCGTCACGACTCCACGCTTCCCAAGGAGTGACGCCTCCTAAACCCGGGGCGGTTCAGCCTGCATGCCCGGAGTGAGTTGGATGCGGCTTCTTCGTGCGCGTCGGCGTAGGCGTGACTGTCACCGTGGGCGGCGGTGTTGTGGTTGCCGTAGGCCCACCAACAGCGTTGTGCTCAGCCATCACCTGCTGCAGGGCAGGCGAGTTCACCAGGGTTGGGTTCGAGGATGACTGGTTGCCCCATGAGTATGAGTAGTCCATCACCGGGTCGGGCAGGTACTTGGCCCACTCAGCCAGCATGGCGCGCAGCTGTGTCGCCGTGGGCAGGGTGTAGTAGCCACCCGAGATGTTGTTCTGCCCGAAGCACTGGAAGGTCGGGACCAATTGTGATCGTGGGATACCTGCTGTGTCTGCCCAACCCACCCGCTGTCCGATCTTGGTCAAGTCACACTGGGGGTTGGCGATGCTGCACGGGTACGGGTCCAGGCCGACCAGATGAACCCCAGTGACAGCGGGACGGAACGGTGTCATGTCCACCTGGTCATCCAGCACGATGAAGGTGTACTGGCTGGAGTTCTTGCTCCTGATGTAGTCCGTTCGTGACTTCAGGGCCGCCGGGCCACCAGGGCAGTCTGAGATGTGGGGTTCGTCGCTCAAGTAGTAGCCGAAGACCCTTTCATTGGTACTGAGATTGTCGATGGCGCTCCGAAAGCTTGCATCTGCCGTGGTGGGGCACTTCTGTCCCAGCCAGACCAGGCCTCGTACTCCACTGGGAAGATTCCCCACGTTGCTGGGACTGGTGTCAAACACGTTGTAGCCGAGGGCAGCTGGTGCTGTGCTTCCCCCAAGATTGGCGATGAAGTGCGCCGTGGTCGACGCGCCGTTACTCACGGCCGCGAAGGGGATCAGGGCCAGAACCATAACCAGGGCCAGTGACCCTGCGATCCTCACGTGTGTGGCTCTCACGTTCTACTCGCCTGCCCTCGCTCGTTCACTTCAGTCAGGGACTTCCTCAAGGCTTCGTTGTCAGCGGCCTGTGCACTGATGCGTGTCATCTCGGGCTGCTCGTTGCCATCGAGCAAGAACGCGTGAGTGGCACCAACGACGTTCCTGGAGGATGCCTCCCCCTCGTCCGCTGGACGTCTGGTCTCTGGTTCCATATCCCCTCCAACTAGAACAAACTGCTCATATTTTCGGGTTCTCCCGCCAATAGCGGCGTCCAAGGATATCGGGTTTTGTCTACGTATTTGCGTTTGCCGGGCAGTGGTAGTGGTCGACCTCATCAGCCGGGCCGCGACAGCGCACTGGGCCACCCCGGCGCAGGTCGCCCTGGCCTGGCTGCTCGAGCAACCTCTGGATCGTCCCCAACCCCGGCAACCCCGCCGGCTCGAGCGCCCTCGACCAGATCGGCGCCACGCAGCCCGAGCCCTCCTTACGCGATCGCACCGCACTCGGTGAGACCGAGACCGAGACCCGGGTGCCTCTCGGGTCCCGGCTACAACGAAGACGTGCACGAAGATGACCGGGCTCTGAATACCCTCATGTCGCGAGGTGCGCGTTATACGCCCCATTGGCACGCAGACTCACAGCATTGGTTCCGTTGCCAGGGGAGTTCTTACCAGGCCTATTGTTCCGGGGCGGTCTTCTTACCCGGGATTATCTCGTCGAGGCGACTTAGCGAGGCAGCATTGCGCATGCAGCAGATCTCGGCTTGCGGGTGGCCGCTAATCGCATCAGGCAGGCCCGAACGTCCGACATTTCTACAGTCCGCTGGTCAAGCGATGGTCGGGCAAGGTGCAATTGGTCGCCGCGCCCGCCGGCCCGACGTGAGGGATGTTGTCGCAATGCGCGGGCGTGGGCCCTCATCGATCTGCAGCTGGTAGTCGAGTAACACCCCCTAGACGGGCGTTTCCTCGTTACGGAGGCTGCCTTCAGCGCGTGGCAACCGCCTTGGTTGGGAAGCAGTCCATCCACGCTCGGGCGAGGCTAGGGTCGAACCATGAGCATCGCTGACAGCGGCCCAGGTCCCCAGGCGTTCAACCTGGAGAGGGAGACGCTCGAGAACCCGAACTACCGCACCGTGGTCTGGAGCGGCACGTACCTGCAGGTCACGCTCATGTCGATCCCGGTGAACGGCGACATCGGACTGGAGAAGCACCCTGACACCGACCAGTTCATCCGGCTCGACAGCGGCCGCGGGCGAGCCCAGATGGGGCCCAGCAAGGACGAGCTGACCTTCGACCAAGAGGTGACCGACGGCTGGTGCGTCATCGTTCCGGCCGGCAGCTGGCACAACGTGACCAACATCGGTGACGAGCCATTGCAGGTGTACACCGTTTATGCGCCGCAACACCACAAGCCGGGCAAGGTGCACCAGACCAAGGCGATCGCCGACGCCGACACCGACGACGAACCCGCGGACTGGTCGGTACAACCAGCCTCGGCCGCGGACCAGCGCGCCTAGCCTGAGCCGCCTGACCAACATCTCCGCTGCGACGAGCGTGCTACTGCCGCAATGGGTCCGTTTTGGCTAATCGACGACGAAGTCGTGGATGGCGTTGGATAGAGCCAGCCGGCCGGGGCCCACCCAGTAGAAGTGGCTGGGCGCGTTGGTGTCGAACAGGTGGGTCCTGGGTACCGTGTGCACGAAGTCCTTGGCGTGTTCGAAAGTCACGCCACGATCATGTCGGGACGCCGTCACGAGGGTTGGGCAGGGAACCGACCGCAGAACCGCGTGGCGATAGCACGCCCGGTCTGCCGCGCCTTGGCGAAGGTCCGTGACAAACCCCGATCCGGAACCCATGGCCGCGAAGGTCGCCCGAGCCGACGCGCGGTCCGCCGGCGTCCACGTGTGCCACCACGAGTCGACCGGGAGCGTCGACAACGTCGACATCATCAGACGCAGACCCCTGTCCGACGACGTCAGCGCGCGGATGGCCCGCCAGGTGAGTCGTTGAGTCCCCGGAGAGAATCCCAGCGGGCCCGCCGCCGCCTCCAGCCTGCTGTCGGGGTAGGGCAACGTCGACGGAGCGCAGCTGTGCAGTACCAGCCGAGGCGCTAGGTGCCCCAGCGCGACAGCGACGTGCACCGCCTGGAGTCCCCCGAAGCTGATTCCCACGGTTGCGGCCGCATCGCTGATCCCAAGCCCGTCGCAGACCTCCGCCACAGCAGGGACGAACTCGGCCGCCATCAGCGGACCCACGCGCGTGCGGCCATAGCCGGGCCGGGAGAAGGCCAAGACCCGAAACCCCAGGTCGGTGTAGAGGTCTGAACCGAGCGGAGTGCCCGCCGAGGCGTGTCCCCCGGGAAAGGCGAGCACGACGGCACCGCCGACAGGACCGGCCAAGGACACTTCCACGGGACCGAGTGACGTCGACACCACCTGCGTCTTCACACCCCGAGCATGCCACCGCCTGGAACGCAACACAGGTGGCGACTCGACAAGCTCCGAAGCGGGACCTGAGCGCCGACCTCCTCCGTCTGTCCGCCACGTGCAGGGGTCTTGTCGAGTGCGTGGGTGGAAGAGCCTGGAATCCAGCGACGACCCCACACCAGAGGGTGTGGAGGGCGTCATGGACGTGTAGTCGTCACGTCGTGGGTGCCGGTTCCGGCGCCGGGGTCCCGGCAGCGAGAGGAGTGCGTCACACTGGTCGCGCGTGGGGTCAGCACCTGGGATTCGCCGCCCGACGCGGAGCCGAGCTGCGATGCTCTTGGACGCTATTGCCGATAGAGCCTCTCGAGCGGTACCGCCAATGGGTCTGCTAATCCGGCCGCTCACATGACGAGGCGCGGTTCGTTTGCCCTACGTGCGATGCCTCACCTGGCCTCATTCGCCGCCCCCACAGCCTCCGCCGTCGCCACCGCCATCGCCACCGCCGTCGCCACCCCCGCCGTCGCCACCACCGTCTCCACCCCCGCCGTCGCCACCACCGTCTCCACCCCCGCCGTCGCCACCCCCGCCGTCGCCGCGGCGTCCGACCCGCGCGTGACGGCGGCGGCGTGACGGCTCCGGCTGCACCGGCCCGCGCAGCTCATGCTCGACGCATACGACGTCGTCCGACGTGGTGCAGGCGTCCCCCGAGCCGCACGTGGCGACATACGTCCGGGCCTCGTCGATGCCCGCCCAGAGGTCCGCGGCGAACAGGGTGGGCGCGGTACGCGTCGTGTCGGGATCCAGCCCGGCGCTCAGGCACGCGGTCCTCCAGGTCCCACGTAGGACCGTGGTCTGGTTGGCCGTGGCCTCCGACAACGCCATCAGGTACTCGGGCTCGTGGTGCAGGAACCTGCCGAACGCCCGCTGGCAGAACGTGTCGTACGCCCTGGTGAAGGTGATGAACTCGTGCCACGCCTCGTCGACGACGCGCGACGGCATGCTGGCCCGCAGGTCGGGGTCCGCTGCCGCAGCGAGGAAGAACTGGCGCAGGCCCGCCTCGAGGACCGGGGCCCTCGCGGACTCGGGGCATCGCGCGAGGGCCCGGTCGATCATGCCCGGCGGGAACGCGTAGTCGGCGATGAACTGCGGGTCGGCCGCCGCTCGGTTCCCGCCTCGGACGATGGATCGGACCATCTCTGACATCGTGTTCATGCCACGAGGGTCCCGGTCCTGCGGGTGCCCGTCTGTGCCGACGGCGACATTCACGGCAATCGCGCGGGAAGCGAGCGCGGCCGCCCGAACCAGCGAGAACGCTGTTGTCGGAGCGGGTCAGCCGCAGATCCGGTCGCCGGCGATGCTGAGGAGGATCCACCAGATCCCGTGGGGCACCCACGCCCCCTCCAATGCGTTCTAGGTGTCCGGCCGCGTTGGCGGCGTAGCCCGGTCAGGCTCGGGACCGCGACAGATAGAGGTGCCGACGCGGAATGACATACGGTCCGCCCCTTGGAGCGTTAGCGCGTCCTTCCACCCCGGTCAACGCCTCAACCGCACGATGCCGGGGGCCGTCTCCAGCCATGCCGCCCCCGCGTCAACGGAGTCCTTTGCTTGTGCCCTTCGCGATCCTGTGTCCACGATGAGGGATGCGCTACGTGGAACTGCGGCGGCACACCGACAACGACGGCGACGAGTTGACCGCACAAGGTGTGGCGGATGCGGAGGCGATCGGCCGCAAGGGACTGCACCCGCCGTACGCCGCATTCATCTCCTCCGGCGCGGCCCGCGCCACCCAGATGGTCAGGATCCTGCGCCGCGCCGCCGGGCAGGACGACTCCCCCATCTCCGAGGTGATAGGGCTGCGCTCGTTGGTCGAGGACCGCTGGCGGGCCGCTGCCAAAGCAGCGGGTAAGGACGCCACGGTCGAGCAGATCCGCGGGATCGACCCAGACCTGGTCAAACACGAGGAGCGGCTCCTCGGTGCAGCGCTGCGAGGCGTCGTCGAGTCACTTCCGGAGGGCGGCCGGGCCCTCGTGGTCGGACACAGTCCGACGAACGAGGCTGCAGTGTCAGGCCTGACGGGTGAGACCGTCGAACCGCTCGGCAAGGGCGCCGGAATGCTGCTCATCGAGGACGACGGCAGGTTCACCATCAGCCCTTTGTAGGAATGCCGCGGACCCCCTACCGCCGCTACCCGGGAGGCTCACCGATCTAGTGCATCGCGTTCTGTTGGGCGCTCTGGCGTCGTCGTCCGCTTGCCGAGCCGAGTGCGTCCTTCCGCCGCCTTCCGGCGCAGGTGGTTCTTCAGGCCGTGAGTAGGGCTGGCGCTTGCGGTTCATCTCGCCGCCGGCTTCGGCGGCTATTGGGCCCTCTCTGCCTGGAGTTGGGAGTAGAGCTTGTTGGGCCATCGGGCCTGCGCGGCACGGGGTCTCGTGGGCTCGCCTTCGGAGGTCGCTGCCAGGACTCGGCTCCCGATGTGGCCGGCTCCTTATAGGGCCGGCGGTGTGCGGCCAAGGAGGGCCGTCGCTGCGAAGGCCAGCCCCCACGCGATCACGACGATGCTCAGGAGCACCCCGAGGCTTCCGACCACGTCGGGGTAGAGCGCGCACACGGATCCGAACCAGATGGCCGAGACCGAGGCCGGAAGCGCACTGAGTCGAGAGCCTTTGGCTCCGACCGCTCGGGCGACCACAGCGATGAATGCCGCTGCCGCGACCGCGAACCCGAACGCGGCCTGCATGGGCAGGTGCATCAGTTCCCACGTGTTGTCGTCTACCGCGTTCGACCGGACCGCGGCCACGACCGCGACCGCGTGAGCGATGCTCCCGATCCCGGCGATCGTCGCCAGGACGAGCGGCGTGGCGGGACAGGCCCGAAGCCTGGGCCGTGCGGCTGGCCACAGCGAGCGCATGGACATTACGAGAGGTGCGGCGGCCGACAGGATGACGAGGGCTCCCGCGAGGGCCTGTCCCGGGATACGTCCGACCAGTCCGACGAGGAGGACGGCGCAGCCTGACGCGCCGACGATGTGGAGGAAGATCCACCATCGGGCACGCACCGCGAACATTACGAGAGGCCATGCGACAAGAGCTGTGTACAGCAGCCCCCATGAGGTTTCCACAACGTAGTGCGCATTGAAGCGCGCATCCTGAAGAGGGACGACCAGAAGGTCGATGAGCCCGAAGAAGAGGACTGACCAGAAGAGAGCGGCGATGGCAGCCACCGTCCGGGCTAACCAATGCGGCGAGGATATTTCAGGGGCGACTTCCCTTGTGTGCACTGTCATTTCTGACCTTCCTTCCCGTTAGTCGATTGTCGGCCTGAGAGCGCTGCGCGTCTGGTGTTGAGCAACATGAGGATCTGATTCTGGATCCGGCCGTTGTCGGCCGGTGAGTCGTGGTCCTCGCGCCAAAGAAGCCGTGACGTCGCGCCCCGTTCTGCCGCATGTATAGGCCCGCTCAGGACATGGTCCGCTCGTTCAAGCGGGGTTGTCAGAGGTGCGTAACACCGCCGCGAGCGGACGAGGTAACCCGATCGGGCTACCGTCGGGCTGTAGGGCTGCGTTGCTTGTCTGGGCTGGCGCCCGACCCGGCAGCACCAACCGAGGTCACGACAGCGGTCGGCCACTGCGCACGAGCTGGTCAGCCAAGACCGCCGCCGAACCCTCCGCCGTCGAACCCTCCGCCGAATCCACCGCCGGAGAGGAAGTGTGCGGGGCCAGGACCCGAGGCGCTGACGGTTCCGCTGCCTGCCTCGTGGTCCGGGTGGATCGAGGCGTCGAAGCGGGGGCTGCCGCAGTCGACGCAGATCCGTTCGTGCATGTCTGCGATGGGGGTGGGCTGCCAGCGGTGCCGACCGATGGCGCATCTGATGCTCTTGTTGGTGTTCATGCAGTCAGGGTGCGCTTCGGGCCCGGTGCTGTCTGTGCGCTGGGTGACGCAGGGCGAAAACGCCAGGATCCCCGAGTCGGTTCCTGTGAGATCTCCTGGCGTGCGTCGCCGGCGGGTCTCGAAGCGCGCAGAAGATCCCGCACGCCGCCCTGACCATCGTTCCCGGCGGCGACCACCCTGCGGCAGGCGCCCGGCTCCTGCTGCGGCGCCTCTCCGCTGCCCTCGTACGTCGTCGCAATCAGTGCCGGATGGCCCGGCAGGTTTCCGGACCAGCCGTGATGCCAGCGAATGTAAGGCCCGAGCGACACGGCGAGTGCCGGACTCCGGGAGCCTCGTCGCTGGCTGCGGCGGACGCGTGGATGCGTCTAACCGCCGCGATACGGTCTCTTCGGCATCGATGCGGTGCGGAACTGGGGATAGTGTTCTTCGCTGTCGGAGCGACGCATCTCGTGGGTCTCCGGTGAGGATGTGAGTGGCCGTGTCGACAGACTTTGAGGTGGTGGTGCCGCACCTCGCTGACGCTGAGGAACTGGCCTCGGTCCACGTTCAGGCGTGGCGGGAAGCCTACAGAGAGCTGCTCCCAGAGCATTTCTACGATGACGCCGCGCGCCAGAGTCGGCAGGTGATGTGGTCGGGTCTGCTCTCAGAGGAGGATGCCGGGGAGCGGTTCCGTGTCGCCCGGCGCGAAGGCCGAATCGTGGGGTTTGTCATGCACGGTCCGGCCGCCGACCACCAAGGGCACCCGCCGGAGCGCGATGAGCAGCTGTACGCGCTCTACGTGCTGTCCAGCTGCTACGGCCACGGTGTCGGTCAAGCTCTCCTTGACCAGGCTCTCAGCGAGCGGCCTGCACAACTGTGGGTGGCCAAGGACAACGCGCGGGCTCGCCGGTTCTACGAGAAGAACGGATTCACAGCCGACGGGACCGAGCAGGTCGATCCAGATCTCGACGGGCTGGTCGAGATACGCATGGTGCGATAGGCGGACACCGCCGCCCTCACGACAGCGATGTCCGACATGCCGCACCACCGCCAAGTGGTCGCGTCCTTTCGCCGCCAGCCGGCGCACTGTCAGTCGGCCGCAGTGGAGTCCCAGGCCGTGGCCGACTTACGGTGGGTCGATGGGAGAGCGTGCGCATCCAGGAGTCGACACCTACATCGACCGCCTCCCGCCGTGGCAGCGGGCCATCTGCACCGAGCTGCGAGAGATCATCTGGGAGGCAGACCCGGACATCACAGAGACCATCAAGCGGTCGGTCCAGCCGTACTTCGTTCTGGACGGCAATGTCTGCGCCCTCCTTGCGACGAGAGACCACATCAACCTGTTCCTGTACGACCCGACGGTCCCTGACCCGGACGGCATCATCAACCAGGGCGAAGGCAACAAGACGGCCCGCGCCATACAGATCTACCGCGGCAATCTGATCAACCCTGCGCCGCTGCTCGAGGTCCTCAGAGCCATAGTGAGCAACAACCGAGCCGGCGGCTGGCGACGGATCCAGAGGGCCAGCGGCTGACCAGCTGCGCCGGCCGTAACGTCACTGAGCCGCTGCCGGGCATCTTGGAGAAGCATCAACGTCGCCTAGACACGGGCTCGCCCGACGGCTGCTGTGCACCACCCATCGTGAGTCAATGCGCTTGCTGCCCCAAGATCCTCGGGGCTCGGAAGCGTCCACCGCGCTGGCGTGCCCTGTCTGCGGGGCTCTGTAGCCTTCGAGGATGCCGACACCCCTGTTCACACCGTTCTGATCCCGGGCCTGTTGTGCTCGGCCCGACTGTACTACCAGCTGCTGCCGATCGTGTGGTCGTACGGTGGGGTCACGATCGCCGACACTCGTCGCGACAGCACGGTGACCGGAATGGCGCAACGGCTGCTTGCCGCAGCGCCCGGCCGGTTCGCGCTGGTCGGTCTCAGCATGGGCGGCTACGTCGCCCTCGAAGTCATGCGCCTCGCACAGGAACGGGTCTCGGGACTGGCGCTGATCGCCACCTCGGCACGTCCGGACTCCCCCGAACAGGTGGCGAGCCGACGCGAGCAGCAGCGCGCCGTTGCCGCCGGCCGCTTCAAGGAGCTCGTCGAAGCCGTCTACCCCGTCCTGGTCGACGCCGACACCGTCGCGCGCACGGACCCGGCCGACGCCTGGCGAACGATGGCGCTCGAGATCGGTCCCGACGCCTTTGTTGCCCAGCTCGAAGCAGTCATGAGCCGTCCGGACTCGCGCCCCGACCTCGCGGCGACCCGTTGCCCCACGGCTGTCATCCATGACACGGGCGACCGGCTCATCGCACAGGAACGCCGTCGAGATCGCTGACGGCGTCCCCGGCGCCCAGCTCACGCTCGTCCCAGACGCCGGCCACATGATCGCCCAGGAGCAACCGGGTGCTGTGGAAACGGTCGTCAGGGGGCTGCTCGAAGCAGGGGCCCCCTAGCCTCTCGACGCGTCCAGCAACACGAGCCCGGTTGAGAGCGCGACGTGGCAGGCCGGGTCGGCCTGCCACGTCGCGACGATGGCATCATTTCGAGTCGTGCGGGCCGGCGGTGGCCCAGACCCACGGCCGTCCCGAAGCCAACGCCATGGCTGGGCCTCAGTCGCCGGGCGCGTCCGGGCCGGTGGAGATCTGGCGCAGGGTCGAGATCACGGTGACCTCAGGCCAGTACTTGGCGTGCAGCTCGGCGAACTTCCGCTGGTCGGCCACGGCCTCCTCGAGGGTGTCGTACTGCATGATCGACCACCCTCCGATGACCTCCTTGGACTCGGCGTACGGTCCGTCGTGCTGGGTGATCTCGCCCTGGCTGACCACGAAGTTCACGGCGTCCTCCGTCCCGTACAGCCCGCCGCCGTCGAGGAACACTCCTGAGGCGGCCCGTTCGCCGATGTGGACGTCCATGGCATCGAAGAGTGCCTTCGGCGGTGTGCCGATCCCCTCTTCCATCCTCACGAATCCCATGAAACGCGGCATGTCGATCACTCCTACTCGTTGCTCGGGTGTGCTTCGTACTCCTACGTCGACCGGCTGCGGAGGTCTTCGACATCCTCCTCGAGATTTCTTCACGAGCCTGCAGACGGATCCCGCTTCGGGCCATGAGGGCTGGGAGGCTAGGTGCATGATCCTGCCGGACGTTCGCGACCCGCGCCTGGTCACGATCCGCCGTGGAGGCCTGCTCAGCGACGCGGATCACCAGCTCCTGGCCCTGTGGGCCGCCCGGTGTGCCGAGCACGTGCTGCATCTGTTCGAGGCGGAAGAGCCGACCGACACTCGCCCTCGGGACGCCATCGACGCGGCGCGCGCGTGGGCCCGCGGCGAGATGACGATGATGGATGCCCGGGCCTGCGGCGGACACGCGATGGGGGCCGCCCGACCTCTGCGGGGGGCCGCCCGGTTCGCGGCCTACGCCGCGGGCCAGGCGGCTTGCGTGGGCCACGTCGCCGAGCACGATCTCGGCGCCGCCGCCTACGCGATCAAGGCCACTCGAGCAGCACACCCGAACGAGGTCAACGCCGGACGGCTCGAGCGTGACTGGCAGCGCGACCATCTCGACGAACCGATCCGGGCACTGGTCCTCGAGGACCAGGCTCGCCGGAACGCCATCTGCTGGTCGGTCTTCGAGGACTGACGACACGCCGCGACCGCGCCAAGGCGCCCGAACGTCAGCGCGACGGAGCCCGGTCAGCCTGCTCCGACCTGGTGTAGTGGCCGGCGTCGAGGTCGTCGATGAGGCTGGGCCCGGCGGGCTGCCAACCCAGCAGCTCGCGGGTAGCCGCGCTCGACGCACGGGAGTCCAGGCCGATGAAGCCGCCGAGCCAGCCGAAGTGAGCCGCTGCGTCGGCCGGGTCGATGGAGGTGACGGGCACGTCGAGCCGGCGACCGGTGGCTTCGGCGATGTCGCGAAAGCTCACGCCCTCCTCCGCGACCGCGTGCAGCGTCGAGCCGGCCGGCGCCTGCTCCAGCGCCAGGCGGTAGAGGCGGGCTGCGTCGGACCGGTGCACCGCCGGCCAGCGGTTCGAGCCGTCACCGACGTAGGCCGAGACGCCCTTCTCCTTCGCCACCCCGACGATGCTGGCCATGAAGCCCTCGTCGCCCTCACCGTGCACGGTGGGAGCCAGACGCACGGTCCCGGAGCGGACGCCACGCTCGGCGAAGGACAGCGCGAGCTCCGCGTTGAGCGCCCGAGCCGCCGGACCGACGGCGGAGGGGTCGATGTCGTGCCCGTCCGTCTCCGTCGCCACCTGGCCCGGAGCCGTCAGGCCCAGCACGCCGGAGGCGATGAAGAACGGCCTGCCCGTCCCTTCGAGCGCCGACCCGAGGGTCTCGATCGCCGCACGGTCCGCGGTCGCCGCGCCGGCGTAGTCACCCGAGAAGGCGATGTCGTGCTTGAAGGCGAGGTGGATGACGCCGTCCGAGGCGGCGGCGGCATCACGCAGGACGTCGAGGTCGTCGATGCCGCCGCGCACCACCTCGGCGCCGGCCTGTTCGAGCGCTGCTGCCGACGCGTCGGAGCGGGCGAGACCGACGACCGAGTGGCCGTGGGCGAGGAGCTCGGGGACGACGGCCGAGCCGATCCAGCCGGATGCTCCGGTGACGAAGACGCGCATGGTGATCCTCCTGATCATGACCGACCCGTCGCCGCCGCTCGCGCCGCCGTGATGTCAGTCTGTGACATCAGCACAATACCCCCTGATGTCAGTCCCTGTCATCGCTAGGATTCACGACATGGGTCGCTGGGAGCCGGATGCACGCGGTCGCTTGATGGCGGCGGCGATCGAGCTCTCCCTCGAGCACGGCTTCGAGCAGACGACCGTCGCCGACATCGCGGCCCGCGCCGGCCTGACCGAGCGCACCTTCTACCGGCACTACGCCGACAAGCGCGAGGTGCTCTTCGCCGGCCCGATCGACCTGCACGCCCTCCTCGCGGAGACCATTGCGGCACAGAGTGACTCGGCTGCTCCCATTGATGCTGTCGCCGCAGCGCTCGACACCGTGAGCGGCCTGCTCCAGCAGAACCGGGAGGGCTCGCGGCTGCGTCAGCGCGTCATCGACGCCAACCCGATGCTGCGCGAGCGCGAGCTCATCAAGCTCGCCTCGCTCGGAGCCGCCATGGCCGACGCCCTCCGGGCCCGTGGCGTCACCGACCCGACCGCGAGCCTCACCGCCGAGGCCGGGATCGCGGCCTTCAAGGTCGGCTTCGAGACGTGGATCAACGACGCGACCGGCGCGCACGACCTCCAGCACCACGTGAGCGAGTGCTTCGACCAGCTCAAGGCCGTGACCGCCGGCCGCTGAGCCCCAGCCCAGCCCCAGTCCCAGCCCCCACACCACCCACCGACCGGGGCACACGGCATACGCCATCGGTCGGGGTGGCGCGGCTAGCGTGTGGGCCGTGACGACGGAAGCCGCGACATACGACTGGGCCAGCGACCGGGCCACCATCCAGGGCATGGTCGACGCGTTCTTCGGCGCGTTCGTCTCGGGGCCGGGCTGCTCCGAGCGGATGGACGGGCTGCGCGCGCTGCTGCTCCCCCGGGCCGTCATCGTGCGCACCTGCGGCCTGGAGCCGGCGGTCATGGGCGTCGAGGAGTTCATCGCGCCGCGCGAGGCGCTGCTGACCGGGGGCTCGCTGACCGGCTTCCGCGAGTGGCCGGTCGCGGGGCGCGTCGAGGTCTTCGGCGACATCGCCCACTGGTTCGGCGGCTACGCCAAGGCGGGCACGCAGGAGGGCGAGCCGTTCACCGGGCGCGGGATGAAGACGATCCAGTTCGTCCGCACGGCCGACGGGTGGCGCATCAGCGCGGCCGCGTGGGACGACGAGCGCGACGGCCTGAGCCTGCCCGACAGCCTGAGCCTGCCCGCCGTCCCGAGCCTGCCGCCCACTGACTGAGCCTGCCGCCCGACGCCCCCTGACTCCCCCACCCTGAACCGGGCGACCCCACGCCGTCGTGCGGTTCACTGGACCCCGTGGCTGCGCAGCGCCTGGGGACGGCCCCCCTGACTGGCGGGGGCCGAGTGGCGTATGCCGTCACGGGGAGTGGTCCGTTCCTCGTGGTCGCCCCCGGATGGCTGAGCCACCTCGAGATGGGATGGGCCATCCCCGGCGAGCGGATGTTCCACGAGGCGTTGTCGTCCGGACGCACCCTGGTGCGCTACGACCGACCGGGCTGCGGCCTCTCCGACGCCTACGACGGCCCCCGCACGATGGAGCTGGAGGTCGCCACGATCGCTGCCGTCACCGACGCTGTCGGCGCCACCCGCTTCGACCTGTTCGGCTGGTCACTGGGGGCCGCGGCGGCCGTTCGGTGGGCCGCCGAACGGCCGGAGACCCTCTCGCGCCTCGTGCTCTACGGCGGCTGGCCCATCGGGAGCGCCATCGGTGACGACCACAGCCGGCAGCACGTGCTCGGCCTGCTCGCGACCCATTGGGGACTGGGATCGGACCTGCTCACCGAGGTCTTCGCCCCCGATGCGGACGCCGGCACGCGACGGACCCTCGCCCGCTACCAGCGCGCCGCCTCCTCGGCCGAGACGGCGGTCGCATTGCTGCAGCTCGCCTACGGACTCGACGTCACCCGAGACCTCGGGCGCGTCCGGGCACCGACCCTGGTGCTGCACCGTCGTGGAGACCGGGCGGCCCCGCTGGCCGGCGGCCGGGCTCTCGCACAGGCGATCCCGGAGGCCGAGCTCGTCGAGCTCGAGGGCCGCTCGCACCTGCCTGCCATCGGCGATGCGCAGTCGGTCGTCGACGAGGTGCGGCGTTTCCTCGGCCTCCCGGCGCTGCGCCGCGCCGTGCCGACCGGGCTCACGACGCGCCAGACGGAGGTCGCGGGCCTCGTGGCAGAGGGCCTCACGAACCGCCAGATCGCAGACAGGCTCGGCATCTCCGAGCGGTCCGCCGAGTCGCACCTGGAGCGGATCCGGCTGCGACTCGGGTTCAGCTCCCGCTCGCAGGTGGCGGCCTGGTACGTCGCGCGGACCCCGTAGAAGGACGCCGTAGAAGTGGGGTAGTTCCACGGCTGTGCCGCTGCCCGCGCGTCGACAACCTGTAGAGATGTCCCGACGCATCGCGTTTCTCGTCATCTCCGCCGCCGCCTGGTGCGGGTTCGTCGCCATCACCGTGTGGACGATGGTCTTCCTCGCCGGCATCGCGATCCCCCGCACCGTCGACGGGCCGGCTCGCGCCAGCACCGGGTGGGCGGTCGCCGTCGACCTCGCGCTCCTGCTGCTCTTCGCCGTCCAGCACTCGGTGATGACACGTCGACCGGCGAAGGCCTGGCTCCGCCGACGGGTCCCGGCCGAGCTCGAGCGCACCACCTACGTGCTCGCCACCAATGCGTGCCTCGCACTCCTGCTGGCGCTGTGGCAACCATGGGACCAGCTGATCTGGCACGTCGAGGGCGTGACGGCATACGCCCTCTGGACGCTGTGCGCGGCGGGTTGGGTGCTCGCGATCGCGGCGACCTTCGCCGTCGACCACCTCGAGCTGCTCGGGCTCCGACAGGCCGGGTGGGGCTCCCGCACGCAGCAGTCCGACGGGCCCGCGACCTTGAAGGTGGGCGGCCTCCACGCGATCGTGCGGCACCCGCTGATGACCGGGATGGTGCTCGCGTTCTGGGCCACCCCGCGGATGAGCGCGCCGCACCTGCTCTTCGCCGTCGCCGCCACCGGCTACATCGCCGTCGGGATCACCTTCGAGGAGCGCGACCTCCGCCGCACGTTCGGGGCGGAGTACGACGCGTATGCCGTCAGCGTCCCCGCGCTCGTGCCCGGGCTTCGTCTCGGCCGTGGCGCCCGCACGACAGCGCCGTCAGGTCGCGAGCGGCCCTGACCCACCTCACGGTCCGCGGGGCGGTCACTCGCCGCGGATGCGGTCCGGCTTGAGGATGACGAGGGCCAGCGCGACGAGCAGCCCGGCGACGATGCCGACGACGAGCCCGCGCCCGACGTCCTTCGTGAGCGCGCCACCCATGAGCCCGGCGAGCGCCCCGATCGACGCGCACCCGGTGAACGTCGCGATGACCTTGGCCCAGAAGGGCGCCTGCACCTGACCAGCCATGCCGCCACAGTAGCGGCGCGCGCGTCGGGACCACCCCGATCCCGTATGCCGTGGGCGACGTCCGCGCCGCCCGTGGCCACCTAGGCTGGCTGGGACTACAGACGACAGACGACAGACGACAGACGACAGACGACAGACGACAGACGACAGACGACAGACGNAGACG
>NZ_LMSW01000014.1:47429-198680 GCF_001429645.1 Terrabacter sp. Soil810
GCGGTGATCGCGAGGACCGCATGACGACGACCTCCCAGCTGACGGCGCGGGCCCCGCGATGAGGCTCGCCCGCTCGGATGCCATGACGCGACTCGTCGCTCACGACCACGGCGTGCTCTGCACCCTCCACGCCACCCGCGGCGTCGACGCCGTGCCGTGTGTCTACGCAGTCGACGAGGACGGCTTCGTCGGGGTGCCGATCGACCGCGTCAAACCCAAGTCGCTGTCCCGGCTCCAGCGCGAGCACAACCTCGAGTCCGACTCGCGCGCAACGCTGCTCGTCGAGCAGTGGGATCGCGACGACTGGTCGCGGCTCTGGTGGGTGCGCGCCTCGCTGGAGTGGGACGCGACGCCGTCGGCCGAACGCACGGACGGTCTCGCGGCGTTGCTCGCCGACCGCTACGCGCAGTACCGGGACCGCCCCTTCGACCGCGTCCTCGTCCTGCGCATCGTCGACGTCACCGGCTGGGCCGCGAGCTGACCCGACCGGCCACCCTGCCGCCACCCGGTTCGAGCCACTCCCTCCGCCGGTGCACGAGCCACAGGAGAGCTGACCGCCCCGACCACCGCGTGTCGGCGGGGCTGGCTAGGGTCTCCGGCATGGTGGTCCACCAGCTCACGAGCGAGCAGGCCCGTCGCATCGCGGTGCACGCGCAGCTGCTCGACCTGCCGCGCCCGACCGACCTCGTGCAGACGGTCGAGCGGCTGACGTTCCTCCAGATCGACCCGACCGCAGCCATCGCTCCGAGCGCCGACCTCGTCCTGTGGAGCCGGCTCGGCAGGACCTACGACCCCGCCGACCTCACGAAGGCCATCGAGCACGACCGCACCCTCGTCGAGACCGTCGCCTACGTCCGCAGCCCGCACGACGTGCCGGCCGTGATCGCCGAGGTCCGCGACGCCGAGCCCTACCCGTTCATGGCCGACTGGCTCGCCGCCAACGACTCGTTCCGCCGCGACATCATCACCACGCTGGAAGCCGACGGACCCCTCCTCTCACGCGACATCCCCGACACGAGCGTCGTCCCGTGGCCCTCGACCGGCTGGACCAACAACCGCAACATCACCAAGATGCTCGAGGCCATGGCCCTGAGAGGCGAAGTCGCGATCGCCGGGCGCAAGGGCCGCCAGCGCTACTTCGACGTCCCCGAGCGTGTCTATCCGCCCGACCTCGCGTCGCTCAGCCTCGACGAGGCGATCGCACACCGCAACGAGCGTCGCCTGGCCTCCCTCGGCATCGCCCGGGCCAGCGGCACCGTCATGCCGGGCGAGGGCAACTACGTCGGCGACGCCGGCGAGCCCGCCGAGGTCGAGGGCGTGCCAGGGACGTGGCGCGTCCACCCGGCATACCTCGACGTCGCCGACAGCTTCAGGGGACGCACCGCCCTCCTCAGCCCGTTCGACCGGCTCGTCCACGACCGCGTGCGCGCCGAGCAGCTCTGGGGTTTCGAGTACATCCTCGAGATGTACAAGCCGAAAGGCCAACGCCGGTGGGGCTACTTTGCGCTGCCGATCCTCCACCACGACCGGCTCGTCGGGAAGCTCGACGCCCAAGCCGACCGCAAGGCCGGCACGCTCGTCGTCAATGCGATCCACGAGGACGTCCGCTTCACCAAGGCCATCACGACCGCCGTCCACCGCGAGATCACCGACCTCGCCGTCTGGCTCAACCTCACCCCCAGCGGCCCCGCAGCCCCGTAGCCCCACCACCAGGAGACCGCCGTGCGCCGGATCGTGCTCTACACCATCACCTCGCTCGACGGCTCCGTCGACGACCCCACGCGCTGCTTCCCGCCCGACGTCGACCCCGACAAGCCCCAGCCGCCGACGTTCGACGACGTCCTCATCGAGCGCGAGACGGCCCTCATCGAGCGGCAGGACGCCGTGCTCCTCGGCCGCCACATGTACGACGAGTGGTCGCGCTACTGGCCGACCTCCGACGAGCAGCCCTTCGCCGACTTCATCAACGGCGTCAAGAAGTACGTCGTCACGTCCAGCCCGCTCACGACGCAGTGGGGTGACGCCGAGGTCGTCCAGGGCCCCCTCGCCGACGTCGTCCGCGACGTGAAAGCCTTGCCCGGCAACGACATCGGCGTCCACGGCAGCATCGAGCTCGCCCGGTCACTGCTCGCCGAGGGCCTCGTCGACGAGCTCCACCTCGCCGTCGCGCCCGTCCTCGACCCCGAGGGTCGCCGCCTCTTCGACTGCCTGGCCGAGCTCCAGCGCCTCACCCTGGTCAGCGCCACCCCGACCCCGACCGGCGCACTCTGGCTCGTCTACCGCCCGGCCGGCTCGACCGCCGAGGACCGTCCCCGACCCGGCGTCCCGTTGACCCGGTAGCCGCGCACCGCCCGCTTCGACTGCGCCGACAGGACCGACCCGTCGCTCTGGTGCGAGAGCACCGACAGTCGCGACATGTTCGACAGCAGCGAGAGCGCGCTCATCGACGACCCGATCGACAGGAACGACGCGAACGAGCCGACACTGCCGATCGAGAGCACCGACCCTGCGCTCCCGATCGAGAGCACCGATCCCGTCGACCCGATCGACAGGAACGAGTCCCGCGACGCGATCGACCACTTCCCCGCGCGTGATGTCGCCATGACCGCAGCCTAGGCACGTCGGCGCGACCGAGGGCGTATGCCGTGCGGCCGGCCGCGGGACAAAGTGCACTCCGCTGCGGTCCCGCCCCACGCATACGCACCGTTCCCACGGACACCCCCACCGCAGCGGCGCCCCTCAGGTATCACCCGTTTCATAACGAATTGTATTGGTACGCAAGAGTTGTGGGCATTTCGGTGATACGGCTGCGGCTCGAAACAGGCCGGGGCAACACTGAAAGGTCGCTCAGTCCAACCAACGGGGAAGGAACGGACATGACAGCGCATCTCATCCCGCGCGTGCTGGCGGTCACTCTGATGGCGGCATCGCTGCCGATGACCTCCGCACTGGCCATCACTTCGAGCCAGGGCACGGTGATGCAGAGCGGCAGAGAACCGGGGCCCTACGTCAGCCAACCCTTCGCGGCCGGGAGGACCACGACGCCGCTCAAGAAGCTGAGCCACCACCCCAGCGCGACGCGCGTCGACCCGGGCGAGGGCCTCGGGCGCGGGCACGCGAGCGCCACCACGAAGACACCGGGCGCCAAGGACCCCGTCCTCCAGACGAGCAAGACCCTCGCCTCCGCGACGACCAAGGCGGCCCCGTCCTTCGACGCCGGCCAGGAGCTCACCGCGCCGCTCGTGTCCTTCGCCGGACAGACGAGCCCGTTCACCCCGCCCGACCCCAACGGTGACGTGGGGCCCAACCACTACGTCCAGATGGTCAACTCCCAGATCCAGATCTGGAACAAGCAGGGCACCTCGCTCGCCGGCCCCACCAACATCAACGTGCTCTGGCAGAACGGCACGACGGCCGGCACCGGCTTCGACCAGTGCCGCAACCAGAACGCCGGCGACCCGATCGTCCTCTACGACCAGGAGGCCGACCGGTTCATGATCAGCCAGTTCACCAACCCGAACTCGGCGACCGGTCCCGGCGGCACGTTCCCGATGTGCATCGCCTACTCGCAGACACCCGACCCGACGCAGAACTGGTTCCTCTACCAGTTCAACCTGCCGCGGTCGCACGACTACATGAAGTACGGCATCTGGCCCGACGGGCTCTACATGTCGACGTACGAGGGTGGCGCGGTCGGCGCGTACGCCTTCGACCGTGGGCAGATGCTCTCCGGCTCGCCCGCGACCTTCCAGTCCTTCAGCGTCGGCGTCGGCGGCGGCGTCGACGGCCGCGAGCGCCGCATCGTCCCGGCCGACTGGGACGGCGCCAACCCGCCGCCCGCAGGTGCGCCGAACCCGTTCGCGATGTCGTTCGACGGCGCCTTCGACGGCGGCAACGACCGCATCGAGATCCGGTCGTTCCACGTCGACTGGGCCACCCCGGCCAACACGACGTTCACGCTGACCGACACGGTCAACACGGCGGCCTTCGACACCGACCTCAGCTGCACACCGACCTTCCGCGACTGCATCCCGCAGCCCGGGACGACGCAGAAGGTCGACGGCATCACCAACCGCCTCATGGCGCGCCTGCAGTACCGCAACTTCGCCGACCACCAGGCCATGGTCATCAACCAGACCGTGGACGCCGACGGCGCCAACCGCGCCGGGGTGCGGTGGTACGAGCTGCGCAACACCGGGGCCGGCTGGTCGATCTTCCAGCAGGGGACGTACGCGCCGGTCGACGGCGTGCACCGCTGGATGGCGGCCGCGGCGATGGACGGCCGGGGCGACATCGCCCTCGGCTACTCGGCATCCGACGGCACGACGACCTTCCCGTCGCTGGCCTACACGGCCCGCAGCGTCAACGACCCGCTCGGGTCCATGCCGCAGGGTGAGCAGACGATGACCGCGGGCACGGCCTTCCAGGCGGGATCGAACCGCTGGGGCGACTACGCCGGCCTCAACGTCGACCCGGTCGACGACTGCACCTACTGGCTCACGGGCATGCACGACAACGGGCTGACGACCATCGGCTCGTTCCGGATGCCGTCGTGCCTCCAGAGCGACCTGCGGATCACGAAGACCGACTCGCCCGACCCGGTCGTCGCCGGTCAGGACCTCACGTACACGCTGACCGCGACCAACGACGGTCCGGCGACGGCGCAGGCCGTCACCGTCACCGACGTGCTGCCGGCCGGTGTGAGCCTCGTCAGCGCACCCGGCTGCACCAACGCCGCCGGCACCCTGACCTGTGCCGTCGGGACCCTCCTGCCGGCCCAGTCGGTCGTCATCGGGATCCAGGTCCACGTGCCGTCGAACTTCCTCGGCACCAACGCGTCCGGGCTGATCACCAACACCGCCTCGGTCGCGGCGGCCAACCAGACCGACCCGACACCCGGCAACAACACGGCGACCGCGACGACGACGGTGCTGGCCAAGGCCGACCTCGCCGTCACGAAGGTCTGCAAGCCGGACACCACGGCACCCGCGGGCACCGAGGCCTTCTGTGACATCCACGTCGACAACCTCGGACCCTCCGACGCCGTCACCGTGACGCTCACCGACGTCCTCACCTCGAGCACGCCGTTCTCGGTCACCGGGGTCACCGTGACCCCGTCCGGCACGTGCGCACCGACGGCCGCCGGCCCGGCTACCGCGATCACGATCACGTGCGACCTCGGCACCGAGCCGGCGGGGGGGCGCACCACGGTGCGCGTCCTCGTCACCGCAGCCGACGTCGCCGAGGTCAACGACGTCGCCACCGTGTCGAGCCCGACGCCCGACCCGGTCACGGCCAACAACCAGGCGACGGGCAAGGTGGTCTTCACCGGCTCCGCCGACCTCCAGGTGACGAAGACCGGGCCGGCCTCGGTCGTCGCCGGCACCCCGATCCAGTACGTCGTCACGGTGACGAACAACGGTCCGTCGCGGGCCGTCGGCACCGTCGTGACCGACCGGCTCCCCACCGGAGTGACCTTCGTGTCGGTGTCGACGACCGTCGGCACGTGCACGTACGGCCAGCCCACCGGGCACGACCTGACGTGCAACCTCGGCAACCTCAATGCCGGGGCGAGCGCCGTCGTCACGGTCAACGGCACCGTCGCACCGGACGTCACGCCCGGCACGATCCTCGTCAACGAGGCCGTCGTGTCGAGCACCACGGCCGACCCGGACAACGCCAACAACCGGGTCAGCGTCCCGACGGGCGTCACGGCCTCGGCCGACCTCCGGGTCACCAAGACCGACTCGCCCGACCCGGTCATCGCCGGCGGCCTCCTGACGTGGACCATCACGGCCACCAACGGCGGTCCGTCGACGGCGACCTCGGTCCTGCTGACCGACACCCTGCCGGCCGGCGTGACGTTCGTGTCCGGCGTCGACAACAACGGCCAGACGGTGTGCACGCTCGTGCAGACCGCGAGCGTCGAGTGCGCCGTCGGCACACTGCAACCGAGCCAGACCGCGACGGTCCAGCTCACGGTGCGCGTCGACCCGTCGCTCGACCCGGGCACGGTGCTGACCAACAGCGTCGTGGTGAGCTCTCCGACACCCGACCCGGTGCCGGGCAACAACACCGCGACGGCGGGCACCACCGTCAACACCCGCGCCGACGTCTGGCTCGACAAGCAGGCGAGCAAGCGGTCCGGCAACCCGTCGCCGACGCTCATCTACACCCTCGTCGTGCACAACGACACCGGGTGCGAGACCGACGCCCAGTCGACGCAGACCCCGACGTGCGGCACCGGCGGCCCGTCCGACGCCCGCGACATCGTGGTCACGGACGCGCTCCCGCTGACGAACAAGAAGCTCGTCGTGCAGTACGTCTCGCCGCAGTGCACCTACACCAAGGCCACCCACACGGTCCGGTGCACCTCCGCCAACGTCCCGGCCGGCGCCTCGGTGACCTTCGTCATCGAGTCGCAGGTGTCCGGCAGCGTCGGCACGATCCTCAACACCGCGTCCGTGACGAGCTCGACGCCCGACCTGACGCTCGGCAACAACACCAACGCGGCGTCGATCGTCATGAAGGGGGGCACGGGCAAGTAGCAGAGCGAACGCGAGTCGTCCCTACTGCATGGACGACTCGTAGACGAGGGTGACCGTCGGCATCGGCTCGGTGCCGACGGTCACCGACGTCGGGCGCGGGGTGATGCGCGGCGGTGGCGCAGGCGCGGCGGTCAGCGTGTAGGTCCCGGGAGCGAGGGCCAGCGACACCCGCCCGTCCGCCGCCGTCGTGCCCCGCGCCACCACCGTCCCGTCCGCGCCGGTCGCGACGACCTCGACGGCGCCCACCGGCTCCTCGGGGCACGCCGGCGCCGTTGATGCCCCGGCAGTCGGCCGCGGCTCGGGCCCGCACACGGGCCGGTAGACGGCGACGACCTCGAGCACTCCGGACGTCGCACCACCGGATGCGCTGCTGCTCGACGACACCGGGGGGCCGGCGCTCCCGCCCGTGGCCGACCCGTCGCCGCCCGAGCAGGCCGCCACCGAGAACGCGCAGACGGCCAAGGCCGCCGCGATGCGGAGCATCCTCGATTATCGCCCCGCCCGGCACGGGCGCACGAGCGCTGGGTACGCGTACCCAGTTTCGAGGGCGTATGCCGTCCCGCGCGCTCCCCGAGGTATCACCCCCTCCGGCCGCTCCTCCTCTCCTGCAACGGCGCCGCACCGCGACTCATGAAGCGGCTCCTCCCGAGCCACACGGCATACGCAGACCCCTCAGGAGCACCCCGTGAGCAGCACGTTCGCCTTCACCGTCCACCCGCGGGCCCGCCTCGGCGAGGACCTCGCCCGCGTCTGGTCGCCGCTCGGCCGGGTGCCGGACCCCGTCTACGACACCGCCCTGCGCCGGCTCCCGCTGCGCCCGATCTCGATGGCGGGCATCCACATCGGCGGCTCGCCGGTCGGCCACGTCGTGCTCGTGCCGTTCGGGGCGCGCCACCTGCTCACCTCCCCCAGCGAAGGCCGGGCCCGCGTTCACCGTGCGGTCGACAAGGCCCGCGCCCTCGGCTGCGACGTCGTGGGGCTCGGCGCCCTGACCGCCACGGTGACCGCGGGTGGGGTCTCGCTCCGCGGCCGCACCGACATCGGCGTGACGAACGGCAACGCCTTCACCGCCGCGATCGTCGACGACCAGGCCCGCCGCCTGCTGCGCGACGCCGTCGACCACGCGGCCGACCCGCACGTCGCGATCGTCGGCGCGACGGGCAGCGTCGGCGCCGCGGTCACCCGGCTGCTCGCCCGCGACCGGGCCGTCGCCCGGCTCACCCTCGTCGCCCGCGGGGCCGGACGGCTCGACGCGCTCGCCGCCGAGGTCGGCTGTCAGGTCCCGACGACGACCGCCACGACGATGGACGCCGTCGCCACGGCCGACCTCGTCATCCTCCTCACCGCCTCGGCCGACGCGCTCCTCGGTGCCCAGCACCTCGCGCCCGGAGCCGTCGTGCTCGACGCGACCCAGCCCCGCAACACCTCTCCCTCGCTCGTCGACGAGCGGCCCGACGTCCTCGTCGTCGACGGCGGCGTCGTCGACATCCCGAGCCTGCGCCTCGTCGGCGGCAACATCGGCCTCCCCGACGGCCGCTCCTACGCGTGCTTCGCCGAGACCGCGCTCCTCGCGCTCACCGGCCACCGCGGCCACTTCTCGATCGGCGTCCCGACGCTCGAGCTCGTCGACCGGACCCGCGGGATGGCCGCCGACCTCGCCCACCTCGGCTTCCGTGCCGCGGAGCCGACGACGTTCGGGCGCCCGGTCGCCGTCGGCCGCCCCGCCACCACCACCGCCGTCTCCACGCTGGCGGTGGCGTCGTGACCACGCTCGTCCGCGGCGGCCACCGCGCCCGCTACCGCGTCGTCCTCCTCGGCGGCGGCTACGTCACCCTCCACGCGTATGCCGGCCTGATGCGTCACGCCGGACGCGCGGTCCGCGCGGGCGACGTCCAGGTCGTCGTCATCAGCACCGACGACGCGCACAGCTTCCACGGCTTCACCGGCGAGGTCCTCGCGGGGCTGCTGCCCTACGACCGGACGCGCACGCCGCTCGTCGACGCGATGCCGCACGCGCACGTCGTCCTCGGCCGGGCGACGGCGATCGACGCCGAGCACCGGGTCGTGCGGTACGTGCTGGCCGACGACGAGTGCGATCCCCGGCCTGGTTCGCCCTCCGACACTGGCCACGAGCGCGTCCTCGACTACGACGGCCTGGTCGTCGGCACCGGGGGCCGTGAGCCCGCGACCACCGTGCCGGGCCTCGCCGAGCACGGCTTCACGCTGCGGGCGCCCGGCGACATCGCCGTCCTGACCGACCGCGTCCGCGAGGCAGCGGCGCACCGGGGTCTCCGCCGTCACACCGTCGTCGTCGCCGGTGGCGGGATGGCCGGCGTGGAGATGGCCGCGGCCGTCGCCGACCTCGGCGGTGCGCGCGTCCGCGTCGAGCTCGTCCACTCCGGCGACGCGATCCTCCCCGAGCTGCGCGACGACCAGCCCCGCCTCGCCCGGCGCGCCGACCAGGAGCTGCGTCGCCTCGGCGTCCGGGTGCGCCTCGGGGTGCGCCTCGCCTCGGTGACCGAGGACCACGCCTACCTCTCCGACGGCACGAGCCTCCCGGCGAGCACCGTCATCGCGACCATCGGCCAACGTCCCGTGCAGGTCCCGGGGCTCGACGCGCACCGCGACCCGCGCGGCCGCCTCGTCACCCGGCCCGACCTCTCCGTCGTCGACGGCGTCTGGGCCGCCGGGGACGCCGCGTGTGTCGTCCACCCGACGAGCGGCGAGCCCGTGCCGGCCAACGCGCTGTGGGCGATCAAGGGCGGCGAGCACGTGGGGCGCAACCTCGCGCGGACGTTCCGCGGCCGCCCGACCAAGCCGTTCGCCTACCGCGGGCTCGGCCAGGCGGCCTCCTTCGGCGTCGGCCGCTCGATCTCCGAGCTCTACGGCATCCCCTTCACCGGCTGGGTCGCGTGGGTGCTGCGCCTGACCTTCTTCCTGCGCTTCATGCCGTCGCGGCGCAAGGCGGGCCAGGTCGTGGCCGACTTCGCCCGCCACGCGGCACACGGCCGCAGCACTCCCGTCCCGGAACCCGCCGAGGTCGCGGTCGCCGGCCTCGCGACCGCCCGGACCGCCTAGGCCACACAGCCGACCCGAACCGGGACGGCCGGCTGGCAGCTCGACAGGGGCCGCGCCTTCCCGACGCGCGGCGGGGGCCCTGCTGCCAGCCGGTCGTCCCTCCCGTGCGGGTGCCACCGGAGTGTCGAGATGCGGGCCGGCCGTTCGACGTGGTGGCATGACGACCACTCCAGGAGGACCCATGAGCACCCAGCCCACCGCCGGCCCGGACACCAGTCCCGCCCCCAAGGGACCGGCGTCCTACTTCCCGTCGATCGAGCGGAACCACGGCCGGCCGATCGAGCACTGGATCGGCCTCGTCCGCGAGCAGCACGCCGCCGGCACGGTCAAGCACGGCGAGCTCGTCACGTGGCTCAAGACCGAGCACGGTTTCGGGCACGGACACGCGACCGCCGTCGTCGCGCACACCCTCGGGCTCATCAAGGCCGAGGCGTGACCGAGCCCGTGCACGTGACCGAGACGCGGGCGGCCTACGACACGGTCGCGGCCGACTACGCGAGCCTGCTCGAGGGCGAGCTCGAGCGGAGCCCGCTCGACCGGGCGCTGCTCGGCCACTTCGCCGAGCTCGTCCGGCTCGAGAGCGGCGGACCGGTCGTCGACGTCGGCTGCGGCCCGGGGCGCCTCACCGGGCACCTCGCCGCCCTCGGCCTCGAGGTCAGCGGCATCGACCTGTCGCCGGGCATGGTGGCGGAGGCGCGTCGGCGGCACCCCGACCTCGACTTCCGCACCGGCACCCTCGCCGCGCTCGACCTCGCCGACGCCTCGGTCACCGGCGTTGTCGCGTGGTACTCGGTCATCCACACGCCGGCGGCGCTCCTGCCCGACGTGTTCGCCGAGCTGCACCGCGTCATCCGCCCGAACGGGCTGCTGATGCTCGCCTTCCAGACCGGTGGCTTCTCGGTGCGGCACGAGCAGGCATACGGCCACGCGGTCACCTTCGAGGCTCACCGACATGACGCCGACCGGGTGACCGCGCAGCTCGCCGACGCGGGCTTCCGCGTCACGGTGCGCACCGAGCGGGCCCCGCAGGACTACGAGAAGACCCCGCAGGCGTTCCTCCTCGCCCGCCGAGACTGAGCGTTGCCCCGGCTGAGGCTGTCCAACGTTCGGAAGGATTCGACCCGCCCCGGAGTTGTCGGTGAGGACGTCCCACCCCGGGACGCGAGCGACAAGGAGCTCAGCGTGCGTGCGATCTGGAACGGCAAGGTCATCGCCGAGAGCGACGACACCGTCGTCGTCGAGGGCAACCACTACTTCCCCCGCGAGTCCGTCGACGACAGCGTGCTCGTCGAGAGCAGCACGCTGACCACGTGCCCGTGGAAGGGCGAGGCCTCGTACTTCTCCCTCACCGTCGACGGCGACACCAACCGCGACGCCGCATGGTTCTACCCGACACCCAAGAGCGCGGCCGCGCAGATCCGGGACCGGGTCGCCTTCTGGCGCGGCGTCACGGTCACCGACTGAGGTCGGCGCTCGTGGTCACCCCGAGTGGCGTGCCGCGAGCGCCCGGGCGACCCGCTCGATGAGGTCGTAGGGCACGGGGTCCTTGTAGAAGAACTGCACCGTGTCCTTCTTCGCCCGGTGCGGCGCCACCTCCGCCTCGAGGTCGGGATCCAGCTCCCCCACCGGGTAGAGCCCGACGTGCTTCTTCCACCCCGCGAAGTGGATGCCGTAGCGGCCGCTGAACATGATCGCCGGCATGCCGTAGCGGATCTTCTCCTCGCCGCCGGGCACCGCCCGGCGGAGCGCCGCGGCCACCTGCTCGAGCACCTGGCGCGGCCCGTCCGGAAAGCCTTGGACGTAGGCGTCCACGGTGGTCGGTGCGCTCGTGGCCTGGTCGGTCGGTGTGGTCTCCGGCTCGCTCATCGGTCCCCCTCGTCGTGCTTCGTGACAGGTCCCCCGTCCCCGCCAGTGTGACCGACTGCCGGCCCCACGACCATGGCCGATTCGCCGGACAGGGCGGTGCCGATCACCTACGGTGAGCCGATCAGCAGGGGACCAGGGAGCAGGATGCGCAGCCGCAGGACCAACGGACTCGTCATCGTCGCCGCCCTCGTGGCGCTCGCCGCGATCGGTGGCACCGCGGCGCGAGGCTCCGACGAGAACGCTCTCGCCGGTGCCGTGGCGGAACCCGTCGTGACGGCCACGCACACGCCAGCTCCCACGACCCCGGTCGCGACGGTCGACGCGGATGCCGCCCGGCGCGCCGACGAGGCCCAGGCCGTCGCCGACCAGGCTGCCGCGGACCAGGCTGCCGCCGCGAAGAAGGCCGCCGACGCCAAGGCTGCTGCTGCCCGAGCCGCCGCGGCCAAGGCTGCCGCCGACAGGGCCGCGCAGGCCACGGCCGCGGCCGCGAAGGCGAAGGCGGCTGCAGCCACCTGGGCCGTGACCACGGTCGTCGACGGCGACACGATCTGGGTCTCCCGGGCCGGGGTGTCACGCAAGATCCGCTTCATCGGCATCGACACCCCCGAGACCGGCCAGTGTGGCTTCACCGAGGCCCGCAACGCGCTGCGCGGCATCATCGGTGGCCAGCGCGTGACCCTCACCGCCGGCGCCCAGGACGACGTCGACCGCTACGGCCGACTGCTCCGCTACGTGGACGTGGGTGGGGTCGACGCCGGCCTGCGCCTCGTCAAGCGGGGGTATGCCGTCGCCCGCTACGACTCGGGGGACGGCTACGGGGCCCACACGCGCGAGACGGCGTACGTCCGCGCGGACGCCGCGAGCCCCACGGCCGCGTGCGTCGACCCGAACGTGGGCGCCACCGGTGGAGCGGGTGGCAGCGGCTTCACCGGCTCGTGGCCACAGGCGGGCGACAAGTACCCGTGCCCGCAGTCGCGCCCGGTCAAGGGCAACGAGGACTCGATGATCGCCCACGAGCCGGGCGACCGGTACTACAACGTGACCAAGCCCGAGCAGTGCTTCGCGACGATGAGCGACGCCGAGTCCGCCGGCTTCCGCCCCGCCAAGGTCTGACGTCCTCGCGCGTTGTCGACTTGAGCCTTGTCGTCCCACTCGGCATGCTCGCCCGATGGGTGGTCACGCGGTCGGCGTCCGGATCGGCTTCGCTCAGGCGCCCGCTCGGATGCGGCAGTGGGTCGAGCGGCGACTGGGCGGCGAGGTGGTCGGCGTCGTCGACTGTGTCGGCGGCATGTCGCCGGGACCTGCCGCGCGGGTGCGCACGGCATCAGGGACCGCCGCCTTCGTCAAGGCCTGCGGCACCGCCCTCGACCCGGCGACACCCGAGCTCCTGCGTGCCGAGGCTCGGGTGCTGGCCGCCCTTCCCGACCACGCGTGCCTGCCGCGGCTGCTCGACGTCCACGACGACGGCGACTGGGTCGTCCTCCTCGTCGAGGACCTGCCGGGGTCACCTCCTCCAGCCCCCTGGAGTGGCGCAGACCTCCGGCGCGTCGGCGATGCGCTCCACGAGCTGCGGCCAGTGCTGGACGCGGTCCACCTCGACGGCCTCCCCGCGGCACGGGACTCGTCCCCGATCTTCCTCACCCGGTGGCGCGGGCTGGCCGACCGCCTCGACCTCGTCGACCCGTGGTGGGCCGAGCACCACGACGCGCTCGCCGTGCAGGCCGACCGCGCGGCGGACCTCATCGACGGGGATGCGCTCGTGCACTGGGACATCCGGGCCGACAACATCGTGCTGACGGCTGACCGGACCGTGCTCGTCGACTGGGGACAGGCCAGGCGTGGCGCGGCCTGGATGGACCACGCGCTGCTGGCGCTCGACTGCTCCATGACCGGCAGCGAGGTGTCGACAGCCCAGCTGGCGCGCACCGACCCGGCCCTGCGCGACCGCGACCCCGCAGACCTCCTCGCCCTCGCGGCCGCGGCGTCGATGTCGTTCGTGTCCCGGTCGACCGAGCCGGCCCGGCCGAGCCTGCCGACCCTCCCGGCGACCTGCGCCCGCTGGGCCGATGCCCTGCGCCCCTACCTCGCGGACGCCCTCGCCGAGGTCGGCTGACCGGGGGGCGCCGGAGACGCGCGGCGACGCGAGCTGGTGCGTCAGTGCTGCACCCAGCGCAGCAGTGACGTAGGGCGCTCCCGGTGATGCTGCTCGTGCCTCAGTCGTCGAGCTCGAGGATGCAGGCCGTGCCGACGTCGACGAAGCCGACCCGGCGGTAGATCTCGCCCGCCGCGTCGGACCCGGCGGAGAGGAAGACGACCTCGACGCCCTGCTCGCGGCACGCGGCGACGAGGGTGCTCGTGATCGCCGTGCCGTGACCGCGGCCCCGGTGGCCGGGTGGCACGGCGATGCCCATGAGCTCGGCGACGTCCCCGCGCGGTGCGGCGGACCCGGCGCCGCAGAGACGGTTGCCCTCGAACGAGGCGACGACGAGGAGGTCGCCGCGCTCCATGAGCTCGGGCCGCCTGCCCGGGTCCTTCGGCTCCACCTCGTCGCGCCCCTCGAAACCTGCCGACACCGCGCCCATCGCCAACGACAGGTGCGGCTCGGCCGGGTGCAGGGTCCGTGCCCGCGGGTCCGGCGACACCGGCACCTCCGGCGGCATGACGAGCAGTGGGTAGCGGTGTGGCTCGTGACCGGCTCCACGCACGGCGGGCAGCAGCGTGGGCGTCACCTCGTCGACCCACTCGAGCGCCCGCGGCACCCCGAGGGCCTGCTGGTGCTCGAGCACACGGCATACGTCCTCGGGGGTGAAGACGCCCCGACCGCCCAACCGGGGCCGCGCGTAGAACTGCCACCCGGTGCCTTCGTCGGCGACGAAGAGCGTGAAGGGGCCCACCTCCTCGACCGCCGCGACAGCGCGCGGGACCCGGTCGTAGTAGGCCTCGATGCGGTCCAGCCGCGCGTCGTGAGCTCGCCCCATGGCGCCACCATGACAGCCGGTGACCCGTGCGAGCGACCGGATTACGGCGTCAGCCGCGCTGCGCCGGATAGACGAGGTGCGTGACCCGCTCGCCCTCGACGACGGTCGTCGGGTTTCCGAGCACGACCTGGCCGGCGGCCTCGGTGAAGTAGGGGCGCCCGACGCCGAGGAAGCACGGCACGAGGTCGATCGCCACCTCGTCGAGCAGCCCCTCGGCCACGCACTGGCTCGCGATCTCACCCGCGGCTACACCGACGTCCGCGTCGCCAGCGATCTCGCGGGCCCGCGCCACCGCATCGTGCACGCCGCCCGTCACGAACTCGACCGTGCCGCCGGGGTAGCCCCAGCCGTCCGGCGGCGCGTGGGTCAGCACGACGACCGGGACACCGAGCGGGTGCGTGCCCTTCCAGCCGTCGGTGATGTCGAAGAGGTGCCGGCCGACGACGAGCGCACCGAGCCGTCCGACCCACGACCGCCAGTAGTCCGCGTCGGTCTGCGTCAGGTGGAAGGTCATGTCACCGCCCGCCGACTCCCACGGCACCTCGCCCGCCTCGTACCAGTCGAAGAGCGGCCCGACCTCGTCGTTCGGTCCCGCGACGAAACCGTCCAGCGACATCGATGCCGACGACACGACCTTGCCCATGCTGCTCTCCTGTCCTTCGTGTCCCGCGACTCAGCGGCGTCCGCGGCGGGTGCGCAGGTAGTCGGCGACGACGTACTCCCCGAGCCGTGCGATGTCGGGCGTGAACACGCGCCCGCCGGCCCGCCGAGCCACCGCGTCGACGAAGCGCGCCAGCCCCGGGTTGTCGCCCAGCATGAAGATGTTGAGCTGCGCCCCCGAGCGGCGCAGCTCGTCGACCTGCGCGACCGTCGCGCGCACCGTCTCCTGGGTCGCCGGCCAGTGGAACGCCGGCCCCCCGTCGATCTCGATGTGCGCCGTCGGCTCGCCGTCCGTGACGACGAGGACCACCGGCTCGGCGTCGGGGTGCCGGCGCAGGTGCCGCGACGCGAGCATGAGCGCGTGCTGGAGGTTGGTCCCCTGGACCCACTCGGGCTCGGCCTCGGTGAGCTCGGTGGGCGTGAGCGTGCGGGCCGCGAGGTTGAAGCCGATGATCTGCAGCGCGTCGTGCCGGAAGCGGGTCTGCACGAGGTGCGAGAGCGCGAGCGCCGTCTGCTTCATCGGCCCCCAGCGCCCCTCCTGCATCATCGAGAACGACATGTCGACGCACAGCGCGACCGCCGCCACCGAGCGCCGCTCCGTCTCGGCCACCTCGAAGTCCTCGACGAGCAGCTCCACCCCACCGCTGGCTGGAGCCGATGCCGTGCTCCGCTGGGCCGCGTTGCGCTGCAAGGCGTTCGAGACGGTGCGCACCGTGTCGATGGGCAGCTCGTCGCCGAACTCCCACTGCCGGGTCAGACCCGTCGGCTCGTCGGCCTGACCGGCGGCGCGGTCGTCGTGGTCGCCACGTCCGGCGGCCTCGACGCGCTCGAAGACCCGCTTGAGCGCGGTCTCGCCGAGGCGACGCACGGCGCGGGGCGTGAGTCGAAGCCCGTCGTCGCCGCGGGAGACGTAGCCCTGGCGCTCGAGCTCGCGCTCCAGCTGGCGCAGCGCCTCCATGTCGCGGGAGGCGTCGGCGCCGAGGTACTGCTCGAGCCGTTCGACGTCGACGTCGTCGAGGGTCGCGCCGAAGTAGCCCTGCCCGAGCTGCTCGCCGAGCTGCTCGAGGTCGGCGAGCTCGGCCACCGCGCCGACGGCGTCGCCGTAGCCCATCGGCTCGCCGCCCTGCCCCTGCTGCACCGGGCTGCGCCGGTCGAGCCCGGGCCGCAGGGCGCGGAGGTTGTCGGAGAGCTGCGCCATCTGCGACGCGAGGTCGGGGTCACCGAGTGCGTCGGACATGAGCTGGCCGAGCTGCTCGCGCTGCTCGGGCGTCAGGGAGGCCATCAGCCGGTCGGCCGCGGCCTGCCTCCGGGCGAGGGCGTCGATGAGCTCGTCGACGTTCTCGGGCTGCTCGGGGAAGAGGTCTCCGTGCTTGTCCATGAAGTCGCGGAACTGGTCCTCGGTGTCCTCCCCCCGGGCGTGGGCGGCGAGGAGCTGGTTGAGGTCGGCGAGCATGTCCTTGACGGCCTGCATCGCCTCGGGGTCGTTGCCCGACAGCGCCTGCTTGAGCCCTTCGAACTGCGCCCCGACGACCTCGCGCTGGAGCATCTGCTGGATCTGCTCGTAGGTCTCGCGTGCCTCCGGCGAGTGCCACGCGTAGTCGCCGAGCGCCCGCACCGCACCGGCGACGTCGTCGGGGATCGTCGCGAGGTCCATCTCGGCGAGCCGGGCGTCGTCACCGTCCTCGCCCGCGAGGGTGTCGCGCTCCTCGGCGAGCGCCTGGTCGAGCATCGCGCGCACCCGGTCGAGCGTGCCGCCGAGGTCACCGCGTCGGCGCGCGGCCTCCCGCAGGCGGCGTACGCGTTCGGCGAGGTCGTCGAGACCGCGGCGACCGTCCATGCCCCGTCGCATCAGCTCACGCAGCGCCTCGCGCAGCGACCCGCCGGACAGGACGTCGTGACCGACCTCGTCGAGGGCCGACCGCACGTCGAAGGGCGGGGCGAGCGGGTCGGGCCCGCCCGACCACGGCGCATAGCGGAACCGTCCGTGCACCTCGTCCCCGTCGCGCGGCGTCATCGGCACGACCTACACCCCGTAGACCGTGCGGCCGGCGACGGAGTCCTTGTCGATGCGGCGCGTCAGGTGAAGCCCCTCGAGCACGAACTCCACTGCGGCAGCAACCTGCCCGGGCGTCGCGTCGTCGCCGTGGCCGAGCCGGTCGAGCACCTTCGACAGGCCCGGCACCGGCCCCACCTGGGCGAGCAGGTCGGCGCCCGGCACGAGCTCGCCGGTCTCGACGACGGCGCCCTCGGCGAAGAGGTTCGTGAACCCGGTGAGGTCGAGCCCGGAGAGCCTGGACCGGTAGGTCTCGGCGACGGCGAGGCGCAGCAGGTGCGCCAGCACGTCGCGCTCGCGCCCCTCCTCCCCCATCTCGAACTCGACCTTGCCGAGGAGGGTGGGCACGACGGTGGGGACGTCGCAGACGCGCGCGACGGCATACGCCTCCCCGGAGCGGGCGGCGCGGCGCAGCGCGGACCCGGCCACCCCCTCGGCCCCGGCGATCGCGAACCGCGCCGACACGCCGGACCGCTGGTCGACGGCGGACGACTCGCGCAGACCACGCGTGAATCGCGCGATGACCTCGAGGAGGTGCTCGGGCACGTCGGCGACGAGCGCGGACTCCTGCGCGATGAGGGCGACCTCGTCGCTGACCTCGGTCGGGTAGTGCGTGCGGATCTCGGCGCCGAAGCGGTCCTTGAGCGGCGTGATGATGCGCCCGCGGTTCGTGTAGTCCTCGGGGTTGGCGGTCGCGACGAGGAGGAGGTCGAGCGGCAGCCGCAGCGAGTAGCCGCGGATCTGGATGTCGCGCTCCTCGAGCACGTTGAAGAGCGCCACCTGGATGCGCTCGGCGAGGTCGGGCAGCTCGTTGAGGCCGAAGATGCCGCGGTTGCTGCGCGGCACGAGGCCGTAGTGCACCGTCTCCGGGTCGCCGAGCGTGCGGCCCTGCGCGACCTTGACCGGGTCCACGTCGCCGACGAGGTCGCCGACGCTGGTGTCGGGCGTCGCGAGCTTCTCGGTGTAGCGCTCGCTCCGGTGCCGCCACGCCACGGGCAGGTCGTCGCCGAGCTCGGCGGCCAGCCGGCGACAGCGCGTGCACGACGGCGCGTGCGGGTCGTCGCCGATCTCGCAGCCCTCGACGACGGGGCTCCACTCGTCGAGCAGCCCGGACAGCGTGCGCATCAGGCGCGTCTTGCCCTGGCCGCGCTCGCCGAGGAGCACGAGGTCGTGGCCCGCGAGCAGCGCCGTCTCGAGCTCGGGCAGGACGGTGTCCTCGAAGCCGACCATCCCCGGGAACGCGTCGTCACCGGCGCGCAGCCGCGCCAGGAGGTTCTCGCGGATCTCGCTCTTGACGCTGCGGTGGACGTGGCCCGAGGCGCGGAGCTCGCCGAGGGTGGTGGGACGACCGGTGTCGGGGTGGGTCATTGCCTCACGCTACGTCCGACTCCCGACGGTGTCGAAGGGTGCGTCGAGGGCTGGGCGCTCACCACGGTCGCGCGGCGATGGGGTTGAGTGGTGCCATGGAGACGGACGCGCAGCGGATCCGCGAGCTCGCCGACGGGCTGGCGTCCGGTCTGGCCGGCGCGACCGACGACGAGGTCGCGGCCGCCCTCGCCGAGAGCGTCACGTCGCTGCGACGGCTCGCCGACGTGGTCGAGCGGCGGTCGGACGCGCTCGCAGCGACCGGGCGGCTCGCACCGGTCGAGGTCGTCGTCCCCGTGCTCGGCGTCGACGGCTGCTCGGCCGGCTGGGTCGGAGCGCTGCTCGAGCCCGGAGCCCCACGTCCGCGCATCGTCGTCGCGCCGACGATCGCCGACCTCGTCGCCATGGTGCGCGAGTCGACGGGCATCCGCGTCGTCGCCATCGACATCCCGATCGGCCTGCCCGACAACACGATCCGTCAGGCCGACGTCCTCGCGCGCCAAGCCCTGCCGGGCAAGGCGTCGTCGATCTTCTCCACCCTGACCCGCTCCGCGTACGCCGCGGCGACGCGCCTCGAGGCCGACTCGGTCAACCGTGGTCTCGTCGGCCAGGGCGTCGGTGCGCAGGCGTTCGCCCTCCGCGACAAGATCGTCGAGGTCGACGCCTGGCTGCGCACCCGGCCCACGGTGACCGTCCTCGAGGTCCACCCCGAGGTGTCGTTCGCCGCGATGACGGGCGCACCGATGACAGCAAGCAAGAAGACCGACGAGGGACGCGACCAGCGGCTCGCAGCGCTCGCCGCCGCAGGCATCCCCCGCCCCTCCGTGCTCCAAGGCCAGGGGTATGCCGTCGACGACGTCCTCGACGCCTGTGCGGTCGCGTGGTCGGCCGCGCGTCACGCGTCGGGTCTCGCGCGCCCGCTGCCGGACCCGCCCGAGGTCTTCTCCGACGGCATCCCGGCCGCCATCTGGGCCTGAACGTCGAGCGCCCCCAAAGGTGCCGGATGACAGGGCGATGCTGATCACGCTCGACGACTGCTGCGCTCCGGCGCGGGCGCTCTACGCCGCGGACGGGTTCACCGGGTGCGGACCCTTCGGCTCCAAGCGACCCGACCCGCACAGCACCTTCATGACCCTCGAGCTCTGAGCCGCCGCGCGACCACACCACGACGCGGAGCGCTCAGTCGAGTGGGGTCGGGCGCTCACTCGAGAGGGGGTGACGAGGTATGCCGTCGCGACCGGGCGCGACGGCATACCTCGTCCGGTCTCGGCCGGGACTCAGGCGGCGGCGGCCGCCTCGGGTGAGCGCCGGATGAAGAGGACGACGACCGCGGCGAGCAGCGCGGCGCCGGCGCACAGGGCGAAGAGCTGGCGGTAGGCCGTCAGGGACGGCACCGCGAAGGCTCCGAGGATGACCGTGTTGGCGGCGAGGATGCTGCCACCGAGAGCCGAGGCCAGCGAGCTGCCGAGGCTGCGAAACAGCGCGTTGAGGCCGTTGGCGGCCGCGATCTCGGAGCGCGGCGAGTGCTCGTTGATGAGCGACGGGATGGCGGCGTAGCCGATGCCCGTGCCGATCCCGACCACGGTCGTGCCGATGATGACCTCGGTGAGGCTCGCGGTCCAGACGATGCGCATGAACCAGCCGAGGGCGACGATCACCGCGCCGAGGGCGAGGGTCTGCGGCGCACCCCACGAGCCGATGAGGCGGGCGGCGATCGGCGAGAAGATGATCATCGCGATGCCGCTCGGGAGCAGGGCCAGACCACCGGTCATCAGGCTCGCGCCGAAGCCGTAGCCGCTCGCCGCCGGGGCCTCGATGAACGACGCCGTGCCGAGGAACGAGGCGAAGAGGGCGAAGCCGAAGAGGACCGAGGCGATGTTGGTCAGCACGATCGGGCGCCTGCGCAGCGCCCTGAGGTCGACGAGCGGCTCGCGGATGCGGGTCTGGCTCCAGCCGAAGACCACGAAGAGCACGGCGGACGCACCGAGCAGCCACCAGACACGGGGGTCCGACCAGCCCCACGCGGCGCTCTGCGTCAGCGGCAGCAGGAGCGTCAGGAGCGCGCTGCCCATGAGCACGGCACCGACGATGTCGACCCGACCACCGCTGCGGCCCGGCGCCTCGGGGACCATCAGGCGGATGCCGACGAGGGCGACGAGGCCCGCGAACGAGGTGATCCAGAAGAGGGCGTGGAAGGAGAAGTGCTCGGCGACGAGGCCGGCCAGGGGCAGTCCGAGCGCGCCACCGACGCCGAGCATCGCGCTGACGAGGGCGACGGACGACGCGACGCGCTCCTTGGGCATCGTCGTCATGAGCAGGCTGATCCCGAGCGGGATCGCGGCGGCGGCCATGCCCTGGATCGCGCGGCCGGCGATGAGCAGGGCGATGTTGTCGGTCACGGCCGTGAGGAGCGAGCCGAGCGTCAGGGCGGCGAGCGAGACGAGGAGCATCCGGCGCTTGCCGAACATGTCGCCGAGGCGGCCCATGATCGGCACCGAGATGGCGGCGACGAGCAGCGTCGAGGTGAGCAGCCACGAGACGTTGCTCGCGGACGTGTGGAGGTCGGCCGGCAGGGTCGACAGGACGGGGACGAGCAGCGACTGCGAGAGCGCGACGACGAGGGCGCCGAGGCCGACGAAGACGAGCTGGACGGTGGCCCGGTTCGAGGTCGTGGTCTCCTCGCCGGCCCGCCGGGTGGCCGGCTCGGTGGTCGCCACGGTCGAGGCTGCCGTCTCGGGCGGCTCGGTGCTGACGGACATGCGGACTCCTACGGGAAGAACTGGGGTGTCCTGACACTGTACGCCCATCGTGACACTCGGTGTCAAACGTGGCAGGCGATGCCAGAGACTGCTAGGATGGCCGCATGCCAGCGACGCCCACGACCCTCCGGGACCGCGCCCGTGGGGCCGTGCGCGACGAGGTGTCGAAGCAGGCGTGGCGCCTCTTCGCGACGCAGGGCTTCGAGCTGACGACCGTCGAACAGATCGCCGCCGCGGCCGGCATGTCGCGGCGCACGTTCTTCCGCTACTTCGAGAGCAAGGAGGACCTCGTCCTCGACCGGCTCCTCGAGTCCGGCGAGTCCGTCGTCGACGCGATGCGTGAGCGACCGGCCGACGAGTCGCCGTGGGCGGCCCTGCGGAGGGCCTTCGAGGCGATCGTCAGCCTTCAGGAGGCCCACGCCGTGAGCTCGCGCCCCCTCCAGCTGATGCTCCACCGCGAGCCCGTGCTGCGCGGGACGGTCACCGAGCTGCACCGCCGCTGGCTCGAGTCGCTCACCCCCCTCGTCGCCGAGCGCATGCCTCGCCGCCGCGCCCACCGCGGGCCCGACGTCCGCGCGGCGGCGATGACGAGCAGCGCCCTGGCCTGCCTCGAGATCGCCCAGACGACGTGGGCCGGCGACCCCTCCGTCCGCCTGGCACCCCTGCTCGACGAGGTCATGGGCGCCGTCTCGCCGCTCACCTGAGCTCGGCGGTCCCCACCACGACGTGACCGAGGTATGCCGTCGCGACCGGACGCGACGGCATACCTCGTCCCAGCGGGGCCGGTGTCCCGAACCCCGTGGAGCTCAGCCGGTGACGGCGACCCGGAGGGCTCCGGCGGTCGCGTCCCAGCCGGCCTGGGTCGGGTGGACGAACTCGGCGACGTCGCGGCCCGGCGTCCCGACGGGGACGAGCCATGCCGCGGAGTTGTCGGCGACGACGTGCGGGTCGAGGCCGTGGACGCGACCGCCCCAGGCGGCCTTGACGGTGTCGACGAAGTGGTACGGCGTCGTCCCGTCCTCGGCGTTGAGCTCGGCGACGCCGCGAGCCTGGAGGTCGTCACCGAGCCGCTGGAGGTCGTTGAGCGCCCGGCCGGCGTCGTAGACCGGCGCGACCTCGGGGATGGCGTAGCTCTCGGTGTCGATGAGGAACGGGTAGCTGAGCAGGTAGACCTGCGCGTGACCGCCCGAGCGCGCGACGACGGCCCGCAGCGCGTCCTTGGTGCGCTGGACCATCTTGGGCGCCTTGGCCGAGGCCGCCTCGAGGGACTGGCGGCAGCTCGACGGGTCACGCAGGGTCAGGCAGTCGACGACGATCGTGGAGAAGCCGATGTCGTTGCCGCCGATGGTGAGGAGGACGAGGTCGGTGTCGGGCGTGACCGCGTCGATCTGCGGACGCGCGACGAGCTGGCACGACACGGTGCCCGTGTAGAGGTCGTTCACGCCGACGCCCGCGACGAACGTGTACGTGTACGAGAAGTCGGGCTGTGCCGGCACCCCGCAGAGCCGCTCGGTCTGCGCCCGGCGCAGCCACTCGGCCTTCTGGTCGGGGTGGCGCGCCGGGTCGACCGAGTACGTCCCCGTCTTCGTGGACGCGTCACCGAGCAGGCGCGGCTCGAGGATGTCGGCGACGACCCCGCCGCTGCAGGCCGCGTCGGTGTAGGTCGCGTCGATCGAGGCCGCGACCTGCCACCCGTAGTTGTCCGGGGAGCGGTAGCAGCTGCGCTCCTCGTAGGTGCCGGTGCCGTTGCCGGCCGAGTAGGAGTCGCCGAGCTGCACGACGTGCGGCGCGTCCGTCGCGACGGCGGAGGGAGCCGCGGCGGCCCCGCCGGTCGCGAGGGCGGCGGCTGCAGCGAGGGCCGCGACGAGCGCTGCGGCAGGCCGGGCACGGCGGGCGGTGCGTGAGGAACGGGGCACGGCGGGACTCCTTCGTCCGGTGTCGGTCTCGGAGGAGAACGAGCCCGCCACCGGCGAGGTCACGCGACGGGCCCGGCGCTGCAGGCGCTGCACCCGTCGGGAGGCGAACGTCGGGTGGCGCGCGGCGGGTCCCACGAAGCGCGTACGCAGGCAGCGCTGCCGCCGTAGCGTTCGGCCATGGAGCGCACAGACTTCGTCGCCTCGGGCACCGACGGCGACCTCGGCGGGTTCGTCACCGGTGCGGGACAGCCGGTGCTGCTGGCCCACGGCGGCCCGGGCCTGGGCTATGACCACCTGAGCACCCTCGTCGAGGAGCTCGCCGCCGGGTTCCGGGTCGCCTACTACCAGCAGCGCGGACTCCCGCCCTCGACGACCACGGGTGCCTTCACTGTCGCGGAGGCGGTCGGCGACGCCGTCGCGGTGCTCGACCACCTCGGCTGGGACCGCGCCTGGTTCGTCGGGCACTCCTGGGGCGGGCACCTCGGCTTCCATGTCGCGGAGGCCATCCCCGACCGGCTGCACGGGGTCCTCGCCGTGGACCCGCTCGGTGGGGTCGGCGACGGGGCCGCGGAGGCGTTCGGTGCGGAGATGTTCGCCCGGGTCCCCGCCGACCGGCGGGCACGCGCCGAGGCGCTCGACGAGAAGGACATGAACGGCACGGCGACGCCCGAGGAGGAGGCGGAGACCTGGGACCTGGTGTGGCCCGGCTACTTCGGCGACCCCTCGCACGTCATGCCGAGGCCCGAGATGACCGTCTCGCCGGAGGCCCACGTGGGCCTGTGGAACGACCTCAAGGCGAGGCTCCCCGACCTCGAGTCGGGGCTGGGCGACATCCGGGTCCCCGTCGGGGTCGTCGTCGGCGAGCGCAGCCCGATGCCGCCCGACCGGGCCGGCGGGGCGACGGCGGACGCGATCCCCGGAGCGTGGGTCGAGGTCGTCGACGGCGCCGGGCACTTCGTGTGGTGGGAGCGTCCGGGCTCGGTGCTGCGGGCCCTTCGCCGCCTCGCGGACGAGAGTGCCTGACCCACGCTCGCGGGTCAGGCACTCCCGGCCGGCTCAGCCCTGGGCGAGCTGGGACACGTCGTCCCACTTCTCCCACGTCTCGATCCGCGAGGCGTAGTCGGCCTTGGCGATCGAGAGCGGGGCCGCGCCGAAGAAGACGCGCAGCGGCGGCTCGTCGGCGTCGACGACCTTGAGCACGGCGGCCGCGGAGGCCTTGGGGTCGCCGGGGCCCGACGTGTTGCGGGCCGCGCGCTCGCGGTGGGTCCGCTCGCGGATGTCGTCGTAGGGCGACGACGGCGCCGAGTGCTTGGCCGACGGGCCGGCCCAGTCGGTCGAGAAGCCGCCGGGCTCGATGAGCGTGACGCGGATGCCGAAGGGCGCGACCTCCTGGGCGAGCGACTGGCTCAGACCCTCGAGCGCCCACTTCGACGCGTGGTAGGCGCCGACGATCGGGAACGCGGAGATGCCGCCGATCGAGCTGACCTGGATGATGCGGCCGGATCCCTGCTCGCGCATGATCGGCAACGCCGCCTGCGTGACCCAGAGGGCGCCGAAGAAGTTCGTCTCCAGCTGGTTGCGGACGTCGGCCTCGCTCAGCTCCTCGACGAAGCCGAAGTGGCCGTAGCCGGCGTTGTTGATGACGACGTCGAGCCGGCCGAAGCGCTGGTGCGCCTGCTGGACGGCTGCGATGTCCGCGTCGCGGTCGGTGACGTCGAGGGCGATCGGCAGCAGCCGGTCGCCGTAGGTCTGGACGAGGTCGTCGAGGGTCGAGGTGTCACGGGCGGTCGCGGCCACGTTGTCGCCCCGCTCGAGTGCGGCGGTCGCCCACTCGCGACCGAACCCGCGGGACGTTCCGGTGATGAACCACGTTTTCGTCATGCGCTCGACGCTATGACTTCGAGTGCACTCCAACGCAAGCCGGGCGACGGCCGGGTCGAGGTGATGCCGGCACCGACCCGGCTCCCGCGATCACCTCGAACGGGCAGAGCGGCGGGCGCTCAGGAGCGGTGGGCGCTCAGGAGCGGCGGGCGGCGCGGGCGAGCCAGGTGAGGGCGTCCTCGGCAGTGCTGAGCACGGAGACGTGACCGTCGAGAGGCTGGAGCCACAGGTCCGCGTCGGGGATCGCGCTCGCGAGCCACTCGCCGTGCGAGACCGGCACGATGCGGTCGGCGCCGCCGTGCACGACGAGCGCCGGCGCCGCGACGTCGCGGGGATCGAAGCCCCAGTCGGAGACGTAGGCGAGGTCGTCGTCGATGAGCGCGGCCGGGCCGGCCGCCAGCGCCGGGCCGACGACCGAGCCGAACCAGCCCCACGGACCCGAGAAGGCCTCCTCGTCCGCCTCCACGAAGCCGAAGTCGACCTCGCCGTCCGGCACCTGGGCCGCAGCGGCCTCATGAGCCTCCTTGGCCTCGCGACCGGCGGCCGAGGCACGCAGCGACGCCTCGCCGCCCGGCGCCATCCCGGCGAAGAAGTCCAGCCCCGGGGCGCCGAACGGTGCCACTCCCGAGACGGTCACGACGCCGAGCACGCGGTCGCCGAGCAGCGCCGCGGGGGCCAGAGCGTGCGTACCTCCGCCCGAGTGGCCCATCACCGCGAACGAGCCCACGCCGAGGTGGTCGACGACGGCCGCGACGTCCCGCGCCGCCGAGGCGACGTCACGACCCGGTCGAGCAGTCGAGCCGCCGTAGCCGGGCCGGTCGTAGGACACCCAGCGGATGCCGAGGCGGGCCGCCGCGGCGAAGAGCGGCTGCGGGGGCGCCCCGATGTTCGGGGTGCCGTGGTGCCACACGACGACGAGCGCCTCGACGTCCGGGGTCCCCGGGCCGCCGGTGTCGTAGACGTGGAGCACGTGACCGTCGCCGAGGTCGACGTCGCTCTCGGTCACGGCGGGCGCGGGGGTGTCGGCGGCGTCGCTCACAGGGCTTCGGCCTTTCGTCGGAGGTGGTCCTGCTCGGGGATGCTCGTCGTGAGACGTGACGCGAGCAGGTAGCTCTCGCGGGCCCTCTCGGTGTCGCCGGACATCTCGAGCAGGTGCGCCCGCACGGCGTGCAGGCGGTGGTGCCGGGCGAGACGCTTGTCCTGCTCGAGGGCGTCCAGCACCGCCAGACCTGCGGCCGGCCCCTCGACCATCGCGAGCGCGACGGCGCGGTTGAGCGTCACGACCGGCCCGGGGGCGAGCTGCTCGAGGAGCCCGTAGAGCGCGAGCACCTGCTCCCAGTCGGTCTCGGCCCCCGAGGGCGCCTCGTCGTGCACCGCGGCGATGGCCGCCTGCACCTGGTAGGGCCCGAGCCGGGTCCGCGTCAGGGAGTCGGTCACGAGGGCGATGCCCTCGTGGACGTATGCCGTGTCCCACCGAGAGCGGTCCTGCTCGGCGAGCGGCACGAGCTCTCCCGCCTCGTTCGTGCGGGCGGGGCGCCGCGCCTCGGTGAGCAGCATGAGGGCGAGGAGGCCGGCCACCTCGCCGTCGTCGGGCAGGAGGGCGTGCGCCTGGCGCGTGAGGCGGATCGCCTCTGCCGTCAGGTCGACCCGGTGCAGCTCGTCACCGGTGCTCGCCGTGTGCCCCTCGGTGAATACGAGGTAGAGGACGTGGAGCACCTCGCGCAGACGGTCCGGCACGTCGTCGGGCGGCGGCATCCGGAACTCCGCGCCCGACTCGCGGATCCGCTGCTTGGCCCGGCTGATCCGCTGGGCCATCGTCGCCTCGGGCACGAGGAAGGAGTGCGCGATCTGCGCGGTGGTGAGGCCGCCGACTGCCCTGAGGGTCAAGGCGATCCGGGACGCCGGGGCGAGCGCGGGGTGGCAGCAGAGGAGGAGAAGCGTCAGGGTGTCGTCGTGGTCACCCGGCCCGACGGCATACGGCGGCGGGGCCACGAGCTCGTCGGCAGGAGCCCGCGTCGCGTCGGCGAGCTCACGACGCTCTCGTGCCTCGTCGCTGCGCAGGCCGTCGATGAGCCGGCGCGAGCCGACCCGGATGAGCCACGCCTTCGGGTCGTCGGGCACGCCCTCCTCGGGCCACTGCGCGGCCGCGGCGAGCAGCGCCTCCTGGGCGGCCTCCTCGGCGCGGTCGAAGTCGCGGTAGCGGCGCACGAGCGCACCGATGACCTGCGGCGTCACGCTGCGCCACAGGTCATCGGTCACGACGGGTCCTCCCACGCCACAGTCCTTCTCAGAGGTCCTCGGCCGAGCCGCCCATGAGCGGGCGCACCTCGACGGCCGCGAACCGGGCGTCGGGGAAGCGTCCCGCGATCTCCTCGGCCCGCTCGGGCGTCGCGCAGTCGACGACGAAGTAGCCGGCCATCTGCTCCTTCGCCTCGACGAACGGCCCGTCGGTGACGAGGCTCTCGCCGTCGCGGACGCGGACGCTGCGGGCCGTGAGCGGGTCCGCGAGCGCCTGGGCGGTGACGAGCTCGCCCGACTCGCTGATCTCGCGCAACAGGTCCTCGAAGTCGCGCAGCAGCCCCGCCCGCTCGTCGTCGGTCAAGGCCGCGGCCTCCGGCGTGCGCAGGAAGATCGGGTGCCCCCAGGTCTGCGGGTTGCTCCAGATCATCAGCAGGTACTTCACGTCCACTCCTTCGTCCTGACGCCGTCCAGGCGCCCTCGTGGCGGCGGGTTCCTCGTCAGGAGACGTCGGAGCCGCGGCCGCGATCTCGACACCGACCGACCCTTCCACAGTCCCGGAGGCGGCGGGGGCCGCGATAGCGTCGCAGCGTGTCCGCCGGTGACGTCCCGACCCGACCTCCGACCGCCCTCGACGAGCGTGCGGCGGAGGCCGAGCGCTCCGTGACGGCACTCTTCGCGGGGCCCCTCGGGCGGGTGCCGCTGACGCACCTCGCGCGGATCCTCCACCCCGTGCGGCCCGGGTCGCGGACGTTCGGCGGGCTCCGCGGGACGTGGCACTACTGGTGGCAGGCGCACTACCTCGATGCGGTCGTCGACGCCGGCGGCCGGGCCCTGCGGACCGGCGACCGGACCGGCGCCGAGGAGCACGCAGCCCGGGGCGACCGGCTGCTCAAGACGATCCGGCTGCGCAACCGGGTGCGCTGGGTCAACGACTTCTACGACGACATGGCCTGGCTCGCCCTGGCCTCGGGCCGGCTCCAGACCCTGCACGACGAGATCGGCCGCACCGCCCGGGGTCGGCGCCTCCGGTCGGCGAGCCGTCACCTCACCGGCCAGCTGCGCGCGGCGCACACGGACGACCTCGGCGGTGGCCTCTTCTGGAGCCGCGACCGCGACTTCAAGAACAGCCCGGCGACCGGCCCGGCGGCCCTGCATCTGGCCCGTCTCGGCGACACCGACGAGGCGCGTCGGCTCGTCGACTGGCTCTACGCGCGCCTGTGGTCACCGGAGAGCGGGCTCGTGCTCGACGGCATACGGCTTCGCGGCGGCGAGGAGGTACTCGTCCCGGACGTCTGGTCCTACAACCAGGGCACCGTGCTCGGCGCGCTCGTGACGCTGGGCGACGAGCAGAGCCTGGCGCGCGCGGCCGCTCTCGTCGGCGCCGTGGGCGAGCGACTCACGACCGAGGTCGACGGGGCGCGCGTGCTGCGGACGCACGGCGGTGGCGACGGCGGCCTCTTCACCGGCATCCTCGTGCGCTACCTCGCCCTCGCGGCGACCACGCCCGGGCTCGACGCCGTGGCGCGGGAGACGGCACGGGGACTCGTCGCCGCGACGGCCGAGGCGCTCTGGCGCGGCCGGGCCAGCCTCGCCCTCGCGGGCCGCCGCGACCCGACGGTCTTCCCCGTGGAGCCCGGCGGGCGCGCGCCCGGTCCGCCGCTCGAGCTGTCGCCGCAGCTGCAGGCATGGACCGTGCTCGAGGCCGCCGCCACCCTCCCCTGACCGGTCGGACGTCCGCCGACGGACGACCGTTGGTATGCCGTGTCGACCGTTCCGGCGTGTCGTGCGGCGTGTCGGGTGGGGCGTCTGCCAACGGTCGTCGGTCGGTGGAGGTCTCGGAACGGGCACGAAGGCTGGGAGCGGGCTGGGAATCCGGGCGGTCCCGGGTGAGACTCGAGAGGTGCGCACCCCCAGAGCCCTCGTGACCGGCCTGGCCGCCGCGCTGCTGCTCGGTGCCTGCTCGACCGCGGGGCCGGCCGCCGGGCCCGCCGACGACCGCGGCGGCACCACCGGGCCCAGCCCCACGGCATACGCCGGCCCGAGCCAGGGCGCGAGCGAGACGGCCACGTCGACGCCCACCGCGTCCACCCCGACACCCGCGCCGAGCCCGACGAAGCCCGCGCCCGACCCGGCCTCGATCGAGGCCCTCATCGCGACCCGCTACGAGGGCGGCAACCTGAGGCTGGGCCGTGAGCGCGGCAGCACCGACGCGTACCGGCAGTACTTCGCGACCTATGAGAGCAACGGGCTGACGATCTCGGGACGCATCAACATCCCGCGGGGCAAGGGCCCGTTCCCCGCCGTGGTCCTGGCCCACGGCTACGTCGACCCGGCCGTCTACACGAACGGCGAGACGATGCTCCGCGAGCGCGACTACCTGGCCCGCCGGGGCTACGTCACGCTCCACATCGACTACCGCAACCACGCGCAGTCCGACCGCGACCCCCGCAACGATGCCAACCTCCGCGCCGGCTACACCGTCGACGCGATCAACGCCGGGCTGGCGCTCAAGAAGGCCCAGGTCGTCGACCCGAGCCGCATCGCGATCATCGGCCGGTCGATGGGCGGCGGGGTCGTCTTGGGCGTCCTCGTCGTACGCCCGGGGCTCTTCCGCGCGGCCGTGGCCTACGCGCCGGTGAGCTCCGACAGCGTCGACAACTTCGACAAGTGGGTGCGGCGCGACGCCTCCCGTTCCGGCGCGGCGCGGGCCGTCATCGGGCGGCTCGGCACGCCCGAGGCGGAGCCGGCCGCGTGGGCGGCGACGAGCCCCCGCACCTACTTCGGCCGCATCACCGAGCCGCTCCTCATCCACCACGGCACCGCCGACGAGGACTGCCCGCTCACCTGGTCCCGCGAGTCCGTCGCCGCCCTGAAGGCCAAGGGCAAGGACGTCGAGCTGCGCGTCTACCCCGGCGGGCGGCACACCCTGACGTCGCCGCAGTGGGACACCTCGATCCGGCGCACCGAGGCCTTCCTCCAGCAGCACCTGGGCTGAGGTCCGGACGGGCTGGAGCGCCTGACCGTCGCCGTGACGTATCCGGAGGGCCCCTCGATCTCTCTGAATCTCCATGGCGATGTCACCGGACACGCCACCATCGAAGGATGTCCTGCGATCTCGCGCAGGACGTTCCGGGGCTCGTCCCGGTTCGGGGGCCGCGGCGACCACGCCAAGGCAAGGGGAAGAGATGATACGCACACAGCGGTGGGGCGCAGCTGCGCTCGCAGCCGTCACGGGAGTCATCATGTCGGCAGGGACGGCGCTGGCCGCCGCACCCGCCAACGACGTCAGCGGCAGCGCACTGGCCATCGGGGCCCTGCCCTACAGCACGACCCTCGACACGAGCGAGGCCACCACCGACGCGGACGACGCCGCGCTCAACGCGTCGTGCGGCGCCCCGGCGACGGACGCGAGCGTCTGGTTCACCTTCACGGCGGCCGCCGACAGCATCGTCGTCGCCGACGTCAGCGGCTCCGACTACAGCGCCGGCGTGATCGTGGCGCAGGGCACGGGCAGCTCGGCCACGGTCATCGCCTGCGGACCCGGAGGCTCCGGGTGGGCGGCGTCCGCAGGGGAGACCTATACGATCCTCGCCTTCGACGACCAGGAGGACGGGGTCGGCAACGGCGGACTGCTCGACATCACCGTCGAGACGGCTCCGGACGTGCCGTCCATCGAGGCCACCATCAACCCGATCGCCCAGTTCGACAAGGCGACCGGCGGCGCGTACGTGTCCGGCACGGCGACGTGCTCGGGCGAGGCCGACTTCGCGTTCGTCGACGTCCAGCTCAGGCAGCGGGTCGGTCGGATCCTGATCCAGGGATTCGGTGAGACCGAGATCGCCTGCACCGGGTCCGTCGAGCCGTGGACGGTCTTCGTCCTCGGCGACAACGGGCTCTTCAAGGGCGGCAAGGGTGCGACGGCCACCGCCGCCGTGGCCTGCAACATCAGCGGCTGTGGCGAGTACTTCGCCGACCAGACGGTCCAGCTCAAGGGCCGGACCCACTGAGGCCGGCGGGTGACCGGTCGGCGTCAGGTCGACGCCGACCGGTCACCCTCGCTCGGGGCTGCTGTCGAGGCCACGTCCAGACCAGCGTCCAGGCCACCGTCCAGGCCACCGTCCAGGCCCAGGAGTCGGGCGCCGTTGTGCCACAACACCGCTCGCATCCAGCCGTCGCCGAGGCCGAGGCGGGCGAGGGCGTCGAGCTGGTGGGCATAGGGGTAGGGGATGCTCGGGAAGTCCGATCCGAGCGCGACCCGGTCGCGCAGGGTCGCGAGGCGCTCGACGTAGCCGTCGGGGAAGGGCGCGAAGCGGTTCGTGAAGTCCGTGCCGCTCATCGTCGTGTCGAGGTGGACACCGGCGAACTCGTCTGCGAGGTCGGCGAACTCGTGGTACTCCGGCATGCCCAGGTGGGCCACGACGAGCACGAGGTCCGGGTGTCGACGGAGCACCTGGCGCACGGCGTCCGGGCCGGTGTGGGTGCCGCAGATCGGTGCCGAGCCGGCGTGGATGACGACCGGGACCCGGGCGCGCTCGAGTCGCGCCCACGCCGGGTCGAGGCGCTCGTCGTCAGGGGTGAAGTCCCCGACCTGGACGTGCATCTTGAACAGGCGCGCCCCGTCGTCGAGGGCCGCCGCGACGACGTCGCCCACGCCGGGCTCGGGGTAGAAGGTCGCGCAGTGGACCGCGTCCGGCACCGTGCGGGCGAAGTCGGCGCACCACGCGTTGAGCCACTGCGCCATGCCGGGCTTGTGCGGGTAGACGAGCGCCGGGATCGCTCGCAGTCCCAGCGACCGCAGTGTCGCGAGGCGCGTCTCCTCGTCGTCGCGGTAGGTGACCGGCCACGGCGTGCCGTAGTGCGTCTCGGCCTCGTCGAAGTAGTCCCACACCTTGCGCTGCATGGGGTCGGGCAGGAAGTGGACATGGACGTCGGCGAGGCCCGGCAGCCCGAGAGAACGGACGTATGCCGGCACGTCGGCGTCCGTCAACGGGCCCGGCGTCGTGTGGTGCGCGTCAGTAGTCGTCATCGTCTCGCACCGACAGCACGGCCTCGACCCACGACTCGTCGTCGAGGCCGTCGAGCGCGGCACCGATGCTGCGCTCCTCGAAGGCGAAATGGGAGTCCATGATCGCGGTCAGCCCGTCGAGCTCACCGACGAGACGAGCGCGGTGGCCGTCGTCGACCGCGCGCGTGGCCGTGTCGACGAGGTGCTCGACACGCGCGAGGATGCCCGCCACGAGGTGATGGTCCTCGACGAGCTTGTCGAGCATCGGGCCGAGGTCGGGTCGCTCGACGCGCAGCGCGGCGAAGAGTCCGTCGTCCTCGCCGGTGTGGTGGGCCTGCAGGGCCCGGCAGAAGCCGAGACAGTGCTCGAGGATGCCGGCGGCCGGGGACTCCGCGTCGACCGTCGTCGTCCCAGGTCGGACGAGACCATCACGGATCAGGCGCACCCGTGCCCGCAGGTCGTCGTGCACGGCGGTCAGCTGGGCGGCCAGCGCCGTCGTGCGGTCGTGGTCGTCATGACGGGGGTCGCGGAAGCTCGGGGGCATGGTGCACCCAGTCCATCAGGCGGCTGGTCGGCGACACCGTCCACCTGACGTACGAGCGCGCCGCCGCCTGACCGGCAGCGACGCGCTCGACGCGGAGCGAGAGCGGACTCAGCCGGCGAGGGCGCCCATCGGGTCCCAGGCGGGCAGGACGATCGGGTCGCGGGTCAGCGCCTCCTGCAGCTCGCCCGGCAGCGCGTCGCGGCGGACGGCCACCTCGAAGACGAACTCGGCGAACCAGCCGTCGTTCATGGTCATGAAGCCCTTGTCGCCCTTCTCGGTGCCCCAGCTGTTCTCGACGCGCCAGCGTCGCGGGAGGTCGTCGAGCAGGTCGACGCCGGTGAAGAGCATCGCGTGCGTCATGAGTGACTCGTGGTGGAGCAGCCGGTCGGCCTTGCCGAGGCTCGGCTCGGTGCCGTAGATCGCGGCCCGGTCGAAGAGGCCGGCGTCCCAGAGGCCGAGGGTGGCGTTGGACATCTGCCCCGTGTCGCAGCCGAACCACACCGGCTCGCCCCCGACGATCGCCTGTGCCGCAAGGGACTTCATGAGGTCGGGCTCGACGTTGAGGTAGGTGACGGGCGGTGCGCCGACGACGTTGCCGAGGTGCTCGACGGTGAAGGTGTGCCCGTAGGGGCTGCTCGCGCGAGGGTCGTTGACGAGGCAGACGTAGTCCTCGAGCGGCACCGTGACGTAGCGCTCGGCGAACTCGAGCGGCGTCATGGTGCCGTCGCGGTGGAAGCCCCCGTCGGTGTCCTTCCACTGCCACACGAACGACTCGGGCGGCGTGCCGAGGTGGATGCAGAGCAGGCGGTGGACCGTCGCGAGCGCCTGCTCCTTGGCGTCCTGCAGGTCCTCGGCGTCGTCGCCGTCGGCTGCCTTGGCCCGCAGGTCGCGCGCGGCCTGGCGCAGGATCGTGCTGAGGTCGCGGTTCATCTGGCCGGTGTTGCTCGAGCTCTTCGTCTCGGGCATCGCGACCTTCGGCACGAGTCCGTGCTTGACCACGAGCGCGACGAACATGTTCCACTGCCCGCCGTCCTCGGCCGGCGTCGCGAGCAGGTGCGCGACCGTGCGGTCGTCGACGTCGCGGTCGGTCGTCGCGATGATCGACTCGAGCCAGTGGTTGGCCTTCTCGAACTTGTCCCAGAAGAGCAGGTGGTTCTGCGAGAACTCGAAGTCCTTGACCTTGAGCTTCTCGCGCGCGCTCGCGCGCAGCAGGTTGGTGCCGGCGAAGAGCCAGCAGCGGCCGCTCTTCTCCTGGGACGTGGCGCTCCAGTCGTCGAGCAGGTTCGAGACGGAGTGGTCGATGCCCGTCACGACCCGGCGGTCCAGCGCGATGTCGTCGACCGACGTCGTCGTGACGGCGTTCTGCAGCATCCGGGCAGTGGGGTCGGCCTCGAACGCCTTCGTGAGGCGCTCGACGAGGTCGGGGGCAAGGTCGCGCGGCATGGGCCACTCCTTCGAGCTTTCTCGGGTCCCAGCATCGTATGCCGCCCAGCCCGCACCCACCCGGCCCCACCCCACCCGAGTGAGCGCCCCGCCACACGGGTCAGGCCAGGTCGGTCACACGCTCTCGGCGACGACCTCGATCGGGACGACGCCGGCATACGCCTGCGCGGCAGCCCGGACCTCGTCGGCGGTGAGTGACCCGGGGACGAGCGCCGGGTCGGGGCGGAAGTGGACGACCGTCCCCGTCGACGCCTGACCGGGCACGGCCTCCGGCACGCCCTGCGGTTGGCCGCGCTCGAGACGCTGGCTCCACCCACCCTCGGTGCGGCGGTTCGTGTGGACGACCCACTCGCTCAGCGCCGCGACGACCGAGATGCCGGCCCGCGGCGACCCGTCGGGCAGCAGGGGCGCGTCGTCACGGCCGTAGAAGCGCAGGTCCCTCGTCGCCATGACCGGCTTGACCTGCACGATGCCGTCGTCGTCGACGCGCGTCTCGGTGCCGCGCCCGTCGTCCGCGACGGACACGGAGCCGTCCGCGTGGAGCACGACGCGGATCCGGGTCGTCGACCCTTCGACGGCCTCGTCGACCGGGTAGGCGAGCACCTCCAGGACGAGTCGCAACGGGCCGGCCGACGCGAACTCGCTTGCGTTGCGCCGGATCTCGTCGAGGTGGTCGGTGTCGACCGGGCTGCTCCAGCTGTGCGTTGCTCCCACAGCCCCACCTTGCCAGACCTCAGCGCGACAGCAACGCCATGATCGCCGCCGAGGCCGCGAGCTGGCCGGCGGCCATCGACGACACGACCGAGGACATCGGCATCGGGTAGGCCGGGAGGTGCGCCATGTCGCCCGCGCAGAAGACGCGCTCGCGGCTCGACCGGCCGAACTCGTCGACGCGGACCGCCCCGGACGGGTTGAGCTCGAGTCCCAGCTGCTCGGCGAACGGTGCCGACTGGTGGAGCTCCGGCTTCACGAAGAGGCCTGCGACCTGCTCGTGCACCTGCTCACCGTCGACGCCTTCGAGCACCACGCGTACGCCCCCGTCGTGCCGTTCGACCGCGACGACCCGCTCGGTGCGCACGATCGCCACCGCCGGAAGGCCGTCCGGCACGTCCGCACCGTCGGCGAGCACGACGAGCTCGGACGCGATGCGCCCGAGCAGCGCCGACAGGTGGGGCGCGTTCGCGGCGCCGAGGATGCCGACGCGCTGACCGCTGAGCTCGTGCCCGTGGCAGAAGGGGCAGTGCGCGACGAGGTCGCCCCAGAGCGGGTCGAGCCCGGGCACCGGCGGCAGCGTGTCACGGACCCCGGTGGCGAGCACGACGGCATACGCCGTCACGGTCGTGCCGTCGGCCGCATGTAGGAGGAAGCTCCCGTCGACCTCCTCGATCGACGCGACGCGCTCCTCTCGCAGGCTCACGGTGTCGTATGCCGTGAGCTGCCTGCGCGCGTCGGCGCGGAAGTCCGCCGGCGGGGTCCCGTCGTGCGCGACGACGTTGTGCATGTGGCTGACGGTGGCGTTGCGGTAGGTCCCGTCGTCGAAGAGGACGGCGTCTCGGTGGATGCGGCCGAGGGTGAGGGCGGCCTGGAGGCCGGCGGGGCCTCCGCCGATGACGGCGACGTCGGTGTGCATGAGTGGCTCCTTGCGGTTGTCCGGCGGTTGTCCGGCAGTTGTCCGGCGGTCGGTCCCGGGCGGCTCTGTGCCTGTTGCGATCCAGCGTGTACCTTCATGTGGACATGAAGGCAAGGCAGCGTGACGAGACGTGGACCGTCGGTGAGCTGGCGGCGCGTTTCGACCTGCCGACGAACGTGCTGCGGCACTGGGAGACGTTCGGGCTGCTGACCCCGGCGCGCGACGGGTCCGGCTACCGGCGCTACGGACGCACCGACCTCGTGCGGGTCGCGGTCATCCTGCGCAACAAGGCGGCCGGGATGACGCTCGAGCAGATCGGCGTGCTGCTCGACGGCGAGGCGGCCGGTCGACACGAGGTGCTCGAGGCCCACCTGCGCGACCTCGACGAGCGGGCGCGGTCCATCGAGCGCTCGCGCGAGATGACCGAGCACGCGCTGCGCTGCCGGGCGCACGACATCGTCGCGTGCCCGCGCTTCTCGCAGCACGTCGCCGACCTCACGGAGGGCCGCACGGCGACGGCCCGCATCGCCGACTGGGAGTAGGGCTGCACCGCACCAGCCGCTGGACGGCCTTACGTCGACAGCGAAGGGGCCTTGGCGTCGCGGCGCGTCCGGGCGAGGATCGTGCCCATGAGACTGCTCGTGCTCGGAGGCACCCACCACGTCGGTCGCGCGTTCGTCGAGGCCGCCCTCGCCCGCGGCGAGGAGGTCACCACGGTGACCCGCGGCGTCAGCGGCACGCCCGTCGAGGGCGCCGAGGCGCGGCACGCCGACCGCCTCGACCCCCGGGCCCTGCGCACCGCGCTGGGCGACGACGAGTGGGACGCCGTGTTCGACACGTGGTCGGCCGAGCCGGTCGCGGTGCAGACGTCGGCCCGGCTGCTGAGCGGACGCGCCCCGCACTACACGTACGTCTCGTCATGCTCCGTCTACACGTGGCCGATCGCGGTGGGTTCCGACGAGGGCGCGCCGGTCGTCGAGGGCGACCCGTCGTCGACCGACGGCTCGGACTACGCCGCGGCCAAGCGCGGGGGCGAGCTCGCCGCGCTCGCGGAGTTCGACGGCGACGTGGCGATCGCCCGCGCCGGGCTCATCCTCGGCCCGTACGAGATGGTCGGCCGGATGCCGTTCTGGCTCAAGCGGATCGCCGCCGGTGGGCGCGTGCCCGCACCGGGTCCGTATGACCGGCCGTTGCAGTACGTCGACTGCCGCGACATCGCGGACTGGGTGCTCGGGTCACGGCCGGTCGGCACCTTCAACATGGTGAGCGAGCCCGGCCACACGACGATCGGCGCCCTGCTCGACGAGGTGCGTGCCGTGACGGCGAGTGATGCCGAGCTCGTCTGGCTCGACCCGGAGACGGTCGAGGCGGCCGGCGTCCAGCCCTGGACCGAGCTGCCGATCTGGGTCCCGCCGACGGGCGAGCTCGCCGGCCTGCACGCGCTCGACACCTCGGCGGCCGCGGCGGCCGGCCTGCGCTGCCGGCCGATGCCCGAGACCGTCGCCGACACGTGGGCGTGGCTCGAGCGCGAGGGGCTGCCCGAACGCCCGACCAACCGTGGCGGAGGTCCCATGGACGCCGCCGCCGAGGCCCGCCTCTGGGCCGCCCACGACGCCGCCACCACCACCACCACCACCGCGACCACGACCACGACCTGAGAGATCCCCTCCCGCCGAGCGGGGCGGGGTTCAGCGGGTGCGGGCGCGGTGGGCGGCGGCCTTGACGCGGCTCTGGCAGCGCGCCGAGCAGAAGCGCCGGGTGCCGTTCTTCGACCCGTCGACGTAGACGCGGTCGCACACCGGCGCCGCACACACCCCCAGGCGGCCGCCGAGGTCACTGCCGACCGCCATGGCCAGGCCCGAGGCGAGACCCGCCTGCCAGCCGCGTACGAAGCCGTCGTCGGGACCGTGGAAGTGCAGCTGGTAGCGGCCCTCGTCGTCGGGGTCGAGCCGCGGACGGGCGCCCGTCGCAGCGAGCAGGTCGTTGACGACCGAGGCCGCAGCCGCGAGGTCGTCGCGCTCCGCCGCCTCGAAGACGTCCCGGACCTGCGGCACGACAGTGAGGAGAGCGCCGGCCTCGGCGGATGTCGGCCGCGAGCGCCGCTCGGGTGACGAGGTCGCGTCGGCCACGCCGCGCACGAGGTCGTCCCCCGTCGGGGGTTCGTATGCCGTCCCGTGGGCCTCGCCGGGGCTCGCGAGGTTGACGAGTGCCACCGTCGCGTCGAGCAGCCGCTCGACATGACTGTCGAAACGCACTTGACCAGTCACCCCCTCCTTCATAGTCTCGTGACTGCCAAAGTCTAGTTCGACAGTCAGGAGATCCGAGTGAGGAGCCACCGCGAGGCGACCGCACTGCCGCCCCAGCTGCGCCTGCTCATCCTCGCCCGGTGCGTCAACCGGCTCGGCGGCTTCTCGATGGCCTTCCTCGGTGTGCTCCTCGTCCGCGACCTCGGATCAGGGGCCGCCGAGACCGCGCTGGTCCTCACCTGCTTCGGCGTCGCGACGATCCCCTCGCGCATCGTCGGCGGTCACCTCACCGACGCCTGGGGCCACCGGTCGACGATGCTCCTCGGCCTCGTCGGCTGCGCGGTCGCCCAGCTCGTCATCGCCATGGCACCGGGCTTCGCCTGGGCCCTCCTCGGCGCCGTGCTCCTCGGGCTGGCGTACGAGGTCGTCGAGCCGCCGACGCAGGCGCTCGTCTCCGATCTCGTGCCCGAGGATGCCCGCGCTTTCGCCTACTCCGCGCTCAACGCCTCCCTCGCGGTCGCGGGCGTCCTCGCCGGGCTGGTCGCGGCCGCCCTCTCGGGCGCCGGCCTGCGGTGGCTGTTCGTCGTCGACGCGGCGACCTGCCTCGCCTGCGCCGCCCTCGTCGCCCGCCGCATCCCCCACGCCACCTTCTCGGTGGAGAACCGCCCGGTCAACGAGGACTCACGTCGAGTGGGCACCTCCCCACGCCCACGCCACCGCATCACGCCCGTCGCCCGCGCTCGGTGGGCCGCAGCGCTCCAGGACCGGCGCCTGCGCCCGGTCGTCGCCTTCGGGACCGTCGCCGCCACCGTGACGATGGTCGTCGTGCTCGGGGTGCCGCTCCTCGTCGAGCAGCGCGGTCTGGCCCCGGCCGTCACGGGCTGGGTCCTCGCCGCCGGCGCCGCAGCCAGCGTCCCCAGCGCGTGGCTCGCCGCTGCACTGCGCCGCCGCACAGACGACGCCGGTGTCCTGCTCGTCGGCGAGGTGGTCGCCTCGGCCGGTCTCGCGACGATCGCACTCGCCGTCCACCCCGCGACGCTCGCCCTCGGCCTCGTCGCCTTCGACGTCGGCGGCCTCCTCGTCATCGCGACGACGATGGCCCGCGCCGGCACCCTGGCACCTGAGGGGTCCCGCGGCACCTACCTCGCCGTGCTGGGACTGACGTGGGGACTCGCCACGTCGGTCGCGCCGGTCGTCCTCACGACGCTCGGGACGGCATACGGCCCGGGAGCGCCGTTCGGTGCCGCAGCACTCGCCCTGCTCGCGACCGCCGTCGTGCGCGGGGGTCAGCGACCGCGGTTGCGACGCCGGACGTCCTTGGGGGGCTTGCCGCCGGCATACGACCGCGAGGGGTCGACGACGTAGCCCTGGCGCAGCGCCTCCCGACCGACGAGCATCCGGAAGCCCATCCGGTCACGCTTGCTCAGCGTCACCTCTGCGGGGACCGTGCGGCCGGCGAGCGCGAGGTCGAGCCGCACGACGAGGCGCTTGGTCACGTGCCCCGACGAGCTGCGCACGCTGCGTCGGTCGTGGACCGGGCACTCGATGGTGTGGGCGTCGTCGGTGGCGTCCTGCCAGGGGTGCACCGTGAAGCGCACCCACGGCTCGCCGTCGCGGTCGAACTCCTCGACGTCCTCGGCGTGCAGCGACGAGGTGCGAGCACCGGTGTCGATCTTGGCCTTGAGCCACGGCAGGCCGATCGCCGGCATGCCGACCCACTCCCTCCACCCGACGGGAGTGCTTGAATAGGCCGGCCCAGACACCCGCCCATCTTGGCAGGACCCTGCATGAAACTCGCGATCCTCTCGCGCGCGCCGCGTGCCTACTCGACGCAGCGCCTCCGCACCGCAGCGCTCGACCGCGGGCACCAGGTGAGGGTGCTCAACACGCTCCGTTTCGCCATCGACCTCTCGGGCCCGGAGCCCGACCTGCAGTTCCGCGGACGCCCGATCTCCGACTACGACGCGGTGCTGCCGCGCATCGGCAACTCGATCACCTACTTCGGCACGGCCGTCGTGCGGCAGTTCGAGCAGATGGACGTCTACACGCCGAACACCGCGAACGGCATCTCCAACGCGCGCGACAAGCTCCGCGCCGCGCAGATCCTGTCGCGCCACAACATCGGCATGCCCGCGACGACGTTCGTGCGCAACCGCGCCGACGTCATGCCGGCCATCGAGCGCGTCGGCGGCGCGCCCGTCGTCATCAAGCTGCTCGAGGGCACGCAGGGCATCGGGGTCATCCTCGCGCCCGACATCAAGATCGCCGAGGCGATCATCGAGACGCTGCACAGCACGAAGCAGAACGTCCTCATCCAGAGCTTCGTCACCGAGAGCCGGGGCCGTGACATCCGCGCGCTCGTCGTCGGTGACCGCGTCGTCGCCGCGATGCGGCGACGGGCCAGCGGCGACGAGTTCCGCTCCAACGTCCACCGCGGCGGCACCGTCGAGGCGGTCGAGCTGACGCCGGAGTACGAGCAGGCGGCCGTGCGTTCGGCGCAGATCATGGGCCTGCGCGTCGCCGGCGTCGACATGCTCGAGGGCAACGACGGCCCCCTCGTCATGGAGGTCAACTCCTCCCCCGGTCTCGAGGGCATCGAGACGGCGACGAAGCTCGATGTCGCCGGCGCGATCATCGACCACATCGCCGGCCAGGTCGCCTTCCCCGAGATCGACGTGCGCCAGCGGCTCACGGTCTCGACGGGCTACGGCGTCGCCGAGCTCGTCGTGCACGCCGGCGCCGACATCATCGGCAAGACGATCGGCGACTCGGGGCTCGAGGAGCGCGACCTGCAGGTGCTCACCCTGCACCGCGGCACGAGCGTCGTCCCCAACCCGCGGCGCCGCGTCGTGCTCGAGGCCGAGGACCGGCTGCTGTGCTTCGGCCGCCTCGAGGAGATGCGCTCGATGATCCCGGAGCGGCGTCGCCGCCGCGCCAAGGTGCGCCGGCTGCCGAACGACCCGATCCACACCGTCGCCTGACGGGCGACCGATGGCGTATGCCGTCAGGCGCGGGGCGTGACGTAGATCTTGCGGAGCGTCTCGGTGACCGTCCACACCGTGCGCGCACCCTCGGGCAACCGCACGACGGAGCCGGGTCCGAGCTCGAGCGTCGCACCGCCCTCGACCGCGAGCGCGGCCCGGCCGGAGAGCACGACGAAGACCTCATCGGCCTCGACGTCCGTGACCGTGCCGGGGCTCATCTCCCAGACGCCGACCTCGGCGCCGGCGACCTCGGCGAGAGTCGTGACGGCGGCGGTCGGCGCTCCGTCGAGCACCTCCACCCCGGCGGGGACCTGCTCGTCCAGGGGCTCGGTGCGCACGTCGCCGACCAGGAGCGCCACGGTCGCGGCCAAGGTCGCGGGCTCGGTCGCGGGCTCGGTGTCGGCCACGGCGTGGGGCTCCGTGTCGGGCTCGGGCTCGGGGAAGGCGGAGGGGTCGCTCGTCACGGTCGCAGACTAGTGCGAGCCGCTCGCGTGCTTCCGGGTCTCGAGCTCGGCACGCAGCCGGGCGACCTCGGCCTCGGCGGCGGCCGCGCGGTCGTCCGCCTCGGAGACGGCGCTCGTGGCGGAGCCGACGTGGTTCTCAGGGACGTCGGCCGAGGTCCGCATCTGGTCGACCTCCGACTTGAAGATGCGCGCCGACCGCCCGAGGCTGCGGGCCATGTCGGGCATGCGCTTCCAGCCGAAGAGGAGCACGACGGCGAGGGCGATGATGCTCAGCTCCGGCCACCCGAGATCTGCCACGGAAACCTCCTGGGTTCGGCGGTCGGCGGGGTCGGCGGTTGCACGCGCCCGCGCACGCATGGTGATGGAGCAGGGTAGGAGCCGTGGGTGGGAAACCGCCGGGAACCGGCTGTGAGGTCGCCGGGCGACCGGGTCAGACGGCGCCGGGTCAGCGGGCGCCGGGTCAGGGGGTGGCCGGGTCAGTGGGTGGCCGGGGCGGGGTCGCCCGCGCCGGCGGCGAGGGCGTCGAGGTCCCGCTCGGCGTAGAGGCGGTGCTGCCACTCCTCGTTGAGGATGGTGCGCAGGATGCGGGTCACGGCATACGACTCGGGCTCGGGGTAGCCGGGCGCGGTGACGGGCTCGGTGGTGCCCGCGAGCGCCTCGTCGGTGAGCCCGTCGACGACCCGGCGCACCGTCGCCGTCCGGTCGGCGCGCAGCGCGAGCACCTCGTCGAGCGAGGGGCGCGCGTCCCGGTCGCGAGGCACGGGCGGACTGTCGGGCATGTCGTCGTGCGGCAGGTCGAGGGCGTCCCACGGCTCGGGCTCACCGAGGAGGGCGCGACACACCCACGCGTCGGTGGCGAAGACGAGGTGCCGCTGGGTCTCGATGAAGGACCACTCGCCGTCGACGCGCTCGTGCAGCTGGTCGGCCGGGAAGGTGCGGGCGCGCGCGACGGTGCCGGCCCAGAGCCGCTCGAGGACGTCCCAGGCCTCGCGGTAGCCGGCGGCGTCGGTCGGTCGCATCTTGGGCCGGTCGGGGTCCCGGCGGTCGAGCTCGGCCTCGATGAGGGGCGCCACGTCGACGCCGTTGATGACGAGGTTCTCGACGTCGCCGGTGATGTCGACGTCCTCGAGCCAGACGTCGCGGGCGCGAAGGCCCCGCAGGTCGACCTGGCGCAGCGACGCACCTCGCAGATCGACGTCGTGGAAGGTGGCGCCGTCGAGGTAGACGTCCTCGAAGGAGGCGCCGGTGAGCGCGGCCCGTTCGAAGCGGGCGCCGGTCTGGTCGTCGTAGGTCACATCGGTCATCGCAGTCCCCTTCTCCCAGAGGCCCGTCCGCCCCTGATGCTGTCCTCGGACCACCACCGGGCCCACCATTGGCAGCGTAGGGCCGTACCCGGACGTTCGGCGTCCGCCGTCAGCGCGTCGTGCTGACGGCCGCGTGGGTCGCCGCGCTGGGAGATGCCAGCCCGTCGGCGACCGCGACGACGACCCCACCGAGCATGAACGCGGCGATCGCCGCCGCCAGGGCCGGCGCGGGCAGGTCGGGGATGAAACGGCGCGCTCCGGTGACCGCAGCGGCCGACCCGTGGTGCTCGTGCGTCAGGGCGTGGCCCTTGCCGCGGGCGAGCAGGTAGCGGTTCACCGGGTAGGCGGCGAGGAACGCCGCGACGAGCGAGATCGACATCCCGACCCAGAAGACGGCGTTGACGAGCCCCGCGTCCATGGCACCCGGGATGACGGCCATGACGAGGTTGTCGACGACCTCCATCGTGAGGATCGAGACGGTGTCGGCGGCCACGACGAGCCCCAGCGCGGCGCCGAGCGTCAGACCACTGCGCAGCAGGGGCAGGCTCGAGAGTGCGTAGCCGAAGAGGAACGCGAGCGCCACGGACAGCGCGATGGTCGCCCCCGTGGCGAGCCCGACCGCCGTGCCGATCATGAGGCCGAGGATCTCTCCGATCGCACAGCCCGTGAGGCAGTGCAGCGTGGCACTGGCCGCCATCGAGGCGAGCCCTCCACCGTGGGCCGCGTGCGCCTCGTGGGCTGCGTGATGGGTGTGCGCTGGGTGGTTCATCGTCTCGTCCTTCCGGTCCCGGGAGCTGCGGGGACCCGCTGGGCCCGCCACCCGGCATACCCCCCATGGGTATGCTCTCCGGTCCGGTCAACGCGGCCGCGCCGCCACCCATTCCCGGGACCACGAAGTTCGGGGTCGCCTGACACGGCTGGGGGCGATGGACAAGGATTGGACCCGTGACAGAGCCCGTCGACGCCGACCACGCCCACCGGATCCTGCTCGATCATGCCGACCGGAAGGTGACCGGTCCGCTGGAGGACCCTGCCGTCCTCGCAGCGGTTGTCGGGGTCGAGCGGCTCGTCGTCGCAGCGGGATCGACCGATGAGGCCGTGCTGCGGTCTGCGCTCACCGGTGACGTCGTGGCGGACGCCGATCCCGACCGGGTCGCCGCCCTGGTCGCCGAGGCGAGGAGCCACGTCATGGCCGGGCTCCTCCGGCGCGCCACCGGGCAGGCCGTGGACGCCGGCATCGTCAACCCGGCCTCCGGTGGCTACGAGATCACGACCGATGCGACCCTCCTGCGCGCCGCCGTTCGGGCCGCCCAGGGGTCGATCGACGCCATGCCCTACTACGGCGCCCGCTACGGTGCGCGCGGTTCACGGTTCGCCACGACGGACTCCGCGTGGCTCGTCTCGCTCGCGACCCTGGCCGAGGACCGCGCGGTGCACCAGGTCGAGTGGCTGTCGCGGGTCCTCGCCGCCCGGGGGATGCCCTCCTGGCTGCTCGAGATCCACCTCGACGCGCTGGTGGCGGAGGTGCGTTCGGTGGCGGACTCCGGCGCGGTGGGATCGCTGCCAGTGGCCGCGGACGCCTTGGGTCGGGCGCGACGGCGCCATGTCGACGACGACCTCCTGCGCTCGGCGGACAGCTGGGCCGACGAGGCGCTCGGCGACGCCCTGCCGGTACCGCGCGCCGGGGCCCTGATGGCCGCCGCGGTCGCCGACGAGCGCGCGGGGGTGACGCGGGACGACCGGGCCCTGGTCGACTGGCTCACCGACTCCGCGCGGTCCGACGAGAGCGCCACGACCCGGCTGCTGGGCGTGCGTCAGCGCATCCTCGATGAGGCGCGCTGACGGGTCACCGACCGGCTGGAATAATCGGTACAGATTGCCGCTTGACCTTGACGCTGCGTCAGGGTTGCACGCTGTACGCATGACCACTCAACCAGCCATCGAGATCGCCGGGCTCACCAAGTCCTACGGTGACCACGCAGTGCTCACGGGCGTCGACCTGAGCGTCCCCGCGGGCACCATCTTCGCCTTGCTCGGCTCCAACGGGGCCGGCAAGACCACTGCGGTGAAGATCCTGTCCACGCTGCTCAAGGCCGACGGCGGGACCGCCTCCGTCAACGGGCACGACGTGTCCACCGAGCCCGAGAAGGTCCGCGAGTCGATCAGCCTCACTGGGCAGTTCGCCGCCGTCGACGAGATCCTCACCGGCCGCGAGAACCTCGTGCTCGTCGCCCGGCTGCGGCGCCTCGACGGCTCGGGAGCGATCGCCGACGCCCTGCTCTCGCGGTTCGGCCTCACCGACGCCGCCGGGCAGCGGGTCGCCACCTACTCGGGTGGCATGCGCCGTCGCCTCGACATCGCGATGAGCCTCATCGGCGACCCGCCGGTGCTCTTCCTCGACGAGCCGACGACGGGGCTCGACCCCCAGTCGCGGATCGAGGTGTGGAAGACGGTGCAGGAGCTGGCCGGCCGCGGCACCACCGTCCTGCTCACCACGCAGTACCTCGACGAGGCCGAGCACCTCGCCGACCGGATCGCGGTGCTCCACGACGGCCGCATCATCGCCGACGGCACGCTCGCCGAGCTCAAGCAGCTCCTCCCGCCGGCCAAGGTCGAGTACGTCGAGAAGCAGCCGTCCCTCGAAGACATCTTCCTCGCGATCGTCGGTCACGACGGCGCCGCCAGCCAAGGAGCCCAGCGATGACCACCTACGTCCTCCACGACACCGACGTCCTGCTCAAGCGGTCCCTGCGCCACATCCTGCGCAGCCCGGACACCATCATCACCACCGCCGTCACCCCGATCGCCATGCTCCTGCTCTTCGTCTACGTCTTCGGCGGGGCGATCGACGTGGGAGGCGCCTCCTACGTCAACTACCTGCTGCCCGGCATCCTGCTCATCACCGTCGCCTCCGGCATCGCCTACACCGCCTTCCGGCTCTTCACCGACGTCTCGGGCGGCATCTTCGAACGGTTCCAGTCGATGCCGATCACGCGCTCGGCGTTCCTGTGGGGGCACGTGCTGACGTCGGTCGTGGCCAACATGACCTCGCTCGTGCTCGTGGTCCTCGTCGCCCTGGCGATGGGCTTCCGCACCGGCGCCGGTGTGCTCGCCTGGCTCGCGGTGCTCGGGATCATGCTGCTCTTCACCCTGGCGCTCACCTGGCTCGCCGTGATCCCGGGGCTGACCGCCAAGACGGTCGACGGCGTGAGCGGCTTCTCCTACCCGCTGATCTTCCTGCCCTTCGTCAGCTCGGCCTTCGTGCCCACGGAGAGCATGCCCGGCCCCGTGCAGTGGTTCGCCGAGCACCAGCCGGTCACCTCGATCGTCAACACCATCCGCAGCCTCTTCGCGCAGCAGCCCGTCGGCAGCGACGGCTGGGTGGCCCTCGCCTGGTGCGTCGGGCTCCTCCTCGTCGCCTACGCGCTGGCGATGCGCACCTACCGCAGCAAGCTCGCCTGACACCGCCGCCGTCCCCACCACCCGCGAAGGAGACACCGTCATGAACAACCTGCTGACCAAGATCATCGGCGACAAGAAGGAGTGGAAGGCCATGGAGGCGCGGGCACGCACCCTGCCCCGCGACTACCGGGTCGTCTACGGCGAGATGAAGTCCTACATGTGGCGCTTCACCTCTGGCGACGGCATGGACGTCGTCGCGGTCCTGAAGGACGTCCTCGAGCTCTTCGAGACCAGTGCCGCCGAGGGCAGGCACGTCCTGGACGTCACCGGGAGTGACGTCGCGGCGTTCTGCGACGAGCGACTGCGCGGCGTGACGACGTACGCCGACACGTGGCGGTCCACGCTGAACCGCGAGGTCGCCGCGCAGGTGTGCGCGAAGGTCGCAGAATAGGGCCATGCTGACCATCAGCCAGCTCGCGTCGTATGCCGGCGTCACCGTCCGCACCGTCCGGCACTACCACGCCAAGGGCCTGCTGCCCGAGCCCGAGCGTGACCACTCGGGCTACCGGCGCTACGACGCGGCCGCGGTCGTCGAGCTGGTCCGGATCCGCACCCTGGCCGACGCGGGGGTGCCCCTGGCTCGGGTGCACGAGCTGCTGGAGGCGGGTGACGAGGAGTTCGCGGCGGCGGTCGAGCAGATCGACCGCCGCCTGCGCGCCGAGATCCGCGAGCTCCAGCGGCACCGGGAGCGCATCGCCAAGCTCGCAGCAGGTGACAGCCTGGCGCTGCCGCCCGAGGCGGTCGCCTACCTCGACCGGATGCGCGAGTTCGGCTTCCCCGAGCGACTCATCGAGGTCGAGCGCGACAGCTGGATCCTCATCGCGGCGCAGATGCCGGACGAGGTCGCGGCCTTCATGGAGATCAAGCAGACCCAGATCGAGCACGAGGTGCTGCGCCGGCTCTACCTCGACGTCGGCGACCTCGTCGACTGCACCCCCACCGACCCGCGTCTGCCCGCCCTCGCCGACCGGGTCGCCGCCTTCATCGAGGCCGCGTCGGCGGAGGCCGAGGGCATCGAGGACGTGCACCCCGTGAGCGACGACCTGGTCGCCCTCCTCGACGCGGCGTTCCTCGAGTCCTTCGCGTGCGCGGGCCGGCTGCTGGAGCTGCTCGAGGAGCGCGGCTGGACCGGCTGGACCGACATCCGGCGCCTGGAGCCCGCGGTGTGAGCGCTGATCCCACCGAGGGCCCGGTCGGCCCTGTCACATCTGCCCCGTCCCGATCGTCAGTAGTGCAGGACAGCACACGAGAGAAGGAGATGACCATGAAGACCATGACCTGCCGAGCACTCGGAGGACCCTGCGACCTCGAGCACCGGGCCGAGACCGCCGACGAGATCATCAAGGCCCAGGACCGCCACCTCAAGGAGGCGGAGAAGGCCGGCGACGGCACCCACCAGGAGGCACGTCAGGCGATGAAGGCCCGGTGGCGGCACCCGAAGAAGTCCATGGCCTGGTACACCGAGACCAAGCAGACGTTCGCCGCTCTGGCGGAGGACTGACCTCGCCCCGTCCCCCGCGACGTGACCGCCCACCCGGACCACCGGCTGGGCGGTCACTCGCGACGGGCGACCGTCGCTCAGTCGAGGCAGAACTCGTTGCCCTCGACGTCCTGCATCACCTGGCACGACTCGTTGAAACCGTCGGCGCGCAGCAGCGTCCCTCGGGTGGCACCGAGCGCGACGAGCCGGGCGCACTCGGACTCGAGGGCCGCCAGGCGCTCGTCACCGACGAGCCCGGTGCCGACCCGGACGTCGAGGTGGACCCGGTTCTTGACGACCTTGCCCTCGGGGACGCGCTGGAAGAACAGGCGCGGGCCCACACCGGTGGGGTCGGAGCACGCGAACGCCGAACCCTGACGCTCCGGCGGCAGTGACTGGTCGAACTCGTCCCACGAGGCAAAACCCTCCGGCGGTGGCGGCACCTCGTAGCCGAGCACCTCGCACCAGAAGCGAGCCACCCGCTCTGGATCTGCGCAGTCGAACGTGACCTGGACCTGTCTCACCGACGCCATGGACCCACCCTAGAGGCGTGGCCTCGGAGGCGACCACGCCATTTCGCCCGTGTGCGAGCGGCCTGTGCTGCCAAGGGATCCGGGTCAGAAGTTGTTGGCCATGTTGGTGAAGCGGCTGAAGTGACCCTGGAAGGCGACGACGATCGTGTCGGTGGGACCGTTTCGGTGCTTGGCCACGATGAGGTCAGCCTCGCCCTCGCGCGGGGAGTCCTTCTCGTAGGCTGCCTCGCGGTGCAGCAAAATCACCATGTCCGCGTCTTGCTCGATCGACCCGCTCTCGCGAAGGTCGCTCATCGCGGGCTTCTTGTCGGTGCGCTGCTCGGGACCACGGTTCAGCTGCGAGATCGCGATGACCGGGACCTCGAGCTCCTTGGCGAGCAGCTTGAGCGCACGCGAGAACTCCGAGACCTCCTGCTGGCGCGACTCCACGCGCTTGCCCGAGCTCATCAGCTGGAGGTAGTCGATGACGACGAGCTTGAGGTTCTCGCGCTGCTTGAGCCGGCGGCACTTGGCACGGATCTCCATGAGCGACATGTTCGGCGAGTCGTCGATGAAGAGCGGTGCGTCGGAGACTCGGCCCATCGTCGAAGCGAGGCGGGTCCAGTCCTCCTCGCGCATCGTGCCCTTGCGCATGTGCTGCAGCTGGATGCCGGCCTCGGCCGAGAGCAGACGCATGGTGATCTCGGTGCGGCTCATCTCGAGCGAGAAGACGACGGCAGCCATCTTGTGCTTGATCGCAGCAGACCGGACGATGTCGAGTCCGATGGTCGATTTTCCCATCGCCGGTCTGGCGGCGATGACGATCATCTGGCCGGGGTGCAGACCGTTGGTCAGGGCGTCGAAGTCGGTGAATCCCGTTGGCACACCGGTCATCTCGCCGGATCGGCCGGATGCGACCTCGATCTCGTCGACCGTGGCCTCGATGATGTCGCCGATGGCGTGGTAGTCCTCGCCGCCGCGCTTGTCGGCGACGGCGTAGACCTCGGCCTGCGCCGCGTTGACGATGTCCTCGACGTCACCACCGCCCTGCGCGTAGCCGAGCTGGACGATGCGGGTGCCGGCCTCGACGAGGCGGCGCAGCACGGCGCGTTCGGCGACGATCTGGGCGTAGTAGCCGGCGTTGGCCGCGGTGGGCACCGAGGCGATGAGCTGGTGGAGGTAGGCCTGACCGCCGACGCGCCCGAGGTCGCCGCGCTTGGTCAGCTCGTCGCTGACGGTGATGGCGTCGGCGGGCTCGCCGCGACCGTAGAGGTCGAGGACGGCGTCGTAGATGAGCTCGTGCGCGGGGCGGTAGAAGTCGGTGCCCTTGAGCTGCTCGACACAGTCGGCGATGGCGTCCTTGGACAGGAGCATGCCGCCGAGGACGGACTGCTCGGCCCCGACGTCCTGGGGCGGGAGGCGGTCGTCCGGAGGTCCCCCGTCACGGGTCGACGACGACGCGAACGCGCTCGTGCTCAGCTCATCGAGCGACACGTGCTCCCCTTCCCCTGAGTGATGAATGACATCAGTGCAACTTGGTCCACACCAGTAGACAACGTCGTGCCGACAGTGCTGGAACGAGGGGGGACGAGTCCTACCCAGCTCGTCCGCTCACCCTCCCGAGGAGCACCCGACCCACCGTAGGTGCGGGGTTCGACCGACAACAACCTCAGGAGCCATCCGCGCCGAACCTGCTGTGGACAACCGGTGGACGGTCATCCCCGACACGCCGTCAACAGGTGTGGACAACGTGTGTGCACAACTGTGGGCATGTGGCGCCGGTCACACGAGTTCGTGCTCGCTGACCTGCATAAACGCCTGTCCACGGGGTGTGGAGAACAAGTTCCTCACCCCTGTGCGCTGTCCACAGCGGTACGCGACACGCCCGAACGTGGGGTATGGCGTCCCGCTGGGTCCCCGCGTCCGTTCACAGCCCGGCGGCCGAGGCGTCGTAGTAGTCCCGGTTGCGCAGGCCCGAGGCCGCGGCCTCGTCGAGCACGGCGGTCGCGTCGGCGTGCCACTGGAGCACCGACGCGGGGCACGACGCCGACAGCGGACCCTCGAGCGCGGCCGCGACGGCCGCCGCCTTGCCCGGCCCGGAGGCGACGAGCACGAGCCGCCGCGCGTCGAGGACGGTGCCGAGTCCTTGGGTGACACAGTGCGTCGGCACGTCGTCGATCCCGTCGAAGAAGCGCGCGTTGTCATGACGCGTCCGGTCCGACAGGCGCTTGACCCTGGTCCGCGACGACAGCGCCGACCCGGGCTCGTTGAAGCCGAGGTGGCCGTTGGCGCCGATACCGAGGATCTGCACGTCGACACCACCCGCGTCACGGATGAGGCGCTCGTACTCGCTTGCGCCGGAAACGAGCTCGTCCTCGTCGTGGCCGGAGCCGTCCGGCACGTGCAGCCGGTCGGGCGCCAGTCCCAGCGGCCCGCAGACCTCGCGCAGCAGCACCTCGCGGTACGACTGGGGATGCCCCGCGGGCAGGCCGACGTACTCGTCGAGCGCGAACCCGCTGGCACCGCGCAGGTCGAGGCGGCCGCTCGCCACGGCCCCCGCCAGCTCGGCGTACAGCCCGAGCGGGGAGGATCCGGTGGCGAGTCCGATGACGGGCTCGGGGCGGCGGGCAGCGGCCAGCCCCTCGATGACGACCGACGCGGCTCGGCGTGCGACGTCGGCGGGCGTGGGCAGCACGAGGACCTCCATCAGCCCACCCTCTCACCGGGCAGGGCGACGTCGGGACTGGCGTCCGGCGACGCGACCGCGGCCCGGCGTGGGACGTCCGGGACACCGAGCCAGGCAGCTCCGAGCGCGGCCACGGGCACGTCGGCAGGCAGCAGCTCGACGCGGTCGGGCAGGCCGAGGGCGTCGATGATCCTCGAGCTGCGTGCCCGCCGCATCAGGTCTGCACGGATCCCGTCGAGCAGGGGCGCGCCCAGCCCGGCGAGGCCGCCGCCCACGACGACACGCTCGGCGCCCGAGGCCAGGGCGAGCACCTGGACCGCCAGACCCACCCCCGTGCACAGGACGTCGACGGCCGCGCCGGCGAGCGGGTCACCGGCAGCTGCCGCAGCGAAGGGGTCCCGGGCTCGACGCCGGGCCGCGGGCCAGAGCCGGGCGAGCGCGGACCCGGAGGCCACGGTCTCGAGGCAGCCGACCTGGCCGCACGTGCACGGCGCGTCCCCGCCCACTGGCAGGTGCCCGATCTCGCCTGCCGCACCGTCGATCCCGCGGACCACGATCCCGTCGCGCACGACGGCCGAGGCCAGGCCCGTCCCGAGGTTGAGGTAGGCCAGCGCCGTCTCGCCTCCACGGTCGTCCGACCCGCGTGCCGGCCCGACGCCCGCCGTGGACCCCGCGGACCCCGCGGACCCCGCGGACCCCGCGGACCCCGCGGACCCCGCGGACCCCGCNAGGACCCGCGCAGGCGCCAGGCGCCGAGGGCGGCGGCCTTGACGTCGTTCTCGACCGCCACGGGGACGCCGAGGCGCGCCGAGAGCTCGCCGGCGAGGTCCAGGGACTCGACCTCGAGGTTGACGGCGTGCCGGGCGAAGCCGCTTACCGGGTCGACGAGCCCGGGCATGCAGGCCCCGACCGGCACCTCGGCGCCACGACCCCGCGCGCGAGGCGCGTGCGCATCGAGGACCTCCCGTGCCAGCCGCACCGCGACGTCGACGACTCCGGACGCACCGCGTCCGGACGGCGCCGAGCGCATCGCCTGCACCGAGCCGTCGGCCACGAGGGCCACAGCCGTCTTCGTCCCGCCGATGTCGATGCCGAGCCGGTGCCCCGCCGTCATCGCGCGGGCACCCCGAGGTAGCGGCCGAGGGCCTGGGCCACGACGACGGAGCCGCCGAAGGTCACGAGGTCGGCTCCGCCGCGCGGCCAGCCGCAGTCGACGACGATCGTCGGATGTCCCTGTGCGCGAAGCCGTTCGGCGACGTCCCACAACGGGTGCCCGGCCGCGAGACCGCGACCGGCCACGGCGACCCTCGCCCCATCCGGCACGTCCGGCTCGGCGGTGGTCAGCCCGGCGGCATCCGGCCCCCAGGCGACGCGTCCGACGGCGAGGTTCGGGTCGGACGCGACCTGCACGATGACGGCGTCACCGGGCGCGTCGAGCCACGCCCGGACCGCACCGCCCACCTCGAAGCCCCCGACGAGAGCGCCATTGGCCCATGCCGGCTCCGCCGCGTCGTCATCCTGCACGAAGTTCGCACCCACGCCACCCATGGCGAAACCCTTGGACAGCAGGGCGACCCGCGCCGCCGCCTCCCCGAGGCGGTCGACCGGCAACCGCCCGGACGCCGCAGCCTCCACGAGCGCCTCGACGACGGCGAGGTAGCAAGCCTCCGTCGTCTCGGACCCGACGCAGAGCAGGTCGCACCCCGCCACGAGGGCGCGCACGGACGCCTCGGGGATGCCGGTCTCCGCCGAGGCCCCGGCCATGTCGAGGGCGTCGGACACGATGACACCCTCGAAGCCGAGACGGCCGCGCAGCACGTCCCCGAGGACGATCGGCGAGAAGGTCGCCGGACGCTCGGCGTCGATGGCGCTGACGACGACGTGGGAGGTCATGATGCACGCGACGCGAGCCTCGATCGCTGCGCGGAACGGCTCGAGCTCGCGCACGTCGAGCACGTGCGCCTCGGCGTGCACCCGGGGCAGCGCGTGGTGCGAGTCGGTGACCGTGTCACCGTGGCCAGGGAAGTGCTTGGCGCACGCCGCGACGCCCACCGACTGCACGCCCTCGACATAGGCGGCGGAGTGCCGGGCCACGTGGGCGGCGTCTGCGCCGAAGCTGCGCACCCCGATGACCGGGTTCTCGTCGGCCGAGTTGACGTCGACGACGGGCGCCAGGTCGAGGTTGATGCCGTATGCCGCGAGCTCGCGTCCGATGGCCGAGGCGGAGCTCCGCGTCAGCCCGGTGTCGTCGAGGCGCCCGAGCAGCGCGTTGCCGGGCTGCGTCGAACCGGTCGGGTAGTGCAGCCGCGTCACGTCACCGCCCTCCTCGTCGACGGCGACGAGCAGGTCGGGCGCGGCCTCCCGCAGCGACGCGCACAGGGTCGCCAGCTGGTCGGGGTCCACCACGTTCGCGCCGTAGAGGCAGACGGAGGCCAGCCCGGCGGCATACTCCCGCTCGATCCACGCGGGGACGGTGGTGCCGACGAAACCGGGCATGAGCGTGCCGACAACGAGGCGCCGCAGCGCCTCTCGTGAGGTGTTCATCTCAGCCCTTCACCGCTCCGCCGACGAGGCCGTTGCTCATGCGTCCCTGGACGACGAGGAAGAAGACGATGACGGGCACCGCGACGACGGTCGACGCGGCCATGACCTGGCCCCAGTCGGTCTCGCGGGTCGCGCTCGCCTGGACGAAGCCGCGCAGCCAGAGCGGCAGCGTGCGGGACTGCTCCTCGGTCATGACGACCAGCGCCACGGTGAACTCGTTCCACGCCTGGAGGAACGCGTAGACGCCCGACGCGACGAGCCCGGGAGCCAACAGGGGGAACGTGATCCGCAGGAAGGCCTTGGTGCGCGAGAGGCCGTCGACCATGGCCGCCTCCTCGAGCTCGACGGGCACGCCGGCGACGAAGCCGCGCAGCATCCACACGGTGAAGGGGACGACGGCCGCCGTGTAGAGCAGGGCGAGGCCGAGGACGTTGTTGAGCAGGCCCACCGAGCTCATCATCTTGTACTGCGCGATGAAGAGTCCCTCCGCGGGCAGCATCTGGATGAGCAGCAGCGCGAGGATGAACGAGCGTCGGCCGCGGAAGCGGAAACGGCTGATCGCGAGGGCCCCGAGGAAGGCGATGACGATGGCCGCGGCGACGGTGACGAGGGTGACGGCGAGCGAGATCCCCAGCGCCCGAACGAAGCCCGCGTCGCCGAAGACCGTGGCGAAGTTGTCGAGGGAGCCGCCGAAGGGCAGGAAGGTCGGGGTGCTCGACTGGAGGGTCACCTTGTCGAGGAAGGCCGAGTTGAGCATCCAGTAGACGGGGAACGCCCAGACGAAGGCGACGAGGACGGCGACGACGGTCAGCACCGAGCGTCGGGTGGACCGACGCGAGCGGGCGGGGCCGAGGATGCGACTCACGACTCCTCCTTCATGAGCGAGCGGACGTAGTACCAGCTGATGGCGACGGTGAGCAGGAGCATGACGATCGAGACGGCACTGGCCATCCCGAAATCGCCTGCGCCCGTGCCGAGCTGGTAGATGAACGTGCCCAGCAGGTGGGTCTCGTTGGCCACGCCACCGGCGTCCTGGAGCAGCTTGATCTGCGTGAAGACCCGGAGGTCCCAGATGAGCTGGAGCAGCAGGACGATCGAGATGACCGGCGCCACGAGCGGGAGGATGATGTGCCGGAGGCGTTTCCAGCCTCCCGCGCCGTCGATCTCGGCTGCCTCGAGCACCTCCGGGGAGAGCTGGGTCAGCCCGGCGTAGATCGAGAGGGCCACGAACGGCACGCTCATCCACACGACGATGACGGCCGCCACGACGAGGAACGAGAGCGGCTCGACGAGCCAGTTGTGCCCCTGCGCGTCGACACCGACGCGCTCGAGCGCCCAGTTGAGCAACCCGTTGCGCCAGTTGACGATCCACGTCCACACCGTCATCGAGGCGACGACCGGCATGGCCCAGGCGAGCAGGAGCGCGACCTGGAGGACGAGACGCCCGGCGCGGGTGACCGCGCCCATGAGCAGGGCGAGACCGAGGCCGATCGCCACCGTCGACAGGGCGCACACGATGCAGAAGGCGATGGAGCGTCCGACGATGACCCAGAGCTCCGGGTCGGTCACCAGGGTCGCGTAGTTCGACAGACCCACCCACTCGGGCGGCTGGCCGAACTGCTGCATCATCCCGAAGTGCTGGAAGCTCGTGACGACCTGCCACCCGACGGGGTAGCCGAGCGCGGCGACGAGCAGGACGAGCGAGGGGAGCACGAGCCACGCGGGCGTGTGCCGTCGGGCGGGGCGGGCGGGAGCCGCGGGCTCCGGTGCCGGGGCGGTCTCGGGGGGAGCGGTCGCCGTGGAGGTCATGGGCGGGCCTTTCGAACCTGGCGTCCGGCGGTCGGGCGGGAGGGGGTCCCGACCGCCGGACGTGGTGTCACGCGACGGTCAGGTCACTTGAGGTTGAGCAGCGGCGTGATCTTCGCGTCGTACTCCTGGGCCAGGGCCGTGAGGTCGGAGGCGTCCCGGATCTTGGAGAAGAACTCCTCCATGATCATCTTCGACTCGACGGTCGCCCAGCCCGGAGCAGCCGGGGTGAGCTTGGAGTTGGTCGCGGAGTCGATGAGGGCCTTGGCGAACTGGTCGTCACCGAGGGAGCTGACGTAGTCGGTGTTGGCCGGGCCGAGGCCGGCGCCGCCGAGCTTCTTCTGGTAGTCCGCGGAGAAGATGATCTTCAGCAGCTCCTTGGAGAGGGCCTGGTTCTGGCTGGCCTTGGAGATGGCGATGTTCGAGCCACCGGCGAAGACCGGGGCGGGCTTGCCGTCGTTGCCCGGCAGGACGAAGGCGCTGAACTTCTTGTCGTTCCACTCGCGGACCTTCTTGCCGTCCTTCTCGACGAGGTCGCCGATCGACCAGTGGGCCCAGCCCGGCGCCATGATCGTCGCGGCGGCGAGGGACGTCTTGCCCGTGACGTTGCCGGACTCGTCGAGGATCTCGTCGGCGTCGTTGACGTAGAGCCAGGGCGTCTGGTCCTTGGCGTCGGCCGGGGCCTTGGACGCGTTCTTGTAGAGGTCCTGCAGCTGGGTCAGGCCCTTGACCGTGTTGGGGTCGGCGAGCGTCGAGACCCACTGGCCGTTCTCCTGCTTCGCGAGCTCGCCGCCGTTGGCGAAGATCCACGAGACGCCGTTGCGCCAGTCCTGGCCGCCGAGGAAGAAGCCGGAGAAGTTCTTGATGCTGCGCGGGTTCTTCGTCGTGATCGTCTTGACCGCGGCGTTGAACTCGTCGAGGGTCTTCGGCGCGGCGACGCCGGCCTCCTGCCAGACGTCCTTGCGCGCGAACATGTAGCGCGAGCCGAAGTAGTAGGGCAGGGCGTACTGCTTGCCGTCGACGCTGCCGACGTCGACGAAGGACTGGAGCAGCTTGCTGCCGCCGAGCTCCTGGTACATGTCCGACACGTCGCTGAAGGCACCGACGTTGGTGAAGGTCGGGCTCTGCGTGTTGCCGATCTCGGTGACGTCGGGCGTGTTCTTCGGGTCGGGCAGCGAGGTCGTCAGCTTGGTGACGAGGTCGCCCCAGCTCTGCTCCTCGATCTTGAGGGTGGCACCGGTCTTGGCCTTGAAGGTGTCCTGCAGGTAGGTGCGCAGCTCCTTCGGGGTGTCGGTGCCGGCGAGCCAGAGGGTGATGGACTTGCCGGCGTTGCCCGACGCACCCGCCGAGGGGTCGGTGGTCGAGCCGGTGGCACCCCCACCGCACGCGGTGAGGACGAGCGCCGCAGTGGTCGTGGCCACGGCCAGACCCAGGGTCTTCTTCATTCCTTGTCTTCCTTTCGAAGGGCCGCGGTGCGGACCGGTTGTTCGCTGGACGCGAGTGGAGGGGTGTCCCTGTGGAGGGGAGTTCGAGGGGGTGGTGCGCTGTCGTGGGCCGAGGGCGTATGCCGTCCGGCCCGGTCAGGGTGGACGGCGGGGTCAGGCGACCCCGAGCTGGTCCCAGAGGACGAGGACGGCGGCGCCGCGCAGGACGATGTCGTCGGAGCGGTGCGCGAGGCGCACCGTGAGGTCGGTCGTGGTGCGGGCGAGGAGGCGGGTCCGGAGGGTCTCCTCGACGGCGTCGCGCAGGACGCCGCCGAGCAGGTGCTCGGGGCCGCTGAGGACGACCTCCGAGAGGTCGAGGGCGGCGACGACGGGGGCGAGGGCGATGCCGAGGCGCTCGCCCGCCTCGCGCAGCGGCTCCTGCGGGTCGTCGGAGGGCGCCGCGGCGAGCGCCTTCTCGAGGTTGGGGGCCGAGATCCACGTCTCGAGGCAGCCGACCTTGCCGCAGCGGCACATGGCGCCGCCGTCGGTGCCGACGGTGACGTGGCCGATCTCGCCCGCGGCGAAGTGCGATCCGCGGACGCGCTGGCCGCCGACGATGAGGCCGCCACCGACACCGCGCCCGATCTTGACGAGGACGAGGTCGTCGCCGCCGTCGCCGAGCGTGTAGTCGGCGTGGACCGCGGCGTCGGCATCGTTGACGACGAAGACGGGCAGGCCGGTCGCGTCGGCGACGATGTCACGCAGCGGCACGTCGTTCCAGCCGAGGTTGGGGGCCGTGTCGACGACGCCGCCCGGGCCGACGATGCCGGGGGTGCCGACACCGATGCCGAGCAGCGGCGCCGTGGCGGCCGCGATGACCTCGTGCACGAGGTCGAGGACGGTGTCGACGACGGCCTGGCCGGAGTCGTCGCCGATCGGGCGCTCGGCGCGGACGAGGATGTTGCCGTCGAGGTCGAGCACGGCGGCGCGCAGCACCTCGTGGGCGGCGAGGTCGACGCCGATGGCCTGCAGGCCCGTGCGGTTGACGTCGACGAGGGTGCCCGGCTTGCCGGGGCGCACGACCTCGGAGGGGCCGAGCTCGACGGCGTGACCGCTGTCCATGAGCTCCGAGACGAGGTCGGAGACGGTCACCTTGCTCATCCCGAGGCGGCGGGCGAGGTCGGCCCGGCTCATCGCACCGACCGAGTAGAGCATCTGGAGCACGAGCGAGAGGTTGTGCCGCCGCCCGTGGGCGGGCAGCACGGCGGTGCGGGGGGAGACGCGGCGGGCTCGCGGCAGTGCGGTGGTCACGAGAGTTAGTAAAGTTTACTAACTCTCAGTTTGGCAACCCCTTCGGCGAGAAATGTTCACCGAAGCGACGTCGGGTCGAGGTGATCTCGACGCCGACGCCGCTCGCGCGATCACCTCGAAGGGTGCGAGCGGCAGGGACCGTGGGTCGGTGCCGCGACATACAGTCGATGTATGTGCCGCAACATCCGACAGCTCCACAACTTCGAGCCGCCAGCGACGAGCGACGAGGTCCGTGCCGCCGCGCTGCAGTACGTCCGCAAGGTCAGCGGGAGCACCAAGCCCAGCCACGCCAACCAGGCCGCCTTCGACGAGGCGGTCGAGGCCGTCGCGCACGCGACGGCCCACCTGCTCCAGCACCTGACGACGACGGCTCCGCCCAAGGACCGCGAGATCGAGCGCCAGAAGGCGCGCGAGCGCAACGCGGTGCGCTTCGGCACCCCGGCCTGACCCGCGCCGGCTGACCTCGTTGTCGTTCTCCGTCGCCGGCCCCGCGGCGCTCCTCGCGCTGCTCGCCGCCCTTGTGCGCCGGGCCCTCGCCCCGCCGGAGATCCCGGTCATCACCCTGCACGGCGGGTGAGCTCCCCTACGCTGGCCGCATGGGCATCTGGGCCACCTAGGTCACGCCGCGGCTCGTGGCGGCCGGGAGCGAGGACGAGAAGGTGCGCGCCCTCCGGGCCCGGGCCTGCGGGGGTCTGCACGGCGAGGTCGTCGAGCTCGGCTTCGGCAGCGGCCACAACGTCGGGCTCTACCCGAGCGCCGTCACCCGCGTCGTCGCCGTCGAGCCGTCCGACCTCGGCTGGGAGCTGGGGGCGCGGCGCCGCGCCGGCAGCCCGATCCCGATCGTCCGGGGCGACCTCGACGGCCAGTGGTTGAGCCTCCCGGACGCGAGCGCCGATGCCGTCCTGTCGACGTTCACGCTGTGCACCATCCCCGACGTCCACCGTGCCCTCGCCGAGGTCCGGCGCGTGCTCCGACCGGGCGGCGCCCTCCATTTCCTCGAGCACGGCATCGCGCCCGAGGAGGGCGTCCAACGGTGGCAGCGCCTCCTCGAGCCGGTGCAGAAGAGGGTCTTCGACGGGTGCCACCTCACCCGCCCGATCGACCGACTGGTCGAGGAGTCCGGCCTCGTCATCGAGGAGATCGACCGGGCGTACGCACTGACGCCCAAGCTCATGCGGCCCTGGGTCTTCGGCTACCTCGGCCGCGCCGTGCGACCGGCCTGACGACGAGCGCGACCCAGCCCTCCGGCATACCCCCTCGTCCGGACAGTGAGAGGACGCATCGGCGACGATCCGCACGGACAGGGGACTGTGCGGCGATGCGAGGCCCACGACCGGGGTGACGGCTGACCGCCCCGGTCGGCGGCGCCGACTACGGTTGGCGCATGACGATCGGCCCGCGCCCCGACCTCGTGTCGGAGGTGCGGGCCGCTCTCCTCGCCGAGGCCGACGCGGAGCGGGCAGCCGGTCAGCAGCGCTACATGAAGTCGGCCATGCCGTACTTCGGTCTGACGTCCCCGCAGCTCAAGGCCGCCCTGACTCCCCTGCTCCGCGACCCCGGGCTCGCCATGGAGTCACGCGAGCAGTGGGAGGCGACCATCCGCGCCCTGTGGGACGGCGCCACCCACCGGGAGCAGTGGTATGCCGCCATCGCCCTCGCGCGACACCGCCCCTACCGCGCGTGGGTCGACAGCGACGCGATGCCGTTGTGGGAGAGCCTGATCCGCAGTGGGGCGTGGTGGGACGTCGTCGACGACATCGCGACGCACCTCGTGCGTGACACGGTGCTCGCCCACCCGACGGTGGAGGGCCTGCGGATGCGCGACTGGGCCGGCTCGGACTCGCTGTGGGTGCGCCGAGCGGCGATCATCTGCCAGGTCGGCGCGCGTGACCGCCTCGACCAGTCGCTCCTCGCCGACGTCATCGAGCCCAACATCGACGACCCGGACTTCTTCAGCCGCAAGGCGATCGGCTGGGCCCTGCGTGACCACGCCCGCATCGACCCGCAGTGGGTGCGCTCGTTCGTCGCCGCCCACCCGGACCTGTCCGGCCTCTCGCGACGCGAGGCGCTCAAGCACCTCGGGCCGCTCACGTGAGCCCCACCTCCCCGCTGCCCACGAGCCACCGGCGCGAGATCGTCCGTCTCGCGGTCCCGGCCTTCCTCGCCCTCATCGCCGAGCCGCTCTTCCTGCTCGCCGACTCGGCGATCATCGGACACCTCGGCACCGCCGAGCTCGCCGGCCTCGGGGTCGCGAGCGCGGCCCTCGTCACGGCGGCCGGCATCTTCGTCTTCCTCGCCTACGGCACGACGAGCATCGTCGCGCGTCACCTCGGCGCCGGCGACGAGCGCTCCGCGGTGAGCGCCGGCATCGACGGGTTCTGGTTGGCCCTGGGCCTCGGCGCCGTCACCGCAGCCGCCGTCGCGGTCTGGGCGGGTCCGATCAGCGCGGTCTTCGGGTCGTCCCCCGCCGCGCACGAGCAGGCGACCACCTACCTGCGCATCTCGGCCCTCGGCATCCCCGCGATGCTCGTCATCCTCGCCGTCACCGGCGTGCTGCGCGGCCTGCAGGACACGACGACTCCGCTGGTCGCCTCGGTCGTCGGCTTCGGCGCCAACATCGTGCTCAACGTCGTCTTCGTCTACGGGTTGCACTGGGGCATCGCCGGATCCGCGTGGGGCACGGTCATCGCCCAGACCGGCATGGGCCTCGCCCTCGTCACCGTGCTGCTCGTCAAGGCCCGGGCCAGGCACGCCCGGCTGCGCCCGCACCCAGCACGTGTCCTCGCAGCCGGACGCACCGGCCTACCCCTGCTCGTGCGCACCCTGGCGCTGCGCGCGACGCTGCTCGTCACGACGTGGGTCGCGGCGTCGCTCGGTGACGTCACGCTCGCGGCCCACCAGGTGGCGATGACGGTCTGGTCGTTCCTCGCCTTCGCGCTCGACGCCCTCGCGATCGCGGCCCAGGCGATCACCGGTCGCGCGCTCGGTGCCGGCGACCGGGGCGGCGTCCGGCTCGCGATGGGCACGATGGTCCGCTGGGGCGTGTGGGGCGGGCTGGCGCTCGGGCTCGTCATCGCCGGGCTGCACTCGGTCGTGCCGGCGCTCTTCACACCCGACCCGGCCGTCCAGGAGGCGCTCGGCGCGGCCCTCGTCGTCGTCGGGCTCGGGCAGGCGGTGGCCGGCTACGTCTTCGTCCTCGACGGCGTGCTCATCGGCGCGGGCGACGGCCGGTGGCTCGCCTGGGGCATGGTCGCGACGTTCGTCGCCTTCCTCCCCCTCATCCTGGCCGTGCGGTCCGCCGGACCGAGCGGCTCCCCGACCCGCGACGTCGTCGTGCTCTGGGCTGCGTTCACCGCCTTCATGGTGATCCGCGGCGTCGGGCTCGGGTGGCGGGCCCGGGGCGACGACTGGATGGTGGTCGGCGCCCGCTGAACCGCCCGCTGAACCGCCCGGTCAGCCGCCCTTGACCGCTCCCGCGACGAGGAGCCCCGCGGACGCCAGCGACAGCGCGGCCCGCACGTGGTTCATCGCGACCCAGCCCGGCGCGTACCCCTGCCAGGCCGTCGCCGCGGCGGTCGAGCCGGCGTCCACCCGACCGAGCGCGTCGTTGCGGGGCACGTGGTAGGCCGCGGTGACCCCGAGGGCCACGACCCCGCTGAGCGCGCCGGCGACGAGCAGTGCGCGGGCACTGCCGCTCGAGCGGGCGAGGGCCCAGCCGCCGACGGCGAGCGACCCGAGCCCCGACACGGCGAGCGGCACGGCGAGCCCGCGCGGGGCGGTGACGTTGATGGCCTGCATGGCACGCACGGCGTCCCCGGCGGCGAGCCGGTCGAGCGCCGGCATGACGAAGGTCGAGAAGCCGACGAAGACACCCCCGAGCACTCCGGTGCCGAGGGCGGTGGCGAGGGTGACGGTGCGCATCAGAGTGGTGTCCATGACTCCATGACACCGCGTCCGCATGAGCAGGTGAATACGCATTCGGCTCATCAACCTCAGCGATCGTCTCACCGGCGTACGGTGGGGCGATGGACACCCTGAGCACGGTCATGGACGGCCACCGCGCCCGTGGCGCCTCCCTGCTGCGCTGCGAGATGGCAGCCCCGTGGGCGCTCCGCATCGAGGACGAGGCCGCCCTCGGGCTCGTCGTCATGGTCTCGGGCAGCGCCCACGTCGTCCCCGCGCACGGCGCCCCGATGCGGCTCGACGAGGGGGACCTCGCGCTCGTCAAGGGCACCCACCCCTGGGTCTTTGCCGACGCCGTCGCGACCCAGCCGAGCGTCGTCATCGGGGCCGGCAACGTCTGCCGGTCGCTGACGGGCGAGCACCTGGCGCTGTCGCTGGGTCTCGGCACACGCACGTGGGGCAATGCGGGCGACCGACCCGGCGACACCACCTTCCTCACCGCGTCGTGGGAGCTCGCGAGCCAGGTGACCGGCCGCCTGCTCGACGCCCTCCCCGACGTGGTGGTCATCCCGGCGGACGAGGCCGACCCCACGCTGGCCGGGCTGCTCGCCCGCGAGGTGCAGCGCGACCTGCCCGGTCAGGACGTCGTGCTCGACCGGCTCGTCGACCTCGTGCTGATCGGCGCCGTACGCCAGTGGTTCTCGCGCGCGGACGGGTCGGCGCCGTCGTGGTGGAGCGCGGGCTCCGACCCGCTCGTCGGCCGCGTGCTCGCGCTGCTGCACGACGAGCCGGGCCACCCCTGGACCCTCGACCTCCTCGCCGCCCACGTCCACGTGTCGCGGGCAACCCTGTCGCGCCGGTTCACCGAGCTCGTCGGCCAGTCGCCGATGGCCTACCTCACCCAGTGGCGGCTGGCGCGGGCCGCCGACCTGCTCCGCGAGGGGGGCCTCGGAGTCGAGCAGGTCGCGCACACGGTCGGCTACGCCAACGCGTTCGCCTTCAGCGCCGCGTTCAAGCGTGCGCACGGGTCGTCGCCGCGCGCGTTCCGCTCGGCGCCGGTCCCACCGGGGGCGTCCACCCCCGTCCCCGGCTGACCTCGCGCACCGAGACGGGCGCGTATGCCGCCACGCCGGGTCGGCGCGGCCCCTTCGGACCGCGCCGCCGGAGTCAGGGCCAACTGCTACCGGTTTCCCAGTCTTCTTTAAGGTCCGGCGTTCATAGTCGATCTCGTGAGTTGCTCCTGTGCGACTCGGTGATCTCCTCCCCCTGTCGGATCACCGGGTCAAAGAGCACCCGCCCCTGCTGGTCGAGTTCGGCGACGTGACCAGCAGGGGCGGGTTTTCTCGTTTTCGGGCCCGGTCGGTGCCCGGCGAACCACCTGCCGGGACTCACATCGCGCCGTCGGCGACCTCGACGTCCGAGAGCAGCGCCTGGACCTCGGCCGTCGTCGGCATCGCCGTCGAGCAGCCGAGCCGCCCGGCGACGAGCGCGCCGGCGACGTTGGCGAAGTGGAGGGTCCGCTCGAGGTCCCACCCCTCGAGGAGGCCGTGCACGAGCGCTCCGCCGAACGCGTCACCCGCGCCGAGACCGTTGACGACGCGAACGGGGAAGGCCCCGACGCTCACCTGCTCGGTCGGCGTCATGGCCAGCACCCCGCGCGGGCCCTGCTTGACGACGGCGAGCTCGACGCCCGCCGCGAGCAGCGCCCGGGCGGCGCGCTCGGCGTCGGCCTCCCCCGTGGCGATCTCGCACTCCTCGAGGTTGCCGACGGCGACGGTGGCGTGACGCAGGCCCTCGCGCACCTGACGGCGAGCCTCGTCGGCGTCGCGCCAGAAGACGGGTCGGTAGTCGAGGTCGAGGACGGTGAGTGGCGCTCGTCCGCGCTCCTCCCACGCGGCCTGGTGCGCCGCTCTGCTGGGCTCCTGGCTGAGGCCTGTCACGGTGGACCAATAGACCTTGGCCTCGCGGATCGCTTGCAGCGGAAGGGATTCCGCCGTGATGAGCAGGTCTGGCGCGATCGGGTAGCGATAGAACCAGATGGGGAAGTGGTCCGGCGGGAAGACCTCGCAGAAGGTGACCGGCGTGGGCGGGCCACCGGTGATGGTCTGGACGTGCGCGTCGTCGACCCCGAGCTGCAGCAGCTCCCGATGCACGAAGCGTCCGAAGGCGTCGTCGGCCGTCGCGCTGACAAGTGACGCGCGCCGGCCGTGGCGGGCCGCGGCGACCGTCACGTTGGCCGGACTGCCGCCGAGGAACTTCTCGAAGGTGCGCACCTCGTCCAGCGTGACGCCGTGCTGGAGGGGGTACAGGTCGACGCCCACGCGACCGATCGCGACGAGGTCGTAGACGGTCATGGGAGCCTCCCACCGGTGCCGGGCCCGCGCCGGCGTCTCGACCTCCACGCTAGCGGCGATCAGGTCACGGAATGGTCACGGCCCTTGACCGATGCCCACCGGCACCCCCATTCTCCTCGTGAGAGCGCTCTCACGACTGGAATCCCAGCACGGAGAGCGCTCTCACACCCACATTGGGGATGAGACCAAAGGAGCTCTCCATGACATCCCGTTCCACCCGGATCGGCGCGCCCTCCGTGCGCTCTCGCCACGCCGTACTCGCCACCCTCACCGTCGGCATGCTGGCCCTCTCGGCCTGCGGCTCGGCCTCGGGTGGCGACAGCCCCTCCACCCAGGCCGGCAGCACGGGAGGTGGCGGACCGGTCACCCTGACGCTCGCCACCTTCAACCAGTTCGGCTACGAGGAGCTCATCCCCGAGTTCGAGAAGTCGCACCCGAACATCAAGGTCACCCACAAGAAGGCCGCGACCTCCAACGAGGCCCGCGACAACTTCTTCACCCGCCTCTCGGCCGGCAGCGGCATGGCCGACGTCGAAGCCGTCGAGGTCGACTGGCTCCCGGAGATGCTCCAGTACTCCGACAAGTTCAACGACCTCAACTCTGCCGACGTCCAGGGCCGCTGGCTCGACTGGAAGGCCAAGGCCGCCACCGACGCCGACGGTCACCTCATCGGCTACGGCACCGACTCCGGCCCCGAGGCCATCTGCTACCGCAGCGACCTCTTCAAGGCCGCCGGTCTGCCCAGCGACCGCGACTCGGTCGCGAAGCTGTTCGGCACCACGTGGGAGAGCTACTTCGCCGCCGGCAAGCAGTTCAAGGCCAAGTCGAAGGTCCCCTTCTTCGACAGCATCGGCGCCACCTACCAGGGCATGGTCAACCAGCTCGAGGCCGCCTACGAGAGCCCGAGCGACGACGCGATCACGGCGACCGACAACGCCGAGGTCAAGAAGATCTACGACCAGGTCATCCAGGCCGGCATCACCGACGGCCTCTCCGCCAAGCTCCAGCAGTGGGGCGACGACTGGACCGCGAGCTACCAGAAGAACGGCTTCGCGACCATGCTCTGCCCCGGCTGGATGGTCGGTGTCATCGAGGGCAACGCCAAGGGCGTCAAGGGCTGGGACGTCGCCAACACCTTCCCCGGCGGCGGCGGCAACTGGGGCGGCAGCTACCTGACCGTGCCGAAGCAGAGCGCCCACCCGAAGGAGGCCCAGGAGCTCGCCGCGTGGCTGACCGCGCCCGAGCAGCAGATCAAGGCCTTCAAGAAGGTCGGTGCCTTCCCCAGCCAGAAGCAGGCGCTCGAGAGCCAGGACCTGCTCTCCTTCACCGTGGCCTCCTTCAACAACGCGCCGACCGGCCAGATCTTCGCCGACCGCGCCAAGGCCGTCACCATCACGCCGTACAAGGGCACCCACTACTTCGCGATCAACGACGCGATGCAGCAGGCCCTGACCCGTGTCGAGCAGGGCACCTCCCCGCAGGAGTCCTGGGACAAGTGGGTCGGCGACGTCAAGGCCCTCGGCTGACCTGACCCCCAGCCGGCCGTGGACGGCCCGGCGCACCTCCACCGCACCGGGCCGTCCACCCGACGATCGGAAGAGCATGTCCGTCCAGACCCCTGCCCGCACGACCGGGCCCCTCCCCGGCGACGCACCCGGTTTCGTGAGCCGTTCGCCGATGACCCCCCGCTCCGGGTGGCGCCGCCGCCTGACCCGGCTGGACGAGAAGGGCGCCCCCTACGCGTACGTCTCTCCGTTCTTCATCCTCTTCGGCGTCGTCGGGCTCTTCCCGCTGCTCTACACGGCGTGGGTCTCGCTCCACAAGTGGAGCCTCATCGGAGGCCAGGGCGACTTCGTCGGCCTCAAGAACTACGCGGACGTCCTCTCGCAGCCCTACTTCTGGAACGCGCTGAAGAACACCGTCAGCATCTTCCTGCTCTCGAGCGTGCCGCAGGTCATCGCGGCGCTGCTCATCGCCGCCGCCCTCGACAGCGGCCTGCGGGCCCGCACCTTCTGGCGGATGGGCGTCCTGCTGCCCTATGTCGTGGCACCCGTGGCCGTCGCCCTGATCTTCAGCGACCTCTTCGGCGACAAGTTCGGCCTCGTCAACCACCTGCTCGGCCTCGTCGGCATCGACCCGGTCCAGTGGCACAAGGAGGTCCTGCCGAGCCACGTCGCCATCGCGACGATGGTCAACTTCCGGTGGACCGGCTACAACGCCCTGATCTTCCTGGCGGCCATGCAGGCCATCCCGCGCGACTACTACGAGGCGGCCATGATCGACGGCGCTGGACGCATCCGCACCTTCTTCTCGATCACGATCCCGCAGCTGCGAGCGACCATCATCTTCGTCGTCATCACCTCGACGATCGGCGGCCTGCAGATCTTCGACGAGCCGCGGATGTACGACCAGTACGGCCTCGGCGGCGCCGACCGGCAGTGGCAGACGCTGACCCTGTACCTCTACCAGCTCGGCTGGACGCAGAAGAACTTCGGCCGCGCCGCCGCCGTCGCCTGGATGCTCTTCCTCATCGTCATCGTCTTCGCGGTCGTCAACTTCCTCGTCACCCGCCGGATCGCCTCGAAGGGACAGCGATGACCACCTCGACCCTCCCGAAGACCCGACGTGGCTCCCGGCTGATGCGCCGCACCCAGGCCAGCCCCACGGCATACGTCGTCCTGGCGATCGTCCTCGTCGGCTCGGCCTTCCCGCTCTGGTGGTCCTACGTCATCGGCAGCAAGGACTCGGCCGCCATCGTGCAGGACCCGTTCTCGCTCGTCCCGGGCGGGCACTTCCTCCAGAACGCGAGCACCGTCGTCACGACGGTCCCGTTCTGGAAGGCCCTCGGCAACAGCATCTTCGTCAGCACCACGGTGGCCGTGCTCGTCGTGCTCTTCTCGGCGATGGCCGGCTTCGCGTTCGCCAAGCTGCGCTTCCGCGGACGCAACGGGCTGCTCGTCTTCGTCATCGCGACGATGGCCGTACCGACACAGCTCGGGATCGTGCCGCTCTTCATCGTCATGAGCAAGCTCGGCTGGATCGGCAGCCTCTGGGCCGTCATCCTGCCCAGCGCCGTCAGCGCCTTCGGCGTCTTCTGGATGACGCAGTACCTCCAGGAGGCCCTGCCCGACGAGCTCATCGAGGCTGCGCGCGTCGACGGCGCCTCGACCCTGCGGACCTTCTGGTCCATCGCGCTGCCCGCCGCCCGCCCCGGCGCTGCGATGCTCGGCCTGTTCACCTTCATCGCGACGTGGACCAACTTCTTCTGGCCGTTCATCATCCTCGACCCGGGCAACCCGACCCTGCCCGTAGCCCTGCAACAGCTGCAGGCCGCATACTTCGTCGACTACTCCCTCGTGCTCAACGGCGTCGTGCTCATGGCACTTCCGCTCATCGTCCTGTTCGTCTTCGCCGGGAGGCAGCTCGTCTCCGGCATCATGCAAGGAGCAGTCAAGGGATGACCGACCAGCCGCACACCCACCAGCCCCTCACGGCCTCGGCCACGGGTCGTCCTGTGGCAGAGTCCCGCCCGGTGCCGCAGGACTTCGTCCTCGGCGTCGCGACCGCCGCCTTCCAGATCGAGGGGGCTCGCCACGAGGACGGGCGCACCGACTCCATCTGGGACACCTTCTCGCACACCCCGGGTGCCGTCGTGAACGGGGACACCGGTGACGTCGCCTGCGAGCACTACCACCGGTATGCCGGCGACGTCGCCCTCATGAAGTCGCTGGGGATGCAGTCCTACCGCTTCTCGACGTCATGGGCGCGCGTCTGCCCCGACGGCGGACCGGTCAACGCCAAGGGCCTCGACTTCTACGAGCGTCTCGTCGACTCCCTCATCGAGTCGGGCATCGCGCCGTGGCTGACGCTCTACCACTGGGACCTGCCGCAGGCCCTCGAGGACCGTGGCGGGTGGACCTCCCGCGAGACGGTCGACCGCTTCGTCGACTACGCCCTGGCGGTGCACGACCGGCTCGGCGACCGCGTGAGCACCTGGACGACCCTCAACGAGCCGTTCTGCTCGGCCTTCCTCGGCTACACGGCCGGCATGCACGCGCCGGGACGCACCTCACCCGCCGACGGCCTCACCGCCGCGCACCACCTCATGCTCGGTCACGGCCGGGTCGTGCAGGAGCTGCGGGCCCGCGACGCCGCGCTCGAGCTCGGCCTGACGCTCAACTTCACGGTGGCCGACCCGGTCGACCCGTCCGACCCGCGCGACGTCGATGCCGCCCGCCGCGTCGACGCCCAGATGAACCGGGTCTTCCTCGACCCGATCTTCCGCGGCGAGTACCCCGCCGACCTCCTCGAGGACGTCCGCCATCTGGGCCTCGAGGACCACATCATGGACGGCGACCTCGACGTCATCTCGACGCCCATCGACGTCCTCGGCGTCAACTACTACAACGGCGAGGCCATCGGGCACGAGCCACCGAGCGCCGCACTCGACGACAGCGTCAACGGTGGCCGGGTCACCCGCTCGCCCTTCCCCGCGGCCGACGACGCGCACCGCCACCCCCGCGGCCTGCCCGTCACCGCGATGGACTGGGAGATCCAGCCCGAGGGCCTGACCCGCCTGCTCGCCCGGCTCCAGCAGGACTACGCCGGCCCGGCCGGCGTGGCCCTGCACGTGACGGAGAACGGCGCCGCCTTCGACGACGTCCCCGACGAGGACGGCTTCGTCGACGACCGCGGCCGCACGGCATACGTCCGCGCACACCTGGGCGCGGTCCTCGACGCCGTCGACGCGGGCGTGCCCGTGCGCGGCTACTTCTACTGGTCCCTGCTCGACAACTTCGAATGGGCCTGGGGCTACGCCAAGCGCTTCGGTATCGTCCGAGTCGACTACGACACCCAGGTGCGCACCCCCAAGGCGAGCGCCCTCGACTACGCCCGCATCATCGCCACGCGCCGGCTGCCCACCCCGTGGGACGGTTCGGCTGGGAGCGGCGACGGCGACGAACCCGCAGGAGAATCGACAGCATGAGCGAAGGGACGCCCGCCACTCCCGTCGGGCGACCCACCCTCGAGGAGGTCGCCCGGGTGGCCGGCGTTTCCCGGGCCACGGTCTCGCGCGTCATCAACGGCTCGCCCCGGGTCAGCCCCGACGTGCTCGCCGTCGTCGAGAAGGCGATCGCCGAGCTCGACTACGTGCCCAACCGGGCCGCGCGGTCACTCGTCGCGCGCGCGACGATGTCGATCGCCCTCGTCGTGCCCGAGGACACCCACCGCTTCTTCGGCGACCCCTACTTCGCCGACGTCGTCCAGGGCATCAGCGACCGGCTCGACGACAGCGACTACGTGCTCAACCTCCAGCTGACCAGCCCGAGCTCGCCTTCGGACAAGACGAAGCGCTACCTGCTCGGCGGCAACGTCGACGGGGCCATCGTCGTCTCGCACCACTCCGGCGACCACTTCCTCACCTCGCTCAGCCGCTCCCTGCCCGTCGTCTTCGGTGGCCGGCCGATCGGTGAGGCGGCCGTCGACGGCGACTACTACATCGACGTCGACAACCGTCTCGGCGGCGTCCGGGGCACCCAGCACCTCATCGACCGCGGGCGCACGGCGATCGCGACGATCACGGGCCCGGCCGACATGCCGGCCTCGGTCGACCGCGAGCAAGGCTGGCGCGACGCCCTCGCGGGGGCCGGGCTGCCCGACCACCGCCTGGCGCGTGGCGACTTCACCGAGGCCGGTGGCATCCGCGCCGCGCTGGCCCTCATCGACGAGTACCCCGACATCGACGCGCTCTTCGTCGCGAGCGACCTCATGGCGAGCGGAGCGCTGCTCGCGCTCGAGGAGCGGGGGCTGCGGGTCCCCGACGACGTCGCCGTCGTCGGTTTCGACAACAGCAAGTACGCCACCCGCGGCAAGGTCGGCCTGACCACCGTGGCCCAGCCCGCCCGGGAGATGGGCGTCGTCATGGCCGACACCCTGCTACGACTGCTCGCGGGAGAGTCCCCGCCGCGCGTGACGACCCTCGACACCGAGCTCGTCGTCCGCGACTCCACCTGACCCGTCGCTGGAGATGGGGTGCCGGCGGACTCGTCGGCGCGCCAGCGGCACACTCTCGGGTCAGCGGGACACGGAGCACGGCGTGCAGCCGGCCCGAGGGTGTGCGCGTCGCCCGCAGGCGCCCCGGCGTGACCGGCATCGGCTGCGTGACGGGCCCTCGCACGGCGAAGGGCCGGGCTCCGCGTGATGCGGAGCCCGGCCCTTCGGCGTGCTTCAGACCTCGAGGGTCAGGCGGGGACGACCTCGAACTTGAGGGTCGCCGCGACCTCGGGGTGCAGACGGACGGTCGCCTCGTAGGAGCCGAGCGTCTTGATGGCCTGCTTGACCTCGATCTTGCGCTTGTCGAGCTCCGGGCCACCGGCAGCCTTGACGGCGGCAGCGATGTCGCCGTTGCTGACGGCGCCGAAGAGGCGACCGGACTGGCCGGACTTGGCCGGGACCTTGACCGACGTGGCCTCGAGCTGGCCCTTGACACCCTTGGCGGTGTCGAGGTCCTTGATCTCGCGGACCGCACGGCCCTTGGTCAGGGCGTCGACCTGCTTCTGGCCGCCCTTGGTCCACGGGGTCGCGAGACCGCGCGGCATGAGGAAGTTACGGCCGTAGCCGTCCTTGACCTCGACGATGTCACCAGCAGCACCGAGGCCGGTGACCTCGTGCGTGAGAATGAGCTTCATGGTGTTCTCCTCGTTCCCGAACGGGCTCAGCGAGCCGAGCTCGAGTAGGGCAGCAGGGCCATCTCACGGGCGTTCTTGACGGCCGTGGCGATGAGACGCTGCTCCTGGACGGACACACCGGTCACGCGACGCGCGCGGATCTTGCCGCGGTCGGAGATGAACTTGCGCAGGAGCGCAGTGTCCTTGTAGTCGATGTTCTCGACCTTCGCCGCCTTCAGCGGGTTGGCCTTCTTCTTGGGCTTGCGCACAACGGGCTTTGCCATCGTGGTGCTCTCCTTCTTGATGAGAGCCCGGGGGAGGTGCCCCGGGATGGGTTAAGAACTACGGGGTATGCCGTCCGGCTCGGTCACCGGACGACGGTGCTGACCTGCTCGATCAGAAGGGGGGCTCGTCGTAGCTGGGGGCTGCGCCCCACCCACCACCCTGCTGGCCACCTGCCGCGGGCTGGCCACCGCCGGAGGGCTGGTTCCAGCCGCCCTGGCCGCCGCCTGCAGCCGGGGCCGCCTGGCCACCGGCGGAACCGCCGGTCGCCCACGGGTCCTCGGCCTGGCCGCCGCCGGAGCCACCGCTCCAGCCGCCGCCCTGGTTGCCCTGGCCGCCGCCGAAGCCGCCACCACCGCCACCACCGCGCTGGGTCTTGTTGACCTTTGCGGTGGCACTGCGCAGGGACGGGCCGATCTCGTCGACGTCCATCTCCACGACGGTGCGCTTCTCGCCTTCCTTCGTCTCGTAGGAACGAGACTTCAGCCGGCCGGACACGATCACGCGCATGCCCCGCTGGCACGACTCGGCGACGTTCTCCGCCGCGTCGCGCCACACCGAGCAGCGCATGAACAGCGTCTCGCCGTCCTTCCACTCATTGCTCTGGCGGTCGAACTGCCGCGGCGTCGAGGCCACGGTGAAGTTCGCGACCGCGGCTCCGGACGGCGTGAAACGCAGCTCGGGGTCGGCGGTCAGGTTGCCGATGATCGTGATGACGGTGTCGCCTGCCATGGACCAGTCCTTCGTCGGTTGATCGAGCGGATCAGTATCTTCGCTGAATCAGGCGCCGGGGCGCAGCAGCTTGGTGCGCATGACCGACTCGCTGAGGTTCAGCTGGCGGTCGAGCTCCTGGGCGGTGGCCGGCTCGGTCGTCATGTTGACGACGACGTAGATGCCCTCGGACTTCTTCTTGATGTCGTAGGCGAGACGGCGGCGGCCCCAGATGTCGACGTTCTCGACGGTGCCCCCGTCGTTCTTCACGACGGTGAGGAACTTGTCCATCGTCTTGTCGACGGTGCGCTCTTCGGTCTCCGGGTCGAGGATGACCATGAGTTCGTACTGACGCATGCTTCTAACCCACCTCCTCTGGTCTTGGCGGTCACGAGTCTCTCTCGTGACAGGAGGGTTGCATTCGTCCCGCCGCGAGCCTGGGGCCCGGCCTGATCTTCCAGCCGGGTTCAGCCTCGCAGACCTCACCGACATCGGTCGGGTCGATCCACAGGCCACCGGGCACACGGCGAACTGGGCAAGACTACCGGGCCGGACGGCATACGCCGAATCCGCAGCGCCGCCGCGCCGTCATCGCTCAGGAGAAGCGGACGATCAGCCGGTCCTCGGCGCCGCTCATCGGCCCGGCGAGGTCGTCGGGCTCGGCGCTCGACCGGCTCCACCGGTCGCGCGCCCGCAGCCACACGACCGCCACCAGCCACAGCACGGCCACGACGCGCAGCATCGAGAAGAAGGCGTACCACGCCGGCGGCAGGCCGCGGTCGGGCACGGTCGTCGCGGCGATCGTCAGCCACACGGCGACGAAGTTGAGGGCCTCGGCGCCTGCCCACATGAGGTGGTCGCGCCACTGGAGGGCGCACCACGCGACGAGGGGCACGAGCCACAGCGAGCTCTGCACGGTGAACGACTTGCCGGTGACGAGGACGAGGCCGACCATGACGAGCGACACCTCGGCGATCGTCGGGCGCCGGGCCGACGACAGGGCGAGCACGGCCCCCACCACCAGGGCGACGAGCCAGCCGACGACGGCGAGCGCCGTCACGGCACCCGCGGGCAGTGCGTGCCCGGCGAGCTGCGGCAGCAGCCACGGCGAGCCGTAGCCGGCTCCCGCCGACGCCCACTGCTGGTAGGGCGACGCGGCCGCCCCCGGGTTGAGCAGCCAGAGGCCCGAGAGCAGGGCGCCGAAGGTCAGCAGGGCGTAGCCGACGACCCTCCCCATCTCGCGCAGCCGCCCGGACCGCACGCAGAGCAGCGCGATCGCCACGAGGATGAGCACGGGATACGACCGGGCGCCCATGGCGAGCCCGAGCAGCACCCCGGCGAGCGTCGGGTTGCGCCGCGACCACGCCCACATGCCGGCGCTGGCGAGAGCCACCCCGAGCATGTCGGCGGAGATGAAGCCGGCGAGCACCACGACCGGCGACAGCGCGACGTGCGCGGCCGAGAAGGGTCGGGCCGCCGACGAGGCGACGAGCCACACGACCGTGAGCAGCAGGAGGGTGAGCAGCACCGACCACAGCGCGAAGTACCAGGCGGCGCGCGTCTTGAGCGAGCCGTCGTCGGGCCCGAGGCTCGCGACGGCGGTGAGCACCAGCCCGGTCAGGGGTGGCTGTCCCGTGACCGGAGCACCGTCGCCGCCCTGGAGGTATGCCGCGAGGCCGGCCTTGAGGTTCGAGTCGCGGTAGGCGGTAGGCAGGTCGGCGTAGCAGGCGCTCCAGAACTGCGTATCGCCCGTGAAGCCGGTGCGCAGGCAGGGCACGCGGATGAGGATCGCGAGCCCGGCGGTGACGGCCGTCAGCGCGGACAGCAGCGCGGCCGTGAGCACCCACGGGAGCTCACGGGCCGCGGCATACCGTCCGCGGGGGCCTCCGATGACCTCGGAGGCCGCCCGCACGACGGGGTCGTCGACCGTCCCGGTCACCGAGCGGTCACCTCGTCACCCCACCACTCGCGGCCGCGTCATGGGCCGTTGCCGGGTTTGGTCGACGTGGGCGACGGCCCGGGCAACGGGATGGTGATCGTCGGCTCCGCGGTCGTCGTCGTCGGCTGGGGCTTGCCCGTGCCGTTCGTCTTCGTCGGCTGCGTCGTCGTCGGGGCCGTGGTCGTCGGCTCCTGCGTCGTCGTCGGCGGCGCCTGGGTCGTCGTCTCCGGCGGCGGAGTGAACGTCGTCGTCGGGGTCGGGATCTTGTCGTCGCCGACACCCGCACGCTCCGGGAACTCCTGGACCTCCATGTTCTCCGTCACGACCTTCATGAAGTCGTAGAAGACGTCGGCCGGGATCGTGCCACCCGTGAGGTTGGTGTCCTCGGCGTCGGTGAGGGTCAGCGGGTTGCCGTTGTCGTCCGGCTTGTACATCCCGATCGACACAGCGAGCTGCGGCACGAACCCGGAGAACCAGATCGACTTCGCCTCCGAGGAGGTGCCGGTCTTGCCGGCCACAGGGCGGCCCAGCCGCTGGAGCTTCGTCGCGGTGCCGCCGTCCTTGACGGTGTAGGTCATGGCGTCCGTGACGTCGGCGGTCACGTCCTTGTCGAAGGCGCGCTTGGTCTGCGGCTTGGCCACGTAGCTGAAGTCACCCGTCGTCGAGGTGACCTTCTTGACGAAGTACGGCTTGGACCGCACGCCCTGCGACGCGATGGTCGAGTAGGCGGAGGCCATGTCGATGACGTGCGGCGAGGCGGTGCCGAGGACGTTCGTGAGGTCGGTGCCGAGGCCGCGGGTCTTCTCCGGCATGCCGGCGTCGATGGCGGCCTGGCGCGTCAGCTCAGGCGTGATCTCGTTGTTGAGGTTGACGAAGGCCGTGTTGATCGAGCGACCGATCATTCGGCGCATGTCGACCATGCCGTAGGACCGCTCGCCGAAGTTGGTGATCTTCGTGCCGTCGATCTCCTGGGGCTGGTCGCCGTCGAACTTCGTCTTCGTCGAGATGCCGTCGCGGACAGCCGCGAGCACGGCGAACGGCTTGAAGTTGGAGGCGCCCTGCATCGTCGCCTGGGTCGCGGAGTTGTACTGCGTCTTCGCGTAGTCGGCGCCGCCGTACATCGCCACGACCGCGCCGTCACCGGGCTTCATCGCGATGAGGCCGCCCTGGACCTTCTTCGGCAGGTTGTCCTTCATCGCCGCGATCGCAGCCGTCTGGGCCTTCTTGTCGATCGTCGTGACGATGCGCAGGCCGCCGTTGTCGATGTCCTGCTCCGAGAGGCCCGTCGAGACGAGCTCGCGCTTGACCTGGGCGGTGATGTAGCCGTTGGGGCCCGACGAGAACTTGTTGCCCTTGTAGGCCTGGATCTTCGGCAGCTCAGTGTACTTGGCCCGCTCGGCCGCGCTGAGCCAGCCCTCCTGCACCATGCCGTCGAGGACGTACGCGTAGCGCTTGGTGAGGTTGGCCTCGGCCGTGTCGCCGTTGGCGGGGTCGTAGAGCGACGGGGCGTTGATGACCGACGCGAGGACGGCGGCCTCGCCGACGTTGAGCTTGGAGACGTCCTTGTTGAAGTACGCCTTGGACGCGCTCTGGATGCCGTAGGCGCCGCGGCCGTAGTAGATGGTGTTGAGGTACTTCTCGAGGATCTCGGACTTGGAGAGCTGGCCGTCGATCTTGACGGCGATGAGGATCTCCTTGGCCTTGCGGGAGATCGTCCGGTCCTGCGTCAGGAAGTAGTTCTTGACGTACTGCTGGGTGATCGTGGAGCCACCGACCTGGGTCTCACCGGTGACGCTCGTCTTGACGGCGCGCAGGATGCCGCCGACCGAGATGCCGTTGTTCTGGTAGAAGGTGCGGTCCTCGGCGGCGATGTGCGCGTCCTGGACGAACTTCGGCACCTGCGCCAGCTTGACGGACTCGCGGTTGCCGTCCTGGACGGCGATGCGGTCGAGCTCGGTCTTGCCGTCGCTGTAGTAGACGATCGAGACCTGCTTGTTGGCGAGCTGGTTCGGCTGCGGGATGGCGGTCTGGTTGTAGGCGATGATGACCCCGACGACGCCGAGCACGAGCAGCACCGCTGCCGCGATCGAGCCCCACTTGAGCGTGCCGATGGCCCACTTCTTCCAGCCGGTGCGGCCCTCGCCCTCACCGTCGGAGAAGCCGGCGGTCCCTGCGGACCGGCCGTTGCCGTTGCCATTCCCTGCGCGCTGGGGCCGGCCCTTGTCGGCCGCCAGCTGGGCAGCGCGGATGTCGCGCCTGCTCTGCGTCACAACCTGCTCCATTCACTGATCAGGCCCGAGAAACCGTCCCGGGCCGCCACTCAGTATGACCTGACCGGCCCCGTGACGACGAAACGAAGGAGGCGGCTCACACGACTGACACAAGCGGCCCACAGACTCCGTTCACATACCCGGGGGTGCCGTGCAACCTTTCTCCGGGGTCAGCCGGTCCTGCAGGATGTGACGACATCGACGGGCACCGACGCCGGGGCGAGATGCCTCTCGACCGGGCCGCTGACAGGGGGACGAGCCGTGGACCGGGGGTCCTTCGACGACTTCGTGGCGACGCGCTCCACCCGTCTGCTGCGAACGGCATACCTGCTGACCCACGACCGCGCGCTCGCCGAGGACCTCGTGCAGACCTCGCTCGCGAAGGCGTGGTTCGCGTGGGGTCGCATCGACGGCCGACCCGACGCGTACGTCCGTCGGGTCATGGTCAACACGTACTCCAGCTGGTGGCGGCGGCGCTGGAACGGCGAGGAGGCGACGGCCGAGCTCCCCGAGCGCGGCGCGGGCGCCACGGGACGCACCGAGGACGGACGCGTCGACGACCGCACCGACCTGTGGCGGGCGCTCGCTCGCCTGCCGAAGCGGCAGCGCGCCGTCGTCGTGCTCCGCTTCTACGAGGACCTGTCCGAGATCGAGACCGCCGAGATCCTGCAGTGCTCGGTCGGCACCGTGAAGAGCCAGGCCAGCCGCGCCCTCGCCAAGCTGCGCATCGACCCCACCCTGAGCCCGACTTCCGACGAGGAGCGTGTCCGATGAACCTCACCGACCTGCGCGACGAGCTGACCACGCACGCCGACGGCCTCGGCACCGCACCCGACCTCGCGGCAGGGGTCGCCGGCCGGGTGCGGACGACGAAGCGCCGCCGCGCCGTGGCCGCCGGCTCCGTCGCGACGCTCGCGGTCGTCGCCCTCACCGTCGGGGTCGTGACCTCGCTCGGCCGCCCCGCGCCGTCGGTACCGGCCGGCTCGCCGTCGAGTGCCGCCCCGATGATCGGCGCCGACGGCATGCCGTTCCGTGCCGTTCCCGACGCGCCCGGAGACGTCGTGAAGGACGGTCTGCACTACCGGGCCCGGGTCGCCGACGACCGGCTCGCGGCCGGATTCGTCGGTGACCGCGGCCAGGGGCAGTTCACGCTGGCCTGGGAGCCCACGACGACCCACGTCTCCGTCGGCGCAGAGTGCTACCTGCCGGGGCTGACCGCCGACGAAGCCTCGGCATACATGGTCACCGTCAGCCTCGGGGGGACCACGGGCTTCTTCGGCAGCTCGTGCACGGGTGGCCGGCCGCAGCAGCGCGACCTGCCGGCCGGGGGACCCGTCCCCGGCGAGCCGGGCCAGGGCTGGACGGAGCTGACCATGGGCCGCGCCGCGTCTGTCCGCGTCCAGCTGGTCGACGCGAAGACGAGCAAGCCGGTCTCGGTCGACGGTGCGCTGCTGGCCGGCGCCGTCTACGAGCAGGGCGCTCAGACCACGGTGAACGACTTCTCGGGCGCGCCGGTCGCGGCACTCCCCGAGGTCGTCGAGCACCAGGGCTACCGCTACCGCCTGGACGGTCGGGTCTCGATCGCCGACGCGACGTCGCGCGACGAGCTCGTGGTCCCGACGCCTGGTGGCCGCCCCTTCCTCGTCACCTACGGGTTCGCCGGCACCGGGACCGAGGGGACGGAGCGCCTCGACGGCCTCGCCGACCAGAGCACCGCGATCTCGGGGGGCCTGACGACGGCCGAGCAGCCGGCCCGGCCCGAGGGCACGGTCACGCTCAGGCACGAGGGTCCGCTGTCACCCTCCGGAGTGCGCCTCGTGGCGGTCTACACCGTCGACCCGGCCACGTCGCCGAGCACGTCCGGCCGCTGACTCACCCCGGCGTCGGCCTCCGAGCGGGGTCCCGGAGTCGATCGGCCGGAACGAACCACCGAAACGGACGCCAGGCGCCGAAACCGGGCTTCGCACCGGCCGATCGGCCCGGGGGCGCGACGACGGACGCGGTCCCTGACGCGCGATGCGTCGGCGTGATGTATCGCAGCGATATATCTGGGTGTACCGTGGTCACGTGCCGAAGTCCGAACGCCCCCAGAGCCGCCGCGCCGCGCTGCTCGAGTTCGCGGTCCTCGGCCTGCTCCACGACGGCCCCCTGCACGGCTACGAGCTGCGCAAGCGCCTGACCACCGCGCTCGGCATCTTCCGGGCGCTTTCGTACGGCTCGCTCTACCCGGCGCTGCGCCACCTCGTCGACTCCGGCTGGATCCACGAGACCACCGAGGCCGCCTCGGCCAGCAGCAAGCGCCCCCGCATCACCTACGAGCTGACCGCCGACGGCAAGGAGCACTTCCAGGACCTCGTCGCGGCCAGCGGCCCCGACGCCTGGGACGACGACGACTTCGACGTCCGCTTCGCCTTCTTCTCCCGCACCGAGGCGCAGGTGCGCCTGCGCATCCTCGAGGGCCGGCGCTCGCGCCTCGAGGAGCGTCTCGCCAACATCCGCGACGCCTCCCAGGCCCGCCGCGAGCGGATGGACGGCTACACCCTCGCCCTCCAGCAGCACGGCGAGGAGCGCGCCGAGCGCGAGGTCCGCTGGCTCGAGGAGCTCATCGTCGCCGAGCGCCGCGCGGCGCTCGACCCGGGCCCGGCGGCATACGACGAGCCCACCACAGACATCTCCACCCCCCAGAGCACGACCACCAACAACAAGGAGTGATCCATGGGATCCGTACGCGTCGCCATCGTCGGCGTCGGCAACTGCGCGAGCTCGCTCGTGCAGGGCGTCGAGTACTACAAGGACGCCGACCCCACCACCGGCGTCCCCGGCCTCATGCACGTCAAGTTCGGCGAGTACCACGTCTCTGACGTGGAGTTCGTCGCCGCGTTCGACGTCGACGACAAGAAGGTCGGCAAGGACCTGTCCGAGGCCATCAACGCCTCGGAGAACAACACCATCAAGATCGCCGACGTCCCCACCACGGGCGTCGAGGTCCAGCGCGGCCACACGCTCGACGGTCTCGGCAAGTACTACCGGCTGACGATCGACGAGTCGGGCGCCGAGCCGGTCGACGTCGTGCAGGTCCTCAAGGACCGCAAGGTCGACGTCCTCGTCTCCTACCTCCCGGTGGGCTCCGAGCAGGCCGACAAGTTCTACGCCCAGTGCGCCATCGACGCGAAGGTCGCCTTCGTCAACGCGCTCCCGGTCTTCATCGCCTCCGACCCCGAGTGGGCCGCGAAGTTCGAGGCCGCCGGCGTGCCGATCATCGGTGACGACATCAAGAGCCAGGTCGGCGCGACCATCACGCACCGCGTCATGGCCAAGCTCTTCGAGGACCGCGGCGTCGTGCTCGACCGCACGTACCAGCTCAACGTCGGCGGCAACATGGACTTCAAGAACATGCTCGAGCGCGAGCGCCTCGAGTCCAAGAAGGTCTCCAAGACGCAGGCCGTCACGAGCAACCTGACCGGTCCGCTCGCGGGTCTCGTCGACAGCAAGAACGTCCACATCGGCCCGTCCGACTACGTCGCGTGGCTCGACGACCGCAAGTGGGCCTACGTCCGCCTCGAGGGTCGCGCCTTCGGTGACGTGCCGCTGAACCTCGAGTACAAGCTCGAGGTCTGGGACTCCCCCAACTCGGCCGGCATCATCATCGACGCCATCCGTGCGGCGAAGATCGCCAAGGACCGCGGCATCGGCGGCGCCCTGCTGTCCGCCTCGTCCTACCTCATGAAGTCCCCGCCGGAGCAGCGCCCCGACGACCTCGGTCGCGCCAAGCTCGAGGCCTTCATCGCGGGCACCGAGGAGCGCTGACCTCCCGGTCACCGTGAATGCCGTGAGGCCCCCTTCCGTCCGGAAGGGGGCCTCACGGCTACCCCGTGGTGACACGGCGTGACTACTTGAGGGCCGTGCCGGTCGTCGTGCCCTTCGGGGCGTCGACGACGCAGATGATCTCGCGGCTGCCCCGCCACGAGAACGCGTCCTGCGGGTAGATGAAGGACGGGCTGAGGTCGTCGTAGGCCCGCTGGGTGATGAGGGGGTCGGCCTTCTCGGTGCATCCCTTCTCGGCGGCCGCTACGACCTTGTCCTCGCCGGGCCACGGGCCTGCGGGCATCGCGAAGATCGTCACGACCTGGCTCTCGTGGGCCGACGTGCACGGGAGGATCGTGACGCTGTCGACCTCGTCGCGACCCGCGCCCGAGAAGCAGTCGCCGGCCTTGAGGTCTTCCACGTAGGCGTCGGACGTCTGGGTCACGGCTCCTGACGCGTTGCGTGCGGGCTCGTCGGTGACGACGGCGGCGACGACGAGCACGGTCCAGCCGAGCAGCCAGAGCACGCCGAGCACGATGCCCGCGACGGCCATGCCCCGGCCCCGTTGGATCCGATACTTCCGCTGGTTCAGGGCAACCACGCCGAGCACGATCGCGACGACGGCAGCGACGGGGAAGAGCCCGGCGATGCCGCAGCAGAGGGCGGCGATCGCCAGCCCGTTGCTGCCCGGCACCGGAGCCGGCTGGTACGTCGCATCGCCCACCAGTGGCAGCGTCGGGTACGTCGGGCTCATCGGGTCCGTCGGGGCGGTCGAGGTCCCGAAGGGCGGCATCATCGGCGGCGGCGCCACCGGTACGGGGGGCGAGGTGGGCCCAGACGGCTCGGGCGCAGGCGCAACGGGCACGGAGTCGTCGGCAGGCGATGCGGGCGGCGCATCGACGTCCGGGTTCGGCTGCGGGGGTCCGCTCGGCGGCGGCAGTTCGGCGGTCACGACCGGGAGCATGTCAGGTCGATGCCCCCCTCGGGACGAAACGGGACGCTTGCGACCCGATCGTGACGACCACACCCGGACGGCTGCGCGGACCCTCGGACGAGCGCGAGCGAACGTTGCCCGCTCAGCCCGCTGACGGCATACGCGAGGGGTGCTCCCCAGCCTCCACGACGGCGTCCTCGGCACCCTCGGCAGCCTCCGCACGGCGGCGGCGCACCTGCCACACGACGAGCGACACGACGACGGCCACCGCGACGAGGATCGCGGCACCGCGTCCGAGCCACGTCTCGACCCGCGCGTAGGAGCGGCCCGCGAGGTAGCCAGCGGTGACGACGACACTGCCCCAGGCGATCCCGCCCGCGGCGTTCCACACGAGGAAGGTCGGGTAGTGCATCTTCGACATCCCGGCGAGCGCCGGCATGACGGCGCGCAGGAACGCGGTCCAGCGGCCGAGGAAGACGGCGGCGCCACCGCGACGGCCGAGGAAGTCCTGCGCCTGGGCGATGCGTTCGCGGTGCCGGTCGAAGGCACGCAGCGCCACGACCCTGCCGCCCAGATGGCGGCCGACCTCGAAGCCGACGGTGTCCCCGACGATCGCCGCCACCACGACGACGACGAGGACGGCAGCGAGCGGCACGTGGCCGAGGGACGCGGCGACCCCGCCGAGGATCGCGACCGTCTCACCGGGCACGACGAAGCCGACGAAGAGCGCGTCCTCCACGAAGACGACCGCCCCCACGACGAGGAGCACCAGCCACACGGGTGCGTGGAGGACCTGGTTCGTGATGGTGTCGAGCAGGGCGCTCACGTCGGGCTCCTCGGGACGGCGACAGGTTTCCACGCGAAGTGTCGGTGAGCCGGCTGTGCGCCCGCTGGATGCGCGTCACAACATTTGGACACCCATAACGCGATGCATGGTCCTGTGGCGACAATGAGTCGCAGACCGGGGCGCGCCGTGCGCCCGACCGCGAGAGGACGAGCCAATGGCAACACCGCGACTGGGCGAGATCGCCCCCGACTTCGAGGCCACGACCACCGAGGGCCCGATCCGCTTCCACGACTGGAAGGACGCCAGCTGGGCCGTCCTCTTCAGCCACCCGGCCGACTTCACGCCGGTCTGCACCACCGAGCTCGGCCGCGTCGCCGCCCTCGACGACGAGTGGACCAAGCGCGGCGTCAAGGTGCTCGCCGTGTCGGTCGACCCGATCGAGCAGCACGAGGAGTGGAAGGGCGACATCGAGGAGGTCAGCGGCGCGACCGTCGGCTACCCGATCATCGCCGACGACTCCCGACAGGTCTCCGAGCTCTACGACATGATCCACCCGGGTGAGGGCGACACCTCGGGCGTGCGCTCGGTCTTCATCATCGACCCGAACCACAAGGTGCGCCTGTCGCTGACCTACCCCAAGAGCGTCGGCCGCAACTTCGACGAGATCCTCCGCGCCGTCGACGCGCTCCAGCTCACCGACAGCGGTCCCTTCTCGACGCCGGCCGACTGGCGCGAGGGCCAGAAGGTCATCGTCGCCCCGACGGTGTCGACGGCCGACGCCCGCGAGCGCTTCGGCGACGACGCCGTCGACGAGGTCAAGCCCTACCTGCGCTTCACCACGGCCCCCGCCTGAACCGCGGCGGCGCGGCGCCGGTGGTCACGTCCGTGCCGACCGGACCACCGGCGTCACCCGCGTTCTCGAAAGCCGTCAACCTCTCCACACGCGCGGAGGATTCACGCCCCGGTCTGCGTCGCCAGGTCGCAACACTCTCATCCCCCTGCGCACTCTTGCGTTGGCGAGCAGCTGCTCCCACGCCTCGCGTGGCGGCTCGCCACTCCAGGACATCCGAGCCGCCACGAGTCCGGCGACGAGGGGGGTCGAGAAGGACGTTCCGCTCCACCGCGCCAAGCCGTGGGTGAAGTACGCGGTAGAACCGATGAGACCCTCGTCCTCGGTGTAGGTGTACGACCCGTCGGGGTACGCGTTGACCATGTCCGAGCCGCGCGCGTACACATCGACCCACGGACCCCTGTTGCTGTAGTCCGCGCGCCTACCTTGAGCATCCAGCGCGCCGACGGCCACAGCCCAACACGTGCTCGCGGGTGCGAACGGCCCTCTGTTGCCGTCGTTCCCGGCCGCGCAGACCAACAGCGTCGCAGAGCACTTGAGGTGCTCCTCGTAGAACGCCTCGAGGGATATGAGCGCGTCCGAGAGGTCGTCGACCTGCGCCGTGCTGTTGAGGTCCGCCAGCCCCTCAGGTGACAGGTCGATCCCAGCGGACATGCTGATGATGTCCGGGCTCGTCGCCAGCGCGTGGACGAGAAGTGGAGCCAGGTCGCTCTCGATCACGCCGCCGCTCGTGAAGAAGAAGGGGTGGACGTAGACCTCTGCGGACGGTGCCATGGTGCGCAGGACCCCGGCAACGAACTCTCCATGACCGACGTAGTGGCCGGCAATAGAGGCTGGTTCAAGCCCCCCATCCACACCCTCGAGCCAGTGCTCGGGTGCCAACGCCCTTGTCGAGGCGTGTAGACCTGTGTCGATGACGGCGACCTTGACACCGCGCCCGAGCTTCCGGTGCCGAGAGATGCCCGGCACCGGTACCCCGGAGGCGGGAATGGGTTCAGTGGCGGGGCACGCGCTGGAAGACGTGAGGTGCAGGACTCGATCCAGGGTGGCGACCCCACGACCCAGAACCGCGTTGACAGCTTGGACGGCGGATACGGCGGTCTCCCCCTTGGGAACCGTGAGCACGGTCAGTCCTCGGATCTGCGCGGGCAGGCGAGGGTCCGGACGGCGGCCAGGCCGCCGAGGGGCAGCGATGCCGAGGATTCGGCGCACCTCCGCCGCGGTGGAGTCCCTGGTGAGGATGGTGTCCTCGCGGTGGAGGAAACGGGTGTCGGCGAGGTCCTTGCTCTCCGGGTAGGGAATGACCCGGACCTTGCGCGAGCTGTTGAACGTCTCATTGTTCACGTCCCGGAGCATCTGCTCGATCTGGGCGCGGTAGCGCTCGCGATCCCAGTCCTTTCCGGCAGCCGGGCGCGGGCGCCGGCGTCTGCTGGTGGTGCGTTTCGACTCGTTGTCCGTGGCCATGTGAGCCTCCGTGAGGTCGAGGGGGTCGGGGTCACCGAGCCAGACGCGGCAGCGCGTGGGTCTGATACCCCTCCCCCGAGACCTGTCGAAGACCCTGTGTTGCCCTGTTCGACGTCCCGTCAGGTGGGCGTCAGCCCACCGTCGTCCATGGTCTCGCGCCGATACGGCACATGTCCGCGGTTTCGGACATGTGCCGCAGAGGCGCCGGGTCAAGGAATCGTCGGCAGCCCACCTGCACCAGCCTGCTGGTCCGCGGCGAGCTTGATCGCCGCCCACGCCACCGCTGCCGTCTCGTTGTGGACCGCCATGCGGTTGGCGATGGCACCGGCCACGATCGGGGTCGCGAAAGACGTCCCGGTCCACGAAGCGAGCCAGTTGTTCACGACGAGTGCGGGTCCGCCGGCGCGCGGCGGCTCCTCGTAGACGTAGGCCCCGTTCTTGAACGCGTTGACGACGTCGGTCCCCCGCGCATAGACGTCGACCCACGGGCCCCGGTTGCTGTACCCCGCCAGCGAGCCGTCGGCGTTCAGGGCGCCGACGGCCACGGGCCACCCGAGGCTGGCTGGTTCGAACGGGCCGGGACCTGCGTCGTTGCCCGCTGCGCAGACGAGCAGCGTTCCCTGCTGCGCCAGGTGCTGCCCCAGCGCGTCGAAGCCGAGCAGGGGATCCGTGTCGACGCCGATCGCGGGACCGTGCAACGACGTGCCGGCCGACATGCTGATGATGTCGGGCCTCGGGTTCTCCGACGCTGCCTTGGCGATGAGACCGACGAGGTCGCTCTCGAGCTGTCCCCCGTTCGTGAAGATGAACGGGTGCACCTTGATGGTTGCCGCTCGTGCGACCGCCGCCAGCACACCGGCCACGAAGAGACCGTGACCCTTGTAGTGGCCCGCGTGGCTGGAGTCTTCCGGGCCGCCGGTGACGTTCTGCATCCAGGGCCACTGGTCGAGCGACATCGTCCCGCCGCCGGCACGGGGCGGGAGGCCGGTGTCGATGATCGCCACGTGCACCGCCCGCAACGGCACGGGCTTGCCGTTGGAAGGTGGCACGGGCGACCGGCTGGCCGTTGCCTCCGGCTCGGTGGCGGGGCACGCGCTCGCGGACGCGATGTGCACGACGCGGTCGAAGACGGCCAGCCTCGTCCCGGCTGCCGTCTCGACCCGCTGAATCGCCTGCGGTGCAGTGGTTCCCGCATCGAGTCGGACGCGGGCCAGTCCCGCGACGGGTCGGTCGACACTCGCCGGGGTCAGGTTCAGGGCACCGAGCACCTGCGGAAGGTTCCCGTCGTCGCGAGCCAATACGTGCTGCGTGCTGTGCAGGAAGACGGCGTCCGCGAGGTCCGCGACCTGCGGGAAGGGAGCCACCCGGCCGTTGAAGCGGGTGATCATCTTGTCGATCTGCGCCCGGTACCGGTCTCGTTGGGGCGGGTTCGGAACTGCAGTGGTCCACCACGATGCGGCCATGTCGGCCTCCTTTGGGGTCGAGGATGTTGGCATGAGCCCAGATGCGGCACGGCGACGGTCTGATACTCCTCCCGTGGCCTCTCGGCGGGCGGGTTCCGCGTCGGAGCTGTCCGCTGCCACGCGGACGCTCGCCGAGAGTCTGCTGGCCCTGGCCATCTCGGACCCTCGTGCGGCCACGCAGAGCGCGACCGTCGTCATCGGGTCCTCGGCACAGTCCGGCGACCTCTCCGTCGCCCACCAGGCTCTGGCCATCGTCAACCGTGACAGCGGACACATGGACGACGCGGTCAGGCACGGCTTCCTGGCCCTCCGGCACGCTCGCCGGGTGACGCTGGATCGACAGGCGGACGTGCTCGCGACGCTGGGAGTCGTCCTGGCGTATGCCGGGCGGACCGACGAGGCGCTCCGTCGCCTGGAGGAGGCCGTCCCGATCACGCCGCCGCGCGAGCTTCCCCGGCTGTATCTGCGTCGGGCGCACGTGCTCACCATGCTGGCGCGCTACCGAGAGGCCGTCGACGACGCCAGCCGAGCCATCGGCGGCCTGCACTGGAACCACGACACGCTCTGGGAGGCCCGCGCCTACAACAACCGCTTCGACGCCCTCCTGGCACTCGGCGAGACCGAGGCCGCGGACGCCGATGCGCGCAGGGCCGAGGAGCTCTTCCGCACCATCGGGCAGGACTGGGAGGAGGCCCAGTCGATGCACAACCGCGCGCTCGCAGCGCATGACCGTGGCGACCTGCCCGAGGCGCTGACGCTGCTGGACCGGGCCGCGGACCGGTATGTTGAACTGGGCAACATCCGTCACGACCTCACCATCGACAAGGTCCACACGTTGCTCACGGCGGGCCTCACGGAGGAGGCGTTGGCCCTGTCCGCGCGGACGCTGGCCGAGCCGGACCTGGCCCCGGTTCGTCGGGCCGAGATGCTGCTCGTCGCAGCCCGCGCCGCGCTGGGGACGGGAGACGTCGTCGCCGCCGAGGGCATGGCCGACAAGGCGGCAAGGCTCTTCGCCTCCCAGCGGCGTCCGGCCTGGCAGGACCGGGCGCTGCTGCTGCGACTGCGTGCCCGTTACGTCGCCGACCACCCCGAGTCAGGACCGTGGATGATCGACGAGGCGCAGAGACCCCTGCGCAGCCCGACAGCGCGTGCGCGGCGCAAGGAGATGCTCCTGCGCGAGTCGTCGGCCCTGGTCGACTCGATGCGCTCGTCGGACGCCGGCGAGCTTCCCGTGGCACTGGTGCTGCACGGACGCATCTGCGGGGACGCAGGACGCGGCGACGAGGCGACCGCTGCTCTGGAGGAAGCGGCTGCCACACGTCGGGTCGGGGCGCCCCTGTCACGCGCGGCCGGCTGGCTCGCCGCCGCCCTGCTCGCCGTCCACCGCCGTGATCGGCGCGGCATCTACCTCGCCTGCCGCCGAGGACTGGACGCCGTGGACGAGCACCGCGACGGGCTGGGCGACATCGAGCTGCGGGCGCTCGCGAGCGGGCACGGGATCGAGTTCTCGCGGCTCGCGGTCGACGAAGCCGTGCGCTCGCACCGTCCGCGCGAGCTGCTGTGGTGGGCCGAGCGGTGGCGTGCTGCCGCTTTCGACGGCGCCACGCGGGCTGACGACCCGGGGCTCCGCCGTGACCTGGCGGCGCTGCGCGACGTCACCCGCCGACTCAGCTCGCTCGACGCCGGCGCCGTCACGGCCGCCGGCCTGGTGCGCGAACGTGCTCGGCTCGAGAACGGTCTACGACGTGCGTACCGCCACCAGAGAGCGTCGGGCAGCCACCGGGTCGTCGGCTCACCCGGCCGGCAGGCAGGTTCACGCGTGGACCTGGAGGAGGTCTTCGCCGCCCTCGAGGACGACGGTGTCCTCGTTGACATCGTCGACGAGCGAGGAACACTGCACGTCCTCACCGTGTCCCGAGGTCGGGTCCGGCACACCGTCGCCGGTCCCACGGCGGGCGCCGAGCGCGAGGCCGACTTCGCGCGCCTCACCCTGCGTCGGGCGGCACACGGGCGACCGGTCGACCTCGACACCGCGGCGCGGCTGCTTCGGGACGCCCTGCTCGGCCCGACACGAGTCCTCCCAGGACAGCCCTCGCGCGTCGTCGTCGTTCCCCCGGCCCACCTCCTGACCGCTCCGTGGGGGCTGCTTCCCGATTTTCGTGACGTCGTGCTCACCGTGAGCCCGTCGGTGAGCCAGTGGTTGCGGGCCCGTCGCCGGGCCGTTGGGCAAGGCGGCCAAGGCGGCCAAGGCGGCCAAGGCGGCGAAGGCGGCCAAGGTGGCGAGGTGGCGCTCGTGACGGGTCCGAACCTGACGAGCCGTGAGGCGGAGGTGACCGGCCTCAGCGCGATCCACCGGCAGGCACGGGTCCTGCACGCCGAAGAGGCCACCGTCGCCGCGGCCATCGAGGCCATCGACGGGTCATCCCTCGCACACATCGCGGCCCACGGGGTCTTCCGCGCCGACGCGCCCCTGTTCTCGTCGCTGCAGATGGCGGACGGGCCGCTCACCGTGCACGACCTGCGTGAGCTGCGCGAGCCTCCTCGCTCGTTCGTGCTTTCTGCCTGCGACTCGGGTGGCGCGGCCTCGATCGGCCCCTACGAGGCGCTCGGACTCGTCGCCAACCTGCTCGGCATGGGCACCTCCGTCGTACTGGCCAGTGTCGTGCCCGTCAACGACCAGGGCTGCTTGCGGATCATGGAGGACGTCCACCGCGTGGCCGAGCGCACGGGCTCGGTCGCGGAGGGCTGGCTCGAGGCCCGCACCGAGGCTGTCGGCGATCCGCTCCGCGCCGCGACGGCGGCGTCGTTCACGGCGTGGGGTGCCTGAGCGCGGTGCTCAGCCGACGTCGAACCACGGTGTGACCATGAGACGCTCGCCGGATCGCTCCAGCACGATACGGGCCAGCCTCAGCGGCACGCGCTCGACCGTGAAACGGCCCCCTTCGAGGTCCACAGTCATCGACGACGACGTCGTCTCGACGGAGACGTGGGCTCCCGACAGGTCGGCGCCCGACGAGTCGTCGACGATGCCGACAGCCCGGGCGAACTCGCCGCGAGCGGTCACCTCGACCTCGATCGAGACGCCGTCGTGCTCGAAGACGTGCAGGCGACTCGAGCCCTGGTCGCCGGCGGCGCGGAGGTCGGCACCGGAGAGCGCCTCGGCCGCCATGGTCATGAGGATGGCGTCGGTGTGCCGCAGCTCGAACGCGGCCCGGCCGAGCTCGACGACGTCTTCGGGGACGGGGTCGACCGTGTCGGCGATCCGCCGCAGGCGCGCGAGGAGCTCCGCGTCGTCGACGTGCAGGTCGTGGTCAGTCATCACGCCCCCCTTTCCGTGTCGAGGTCGGATCCGGACTTCCGGACGATCTCCCTGAGCTTGTCGAGGCAGCGCATCCGCGTCGGCCCGATCGAGCCGACCGCCATCCCGAGCGCCTCCGAGATGACCTTGTAGTTCGGGCGATCACTCGCCATGAGCGCCCGGAGGAGCACCTGACAGGGTTCCGACAGGTGGCCGAAGCACGTCCAGAGCTCGCCGTCGCGCTCGTCGTCGAGCAGCGCCGCGTCCAGGGCGAGCGCCTGTTCGTCGGGCACGTTCGTCGCGAGGTCGTCGTCGCGCACGAGGTGCTCGCGCTTGCCCTTGCGCAGGACCGCCAGGGCCTCGTGCTGGGCCGTCGTCGACAGCCATCCGGCCAACGCCTCGGGCTGCTTGATCGAGTCGAGGTGGTCGAGGAGCTTGAGCCACGTGTTCTGCACGACGTCGGCGGCGTCCTCCTGGCGGAGCCGGTAGCCGCGGGCGACGCCCCAGAGCAACGGCGCGAAGCGGTCGACGATGGCGTTCCACGCCGCGGCTTCTCCGTGGGAGGCGCGGGCGACCAGCTCGGTGAGTTCACCAGGTCCGCCCATGCGTCGCCCCTCCTCTGGGTGCTCAGTCTAGGTCTCACACCGGGCAGACGCGGCTGTCAAGCGAATTGATACGTCCTGTGGCCCGGATATGCGAAAGGGTGGCCGCTCCTCCCCTGTTCGGGAGCGACCACCCTTCGCGACGGGTGCTGCGGAGCCGTGCTCACGCGGCAGCCGGGCTCACTTCGACGACGTCTGCTTCTGCGACTCGGCGTTGGTCTTGCACTTCTTGCCCATGGCGTCGAGCTTGTCGCCGGCGGCCGAGACGACCTGGCGCTGGCCGTGCCAGTCGCTCTGGAAGCGGTCGGCGTCCGTGCCGCCCCAGTTGCTCTTGATCGTGGAGACGGCGCCGTTGACGGCCTCGACGATGCCGTCGAGCTCGCCCTTGTAGCCGACGAGCTTGTCACCGGACGCGGACACCGCGTCGGCGTTCATACCCTTCTTGTAAACAGCCATGTCAGTTCCCCTTCAGAAGTCTGCGTGTGTTGGTCGTGAGCGAGATGAGGTGGGTCAGTACTGCGACGAGGTGCTGCGCTGCTGCTGGACCTCGTGGTCGATCGTCGACTTCATCTCGGTGAGCAGCTTCTGGGCCTTCTGGAGCTCGGGGCGGTGCGTGCCGGTCCACTCCTGCTCGAACTGCTTGGAGTCGTCACCCTGCCAGTTCTGCTTCAGGGACTCGACCTCCTGGTCGACCTTGGTGATGAGCTTCTGGATGGCCTCCGCCTGCTGCTGCAGGACGTTGCCCTGGGCGTTGACCTCATCGTCGTTCATACCGAGCCAAGCCATGACATTCTCCTTCGCCTGTGTTCCCCCGACTGATTCGGGAAGTTCTCTTCCGGACCAACCGTGCAGGCCCGCGCTGTGCCAACTCCTCGACGTCCGTGCCCCGGGCGGTTCGTCCCGCTGGGCGGCTTTCGTCGACATGCAGAAACCTATGTCAGCCCTCAGGGGGTGTCGATGGGGAGCACTCCCCATGATCCGAGGGCCTTGTGCGGCACCGATGGCGTATGCCGTGTGCCTCCCCGAATCCCTGGTGCCCCAACGCTTCTGGTCCCGTCACGACCCCACGCCCGACTCCGCAACACACCGAGTAGGTCGCAACTCACCGGCATCCGATCCCGGTGTGTGGTGACCTTCTGGGTGTGTTGCGAGGGGGGTGTCATGGGAGGGCCACCTGGACCAGCTCGAAACGGCCCTTCTCGATGATGAACCCGCGGCCCGGGGGGAGCTCTGCCCGGTTGAGGGCGGGGAGGTTGGCCTTGAAGACCGAGAGCCCCTCGTTGCCGTCGGGGTGAAGGGCGAGGCCCGAGCGCGACGTCTTGAGCAGGGCCTGGAGCCCGAAGTTGCTGCTGAAGAAGGCCGCCTCGCCCTCGGCGACGACGAGCTGGTCGTCGTCGACGCAGGCCTTGGTCAGGGTGGTCAGGGCGTTCTCGGCGCCCGACGGCGCGAGATCGTCGATGCGCTCGACGAAGACCGCGATGGGCCGCGTGACGCGTCCCTCCTCGATCTCGGCCGCGAGCCGGGCTGCGAGTGCAGCGGTGGCCTCTCCGCCGACGGCCGTCTCGGCCCAGATCCCGAGGTCGAGCAGCTCCGACGTTCGGCGCGGCGTCATGAGGTAGAGCGCCGAGCCGGAGCTGAACCGGAAGAGGCCGGCCGCGGTCGTCGCGACCGCCGTCGTGCGTCCCGAGCCGGAGGGACCGGTGACGATGAACGTGCCCTTCGGGTCGAAGCCGATCGGCTCGAGCGTCGAGGAGGCGACACCCACGACGGGACGACCGCCGAGCTCCGACGGGAGGTCGCCGACCGGGATGACCTCTGCGAGGCTCTCGATCGGCGGCGCCTGGCTGACGCCGGCCTTGCGCGTCGCGTCGGCGAAGGCCTGGATCGCGGCGGCCTGCACCGTGACGTCGGACGAGCCGCCGAGCACCGCGACCTGCACCTCGGAGCCGGACATGAGGCCACGGCCGGAGGGCGAGGCCATCGTCAGCACGTCACCGGGCACGCCGAAGACGGAGTAGTCGTCGACGTTGCTCATGCGCAGGATGATCCGGCCCTGCACGGCGGCCGCGAGGTTGGTCGGCAGGCCGGTGCGCTGGTCGGAGGCGATGATGAAGTGGACGCCGACGGGGCGCCCGTCGGCGGCGAGCCCGGCCAGCATGTCGAGCCACTGGAAGCGACCGCCGACCTCGTAGGCCTGACGAAAGGCGGTCATGTTGTCGATGAGGACGATGACGCGCGGCTCGTCGGGGCGGCCGGCGAGGCGCCGGTAGTCGGTGATCGTCGCGGCGCTGACGGCCGAGTAGCGCGAGGCCCGCTCGTCGATCGTCGCGCGCAGCGTCCGGAGGAGTCGGATGACGCGCTCGTGGTCACCGCCGGGGATGATCGAGCCGACGTGCGGCAGCGACTCGAGCATCGCGAGGCCACGGTTGCCGAAGTCGAGGCCGTAGACGTGGCAGGGCCCGCCGCGCACGGTGTAGCCGGCCGCGACCGCCATCGAGCGGAGGAAGACCGACTTGCCGGAGCCCGACGTGCCGTAGATCGCGATGTTGCCCTCCTTGTCCGGGCGGAACGCGATCTCGGGCTGGGCCTGGTTGTCGGGATCGTCGGCGACACCGAAGACGAGCTCGTCGTCGCGGCGCTGCGTCGGCAGGGTCGCGAGGTCGTAGACCGAGCGCATGTCAGGCAGCCACGGCTTGCGCGGCTTGGGCAGCTCGGCGACCCGGGCGGCGCGGCCGAGCGTGACGACGAGCCGCTGGATGTCGGTGGGCCCGAGGTCGGCGGCCTCGTCGGCGCCCTCGGCGCGCGGCGGCTCCCACTCGGTGCCGCGGCCGAAGGTCAGCGTCTCGACCTTCATGTCGGGCGGCGGCGGGACGTCGGAGGTCCACCCACCGGCATACCCCGTCTGGAAGGGGACGAGCCGGCCAGGGCCGGTCTTGGACACGGCACGGCCGGGCAGCGCGGGGTCGAAGAAGGCGGCCTCCTTGGACCCGAGCACGTCGTCGGAGTCGTTCTCGTCGGCCATGCGCAGCGCCATGCGGAGGTTGGTGTTGGCGCGCAGGTTGTCCTTGATGACGCCGGCGGGCCGCTGCGTCGCGAGGATGAGGTGCAGCCCGAGCGAGCGGCCGCGCTGGGCGACGTTGACGACGCCGTCGACGAACTCCGGCACCTCCTGGACGAGCGCCGCGAACTCGTCGACGACGATGATCAGCGACGGCGGGGCATCGACCTCGCCGCGGCGCTCGAGCTCGACGAGGTCCTTGGCCTTGTGCCGGGCGAGCAGGTGCTCGCGGTAGTGCAGCTCGGCCGCGAGCGACGCGAGCGCCCGGCGTACGAGGTGCGGCGACAGGTCGGTGACGAGGCCGACCGTGTGCGGCAGCTTGACGCAGTCGCGGAAGGCCGAGCCGCCCTTGTAGTCGACGAGCAGGAAGGTGACGCGCTGCGGGGAGTGCGCTGCGGCCATGCCGAGGATCCACGCCTGGAGCAGCTCGGACTTGCCGGCGCCGGTCGTGCCGCCGACGAGGGCGTGGGGGCCGTCGGAGCGGATGTCGACCGAGAAGGTGCCCTGGCTCGACTGGCCCACGATGGCGCGCAGGTTGGCGGGCCTGCGAGGCAGGACGGCGGGGGCGTACGGGCCGGTGAGAATCGAGCGCGACTCGCCCCACTTCTCGATGACGGCCTCCTCGGAGCTCGCGAGGTCGGTGCCGGCGAGGGTGAGGAGCGAGACGGCCCGCGGCAGGTCGCTCGCGTCGTCGACGGGCACGCCGGCGTCGACGACGGGCGCGAGCTGACGTGCGCAGGCCATCGCCTCGTCGTAGCCGATGCGGTCGACGGCGACGGGCTGCACCTCCTCGCCGGCGTGGACGTAGCCGGCAAGGGAGCTCTGGTCGTCGCTGACGACGAGGAAGGTGTGGCACGCGGCCGGGAGCAGCTGCTGGGTCTCGGCGACCCAGACGACGACGACACCCTGGCGGTGGCCGCGCTCGGCGATGGCGACGAGGCGGCTGCGGTCGATGGGGGCGTCGCTCTCGACGAGCACGAGGACGGTCGGGCGCTCGGCGCCGGCCTGCTCCTGCTCCTGGGCGGTGCCCTTAGCGGTGCCCTTGGCCTCGATGATGTCCTCGAGGGCGTCGGCGAGCGCCGAGCAGGCCGGGGCACTGGCCGCGAGGTGGTCGGTGCCGATGGGGCTGTGCGGCGAGGTCGTGTGCGGGAGCCACTTGAGGAAGTCCCAGTCGCGGGCCGAGCTGCCGGAGGCGAAGGAGCAGACGGCGAGCTCGGCAGGCGAGTGCAGCGCCGCGGTCTGGAGCACGACCGAACGGGCCGCACCGAGGGCGTTGGCGCGCTGGCCCGCCACTCCGATGGCTCCGTCGGTCAGCGGCGACGCGACGATCGGCACGTCGTGCACGACCTCGAGGCCGTGCAGCTGCTCCGACACCTCGAGCCATGCCTCGGCCTTGGAGCGGCCGACGGCGGGCATCTTGATGGCGGAGCGGGAGGGGCGGGTGCCGAGCCCGAGCCGCAGCTCGGCGTGGCCGTTGCCGTCGCGCCGGCGGGTCCAGAGCAGCGCGCTGCGGTCGCGCACGGCGGTCAGGCAGTCGACGCCGCTGGGGTGCTCCCCACGTCGGGTGTGGCCCTCGACCTCCAGGGACCCGCGGATGCGCTGCGAGAGCAGGGCGAGGTCCTCCGTGAAGTCCTCCATCGCCTGCGCGAAGTCCTTCTTCTGCTGACGGCGGGCCTCGTAGTAGGTGCCCGCCATCATCATCGGCATCATCAGCATGAAGATGATCGAGAAGGCGCTGCGGGTGATGAGGTACATGACGATGCCCATGAGCAGCGGCACGAGCATCGCGACGAGCGGCATCGGGTTGGGCTTGCCCCGCTCGGGCAGGTCGGGCACCTGGAACTCCTGCCCGGCGAAGAGCGGGGCCACGCGCGGCGAGCGCGAGAACGCCACGGTGCCGGCGTCGCCCGAGAGCACACCGCTGCCGGGACGGCTCACGACGCCGTCGCCCTGCAGGTGCACCTCGAGCTCGGTGTCGCCGACCCGCACGACGTCGCCGCTCTTGAGGTGGGCGCGGGTGACCTGCTGCCCGCCGGCGGTGATGCCGTTGGCCGAGCCGAGGTCGACGACCTCGACGACCTCCTGGATGACGAGCTTGGCGTGCTTGCGCGAGACCGACTCGTCGGAGAGCTGCACCTCGCAGCCGCGGCCACGACCGATGTATGCCGTCCCGCGGGCGAGCGGGAACTCGCGCCCTGCGTCGGGGCCCGAGCGGATGTAGGCGACGGCGGCGGGTCGGCCACGGTCGACGAAGCCCTCGCCGGCGCGGGTCGTCGAGACCCGCATGCCGGACTGGAGGCCGCTCTCGGCGACGGTCGCGCGCGGGTCGAGGCCACGCATGTCCTGGTCGACGAGGGCCAGTGTCATCGACGTGTCGACCCCGAGCACGCTCGACCGGTGCGGGTCCGCGGCGGCGAGGTAGGCCGCGAGGTCCCCGACCGTGGTGGCGGAGTCCGTCGTCGCGACGAGGTCGGTCTCACGGTCTCCCGACCGGAGGACGAACTTCAGCTTCACGCGTCACCCTTCTTGCCGGCACCGCTGCCGGTGCTCGTGCGTCCGCCAGCGCCGCCGCGGCGGCTCGATCGGGTCTCGGTGGGAGCGGTCGTGCCGATCCCGGCCTTGGTGGCGGCCTTGCCGCGTCGGCTCGGCTGCTGGGGCCCGCCCTGGCGGCGCGAGGTCCGTGCGAGGGCCGGACCGAGGCCGGCCCCAGTGGGCAGGTGGTCGCGGAAGGTCCGCAGCGACAGGTCACCGCGCAGCCTCTGCCAGAAGCCCTGCTCGCTGCGGATCCGCTGGCGCGCCGTCTCGACGTCGGCCCAGAAGGCGTCGACCTCCTCGGGCGTCGGCTCGGCGACGTCGAAGACGTGCCCGTTGGCCGCGGCCGCGAGCGGCACGAGCGCCAACCCTTGTCGGCCGGGCGCGTCGCCCGCCGCGGTGGGCAGCGGCTCCGTGTCGACGGCCGGGGCGACGTGACCCCCCGACGGGGCAGGGGCGCCGATGAGCGCACCGTCGACGACGGGGCTGGGCTTCTCGGGTGGAGGTCCGAAGACGTGCTCCTCGAGGGCATGGGCCTGCTCGAGACGGGTTCCCTTGACCGGCAAGGGCATCTGCATGTCGCGGGCCGTGTCGACGACCTCGCGCCAGCCGCCGCTGACGCGGGTCGCGGTCGCTCCGGTCGTGCGCCGACGGCGACGCCGCAGCCACTTGGCGACCCGGATCGCGGTGTAGACGAGGAGCAGCACGATCAACGGGACCACGACGAAGAAGATGAGCCAGCGCAGCCAGTCCGGCCAGTTGTCGGGGTCGAGCGGGTTCTTGTCGTCCTTCGGCGGCGTCTTGAGCTGGGTCGCGTTCTGCGCCTGGTCGGGCCCCTGGAGGACGCTCGGCGGGTTGTTGGCCGCGGGCGGCGGCACCTGCGCGCCGGTCTTCTTCTCCTCGGACTTCTGGATCAGCTGCTGCGGCTTCTTGTTGCGGTCGGGGATGAACTGCTTCCAGTAGATCGGCTGCCACGAGCCGTCCGACCTCGCGACCTCGACCCAGGCGTGGACGTCCTTGCCCTTGACGGCGCCGGTGGCGTCGGGCTCGGCACCGAGCACGACGCGGGCCGGCAGGCCGAGGCGGTTCGCCGCGAGCGCCAGCGCGGAGGCGTACTGCTCGTCGTTGCCGGCCAGCTGCGTGGCCTTCATGAACTGCGTCATGCGCCGGAGGCTGTGGCCGGGGAGGAAGACGTTCTGGTAGTCGCCAGGGGCGCCGCCGTCGGTGTAGGCACCGTCCTGCATCGCCTTGGCCACGGCGACGACCTTCTGCCACTGGCCGTCGACGCGTTCGGTCCACGGCGAGATCTTGTCGTCGATGAAGGTGAGGTTCTGGCTGTCGACGACGGTGCCGTCGGCGACGTCGACGTCCTTGGGCAGCTCGGCGTCGACCTTCTGGGCCAAGGCGCTGACGGTGTAGGTGTCGCCGGCCTGGAGCTTCTCGGGCAGGACGCCGGTGTTGGTGTCGACGTTGAAGCGCAGGTCATCGGACTGCTGGTCGCCGCGCGACCCGCCGAACTCGAGGCCGGTGACGGTGCCGAAGGTCGGCAGCCAGACGTCGCTGTAGCCCCCGGCCGGCACGCCCACGGTCGCGGTGACCGGGGTGCCGGCGCCCTCGGTGGCGATGTGGCTGCCGACCTTGCGGAAGCTCGTGCCCTCGGGATCGTCACCCGAGCCGAGGTTCGCAACGTTGCCGGCGCCCCACACGAAGTCGTCGTAGGAGTCGAGCGCCGCGATGCGCACGGGCACCCCCTGCGGGAGGCCCTTGACCGTGAGCAGCGTCTTGTCGAAGAGCTCGGAGCCGTTGGGCTCGGTGTACTGCCGGAAGCCGGCGAGCGGCGAGGCGTACTGCGTCACGTCGAAGGGCGGCACGAGCGAGGCCCGGAAGACGGTGCGGCCCGCGTCGTCCGCGCCGGGCAGCATCGGGCCGACGAAGAAGCCGCCCACCGTGGCGACGGCGAGCAGGGCGGCGGTCGTGACCGCCCGCGTCGTGCGTCCGGCGCCGTTCTGCAGCGCGGGGCGGTTGCGGTTGCTGCGCAGGGCCGTCCACCCGATGGCGACGAGGGCGAACACGGCACCCTGGAGCAGCACGGCCGCGGGCGTCAGCGTGCCGAGCACGATCGACGCGACGAGCAGGAGCACCGGGGCGACGAGAGCCGTGACGGCGCCCGTCCAGCGGCGGGCGACGCCGTAAGTGAGCGCCGCCCCCACGAGCGTGAAGAGGAACGGCAGGGCCAGGTAGGGGCCCTCAGAGTCGACCGGCGGGAGCGCGGTGAGCAGCTCCTTCCAGCCGGGCACCGCCATGTGCACGAGCGTCGCGAACGTCTGACCGGACGGGATGAACCCCGCGATGAGATCCTCGCGGATCGCGACGGGTCCGCCGAGGAGGAGGTATGCCGTCGCGACCGCGAGCAGCGTGACGATCCCGGGTGCCCGGAAGGTCGCCGTCACGTGGGCGACGAGGAGGCCGATGACGAGGCCGGCGAGGCCGACCCAGAGCCAGCCGAGGCCGAAGAAGGTCGTGCGGAAGCCGACGAGGGCGAGCCCGACGAGCACGACCGTGAAGCCGGCGTCGACGAGGTGGGCGGTGGTGGGGCGCAGTCGGGCCAGCTGGGCGCGGACGCGCTCGCCCGCGGTCGGCGGCGTCACCAGTGCGGAGGGCGGCGGGGCCGGGATCGATTCCCGGGACGTCGGAGAGCTCATCGGGCCACCCCTGAGACGAGAAGCGTGCGGAGGTCCTCGAGCGTGGCGAGGGTGAGGATGACGAGGCCGCCGCCACGACGGATGCCGTGGTCGGCCTCCGGGTCGATGACGACGATGACGCGGCTGACCTCGGGCGGGAACTGCCCGGCCGCGCGCTGCAGCTCGATGAACGGCCGGTGCGGACCGGTCACGATGAAGCACGTGCTCGTGTCGGGCGCCAGCTCGGCGGCGTCGAGAGAGGTCGTGAAGAGGTCGACGGGACCGGGCTCGACCCGGGACATCGCGTCGAGGCCGACCTGCGGGACCGACTTCGTCACCTTCTGCGGACCGCAGACGATGGTGCAGTCCTGTTCGTCGAGCATGACGCGGACCATGATCGAGCTGCCGACCGAGATGGCCGTCTCGACGTCGGCCTGGATCGCCGTGTGGGCGTTCGCGGCCATGACGTCGCGCTCGACGTCGCGGTCGGCCTGCCCGGTCTTGCCGTGACCCGAGCGGTACTGCTCCGGGTCGGGGTCGACGATCACCGTCACGTGCGACCGGCGGGTGTCGAGGAACTGGCGCACGAGGAGCTTGCCGGCCTTGGCCGAGCTGCGCCAGTGGATGTAGCGGCGGTCGTCGCCCGGCTGGTACTCGCGCAGCGCGTGGAAGGCGAGGTCGCTCATCGAGACGTCCTCGGTCGTGCTGCCCTCGAGGTCGCGCAGCAGGCCGGCGCCGAGCGACTCGAGCGCGACGGTGCGCGGGTGGACGAAGAGCTCGGTGCGCTCGGTCCACGTCAGCGTGCGGCGCATCAGGCCGAGCGGGTCGCCCTGGACCGTCGTCGCGGGTCCGACCTGGATGACGCCGCGCCGCGAGGTCGGCACGACGAAGAGCTCCTCGTGGGCGTTGCCCGGGGTCAGGGCCGGCAGCACGAAGCGCGCGGCCGACAGGCCCACGGGCAGCTCGACGAGGATCGGCAGCATCGGGGTGCGGGCCTCGTTGGTGACGAGGATGCGGCCCGTCGCGGGGTCACCGACGACGACCCGACGCGGGTCGACCTCGGCGAGGATGCGGACCTTCGTGCGACCGAGGGCGAGCACGAAGCAGATCGCGAAGAGCAGCAGGGCTGCCGCGGCGACCATGAGCAGCTCGGTCCAGCCCCAGCGGGCCCCGACGAACCAGCACACGAGACCGAGCGCGAGGATCGTCCACCCGAGCGGCGAGATCCAGCGAAGGATCCCGGCGACGGGGCGCCACACGCCCTCGGTCTGACCGGCGACCTGCTCGATCGACCGCGTGATCGGCGCGGTGACCTGGCGGATGCCGCGGCTCGTCGAGCCGACGGCTCGCGCCCGACCACCGGTCGACGCGGACGCCGCCACGGGCGCGCCGGCACCGGCCGGCGCTCCCGTGCGTGACGGCATACGGAAGCGGCCGCCGCGACGCGACGACGTGGCCCCCTGGTCCTGCTGGGTCATACGGTCCCCTTGCTTGCTTCTGCGGTCGCGGTCAGGCCGAGGCGCGCTCGGCCGGCGGCGCGATGTCGCCGAGGATCTGGTCGACGCACTGCTCGACGGTCGTTCCGGCGAACTGCGCCTCGGCGCCCAGCAGCAGGCGGTGGCTGAGGATCGGCTCGGCGAGCAGCTTGATGTCGTCGGGCACGACGTAGGTGCGGCCCTGGCTCGCGGCCCACGTCTTGGCGCAGCGGACGTAGGCGAGGCAGCCACGGACCGACAGGCCGAGCTTGAGCGACGGGTGACGGCGCGACTCCTCGGCGATGCGGCTGACGTAGCCGAGGATCGCCGGGTCGACGTGCACCTCGTCGGCGAGCTTGGACATCTCGACGATGACGTTGCTCGCGATCAGCGGGCTCAGCGTCTTGGCGCGGTCGCGCGTCTTGGCGTCGGCGAGCACGGCGATCGTCGCCTCGTGGTCGGGGTAGCCGACGCTCGCCTTCATGAGGAAGCGGTCGAGCTGCGCCTCGGGGAGACGGTAGGTGCCGGCCTGCTCGATGGGGTTCTGGGTCGCGATGACCATGAAGGGCTCCCCGACGGAGTGTGGCTTGCCGTCGATGGTGACCCGGCCCTCCTCCATGACCTCGAGCAGCGCCGACTGCGTCTTGGGCGAGGCGCGGTTGATCTCGTCGGCGAGCACGATGGTCGCGAAGATCGGGCCCGGGTGGAACTCGAAGCTCTGCTTCGTCGGCTCGTAGATCGTGACGCCGGTGACGTCGCTCGGGAGCAGGTCGGGCGTGAACTGGATGCGGCTGTGGGTGCCCTGCACGGTCGCCGAGAGGGCGCGGGCGAGCTGGGTCTTGCCGGTGCCGGGGAAGTCCTCGAGGAGCATGTGGCCCTCGGACAGCAGGCAGGTCAGTGCGAGCCGCGTGACGTGCTGCTTGCCGAGCACGGCCTTCTCGATGTTGCCGACCAGCTGGTCGAACGTGTGCGCGAACCAGGTGACCTGCTCCTGCGTGATGCGACCTGTGGTGGGGGTGGCTGTCATGGGTGTCGTTCTCCTGTCAGGTGTTCCGTCGATCGTGGGTTATGCCGTATGGCTGGGGCGGGGCGCGCCCTGCTCCATCGCGGGAGCGGGCCGTCACCCCCAGGGATTGCGTTCCGCGGAGTCGGACCCGTTCGACGACGAGCAGGTCACGCGGACCCAGCCGTTGGGGAACCCGAAGAACTTGTTGGAGTCGTTGCCGCCGTTGCTCGGGCGGTGCGACCCGCCGGAGCCGTTGTCGGGGTTGGACCAGCCGCCGTCGGAGCTGTCGACGGTGCAGCTGATGGCGCCGTTGTAGTTCGACAGGTTGTAGCCGACGTGGTTGCAGTTGGAGCCGCACTGGGTGCCGTCGGGCTTGGTGCACCCGCTCGTGGCGCCGCACTGGCTCCCCTTGTAGACCGAGTTCACCTTCGGCTTGGGGGCGGCATTCGTCGTGCCGGTGATCGAGGTGTACGGACCCCAGCCCGAGTCGGTCGCGTAGGCCCGGACCCGGATGGTCCGGGTGTCGCTGTAGCCGAGGCCACCGATCGTCGTCGACTCGCGGCTCGCCCCGAACGTCTCGTTCTTGTCGCCGGTCACCTGGTACTGCGTGATCGGGCGGCCGTTGCTGGTCGGGGCGTTCCACGTGAAGGTGATGCTGTTGTTGTCGTGGCTCTCGCCCGGGTTGCGGATCGCCCGCGTCGGACCGAACGGGTGGTAGGTGACGCTGTTGGACCACGGTGAGCACCGACCGGCGACGTTGCAGGCCTGGACCTCCATGGACTGCTGGTTGTTGCCGAGGTTGGACGCGGTGCCGCCCGAGCAGCCGCTGCCACAGCTCCACGAGCCGGTGCGGCCCTCGTTGGTGCGCCAGTTGACCTTGTCGTAGCCGCGCGAGCGCGAGTCACCGAGGCTGAACGCCGCGTTCGCCGAGTAGTTCTCGCTCGGCGTCGACACCGACGAGAGGTTGGGCGTCTCGGGGATGCCGTCGGCGGTGTAGCCGCTGTAGTTGGCCTTGTCGGAGGTCGCCGGTCCGCCGTTCGTCGCGGTCACGACGTACTGCACCGTCTGGCCCTGGTAGGGGATCGTGTCGCTCGCGACACGGGAGTCGCCGCCGGAGCGGGTCGCGATGAGGTTCCATGCGCCCCCACCGGTGCGACGGAACACGTCGTACTTCGTGATGGGCGGTCCGTTCGGGTCGGTCGCCGCCCACGCGATGGACACCTGGGCGTTCGCCTCGCCCGGCACGGGCTCGCGCGGGCTCAGCGTCGGGGCCGGCACAGCGGCCGGCTTGCCGAACGACTGGGCCTTGACCTGGGGACCGAAAGGACCCCAGCCCGCCTCGTTGTTGGCCTGGACGCGGACGTTGTAGGCGTCGTTGTTGATGAGGCCGCTGATGACCTTGGTCAGACCCGGGGCCGCGACCTCCGCCTGTCCCGTGGCGCCGGCGCTGCCGCCGATGTTGACCCACTGGACGCGGTACTTGAGCACCTTGCTGCCCTCGTTCGGCGGCTCGCTCCACCGCACCGCCAGCTTGCGGTCTCCCGGCGTGATGTCGGTGATCGCCGTCGCCTTCGGCTTGGTGTCGGGGCGCACCGTGTTGCTGGGCGGGCTCTGGTCGGACCAGCCGACCGGGTTGCGGCTGCGGACCGTGAACGAGTAGTCCTGACCGTTGGTCAGCCCCGTGATCGTGCACGGGGAGGACGAGCAGGGCTTGGTGCCACCGCCGGGTCCGATCGCCGTGACCTCGTAGCCCTGGATCGGCAGGCCGCCGTCGTAGGCCGGCGGCCGGAAGTCGACCCGCGCGCTGCTGCCGAGGATGCGGTCCGCGACCGCGGTCGGGGCGGCCATGGGGTCGGGCTTGCTGCGGACGCTGACGGAGACCTGGCCGAGCGCGGCAGGGCGCCCGGGTGCGTCGACGGCCTGCACCGTGATGCGGGCGTCGCCGCGGCCCTTGTCGGACGCCGACACCGTGATCTGGCAGCCGCTCTGGGTGACGCTGACTCCCGTGCCGGACACGACCTTGGCCGACTGCACCTGGCATCTGGGGGCGGTCAGCGGGCTGTCGAGGTACTGCGACAGGTTGACCGTGCGGCTCGTGCCGGCGATGAGGCCCTCGACCCGCACCGGACGCAGGGTCGCGGCCGGTGGGGCGCTGACGACCCGCACCGTGATCTTGTAGGACTCGGCGCCGCCCTTGGCCTTGACGGTGACCGCGCCCGTGGAGCCCTCCTGGGCGGCCGGCTGGGCCTTAAGGACGACCTGGCGCCCGCCCGCACCGGCCTGGTTCAGGTCGACGCGGTCGATGGCGGGGTCCCACGTGGCTTCGTACTGCGCGTTGTTCGCGTCCATCCCGGTGGGCAGCCACGCGTGACAGAGCCGAGGGATGTCGAAGCTGCGGGCAGGGCCGTCGGCGACGAGCCGGACCTCGTGGTCAGGGCAGCGCAGCACCGGGACGTCGGGCCCGATCTGCACCGGGATCGTGACGTAGACCTTCTGGGCCGCCTTGTCGGCCGGACCCGTCGAGTTGGTCACCTCGAGCATCAGGGCGGCCGGGCCGACGTAGCCGTTGGTCGACGTCAGCTTGAGGTCGATGCCGGAAGAGATGGCGGACTGGAGGTTCTCCTCCGGGGACGTCGACACGGTGTCGGGCGAGGTGAGGGACACCTTGCCGCCCCGAGGGTCGCTGACGTAGTCGCCGAGGTTGACGTCGACCGTCGAGTCGGCGCCCATCTTGATGGTCTTGCCGTCGACGACGTAGGGCGCACCGTTGCTGCCGGCCGGCACGTAGATGAGGGCCATGGCCGAGGCGCCGTCGGCATCCTCGATGACGTAGGGGACGACACGGGCCTGGGGCCGCAGCTGGATGCGCAGCTTGCGGCCCTCGCGGACGACGCCGTCCCCGATGAACTTCGTGATCTTGAGGCTCGCCTGGTCACCGTCGAGGTCGCGGTCGTTGGCCAGCGCGTCGACGAGGATCGAGGTCTCGCCCTGCTTGGCCAGGCCCGTGTCGTCGACGGCGATCGGCGGGTTGTTGAAGTCCTTCTGGCCGCGCACGGTCAGCGTCGACTTCGAGGCGTCGAAGAGCCCGTCGGTGATGCCGTAGGTCAGCACCTTGGCCGGGCCGTCCTCGGGGGCGACGACCTTGAAGGTGTCGTCCTTCTGCTTCTGGAAGTCCTTGAGCACGTCGGCGTCGTTGAGCGTCGACAGGTCGACGAACGACACCGAGTCCCCGGCGGCGATGAGGTCGTTGGACAGGACGTCGGCGTGGACCGTGCGACCGGGAGCGGCGACGACGTCGTCCTCGACGGCCACCGGCGGCTGCGGGTCGCCCGGCTGGACGACACCGACGCGGACGAAGCCCTCGCTCGTCAGGCCGAAGCGGTCGCGCAGCTGGTAGCGGATGACCTCGGTGCCGGCGCTGCGCGGGTAGGCCTCGTAGCGGATCGTCGCCGCGCCGAAGCCGAGGACTCGACCCAGCTTGAGGTCGACGGCCTTGCCGTCCTCGCCGACGATGCCGCTGACGAAGGTGAGGTCACCGTCCGGGTCGACGCCGCTCGTCGGCACCGTGATGGCCAACGTGTCACCGGCGGTCACGCTCGCCGAGAAGCTGCGCGCCGAGGGCGGCTGGTTCGGGTACTTCACCGCGTCGGGCAGCGGGTTGATCGTCACGTCGATGCGACCGGTCACCGCCCGGGCCCGGAGGCCCTCGGGGTAGGTGGCGTACTCGAGGATGGCCGCCTTCGGCCCCTTGAGGGTCTCCTGGTCGGGGACGTAGCGCACGACCGTGCCGGACGCGAAGGCCTGGCCACCGCCGGAGAGCACCTTGATGCTGGCCGGGTCGAGCTTGAGCGGGATGCCCTCGCTCATCGAGTCGTTGTCCAGGGCCGGGATCGTCACCGCGTCGCCGACGCGGACCGTGGCGACGTCGTCGACGACCGTCGGCAGCACCTTGTCCTTGGGCTCCGGCTTCTGCACGACCGACAGCTGGCCGACGGCGGTCTTCGTGCCGTCGCTGATCGTGTAGCTGACGGTGCCGCGTCGCGGGGTTTCGCCGTCGAGCGGGGCCGTGGCCTCGGCCCGGATCCACCGGCCCTGGACGACCGAGACGCGCAGCCACGCGTCGCCGGTGACGACGCGCTGGACCACGAGGACGTCGCTGCGCGGGCTGTAGTCGTTGGAGAGCACGTCGGCGATGACCGGCGTCTGCCCCCGGAGCACGGCGGCGTCCGGGGTCGCGACGGGCGGCAGGTCGACCGACGGGTTCGGCATGATGTCGACGCGGATGCGGCCGACGCTGACACCGGAGCCCACCTGGGCGGCATACGTCACCGTCGAGGTGCCAGGGGTCTGGCCCGTCACCGTGAGGACGTTGGTGTCGAGGTTGGTGTCGAGCCTCAGCTGGCCCGGACCCTTGACGGACTGCGCGAGGCGCATCCGGGCCTGCGGGTCGGTCGGGTCGGCGCCGGCGATGTCGTTGCCGAGCGGCTGGAGCTGCACCGGCTTGCCGACGACGGCGCGCAGCACGTCGGGCTGGGTCTTGGGCGGGATGGCCTTGCTGTCCTGCTCGCTCAGCACGTCGAGCGTGACCGACGCCTTCTGCGTGCCGCCACGGCCGTCGTCGACCTGGTAGTCGACGACCTGGTCGCCCTTGTCGCCCTGCGCCTTGACGGTCAGCGCCCCTGAGCCGTCCACGCCGGTCGTCGTCGGGTCGAGCGCCGAGACCTGGATCGGGTCGTTCTCGGCGTCGCGCCAGTCGGCGATGACACCGACGCGCACCGAGCCCCTCGCGACGACGGGGTACGTGGCCTGGGCCAGCTTCGCCTGACCCGTCCGCAGCTTGGGAGCGGTGTTGACGTCGGCCCCGACGATGCGGACCGTGACCTTGGCGGTCGCGCGGCCGTTCTTGGCCGTCGTGCCGTTGTTGACGGTGTAGTCGAAGGAGAACGTGCCGCTGGCCTCCTCGGGCACGGTGACCTGGACGGTCTGGCCGTCGGCCGAGGCGCTCGTCGAGACGCCGGTGACCCCCGGCTGGCTGACGTCACCGGGCGAGATCGCGAGGATCGAGCCCTGCGAGTCGGAGTCGTTGTCGAGGACGTGCAAGGTCGAGGTGCGCCCCGGGCGGACCTGCAGGTTGTCCGGCTGCGCCTTGGGCGGCGTGCGGCTCACCTCGTCATCGACGAGGTTCTCGTCCTTCTTCTTGTTCTTGTCGTCGGTCTGCGGCGGCGGGATGACGGAGTTCCAGTTGTCGATCTTGACGCGGTTGCGGTCGATGTCCCAGACGTCACCGGAGTCGAGGTCGTTGAGGACGATGAGGCCGCGGTTGACGCGCAGCTTGACGCCGTCGGTGCGCACGCCCTTCTTCATCGCGCCGAGGTCGACGGTGTCGGCGTCGGTGGGGGCGCCGCAGTTGCGGCCGTAGTAGACGTTGGACGCGCCGGCCCACGCCGCGTGGACGCAGCTCGCCAGACGCACGGGTGCCGAGAGGAAGAGCCGCTGACCGGGTGCGCCCTGGCTCAGCTTCACCCCACCGGTCGTGGGGCTGTCGCCGGTCAGCGACACCTGGGTCAGCTGCGCCTCGTCCTGGATGAGGACGGACGCCGCGTCGGGCCCGGGCTGCTGGAGCGCCGCGAAGGCAGGGTTGCCGGGCTCGGCGTTGCCGACCGACAGCTGCTGGGGCTCGGTGAGCGCGTCGGAGTAGAGCGTGCCCGTCGCGGAGTCCCAGACGACCCAGTGGCCGCCGACCGCGGTCACCTGGGCCGACTTCGACGTGAAGCCGAGCTTCGTCGTGACCGGCTTGGCGAACGCGTTGCCCTCGGGCCTCAGCACGGTGACCGTGCCCAGCTCGGCGGACACGGCATACACCGTGCCGTCGACGCCCACGGCGACGGCGGAGTTGCCACCCACCTTGGCGAGCGGCTTGGCCTGGGTCTGCAGGGCGTCGAGACCGGTGATCCCGCTGCGGTCGTCGACCCGCTGCGCACGCAGCTCGCCCTTCGCCGGGTCGATCATCGCGATGCTCCCGCCGCGCACGTCGACGAGGGGGGCGGTGAAGACGCGGTTGCCGGTGGCCGTGCTCGGCTTCGGCACGACGATCGCCTGCTCCGGCGCGAGGGTGCCCTCGGCCGGGTTGATCGGGACGATCTGGTTGCTCGCCCTGGAGTAGCCGACGATGGCCGCGCCGTCCTGGAAGACGTCAAGGCCCGAGCCGGTGGAGCCGTCGGACAGGACACCGGCGTCGAGCTGCCCGGCGGGCTTGTTGATGCGGCCGTAGCGCGCCTGCTCGGAGTTCGTGACCCAGACACCGCCGTCGTTGAGGTCGGCCTTGCGCACGATCTCGCCCTCGCTGCGGGTGGCGAGCCACACGAGCAGGCTGGCGACGAGGGCGACGACGACGGTGGAGATGACTCCGACCCGTCGCTTGGTGGCGGCGGTGCTCATGCGTTCCCCTGTTCGGCGACGGCCATGCGGCCGTCTGCCCGGTTCTCTTCATCTGGCGTGGTGTCGGTGGAGACCGGCTCGTCGATGAGGGCGAGATCGTCCTCGGTGACGAGCTTGGTCGAGAGCGCGTGCTCGACGAGGCGTGCCTTGCGGTTGGTCGCGAGCTTGCCGACGCCGCCGTGCAGGCCGCGCGTGCCGGCGTCCGCGAGCTTCTGGCAGACGTTGTCGAGCTTGCGGTTGAAACGGGTGAGGGTCCAGCCGAGCCGGTCGGCGGCGGCAGCCGAGGAGGGTATCTGGCTCGTACCCGCCTCCCGGCGGCGCAGGAACGGCTCGCAGAGCGCGACGACGAGCAGCTTCTGGTCGGGGGTGAACGACACCCGGCCGACCGTCGCCGCGCCGACCTCGTCGTCGTCGGACTCGGACGGAGGGTCGGCCGTCACCGACGTGAAGGCGGGGCTCGCCACGTGGATCTCGAAGTCGTAGGTCGTCGGGCCGGCCGTGAACCAGACGATGAGCTGCTTCATCGCGAGCGGGATCTTCGCGCCCGGGTTGAGCCACGCCTGGAAGAGACCCTGCTCGTCGGCGACCGTCGCCGTCAGCGTCGACCCGGTGTTGCTCAGCCACCAGAAGCCGTTCTCGAACGACACGACGAGGAAGGTGCGGTGCAGGTAGGGGTTGTCATCCACCTCGACGTCACCGGTGCGACCGATGGTCAGACCGGTGTCGGGCGACACGGAGTACTCCTCGCCGCAGAACACGACGGTCACCTTGCTGTGGATCACGATCAGGTCCCCTGATTCCTGTCGACGCGCTGTCGCGCTGGCGCTCGCGGCTAACGATGTGCGGCTGCACCGCGTTACGGACGTCTGTGGTGGTTTGCGGGTGTCTGGGTCGAGGTTGCCGTTCCGACCCTTTCGTGTCCACCCGCCGGCGTACTCAGGCAGCGGGTCGCCGCCGCCTTCACTGGGCGGTCTCGCACTGCACGTCGGCCCCCGGGGAGGCCTGGCCGGAGCGGGCCACGACGACCGTGGCGCACACCTTCGTGCCCTGGGGCGCCTTGACCGTGTAGGTCCTGGCCGTGACCGAGACGAGCGTGGCGCGCCCCGGGTTCCCGGCGTCGGACGGCGTCGGACCGTAGGACACGCGGAAGGTGTCCTTCGTGGACGGCTGCGGGTAGCTCCACGTGAAGCTGACGCGGCCCTGTCCCGATCGCGCCGAGATGGTCGGCTTGTCGAAGACACCGTCGCCGATGGCGCTGTCGTCACCCGGCATCGAGACGGTGGCGCTCGGCGTGGGTGTCGCGGGGGTGTCGTCGTCCGAGCCGGGTCGGGCGACGAGGAAGACGACGAGACCGACGAGGACGACCACGCCGGCCACGAGGCCCCAGAGGATCGCGGGCTTCGCGAGCGGAGACGTCGCCGCCGGAGCCGGGACGGCCGGCGTCGCAGACACGCTCGTGGCGCGTCGGACCGTGGCCTCCTCGGCGGCGTCCGACCCGAGCGGCGCAGTCCGGCTCGCCACCGGGTCGGTGACGGCGGCCGGGCGGACCGGCGCGGCCGACGCCCCGTGGCTGGGGCTCGGCATCGGGGCCGGCGACCAGCGTTGCGCACCGGCCTCCGATCGGCGACGCGTCTCGTCGTCGAGCATCGTCGGCGAGGGACCGGCGGGCTGCGCGACGACGGTCTGCGGTGCCTTGATCCGGGTACGGTCCTCGTCGTCCCCGGCGCGGCCGGTCGGTGACCCCTGGGTCTGGCTGACGAGGGTGGTGTGACCCTGCTCGTCGAGCACGACGATGGGGGTGCGGCCCAGGCGTTGCTGCTGCTCGACGGCCTGGAGCGCACGGGCGAGCTCGAGCGCCGACGCCGGTCGGTGCGCGGGGTCCTTGGCCATGGCCTGTGCCAGCAGTCGCTCGAGGCCGGCCGGCACGTCCTGACGGCCCGTCGCGGGCGGTGCGGTGCTGCGGATCCGGGGCATCAACGCGTACGCCGAGTTGTCGCCGCCCGGGACCTCGAACGGCGAGCGCCCGACGAGCAGCTGCCAGAGGGTGGCGGCGAGCGAGTAGACGTCGGATCGCTCGTCGCCGTTGCTCTGGCCGTAGAGCACCTCCGGGGGTGCCCACGGCACCGAGACGCCGACGTCGTCGGTGGTCTCGGCCTCGACGTCACCCTCGCGGGCGCCGCGACCGGCGATGCCGAAGTCGGTCAGGCCGGGAGCGCCGTACGCGCTGATGAGGACGTTGGCCGGCTTGATGTCGCGGTGCGTGATGTGGGCGCGGTGCGCCGTCTCGACGGCACTCGCGAGCTGGATGCCGGTGCGCAGCACGTCCTCGACGGAGAAGCGCTCGGCCCGGGCCCGCATCGCCAGGTTGGGCGGCGGGTAGTACTTCATGACGAGGTAGGGACGACCGTCGTCGGAGGCACCGGAACGGAAGACCTGCACGATGTACGGGTGGTCGCCGAGGGCGGCCATCGTGTCGGCCTCCTCGACGAACTGCTGGCGCAGGGCGTCGGTCAGGCCCTCGGACTTGAGCACCTTGACCGCGACCGGCATGCGGGGGCTCTGCTGCTCGTAGAGGAACACGTCGGCGTAGCCGCCCGACCCGAGCGGCTGGACGAAGACGAGCCCCGGGATCTTCGGGGGCGCACCCTTCTTCACGAGGCACCTCCGTCAGCAGCCGGCAGGTGGTCGGGCGTGCGGGTCACGACGCCGCCTCGAACGTGAAGGAGACCTCGTCGGCCATCGACACGAGCGACCCCGGCTCGAGGACCTGCTGGTCGTTGGCACGCAGGCGGACCGGGCTCTCGCCCGGCAGCATCACGGTCGTGCCGTTCGTCGTGCCGAGGTCGCGGATGAGCACGTGCCAGCCCTCGAGGATGACCTCGACGTGGTTGCGCGAGACGTCGCGCTCCGGGCTCGGCACCTTGACCACGTGCGGCCGGTCGTGGACGGCGAGACCGTCGCCGAGCTTGGGCGCGCGGCCGAGCAGCACGCTGCGGTCGAGGGTCACGACGTCACCCGTCGACAGCCGCAGCACGCCCAGCGGCGGTCGCGGCATCGTGAAGGGCTCCTGCGGCGGGATGCTCGAGCCGCAGACGCGACAACGGTCGCCGTGCGGCGGGGTCGGGTGGCCGGCGGAGCACAGGACGGCCAGGACGCTCGGGCCGGAGAAGGACTGGTTCTGCGCGGCGTGGCGCGCCTCGAGCAGAGCGCTCCGGTCCACGGTCAGCTCGGTCTCGTCGTCGTCCGTGTCTGCGTCGAGGGTGGGAGCGGGCGGGACCGGTTCCGGCGTCGTGCGAGCGACGGGGGCGACCGGGGCGACGGGGGCGACCGGCGGCACGGCGGAGGGCACCGCGATGGGCACGTCGAAGGTGGGCTCCGCCGGTGGCTGGGCCCCTTCGCCGTATGCCGTCGCCGCAGGAGGCGTCGGGGGTGCCGTCGGCGTCGAGGCCGGGGTGGGTACCGGGTCGACAGTCACGGGCGGCGGCCCGGTCGAGATGAGCGGCGTCGCCTCGGGTGCGCGGACGCCTGGCGGCGGGGTGTTCATCGGGGGCAGCAGGCTCGGGGCAGGCGGTGGCGTGTGCCGACCCGAGAAGGTCGGGACCTCGGGCTCCACCTCGGGCTCAGGCACCTCCGTCTCCGGAGCGGAGCGAGCCCACGGCACCGAGGAGATGAGACCGCCTTCGGGCACGACCGGCGCGGACGGGATGGGTCGCGCCGGCACCACGGGCGCCGGCGCGGCGTTGGTGACCGGTGCGTCGGACGCGTCGGCGGCGGCCGGGAGGGTGGGGCCCGGCAGCGGGTCGTCCTCGTCGGGCCCCGCCTCGTCGTCGGGCTGGGTCAACGAGGCGAGCACCCTGCGGTGCTCGTCGGCGGCCGTCGTGTGCCCGAAGAGGTAGTCGTAGCTCGGCGGGGCCGCCGGCACGTCGTCGGGTTCGTCGAGCCCGGACGCGACGGGCGAGGCGGGGCCCGGGCCGGCCGACGGAGCCGACGGAGCGGACGGAGCCGACGGCCCGGGGTCGAGCACGGGGCGGGCCGACCAGGTCGAGTGCACGTCACGCGGCGCGGCCACGGGCAGGTCTCCGGCCACCGGAGCCGAGGGCACCGACGACGCGCCCGAGGCAGCGTGCTCGGCGACGACGTCGTTCGTCGTCGGAGTGGCGCGAACAGGAACGGCAGGGGCCACGGACGTCCACGATCGCAGCGCGGGCGCGGGACTCGCGGGCTCGTCTGGTGCGACAGGCTCGACCCGATGGTCACCCCGCACCTCGTCGGATACAGCATCCGAGTCCTGTTGCGCCACAGCGTGACTGGAATCGCTGTCCTCGGATTCACCTGCGGCCGAAAGGGATTCGTCCCTCTCGGCTGGGGCGTCGGACGAGGAAGGTGACGTGCCGCCCTCGGCCCAGCTGCGGTTCCAGGGCGAACGGCTCGACGTGGCGGACGTGTCCGCGCGTTCCACCGCCTCGACGTCCCGGTTCACCGGTGCCGCCGAGCCGAACGTCGGGATACCGCCGGACGGCGTCCCGGCCTCCTGCTGACGCGCGGGCCCGGGCCCGGGCTCGACCTCGAGTACGGCAGAGACGCCGCCGGTGGCGACCGCCACCGGCCCGCGGGTCCCACCGTCGGTCGTGGAGGGCGCGGCCGAGGCGTCGACCGGCGCGTCAGGCGCCACGGGCGTCGCCGCGTCGCCGCTGTCCACGGAGGTGGATCCGCCACTCGGAGGTGGTGGTCCGGCCACGAGGCCCTGCGAGGGCACCGGATGCGAGCGCTCCGACTCCTCGAGCACGCGCAGCACGACCCGCTCGGGATGGTCGGGCAGCTCGAGGTCGGTCCAGACCTTGCTGCTCGTCGCGCGCACGTCGTGCTCGGTGCCGTCGGCGAGCGTCACGACCGCCGACACCGGGCCGAACGCCACGATGCGCGTGCGGGGCTGCCAGTGCACGCCGACGAAGTGGTGCGCCTTGCGCATGCCCCGGGCGGTCAGCACCTCGACGACGTCGTCGAGATCGCCACCGTCGGCGGCATCGCTCGCCGCGATGGTGCGCTCGTCGTCCTCGTCGAGACCGATGAGCAGGTGCATGCCGGGGCCCCCGATGTGCGTCCAGCCTTCGGGGGCCCGGTCAACCACAACGGACGGGCCACTCACGTCTACGACCTGCTCTCCCCTGATGAGCCGTTCACGTTCTCGCGCGGGGTCGTGTCCTCGTCGACGTCGGAGTCGACGTCCTGGCCCTGCACCGCGACGACGATAGCAGTGACGTTGTCGCGACCACCGGCCTCGACACCGCGTCGCACCAGCTCGGTCGCGGCCTCGTTGGCGTCGGGGTGGTCGGCGAGGACGGCCTCGATCTCCTCGCGGGTGAGCTCGTTGGACAGGCCGTCGGAGCAGATGACGAACACCTCGCCCGGGTAGGGCGGGAAGACCCACGTGTCGACGACGCCCATCGGGTCGCGTCCCAGCGACCGCGTGACGACGTTGCGCCCCGGGTGCCGCTGCGCCTGCTCGGGGGTGATGAGGCCACGCTCCACGAGCTCCCAGACCTCCGAGTGGTCGACGGTCACCTGCGCGAGCCGGCCGTCGAGGCACCGGTAGACCCGGGAGTCACCGATGTTGAAGACGGCCCAGTGGCGCGAACCACCGACGGAGACGAGGGCGAGGCCGGCGACGGTGGTGCCCATGCCGGTCTGCTCGGGGTGGCGTGCGGCCGAGGCGAGGATGCGGCGGTTGGCCTCGCCGACCTGCGCGACGACGTCGCGCACCTGCAGCACGGGACGCTCGGCGAGCTCGGCGACGGTCTCGGCGGCGATCCGGCTCGCGACCTCCCCGGCGGCGTGACCTCCCATGCCGTCGGCGACCACGTAGACCGTGCCTCGGGTGCACGCGGAGTCCTCGTTGTGCTGGCGCACGCGACCCACGTCGGTCGCGAGGCCGGAGGCGATGACCGGGAGCGTCGTGCTCATGCGTCCGCTTCCGCGTCGTCGGCAGCGCCCTCGTCGGCAGCGCCCTCGTCGGCGGCGGGCCCCGCGTCCCCCCACGGCGTGACGCGCGCCGTGGTCAGGACCTCGCGGACGAGCTCGTAGTCCGCCACGGCGTCCGCACCACCGACCGCACCGGTCAGCTGCACGAGGTGCGCGCCCGCGCCGGGCCCCCCGGCCGTCACGAGGTGGAAGAGGTTGGCCTGCAGGACGGTGTCGACGTCAGCGTCGGGCCAGGTCGCGTCGCACCCGACGAACTGTGCGCCGCCGAGGTCGGCGGCATACGGCTCGGAGACGGCGCCGCCGCGCGACGTGGCCATCGAGGCGATCTGCTCGAGGGAGTCCTCGATCCGGTAGGCCGGTCCGCACTGCTCGATGGTGACGACGACGTTGGGTGCGAAGGACCCCTCGCGCGGGAGCCGGGCCGCCATCGTCGTGCCCGGTGCATGCGCCGGCTCCCAGCCGTCCGGCACCTCGAGGGCCACCGACGGCTGGCCCGGGAAGGCGGCGCTCGGGTAGGCGAGGGTGCTCATGGCTCGTTCCTTTCGGTCGTTCCCGCGGGGGTCGGGGACGGCGCGGTCAGTCAATCATTCACGAGTTGGCGTGTCAGATCGGCCGGGGCACCTCCCGGGCGGGCGCTGGCGGCGCAGGAACGAGGTCCGCCGAGCGTACGACCGCGTCCCCGGACGTCGCGATGGGGAGAACTCCCCGGCGACACCTCTCAGGCGGAGGACTCGCGCGCGGCCCACCAGGCGAGCAGCTTCTCGCGGGCGGCGTCCTTGCCGATGGGTCCGTCGTCGAGCCGGACCGACAGGAGGAAGTCGTAGGCCTCCCCCAGCACGGGCCCGGGCCGGATCGCCAGTGCCTCGGCGATCTCGTTGCCGTTGAGCTCGGGTCGGACGCTGGCCAGCTCCTCCTCGGCCGCCAGGCGCTCGATGCGCTTCTCGAGGTCGTCGTAGGCGCGGGAGAGGCGCTGCGCCTTGCGGGCGTTGCGCGTCGTGCAGTCCGACCGCGTCAGCCGGTGCAGGCGCGTGAGCAGCGGTCCGGCGTCGTTGACGTAGCGCCGGACGGCGGAGTCGGTCCACTGTCCGTCGCCGTAGCCGTGGAAGCGCAGGTGCAGCTCGACGAGCCGGGCGACCTGCTTCGTCGTGTCCTTGTCGAAGCGCATCGCCTTCATCCGCCGGCTGGCGAGCTTGGCGCCGACGAGCTCGTGGTGGTGGAAGGAGACCCCGCCGCCGTCCTCGAAGCGACGGGTGGCTGGCTTGCCGATGTCGTGGAGCAGGGCCGCGAGGCGCAGCACGAGGTCGGGCCCGGGCACCGACTCGAGCGCCCCACCAGCGGGACCCTCGAGGTCCATGGCCTGCTCGAGGACGATGAGGGAGTGGTCGTAGACGTCCTTGTGCCGGTGGTGCTCGTCGAGCTCGAGACGCAGTGCGGGCAGCTCGGGCAGGAAGACGTCGGCGAGCCCCGTGTCGACGAGGAGCGTCAGGCCCAGTCGCGGCCTCGGTGACAGGAGCAGCTTGACGAACTCGTCGCGGACCCGTTCTGCCGAGATGATCGAGAGGGTGTCGGCACGCTCGGTCATGGCGGCCCGCACCTCCGGCGCGACCTCGAAGCCGAGCTGGGAGGCGAAGCGCGCCGCCCGCATCATCCGCAGCGGGTCGTCGGCGAAGGACTCCTCGGGTGCGGCGGGCGTCATGAGCCGCTGCCGGACGAGGTCGGACAGCCCACCGTGGACGTCGACGAACTCGAGGCTCGGCAGCCGGATCGCCATGGCGTTGACCGTGAAGTCGCGCCGGACGAGGTCGCCCTCGAGGCTCTCGCCGAACATGACCTCGGGCTTGCGCGACGTGCGGTCGTAGGTGTCGGCGCGGTAGGTCGTGATCTCGATGACGTGCGGCCCCTTGCGCAGTCCGATGGTGCCGAACTCGCGGCCGATGTCCCAGTGGGCGTCGGCCCAGCCGGTGACGAGCGCGAGGATCGCGTGCGGCCGGGCGTCGGAGGTGAGGTCGAGGTCGGGCGAGACGCGTCCGAGGAAGGCGTCGCGCACCGGACCCCCGACGAGGGCCAGCTCGTGCCCGGCGGCGGCGAACCGCTCCCCGAGCTCGGTCAGCATCGGCAGGACCGGGGCGAGCCGGGCGACGGCCGCCCGCAGGAGCGGGAGTCCGGCGTCGGCCGGCTCGTGGCTGTCGGCGGAGGGCGTGTCGGGTCGGTCAGGCACGCGCCCAGCCTAGTGAGCGTTCGCTGGGCCCCCGACCGCGCGCGTACGCGGTGGGGTGAGCTGCGGATGGACCGGGACCGGCCGGGCGTCCGCCCGGGACAGGCACCGGGCACACCCGTCGACACCCGTCGCGTGCGGCGTCGCGCCGACGACGAGAGCCGTCCGGGTCCCGCCCGTTATGGTGGCGATGTGAGCGCGCAGCCCGTCCCCAGCCCCGTGCCGGGGAGGCGTCTGCCCGCCGTCGAGGAGCGCTCTGCCGGTGGCATCGTCGTCGATGTCCAGGAGGGTCTGGCCCTCATCGCGATCATCGCCCGCCGCAACCGCGCCGGCCGCGTCGAGTGGTGCCTCCCCAAGGGCCACGTCGAGCCCGGTGAGACCCTCGTCGAGACGGCCGCCCGCGAGGTCGCCGAGGAGACCGGGATCGTGGGGCGCGTGCTCGTCGAGCTCGGCACCATCGACTACTGGTTCGCGACGTCCAACAAGCGCGTCCACAAGTTCGTGCACCACTACCTCCTCGAGGCCACGGGCGGTGAGCTCTCCATCGAGAACGACCCCGACCACGAGGCCATCGACGTCGCGTGGATGCGACTGGACGAGGTGCACCGCAGGCTCACCTTCCCCAACGAGCGCCGCATCGCGCAGGCGGCGTGGAACCGGCTGGCGGGGACGGCGTGATCCTCCGAGGGTCGCGGCGTCCGGACACGAGCGGGCGCCGCGCAACCCGCCTCGTGCGCCGCCTGACCGCCACGGCGACGACGATCGTGGCGCTGGGGATGACGGCCGGTGGCGCCCTGGCGAGCGCCGCGCCGTCCGCCGGCCCGAGCACGTATGCCGCCGGGCCTGCCTCCTCGGCCGCGCACCGTCCCGCCGTGGTGCCCGCCAAGGACGTCGCCGTCATCGTGCTCGACACCCTGTCGCCGGCCGTGGTCGGACCGGGCAAGGACGTCACGATCACCGGCACCGTCACGGCCCCCCTCACCGGTCCGCTGTCGGGCCCGGAGGTGCGGGTCGTGCGCGGTGACGTCACGGTCAACCAGCGCAGCGCGCTCGACGACTGGGCCTCCGGCCGCACCGACACCTCCGGTCGCACCGTCGACACGACGTCCATCGCCACGGTGGCCGCCGGGCAGACGCGGGCCTTCACGGCCACGGTCCCGTGGGAGCGGCTGCGCTCCGACGAGGCCTTCGCGGCGCTGCCGATCTCGGTGGAGGTGGTCCAGGAGGGGGCGAGCGAACCCACCGGGATGACCCGGACCTTCATCGCCTGGAACGGCCGCAAGGAGTACGTCCCGCTCAAGGTCGCCACGCTGGTCCCCGTCACGCTCGATCCCGTGGTCGACCTCTTCTCCCGCGACGACGTGGTCCGGCAGGCTGCCTGGCAGCAGGCCATCGGTCCCGACTCGAGGGTCGCCCGCATCCTCGAGGGCACCAACGGCACCCGGGTGAACCTCGCCGTCGACCCGTCGGTGCTCGGCCCCGACGCGGCCACCGACTCCGGAGCGGTCGGTCCCACGCCGAGCGGCACGTCCACGTCCGGCGGCACCGGCACGGCCACGCCGTCACCATCGGGCACCGGCACCTCGGGGACCTCCCAGCCGTCGGGGACCACGGGCACCACGGGCACGCCGACTCCGGGATCCGCGACGAGCACCCCCGCGCCCGGGGGCACGTCCCCGACCCCGTCGACGACGACGGCTCCGGGCGGCACGCCGTCGGAGGCCAGGCTCGCGATCGCGCGGCTCGGCGAGGCCGTCGTCACGCAGCTGACCGGCCGCAGCGTCTGGGCGCTGCCCTACGCGGACGCGGACATCGCCGCGACCGTCGGCGTCGATCCCGCGAACTCCCTCGTACGCGACCTCGTCAGCCGGGCGTCGACCCTCGCGGCCCGCCTCGGTCAGCCGGCCCGGACCGACATCATCTGGCCCGTCGACGGGCTGATGCCGGCCGGGCGCGAGAAGGGCATCAAGACGCTGCTGTCCGGCACGACCGTCAAGAAGGCCGCCGGCATCGTCGTCAGCGCCCCCGCCGTGACCAGGGGGTCGGCCTACACCCCGACCGCACGGCGGGTCACGGCGAGCGGGACCCGGCTGCTCGCGTACGACACCCGCCTGTCCGCCCTGCTGCCGAAGCGCAGCGACCCCAGTCCCGTCCTGTCGGTCCAGCGCTACCTCGCCGAGACGCTCGTGCTGCTCGGCGAGCGCGCCGGCACCCCGCGCTCCGTGCTCGTGACCGCACCGCGCACCTACGACCCCGATGCCGCCGGGCTCGCGACCTTCCTCGAGGCCACCTCGAGCGCGCCGTGGCTCGAGACGGTCGACGCCGCGTCGCTGCTGACCGACAGCGGCAACGACAAGGCCGTGCCGCAGACGAAGCCGACGGCGGCGGTCGCCTCCGCCGCCCCCAGGCCCGTGCTCAACGCACGCCGCCTGGCACGGATGGCCGACCAGCGCGACACCCTCCTCAGCGTCTCCTCGGTCCTGCGCGACGGCGAGGAGTTCGAAAAGACCTACCGCGAGGTGCTCGACGAGCTCGCGAGCGCCCGATGGCGCTGGAACCCGGCCGGGTGGGTCACCCTGGCCAACTCCGTCGACGCCGACATCAAGGCGGCGACGAGCGCCATCCGCGTCGTGCCCCGCACGAGCACGATCAACCTGCTCGCCGAGAACGGGACCCTGCGCGTCACCGTCGAGAACGGCCTCGACTACGCCGTCGAGGACATCCGCCTGCGACTCGTGCCCGACAACCCGCGCATCCGCATCGTGGAGCAGCCCGGTCCGGTGACCATCGGGCCCTCCTCGCGCACCAACGTGCCGGTCGAGGTCGCTGCGGTGGCCGCGGGCCGTGCCGAGATCCGCGCCTTCCTCACGACGGCCGACGGCACCCGGATCGGCTCACCGGCCACCATTCCCGTGTCGGCCAACCCGCTGGACGCCGCCATCTACTGGGTCGGCGGCATCCTCGTGGGACTCGTCCTGCTGGCCGGTGTGATCCGTGCGGTCGTCAAGGGCACCTCGCGCGTCGACGAGATCGCCGACATCGAGGCCGTGACCGCGGCACACGAGGCGCTCGGCGATTCGGACGACGGGGATCGCGTCTGAGTCCGCCTAGGATGGGTGTCGAGCCACGCATCCGCGCACGACATGACGAGGGAGGGTGACGCACGTGCAGGGAGTCGGACCCGGATCCGTCCTGGGCGGCCGCTACGCGGTCACGCTGCGCACCTCCGAGGGCACCCACCACGAGCGCTGGCGCGCCAACGACCACACCCTCGAGCGCGAGGTCGTGCTCGTCTGCTTCCCGGCCGCCTCGTCGGTCGCGGCCGCCGCGCTCGACGCCGCCCGCCGGGCCGCGGGCATCGAGGACTCCCGCCTCGTGCGGGTCCTCGACGTGGGCACCGACCAGGGCGTCGGTTTCATCGTCGAGGAGCCCCTGACCGGCGCCGCACCCCTCTCGCACCTGTTGCAGAGCGGCGGCCTCTCGCCCGACGAGGTGCGCCGGCTGACCGGCGAGGCCGCCACGGCCCTCGACAAGGCGACCCATCGCGGTCTGCACCACCTCGCCCTGACCCCGAGCTCGCTGCTGCGGATGTCCGACGGTGCCGTCAAGGTGCGCGGCCTCGCCACCGAGGCAGCCCTCACCGACGCCGACCGCCTCTCCGACGAGCGGGCGTCCCGCGCCGACGCCGTCGGGCTCGTCAAGATCGCGTATGCCGGACTCACCGGTCGCTGGCCCATGGTGTCCGTCGACGACGGGCTGATCCCCGCGGGCGCGCCCGTCGGCCTCGAGGCGGCCCCGACCATCGTCGGTGGTGTCGCCGCCCCCTCCGAGATCGCCGTGGGCGTGCCCAACGACCTCGACCTCATCTGCCGCATGACCCTGGGCAACGGCCGACGCGGGCCCGTGTCGCCCGGCGACCTCGCCCTCCAGATCGCGCCGTGGCCGAGCGAGCAGGCGTCGTCCGACGGTGCCACCGGCATCGGCCTGCGCAGCCGCGACCGCGAGTCCCTCGAGCCGACGCGTGTCATGCCGTCCGTGGGCGCCGGGGCAGCAGCTGTGGGTGCGGCCGGTGTCGCGGGTGCTGCCGGGGCCGCCTCGAGGACCGGCGCCGGGGGCGACCTGGGCCAGCCGAGCACGATCTTCTTCGACAGCGTGTCCGAGGGACAGCCTGGCGCCACGACGACCGGCGCGCCCACCACCGAGCGACCCCATGGCGGCATCGCCGCGGCCGGGGCTGCCGCGGCCGGCGTCGCCGGTGCCATCGGCGACAAGGTCGGCTCGTTCGCCCGCGCCGCCGCCGACAAGGCCGCTGCCCGGGCCGCCGAGCGCCGGTCGTCCCACGACGACGACTTCGAGGGCGAGGACATCGGCCTCGTCGACGCGCTCGACGAGGCGCCCACGACCCGCCTGGAGCCGCCGCTGCCGGTCTTCGGTCGCGACGTCCCCGAGGCTCCGAGCGGCGCGCAGTCGCGCATCGCCCTCGCGATCGTCGGGGTGCTCGTGCTCATCGCGCTCGTCATCGGCATCAGCAACGTCATGAAGATCGGCCAGCACGACGGCCCCGCCACGGCCGTCACCGTCACCCAGACGCGCACACCGTCCGCGAGCCAGCCGCAGGGCACGACCACCCAGGCGCCACCGGCCACGACCCAGGCGCCGCCCGCGGCACCCGTCAGCGTCATCGGCGGCACGGGCTTCGACCCCGAGGACGGCACCGAGGCCGACCAGAACGTCAAGCTCACCTTCGACGGCGACCCGGGCACCGAATGGCGCTCGCGCTGGTACGGCACCGCCTCCTTCAACGGCAAGAAGGACGGCGTCGGGGTCCTGCTCGACCTCAGCGCGCCCACGGTCGTCAAGGAGGTCGAGCTCGTCCTCGGCGCCGAGCAGAACGTCACCGTGTACGCCACCGACTCGGGCTCCAAGGACTCGCTCGACGGCGCCCAGAAGATCGGGTCCATGAAGAGGGCCAGCGGCACCGTCGTCATCAAGGCCGACGGCCCGCTCCAGCCGGCCAGCAAGATCCTCGTCCTCGTCACCAAGGCGGCGCCCGCCGAGGCCGCGAACCACTACCGCGCGCAGATCAGCGAAGTGACGGTGCGCTGACCGTGAGCCCGGGGGTTGCCGCCCCGGTCGCAGATCTGAGCGACCGGGAGCTGCTGGCACTGCACGTCGACGGTGACGACCATGCCTTTGCCGAGCTCTTCCGACGGCACAAGGACCGGATGTGGGCCGTCGCGCTGCGCACCGTGCGTGACCCCGAGCTCGCCGCCGACTGCGTGCAGGACGGCTTCATCGCCGCCTTCCGCCGGGCCGAGTCGTATCGCGGCGAGGCCGCCGTCACCACGTGGCTGCACCGCATCATCGTCAACGCCTGCCTCGACCGGCTGCGTCGCCGTAAGCCGACCGCCGAGCTGCCCGAGTACGAGCTCGCCGACCGCCACGACCACCACGCCTCCACCGAAGTGCGCCTCGACATCCAGGAGGCGCTGGCCAAGCTCCCCGAGGGGCAGCGCGCGGCGCTCGTGCTCGTCGACATGCACGCGGTGCCGGTGGCCGAGGCGGCCGTCATCCTCGGCGTCGCCGAGGGGACCATCAAGTCGCGGTGCGCACGCGGGCGCGCGGCCCTGGCCCAGCACCTGGGTCTGACGCCGGGTGTCCGGCCCGTCGAGCACGACTGACGCGGTCCGCGCACGCCGTCACGGGGTACGGGTGGGACGGGCCCGGGTCACCTCGGGTCCCGCGGCCACCGTCCCGGCCCCCCCGCCGAAGAATGGTTGAATCCGGTGGAACCCGACGGCCACAGGGGGCCGTCGAAGCCATGGCGACCGGCATACCCCTGCCTGCCCGTCCGACCACCGCACGCCCTGCCTGAAGGACCACATCCGTGGACGAGTCCGCGCACACCCCCGAGCACCACCCTCGCGTCCGTGACCCCGACGACCGGGACGTGACCGAGCCGGCCGGCGACCGGGCCGTCGACCACGAGATCGAGGATGACGCCCCCCCGCCCCACCTCGACGCGGACGTCGAGCAGCAGGTGCGGGCCCTGCTCGCCGGAGCGGCATACCCTGGCCCGATGCCTGACGGCGTCTCCGAGCGCATCTCCGCCGCCTTGCTCGAGGCGGCCCGGCTGCGCGTCGACCCGGGCCCCCTGGCCGCCTCCCGCGCCGGTTCGGACCCGGCGGACCCGGCGGATCCGGCCAACCCGGCCGACACGTCTCACGGCTCGGTGCTCGCGCTGCCGACGCGCGCGAACCGACCCAAGCCGATCTACCTCGTGGCCGCCGTCGCCGCGGCCGCTGCCGTCGTCGCCGTGGGCGCGTCGGCCCTGCACGTGACGAAGCGGCCCAACGGGGCGGCGGTCATCGGCGACACCTTCGGCGCCGGGGCCTCCACGACGCCGTCGAGCCCGCCGTCCACGCCGTCCGGCCTCCACATCCAGCTCAGCACGACGGCATACACCGCCGCGAACCTCGCCGGGCAGGCGCGCGAGCTGCTCGACCGCCCGGGAGAGCCGATCCGCGACCTCGCAGCGGAGTCGCCCGCGATCGGTCCCATCGCCACGCCCATCGGCCTCGAGGCGTGCCTCGAGGAGATCGGGGCGCTCAGCGCGGCGGCCCCCGCGCCCGACGGCGTCTCCGCCGACCTCGCGACGTTCGACGGACGCCCTGCAGTCGTCGTCGTCGTCACCCGCGCCGGCGCCAGCACCGTCTGGGCCGTCGAGCGCAGCTGCACGACCGGCGCCCCCGGCCTGCTCCGGGACGCCACGCCCGTCCCGTGAGCCCCACGAGACTGCTGGCACCACGCGCGATGCGGACGCGCGCCCAGCGCCTCGCAGGCTGACGAGCGCGGGAACAACAACCGCCTAGGATCGGTTGAGGCCTATGCGGCTCGCGGCCTCCCGCGGCACCGGCACCTACCGGTCGCCACGCGGGGACGAGCGGCCACGACACGAGTTTCACGAGGAGCAGCCCACATGTCCGACGTCCGTAACGTCATCATCATCGGCTCGGGCCCTGCGGGGTACACCGCGGCCGTCTACGCGGCGCGCGCGAACCTCGCGCCCCTCGTCTTCGAGGGCGCCGTCACCGCCGGTGGTGCGCTGATGAACACGACCGAGGTCGAGAACTTCCCCGGTTTCAAGGACGGCATCATGGGCCCCGACCTCATGGACGGCATGCGCGCCCAGGCCGAGCGCTTCGGCGCCGAGATCGTCACCGACGACGTCACCGCCGTCGACCTGACCGGCGAGGTCAAGACGGTCACCGACGGCGAGGGCACCGTCCACCGCGCCCGCTCGGTCATCCTCGCGATGGGCTCGGCCTACCGCGAGCTCGGCCTGCCCCGCGAGAAGGAGCTCTCCGGCCACGGCGTCTCGTGGTGCGCGACGTGCGACGGCTTCTTCTTCCGCGACCAGGACATCGCCGTCGTCGGCGGCGGCGACTCCGCCATCGAGGAGGCGACCTTCCTGACGAAGTTCGCCCGCACGGTCACGATCATCCACCGCCGCGAGGAGCTGCGCGCCAGCAAGATCATGGCCGACCGCGCCTTCGCCAACGACAAGATCCGTTTCGCCTGGAACTCCGAGGTCGCGCAGATCCACGGCGAGGGCAAGCTCTCCGGCATCACGCTGCGCGACACGGTCACCGGAGACACCCGCGAGCTGGCCGTCACGGGCCTCTTCGTCGCGATCGGCCACGACCCCCGCAACGAGCTCCTCGCGCCCACCGACGGCGCCGAGGGCGAGGCCGTCGCCCTCGACGACGCCGGCTACGTCCTCGTCGACGGCCGCTCCACCCGCACCAACATCCCCGGCGTCTTCGCCTGTGGCGACCTCGTCGACCACACGTACCGCCAGGCCATCACCGCCGCCGGCTCCGGCTGCGCCGCCGCCCTCGACGCCGAGCACTACCTCGCCGCCCTCGAGGACACCGCGACGCCCGCCGAGGCCGCCGCGGAGGCCGCCCTCATCGACGAGACGGACTCCGGCGCGATCCCCGACCAGCGCGCCACCGTCGGCGCCGACGCCTAGCCTCGAAACCTGCGGCCCCACCATCCAGCCCACCCCAGCCCCGCCGTACACCGAGAAGGAATCCCCATGGCACTGAAGAACACGACCGACGCCACCTTCGCCGACGACGTCCTCATGAGCGACAAGCCCGTGCTCGTCGACTTCTGGGCGACGTGGTGCGGCCCGTGCCGCAAGGTCGCTCCGATCCTCGAGGAGATCAACGAGCAGTACGGCGACAAGATCGAGGTCGTCAAGCTCGACACCGACGCGAACGTCGACACCGCCGCCCGTTACGGCGTCGTCTCGATCCCCACGCTCAACGTCTACGTCAAGGGCGAGGTCGTCAAGACGATCGTCGGCGCGCACCCGAAGCCGAAGCTGCTCCGCGAGCTGGAGGAGTTCATCGCCTGACCGGCAGACGTCGAAGGGGTGGTCCACCGTCACGGTGCCACCCCTTTCGCGTACTACGCTGCTGACGGCGCCCGACCGCTCCGGACTGACGCACAGCCAACCGCGACCCCCTCCGGAGCCCCTCCAAGGAAAGGAGCCGAGATGACCCCACAGCAGTCAGTCGTGCTCCGGCGCGGCGACTCCGGCCCGGCCGTGGCCGCCGTGTGCGAGCGGCTCGTCCTGTCGGGCGACCTCCCGGGCGGTTCCGGCCACAGCGACCGCTTCGGCGACCCCGTCTACGACGAGCGGGTCGAGCAGGCCGTCAAGTCCTTCCAGCAGCGGCGCGGACTCATCGTCGACGGCATCGTCGGCCGCTCCACGTATGCCGTCCTCGACGGCGCGCGCTGGGCGCTCGGCGACCGCGTGCTGCGCTACGTCCCCGAGCACTTCATCGAGGGCGACGACGTCGTGGCCCTGCAGGCCCGCCTCGTCGAGCTCGGTTTCACGCCCGGCAAGGTCGACGGTCTCCACGGCCCGAGCACCGACACGGCACTGCGCGCCTTCCAGGCCGCCGTCGGCCTCGTCCCCGACGGCACCGTCGGACCCGAGACGATGCGCTCCTTCGCCGGCCTGCGCCGCTCCGTCAGCGGCGGGTCGGCCAACGCCCTGCGCGAGCGCGAGCAGATCCGTCGTAGCGGTTACAGCCTCAGCGGCCGCACCATCGTGCTCGACCCCGGCCACGGTGGCGGCGACGCCGGCGCCCGGGGGCACCGCAGTCTCGTCGAGGCCCGCCTCGCGCTCGACCTCGCGCGACGCATCGAGGGGCGCCTGTCCGCCCACGGTGTGAGCGTCGTCTTCACCCGCACCGAGGCCACCGACGGCGGCACCGACGAGGAGCGCGCGGCCTTCGCCAACTCCTGCGAGGCCGACCTCGTGCTCTCGCTGCACACCGACCACTCGGTCACGGGCTCGGCCCACGGGGCCGCGACGTACTTCTACGGTCACCCCGACAACGCCGCCCATGCCGACTGGTCGGTCATCGGCGAGAGCTTCGCCGACCTGCTCCTGCGCGAGGTCGTGGCCCGCACGGGTCTGACCGACTGCCGCGCGCACGCCCGCACGTGGCCGCTGCTGCGCCGCACCCGCATGCCGGCGGTGCGGCTCGACTTCGGCTACCTCAGCCACGAGGGCGATGCCACAGCCCTCGCCAGCGGCCAGACCCTCGACCACGTCGCCGAGGCCGTCGTCGTCGCACTCCAGCGCGTCTACCTCGGCGAGGCCGACACCTCCCGCACCGGCGTCCTGCGGCTCGACGACCTGCGCCGCCACCTCGAGACCATGCGCGCGCAGCAGGTGGGGGCCGATCGCACCGTCGGCTGAGACCGACCGAGTGGGCACGTCGTGCTCGGGACGGGTGCCCTCGGCGGAGTGGGTCAGTCGCGGTCGCTGACGTGCGCGTGGCTCGAGCCGCTGGGGTGGCTCTCGGGCACCGGGCGCACCCCCGGCACACGGTCCAGGGCACGGGCGATCGCTGCCGCTGCCTCGTCGCGCAGCGTGACGACCGTGCGCAGGTCGATCCGGAGGCGGGGGTATGCCGGGTGGTCGCGTTCGACCCGGAAGCCGACCTTCTCGAGGAAGCCGACGTCGAGGACGCACGCGTGCCGCGAGACCGCGAGCGGACGTGCCGCGACCGCCTCCAGCGATCGCACGCGGTGGCGCAGGGCGTCCTTCGCGGCCGACTGGACCAGTGCCTTGCGCAGTCCCCGTCCGGCGTACTCCGGGGTCGTGACCGCCGTGACGAGCATGAGCGTCGACGGGTCGGACGGTGAGGTCGGGAAGGCGGCCAACCGCGCGACGTGCCGCGCGGGAGCGACGACGACGTGTCCGGCGGGCTGTCCGTCGACGTAGGCGATGCGCCCCGGCGGACCCCAGTCGGCAGTGACCGACTCGACCCACTCAGCCAAGAGGACGAGCGGCTCGCTCGGGTCGGAGTGCCCGTTGCGGGGCACCGTCTGCCAGAACGTGCACGGCGCACACGAGCCGACGAGGTCGCCGACCCGGTCGGGCGTGAGGGGCCGGAGCTCACGCATCGTGCCTCCTCGCAGCCCTCATGCTCCCCATTCTGGCCCGCCGTCCGCCCGCGAGCACCATCAGTGCGGGAACCGCCGCGTCGGAGCCAGGTCGCGACGGTCTGCTGGGGAGGGCACCTCGGGTGCCGCGGGCGCTCCCCCGGGCCACCCGGCATACCGAATTAGGGTGGGCGCATGAGCGAGCCGGGCACCTATGTCGAGAAGAGCTTCAAGCGCGACACGCGCTACATCACGACCCGCATCACCGCCGACGGGCGCGACGGCTTCCCCGTCGAGGCGGGCCGCTACCGTCTCGTCGTCGCGCGGGCGTGCCCCTGGGCCAACCGCGCGATCATCGTGCGCCGGCTGCTCGGGCTCGAGGACGCGCTGTCGATGGGGATCTGCGGGCCGACGCACGACCGGCGCAGCTGGACCTTCGACCTCGACCCCGGCGGCCTCGACCCGGTGCTGCAGATCCCTCGCATCCAGGACGCCTACCTCACGCGCGACCCCGAATACCCCCGTGGCATCACGGTGCCCGCGATCGTCGACGTGCCGACAGGTGCCGTCGTGACGAACGACTTCAAGCAGATCACCGTCGACCTCGAGACCGAGTGGCGGGAGTTCCACCGGGAGGGTGCGCCGGACCTCTACCCGGACGCCCTCGCCGACGAGATCGAGGCGGTGAGCGAGCCGATCTACCGCTACGTCAACAACGGTGTCTACCGGTGCGGCTTCGCCGGCACCCAGGACGCCTACGACAAGGCCTACCGCCGGCTGTGGGACAACCTCGACCTGCTCGAGGAGCGCCTGTCGACCCGGCGCTACCTCGTCGGCGACCACATCACCGAGGCCGACGTGCGCCTCTTCACGACGCTCGTGCGCTTCGACCCCGTCTACCACGGCCACTTCAAGTGCAACCGGAGCAAGCTCATCGAGATGCCGGCGCTGTGGGGCTACGCGCGTGACCTCTTCCAGACGCCCGGCTTCGGCGACACGGTCGACTTCACCCACATCAAGCGGCACTACTACGTCGTGCACACCGACGTGAACCCGACGGGTGTCGTCCCCCTCGGCCCGGCGCTGGACAACTGGGCCACGCCCCACGGGCGCGAGGAGCTGGGCGGCTCGCCGTTCGGCGACGGGACTCCCCCCGGTCCGCCGCGTGAGGTCGTGCCACCCGAGCACAACCCCGTACTCGCCATGCTTACCGGCTGACACTCCTTGTGTATGCCGTTGGGTTCCCTTGTCGTTCAAGGGAACCCAACGGGTCGTCAGCGGTTCAGGCGCGGTAGAACTCGGCGAGGACCGGAGCCAGCACCGGGGCCGGCACCTGGTGGAAGTCACCCGGGAGCTCGACGGCTCGGGCGTTCGGCAGCGCGCCGGCGAGCACGCGCGCCGAGTCGTGCAGCACCGGCATCTGCGTGCCGCTGCTGCAGACCGAGAGGAAGGGCACCGTCACCCGGCGCAGCGTCTCGGTGGGCAGGCTCTGGTCGTCGTCGCCCAGGCAGGCCCCGTCGTACTTGACGGTGTAGGTCAGCGCCAGCAGCGGCTCCCACATCGGTGTGCCCCGCATGCCCTCGACCATCTCCTCGGGCATCCCGACGACGATGTTGTTGAAGTAGCGCAGGATGCCCTCACGGTCGCCGACCGCCTCGAAGCGCTCGAGCGTGCCGATGTAGTCGTCGGGTGCCGGCCAGGCCTCGCTGCGGTAGGGCACCTCGAGCGCTGAGCCCTTGGTGACCGGAGCGCCTGCGGCGATGGCCTCGATGACGAGTGCCCCTCCGGACGAGACGCCGAAAGCGTAGGCAGGAGCGTCGGATTCACCGGCCGCATCGATGACGGCGGCGAGGTCGTCGATCTCACGGGCGACGGCGTAGGGATGAGTGTCACCGCTGTCACCGCGGCCCCGTCGGTCGTAGGTCACTCCGGTCAGCCCCAGCCCGCCCAGTTCCTCGGCGAGGTCGCGGAAGGACCCTCGGTCGCAGAACGCGCCGCCGACCACGACCGCCACCGGCCCCGAGCCGTAGGACTCGTAGGCGATGGTGGTGCCATCCGCCGATGTGGCCTTCTCGATCTGGCTCATGTCTGACTCCTCGGTGTGCGGCCCGCGGGTCGGACCTTCACCATCATGTCGATCAGGGAACGACGTTCTCGACACTTCGAATATCGAAGTGTGCGGCCGCCTCACGTGCGCTTGCGGGAGAAGGCCTCGCGCCGATCGTCCTCGGGCACCGTCTCCATGTACTCCATGACGGCCTCCGAGAGGGCCGGCCACGTCGGGTGCTGCTCGATCGGCACGACGGTGGCCACGACCTGGTCGACGTGCACCTCGACGAGGTTCCACGACTGGGGTCCGTCGACGCCCATGAGCAGCTCACGTGGCGCCCCGACGTCGTCGACGTAGCTGACGCCGCCGGCGACGAGGACCGGGACCGTCCCGAGCGTGCCGAAGCTCGTCACGTGGAGATGGCCGCTGAGGACGGCCCGCACGTCGCTGCCCTCGACGACGACGCGCAACCGGTCGACGTCGTCGAAGTCGAGCAGCTGCATGACCGGTGAGCGGTAGGTGATGGGCGCGTGGTGGATCACGAGGATCGTTCCGTGCTCGGCTGGAGTGGCGAGTTCCTTTGCGAGCCAGTCGTACTGGTCATCCGAGAACCCGCCGTGATGGTAGCCCGGCACCGCGGAGTCGATCGCGATGACGCGCAGGCCGTTCACGTCGGTGACCGTGTCCTGAGGCGCATCCGTGTCCACGCCGTAGAGCATCCGTGCCATCGGCAGGCGCTCGTCGTGGTTGCCGCCGGTCAGGACGAGCGCGCACCCGAGCCGCACGACGACGGGCTCGACGACCTCCCGCAGCAGGGCATAGGCCGCGGGGTCCCCGCTGTCGGCGAGGTCGCCCGAGATGACGAGGGCGTCGAACCGCTCCCCCGACGACTCCAACCGTGCCAGGGCCCGGCGCAGCTGCGCCTCCGTGTCGATGTGACCGGCGAGCAGGCCGCCTCCCGCGATGAGGTGCGTGTCGGAGAGGTGGGCGAGCACGTGGGTCGGCGCCGGCCGTGATCCGCTGAGGGCCATGGCGCCAGCCTAGGCGGGCACTGGTGTCGCCAGGGTCGTCCTCGGGTGCGTTCGGGAGCGAGCCGGGCGTTCTGGGTGCTCCGGGGTGCCGGTGGACGGCTCGGGTGCGAGGCTGGGTGCCGGAGGTCCCGATGCCGATTCCCCGTGCCGTCACCCAGCTGAACAAGAAGTACCTGAACCGAGCCCTGGTGCACCTCGCGGGGCTCGGCTGGTTCGTCGAGCTCGAGCACGTCGGACGTCGCTCCGGACGCACTTTCCGGGTACCGATCATGGCGTTCGACGGAGGCGATGCCGTGACCGTCGCCCTGACCTACGGTCGGGGTGTCGACTGGCTGGCCAACCTCCGTGCCGCCGGTGGCGGGCGGATGCACCTGCGTGACGAGCTGTTGACCCTCGGCGCGCCCGTCGACCTCCCGGAGGACGAGGGTCACTCCCGGATGCCACAGCCGCCCCGACTGGTGCTGCCCATCCTCGGGTGCCACGACTACGTCGAGATTCCCGTGCGGACCCGCGCGCCGTTCACCGGGTGGTGACGGTCTGCTGCTCGACCCGACCCTCAGTGCCGCAGCTGGCAGGCCGGGCACCAGTAGAGCCGCCGTCCAGCAATCTCCTTCTCCTGCAAGGGATTTGAGCATCTCGGACACGGCTTACCCGTGCGTTTGTAGACGAGGAACCGTCGCTCGAACGTGTCGCCGAGCCGCTCACCGGTCAGGCGTCGGCTGATCGCTCGCGCCCGCCCGGAGCGCTTCACACGGGCAGCGTCCTCGACCTGGTCGGGCATGGTGATGATCTGGGAGAAGCTGCGCCCGAGGGGCATGAGGAGCACGAGGTCGTCCCAGATCTCGCGCCAGACCTGGTCTGACAGGTCGACGCCACGAGTGAGCGGGTCGACAGCCAGGCGATGCAGCACCTCGCAGCGGTAGACGTTGCCGACGCCGGCGACGACCGACTGGTCCATGAGCAGCTCCGCCACCGTGCGTCGGCTCCCCTGCACCCGCGCCCACCCGGGTTCGGGACGTGCACCCCGGCGCAGCGGGTCGGGGCCCAACGTCGCGACGATCTCGCGCTGGCGGGCCCGGTCCACGAGCGTGCAGATCATCGGCCCGCGCAGGTCGGCCCAGTGGTCGGGACCCACGAGTCGCAGCCGGACGGCGCCCACGGGAGCGGGTGGATGGTCGCCGTCGAGATGTTTCACGGGAAACATCCCGATCAGACCGAGGTGGACGTGCAGCGTGGCGTCACCGATGTCGGCGAAGAGGTGCTTGCCCCACGCCTGGGCCCGCTCGAACACGCGTCCGTCGAGACGCTCCGCGTCGGCCGCAAAGCGTCCCTGCGGGCTCGTGGCCGTGATCTCACGGCCGCGGAAGGCGCGGTCGAGGCGATCTGCGAGCGCGTGGATGGTATGGCCCTCGGGCATCCTCGTCCTCCCTCTGCCAACTGTGCCTCGATCCTGCAGGACGTACCCGATGCGCGACGCACCGGGTCCTGTCAGCGACGTGCCCGGTTCCGTGGAGGTCCGGGGGCTACCGTGGTCGCAGAGCAGAGTCGCGGACCGCCAAGGTTTGGCAGACCCCAACCGGACCCAGGGGAGCCGCATGAGCAACACCGCCCACGCCACGGCGGAGCCGACGGTGAGCCAGCGGACGCCGTGGAGTGCTCGCCGCGCGTGGCCCGAGTGGCTCGTGGTGCCCGGCGCACTGGTCCTCGCGCTCGTCGTGACGGGTGCCGTGCTGCAGGTGGCCCATCCCTTCATCAGACACGACGACTGGGCATTCACCCTGGGCCGCCACGAGCCCGGGTCCGCGGCACAGTTCAGCCGCAACCTCTACGAGGGGCGTTGGCTCAACACGGTCTACTGGTACGTCATCGGCCAGCGCACGTCCATCGTCGTGGCATCCACCATCTTCGTCGTGGCGTACTCCGCCTTCGTGTGGGGCTTCGTCCGCGCCCTCGCTCCCCCGAACCGTCTCTCGACGTTCGTGCTGACGTTCGCCCTGTTCGTCTCGGCGATCTGGGTCCGCCTCGTCTACTGGCCCGGCACCCTCTCGGCGTCGATGATCGTCGCCGCCACCGCGGTCTGGACGCTTCCTCTGGCGCGCCTTCGGCGACGCTTCCTGGCGGCCTGGCTGCTGCTCTTCGTCGTCCTGTCGATCCTGTCCTACCCGCCCGTGGCCGCCCTCGTCTTCCTCGCGTTCGTCGTCACCGAGCTCGGCCAGTCGACACGACGCCTCCTGGTCGGCGCGGCCGGCTTCGTCGGCGCCTATGGCATCGGTGTCCTCACCGTCTACGCGTTCAACTGGCTCGCGTTCGGTACCTTCGGCCTGACCATCTCGACCTGGCGTCGCCCCAACCCGCTCGAGAGCCTCGACGACCTCACGACGAACCTCGCGCGCTACGGCACGCAGTTCGCGTCGCTGCTGGGGCTGCTCGGCTGGGCCGCGGTGGTCGCTGTCGTCACTCTCGTCTGGGCGCTCGTCGACTCGTCGACGCGAAGGTCCGCCTTCATCGTGCTGGGCGCCGTCGTCGTCGTGGTGGCGCTGGAGGCCGCCCTGACGGTCTACTCCGGAGTCGTGACCGGCACCCGCGCCTCCCTCTGGGCCTGGCCTGCGGTGTGTCTACCGGCTGCCTTGCTGCTCAACGGGATTCGTCCATCACGCATCGCCGGTGTCGTGGGTCTGGCTGTCATCGCCCTGGTCGGCGTGACGTCATGGCGCGCCGATCTGGGCGAGCACCGGGCGACGCGCGAACAGTACGACGCCATCGTCAGCGACACGGCATCCGTCGTGGGCCAGCATCCTGACGATGTGGTCGTCATGTGGATGGAGCCGCGCTGGAAGGCGACCGCCCAAGGATCCATGACGGCGGTCACGGTGCGCTCGATGCTCTACGACCAGCAGGGCCTCTATCCGCGGTGGTGCGCTCCTGCCGAGTGCGCGGACATCGCCCGGGCGGTGCGGGAAGATCCCCACGCCGACGTCCTGCGCGTCGACGGGCTCACCGTGGTGCGGATCCCCCGGCCTCCAGCCTGGCTCTGAGAACGGGCGACGGCGAGACGACGTGCCGTCAGTCCTGCGACGGGGACGACATCCCCATCAGACCCAGGATCCGGCGGAGGTCCTCCATCGAGGCGAACTCGACGGTGATCTTGCCCTTGCGCTGGCCCAGGGCGATGGCGACTCGGGTCTCGAGGTGGTCCGAGAGCCCGGACGTGAAGCTGTCGAGCTGCGGGTGTCGGCTACCGGCCCGCGGCCGCCGGGCCTTGGGGGCGTCATTGCCCTCGCCCAGAGCGACGAGCTCCTCGACGTTGCGCACGGACAGCCCCTCGGCGACGATGCGCTGAGCCATGCGCTCCATGGCGGCGCCGTCGGCCATGCCGAGCAGGGCGCGGGCGTGTCCGGCACTCAGCACGCCGGCGGCCACGCGTCGCTGCACGAGCGGGGGCAGCTTCAGCAGACGCAGCGTGTTGGAGATCTGGGGTCGCGACCGGCCGATGCGCGTGGCCAGCTGCTCGTGGGAGCAGCCGAAGTCGTCGAGCAGCTGCTGGTAGGCCGCCGCCTCCTCGAGCGGGTTGAGCTGGCTGCGGTGCAGGTTCTCGAGCAGGGCATCACGCAGCAGGTCGTCGTCGCTGGTGTCCTTGATGATCGCGGGGATGACGCCGAGATCCGCGGCCTGGGAGGCGCGCCATCGACGTTCGCCCATGATGAGCTCGAAGATCTTCCCCTCCGCCTCGGCGAGCTGGTCGGCAGGGATCCGCCGCACGACGATGGGTTGCAGCACGCCGATCTCCCGGATCGAGTGCACGAGCTCGCCCATGTGGTCCTCGTCGAAGACCGTGCGCGGCTGCTTCGGGTTCGGCCGGATCGAGTCGATGTCGAGCTCGGCGAACTCAGCGCCGGGGACCATCGCCAGCCCGCTGCTCGTGGTGAGCGACGGGTCAGCGCCGTCGGATGCGGTCGTGGGAGGGGTCGAGCCGTCGGAGGCCGGGGCCGAGGACGTCGGCGATGCTGGTTCGTCGCGGACCGCGGAGTCGGCGGAATCCGCCGCCACGGGCTCGGCCTGCTTCTGCTCGGTGAAGAAGACGTCGACGGGCCGCCCTGCGCCTCCGCTCGGTGCGCTCGGGATGAGCGCCCCGAGGCCTCGACCCAGTGCTCGACGCTTCTCCGCCATTCGCCAACCCCTCACATCGCCGACGCGGCCATCGCGTCCGTCGGCCAGTCTAGGTGGTCGGGGCCGGTCCGCCCCTGCACCTCGGGCCATGTCGGGCTTCGGACCGAAGCGCCCTCTCGCCCCGTTTCACGTGAAACGCAGGCGTGTTCATGCCTGCTCGACGCCGTTCACGTGGAACACGGCGCTCGCCTGGTCCACGGAGCGCTCGAGCCCCGGTGGCTGCCCAGCTGAGGCGTCGCTGCTGCCCGCGCAGAAGCCCTGTCCCGCGGTGCCGTGCGCGTGCGCAGCACCGATCCCCGGACGATCCGTTTCACGTGAAACGCCGGGCGGAGCGACCGGTCCACCGGGCGTGGCCACGTCACCCGTGTCGAGCCGTGTCGGCACGCGTTTCACGTGAAACGGGACCGTCACCGTGGCGACGGTCCCGTTGACCAGGTTCGGCCGGTCGGTCAGGTGCGGCCCGCCGCCCCCCGGTCGGCGATCTCGCCGGCGGCCTCGAGGTAGGCCAGGGCCCCACTGCTCGCCGGGTCGTAGGTCATGACCGTCTCACCGAAGCTCGGCGCCTCCGACACCCTGACCGAGCGAGGCACTGTCGTGCGAAGCACCTCCTTCGGGAAGTGCTCGCGGACCTCGTCGGCCACCTGTGCCGAGAGCCGGGTCCGACCGTCGTACATCGTCAGCAGGATCGTGGAGACGTGGAGCGTCGGGTTGAGGTGACGCCTGACGAGGTCGATGTTCTTCAGCAGCTGCGACAGGCCCTCGAGGGCGTAGTACTCGCACTGGATCGGGATGAACACCTCGCTGGCGGCCACCATCGCGTTCACGGTGAGCAGGCCGAGGCTGGGCGGGCAGTCGATGAGGATGTAGTCGAACTCGTGCCCGGACTCCCCCGCGGCCGCGATCGCCTTCTGCAGGCGCGACTCACGAGCCACCAGGGAGACCAGCTCGATCTCTGCACCGGCGAGGTCGATCGTGGCCGGCGCGCAGTAGAGGTTCTCCACGGTGGTGCACCGCTGCACGACGTCGAGCAGCGGGGTGCCGTCGACGAGCACGTCGTAGATGGACGGCACCTCGGCGTGGTGGTCGATCCCGAGGGCCGTACTGGCGTTTCCCTGGGGGTCGAGGTCGATGACGAGGGCCTTGAGCCCGGACTGCGCGAGCGCTGCGGCGACGTTGACCGTCGTCGTCGTCTTGCCGACACCACCCTTCTGGTTTGCCACGGTGAGGACCCGAGGAGCCACCGGCTTCGGGAAGGGGCGGCCGGTCAGCTGGATGCGCCGGCGTGCGTTCTCGGCCAGCTCCATCGCGAGAGGCGTGTCCTGTCCGGCGGTCGGGATGGCCGCTGCCAGGGCCTCCCGATCCGCATGGTCGGCCCGGAGATCGGAGGCGCGGCGGGCTTCGTCCACAGCGTTGTCCCCAGCCTCGTTCGCCATCATTTCCTGTTCAACAGAGGCCTTTTCGGGAGAGTCGTCCACCGTGTTGTCCACAGGTGCGGAAGCCACACCCTGGGCGTCTCCGGGCGCCTCCGAGTCACCCTCATGGGTCGGGTCGACCGGCAGGCCGGAGCCCGGGTCGTCGACGGACGTGGCGAGGCCCGACCCCTGCACGCCGGTCTCGACGACCTCCGGATCGGCGTCACCGACGGCCCTCTCGGCGTCGACTGCATCGTCGGGCCCAGCCTCGTCGGATGCGGGCATCCGCTCCTGTGGGGCGGAGGCCTCGGCCTCCATGGACGGCTGGTGGGCGGACTCGATCGGGTCGGGCTGCACGCCGGGAGCCTCTCCGGCCCAGCCCGCGGTGTCGCGGGACTCGGCGTCCGACGATCCGTCGTCGGAGGGGTCGGCCGGCGTGACCTCCGGGCGGGCATCCGGCTGACCGAGGACGACCTCGCTCGCCAGCACGCCGTCCTGGTCGCCGGTAACGCTTCCCGCCGGTGTCTCACCCTCGTCGGGGGTGTCGAGGGTGCCGGCGCCTCCCGGGGCGGGGGTGACCGCAACATCGTCGGCAACATCGTCGGCAGCATCGTCCGTGCCCTCGCGTGCCGCGTCGACGCGCGTTTCGCCGCTCGTTTCACGTGAAACGCCCAACATGCGCGCCAGCCACCCGAGCCGTCGGTGCTCCGGTCCCGGCTCGGGTTCGCTCGGCCAGCCCAAGTTGGTCGACATCGTCACAGGGAGAGCACCTCCGGGGTTGAGGGCCGGCCCGCGGAGTGATCCGCGCGAGCCGTCCATCGAAATGGTCTGGACACGATCATGGCTGATGGCGCGGACGCCCGCCCGCTTCCGGGCCGGAGCGTCGCGAACCGCGCGGACGATCAGCCCGTCGCCGGGCCGACCCGGCGCTCGAAGGCTGACGTGAGCGGAAGCGGCGGCGGTCCACGACGTCGCCGATGGTGGCTCGCAGCACGATGGTGGGCTCCCCGAGCAGGGCAGCGCCGTACTCGTCCACACCGGCGTCGACGACGCCGAGACGCGTCAGGGCGGTTCTGCCCTCCGCGAGCTCCGCGACGGCCTGACTCCCCTTGAGGGCGAGCAGGCTGCCACCGGCGTCCAGCAGTGGGAGGGTCCACTCGGCCAGCTGGACGATGCGCGACACGGCGCGGGCCGTGACCCACGGGGCGTGAAGCCGGTCCCACATGGTCTCGGCCCGCGCCGTGTGCACGGTGACGTTGGTCAGACCGAGCTGGGCCACGGTCCCCGACAGCCACCCGGTGCGCCGGGCGAGCGGCTCGACGAGGTGCAGGTCCAGGTCCGGGCGGGCGATGGCCAGGGCCAGGCCGGGGAGGCCTGCGCCCGAGCCCACGTCGATGACCTGCTGCGTCTCCCCAGTCCGGGGGATCGCCTCGTGGACGACCGCGCAGTTGAGGACGTGCCGGTCCCAGAGGCGGGGGGCCTCGCGGGGCCCGATCAGGCCGTGGCTGATCCCGGTATCGGCCAGGATCGCCACGAAGTGCTCAGCCAGCTCCACCCGCTCGACGAAGACGGCGGCCGCCGCCGCCGGGGTGGCCGGCACCTCGATCGGGTCGAGAGCATCGTGTGTCACGCGCCCTCACTCCTCGGTTCGTGCCGTTCGGATGCAGCTGGTCGACTCCCGTTTCACGTGAAACGAGGCCGATGGTCAGGCAGGCAGGATGACGATGTGTCGGTGCGGGTCGACGCCCTCGGACTCGGACACCAGACCGGCGGCCGCGACCTCGTCGTGCACCACCTTGCGCTCGAAGGCTGTCATCGGCTCGAGCGAGCGCTTCGTCCCCGACTCCTGCACCTCGGCGATGGCGACCTTGGCCAACTCGACGAGCGCCGAACGGCGCTGGGCACGATGGCCGGCGATGTCGAGCATGAGGCGGCTGCGCTCACCCGTCTCGACCTGCACGGCCAGGCGGGTCAGCTCCTGGAGGGCCTCGAGGACCTTGCCGTCGGTGCCGACCAGGCGGCGCGGCACGCGACCCTCGTCGGAGTCGACGATCGCGATCGCGGCGCGGTCTCCGTCGACGTCCACGTCGATGTCTCCGTCGAGGTCGGCGATGTCGAGCAGGGTCTCGAGGAAGTCGGCCGCCACCTCTCCCTCGCGCTCGAGCTGACGCACCCGCGTCTTCTTCTCGCCCTTGCCCTCCGACTCGACCTGATCCGGGCCGGCGGCCTCATCCGAGTCGTCGTCCACGGTGTCGCCCTGCCCCGTGGACACGGAGGTGTCGGCGGCGACCTCGGTCGGCTCGGTCGTGGACTCGGTCGAGGTCGAGGGCTCGGTGGCGTCGACGGGCGTCTCGACGTCCGTGGCCTGGGTGTCGCTCATGGAAACTCCTTCGTTCACCGGGGCCGGATCTGTGGACAACTCGTGTCTCCGCAGGTCAGAGGCCCCAAGGCAGTGTGGACAAGTGTGTGGATGAACCTCAGCGGCGGTTCTTGGTCGGCTGCGTGCGGGCACGCTTCTTGCCCTTGGGCTGCTGGCGCTGGCCCGACTTGGGCTCGTCGTCGGGGACCGTCTCGGCCGACTCGAGGCCCGGCACGGTCAGCTCCTGCATGTCCTTGCCCTTGCGCTTCATCCGCTCGCGGCGAGCACGCTCGGCCTCTGAACCGGGAGCCGGCATGTTGCGGATGACGTAGAACTGCTGGCCCATCGTCCACAGGTTCGTCGTGAGCCAGTAGATCAGGACGCCGATCGGAAAGTTGATGCCCGAGATCGCGAAGAAGATCGGCATCAGGTACAGCAGGACCTTCTGCTGCTTGGCGAACGGGTTGTCCAGCGCAGCCGCAGGCATGTTCTTGCGCATCAGCTGGTACTGGGTCGTGAAGGTGGTGGCCGACATGAGGATGATGAGGACGGCCGTCAGGATCTTGACGTTGAGGCTGGCGCCGGGCGTCAGGAACGAGTCCGACAGTTTGGCGCCGAAGATCGTCGAGCTCTCGATCTGGGCCGCGACCTCGCGGGTGATCGGGCCGATCGCGTCGTGTCCGGGAACGCCCTCGGCCTGGGCCTTGAGGTTGTTGAGCAGCTGGAAGAGCGCGAAGAAGAAGGGGCTCTGGATCAAGATCGGCAGACAGCTGCTGAACGGGTTGGTCCCGGTGCGTCGGTAGAGATCCATGATCTCCGCCTGCTGCGCCTTCTGGGACTCCGGGTCGCGCTTGCCCTTGTACTTCTTCTGGATCTTCTGCATCTCGGGCTGGATGAGCTGCATCCGCCGCGAGGAGTGGATCTGCCGCACGAAGAGCGGGATGAGCAGGATGCGGACCACGACCGTGAGGCCGACGATCGACATGGCCCAGGCCCATCCGGCGAGATCGCCGTTGAGGCCGATCTTGTCGAAGAGCCAGTGCCAGCCGTACATGACCCAGGCTTCACCGAGCTTGATCGGGTAGAGCAGGGTGTTGAAGAACTCGATCAACGTGTTTCCTCTGTCGTCGGGTGGGCCGGCCGGTTCAGCTCGGGTTCGAGGTGTCTGGGCCACTCACCACTGATCGGCAACCTTATGCCGGTTGGTCAGGTCGTGGGTTCCCGGTGTGGGACTCCGTGCTGTGCGTGCTCGTCGTGCTCGTGGTCGTGCGTGTGGTCGTCCTCGGCCGGGTCGGAGCCGGCGGGACGGAAGTCCTCGGGCCGCACGTCGTTGCGCGTGGCCCATGTCATCGGAACGGGGTCGACCCCGCCCGGGTTCCACGGGTGGCAGCGGCCGAGCCGGCGGATCGCGAGCCAACCACCACGAACCGGGCCGAACCGGGTGAGCGCGGTGACGGCATACGCCGAGCAGCTCGGGTAGAAGCGGCAGCTGGGGCCGGAGAGCGGGGAGATGAAGCGCTGGTAGAGCTTCACCGCGAGCACCAGGGGTGTCGCGAGCACCTGGTTCAGGCTGGTGCTCATGGCCGGCACGCCTTGTCGAGCTGGCGCCCGACCGCGAGGTCGAGCTCGTCCCAGGTGACCTCGGCCGCCGCCGGGTTCGCCCGCACGACGAGGTCGAGCCCAGCAGGTATGCCGGTCAGCCGGGTCGCGACGCTGGCGCGCAGGCGCCGTTTGGTGCGGTTGCGCACGACGGCGTTGCCGACGGCCTTGGACACAACAAAACCGACGCGCGGCGGAAGTTCCGCACGCGCATCGGTCCGGTTGGCATGCACGACGATGAGTCGCCCGCCTGCTCTGCTGGCGCCGGGCCCGCGTACTGCCGCCGTGAAGTCCGTCCGCTCACGCAGTCGGTGACGTGCCGGCAGCACGCCGCGGCCTCCGGCTGCTCAGGCCGAGAGCTCGGCGCGGCCCTTGCTGCGGCGGCGGGCGAGGATGGCGCGGCCGGCGCGGGTGCGCATGCGCAGGCGGAAGCCGTGCGTCTTGGCGCGGCGACGGTTGTTCGGCTGGAAGGTGCGCTTGCTCACGAGGTTCTCCGTAGGTTGCAGGGGCCCGTCCGACGTCACGACGACGCCGGCCCGGCTCCCGTTGTGGGGCTTGTGGTGGCCGGTGCGACCGCAATCGGCAAGCCCGTGGAGGGCCGAGGTGGTCCGGCTGAGCCGGTCTCGGGGCCATGGGCATGCGAAAGAGGTCGCAGACACGCTCGGTCAACGATACGGGAGCCCGCGAACGAGGGTCAAACCGACGGAGGGCGCCCGGGTGACCGGGTCAAAACCCACGATCCTCGAAGGTCCGGCAGCGATTGCAAGGCGACACGCCGCCGAACGCGCAGATTGTCGGCGACTCGATTGTCACGAGCGCGCCTGCGGCGGTAGGTTTTCGACTCTCACGATCCTCGCCACCCCATGCACAGGCTGTGGACAAACGTGTGGACAACAGGGCATCGTTCACCAGGACACGGACGGTCCCAGGACGTCCGACCCGGCGGGCTCGAGCCGTTGCTCGTGCCGAACCGAGCCGGGAACGCAACAGGTGCAACGGAATTGACTCAGGGGCAGGTGGGATCAGGTGGCCGATACAGGCGTCGATTACGCGCAGATCTGGCAGCAGACGCTCGGCACCCTCGACTCGGTGGGCCTGTCGAACCAGGAGCGCGCCTTCGTCCGGCTGTGCCGGCTCGTCGGCGTGCTCGACCAGACGGCCCTCGTGCGCGCCCCCAACACGTTCACCAAGGACTTCCTCGAGCAGCGCGTCCGTGAGCAGATCCACGAGGCCCTCGCCAGCCAGCTCGGCCATCCGGTCCAGCTCGCCGTGTCGGTCGACGAGAGCCTCGAGACCGACCTCGGCATGATCAGCGACGAGCCGAGCGGCCAGGTCCACGACGGTGCGCGCGGCGGCCAGGGCGTCATTCAGGGCGGCGGGTCCAGCTCGGCTCCCGGCAACGGCTCCGGTCTCGTCGGCGGTCACCAGAACGGCGGCTACGGCCAGGCGGCGCACAACCCGCTGCGTGACCTGGCCGAGAGTGCCCCGGCGCTCAACGGTGCCGACCTCGACGAGCCGCGCCAGCCGGCCTACGACGTCCAGACGCGGATGGAGCTCGGCCCCGACCCGCTGAGCGCGGGCGAGAGCGGGCCGCTCCGCCTGCAGCAGCGCCCCGAGCCCAGCTCCCCCGGCGACACCCGCCTCAACCCGAAGTACACCTTCGACACCTTCGTCATCGGCGCGAGCAACCGCTTCGCCCACGCGGCTGCGGTCGCGGTCGCCGAGGCCCCGGCCAAGGCGTACAACCCGCTCTTCGTCTACGGCGAGTCGGGGCTGGGCAAGACGCACCTGCTCCACGCGATCGGCCACTACGCCCGCACGATGTTCCCCAACGTGCGCGTGCGCTACGTGAACTCCGAGGAGTTCACCAACGACTTCATCAACAGCATCCGTGACGACAAGGCGAGCGCGTTCCAGAACCGCTACCGCAGCGTCGACGTGCTGCTCATCGACGACATCCAGTTCCTTCAGGGCAAGCTGCAGACCCAGGAGGAGTTCTTCCACACCTTCAACACCCTGCACAACGCGAACAAGCAGATCGTCATCACGAGCGACCTGCCGCCGCGTGAGCTCTCGGGCTTCGAGGACCGGATGCGCACGCGCTTCGAGTCGGGCCTGCTGACCGACGTCCAGCCGCCCGACCTCGAGACCCGCATCGCGATCCTGCGCAAGAAGGCGATCCAGGACCGCATGAAGGTCCCCGACGACGTCCTCGAGTACATCGCGACGAACTTCAGCACCAACATCCGCGAGCTCGAGGGCGCGCTCATCCGCGTCACGGCGTTCAGCAACCTCAACCGCCAGGCGGTCGACCTGCCGCTCGCGGTCATCGTGCTCAAGGACGTGCTGCCCAACGAGACGCCCAACCAGGTGACGGCAGCGACGATCATGGCGGTCACGGCCGCCTACTACGCGGTGACGCTCGAGGACCTCTGCGGCTCGAGCCGCTCGCGCCAGCTCGTGACGGCCCGCCAGATCGCGATGTACCTGTGTCGCGAGATGACCGACCTGAGCCTGCCCAAGATCGGCCAGCACTTCGGCGGCCGCGACCACACGACCGTCATGCACGCGGACCGCAAGATCCGTGAGCTGATGGGTGAGCGCCGTGCCATCTACAACCAGGTCACCGAGCTGACCAACCGGATCCGCCAGCAGTCGCACTGACGCCCGCCGGCGCGGCCCGAGGGCGTATGCCGTCGGGCCGGGTCCGCGTCAGGCCGCAGTGCCCGCTCGGGCGGGTGTCGTGGTGCGCCGTGCGGCGATGGTCGCCACCAGGGCCTCGTCCCACGGAGTGGGCCTGAGGTCGAAGGTGCGCTGCGTCAGCTCGGAGTCGAGCACGAACGGCCGCTCGAACTGGTGCCTGGTCTCGCGGAGCTCGCGCATGAAGGGGACGACGAGCCCGGCTGCGGTCCCGAGCGAACGGGGCAGCACGCGTACCCGCCGCTGCTTGACGCCCGCGAGCCGCGCGACGTCGGTGGCGGCCTCGTCGAACGTGCGGGCGGGTGCGGTCGGCACGTGCCACGCACGTCCCCAGCCGTCGTCGCCCGCGGCCACCCTGGCCGCGAGGCGGCCGACGTCGGGGACGTAGGTCCACGAGTGGGGCGCGTCGGCCCGACCGGCAGGGACGACGGGCGGCCGGCCGGCGAGCAGCGCGTCGATGACGACGTCGTTCAGGTAGCTCGTGCGTGGCGTCGTGCCGGGCCCGAAGTAGTCGCTCGAGCGCAGCTCGGTGACGCGCACGTGCCCGCGCTCGTGGCGGGCCAGGGCCTCGGTCCACATGTCGGCCCGGATGCGGCCCTTGTGACCGGTCGGGCGCATCGGGTCGTCCTCGTGCATCGGGGCCGCGACCTCGCCGTAGCCGTAGAGGTTGCCGATGATGACGAGCCCGGCGCCGCTGGCCTCGGCGGCGGCGAGCGTGGCGGCCGCGACGGGCGGCCAGTCGGTGTCCCACGTCGTGTAGCTCGGCGGGTTGACGGCGTTGACGATGCTCGCCGCGCCACGTGCGAGGGCGGTGACGGCGGCGCTGTCACCGGCGTCGACGGCGACGATCTCGACGGCGTCGGGGTGCGTGGCAGCCCAGGGCTGCTCGGTGACGCGCCCCGAACGCGAGGCGAGGGTGACGGTGTGGCCGAGCGCCACGAGCGCCGAGGTGGTCGAGCGGCCGACGCCTCCGGCGCCGAGGACGAGGTGGTGGGTCATGTCTGCTCCTTCGAGGTCAAGGTGTGAGCACCGCTCACGTTTCGAGCATCGCACCGGGGCTGGCGTAAAGCAAGAGCACCGCTCACATTTGTTGGTGAACTGTGGCAGGCTCGAAGGCATGGACCCGCTCACCGCCTCCCCGGATCCCGACGCGACCGCCGCCCCGCTGGGCAAGCGGGCGCGCAACCGGCTCGCCGTCGAGGCGGACATCCTGCGCGTGGCGCGAGAGCACCTGGCCACCGACGGGGCGGCGGCGTTGAGCCTGCGGGCCGTCGCGCGCGACCTCGGGATGGTCTCCTCGGGGATCTATCGCTACGTCGAGAGCCGCGACGAGCTGCTCACCCGCCTCATCGTCGACTCGTACTGGTCGCTGGCCACGGCCGTCCGCACGGCCCACGACGCCACCCCCGTCGACGACCTCGAGGGGCGGTGGGACGCGATCGGTCGAGCGCTGCGGGCCTGGGCGGTCGGGCATCCTCACGACTTCGCCCTGATCTACGGCTCGCCCGTCCCGGACTACGAGGCGCCGGCCGAACGCACCGAGGAGCCGGGCACGGCCGTCCTCGTCCTGCTCGTCGCACTGCTCGACGACGTCCGGCGGGCGGGACGGCTCACCGCCCCGGACCGGCTCGGTCTCGTCGCAGTGCACGCCGAGGCCGGGGTGGGTGCCCTGCTCGAGGCGCCGATGTTCGCCGCGACAGAGCTCGACGCCGTCACCCTGACCCAGGGGCTGGCCGCCTGGACCCTCCTCCTCGGCTCCGTGACGAGCGAGGTCTTCGCCCAGCTCGGGCCGGTCCCGGACGGCCGGGCGCTCTTCGAGTGCCTCCTCGCAGCGTCGAGACGGTGCGTCATCGCGCCCGCCGGTGACTAGTCGCCACCCTCGTCACGGTCCGACGGTCCCCGGCCACACGGCATACGTCCACATTCATCCACAGAGTTGTCCACACCTGTGTGCACAGCGTGACCTCTCCGTGACCCAACGGGCACAGACGCGCAGGAGCCCGGGCCAGGGAGAGTTGTCCACCGTCTGTGGACAACTCTGTGGAAGTGGATGCCGTCCCCATGCACAGGTGACTAGTCATCAATCCGTCCAAATCGGACATATGGCAACCCCTCTTCCACACGCCTCTGTGGAAACGTGTGGATGACCGTCGAATAGCTGCGGACAACCCATGGCCTACCTGTGAGGACGATGTGCACGGCCGAAATCGGTCCACAGCACCAGGCCACCGCGTCCGGTACGAGCCCACACGTCGTGCACACCCCGATCGGCGCGCTGACCAGCCTCGACGCGAGTTGTCCACAGGATCCACAGCACCTATGACTATGACGAGATCCCAGTCATAGAGGGGAGCCCCGACAACGAGGGTCAGGTCAGGACACCGGCGCCGGTCGCGGGAGGGCCCACGGATCCCACGGGGAAGGGAGGTGTGTCTTCGCCGCCCCCGCGATTCGGGGAGTGTCTGTGGTGCCAGTCACCGGCAGGCACTAGTGTCTGATCCCCAATGTCCTTCCCCGTCGAAGTGAGTGCACCGTGAAGTTTCGGGTTGAGCGAGACGTCCTGGCCGAGGCCGTGACCTGGGTGGCCCGCGGGCTCCCGGCGCGCCCGCCGGTTCCCGTGCTCGCTGGCGTGCTCGTCGACGCGAACGAGGACGGCACGCTGACGCTGTCCGCGTTCGACTACGAGGTGTCCGCGCGCATCACCGTCCCGGCCGACGTCGCCGAGGCCGGTCAGGTGCTCGTGCTCGGTCGGCTGCTCGCCGACATCTCGCGCAACCTGCCCAACAAGCCGATCGACGTCAGCACCGACGGCACCAAGGTCAACGTCGCGTGCGGGTCGTCGCGCTTCGCGCTCCGCGAGATGCCGGTGGCCGACTACCCGACGCTCCCCGCGTCGCCCGAGACGAGCGGCACCATCGCCGGCGACGTCTTCACCCAGGCGGTCGCGCAGGTCTCGATCGCCGCCGACAAGGGCGACACCCTGCCGATCCTCACGGGCGTGCGCATGGAGATCGACGGCGACAAGGTCACGCTGCTCGCGACCGACCGCTACCGCCTCGCGATGCGCGAGCTGACCTGGAGCCCGGCGGCCACCGACGCCAGCCACCTCGCGCTGATCCCGGCCCGCCAGCTCTCCGACACGGCGCGAGCCCTGGGGGCATCCGGCTCGGTCGAGCTCGCGCTCGGTCAGGGCGGCGACGGCCTCATCGGTTTCGAGGCCGGGCAGCGACGCGCCACGACGCGGCTGCTCGACGGCGAGTACCCCAAGGTCACCTCGATCTTCCCGACCTCCGTCGACACCGAGGCGATCGTCGAGACCGCGGCGCTCGAGGAGGCGGTCAAGCGCGTCGCGCTCGTCGCCGAGCGCAACACCCCGGTGCTGCTGAAGTTCACCGAGGGCCAGGTCGCCATCGAGGCCGGCACCGGAGACGACGCCCAGGCGTCCGAGGCCGTCGAGGCGACGCTCAACGGCCCCGAGATCCAGATCGCGTTCAACCCGCAGTTCCTCCTCGATGGCCTGCACGCCGTCGGCACCGCGTGGAGCCGGCTGTCCTTCACCCAGCCGAGCCGCCCGGCCGTGCTGACCGGCCAGGCCGAGGCCGACTCCGAGTCCGACACCAGCTACCGCTACGTCCTGATGCCGGTGCGTTTCGCCAGCTGACGGGGCACCCCTCGTCCCCTGAGGCGCCGCGCTGGGTACGCGTAGCCTCGAACGCGTCACCGGTTCCGCCCCGCACGCTCCCCCGCAGAAAGGCACGCGACATGCAGCTCGGTCTCATCGGTCTCGGCAAGATGGGCGGCAACATGCGCGAGCGGTTGCGCCGCGCGGGCCACGAGGTGGTCGGCTTCGACCGCAACCCCGACGTCGCGGACGTGCGCACCCTCCCGGCTCTCGTCAAGGCCCTCGACGCGCCCCGCGTCGTGTGGGTCATGGTGCCGGCCGGCGACCCGACCCGTGAGACCGTCGCCAAGCTCGCCGAGCTGCTCGAGCCGGGCGACCTCGTCATCGACGGCGGCAACTCCCGCTTCACCGACGACTTCGAGAACGCCAAGCTCCTCGGCGACAAGAAGATCGGCTACGTCGACTGCGGCGTGAGCGGTGGCGTCTGGGGCCTCGAGAACGGCTACGGCCTCATGTGCGGCGGCGACAAGAAGTGGGTCGCCAAGGCGATGCCGATCTTCGACGCGCTGCGACCCGAGGGCCCGCGCGACGAGGGCTTCGTCCACGCCGGCAAGGTCGGCGCCGGGCACTACACGAAGATGGTCCACAACGGCATCGAGTACGGCCTCATGGCGGCGTATGCCGAGGGCTACGAGCTGCTCGAGAAGAAGGACATCGTCACCGACGTCCCCGGCGCCTTCAAGGCGTGGAGCCGAGGCACCGTCGTCCGGTCCTGGCTGCTCGACCTCATGGTCGACGCGCTCGAGGAGAACCCGCACCTCGACGACGTGTCCGACTACACCAACGACTCCGGCGAGGGCCGCTGGACCGTCGAGGAGGCCATCGCCCTCTCGGTGCCGATGCCGGTCATCTCCGCCTCGCTCTTCGCCCGCTTCGCCTCGCGCCAGTCGAGCTCGCCGACGATGCAGGCCGTCGCGGCGCTGCGCGGCCAGTTCGGTGGGCACGAGGTCATGACGATCGCCGAGGGCGAGAAGCTGCGCCAGGGCGACGTGCCCCCGGCACCGGCCAAGAAGGCCGCCGCCACGAAGGGCGCGTCGCGCCGGGCGGCGACGAAGCAGGCGAGCAAGCGCGCGTCGGCGACGGCCTCGAAGGCCAATGTCGGCGCCGCCAAGAAGGCTGCCGCGTCGGGTCGGGCCTCGTCCACGACGGCCACCGACATGGCCGACACCGCGCGCGGCCAGAAGCGCGCGGCGAAGAAGACCGCCACGAAGGCCTGAGCAGAGCGCCGCACCCTCCTTGCACGTCCGTCACCTGACCCTCAAGGACTTCCGCAGCTACACGAGCGCCGAGCTCGCGCTGACGCCGGGGGTCACCACGCTCGTGGGCCTGAACGGGCAGGGCAAGACGAACCTCGTCGAGGCGGTCGGCTACCTCGCGACGCTCGGGTCGCACCGGGTGGCGACGGACCAGCCGCTCGTGCGGTTCGGGGCAGCGCAGGCGATCGTGCGCGGGGCCATCGTGCGCGACGAGCGCGAGACGATGGTCGAGCTCGAGATCACGCCGGGTCGGGCCAACCGGGCCCGGCTCGGGCGCTCCCCAGTCTCGCGGCCCCGGGACGTGCTCGGCACGGTGCGCACGGTGCTCTTCGCGCCCGAGGACCTCGCGCTCGTCAAGGGCGACCCGTCGGAGCGGCGCCGCTTCCTCGACGAGCTGCTCGTCCAGCGCCAGCCGCGGTGGTCGGGCGTCCGGTCCGACTACGACAAGATCCTCAAGCAGCGCAACGCCCTGCTGAAGTCTGCGGCGCCCGTGCTGCGCAAGGGTCCCCGACGCCAGCCGCGCCCGCCACGCGACGGCGACCAGCCGCTCGACGAGGCGCGCGAGCCGGCCCTGCACACCCTCGACGTGTGGAACGACCACCTGGCCACGGTCGGGTCCCAGCTGCTCTATGCCCGTCTGCGGCTGCTGCGCGACCTCGCCCCAGACCTGTCCGAGTGCTACGACGCGGTGAGCGCGGCCTCGTCGAACGCCCGCGCCACCTACAGGAGCTCGCTCCACGAGGACCTCGCCCGACGACTCGCGGCAGGCGAGGTGCCCGAGATCGACGAGCTGCGCGCCGGCATGCTCGACACCCTCGAGCAGGTGCGCTCCAACGAGATCGAGCGCGGCATCTCCCTCGTCGGGCCGCACCGCGACGACCTGGTGCTCTCGCTCGGTGAGCTGCCCGCAAAGGGCTATGCCAGCCACGGCGAGTCGTGGAGCTTCGCGCTGGGACTCAAGCTCGCGGCATACCGCCTCCTGCGGCGCGACCTCGGGGACGACCCGGTGCTCGTGCTCGACGACGTCTTCGCCGAGCTCGACTCGGGGCGGCGCGAGCGGCTCGCGGCGCTCGTCGCCGACTGCGAGCAGGTGCTCATCACGGCCGCGGTCGGCGCGGACGTGCCCGACGTGCTCCGTGAGAACGGAACGACGTATGCCGTCGTGCTCGGTCAGGTGCAGGCGGCGGACTCCCCAACGGCCCCCGCCGAAGCCGCGGTCGAGGATGATGCGGTCGTGGACGACGCGGCCGTCGAGGTTGCGGGCGAGGACGACGATGAGTGACGAGACCCCCGAGGTCGAGGGCGAGGAGCCTCCCGAGCCCACCGACGAGGACACCCGGATCGCCGACGCGGCGGCCTCGGCGCTGGCCCGGGCCCGGGCGGGAGCGGCCGACAAGGGCCTGCGCCCGGGGATGCGGCCGAAGAAGCGGCGCCGTCCGATCGGCCAGGCGCCCGTGCTGTCCGGCTCGGCGCGCGACGGCCGCGACCCGGCCCTGCTCGGCGACCAGCTCGACCGGCTGCTCCTCGACCGTGGTTGGAAGGTGGACGTCGCGGTCGGTTCGGTGATGGGCCGCTGGCCCGAGATCGTGGGTCCCGACATCGCCGCGCACGTCGAGCCTCAGACCTTCGTCGACGGCATCCTCACCGTGCGCGCGGACTCGACGGCCTGGGCCACGCAGATGCGCCTGCTCGCGTCGTCGCTGCTCGCCCGGATCGACGAGGAGATCGGGGCGGGTGCCGTCAGCGAGCTCAAGGTCGTCGGTCCGAGCGCGCCGTCGTGGAACCGCGGCCCGCGCCGCTCCCCCGACTCGCGGGGACCGCGCGACACCTACGGCTGACCGGCGCCGTGGCCGGCTCGGCCGCGCTCAGACGCCGGAGAGGCCGATGACGACCACGGTGGCGACGAGCAGGACCGTGCCGGCGATGATGATCCACCCCAGCGCGAGCGGGACGCGGCGGGAACGCCCCGGGTCCGCGACCCCGGCGTCAGGCTCGGTCTCGGGGTCCTCGTGGTGGTGGTCGTCGTTGCCGACCGCGTCGGGGTCAGCGTCCGGCGCGACCTCCGGGACCACGGTCGGTGGGGTGCTCTCCCCCGGCTGCATCCGGACAGCGGCCGCGGGATCGCCGCGGAGCGCGGAGCCGACAGCGTCGGCGATCGAGGTGAGCACCTGGGACACGACGGGCGGCAGCGGCGCGCCGTCCGGACCGGTGACGACGGTGCGCCGCGTGACCGCGCTGCCCGAGCTGCTCGCCCGCGACAGGTCGAGGGAGTCGAGTCGTCCGTCGGGTCCCGGGTCGACGCCCGCGGCGAGGAGCTGTGCGCGCACGTCCTCGGGCAGCTCGTCCCACGAGCCGTACTCGCGGCCCCCGACGTTGATCCTGATCACCCAGCGAACTGTAGGGCCGCTCGGAGGGCGTGTGTCGGTGTTCCGACGCAGACTGTTCGCATGACCTCGACGCAGCCCTCGACCGACCCTCGGACGCCGCTCTGCACCATCGTCCCGCCCTACATGCTCGAGGCGATGGCGGCCAGTGACGAGCCGGCCCTGGCCGCGCACGCCCGCGAGGCCCTGCGCCACGACGAGGACCTGCGCTCCACCCGCCGCACGCCCACGGCCCGGCCGACCACGCGCCGTGCCCCGCGCCGTGAGGACGTCACCACCCCGGGGGCCCACGGCACGGGTCCGCACCGCACCATCTCCGACGCTGCGGGTGCCCAGACGACGCCCGGCACGACCGTGCGCACCGAGGGCGCGGCCGCGACCGGCGACGTCGCGGTCAACGAGGCCTACGACGGACTCGGCGCGACCTGGGAGCTGTGGTCGACGGCGTACGACCGTGACTCGCTCGACGGCAAGGGGATGCCGCTGCTCGCGACGGTCCACTACGGCCGCAACTACGACAACGCGTTCTGGGACGGCTCGCAGATGGTGTTCGGCGACGGCGACGGCGTCGTCTTCGAGCGGTTCACGCAGAGCCTCGACGTCATCGGGCACGAGCTCGCGCACGGCGTCACCGAGCACACGGCCGGGCTGCTCTACCAAGGTCAGTCCGGAGCGCTCAACGAGTCGATCTCCGACGTCTTCGGGGTCCTCGTCAAGCAGAAGACGCTGGGACAGAGCGCGGCGCAGGCCGACTGGCTCGTCGGTGCCGAGCTGCTCAACAGCTCGGTCCAGGGCCGGGCGCTGCGCGACATGCGCAACCCCGGCACGGCCTACGACGACCCGCGCCTCGGCAGGGACCCGCAGCCCGCTCACATGGACGGCTACGTCGACACGCAGGACGACAACGGTGGCGTCCACATCAACTCCGGCATCCCCAACCGCGCCTTCGTGCTGGCGGCCGACGCGATCGGCGGCAACGCCTGGGAGGGCCCGGGGGCGATCTGGTATGCCGTCGTGTCGGGTGCCGGCATCAAGGCCGACTGCGACTTCGCGACCTTCGCCGACCTCACGGTCGCTGCCGCCGCGAGCGCGCACGGTGACGGCTCCGCCGAGCAGAAGGCCGTGCGCTCGGCCTGGGAGCAGGTCGGGGTGCTCGGAGCGTCCCCGGCCGCACCGGCCGCTGGGGCCGACGGCGCCGACGGCTCGGTCCCGGCGCCCAGCCCGAGCGGGCCCCGCGGGGGTCAGGCACCCGGCGCCGACGCGCAGCTGCTGCTGCGGCGCACCGGCGGCTTCGCCGGTCAGGTCCGCGAGCGGCGGCTTGCCCTCGGCGAGCTGCCCGAACGGGACGCCAAGGACTGGCAGCACCTGCTGGCCGCGCCGACGCTCCAGCGCATCGCCGCCTCGACCGAGCGCACCCACCCCGACGCCTACATCTACTCCGTCGTGTGCGACGAGGCCGGGTGCGACGTGACGCTCCAGGAGCCGCACCTGCCCGAGGCGATCCACTCCCTCTTCGAGCGCACCCTCGCCGAGTACTGAGGCGTCGGCGGCTCGGCGCCCCGCACCCCCGGCGCCCGCGCCCTCGGCGCCCCGCGCTCGGGGTCCTTGTGTCGGGGTCGTCCCGGTGCGGCTGCCGGGCCTGCCGAAACGAGGGGAAGTCTTTACGAATCCTTGCCGGACGCGAGGGTCCCGTGCGTGGTTGCCTGTGTCGTCGCCACCATCACGGCGCCACCACCACGTCGCCCTCACCGCGTCGTCACCCCGAAAGGTTCGACATGCGTCGCATGCCTCTCATCGCCACCGCCTCGGTCGTCGCCGCGGTCGGCGCGCTCCTCTCGACGGCCGCCACCGGTTCGGCCGCCGCGCCCCTCTCCTCGGCGGCGGTCGCCTCGGTGCCCGCGGACCTCACGCTCGTCCAGGTGCGCCAGAGCCTGCTCGGCTCGCACAGCTGGTACGCCCAGACCTACCGCGGTGTCCCGGTGCTAGGCGGCTTCTACGCCGTCCACTCGACGGGGGCGTCCGCGTCGGTCGACGACGGGCGTCGTGTCGTCACCGGCCTCACCTCGGTCTCGCCGGGTGTCGCGCGCTCGTCGGCCGCCACCGCGGCCAAGGGCCACGGCAACGCCCGCAGCAGCCGGCTCGTCGTCGTGCCCGGCGCCGCCGGTGCGAGCGCGACCCTCGCGTGGCAGGTCACGACCGACCAGGACAAGCAGGTTCTCGTCGACGCGAGCAGCGGACGGGTCACCCGGGTCACCGACGAGCGGGTGCTCGCGAACGGCTCCGGCAAGGTCTTCGACCCCAACCCCGTCGTCGCCCTGCAGAACGAGTCGCTCAAGGACGCGAACAACGCCGACTCGGCCGTCCCGGCCTCGGCCTACACGACGGTGACGCTCGCCAACCTCGACGGCTCCGGCTACCTCAAGGGCAGCTGGGCCAACGTCACGAATAGCAAGAAGGGCAAGAACGCCGGCGCCTTCTCGTCGTCGCTGGCCTTCGCCTACACCCGCAGCGACACGCGGTTCGAGCAGGTCAACAGCTACTACGCCGTGGACCGGGTCCAGACCTACATCCAGGGCCTCGGCTTCGCCGACGTCAACCACGAGGCGCAGGACCTCAGCATCAACACGACGACGCAGGACAACTCCTGGTACACCCCGAGCCAGGACACCATCACGGTCGGCACCGGCGGCGTCGACGACGGCGAGGACCAGGAGGTCGTGTGGCACGAGTACGGCCACGCGGTCCAGGACGACCAGGTGCCCGGCTTCGGCAGCGGCTCCGACGCGGGCGCCATCGGCGAGGGCTTCGGTGACTACCTCGCGGCCACGATGTCGCAGGGCAGCTCGGCCGACACGGCCACCACGCCGTGGGCCTGCGTCATGGACTGGGACTCGACGTCCTACACGTCGACGACGCCGCACTGCATCCGTCGGCTCGACACGACCAAGACCGTGGCCAACCGCACCGGTGAGGTGCACGCCGACGGCGAGATCTGGAGCCACGCACTCTGGGACGTCAACAAGGCCTTCGGCCGCGACAAGGCGACCCGGATCATCCTCGAGGCGCAGTTCTCCTACGCCCCGACGACGACGTGGGCCGCTGCGGCCCAGAAGACCGTCGACGCCGCCACGGCGCTCTACGGCTCGACCGACGCCGCCACCGTGCGCGCCGCCTTCCAGGCCCGCGGCATCCTCTGAGCCGCCGCGCCTCGGGGCGCTGATCGCGTATGCCGGGA
>NZ_LMSW01000014.1:198693-198803 GCF_001429645.1 Terrabacter sp. Soil810
GGCCGGGTTCCGCTGGGACCCGGCCTCCCGGCATACCTCCGTCCCACGCCGGGACGACCCGGGAAAGGCCTGTGGACGACGGCCCGGCCGGACGACTTCGGAGGAGGAGA
>NZ_LMSW01000014.1:198835-207033 GCF_001429645.1 Terrabacter sp. Soil810
ATGGGGACCCGGCGGCAGTCTCGAGGTGGCCGACGGCGTTGCGGCGGGTGAAGGTGCCTGAGGCGCGCTGGATCCCCCTGGTGTGATCCTCCCCTCGGATCCACGGGTTCTCGGGCCGGAAAGTGGCCGTTTCGCGCGTCTGAGGGCACGGTTTCCCGCGCCGGACCGTTAGACTGGTGAGGTTGCGGCTCGACGTCCACGTCGAGCCGCCCGCATGAGGTCTGACCACCGAGGAGAGACGTGTCCGACGCCGACGAGCCGATCACCACCAGCACCACCCCCAGTTCCACCGGATCCGACTCCGTGGCAGCAAACGACACAGCGACTCCTGACGCAGCGGCACCGGTCGTCCCCCCAGCGCCTGCGATCCCCGCCGACGTCCGGCCCAACGGCGTCGACTACGACGCGAGCGCGATCACCGTCCTCGAGGGTCTCGAGGCCGTGCGCAAGCGCCCCGGCATGTACATCGGCTCGACCGGCCCTCGCGGCCTGCACCACCTCGTCTACGAGATCGTCGACAACGCCGTGGACGAGTCGCTCGCCGGCTACGCCGACACCATCGACGTCACCCTCCTCGCCGACGGGGGCGTGCGGGTCAAGGACAACGGCCGCGGCATCCCCACCGACATCCACCCGGTCGAGCAGATCAGTGCCGTCGAGCTCGTCCTGACGCAGCTGCACGCCGGCGGCAAGTTCGGTGGCGGCGGCTACAAGGTCTCCGGTGGCCTGCACGGCGTCGGCAGCTCCGTCGTCAACGCCCTCTCGACCCGGCTCAAGGCCGCGGTCCGCCAGAAGGGCCACGTCTTCCGGATGAGCTTCTCCGACGGCGTGCCCGACGGGCCCCTCGAGAAGCAGGAGGCCACCGACGAGACCGGCACGACGATCACCTTCTGGGCCAACGACGACATCTTCGAGACGGTCGACTACGACTTCGAGACCATCCGGGCCCGGATGCAGCAGATGGCCTTCCTCAACAAGGGCCTGACGATCAACCTCGTCGACGAGCGGATCGAGCAGCCCGCGGGCGAGCAAGACGTGGACCTCGACGACCTCGATGAGGACCTCGAGGTCGTCGACGAGTCGACCGACGACGACGAGCCCCAGGACGCGGCGGCCGGCGAGACTGCCGGCGGCGAGAAGAAGAAGGTCACCGCCAAGCGGGTCAGCTACCGCTACGACAACGGCCTCGTCGACTACGTCAACCACATCAACGGCAGCAAGCGCAGCGAGCCGGTCCACCCCGAGGTCATCTCGATCGAGGTCGAGGACGAGGCCCGCTCGCTCAGCCTCGAGCTCGCGATGCAGTGGACCAACGCCTACAGCGAGTCGGTGCACACCTACGCCAACGCGATCAACACCCACGAGGGCGGCACCCACGAGGAGGGCTTCCGCGCGGCGATGACCAAGCTGGTCAACGACTTCGCCCGCCGGCAGAACCTCCTCAAGGAGAAGGACGAGAACCTCACCGGCGACGACGTGCGCGAAGGTCTCACCGCCGTCATCTCGGTCAAGCTCGCCGAGCCGCAGTTCGAGGGCCAGACCAAGACCAAGCTCGGCAACTCCGAGGTCAAGGGCTTCGTCCAGCGCGCCATGACCGAGGAGTTCGGACACTGGCTCGGTGCACACCCCAACGAGGGCAAGGACATCGTCCGCAAGTCGGTCCAGGCCGCGGCCGCGCGCATGGCGGCCCGCAAGGCCCGTGAGGCGACCCGCCGCAAGGGCCTGCTCGAGTCGGGCGGCCTGCCGGGCAAGCTCAAGGACTGTCAGAGCAAGGACCCGAGCATCTCCGAGGTCTTCATCGTCGAGGGCGACAGCGCCGGCGGCTCGGCCACCCAGGCCCGCAACCCGCACACCCAGGCGATCCTCCCGATCCGCGGCAAGATCCTCAACGTCGAGAAGGCGCGCATCGACAAGATCCTCGCCAACAACGAGGTCCAGGCGCTCATCTCGGCCTTCGGCACGGGCATCGGCGAGGACTTCGACATCGACAAGGCGCGCTATCACAAGATCGTGCTGATGGCCGACGCCGACGTCGACGGCATGCACATCCGCACCCTGCTGCTGACCCTGCTCTTCCGCTTCATGCGCCCGCTCATCGAGGCCGGCTACGTCTACCTCGCGCAGCCGCCGCTCTTCCGCCTGCGGTGGAGCAATGCCGAGCACCAGTTCGCCTACAGCGACCGCGAGCGCGACGGCCTGCGGCTGCTCGGTGAGGGCAAGGGCTGGCGCCTGCCGAAGGACAACCCGATCCAGCGCTACAAGGGCCTCGGCGAGATGAACTACCAGGAGCTCGGCGAGACGACGATGGACCAGAGCACGCGCACGCTGCTCCAGGTCACGCTCGACGACGCCGCGAAGGCCGACGAGGTCTTCGCCGTGCTCATGGGTGAGGACGTCGAGTCGCGGCGCTCCTTCATCCAGAAGAACGCGCGCGACGTGAAGTTCCTCGACATCTAGCCGACCGCCGCCGTATGCCGTCGAGCCCGGCCCCGCTGGGACGGGACGTTCCACGTGAAACGGGCGACACGGCATACGCCATCGGTGGCGACCCACGCACCTGTACGAATGTGACTGAGAGACAAAGGGATCTGACGTGAGCGACGACCTGCCTCCCAACGACGGAGACGACGTCAACGAGACGCCCGGCAACGAGACGCCCGGCAACGAGACACCTGGCGACGAGACACCCGACCAGAGCATCGAGGACATCCTCGGCCCCGACCCGGAGGCTGACACGGACGCCGACGACGAGGGCGACCCCAACGCGAGCGCGGTCGTCGTGCCGAGCGACATCGGCCAGCACGACCGGGTCGAGCCGATCGACCTCAACACCGAGATGCAGCGCAGCTACATCGAGTACGCCATGTCGGTCATCGTCAGCCGCGCCCTGCCCGACGTGCGCGACGGCCTCAAGCCCGTGCACCGCCGCATCGTCTACGCGATGTACGACGGCGGCTACCGGCCCGACCGCGGCTACAACAAGTGCGCGCGCGTCGTCGGCGACGTCATGGGCCACTACCACCCGCACGGCGACTCGGCGATCTACGACGCCCTCGTGCGCCTCGTGCAGGACTGGTCGCTGCGCTACCCGCTCGTCGACGGCCAGGGCAACTTCGGCTCCCGAGGCAACGACGGCGCCGCCGCCCCGCGATACACCGAGTGCCGGATGGCCTCGATCGCGATGGAGATGGTCCGCGACATCGAGCAGGACACCGTCGACTTCGTCCCGAACTACGACGGCAAGACGATGCAGCCGGCCGTGCTGCCGAGCCGCTTCCCCAACCTGCTCGTGAACGGCTCCGCCGGCATCGCCGTCGGCATGGCCACGCAGATCCCCGCGCACAACCTGCGCGAGGTCGCGGCCGGCGCGCAGTACTACCTCGACCACCCCGAGATCTCGCGCGAGGACCTGCTCGAGGCGCTGCTCGGCATCATCAAGGGCCCGGACTTCCCGACCGGCGCGCTGATCATGGGTCACAAGGGGATCGAGGAGGCCTACCGCACGGGCCGCGGCTCGATCATCATGCGGGCGGTCGTCGAGGTCGAGGAGATCCAGAACCGCCAGTGCCTCGTCGTCACCGAGCTGCCCTACCAGGTCAACCCGGACATGCTCGCGCTCAAGATCGCCGACCTCGTCAAGGACGGCAAGATCTCGGGCATCGCCGACATCCGTGACGAGACCTCGGGCCGCACCGGCCAGCGCCTCGTCATCGTGCTCAAGCGCGACGCCGTCGCGAAGGTCGTGCTCAACAACCTCTACAAGCACACGCAGCTGCAGACGACGTTCGGCGCTAACATGCTCGCCCTCGTCGACGAGGTGCCGCGCACGCTGCCGCTCGACGGCTTCATCCGCCACTGGGTCGACCACCAGGTCGAGGTCATCGTCCGGCGCACGACCTTCCGCCTGCGCAAGGCCGAGGCCGACATCCACATCCTGCGCGGTCTGCTCAAGGCCCTCGACCGACTCGACGAGGTCATCGCCCTCATCCGTGGCTCACGCACCGTCGACATCGCCCGCGACGGCCTCATCGAGCTGCTCGAGATCGACGAGATCCAGGCCAACGCGATCCTCAACATGCAGCTGCGCCGCCTCGCGGCCCTCGAGCGCGAGAAGCTCATCGAGGCCCACGACGAGCTGCAGACCCTCATCGACGAGTACACCGCGATCCTCGCCTCGCCGGTGCGCCAGCGCGAGATCATCAGCGAGGAGCTCGCCGACATCGTCGAGCGCTACGGCGACGAGCGACGCACGACGATCGTGCCCTTCGACGGCGACATGTCGATGGAGGACCTCATCCCCGAGGAGGACGTCGTCGTCACGATCACCCGTGGTGGCTACGCCAAGCGCACCCGGGTCGACCAGTACCGCTCGCAGAAGCGCGGCGGCAAGGGGGTCCGCGGTGCGTCGCTGCGCGGCGAGGACGTCGTCGAGCACTTCTTCACGACGACGACCCACCACTGGCTGCTCTTCTTCACCAACCTCGGCCGCGTCTACCGCGCCAAGGCGTACGAGCTGCCCGAGGGGTCGCGCGACAGCAAGGGCCAGCACGTGGCCAACCTGCTCGCCTTCCAGCCCGGTGAGCAGATCGCCCAGGTGCTCGCGATCCGCGACTACGCCAAGGCCGACTACCTCGTCCTCGCCACCCGTGCGGGCCTGGTGAAGAAGACGCGCCTGGCCGACTACGACTCCAACCGCTCCGGCGGCCTCATCGCGATCAACCTGCGCGAGGGCGACGAGCTCGTCGGCGCCGGTCTCGCGTCCAACCGCGACGACCTGCTCCTCGTCTCGCGCAAGGGCCAGTCGGTGCGCTTCACCGCGACCGACGAGGCGCTGCGCCCGATGGGCCGCTCGACCTCGGGGGTCACCGGCATGAAGTTCCGCCACGGCGACGACCTGCTCGCCATGTCGGTCGTCGAGGAGGGCGAGAGCCCTGACGTGTTCGTCGTCTTCGAGAACGGCCTCGCCAAGCGCACCCCCGTCTCGGAGTACCGCCTCCAGGGTCGCGGTGGCCTCGGCATCAAGGTCGCCAAGCTCTCCGAGAAGGGCGGCGACCTCGTCGGGGCCCTGACCGTCATCGCCACCGACGAGGTCATGGTCGTCATGGAGAAGGGCAAGATCGTGCGCTCGCGCGTGGACGAGGTGCGCCACACCGGCCGCTCGTCACAGGGCGTGAAGTTCGCGACGCCCGACAAGGGCGACTCGATCGTGGCCGTGGCCCGAAACGCCGAGTCCGCCATCGTCGTCGGTGAGATCGTGGACGGTGACGGTGCGGAGGGTGCCGGGGGTGGCGAGTCCGCTGGTGACGCGGCGTCCGCTCCGGGAGCGCCCGCTACGGTTCCCGGCCCTGATGGCGTACCGTCGGACGAGACGTCGGGTGACGAGGCGAGCTCGTCGGACACCGACAACGGAGGTGACGAATGAGCGCGACCAGCCCTGAGGGCTCCGTCAGCGGGCCCGGCACGTCGACGCGGGCAGGCAGCGGCTCCGGCTTCTCCGACGACCAGGGCCAGAACGGCTCCTACTACGCCGCGAGCGGCGCGTCCGGCAGCACGTCGGGTGCCTCCAGCGCCGAGCAGGCCACCGCGCTCTCGCGCGGCGCGGTCACCAGCCGCACCGCTCCGACGCAGCGGGTCGGCTCCGGCCAGTCCGGCGCCGCCTCCTCGGCGAGCACCGGTACGCGCACCGCGACCGCGACTCGCAAGCACAAGGGCCCGCGCCGCGTCCGCCTCGCCGTCGCACGTGTCGACCCGTGGTCGGTCATGAAGATGAGCTTCCTGCTCTCCGTCGCGCTCGGCATCGCCGGCGTCATCCTCACGGCCGTGCTGTGGATGATCCTGTCGACGATGAACGTCTTCACCGACATCGAGGGCGTGCTCCAGTCGCTCCAGACCACGACGTCCGACCCGTTCTCGATCAAGGACTACGTCGGCTTCGGCCGCGTCGTGTCGCTCTCGATCGTCATCGGCGTCATCGACGTCATCCTCATGACGGCGATCGCGACCGTCATGGCCTTCCTCTACAACATCTGCTCGGCCCTCGTCGGTGGCGTGCAGCTGACGCTCACCGACGACTGAGACCCGCCCTAGCGGCCCTCCACCGGCGTCGCGGACGCGGCGACACGGCATACGCGAACGGCCCCCGCCCTCACCGGCGGGGGCCGTTTTGTGTGAGGCGAGGTGCATCGGGTAACGTTTCCCCTCGCGTCCGGTCAACATCTCTGACGGGGTGGGCCGGCCGCGCGAAGGTGACGATGGGCCTATAGCTCAGACGGTTAGAGCGCTTCCCTGATAAGGAAGAGGTCGGAGGTTCAAGTCCTCCTAGGCCCACCATCACCGCCCCCACGGAGAGGATCCCTCGCATGCTGAAGCGTCTCGCCCTCGTCGGTGCAGCCGTCGCCGGCGTCGTCTTCCTTCGGAAGAAGGCCAAGCAGCAGCAGGCCGAGCAGGACCTCTGGACCCAGGCCACCGACGACGTGCAGGCACCGGTCACGCCGGCTCCCCGTCCCACGGCGACCGACGAGGCGTCCACCTCGTCGTGAGGCCGCTCTCCCCCACTCGGGGCCATGGCGCAATTGGTAGCGCACCTGCTTTGCAAGCAGGGGGTTAGGGGTTCGAGTCCCCTTGGCTCCACCAGCAACGACCTCGTCCGTCTCGGGCGGGGTCGTCGTGCTTTCCGGAGTGCCACGGCACGCAGTCAGTGATCGTGTGGGCACGGGACTCGGCAACCTCCACCGTGCCTAAACCCGTGTCAGGTTTCCGTTGACACAGAGGACAACGAGGACTGGATAATGCGATCACCGCGACGCCGCGATTGGGGTCGCCGGATACAGGGGGCTCACGTGTTTCGTCGCATCGCTCTGCGCGCTTTCCTGATTGCGGTCCTTGCCCTTCTCGGCATCGTGCCTACCTACGGGGGATCCCCTGCGGCCAGAGCCGCCGGGACGCCACGTGTCATGGTGGTGGGCGACTCGATCTCACAAGGGAGTTCAGGGGACTGGACATGGCGCTACCGCCTCTTCCGTCACCTGACGGACTCGGGGGTCGCTGTCGACATGGTCGGCCCCCGCAGCGACCTGTTCAACAACGTGACGAACCAGCAAGGCGACATGAGGTACGCCGACTCCGCGTTCGACGCGGATCACGACTCGACCTGGGGTCGCGCTGCGTACGACGAGAAGAACACCATTGCTTCCGAGGTGAGCACGGCTCAACCCGACTACGTTCTGGTTCTCCTCGGAGTGAACGACCTTGCCTGGCTTACGGATGCGCCGACGGCCGAGCAGTCTCTCCGCACCTTGGTGACCAATGCCCGAAGTGCGAAGCCGGATGTTCGACTTGTGATCGGGCACGTTCTACCGACCGAGCGGGCGGACACAGACACCGACTTCGCCGCGAAGGTGGCAGACCTCAATGGGCGGATCACTTCGATCGTGTCGAGCATGTCGACGACTCAGTCACCGATCGCGCTTGCCAATACGACGGCAGGCTTCGTCGCTTCCACGGACACCTATGACGGTACGCACCCGAACGCGAGAGGCGAGTACAAGATTGCGGCGGCCTTCCAGGATTCGCTGAGTGCTACGTACGGACTGGGGCCAGTATTCAGTCGCCCGCTACCCACGGTGGCCATCGGACCGAGGACCGCGCCCGTCCTCACGACCACCAACGGCAACGGTCAGGTCACCATCTCGTGGACTGAATCACCGGGCGCGACCGGCTACTGGGTCTGGACACGCAACGTCACAGACGGTGGCACCTGGCAGCGACTCCCATTCCCGCTTGCGATGTCCAACTCACCCTGGGTGTCGGCCCTCCTGTCGAACGGCGGTACGTACGAGTACAAGCTCGAGACGACGAAGGGGCACGACACGGGCGTGTTCTCGAACGTCGCGACCGGGCGTCCGACCGGTCCCACTCCGGGTGGCACGGCGTTGTCGATCGCGAGTGGCGACGGCCAGGCGAAGCTCACTTGGACGGCGGTCCCGAACGCAACGGCCCAGTACGTCTGGACCCGCGACGTCACCAATGGCGGTGATTGGGGTCGGCTGCCGATCGGGCTAGGCGGCACCACCTGGACGTCGGCAGGGCTGCGTAATGGTGGGACGTACGAGTACAAACTCCAGTCCTACAACGGCTATCTGGCGGGGTCGTACTCGAATGTGGTGACGGCGCGGCCGACGGGCCCGACGCCGGCTGGG
>NZ_LMSW01000014.1:207045-207302 GCF_001429645.1 Terrabacter sp. Soil810
ACGTCGTTGTCGGTGAGTAGTGGTGACCGGAAGGCGTCGTTGAGTTGGGGTTCGGTGGCGAACGCGACTGAGTTCTATGTGTGGACGCGGAATGTGACCGAGGGTGAGGCGTGGGGTCGGTTGCCGATCCCGTTGGGTGGTACGTCCTGGACGTCGACGGGGCTGCGTAATGGTGGGACGTACGAGTACAAGCTGCAGTCGATGAATGGTTATCAGGCGGGGTCGTACTCGAATGTGGTGACGGCGCGGCCGACGGG
>NZ_LMSW01000014.1:207309-290949 GCF_001429645.1 Terrabacter sp. Soil810
TCCGACGCCGGGGGCGACGACGCTGACGGTGACTCCGGTCAACCGTGGGGCCGCCTTGACGTGGACGGCCGTCCCCAGCGCGACGGAGTACTACATCTGGGTCCGCAACCTGACGATGCAGGAAACCACCTTCACGAAGCTCCCCATCCCGATCGCCGGCACGAGTTGGACGGCAGGTGACATGGTGGCGGGCGCGTCGTACGAGTTCAAGGTGCAGTCGATGAATGGCTACATCGCCGGCGGAACGTCATCGGCCAAGCCGGTGGTTCCGACCGGGGTGCGGCCGGCGGCGCCGACAGTCACAGTGACGTACGCCGGATCGACCGCCACCCTGGACTGGGCCGCGGTATCGAACGCCACGGCATACGAGATCTACGAGAAGAACCTCACTGACGGGGCAACCACGTTCACGAAGATCGGGATGTGGGCTCCGTGGACCTCCACCCAGTACACGCCGTACGTGCAGTGGGGTCAGACGATCCAGTACTACGTCGTTCCCATGAACGGGCTTCTCGCGGGTACGGCATCGAACGTCGCACGAGTTCGACTGCCCAGCAACCAGTACAACGAGATCGCGGCGTGGATGGCGGGTGAGATCCGCACCAACGCGGTCAGCGACGTGGTCAACGACATCAAGTGGGCACTGAGCTCATCGTGCACCGGGAACCCCTATGGCGGCGGCCTCGGATGCCTCTCGTACGCTGCGACCAAGTGGCACGATCTCGTGTGCACGGGGTGCGTCTGGGACCACAAGCCGATCATCGCGCAGACCTGGGACGACCGGGACCGCTATTTCGCCGATGTACCGGGCACCGGGTGGAAGATCTACTACGACGTGTGGTCGAACATCCACTACGGCTACGTCGGGCGGGCCGCCGGCTGGAGTCGCAGCGATCTGATCACTGGATCCCACATCTCCGAAGGTGCGGGCCACACGGACGCGGGCGACGACCTATCGATCAACATCGGCATGGATCTGTACGAGCAGTACGGAGCCACGGGACTCACCACAGCTCGCCTTGATGCTGCGATTCGCAGTCATCTCGCAGATTGGCGGTCACTGACGGGAGACCTTCAGGTGCGCGCGATCGACAACTTCAGCTAAGCAGCCAGGTCGGCCACCAGTTGGGGACGTTGTCAGTGCACTCCGCCCGCGGGCTCGGGTAGCCCGCGGGCGGGGCCGTCACGGCGAGCAGGCCCATCGACGTGAGCACAAAGACGAGGGTGAGCATGGCGACGGCCCGGCCGAGAGAGACGAAGCGCGAGACAACTAGGGCGATCGTCACGTTCACGGCGAGCAGGCCCGCACCCAGGAACACCAGGTCAGCATCACTTGCGCCGCCGTTCACTCCGAGATCACACGCGGCTCTCGCTTCGCCGCGCAGCCGCACGGTCGCGAAGGCGATCGCGACCGCTGCTGCCGTCGCCAACCACCAAGGCAGGCGACGAGAGCTGGACGACGACCGCATGCCCTACCGCGCTCGCCATTGCGTTGCAACGAAACACGTGATGAGGCATCGACGAGCATCCTCGCTGCATCCTCGCCCCATGGCTTGAACTCTATCCGTGGCCTCTCGTCAGACACAGATGGGCAGGCGTTTCGGCGACGGTCCTCCCGCACTCGCGATCGAGCGCCGGGACGCCACAGCCCACCCGGTACGGTCACCGACCACGTCAGACCTGCGATGGGTGTCCTCATCTCCGGTCTCCTTGCTCCTCATGAACGTCGTGCGAACCACGTGAGCTCCCTCAGTCGTGATCACGAACGGCGACCGGCAGGGCGTTGAGGCGCAGCTGGAGGCCACCGCGGACGTGGGTCAGGTCCACCTCGCCCCTGCCGTCAGCCGTTGTGACGAGCGTGCCCTGCTCGCTCCACCGTCAGGTCGGTCCACCGTCAGGTCGGTCCACCGTCCCTCGGCGGCGGAGGCTCGCGCTCGATCGTCACGAGCGACGCCCACCGCACCAGGCCGTCAACCACCGCCCGTAGGCGAGGACGCGACGGCGGGCGATGACCGCGCGAGCCGCGCGGGCCCCGCCCCTTCGTGTTCAGCTCCGGGGGCGGACCGTCGTGCTCGTCCCGGTCAGCCGGCCGCAGATGTTGCCTCGCCCGACTTTGCCGGGAGTACCGCTGCCGACAGCAGCAACAAGACGCACATGAGCGTGAGCACGGGGACGGCGTGCGGGTCGATGTACATGCGGTTGTAGTAGAGCCACTCCGAGACGACGAAGCTGAGGGCCCCCACGGCCCAACCACCGAGCAGGACCCGCCCCACGGCGGGTTCGAGGAGCACTGCCGACACGGTGAACCCCAAGGTCAACAGACCCCAGACCAGCGCGACAGCTGCCCAGTACGGCGACGCCTGCTCCACGAGGTGGATGGCGTAGGCGATGAAGATGGCCGTCGTCGCGAACCCGACGCACAGGGCCACGACCGCAGTCCACGTGCGCTGGTCGAACCGTCGGAACGGTAGCGATGTGCGTGAGGTCATGGCGAGGAGGGTCCCGAGCCCGGTCGCGCCGACCAGGAGCTCGCCGACCAGCGCCACCGACCAGCCGATGTCGACGCGGGTGGCCCCGTACACGTTGAACACCCCGATCAGCGTGAGCGCGCCTGCACCGCAGGCCGCGGCGGTCGAGGTGAGCAGCGCCACCGCCACCAGCGTCCTGACGCGGGGCAGGAGCATCGTGACGCCGGCGGTCAGGGCCAGCAGTCCGCGCGTCCCCATCGCGGGAAGCTGCTCGGGGGCGTTGTCGGCATAGGTCCCACCGTCGAACCAGGGCAGGAAGATGCTCACGAGGACGAGCAGCCCACCGAGAAGGGTCGCCCCACCCGCGACCCGTCGCCACACGGGAGCCGTCGTGCGGTGCGCTGCAGCAGCCTCGACCGGCTTGTGCTGCGCGGCAGGCCGGGTCGGTTCGGCAGGTTGGTCGACCGTGGCGCCAGCAGATGGGGGTTTGTTCGGTCCGACGGTCGCGGGGTCCGCTGTGTCGGTCTGCCCGGGAGCGGAGTCCGAGGAGGCAGGCTGAACGTCCGGAACGGTCGCCTCGTCGCCTGGAGTCCCGACCGGCTGGAGTCGTCGACCGACGAGACCCACACCGCCGGAACCGGATTCCGGACTCGGGTCCGTTCCGGCCGTGGGTGCGGGCTCGGGGGCGGGCAAGGGTGACTCTAGGAACCCTGTGCGGCGGCCCACCGAGGCGGTGACCGGGACGACGACGGACCCGGTGGGACTCGTCAAGGTGAGGCTGCCGGCATACGGCCTGTCGATCGGCGAGAACGTCACGGTCACCACGGAACGGTCCGCGACAGCGCTCAGCGGTGGGTCCGCATCGACACGAACCTCCCGGGCCAGAGGCACCCCGCTCACGTTGAGCTCGCGCTCGACGGCGGCGACGGCTCCCGAGGGGATCTCGCCGAAGTCGAGAGTCGGCGGGGTGACGCGCGGTAGGGCGCCCTCGATGACGGCGGCGGCATCGTCAGCGACGGACTTCGTGTCGGACCGGGCGACAGCCTGGAGCGCCTCGAGGGCGCCGAGCGCGACGCCCAGGTCCGGGTGTCCGAGCCGGTCGCGGAGCTCGACGACGGCGCCCCGTCGGTAGGTCGGGTCGGGCTCACGCAGGGCGGCGACGATCGCCTCCGGGATCGGCACCGGCCGCACCTTCTTGTGCCGGCTCTTGGCGAGGTAGACGTCGCCGGACATCTCGACGTCCCGACCGGGCGTCTGTCGAGGGTTCTGCTCACGGACCCGGTCGAAGACGTAGTCGTAGAGCTCGCCGAGCGACACCAGGCCGTCCTCGTCACGATCGGCTTCGCCGGTCAGCAAACCGTGCACCACGGCGGAGGTGAAGACGGACGGCTGGACCTCGTGGTCGCTGGTCAGCGTCGTGCCCTCGAAGGCGTACTCCATGGCACTGGACGCGCCGATCACCGCGCGTCCACGGCCACCTCCAGGCGACCCGCGGGGAAGCTCTCCATGACGTTGACCGGTCCGGCCGCCCGGACGGCGACTCCCTCGCCGAAGGCACCCCCGTAGCAGCAGTCCAGGAAGAGCACGATGGTGCGTGCTCGCGCGCCGCGCATGCACTCCTGGATGAAGTGGGCGGGCACGGCCGTGGACTTCAGGCGGTCCGGCCGCGTGTTCCTGGCTGCGACGAAGAGCTCGCCCGAGTCGCTCTTGAGGCCGTGGCCGGAGAAGTGGAGCAGCAGCAGGTCGTCCGGACGGCTCTCCGTGAACAGGTCGTCGATGTGCGACTGCACCTCGTAGGAGCTTGCGTTGTGCACGATCGACACATCGAAGCCGCCGATCTCCGGGTCTCCGAGAACGCTCGCGAGGGCCCGCGCGTCGGCCTCGGGCGCCCGCAGCTGGCTGAGGCTCGTGTGGTCGTAGGTGTCGTTGGCGATGATGAGCGCGCGTCGGGTGCCTGCCGCCGTGGTCTCGGTCATGGTGTCGCTGCGTCGTGGCGCGACAGGAAGACCTGCAGCAGGTGCTCCTGCTCGAGCGAGGTCGCCCCTGACAGCTCGATGACGTCGCCGCTGATCTCGAGCCGTACGGTTCTGGCCTCGTTGGGCGCGCGCCCGATCCAGGCGCGCACCGACGAGACGAGCCCCGCGAGGCCACCCGAGCCGATCACGGTGACAGCCAAGGCATTGACGGTCTCGGGGTCCAGCCCGCGTGCGCCGGGCTCGACCGGCCCGGGGCGCTCTGCCGCGGGCGGCACCACATCGACGGCGTCGACGTGCCGCAACTCCTGACGGAACTGTCGGTGCAGCATGTCGACACGCGCGGCATCGGCCCCACGCTCGTGGAGCGTCACGTCAATGCTCGTCCCCATCGGCCCACCTCACGGCGCCGGAACCCCTTCTCTCGATGGTAGCGGCGCCGACACCTGCCGGGCAGGCTGCCAGATGTCGGAGGGTGACGCGGCGAAGGCCCAGTGGTCGCCCTCGTGGGCCGCCACCTCCGCGCTCAGTCGTGCTCGCGGACGGCGAGCGTCAGGGCGTTGAGGCGCAGCTGGATGCCGCCGCGCAGGTGGGCCAGGTCGACGTCGCCCGTGCCATCAGTCGTCGTGACGAGCGTGACCTGCTCGGTCCACGTGAGCTGCGTCGACCGTCCGTCGTCGGAGGGCTCCAGCTCGACGGTCACGAGCGAGGCCCAGCGCACCACGCCGTCGACCACGGCCCGGTAGGCGAGGACGAGGCGGCGGTCCGGCTCGAGGTCGAGGTAGTGGGACTGGTTCTCGAGGACCTCGGGCGGTGCCTCGAGCGTGGTGAACGACGCCCGCGCCGTCTCACCCCCGCCCACGCGAAAGTCGTGCTCGTAGCTCGCGCCCGAGCCGGGCATGCGGACCCAGCGTCGCCGGATCGCGTCGTCGGAGAAGGCCGCCCACACCGCACTCGGCGCGGCGGGGACGGTACGCGAGAGGCTCAGGGTGTCGTGCCGCATGTCTGCTTCAAGGACGTGGAGGGCGGATCTACTCCCGCCGGACGCCAGCCGGTGCCCACCGTTCCGGTGGTTGGGGCGCCGTGACGGGTCGGGCAGGAGCAGACTGCCGTCATGAGCTCGAGCGTGCCGGACGCCGACGACCTCACCGAGTCCCTCACCCGCCAGGGCGTACGTGTCGTGGCGGGGTGGGCGACCAACGCCTCCAACCTCGTCCACGCGAAGTCGATGCCGGTGGAGCGGACTGCCGCCTTCGTCGCGGCCGGCGCGGGCATGTCGCCGGTCCACCACGGCTACTCGCTCGACGGCTCGATCCAGCTCACGCCGTTCTACGACGCGGTCGGCGACCTGCGGATGCGTCTCGTGCCCGAGGGCGTACGCGTGCTGCCCGGTGGTCTGGCCGCCGGGCCCACGCACGTGGTGACGCAGGACGGCGAGCCGGATCCGACCGCGCCGCGTCACGTCCTCGCGGAGATGGTCGACCGGCTGGCCGCCGCCGGCCTGACCGCCCGGGTCGGCCACGAGCTCGAGTTCGTCCTCGTCGCCCCGGACGGGTCGGCGCTCCCACACGCGGCGTGGACGCCCTACGGCCTGTCGGCCCTCGTCGACCGGTCGGCGCTCATCGGCGAGATCGTCGACGTCGCGACCGCAGCGGGGCTCGGCATCGAGCAGGTCCACGCGGAGTACGGCGCCCACCAGCTCGAGGTGTCCCTCGCACCGGAGACCCCCGTCGCGGCGGCGGACTCGGTGATCCTGCTCAAGACGGTGATCGGGATCGTCACCCGCGCGCACGGACTGGCGGCCTCCTTCTCACCGGTCCCCTTCGCCAGCACGGTCGGCAACGGCGCGCACCAGCACCTCTCCCTCGCCTCCGAGGGCGTCAACCTCTTCGACGACCCGGCGGTCACGACGCCGCACCGCATCTCGACGCGGGGTGGGCACGCCATCGCCGGTGTGCTCGACGGGCTCATCGGGGCGCAGGCCGTGCTCACGGGCTCGATCGTCTCGGGTCGTCGGCTCCGACCCGGCCTGTGGTCGGGAGCGACGATCTGCTGGGGCGCCGAGAACCGCGAGGCCGCAGTGCGATTCCTTGCCGGCGGACCCTCGAACCCGCACGGCGCGAACATCGAGGCGAAGCTCGCGGACCCGTCGGCAAACCCCTACCTCGCCTCGGCGGTGCTGCTCGGCCTGGCCCATGACGGCATCCAGCGCCGGTTGCCGCTCCCGCCTGAAACCGTCCGCGACACAGGGCAGCTCGACGACGCCGACCGCGCCCGGGCCGGACTCTCGCTCGTCCTGACCGACCAGGGTGCGATCCTCGACGCCTTCACCGGATCGGTCGCCGAGCGCGTCCTCGGTGAGCGGGCGGCGGCAGCCCTGATCGCCGTCCGACGCCACGAGCGGGACGCCTTCGCGGGCCTCGCACCTGAGCAGCTCTGCGAACGACTCCGACTCACCTGGTCGATCTGAGATGGCACCCAGGACCGTCGGAGCAGTCCGCGACCTGCTCGCCGTGGTCGGCGCCACTCCGCTCGTCGACCACCACGTGCACGCCGCCTTCCGCGCTGCTCCGAGCCGGGCGGCATACGGCGACGCCCTGAACGAGGCGGACACCGACCCGCTCCCGGCAGGCGTCGACCCCTTCGACAGCCAGGTCGGCTTCGCGGTCCGCGCCTGGTGCGCCCCGGTGCTCGGGCTCGACCGTCACGCGGCCCCCGACGACTACTGGGCCCGCCGCACCGAGCTCGGGGAGGACGAGGTCAACCGGCGCTTCCTCACCGCCGCCGGGGTCAGCGACTGGCTCGTCGACACCGGGCACCGGGCCGACGACCTGCTGACGCCGACCGAGCTCGCGACGGCCGGGGGCGGCCGCGCCCACGAGGTGGTGCGGCTGGAGTCGCTCGCCGAGTCGGTCGCGCAGGCCGGGACCGAGCCGAGGGCGTATGCCGCCGCCTTCGGGGCGCTGCTCGCCGACCGGGTGCGTGGTGCCGTCGCGGTCAAGTCGGTGCTCGCCTACCGCGCGGGCTTCGACGTCGACCTGAGCCGGCCGAGCGATGCCCAGGTCGAACGCCACGTCGCGGCATGGCTCAAGGAGGTGGGACGGACCGGCTCGGTCCGGCTCACCGACCCGCGGCTCATCGCGTTCGGCATCCACGAGGCGATCGGGCTGGCCCTGCCGCTCCAGCTGCACGTCGGGCTCGGCGACCGGGACATGGACCTGCGGCGCTCGGACCCGTTGCTGCTCACCGACTTCCTCCGGATGCCCGAGGTGTCGAGCGTGCCGGTCATGCTCCTGCACTGCTACCCGTTCGAGCGGCAGGCCGGCTACCTCGCGCAGGCCTTCCGCAACGTCTTCCTCGACGTAGGCCTGTCGGTCAACTTCCTCGGCGCACGGGCGGCGTCGCTCGTCGCGCGGAGCCTCGAGCTCGCGCCCTTCGGCCAGGTGCTCTACAGCTCGGACGGCTGCGGCCCGGCGGAGCTGCACTTCCTCGGAGCCCGCCTGTGGCGCAACGCGATCGCCCGGGTCGTCGGTGGCTTCGTCGCCGACGACGAGTGGGCGGCCGCGGACGCGAGCCGGGTCGTGCGGATGATCGCGCGCGACAACGCCGTCCGCGCCTACGGCCTGCCCGCGACCGGCTCCTGACGCGACGAAGGCCCGGTTCGAGGTATTCGCGTGCGTGTTTCCACGCGCGGAATACCTCGAACCGGGCCCGTCCCGGCGCCGGTTAGTTCGCCGTCGCCGTCCAGCGCTGCGTCGCTGCACCGGTGTCGGTCACCTGGACGGCCTTGCCGGCCCCGTCGACGGCGAGCGAGAGCCCGCTGTGCTTGGCGGTGATCTTCAGCTGCGTGCCCGACCGGGTGACGTTCCACTGCTGGTTCGTCGTGCCGGTGCAGGTGTACTGCCCGACAAGCGCGCCGGACGTCTGCGAGCTGTAGAAGACGTCCATGCACTGCCCGCTCTGCGCGTTCTTCACCTGGTAGGCGCCGGAGTCCTGCAGCGTCACGACCCACTTCTGCGAGCCCGACGACGACACCGCCGCCGTGCCGAGCTGGGACGAGTCCGACCCCGGTGCCTCGAGGGCGAGCCCCGACCCGACGTTGCCGAGGGAGTACTGCCCGTCGGCGATCGGCGGCGGCACGACGTCCTCGGTGCCCACCGTCATCGCGAAGACGTGCACCGCGGAGTTGGCCGGCAGGGTCACCGCGGCCACCTCCTTGGCCGGGTCGAGCCGCACCGTCTTCGTGTAGAGGCGGTACGCGACGGTCGGGTAGGCCGCGCCGGTGGGCGTGTTCTTGCCCATCGTCGTGACCGCCGTCCTCGCCCCGTAGGTGTCGGTCGCGAGGCAGCACCAGTTCGGGAAGCCGACCGTCACTGCGGCCGACGACCCGTCCGTGTAGTGCACGGTCGCCGCACCGCCGGCCGAGCCGCTCGTCCCGGTGCCCAGGAACGCCAGGGCGTTCCCCCTGCCCGACACCTGGATCGTCTCTCCGGCCGATGCGACGTTGTCCTTCGTGCCCGGCTGCGACGACGGCCACGTGAAGTCGAAGCCGTTCGCCGTCACCTTCGCCCCGGGCGAGACGCCTTGCGCTGCAAGGCGTTCGGCGATAAAGCTCGACCCACCGCCGTCGATGTCGCCTGCTGCGGGCGACGCCAGCGCCGTCACGCCGACGTTGCTGAAGGCGCTCGCCAGCGACGGGAACGCCAGACGGGTCTTCGTGCTGTCGGTGACGGTCCGCGAGACGTCCCGCGCGGTGTATGCCGCAGACGCGCTCACGGCATACGACCCGGGCTTCGCCCCGGCTGGGGGTGTCACGCTGAAGCGGGCGGTGAAGGTGGCGCCGTCCTTGAGGTCGGTGGCCGTCGTCGGCCCGGAGGCCACCGACGTCCAGCCGGTCGGCACGCCCACCGACGTGGACGTCACCTGGACCGGCTTGCCCGTGGAGTTCGTGAACGTCGCCGTGACCTCGCGAGCCTCGCCGGGAACCGAGATGACGGGTGCCTTGACGTCGAGGGTCGCGTCGAGCTCACCCGGCTGGGCGCCACCGACGGCGCCGGCGCCGGTGATCTTCACGGTGTGCGCCGACGCGGTGGACGTCGACGCCGTCCGGACGTGGATGACCCCGGTGGCCGAGTCGTAGAACCACCCGCTCACCGCGGCGTCCAGTGCCGCCTCCGAGCCCACTTCGGCGACGTCGACACCGTCGACGGCGACCGCCGACGGGGCCGAGTTCGTGTGCACGGCGAGGTCGTAGCCGCGCGAGGCGGGCTTGCCGGCGTACGAGCCGTTCAGCGACCCGAGGGTCACGGTCACCGGACCCTTGCCGACCGTCGGCGCCCCGACGTCGAAGCGCTGCGTCGCGCTCGCGCCGGACGCCCACGCCTGCGAGCGGCCGTCGTCCTCGTAGTTCGTGAACGTCGACGTGCCCGACGGGTAGACCTCGAGGTCGAGGCGACCCGAGTCCTTGCCGGCCTTCCAGTCGAGCGTGCCCTCGGGGAACATCGGCACCACGGCACCGGCCCGGACGAAGAGCGGCAGCCGGTCGAGCGGGGCCTTGTAGCCGTCGACCGTCTGCTTGCCGGCGTAGAGCCGGCCGGTCCAGTAGTCGACCCACGTCCCCTCGGGCAGGTAGATGCCGTCGCGCACCGTCGTGTCGGAGTAGACCGGCGCGACGAGGAAGTCGTCACCGGCGAGGAACTCGTACTTCGCCGCGTCGCCCCACGTCGCCGGGTCCTTCGGGTAGTTGGCGTAGAGCGGGCGCGTCGGCCCCAGACCGGTCTTCGACCCGTTGACCGTGTGCGTGTAGAGGTAGGGCAGCAGCCGCTCGTGCAGCTGGAGGTAGCTCCGGTTGATCGTCGTGTACGGCTCCCCGTAGCGGTAGGGCTGCTTGTCCTTGGCCGCCCACCCGCTCATGGCGTACGTCATCGGCAGGAACATCTTCCACTGGAGGTCACGCGTGTACGTGTCCGCGCTTCCACCGAAGATGCCGTCGATGTCGCCCGTCGTCACCGGCTGCCCCGAGAGCGTCGAGCCGGCGTACGTCGGGATCTGCCACTTGATGTAGTCCCACGACCCCGACTGGTCGCCGCTCCACATCGCGCCACAGCGCTGCGTGCCCGCCCAGCCCTCGATCGTGAGGACGGTCGCGCGGTCGGTGCTGCCCGACTGGATGCCGTCGCGGGCCTTCTCGCAGGCGTCGAGCGCGAAGCGGTAGCCCGGGCCGACCCAGGCGACGTCGGTCTTGCGCACCCGCACGCCGCTCGCGACCTCGTACGGCTGGTGGGTGAGGTCGGACTGGGTCCAGAGGCCGAGCTCGGACCCGTGGTCGACGAGCATCTCGTGGGTCTCGGGGAGGTCCTCGTGGCCGCAGCCGTAGCCGTCGTTGACGAGCGTCCAGCCGAGCGGCATGCCACTGGCCCGGTAGCCGTCGGCGATCGCCGTGGTGTCGCGCAGCGTCTCGCGCTCGCCACGGTTCGCGTTGTGGAGGTAGCAGTCCGCGTCCCCGAGCTCGAGCGCGTACATCGGCAGCATGTGGGGCCGGCCGGTCAGCTCGGTGTAGCCGTCGAGGACCTGCCGGGTGTCGCCGACGAAGTAGTACGCGTCGAAGCGCTGCTCCTGGTGGGTCGTGCGCACCGGCGAGTGGAAGTCGTAGGTGCCCGGGGCGAACGTGTTGCGCAGCACGCCGTAGCCCGCGCTCGAGAGGTAGAAGGGCGCGGCGTTGGGGTTGCCACCGTCGTCCCAGTTGTAGTCGCGGCTGATCGTGATCGCGGTGTCGCGGTGGCTGAAGCGGCCGTTCTGCATGCCCCCGCCGAAGAACTGCTCCTGGGCGCCCTGGGCGAGTGTCTGGGTCATGCCGCTCGCGTTCCAGGCCAGCGGCGCGGTCTCGCGCATCAGCTCGGCCCCGCTCGCGTCCTCGAGCCGGAAGGTGATCGGTGCCTTCGTCACCGTGAGCCGCGCCTTCGCCGTCGAGATGACGTATGCCGTGCCGGTGTCGGTCACGCTCGACGCACCGCCCGGGTAGTCCCGCTTGACGACGATGTCGGCGTCGGGCGCCGACGGGTCTGCCGGGTCCGCGCTCGCGGGGTCGGTGAACGTGCCGTCGGGGGCGACCTGCACGCGCAGCAGGTCGGTGTCGTCGACCTCGACGCGCAGCTTCGCCGTGCCCGATCCGAACGTGTACGTGTCGCCGCTGCGGCTGTAGGCCGTCACGTCGCCGAGGTGCGAGTCGGCCGCCTGCGCGGGGCCGGACACGAGCACCAGGCCGGAGAGGGTGACGGCGGCGCCGGCGAGGGCACCCACCCCTCTCCGCACTGTGTGTTTGAAACTGCTCATTCAAGCATCCTTTCGCTCACAATCAGTCACCCTCTGTGGGTAGGACCGTAGGGGTGGGCGGAAAGGGGCGTCAAGAGGTCGGGGCAAATCGGTCGTGCTCGGCGTGTCCCGACCACTCCCGAGGACCTACAGGCAATCCACGGGATCTTCCTCTGGCGCAACCTCGACTCTGGTGCCATGCTCAGTGGTGCAGCAATCTCCGCGCCTCTTCAGGGACGCCGGAACTCGTGGGTGTGATGCGTGGAAGGAACCGAACTGACGCGCTTGATGTGATGCAATCTTCATCGAGCCCCTCGCGCAACCAGCCGGACAGGGTCTAGACTGGTGGTAGCGAAGGGTTGGGCCCGCACGAACCGCGCCCAGCCCTTCTGCATGTGCTGGCTCGCACTGTCCCCCTGTCGGTGCGAGCCAGCTCAAGCAGAGAAGGACCCGGATGCCATGGGCATCCGGGTCCTTCTCTGTCCACTCCCGGTTCCGGCGCCGAGCCCTGCACGGGCCCGGCACCAGAGGGGGACTCAGCTCGTGCTGTCGCCGTTCTCCTTGGCGACCCTGGCCTTGGCCGACCCCCGGGGGGACGACTTCGTCGAGGCGCCGTTGATCGTGCCGCCCTCGACCGCCTCGGACGTGATCGCGTCGGAGTCGGGCGCGGCGTCGACCGCCGTCACCTCACCCTCGGCGGTCGCCGGAGCGCCGGCGAGCTCGTCGGTCGCGTCGTCCACGGCATTCGTTGCGGACTCGGTCGCGGAGTGGACGGCATCCGTTGCGGCGTCGGTCGCGGCGTCGACGGACTCGCCGGAGCGGTCCTTCGCGTCGGCGATCGCGGCCTGGCCCTTGGCGGCGAGGTCGCCGGCCTTGTCCTTGGCCGCGTCGGCGAGCTCGGAACCCTTCTCCTTGGCCTTGCTCGCGGCGTCGGCGACGGCCTCCTTGGCGTGGCCGACCTGCTCGGCGGCCTTGTCCTTGAGGGTCGCGGCGTCGGACGCGAGCGCCGAGGTCGTCGAGCCACCCGCGCCCGCACCGGAGCGCGAGTCGAGGGGCGTGGCCCACGGGTCGTCGGCCTGCTTCTGCTTGCGGAAGGCGGCGACGGCGGCGACAGCGGCAGCGGTCAGGCCGATGGCGATGAGCCACTTGCCCTTGCCGCCACGCTTCTTGGCGACCGCGTCACCCTTGAGCACCGAGTAGGCGTCCTGGGCGCGATGGCCACCGACCGCCGCCGACTCCTTGGCCTGCGCCGCAGCCTGCTCGAGGTGCGGCTGGGCCGCCTCGCGAGCCTGCTCGGCACCGGAGGCGAGCGCAGCGGCCGCCGTGGCGATGGCGGCCCCGACCTTCGGCAGCACGGTGTCGACCAGCGTCGACTGTGCGGCCTCCACCTTCGGCTTGGCTCGGTCGGCAGCCTCGTGCAGCGCGTCACCCGCAGCGTCCTTGGCGGTCGCCGCGGCGTCGTAGAAGCGCTCGCGAGCCGTGTCGGCCGCGTCCGCCAGTGCGGGCGTCGCAGCGTCCTTGGCCGCCACGAGCCGCTCGCGCGTCGCGCCGGCCGCGTCCTGCAGCGCAGGCGTCGCGGCGTCCTTCGCGGCATACGCGCGATCCTTCGCGGCTGCAGCGGCGTCGCTCGCGGTGTCGGCAGCGCTGTCCTTCAGCGTGCCGATCCGGTCACCGGCCGCCGACCCGAGATCGGCCGCCGTGGAGCGTGCCTGGTCAACTGCAGCCTCCGTGCGGGACTGCTTGGTTCGGAACATACGTCCTCCTAAGTCCACTCGTCCTTACCCATCCTGCCAAGTTCGGCCACGTACTGCACGGACACCGCCCATGCGTGGACGGCGCCGTCACCGGCGCCGCTCGCGTATGCCGTCACGCCCCGCCGTTCAGCTCGTGCCGTCGTGCGGCGGGCGAGGCCCGCGCGGGGTCGCGTCGGCGTCCTCGGGGGCCGGCGCGTCCGGGTGCCCGGCCGGTGCTGTCGGCGGGTGGTCGAGACCGAGCACGGTGTCCTCGAGCGTCGTGTCGGTGAGCGACTCGCGGGCCGGGACCGGCAGGTCGCCGGCGGCCGCGTCGAAGCCGCCCTCCGTCACGGGCGTCGGCCGGTCGATGGGGGACGGGGCGTCGAGGGGGCTGGCCGACACCGGGGCGGGAGCCTCGGGGTCGACCGGGAAGGGCTCGCCACCCGTCACGTCGGTCGCGCCCGCGGCCGCCGCCGCACCGGTCGCGGTGGTCGGCCCCGAGGTGCGGCCCTCGGCGACCTTGTCGACGCCGCGGTCGACGTGCCCGCGGACCTTGGCCACCTTGTCGGCGTACTTGCCCTCGGTCTTCTCGTCGATCTTCGTCGTGGCCGTCTCGACGTAGCCGTCGATCTTCTCGCGGTTCTGGGCGGCGTAGTCGCCCGCCTTCACCCGCGCCTGCTTGGCCGCCTGCGTGGCGGACTCCTGCAGCTGTCTGGCCTTCGTCTCGAGGTCGAGCTCCTCGGCCTTCTTCTTCAGCTTGTCCATGAACGACATCGGCACTCCGTCCTGCGCCGGCTCCTGGCCGGCTGCTCATCGGGTCGCGTCCTCGACTGCTGTGAGGATGATCCTTCTCCTTGGCCAACGGTGGGTCCACCCCCAGCGTTCCGCCACCCATGGCGCATACCCGCCCGGACGGCATACGTGCTCGGTCGTGCGAGGATTGGGCCCATGAAGGCAACCCTGCACACGAACCACGGTGACATCGTCATCGACCTCTTCGAGCACCAGGCCCCGAAGACCGTGGAGAACTTCGTCGGTCTCGCCAAGGGCGAGAAGGAGTACAAGGACGACGCGGGCCGCACCAACCCGACCCCGTTCTACGACGGCCTGATCTTCCACCGCATCATCCCGAACTTCATGATCCAGGGCGGCTGCCCGATCGGTCAGGGCTTCGGCGGTCCGGGCTACGCGTTCGACGACGAGATCAGCCCCGACAAGGACTTCACCAAGCCCTACATCCTCGCCATGGCCAACGCCGGCAAGCGCATGGGCAAGGGCACCAACGGCTCGCAGTTCTTCATCACGACCGCTGCGACCACCTGGCTCCAGGGCAAGCACACGATCTTCGGTGAGGTCGCCGACCAGGCCTCGCGCGACGTCGTCGACAAGATCGGCGCGGTCGCCACGGGCGCCAACGACAAGCCCGTCGAGGACATCGTCATCAACTCGGTGACCGTCGAGGACTGACCCTCCGGGTCCATCGCACGACCGCACCATCCGGCACCACCCGCACCACCCGCACCACCGCCCACGGACGTGACCGGCAGGGGGAACCCCGTTGTCTGACAACCCGCCCAGCGGCCAGCCCGGCCAACCCCCGCCCGAGTCGGGGGTCCCGCAGCCCGCTGCCGGTCCGTCCGTGTGCCCGCGCCACCCCGACCGGGAGGCCTACGTCCGCTGCCAGCGCTGCGGCCGGCCGGCGTGCCCGGAGTGCCAGCGCCCCGCCGCCGTCGGCATCCAGTGCGTCGACTGCGTGCGTGAGGCCGCCCGGACCACGCCCAGCGCCCGCACCGTCTTCGGTGGTCGCGCGACCGACGGCACCCCGGTCGTCACCTACACGATCATCGCGGTCTGCGCCGTCGTCTACCTCGCGCAGCGCGCCAACCCGAGCGTCACGGAGAACTTCGCGTTCGCGCCGTTCCTCGGGTGGACCGAGCCGTGGCGCTTCGTCACCGCGGCCTTCCTGCACTCCCCGTCGACGATCTTCCACATCCTGCTCAACATGTTCGCGCTGTGGACGCTCGGTCAGTACCTCGAGCCGATGCTCGGCCGCGCGCGGTTCGCCGCGCTCTACCTCATCAGCGGCATCGGCGGTCAGGTCGCCGTGACGCTCCTGGCGGGCTCGCCCACGATCGCGGGCCTGCGCGCCGGTCTGGATGATGCCTGGCTGACTCCCGTCGTCGGCGCGTCCGGCGCGATCTTCGGACTCTTCGGCGCGCTCCTCGTGCTCAACCGGCACCTCGGGCGCTCGTCGGCCGCGATGTACGCGACGATCGCGATCAACGCCGCGTTCGGCTTCTTCTACCCCGGCATCTCGTGGCAGGCGCACGTCGGCGGCTTCGTCACCGGCATGGCCTGCGCCGGTGTCATCGTCGTCTTCCGCCGCCAGGGCGTGCGCCACCTCGTGTGGACCGCGCTCGGAGCCGTCCTCGTGCTCCTCGTGGCCGTCACCGTCGTCAAGTACCTCACCGTGCCCGAGGTCATCCGCGAGCTCAGCATCTTCGGCTGAGGTCGTCGTGCACCTCGTCTGCGTCACCGGTCCGCCGGCCGTCGGCAAGATGACGGTCGGTCGGGCCGTGTGCGACCTGACGGGCTTCCGGCTCTTCCACAACCACATGTCGATCGAGCCGCTGCTCGGGGTCTACGACTTCGGCACCCCTCGTTCCAGCGGATCAACGCCATGATCCGCCGGGAGGTCATCGCCGAGTCCGTCGTCGCCGACCTGCCCGGCCTCGTCTTCACCTTCGCCATCGACCTCGACCACCCGGCCGACCTCGCGCAGCTGCGGGAGCTCGTCGAGCCGGTCGAGCGAGCCGGCGCTCCCGTCGACGTCGTCGAGCTCTATGCACCCCAGGACGTGCGCCTGGCCCGCGAGGGCGGCACCGACCGGATGGACCACAAGCGCAGCAAGCGGGACGTCGAGTGGGCCCGTTCCCATGTCGTCGACCTCGAGTCGCGGGCGCGGTTCAGCACCGACCCGGCCCGGGACGGCGAGCGCCTGCTGCCCGGGCACCGCCACCTGCGCCTCGACAACGACCACGGCGATGCCCGCGCCACGGCCGAGCGGGTCGTCACCGAGCTCGGCCTGCCCCGGCTCTGACGTCCTCGACGACCGGCGCCCACGGGTCGTCGTGGCTGCTGTCCCCAACCGACGGGTGGAGTTGTCCACCGGGTGTGGATAAGCCTGTGGATGTAGTTACACACCTGTCATTCATCCCCAGCTGGGGACAACGGTGTGGATAACTCTCGTCATCCGCGCCAGAGGTTGTGCACGGGCGTCATCCACAGCTGTGGACCGGGAACCACCGTGCCGGCTGTCCACAGGTGTGGACAGCCGGCACCGGGACGCTTGTGTGCAAAAGGGCCGCTCCGTCGCGTCGACGGAAGCGGCCCCTGTGTGCTCTGGGTGATGCCTGGTGCGTCAGCGCCAGCGCATCGTCATGATGAACCCGCCCATGAGCAGGACGAAGCCCACCCCGAGGTTCCAGACCCCGATGGACCCGATCGGGTACTTGTACTCGGTCACGTAGTAGACGACGATCCACAGCAGCCCGAGGACGAGCAGCGTGATGAAGACGGGCGCCCACCAGGTGGGGTTGGGCTCGGCGGCCTTGCTCGTGCGGGGCGGGGTGTAGGCCGTCGCCTTGTGGTCGCGGCCTTTGGACTCGGGCACTGCGTTCTCCTTGGGTCTGAGTTGAGGCAAGGGTAACCAATGACACGCCCGGCGTCCGCGTGTCCCGACGGCGAGCGGGCGGATGCGCCCCCTGTCTGCGCCCCGCCCGCCGCCGGTCCCCACACGGTGACGGGACGAGGATGACACCCGGATGCCTCGATGTCGCGTCCGTAGTTCCTCCGTTGCACGAACACGCAGCCCCACGCGGCCTCGTCACGCAGCTCGGGGCGACCAACCGCGCCGCGGCCGGCCTCGCCCTGCGCGGCGGCACCCAGATGAGCGAGGCGGCGTCGGTCGTCCCCTACCTCCGGTCGGTCCACGCGCCGTGACGAGGCACAATGGAGGCGGCGCGGACGGTCCGCGCGAGCGAGGACACCTTTCATGAACGACGTCGAGCCGCCCGAGTCGGCGACGGTCGAGCACGCTGCCGAGCCGGCGGCGTCCCCCTCGACCGCCCGGCGGCGACTCCGTCTGACGTGGGGGCTGCTCGTCCCGGTCGTCATGGCGGCGGCCGGCGTGATGTTCGCGATGAGCTTCCAGACCGCGCAGGGACGCGACCTCCGGGCCGACCGGGACCTGCCGCAGCTGATCATGGAGGGTGACTCGCGGGTGGCCGAGAAGGCCGGCGTCCTCGACGGGCTCCAGAAGGAGGTCGAGGCGCTGTCGAAGTCGAACGCCCCGACCGACGACCACCTCTCGAGCCTGACCCGCACCGCCGACGAGCTCGCCGCGTCGGCCGCGACGACCACGGTCCGGGGCTCCGCCCTCGAGGTGACCCTCGACGACGCGAAGCGCACGGCCGACTCCCTGCCCGACGGCTTCACCGCCGACGACATCGTGGTCCACCAGCAGGACGTGCAGGCCGTCGTCAACGCGCTCTGGACCTCGGGCGCCGAGGCGATGATGATCCAGGACCAGCGGGTCATCTCGACGAGCGCCGTCCGCTGCGTCGGCAACACCCTCATCCTCCAGGGTCGCGTCTACGCCCCGCCCTACCGGATCACCGCCATCGGCGACGTCGACCGGATGCAGCAGGGGCTCGACGCCGACGCGTCGGTCAACATCTACAAGCAGTACGTCGATGCCGTCGGTCTCGGCTACGCCCTGCACACGCACGGCTCGATCGAGTTCCCGGCATACTCGGGCTCGGTCGACTTCCAGTACGCGTCGCCGATCCGCTGAGCGCGCCCCACCACCCCTCTGAGGCCCCCGCATGACCAGCCCCACCCGCATCCTCGTCGTCGACAACTACGACAGCTTCGTCTACACGATCGTCGGCTACCTCGAGCAGCTCGGCGCCGACTGCACCGTCGTGCGCAACGACGCCGTCCCCGCGTCTGACGCGGCCGCCTACGACGGCGTGCTCGTCTCCCCGGGACCCGGCACGCCCGAGGCCGCAGGGGTGTCGATGGAGATCATCCGCGAGTGCGCCCGCCTCGCGAAGCCGATGTTCGGCGTGTGCCTCGGCCACCAGGCGCTCGGCGTCGTCGCCGGCGCGGTCGTCGGGCGCGCGCCCGAGCTGCTCCACGGCAAGACCTCGCTCGTGCACCACGACGGCACCGGGGTCCTCGAGGGCCTGCCCAGCCCGTTCACCGCGACCCGCTACCACTCGCTGACCATCGACCCGGCGACCCTGCCCGACGAGCTCGTCGCCACTGGCAGCACCGACTCGGGCCTCGTCATGGCGGTGCGCCACCGTGACCTGCCGCTGCACGGGGTGCAGTTCCACCCCGAGAGCGTCCTGACCGAGGGCGGCCACCGCATGCTCGCCAACTTCCTGGCCCTGTGCGGCGACACCGACGCGGTCGAGCGCTCGGTCGGTCTGAGCCCCCTCGTGACCGCCGCCGTCTGACGCGACGGTCGACACGGCATACGCGACCTCACACGACGAAGGGCCCCTCCCGCTCGGGAGGGGCCCTCGGCCGTATGCCGTGTGCTGACCCCTAGGGGGTCGGTGGCGGGCTGGTCCCCGTATCGGTCGTGGTGTCGGTGGGCGGCGGCGGGGGCGTGATCGTGACGGTCGCCGTCTGGCTCGGCGTGCGCGCCACCTTCACCGTGATGTCGGTGCCGAGCTTGACGACGTCTCCGGACCGGTCGACCGAGAGCACCTCGTCGGGGTTCTTGTCGGAGTCGACGGTCTGCTTGACCGGGTTGAGCCCGGCGTTCTGGAGCGCGACGGCCGCGAGGGCCCAGTCCTTGCCGACGAGGTTGTCGGGCACCTTGACGTTGCCGGTGGCGTAGAAGATCTTGATCTTCGACCCCTTGGGGACGACGGCCTGTGCAGCCGGCTCGGTCTTGGTCACCTTGTTCTTGTCCTGGTCGGGGGTGTTCTCCTCCTGGAAGCCCGACACGACGAAGCCCTGCTTCTCGAGCTCGGCGCGGGCGTCGTCCTTGTTGAAGCCGGTGACGTCGGGGACGGTGAGGTTGTCGGGGCCGGTCGACACGACGTACTGGACGACCGACAGCTCGGCGATCCGCGTGCCTGACCTGGGGTCCTGGCTGATGACGTCGCCCTCGGTGACGGTCGTGCTGGCCGCCGTCGACTTCTCGCCCCGGAGGTTGTTGGTCGCCAGGGTGCGCGCGGCGACGTCCTCCTTCATGCCCTCGATCGTGGGCACGGACACCAGCGTCACGTCAGGGGTCTGGTTGCCGAACCACTTCACGCCACCCCACCCGACGAGGGCGAGCAGGGCGATGACGAGGCCGGTGATGAGCACCGCCTTGCCCGTGCCGCCCTTCCGGTCGTCCGCGTCCTGCTCGTCGTGGCCGACGGCGGGCAGGCCCGCGGTGTTCGCGTAGCGCTCGCTGCGGGAGGTGACGGGGGCCTGGACCGCGGTGGGAGTGCCGGGAGCGGCATACGCCTGCGGGAGGGTCTGGGTGGCGGCGGCGCCCACGGCGGCCGCGGTCCCGAGGGCCGCCGCGCTGATCCGGCGGCCGAGCCGGACGTTCTCGAGGTCGTCGCGGAAGGCGGTGGCGTCCTGGTAACGGGCCTCGCGGTCCTTGGCCAGGGCGTGCAGGGTCACGGCGTCGAGGTCGCCGGCGACGGCGTCGTTGAAGACGCTCGGCGGCTGGGGCAGCTCGCCGACGTGCTGGTAGGCGATCGCGACCGCGGAGTCACCCGTGAAGGGTGGGCGGCCGGCGAGCAGCTCGAACAGGAGGCAGCCGGTGGAGTAGAGGTCGGAACGCTCGTCGACCGTCTGGCCCTGGGCCTGCTCGGGCGAGAGGTACTGCGCGGTGCCGACGACCGACTGGGTCTGGGTCATCGTCGCGGCCGTGTCGGCGATCGCCCGGGCGATGCCGAAGTCCATGACCTTGACGTGGCCGCCGGTCGTGATCATGACGTTGGCCGGCTTGATGTCGCGGTGGACGATGCCCATCCGGTGGCTGTAGGCGAGGGCATCGAGGATGCCCTCGGTGACGCGGATCGCCTCGGCCGGCTGGAGCTGCTGCTGGTCGGTCAGCTGCTGGCGCAGGGTCTCGCCGTCGACGTACTCCATGACGATGTAGGGCAGCGTCGTCCGCGTGCCGTTGGGGCCCTCGACGACGCTGTCGTCCTCACCCGAGTCGAAGATGGCCACGATCGCCGGGTGGTTGAGCCCGGCGGCGGACTGCGCCTCGCGGCGGAACCGCATGAGGAAGTTCGCGTCGCGGGCGAGGTCGGACCGCAGCATCTTGATCGCGACCTGGCGCCCGAGTCGCGTGTCGTGGCCGAGGTGGACGTCGGCCATGCCGCCTCGACCGATGAGCTCGCCGACCTCGTAGCGTCCGCCGAGGACACGGGGTGCGGTGCTCACGTCGTTGGCCTCTGGTCGTTCGGGTGCTGGGTCATCCTGGTCCACTCGTCGGGCGCCTGGATCGCGCTGCTCGGGCTGGTCGGTCATGTCAGTTCGCCTTGCCCTTTCCCTTGCCCTTGCCGGCATGGGCGGGCTGCTGCTTCGTGCTCGTCGTGATGGGGACGGGGGCCTGGGTCACGGTGCGGCTCGGGGCCGCCGTGGTGGTCGTCCGCGTGGCGCTCGGCGTGGCGGTCGGCGTGGCGGTCGGCGTGGCGGTCGCCGTGGTTGCCGGGGCGGTGGCCGCGGGCGGCGTCGGTCGGGCCGCCGGGCTCGCGTCCGGTCCGCTCATGACGCTGCCGAGCGCGAAAGCACCCCAGGCCACGAGAGCGACGGCCGGGACGGCCAGCCAGGCCCACCGGCGTGCGGCCGGGTGCTCCGAGGGGCTCCCGGTCAGGCGATGACGGTCGGCGCGCGAGGCGAGTCCCTCTGTGGCGGAAGCGAGTCCGGCCGCGGCGGGCGCAGCGCGGCCGGTCGTGTCGGCATGGGCCACCGGAAGGGCTCGCGTCGCGACGGCGGCCGGGACGATCGCGGTGGTGTCGGCGGCGACGGGCGGGGGTGTGACGCCCGGGAGCGACCCCGGGAGCGACCCCGGGGGCACGCCGGCGGCCTCGGCGACGGTGCGCGCGTCGGCCGGACGGTCGGATGCTGCCTTGGCCAGGCACGCGTCGACGACCTCCCGCAGGTCGAGGGGCACGGTCGAGGGCAGCTCGGGCGGAGGGTCGTTGACCTGCGCGATGGCCGTCGCGACGGGCGTGCCCATGTCGAACGGCTTGCGGCCGGTGATCATCTCGTGCGCCACGACGCCGAGCGAGTAGATGTCGCTCGCCGCGGTCGCCGGCTCGCCGAGGGCCTGCTCCGGGCTGATGTAGTCGGGCGTGCCGAGCACCTCGCCGGTGAGGGTGTGCCCCGAGCCGTCGCCGACCCGGGCGATCCCGAAGTCGGTGAGCTTGGCCTGCCCCTCGGGCGTCACGATGATGTTGGCGGGCTTGACGTCGCGGTGCACGACGCCTGCCTCGTGGGCCGCGGACAACGCCAGGGCCGCCTGGCCGAGCAGCGAGCGCACCTCCTCGGCCGGCATACCGCCGTCGCTGTCGCGGATGAGGTCGCCCAGCGTGCGTCCGGGGACGAGCTCCATGACGAGGTAGGCCGTGCCGTGCTCCTCGCCGTAGTCGAAGACGGACGCGATGTTGGGGTGGTGCAGGGAGGCGCTGCCCCGGGCCTCGTCGCGGAAGCGCTCGAGGAAGGCGTCGTCCTCGGGACCCTGCGGCCGCATGACCTTGACCGCGACGGGACGCTGGAGCACCTCGTCGGTGGCCTCCCAGACGTCGCCCATCCCGCCGGACGCGATGGCCGTGCCCAGGGTGTAGCGACCGCCGAGGGTCGCACCGGTCGTGAGGCTCGCGAGACTCATCGGCTCAGCACCGCCTCCATGACGTCGCGGGCGATCGGGGCGGCGACGCGGCCGCCGCCGATCTCGCTGCCCGTGACGCCGCCGTCCTCGACGACGACGGCGACGGCGACCTTGGGGTCGGTGGCCGGCGCGAACGAGATGAACCACGCGTGCGGTGGCTTGCCGGGGTCGTGCTGCGCCGTGCCGGTCTTGCCCGCGACCTCGACGCCGTCGATCTGCGCCCGGGCCCCGCTGCCGTGGTCGACGACCGAGACCATCATCTTGGTGAGCGTCGAGGCGGTCTGCTCCGAGACGGCCTGGGAGAGCTCCACCGGATCGGGGGTCGACTCGATGATGTCGAGGTTCGCGCTGCGCACCGACTGGATGAGATAGGGAGTCATGACCCGGCCCTGGTTGGCGATGCCGGCCGCGACCATGGCCATCTGGAGCGGCGTCGCGCGCACGTCGTACTGGCCGATCGCGGCCTGCGCGGCCTGCGGGGCGTTGAGGTCGGCCGGCACCGAGCTCACCGACACGCGCATCGGGATCTGCAGGGCGTCACCGAAGCCGAACTTCGCGGCCTGGGCACGGATCTTCTCGCCACCGAGCTCGAGGCCGAGCGAGCCGAACGCGGTGTTGCACGAGATCTCGAGCGCGTGGATGAGCGTCGTCTCGTTGCCCGGCCCGCAGGCCCGGCCGTCCTCGTTGGGCAGGTTGGTGCTCGTCAGCGGCAGGTCGAGCTCGGGCGGCCCGGGGACGGTGGAGTTCTCGTCGCTGACGACGCCGCTCTCGAGGGCCGCGGCCGCCGTGACCACCTTGAAGGTCGACCCGGGCGGGTAGACGCCGTTGATGGTGCGGTTGAGGTAGGCCTTGTCCTTGTCGGTGGACAGGGCCTGCCACGCCTTCGACGCCTTGTTGAGGTCGTGGCTCGAGAGCGGGTTGGGGTCGTAGGAGGGGTGGCTCACCATCGCGAGGATCGCGCCGGTCTTCGGGTCCAGCGCCACCACGGCACCCTTGTTGTCGCCGAGGGCCTTGTCGGCGGCGGCCTGCGCCTTCGGGTCGATCGTCAGCTCGATCGTCGCGCCCGAGGTCTTGCGGCCCGTGATGAGGTCGGTCACCCGCCGGACGAACAGCGTGTCGGCGTCGCCGGAGAGCAGGTCGTCGGAGGCGTGCTCCAGACCGTAGGGGGCGCCCACGGCATACGAGTAGAAGCCGGTCGTCTGCGCGTACAGCTGGTCCTGGGGGTAGGTGCGCAGGAAGCGGTACTGGTCCTGGACGGGCACCGACTTCGCCACGGCCTGGCCGCCGACGATGATCGAGCCGCGTTCGCGGGAGTAGCTGTCGAGAAGGGTGCGCTTGTTGGACGCCATCGCGCCCAGCGACTTGGCCTGCGTGAACTGGACGACCGTCGACGCGACGAGCAGCGCGGTGAAGAGCGCTGCGATGACGCCCGACAGGCGGCGGATCGGGGTGTTCACGTCAGCCTCACCACCTGGGTGACCTCTGCCGGGGCCGGCTCGTCGGCGGCGACACCGACCGGGATCTCGGGCATCGGTCGGCGGGCCTGGTCGGAGATGCGCAGCAGCAGCGCCATGATCACCCAGTTCGCGAGCAGGGACGAGCCACCGAGCGACATGAAGGGCGTCGTGAGGCCGGTCAGCGGGATGACCCGCGTGACGCCGCCGATGACGATGAAGAGCTGGAAGGCGACGGAGAAGGACAGGCCGATGGCGAGGAGCTTGCCGAAGCCGTCGCGTACGCCCAGGGCGGTCCGGATGCCGCGCTCGCAGAAGATGAGGTAGAGCACGATGATCGCGACGGAGCCGAAGAGGCCGAGCTCCTCACCGAGGCTCGTGAAGATGAAGTCGCTCTCGGCGAACGACGTCAGGTAGGGGCGGCCGGCGCCGAGCCCGGTGCCCGTGAGACCACCCGAGGCCATGCCCCACAGGCCGTTGGCCAGCTGGTTGGACCGCTCGAGGTTGTCCTGCGAGAACGGGTCGAGCCACAGGTCGACGCGCTTCTGGAAGTGCGTGAAGGCCGACAGGGCGAAGGCGACGGCCGCGGCGAAGAGGATCAGGCCGATCGCGATCCAGGACACGCGCTCGGTGGCGACGTAGAGCATCGCGACGAAGAGACCGAAGAAGAGCAGGGCCGAGCCTAGGTCCTTCTGGAAGACGAGGACGAGCAGGGCGAGGACCCAGGCGACGAGGATGGGTCCGAGGTCGCGCCCGCGCGGGAACGTGAAGCCGAGCACCTTCTTGCCGGCGAGCGAGAGCACGTCGCGGGTCTGCACGAGGTAGCCGGCGAAGAAGATCGCGAGGGCGATCTTGGCGAACTCTCCGGGTTGGAAGTTCATCGGGCCGATGGAGATCCAGATCTGCGAGCCGTTGATGGTGCGTCCGATGCCGGGCACGAGCGGCAGCAGGAGCAGCGCGAAGCCGAAGGCCATGGTCACATAGGTGTAACGGCGCAGCAGGCGGTGGTCGCGCAGCAGGAAGAGGACGGCGATGGCGAGGACCACGGCGAGCGTCGTCCAGATGATCTGCCGGTAGGCGTCGCCGTCGGTGCCGAGCTTGCCGCGGGCGAGGTCGAGCCGGTGGATCATGACGAGACCGAGCCCGTTGAGCACGGTGGTGATCGGCAGGAGCACGGGGTCGGCGTACGCCGCCTTCCACCGGAGCACGAGGTGGACCGAGAGCACGAGGGCGGTGAAGCCACCGGCGATCGGGATGATGTTGGCCGGCACCGTGCCGTTGCGGTTGAGGTCGGTCGTGACCCACGCGAGCAGCACGATCGCGATGGCGAGGACCAGGAGCATCAGCTCGGCGCCACGGCGGGTCCGGGGGGTCAGGGGCTCGACGGTCGTCGTCACGCCACGACCCCGGGGAGCGTCACGAGACCGTCGGTGGGCAGCGCGACGGCCGGAGGCGTCGTGATCGACGGGCTCAGGCGCGGCGTCGACGGCAGCGGGGAGGTGGGGTTCGTCGTCGGAGGCGTGGTCGGGACGGTCGACTGCGCCGGCGTCGGGGTCGTGCCGCACGGGGTGCCGGTCGCGGCGAGGTGCTGGCAGCGCACCGCCTCGGCGCGCAGGGCCGTGACCTTGACCAGCGCGTCGGCGAGGTCACGGGCGGGGATCGTGTTGCCGACGGCCGCCTGGACGTCGCTCGGCAGGTCGGAGACGAGGACGTCGGACGGCGACTCGACGTGGGAGAGGCTGATCGGGCCGAGGTCCTGGGAGACACCTCGGAAGATCGCGACGTGCCCGGCGTCGGTCGCGACGAAGTACTGCTTCTGCGACCAGGCCCACGCGGCATACCCGCCGGCGGCGAGGATGGCCGCGACGACGACGACGCTGATGGTGCGCAGCGCGATCTTCGAGCGGCGCGAGCGGGTGGGGTCCTCGGCGAGCTCGAGGGAGTCGTCGTCGGGCTCGGCGCGGCCGGTGGCCTCGCGTGACAGGGCCGCGGCCTTCTCGGCGGGGCTGGTCGGGATGGCACGCGTGCGGCCGCGCATGCGCTTGCCCGCGGCGCCCACGACCTGGGGCACCGTGGTGGGCAGGTCGTCGCCGTCGGCGTCGACGACCTCGGCCACGATGACCGTGACGTTGTCGCGGGTGCTCGCCTTGAGGGCGACCTCGATGCACCGGTCGGCGGCCTCGTCGGGCGTGCGCGCCTCGCGGACGATCTCCTCGATGACGTCGGCGCCGACGAAGTCGGACAGGCCGTCGGAGCACAGCAGGAAGCGGTCACCGATCTTCGCCTCGCGCAGCGACGTGTCGGGCTCGTCGTCGGGCTGGCCGGTCATGACGCGAGTCACGACGGAGCGCTGCGGGTGGTGGCCGGCGTCCTCCTTGGAGATGCGGCCCTCGTCGATGAGCTGCTGGACGAAGGAGTGGTCCTTCGTGATCTGCGAGAACGTGTCGCCGCGCAGCATGAAGGCGCGCGAGTCGCCGATGTGGGCCATCGCCAGCTTGTTTCCGGTGCGCAGCATGACGATCGTCGTGCTGCCCATGCCGGCGAGGTCGGAGTTCTCGCGCATCGCCTTGGTCAGCCTGGCGTTCGCGGCGTGGAGCGCCTCCTCGAGGAGCGGGATCGCCTGGTCGGCGGTGACGTCCTCCTCGTCGAGCGGGGCGAGCTCTCCGACGATCATCGAGCTGGCGACGTCGCCTGCGGCGTGGCCGCCCATGCCGTCGGCGAGCACGAGCAGGTTGGGCCCGGCATACCCCGAGTCCTCGTTGCGGGACTTGGGGCCCAGCCCGAGGTCGGAGCGCGCGGCATAGCGCAGGGCGATGGCCATCCGGTCAGCCTCGCAGTTCGAGGACGGTCTTGCCGATCCGCAGGGTGGTGCCGACCTCGACCGGTCGCGACCCCGTCAGCCGGTCGCGACCCATGAAGGTGCCGTTGGTCGAGCCGAGGTCCTCGACGACCCAGCCGTCGCGGCCCGACGGGTCGGGATGGATGCGGCAGTGGCGGCCCGACGCGTAGTCGTCGTCGAGGACGAGGGCGCACTCGGGGTTGCGGCCGATGAGGATGCCGCCGCTGCGCAGGGGCAGCGACGTGCCGGTCAGCGGGCCCTCGGTGACGACGAGCGTCGTCGGGCTGCCCTTGCCGCGCCCCCGGCCCTTGCGGGCGGCTGCCTCGGGCGTGGTGGCAGCGGCGCCGGCGGCACCGGCGGCACCCGCGGCACCCGCGGCACCCGCGGCACCCGCGGCGGGCACCGGCGTGCGACGGGAGGTGGCCTTGCGGTCCTGCTTCTCGGCCTGCTTCAGCGCCTTGCGCTGCCCGCGGCGGCTCACGGCGGTGCCGTAGATGTCGGTGCGGAGCACGCCGACGACGCTGAAGATGAAGATCCACAGCAGCGCGAGCAGACCCAGCCGCAGCAGGGTGAGGGTGAGTTCACTCATGCGTCACCAGATGTCATCACCGGAGGGCTGTCCAAGGGGGTCATCGGGCTCACCGGCGTCCGGCTCGGAAGGTCGCCGACGTCCGGCCGATCGTGAGGCGGTCGCCGTCCTGGAGCCGCTGGCTCGAGACGCGCTCGCCGTTGACGAAGGTGCCGTTGGTGGAGTTGAGGTCGCGGATCGAGGTCACGAGGTGGGGACCGTCGGTGGTCACGCGGATCTCGCTGTGGCGGCGGGACACCCCGGGGTCGTCGATGACGATGTCGGCCGTCTCGTCGCGGCCGAGCGTCGTGAGGCTGCCGAGGAGGGGGTAGCGGTCGCCCCCGATGTCGAGCCACGGGCGGGCCGACGGGTTGGACCGGGGGGCCGGGCGGTGCACCGGCGCCTCGTCGATGGCCGTGCCGTTGTAGGTCTGCGGCCGCGCCGCAGGGGCCGGCTCGCGAGCGGCGGGCTCGCGCCCGGCCTGCTTGGCGGTGGCGGGGCGCACGCGGAAGACACCCGTCTCGAGGCCCTCGCCCTCGACGAGCGCGACCTCGAGGGGGCCGCCGGGCTGGTAGCCCTGCGAGTCGGCGTGCTCCTGGGCCGCGGCGACGAGGTCGTCGGACAGGTCGTCCTCGTAGTCGCCGAGCCGCTCGTAGTCGGTCTGGCTCAGCTCGATCGTGTAGAGGTTGGGCACCATGGCCCGGCCGTGACCGAGGAGCGCCGCCCGGTCGTCCATGGCGCGGCGGATGGCCGAGGCGATCTCGACAGGCTGCACCTCGGACTTGAACGCCTTGGCGAAGGCACCGTGGACAGCCTTGGCGAGACCGTGCTCGACACGGTTGATGATTCCCACGCCGTCTCCTCCTCCTTGGTGAGCGCTCCTGTCGGGCGCTTCATCGTAACCGGGTCAGCACCCCGAGCCTCCAACCGACAGTCGGCGCGGGGTGCCACGAAACGTCCGTTTGCGCCCGCTGGGGCATGGCCGGCGGGTTTGATGTGTGGCGGAAGCATGGGACTATCACACGGGGTCCCGCGGCGGGGTCCCGCACGTGGTTAGGCCAGCAAGGAGTGCTCGATGAGCAAGGACGACACCGGAAACACCGAGAGCCAGGGCATCCCCGGCTTCTCGGCGAACAACTCCATCCCGGGTGGTTTCGCCCTTCCCATCCCGACGGCGACCGGCGGTGCTGCCCAGCCCGACGAGGCCCCGGCCGACCCGTGGAGCTCGACGTGGGAGGACACCTCCTGGCAGTCGGGCGACACCGGTGAGATCCCGACGGGCGCCGACGACGCCGACTCCTCCACCAACCAGTGGACCGACTCCTATGAGTACGGCGGCGAGACCGCCGCCCACGACACCTCCGAGCGCAACGGCCACGCCCAGAACGGCAGTGCGGTCAACGGGGCGGACACCTCGGACGCCTCGTCCTCGACGAGCTCGTGGACCGACTGGGAGCCCTCCGACCCGGGAACGGCCGACTGGTCGGCGAGCGGCACCGTCGCCTCCGACGAGACCTACGCCGAGGAGACGTACTCCGGGTGGACGCCCGCCGGTTCCACCGCGGCGGACGAGCCCTCGGCCAATACGGCCGACCACTCCGCCGCGCAGCAGGCGTATGCCGCCCGGCCGGCCGTCGACCCCGACGTGGCCGCCGCGGCCGCCGAGCTGGGCTACGACATCGACACCCCGGCGGACCCGTCCTACGACCTGACCCCCGCGCCGCGCACCGGCAACTCCGACCGCCCGAGCGCCGAGGACCTCATCACGGCCCGCTCGAAGGGGGAGCGCCAGAAGGTCAAGGCCAACTCGGGTCTGCGCAAGGCGTTCGGCCTCGGTCCGAGCGTCAAGGAGATGCTCGAGCGCGACCGCATCGACCGCATCGCGCGCCCGCTCAACGGCCGCAAGACGATCATGGTCATCAACACCAAGGGTGGCGGTGGCAAGACGCTCGTCACCCTCATGCTCGCCAGCTACCTGGGGCGCTACCGCTCGGGTTCCGTGCTCGCGTGGGACAACAACGAGACCGAGGGCACGCTGGGCATGCGCGCGCCGTCGCAGAGCCACCACCGCACGGTCGTCGACCTGCTCGGTGCCCTGCCGACGATCGCCAACGACCCCACTGCCGGCACGTCCGAGCTCGAGCACTGGGTGCGCGAGCAGCGGGGCCTGTCGTTCGACGTGCTCGCCTCGGCCGACGACGACGAGGCGATGCGCATCATCGGCGAGTCGGAGTTCGAGAACCTCCACACGCAGCTCTCGCGCTTCTACCGGATGATCGTCGTCGACACGGGCAACAACCGTCTGTCGCCGAACTGGCTCGCGGCGGCTGCCCGCGCCGACATCCTCGTCTTCGCCACGTCGCTCAAGGACGACACGTCCGTCGTCGCGGCCAAGAACCTCGACGCGCTCGTCGCGATGGGCCGGGGCGACCTCGTGCGCAACGCGGTCTGCGTCATCTCGCACACCTCGGCCAAGGGCAACGACGTCGGAGCCGGCGTCCACACGCGCGAGCACTTCGAGCAGTGGGTGCGCGCCGTCGTCGACATCCCCTACGACCCGATGCTCGCGCCGGGCCTGCACCTCGACCCGCTCAAGATCAGCCGCAAGACGCACGAGTGCTGCATGGAGATGGCTGCCGTCGTCGTCGACGGCCTCTGATCCCGGAACCCGAGCGGCGAGGCTGCTGACGTGGCCGTCATCGCGCTGACCGGCGCCGCAGGGCGCATCGCGACCGCGGTGCGCCCCCGTCTGCGCGCGGCGGGCCATCGGCTCGTCCTCTGCGACGGCGCCGGGGTGGTCGTGCCCGGCGTCGACCCGGCGACCGAGCGGGTGCTCGCGTGCGACCTGCGTGACGTCGCGGCCCAGGCCGAGGCGTTCGCGGGCGCCGACCTCGTCGTGCACCTCGGCGCCCACTCCGACGAGCGGTCCTGGTCCGACATCCTCGCCGTCAACATCGACGGCACGCACGCCGTCTGCGAGGCGGCCCGGCTCGCCGGTGTGGGTCGGATGCTGCTCGCGAGCTCGGTGCACGCGGCGGGCTACGTGCCGGTGGACTCCCCGCTCGCCCGCGAGGGGATGCCGCTGCCGGCGCCCGACACGTACTACGGCGTCAGCAAGGCGGCGCTCGAGGCGCTCGGCGGGTTGTATGCCGGCCGCTTCGCCATGACGGTCGTCAGCGCCCGGATCATGACCTTCGACGACGCGCCGGGTGGCCCGCGCTCGCTGCAGTCGTGGCTCTCCCCCGACGACATGACGCGGCTCGTGCTGGCGGCGCTGACCACGGACGCCGGCGGTCACCACGTCGTGTGGGGCGTCTCGCGCAACACGCGGCGCCGGGTCGACCTGGCGCCGGGGCTCGCGATCGGCTTCGACCCGCAGGACGACGCGGAGGCGTATGCCTGGGGCGTCGAGCAGCGGGACCCGAGCAGCCCGCCCGGAGTGCTCGGAGGCGGGTTTGCGACTCCGGACTACCGGCTGGGCGAGCCGCACGGCGGTGCGCGCGACCGACTCTGACCCGGCAGGTCGATCGGCCGATGGTCTGCGCCCTGGTGTGGTGATCACCCAACCGGACGGCGGACCATCCGACGTGTCACGGCGAGCCGGATGGGGCTGACGAGCCCACGCCGGGGGGACCCGGTTTGGCGATAGCGGGCCTGATACAGCACACTGTCTCCTTGTCACGCGCGAGTGGCGGAATGGCAGACGCGCTGGCTTCAGGTGCCAGTGTCCGAAAGGGCGTGGGGGTTCAAATCCCCCCTCGCGCACGCGATGACGAAGGGCCCCAGTTCTCGGAACTGGGGCCCTTCCGCGTGTGCGGGCCCTTCGTCATCGCGTGCGCCGCCCGGGATTTGGGAGGAGCCGGAGCGAAGCGGAGGCGACGGTTCCCCCCTCGCGTACCAGGACCGATCCGTCCGTTCTGAGGTGGCTTCGTCCGCGAATTCGTCGAAGCAGCACGCCGTTCGGTATCTGGAGCCCGGATCGAGCGTCTGTCCGCTACCCAGCTAGATCAGCTCCAGTCGCGCCACACGGAACCCCGGACGGCGCGACGCCCCCGGGAATGATCGCGGTCCAGGCGCGGCCGTGCGGGGTCGACTCTCCACCCGAAAGGAGCGCCACATGTCCAGTCAGTCCTCCACCACCACCACCCTTGCGCGTCGCTCGGCCGCAGCGCTCGGCACCTCGGCAGTCCTCTGCCTGGGTCTCGCCGGTCCGGCGCTCGCCATGAAGCTGCCCGACCCGATTCCCGTCCCGCAGGCCTCGTCCGCCCCGTCGGACTGCGTCTACGTCGGCGGTGCCTCGACCGTGTCCTGCCGCGACCAGTCGTCGGCGTCCCCGGGCTCCGGCGCGGGGTCGGCCTCCGCGGCCGAGCAGGGTACGCCCGAGGTGGCCACGCCCGTGTCGCCCCGCGTCGTCCTGCCCTCGCCCGAGCCGTCCGACCTGCCGGCGATCGGCATCGGGGTCGCCGCTGCGGTCGTCATCGCCGGTGGGCTCATGATCGCGTCGACGAACCGCCGACGCGCCGCTTGAGATCCCGCCTGAGATCGCGCCCGCGATCTCGCCCCAGGACCCCCGACCGGGGCCCCGGACGCGTCACCCGGCCCGACGGCACACGACCATCGTGTGCCGTCGGGCTCGTGGCGCGAAGCGGACCACATCGACGGTTCGAGGCAGTGATGCGAGGGGTATGTAGGCGGGAGCCGTGCGACCGGGGGACGGTTTCTGCAGAGCCCCAGCCCGTGAATGTTCATTCATTGCGGGGTCCCGTACCATGACCGCTGACGAAGGCCCCTGAGATGTCAACTGACGTGCACCTTCAGACCGAAAGGCCCCGGTGCCACTGACATGAACCGCCTGCAGGAAGGGTTCGTCCTCGGCGACCGCTATCAGCTGGAGAGCCGCATCGCTTCCGGGGGGATGGCCGATGTCTGGGCCGGCACCGACTTCGTGCTGCGGCGCGAGGTCGCGGTCAAGGTCATGCGCCCCGACGCCGACCACGAGCGGCTCTTCGCCCTCCGCTTCCGCGACGAGGCGGTGCACTCGGCGGCGCTGCTGCACACCAACATCGCGACGGTCTTCGACTACGGCGAGGACCAGGGCCTCGCGTTCCTCGTCATGGAGCTCGTCTCCGGCGAGCCGCTCTCCGCTGTCCTCACCCGACGCGGGCCGCTGGTACCGAGCGAGGTCCGCTCGATCATGGGCCAGGCCGCGCTCGCGCTCGGCGTCGCCCACGAGGCGCGCGTCGTGCACCGCGACATCAAGCCGGCCAACATCATGGTGCGCGAAGACGGGCTCGTGAAGCTCACCGACTTCGGCATCGCGCGCGCACTCGACGCGTCCGGTCACACGCAGCACGGCGAGATGCTCGGCACGCCCAACTACATCAGTCCCGAGCAGGCGCTCGGCCACGCCGCGACGGGTGCGAGCGACCTCTACGCCCTCGGCGTCGTCGGCCACGAGATGCTCGTGGGCAAGCGTCCCTTCGACCGCGGCACCCCCATCGCCACGGCCCTCAGCCACGTCAACGAGCCGCCCCCGCCGCTGCCCGACGACGTGCCCGAGGACCTGCGCGACCTCATCGCCGAGTGCCTCGAGAAGGACCCCGAGAAGCGTCCGGCCAACGCGGCCGCTGTCGCCGTCCGCCTCGGCCTGGGCGACCAGGAGCTGCGCGGTCTCGCGCTCGGCCTGGCGACTGCCATCAACGGAGCCCCGGCCGAGCTGCTCGACGACGTCGAGGGTCTGGCCGAGGCCGTGGAGGCGGAGTACCTTCCCGAGACCCAGCATCTGGCGAGTCCGGCGACCGGCGGCAGCGCCGGCACCTGAGTCGAACAGGTCGTGGGGTCGACCGAGTCCTTGACGTCGATGCCCTCGCCGTCAGGTGGCGGTCAGGACGTCACGACACGCAGCCGGTAGCCGATGCCGTGCACCGAGGCGACTTGACAGCCCGCCGCGGCGCCGAGCCGCCGGCGAAGCCGCTTCACCGTCGAGGTGAGCGGATCCTTGTCGCCGAGCAGGTCGGTGCCCCAGAGCTGTTGGGTCAGGGTGGCGAACGACCACACGCGGCCGATGTCGGACGCAAGCACGGCCAGCAGGTCGAACTCGCGGGCTGACAGGTGGACGGGGACACCCCTGACCGTCACCTCGCGGGCGGCGGCGTCGATCGTCACGGCGCCGACGGCCAGGGCGTCGGACGGTGGCCCAGTCTCGTCCCGGACGGCGGGTGCGAACGCGCGGACCGGTGCGCCCCAGCCCGCGTCGAGCAGACCGGCGGCGGGCCATGCCGCAGCCACAGATGCCACGTGGTCAGCCATCGGGAGCACGTTCACCCCGGCCCCGTGCTCGGCGGGCTCGAGGAGCGTGCGTGCGCCCTCGAGGTCGGCCGTGACGAGGACGACCGCGCTGTCGCGCAGTAACCGCGCCACCCGCGTGGCCTCGCCCAGTGGGAGTCCGACACAGAGCACGAAGCCCGCGCCGACCGAGCTGTGGAACATAGTTCCCCCCTTGTCTCTCGCACCGTGAATAACTCTCTAGCAGAGCCACGGGGGTCGCCGTCCACCCCCGGCGGCGCGGCTTGACCAAGATTTGACCCTTTTCCGCCCGGGTTCTGCCCGTTCGTCGACCTATGCCCGGCCGCCTCCACCTTGCGAGCGTGGTGAGCGTCCTTCCCACACAAGGACGCCCGTGCTCTCGGGGGTTTGCCGGGCTATCGACCGGACACGGAGGATCGATGACACCCACGCCACCCAGGGCCAGACGACTGATCCAGGTCGTCGCGGCCGTGGTCGCCGTCCTGCTCACCAGCGCAGGCTTCGGCGCACCGAACGCCTATGCCGCAGACCCTGACCCGAGAGACAAGCTCAGCGCCGCCGCCGAACAACGGCTGACCCAGAACAAGACCGCGGACTTCTGGGTCCGGATGATCGACAAGGCCGACCTGTCCAAGGGCAGCCAGGTCGCGGACTGGAACCAGCGCGGCAAGGCGGTCCACGACGCGCTGCGCAGCCATGCCACCGCCTCGCAGGCGAAGGTGGTCGCCCAGCTCAAGGCGGCGAACGCCGACTACACGCCGTACTGGATCACCAATGCGGTGCTCGTGCGCGGTGGCACCCTCGGCCTCGCCAACACCCTGGCCGCCAACACCGAGGTCAAGGAGATCGTCGAGACCTCCGTCCTCGAGCTCATCAAGCCCGTCGACCAGAAGCCGTCCAGCAGCTCGACCGGCCCGAACGCCGTCGAGTGGGGCATCTCCGCCATCAACGCCGATGACGTCTGGGGCAGCGGTGTGACCGGCGAGGGCATCGTGGTCGCGAGCATCGACAGCGGCGTCGACGTCACGCACCCGGCGCTGCGGTCGAAGTACCGGGGGCTCCTGCCCGACGGCACGCTCGACAACAACTACAACTTCTTCGACAGCTCCGGCGACTGCAACGCGGCCGGCGACCCGTGCGACACCGACGGCCACGGCACCCACACGATGGGAACCATGCTCGGCTCCGACGGAGCCAACCAGATCGGCGTCGCCCCAGGTGCGAAGTGGATCGAGGCCAACGGCTGCAGCACCTGCGCCGATGCCGACCTCATCGAGTCGGGTCAGTGGATGCTGGCCCCGACGCGTCTCGACGGCACCGGTGCCGACCCGTCGAAGCGCCCCAACGTCATCAACAACTCGTGGGGTTCGCGGAACCCGTCGACAGCGCCGTTCATGGAGGACATCCAGAACGCCTGGGCCGCCTCGGGCATCTGGGGGCAGTGGTCCAACGGCAACAGCGGGCCCGCTTGCACGACAAGCGGATCCCCCGGCTCGCGCCTCATCAACTATTCCGCTGGAGCCTTCGACGTCAACGGCAACGTCGCGAGCTTCTCGGCGCGAGGACCCGGCCAGGACGGGATGACGAAGCCGAACATCTCGGCCCCCGGGGTCAACGTCCGCTCGTCGGTGCCCGGTGGCGGCTACGCCACCGCAAACGGTACGTCGATGGCGTCGCCGCACGTCGCGGGCGCCGTGGCGCTCGTGTGGAGCGCGGCCCCCTCGCTCGTCGGTGACATCGCCGGCACGAAGGCGCTGCTCGACGAGACGGCCGTCGACACGAGCGACCTGACGTGTGGCGGTACCGCCGCGGACAACAACGTCTGGGGCCAGGGCAAGCTCGACGCCCAGCGCCTCGTCGCGGGCGCGCCCGTGGGCGACGCCGGCCACCTCGCAGGCACCGTCACCTCCGGCGGCTCGCCCGTGGCCGGTGCCAGCGTCCAGGTCAGCGGCCCGACGTCGCGCACCGTCACGACCGGCAGCGACGGCACGTACGACATCACCGTGTCTGCCGGTGCCTACGCCATCCGGGTGAGCGCTTTCGGATACGTCACCGCCGACCGGACCGCGACGGTCGCGGCCGGCTCGACGGCCACGGTCGACGTCGAGCTCACGGCGGCGCCGCGGCACACCGTCTCCGGCACCGTGACGCTCCAGGGCGGCGCACCCGTCGCCGGTGCCTCGGTCACGGTCAGCTCCGCGATCCCCGCCGTGACGACCGCAGCCGACGGCGCATTCTCCATCGCCGAGGTGCCGGAGGGCACGTACACGCTGGCGGTGAACGCGGGCGGATGCACGGCCCCGTACTCGGCCGAGCTCGTCGTCGACGGCGACGAGAGCGTGCCGGTGGCACTCACCGCGCGCGCCGACGGCTACGGCTACACGTGCGCCGTGGGTGGCGCCGGCTACGTCCAGGGCACGACGAAGACCACGCTGGGCGGTGACGACGCGGCTCTCGCCCTCGACCTGCCGTGGGCGTTCTCCTACTACGGCCAGTCCTACTCCAAGGCGTATGTCTCCACGAACGGCCACGTGAACTTCCTGGCCAGCGTGACGGCATACGCCAACACCGCCATCCCGAACCCGGCCGCGCCCAACGCCGCGATCTACCCGTTCTGGGACGACCTCAACGTCGACGCGTCGGCGGGGGTCTACACCGGGACGACGACGGTGGGCGGCGTGGAGGCGTTCGTCATCGAGTGGCGCAACGTCCGCTCGTACTCCGACGCCAACGCCCGGACGAACTTCTCCGTCGCGCTCCTGCGCAGCGGCGGGGTCCTGCTCGGCTACGGCGCCCAGACCGACGCGAAGCCGGTCCTCACCGGCACCTCCGCGACGGTCGGCATCGAGAACGCCAATGGCAGCGTGGCCTGGCAGTACGCATTCAACACCGCTGGGTCGGTGGCCCCGCAGACGTCGATCCGCTTCACCCCGCCGCCCTCCGGCGTTCTGAGTGGCACGGTCACCGACGCCAACGACCACCAGCCGGTCTCCGGTGCGACGGTCACCATCACGCCGTCGACGGGTTCGCCGACGACGCTGACGACCGCGGCCGACGGCACGTTCAGCAAGGTGCTGTTCCTCGGTTCGTACGAGGTCAAGGCCTCCGCGACGAACTACGTCACGGAGACAACGACCATCACCTTCGACAGCGACGGTGACACGGCGACGTTCAGCCCGGCCCTCAAGACCGGCATCGCCGAGGTCTCCGGCGCGACGTCGTACGACTGGGGTGTGCTCGGCATGGGCGACACGCGCAGGGAGAGCTTCACCGTGAAGAACACCGGTTCCGCGCCGCTCGCGTTCTCCATTGGTGAGGGTGGTCGCAAGACCTCGTCGGTCGCCGAGCGGCCGGCCGCGCTGAGCGGCGCGTCCGTCAAGGCCGCGACGGCGTCCGACCGCGGCGCGACGTCGGCCAAGGGTCTCTACAGCGCGACCCAGCGGGCCGCGCAGAAGGGCCTCGCGGCCGCGCCGAGCGCGGACGGTGACGTGCTGGCCTCGTGGGACACCGGCCTGTCCGTCGCCTGGGGTGTCGGCTACGACTCGAGCGTCTGGATCTCGGACCCCGAGGCGCAGACGAACACGAAGTTCTCGACGGCCGGTGTCGCCCAGGCGACCTACCCCGGCCGCTGGGGCGGCTCGTGGAACGGCGATATGGCCTACGACAGCACGACTGGCAAGGTCTGCCAGGTCAATGTCGGCGGCGACAACGCCATCGTCTGCGTCGACCCGGCGACGGGTGCCGAGAGCAGCCGCATCTCGGGCACGCCCTGGACCGGGACGTCGCAGCGTGGGCTCGCCTACAACGCCGCGGACGACGTGTTCTACATCGGTGGCTGGAACGAGGGCGTCATCTACACGGTCGCGGGCACCACGCACGCGACCCCAGGTGCCACGCTCGCCACCTGTGAGCCGGCCGAGCCCGGCATCGCCGGTCTGGCCTACAACAACACCTCCGACACGATCTGGATGGTGCCGAGCGCGGAGACAACGGTGTTCTACCAGCTGTCGCCGGCCGACTGCTCGACCCTCAAGACCGTGGCCTACCCGACCGACGACGACTTCCCGGGCTCCGGGCTCGAGTCCGACGACCAGGGCAACCTCTGGACGGCGAACCAGCTGGACGGCAAGGCGTACCTCGTCGACGTGGGCGACCCGGAGAACACCGACCTTCCGTGGCTGTCGGTCGCCCCGACTTCCACGACCATCGCCGTGGGTGAGACGAGGACCTTCACCGTGGACGTCGACGCCTCGCTCGCCGAGCCGGGTGTCTGGTCGGGTGCACTCACGCTCAACACGGGGGCGGGCCGGACCCGCGCCGTGAACGTGCCCTTCCGGGTGGTCATCTCGGCCTACCAGGTCGGCGTCAACAACGCCGGTGGCGCTGTCGCCGGGAAGGACCTGTTCAGGTGGCAGGCCGACAAGGCGTACGCGGCGGGCGGCTGGGGCTACCTCGGCACCGACACCAAGGTCGAGTCGACGAAGAAGGCGATAGCCGGGACGCAGGACCAGACGCTGTTCCAGACGCGCCGGTCGGGCGCCGTGACGTACCGCTTCGACGCGGCACCGGCGGGCACGTACCAGCTCGAGCTCGGCTTCGCCGAGTTCACTGCGACCAAGCCCGGCTCGCACGTCTTCGACGTAAAGGTCAACGGTGCGTACAAGATCGTCGCGAAGGACATCGCGGCCGAGGTCGGCTCGTTCACGGCCGACGTCGACACGCTCGTCATCGAGCACGCGGGCGGTCCTCTCACCGTCGAGCTCGTGCCCCGCAAGGGGCTCGGTTCGCCGGTCGTCAACACCCTCAAGGTCCAGGAGCGAGGTGACCTCTGAGATGTGAGCGCCTGACCGCGTGAACGCAGCGGCCGGCCGTCGTCGGGGCTCCCGACGGCGGCCGGCCGTGCCTACTCTGGCTGCATGGCGACACTGCCGCTCTTCCCGCTCGGCACCGTGCTCATGCCCGGTGGGCGGTTGCCCCTGCAGATCTTCGAACCGCGCTACGTCCGGCTGCTCCGGGACCTGCTCGACGGGCAGGACGAGCGCTCCCCCGTCTTCGGGGTCGTCGCGATCCGGGAGGGCTACGAGGTCGGCGAGGAGGGCGTGCGCGCCCTGCACCCCATCGGCTGCGGCGCCCTGCTCACCCAGGCCGCTGCGCTCGAGGGCGAGCGGTTCCTCGTCGTCTCGGAGGGCACGGACCGCTTCCGGCTCGACGCCATCGACGAGTCCGCCGGCACGCCGTACACCACGGCCCGCGTCACCTGGCTGACCGAGCCCGACGGCGACGCCGCGACCGTCACCCTCCTCGCGGCCCGCCTCCGCGCCGAGCTCGCCGTCTTCGCCGCGGTGACGGGCACCGACCCCGAGCTCCCGGCCGACGACCGTGCCCTCGCGTATGCCGTGTCCGACGCCGTGAGTCTGGACGTGGCCGACCGCCAGCGCCTCCTCGCGAGCAGCGACACGGAGTCGCGCCTGCGGCTCGGCCTCGAGCTGGTCAGGCGTGAGCGCGAGTTCGCCGCTGCCCTCGGCGCGGTCGCCCGGCCGCCGATCCCGCCCTTCAGCCTCAACTGACCTCATCGCGAAGGCCGACCGCCTGCAGGCGGGGCCCAGCCCGGCGGCATGCCAGTGATCTCCCTGCATGCCGCCGGGCCGTCGCCGTGGTCATCCGTGCACCGGATGCGGCGTCCCCGAGGTGTGGTGCAGGGTGGTCCCCCTGGCTCCACCCGATCTTCGCTTACCCATTTTCCCGGCGCGTCGACCACCGACAGCCGGCCTTCGTGCCGGTCAGTGCAGGGTGGCGACGACCTCGGCCGCGACGACCCACGTCGCGAGGGCGCACACGACGACGAACGAGAGGTTCCAGGCGGCACGTGGCAGGTGCGTCAGCGAGGCGAGGACGCCCGGGTCGCTGCCGCTGCTGCGGTCGCCCAGCACCGCGAGCAGATGGCGCCAGGCCCCGACGACGAGCACGACGCCCAGGCCGACGAGCACCTGCGTCTGCAGCGCGTCGTCGCGCCACCACCAGAGGGCGGCCGAGCCGGCGATGGCGACGAGCATGACGACGACCGTGAGCGCCGACCGCACCCGGACGAGGGCGAAGAGGAGGACGGCGAGACCGGCCGTGATGACGGGGGCCGCCCAGCCGCGCTCGGCCGCCCACACCATCGCGGCGCCGAGCAGCGCCGGCATCGGGTAGCCCGACCACGTGGAGGCCATGCGGCCGGGGCCGCGCACCGGGCCACGGGTCACGGCGTGGCCGGACATGTCACCGCGGAGCACGAAACCCGTGAACTGCCGCCCGACGAGCACCCCGACCACGGCGTGACCGAGCTCGTGCACGAGGGTGACGGCGAGGCGTACGACCTTCCACAGCGGCTCGACGGCAACGAGGACGAGCGCGATGCCGAGGACGATCAGCAGCCGGGGGGCGGCCAGGGCGACGTCACCGGTCGCCGGGACCACCCGGTCGCGCACCGCCTCGAACCAGTCCACGGACGCAGAACCTAGCCGACACGGTTGTGGGTGCCCGAGGTGGACCCCCGTTGGGTACGGAAAGAGGAGTCGCGCGCGAGGCGCAGGCTCTCGATGCGACAGGACGGGCGGTTCACGGCACCATGCATGACATGCGTCAGGGGTCCCTCGTTCGCGCACCCGGTCGGCACCGACCCACCGGCGCGAGTGCGTCCCGCGGGCGCCGGCCCGTGTGGCTCGGCACCGTGATCCTCGCCGTGCTCGCGATCACGGTCCCGCTGTGGCTGTGGCAGGCGCGGCCGTTCGACTCGAGGCACGGCATCGGGGTCGACTCCCCGCCGGCCGGCATCGGCGCGGCCCAGGCCCCGCTCGGTGACCCCCCGTCGATGCCGGGCGGCCACGGCGGCTACACGTTCATGCGGATGCAGGCCGACGGCCTGGACCCGGTGGCCTACGACCCCTGCCGGCCGATCCACTTCACGACGAGCACGGTCGGCCTGCCTCCCGGTGGCGACGCCCTCGTGCGCGAGGCCGTCTCGACGATGTCCGAGGCGAGCGGGCTGCGCTTCGTCGACGACGGCCTGACCGACGAGGGGCCTACCCCCGAGCGCGACCCGTACCAGCCCGACCGCTACGGCGACCGCTGGGCGCCGGTCTACGTCGCCTTCGCGACGCCCGAGCAGATCCCGAGGCTCGCGGGCGGCACCGTCGGACTCGGCGGCAGCACGCCGCGGGCTGCCGGTGACGGGGTCCTCGTCTACGTCACCGGGTCGGTCTGGCTCGACGCGAAGGCGATGCACGACCTGCTCGCCGCGGGCCGACGCGACTCCGCCCGCGCCGTCGTCGAGCACGAGATCGGGCACGTGCTCGGGCTCAACCACGTGTCCGACGGCTCGCAGCTCATGTCGCAGACGGGCGGCACGGGGGCCGGCCCCGCCGACGGCGACCGGCGCGGACTCGCGATCCTCGGTCGTGGGGTGTGCCGCCCCGACCTCTGAGCGTCACCCGGGCTCGGACGCCGCCGAGGGCGTACGCCATCAGCGCGGTCACCGGTCAGCCGAGCAGCGCCCCTGGGTGGCGTGAGGTGAGCACCTCGAGCAGCAGGCGGTGCAGCGGCACGTCCACGCCGGACTCGCTCGCGAGGCGCACGACGGCGCCCGTCCACGCGTCGAGCTCGGACGGCCTGCCCTCGAGCAGGTCCCGCTGCAGCGACGTCGTCGCGTCGGCGGGCTGGTCGTCGACGAAGGCCATCGTGCCCGCGACCACGCGCTCGGGCAGGTGTGTGCCGCGTGCCCGGGCCAGCGTCTCCACCTCCCGCATCGCGTCCTGAAGGAGCGCCCGGCTCGACGGCTTCGTGCGCAGCTCGCCGATGGTCGAGTCGAGGGCGGCGCCGAGCCCGCCGAAGGGCACGACGAAGAGCATCTTCGACCACAGCTCGGCCCAGATGTCGTCGGGCACGGGCGACACCGCACCCGAGGCCGTCACGGCCTCGCGGAGCCGGGCGACCCGGTCGGACGGCGCGGGAGCGGCCGACCACTCGTCGAAGGCCAAGGAGGCGGGGCCGCCCGCGTGGGTGATGCGGCCGGGACCGTCGATGTAGGCGAAGATCTTGGCGATGCCGGGCAGCACCGCGGAGCGCCCGACGACGGCGGCCACCTGGTCGGGCGCCTCGACCCCGTTCTGGGTGGTGACGACGGCCGTGCCGGGTCCGACGAGCGAGCGCAGCGACTCGAGGACGGGTGGCAGCTGCCACGTCTTGACCGCGAGCAGGACCGCGTCGACGACGCCGATCGACGTCACGTCGTCGGTGGCGTGCGCGGGCTCGACCGTGAAGTCGCCGGCGACGCTCGTCACGACGAGACCGCTGTCGCGGATCGCCTCGAGGTGGTCGCCCCGCGCCACGAACGTGACGTCGTGCCCGGACGCCGCGAGCCGCCCGCCGAAGTAGCCGCCGATCCCGCCCGTGCCGAGCACCGCGATGCGCATGACCGTGTCCTCCTCGTCGCTGCGGGTCGCCGTTCCGGCCGTGGGTCGGCGCGGACGAGAGCCCTCCACACCATCATCGCGCCGCGGCCGATCCGGAGGTAGCGTCGGTTCGCACCGTCTCGTCGAGACGCACCCGCAGGGAGGCCTCATGGAGCTCACCACCACGGTCAACGACGAGGCACGGGTCGTCGAGGTCGAGGGCACCGAGTCGGCCGTCGACGTCGTGCGCGACCGCCTCGGCCTGACCGGCACCAAGCTCGTCTGCGGCAGCGGCGTCTGCGGCGCGTGCACGATGCTCGTCGACGGCGAGCCGGTGCTCGGCTGCCTCACCCCGGCGACCCGGCTGCGCGACGCGAGCGTGACGACCGTCGAGGGCCTGGCCGACGGCGACGACCTCCATCCCGTGCAGCGCGCCTTCGCCCACCACGACGGGCTCCAGTGCGGCTACTGCACGCCGGGATTCGTCGTCGACGCAGTCGCCTTCCACGACCGGTGGCGGGCCGAGCGCGGTGCCGCCGGTGCCGCCGGGGAGGTCGGAAAAGCCGGTGCCGACGGGCCCGACCGCGAGACGATCGCCGAGGCCCTCGCCGGCCACCTGTGCCGCTGCGGCTCGTACGAGGGGATCTACCGCGCGGTCGCCGCCGCGTGCCGCGGCGAGCACGACGACGGGGCCGGCCACGTCGAGCGCGTCGACGCCCCTGCCAAGGTCACCGGGGCCGCCGTCTACACGACGGACGTCGTCCTGCCCGGCATGCTGCACGCCGCGATCCGCCGATCCGACGTGGCGGCCGGGACCGTCGGTCCGATCCGTTTCCCGGACGGCGTCGTCGGCCTCGACATCCTCGGCGACGACCGACGCGTGCGCTGGGCCGGTCAGCCGATCGCCGTCGTCGCGGCAGAGTCCCTCGCCGAGGCGCGCCGGGTCGCGCGCGAGCTCGTCGTGCCCGTGACGCCCCTCGACTTCGTGCTCGATCCCGAGGCGGCCGTGCGCCCGGGCGCCCCGCTCGTCTACCCGACGCGGGGCGAGCGCAAGGCCGCGCCGTCCGCCGGTGAGGGTGGGTCGATGCCGGCGCCATGGGACGGCAACCGCCACGGGCCCTCGCGCAGCCCCTTCCTGGGCACCCTCGCCAAACGCCGGGTCGGTGCCGCGCGCGCCGCCGGGAGACAGGGCCTCGTCGAGCTGGAGTTCCACACCGCAGCCCAGCTGCACACGGCCTTCGAGCCGCACGCCTGCGTCGCCGACTGGACCGACCCGCAGCATCTGCGGGTCTGGCTCAGCACCCAGGGCGTGGACCTCATGCGGCACGCCATCGCCGACCGCTTCGACCTCGACCCCACGCAGGTGGAGGTCGTCGCCGAGCACGTCGGCGGCGGGTTCGGCGCCAAGCTCTCACTCACGACGGAGGCCACGAGCGCGATCTCCCTGAGCCGTCTCGCGCGTCGACCGGTGCGGCTCGTGCTCGACCGGCACGAGGAGCTGACCGGCACCGGCAACCGCCCGGGGAGCCGGTCGCGCGTCTCGATGCTCGTCGACGACGACACGCAGGCCGTCAGGGCGCTCGTCGTCGACACCGACAGCCACGCGGGGGTCGCGATCGGCAACAGCGTGGCCGCCCTGTCGATGCTGCTCTACGAGCGCACGCCGCGCCTGGCCCGCGACGTCGACGTCGTGACGAACGCGCCTCCCGGAGCGCCGTTCCGGGGACCCGGCGGCCCGACGAGCGCCTGGTCGCTCGAGCAGACCGTCGACGAGGTCGCGCACCGCTTCGGCCGCGACCCGATCGGGCTGCGCGCCCAGTGGGACGGCAACCAGAAGCGTCAGGCGCTCTACCGCTGGGCGAGTGCGCTCCCGACGTGGGAGCGGCGACCCGCCACCGGCAGCCAGTCCGGGCGCTTCCGGCGCGGCGTCGGTGTGGCTGCCGGCAACTGGATCTACCTCGTCGACCCCGACTGCGAGGTCGTCGTGTCCGTCGAGGCCGGTCACCTGGTCGCGTCGACGGCTGCGCAGGACATGGGGACCGGGAGCCGCACGGTCGTCGCCCGGGCGGTGGCGGGTGTCTTTGACGTCGACCCGTCCGCCGTCGAGGTCCGGCTCGGTCGCTCCCACGGCGGCACGTCCCACGGCCCGGCGTCCGGGGGCAGCCGCACGACGGTGTCGCTGTGGTCGACCGCCGTCGAGGCGGCCAGCAGCCTCCGCGACCGGGTCGGCACCGACCTCGACCGTGCCCCGGCCGGCGCGTCGGCGGCGGCCAAGCGCGGGGGCGACCGCGGGCTCCGAGCCGTCCCGATGACGATGAACGGCATCCAGGTCGGCCGCGGCTTCTCGGCGGCCCTGCACGTCACCGAGGTCGAGGTCGACACCCGCACCGGGAAGACCCGGGTTCTCCGCGTCCACGGCGGCATCGCCGTCGGCCGCATCCACGCCCCGGTCCTCGCCCGCAGCCAGTGCGAGGGCTCGATCATCCAGGGCGTCGGGCTCGCGCTCTACGAGAACCAGGTCCTCGACCCGCACACCGGACTCACCCTCACGGCCAACCTCGAGGACTACCGCATCCCGCAGCTGGGAGACACCCCCGAGATCGACATCCACTTCCACGAGGAGGGGTGGGACCGCGTGCCGGGCGGTGGCGTCGGGCTGGGCGAGGTCGCCACCGTCAGCCCCGCGGCCTCCGTGGGGAACGCCATCTTCAACGCCACGGGCTGGCGACCCCTGTCACTGCCGGTGCGTCCAGACCGGCTCCTCGAGGGACTGCGCACGGAGGTCACGCGATGAGCATCACGATCCTCACGGCATACGACGAGCGGCCCGACGGCGCAGGCGAGCTCGTCTATCGCGCCGGCGGCACCGACCTGCAGGAGCGGCTGCGCACGACCGGCGCGACGCCGCACGTCCTCGACCTGACGGGGGTGCGCGGCTTCGCCACGGTCGAGCGCACCGACGCCGCCACGACCCTCGGCGCGGGCGTCACCGTCGCCACCATCGCTCGAGACCTGGCCGCCGACTACCCGGCGCTCGCGCTCACGGCCGCGGGCCTGGCGACCCCCCAGGTGCGCGCGGCCGCGACGATCGGCGGCAACCTGCTCCAGCGCACCCGCTGCTGGTACTTCCGCCACCCGCACACGTCGTGCTTCAAGTCGGGCGGCGAGGGCTGTCCCGCGCGCGACGGGCGCCACCTCTACGGCGTCGTCTTCGACACCGCCCCGTGCGTCCACCCGCACCCGTCGTCCCTCGCCATGGCCCTGATGACGTATGCCGCCACCATCGACACGACGCAGCGTGACGGTCTCGGGGTGGGCGACGTGCTCGGCGACGGGTCCGACCCGAGCCGTGACCACCTGCTCGCCGACGACGAGGTGCTGACCCGGGTGACGCTGCCACCTCCCGCGGCGGGCGAGCGGGCGGCCTACTTCCGCTCCATCAGCCGGTTCGAGGCGGAGTGGCCGCTCGTCGAGGCGGTCGTCCGCGTCGTGCGCGACGACGCCGGGACCGTCACGTCGTGCGGGGTCGCGATCGGCGGGGTCGCGCCGGTTCCCTTGCGGCTCAGTGCGGTCGAGGAGCTGCTGACCGGGACGTCGCTCGATGACGACACCGTCTCCGCGGCGGCTGTGGAGGCGACGCGCGGTGCCCGCCCGCTCCCCGAGACCGGCTACAAGGTGCAGCTCGTCGAGGCCACGGTCCGCGAGGTGCTCGAGCGCGTGCGGTCGTGAGGGTCCTCGTCGTCTCCGACACCCACGGGCCCCGCCACTGGAAGGCCTGCCCGCCGGCGCTGCTCCCGCACCTCGAGTCGGCCGACGTCATCCTCCACGCCGGTGACGTCTGCACCCCCGACGTGCTCGACCTGCTGGCGACCTTCGCGCCGGTGCACGTCGTCATGGGCAACAACGACGTGCCCGAGGTCGCCGCGTGGGGCGCCCCCGAGACGATGGAGATCGAGCTCGAGGGCCTGCGCATCGGGATGGTCCACGACAGCGGGCAGCGACAGGGGCGCACCGCGCGGATGCGGCGGCGCTTCCCCACGGCCGACCTCGTCGTGTTCGGGCACTCGCACATCCCGCTCGACGAGACCGGCGACGGCGTGCGCATCCTCAACCCGGGCTCGCCCACCGACCGACGGCGCCAGCCGGCCGGGACCTTCGCGACCCTCGACGTGCGCGACCGGACGCTCGTCGAGGCGCGGATCGTGCCGCTTCCGCGCTGAACCGCTCCCGGCAGGGCTCAGCGACCGCCGAAGGTCTCCAGGAGGATCTGGCGCTCGCCGTCCGTGAGGTTGGTGGCGACGAGCTTGCTGTGGATCCCCCGGAGGCGCTCGCCGACGCGGTCGAGGTCGCCCTGCTCGGTGACGACGAAGAGCGCCGACGTGCCCGGGGTCAGCTCGGTGCGGATCGTCTCGAGCTGCTCCTTGGTGATGCCGGCGTCCTCCGTCATCTTGCTGATGGCCCCGATGGCCGCTCCGACGACGCCCCCGACGACCGGGACGAAGAAGAGCGCGCCGACCAGCACTCCCCAGAGCGCGCCCCAGCCCGTGCCACGCCACTTCTCGTCGTTCCCGTGGCTCATGCTGGGATGCTCGTCGCCCTCGGGCCACGTGACGACGGCGTGGTCGACGACCTTGAGGAAACCCTCCGCCTGACAGTCCTCGAGGACGGACTCGGCGTGGTCTGCGCCGTCGAGGTCGTCGAACTTCCATACCGTGAAGGCAGCCATGTCCTGCTCCTTTGCGTGGCGCCGTGGCGGGCCCGGCCGTCCGGCGGTGGGTGCGAGTGGTGTCGTCGGGTCCACGTGCGTCGCCGGACGCACGTCTCCCCACGGACCACCCTGCCGCTCCCGGCCGCCGTGATCCTCCCCCTCTCAGGGTGAGGTCTGGCGCCTCCGCGCCGTCACCAGCCCCAGGAGCCGGGGCCGCCCTTGAAGGGGCCGACGACCCGGTCGGTGATCCAGCCGCCGTAGAAGCCGCCCTCCTGCGCCCGCACCCTCTCGCCGTCCACGAGGCACGCGTCGACGAGTCCCGGCATGACGGCGACGTGACCGGCCAGGACGGCATACGTGGCCACGGGCTCGGGGTAGGTCCACGCGGCGCGGGCCGCGCGCAGCCCGCCACCGACGACGTCGAAGTAGGCGGCGCGACCCTTCCACTCGCACACGGTGCTGCCCTGGACGGGCACGAGCGCGCCGTCGACGAACGCGTCGAGCGGCAGGTAGTAGGTCGGCGGGTGGCTCGTCTCGAGGACGCGGAGCGAGGAGCGGGTGCGGGCCACGACCTCGCCGCCGAGGTGCACCTCGACCAGCTCGTCGCTCGGGTCGACCGCCGGCGGACGCGGGTAGTCCCACACCGACTCCTGGCCCGGGCCGGCCGGGAGGGGCACCGCTCGGCTCACCGGGACACCCCGCAGATCTCCTCGAGCCCGGTCGCGAGCCGGTCGACGTCGTCGGCGTTCGTGTAGGGCGCGAGGCCCATCCGCAGCCCGCCGCTGGCGCCGAGCCCGAGGTGGTGGCTGCACTCCCACGCGTAGAAGCTGCCGGCTGGGGCGTTGACACCGCGCTCGGCCAGCGCCGTGCGCAGGTCCTGCGGGTCGTGCCCCTCGACCGTGACGAGCACGGTCGGCGTCCGACGCTGCGCGTTGCTGTATGACGTCAGCCCCGGGATCGCGCGAAGCCGCGCCTCCAGCGTGGCGAGGAGGGCGTCCTCGTGCGCCTCGAGGGCGGCGAAGGAGGCGACCAGTCGCTCCCGGCGGGGCCGCGAGGGGTCGGTGAGGGCGAGGTCGGCGAGGAAGTCGACGGCCGCCGTCGTGCCGGCGAGCAGCTCGTAGGGCAGCGTGCCGAGCTCGAAGCGCTCGGGCACGGTGTCCGACGAGGGCACGAGCTTGCCGGGGTGCAGCGTCTCGAGCAGCGCGGACGAGGCGCCGAGGACGCCGAGGTGCGGGCCGAGGAACTTGTAGGGCGAGCAGACCCAGAAGTCGGCGCCGCTCGCCGGCACGTCGGTGAGCACGTGCGCGGTCGCGTGCACGCCGTCGACCCAGAACAGCGCCCCGGCCGCGTGGACGATCTCGGCGATGGCGGGCAGGTCGGGGCGGGTGCCGATGAGGTTGGACGCGGCGGTCACGGCGACGAGGCGGGTGCGCTCGCCGACGACGGCGGCGACGGCCTCGGGTGCGAGCTCGCCGGTGCTCGGGTCGAACTCGGCCCACCGGACGGTGGCGCCCCGAGCCTCGGCAGCGAGGACCCACGGACGGACGTTGGCGTCGTGGTCGAGGCGGCTGACGACGACCTCGTCGCCGGGACCCCAGTCCGACGAGAGCGTGCGCGCGAGGTGGAAGGTCAGCTCCGTGGCCGACCGGCCGAAGACGACGCCGCCCGGCTCGACCGACAGCAGGTCGCCCATCGCGGCGCGCGCCTCGACGACGACGCGGTCGGCGCGGCGCTCGGCCGCGGTCACGGAGCCGCGGTTCGAGATGGCGGAGGTCAGCGTCTCGACGACAGCCGTGGCGACGGTGTCGGGCACCTGCGACCCACCGGGGCCGTCGAAGTGCGCCGCCCCCTCGTGGAGGGCGGGGAAGAGCCAGCGGATCCGGTCGACGTCGTACGCGGAGGGTGCCAGGGGTGCCATGGCCCCATCTTCGCCGAGGGACCACGAGATCGTCCGTTCGGGACCCGCGGGGTCCTGATGCGGCCTACCGTCGGTGTGAGGGGTGGTCGTCCATCGTCCTGCCCGCACCACTGCGTGAGGGGGTTCCATGACCCGTCCTCTCCTGCTCGTCGTCGACCATGACCTCGACGGGCTCGCCCGGACCGAGGCCGAGCTCGCGCGGCGCTTCGGCGCCGACTTCCGCGTGCGCGGCGAGTCCGACAGCGCCGTCGCCCTCCAGCACCTCCAGCTCGCGGCCGAGCGCGGCGACCCGGTCGCGCTCGTCCTCGCCGACCCGTGGCTGCCCGGACTCGGGGGCGCCGAGCTGCTGCGGTCGGTGCGCACCCTGCACCCCGACGCCGCCCGGGCCCTGCTCGTGCCCTGGGGCGCGTGGGCCGACGGTCGCACCGCCCACGCGATCCTGCGAGGCATGTCGCTCGGCGACATCGACTACTACGTCCTCGAGCCGTGGACGTCACCGGACGAGCTCTTCTGTCGCACCGTCTCGGAGTTCGTCCAGGTGTGGTCCCGGACGGTGGCGAACCGCCGGCGCGAGGTGGTCGTCGTCGGCGCGGCCCGCGACCCGCGCGGCCACGCCGTGCGAACCCTGTTGACTCGCAACGGGATCCCGCACGCCTACCTCGACCGGGGCACGGCGGAGGCGGTGGACCTGCTCCTGACGATCGAGGCCCCGCGCCCGACCGACCCGGAGGGTCCGCTCGTCATCTGGCTCGCGGCGCTGGGCGGCCGGGTCCTGCTCGACCCGACCGACGTCGAGATCTGCCAGGCCTGGGGCATCGGCACCGACCTCACCGTGCCCGGGGGCGGGCCGGAGGTGCGCGACGTGGACCTGCTCGTCGTCGGGGCCGGACCGGCCGGGCTCGCGGCTGCGGTCTACGGCTCGTCCGAGGGACTGTCGGTGCTCTGCGTCGAGGAGCAGGCGCTCGGCGGTCAGGCCGGCACGAGCTCGCTCATCCGCAACTACCTCGGCTTCTCGCGCGGGGTCTCGGGCGCCGAGCTCGCCCAGCGGGGCTTCCAGCAGGCGTGGGTCTTCGGCGCGCGGTTCGTCCTGACCCGGCGGGTCACGGCGATCGACCCGACCCCGGACGCGCACGGGGCCCCGTGGTTCGTCGCCACGGTCTCCGACGTCGGCGACGTGCGGGCGCGGGCGGTGCTGCTCGCGACCGGCGTCGCCTACCGGCGCCTCGGGGTGCCGTCGCTCGAGGCGTTGAGCGGGTCCGGCGTCTACTACGGCGCGAACGTGTCCGAGGCCCATGGGCTCACCGGGGCGCACACGGTCATCGTCGGCGGCGGCAACTCCGCCGGCCAGGCGGCCCTGCACCTGCAGCGGTATGCCGCGGACGTGACCGTCGTCATCCGCACGCCGGACCTCTCGACGACCATGTCGCGCTACCTCATCGACGAGATCGAGGCCTCGCCGAGGATCACCGTCGTCCCGAACGCCGACGTCGTCGACGGGGGCGGCGACGGATGGCTGTCCGAGATCGTGGTGGCGGACCGGACGACCGGCGAGCGGCGCTCCATCCCGGCCGACGGTCTCTTCGTCATGATCGGCGCGCAGCCGCACACCGCGTGGCTGCCCGAGGCCGTGGTCCGCGACGGGTGGGGCTTCCTGCTCACCGGCGCCGACGTGCGCGAGGCCGGCGCCTGGAGCCTCGAGCGACCTCCGTGCGCGCACGAGACGTCGGTGCCGGGACTCTTCGCGGTCGGGGACGTGCGAGCGGGGTCCGTCAAGCGGGTCGCGTCGGCGGTCGGCGAGGGCTCGGTCGTGGTGTCCGAGGTGCACCAGTACCTCTCGCTCGTCGAGTCGATGTCCCGGTCGACCGAGAAGGAGACGGAGACGGACGGGCAGGCCCACCCCCATGGCTGACGACCCGGCCGTCACCCCGCTGGCCGCGCCCGCGACCAGCCCGGGCGAGTCACGCCCCGGGGCCCGCCGACGCGGTGTCGTCGGCGCCGTCGCGCTCGCGCTGCCGCTGCTCGGCCTCGTCGTGCTTCGGCTCTCCGAGCCCCTCGACCGGCAGTGGCAGCACGACCCGACGCACTTCTGGATCGTCCTCGGCGCGGCCCTGCTCAGCGCGCTGACGGCATACGGCACGGGCGCGGCTGCGGTCCGGCGCGGCGACGTGCGCGTCATGTACGTGTCGCTCGCCTTCCTCTCCGCCTCGGGCTTCCTCGGGCTGCACGCGCTCGCGACCCCGCACATGCTCCTGGAGACCGCCACGGCCGGGTTCAACATCTCCACCCCCGTCGGCATCGCCATCGGCTCGCTCTTCGCCGTCGCGTCGGTGCGCGAGGTGGCTGCCGACCGGGCGGCCGCCGAGATGCGGAGGGCGCGGATGCTGCGCCTGGCCCTGCTGATCACGATGGTCGTCTGGGGCTTCGCGTCGCTGCTGCGGGTGCCGCCGTTCGACGTGGGGCCCGGGCTCGAGAGGGGATCGCCGCCGATGGTGGGCGCGGCCGTGGTGTCGGTCGTCCTCTTCGCGGTGACGGCGGTGACGTACGCGCGGCTGTGGTGGCGGCGTGGTGGGCTGCTCCCCGCGGCGATGGCGTCGGCGATGGTCCTGCTCGCCGAGGCGATGGTCGCCATCGTGTTCGCCCCCAACTGGCACTACTCGTGGTGGGAGTGGCACCTGCTCATGCTCGCGGCGTTCGTCCTCGTCGCCTGGGGCGCGCAGCAGTCCTGGCACGAGGAGCGCTACGCCAGCCTCTACACGGCCGACACCCTGGCCGGCCGCCGCGAGATGTCGATCCTCTTCGCCGACCTCAAGGGCTTCACGACCTTCTCCGAGGGCCATGACCCGAGCGAGGTCACCGAGATGCTCAACGCCTACTTCACGGTGGCGATCCCGGCCGTCGTCAAGCGGCACGGGGGCACGATCGACCGCCTCATCGGCGACGCGATCATGGCGACGTTCAACCGTCTCGGCGACCAGCCCGACCATGCACACCGAGCGGCTCGGGCCGGTCTGGACCTCCAGGTCGAGACGGCGCGCATCGCCGACCAGCACCCCGGCTGGCCGCGCTTCCGGGTCGGGATCAACAGCGGCGAGGTGCTCGTCAGCGTGCTCGGCAGCGAGGGCGGCCGCACCCACACCGTCATCGGCGACGCCGTCAACGTGGCCTCGCGGATCGAGGGCCAGGCGCCGGTCGGCCGCGTCGCGGTCACGGCCGACACGCTGGCGATGCTGCCCGGCGCGACCACCGAGCCGCTGGGTCCGCTCGAGCTCAAGGGCAAGGGCGAGCCGGTGGAGGCCTTCGTCCTCGTGACGCTCTGACGCCGGTCGAGGTGATCCCGTGAGGCACGTGGCCCACGGGATCACCTCGAACGAGCCGTCACTCGGTGACCGCGCCGTCCTCGGAGAGCCGGGGGACGCGGTGGTTGGCGAGGAAGCGGTCGTCGGGGTCGTACGCCGACCGAATCCCCTTGAGCTGCAGCCACGCCGACTCGGTGTAGCCGGTGCGCACGTCGACCTCGTTCTCGGCGAAGTTGAGGTAGCTGCGGCCGGTCGACCACGGTTCGAGCGAGCCCGTGAGCCGGTGCGCGTCGAGCTGCCCCTGCATCGCCAGCTCGGGGGTCGCGGCAACCGCGACAGCGAAGACGGCGTATGCCGCATCGATCGTCGCGAGGGCGCCGTGGCCCTCGGGTGCCCGGCCGAGGGCCCCGCCGAGCTGGCGCAGCTCGGTCGACAGCAGCGACGACGTCGAGCCCGGGCCCACCTGCTCGAGGAGCGTGTCGACGGTCGCGTCGCCGAGCTCGCCGATGAGGGTCCCGTCCGAGACGGCGGGTGTCGGGCCCTCCGGGTCCATGTGCAGCCGGGTCAGCGACCGGGCCGGCACGCGGTCGAAGGTGTCGATCTCGGGTCCGAGGCCGCGGAGCATCCCGAGGATCGAGCGGGCCTCGGCGTCGCAGCCGAGCACCGCGCCGTCGATGACGACGAGCGACCGCCCACGCAGCGGCTCGGGGATCGTCGGCAGCGGCGGCAGGTCGAGGAAGCGGAACGACGTCGAGACGGCGTCGGGGGCCTCGGGAGCCCAGTCGGCCCAGCGACGCAGCACACGCTCGGCGTGGTCGCGGTCCCAGACGAGCATGCCGGCATACGCCGCCTCGATCGGGTAGAGGCGGAACTCGAGAGCCGTGACGACCCCGAAGTTGCCGCCACCCCCGCGCAGGGCCCAGAAGAGCTCGACGTTCTGCGTCGCGTCGGCGCGCACGTGCTCACCGTCGGCCGTGACGAGCTCGACGGCCGTGAGGCTGTTGGAGGCGAGACCGAGCTTGCGGGCGTACCAGCCGATGCCACCGCCGAGGCTGTAGCCGGCGATGCCGACGTCGGGCGAGCTGCCGTGCAGGGCCGCGAGCCGGTGGTCGGCTGCGGGCTCGGTCGCGTCGATCCAGAGCGCCCCGCCCTCGACCCGGGCGACCCGGCGGGTCGCGTCGATGCCGACACCGCGCATCCGCTCGGTGCGCACGAGGACGACGTCGTCGAGGCCCCGCCCGACGAGCGGCCCGGCGTTGTGGCCCGTGCTCTGCGGCGCGACCTTCAGCCCGTCGGCGGCGGCCGCGCGGACGACCGCCTGGACGTCCGCGACGGTGCGAGGCAGGGCGACGGCGGCCGGGCGCTGGTCGAGGGCGACGTTCCAGGGCAGGCGTGCCGCGTCGTAGCCGGGGTCGCCGGGGAGGTGTACCGCACCGTCGCAGAGTCCGGCGAGGCTCGTGGCCCGTCGGGCGGTGGGGGTGAGGATGGTCGTCATTGCTGGTCTCCTGTGTCGGGGTCGGCCCTCGTGGCGGGCGCGGGGGTTCAGAGACCGGGCGGGCCCTCCAGATACATCGCGCGGCAAAGGTCTGATTCGTCCGGAGTCACACGGGCGCAAGGTGATCCGCCGCACTGCGGGTCGGGATGCAGTAGGGGCACGGCGTGGGAGGTCCGCGCCCGGGTGCATGCTGGGGAGGTGGACGACATGACGACCGACATCGCACGCGACCTGATGCTCGACGGCTTCGGCCGCATCCGTGACGGCCTGCCGGAGGTCGTCGACGGTCTCTCCGTCGAGGAGCTGCTCTGGCGCCCCGACCCGGACGCGAACCACATCGCATGGCTCGTCTGGCACCTCGCCCGGCAGCAGGACGACCAGGTGGCCCAGCTGGCCGACGCCGACGACTCGGTGTGGCGCGGCGACGGCTGGGTCGAACGGTTCGGGCTGCCCTACCGGGCGGACGCGCACGGCTGGAGCATGACGTCGGCAGACGTCGGACGCTTCACCGTCGCCGACCCGGCCCTCTTCGCGGCATACCACGCGGCGGTCCACGAGCGGACGGTCGAGCTCGTCGAGGAGCTCGACGACACGGCATACGCCCGGGTCGTCGACGAGCGCTGGGACCCGCCCGTCACCGTGGCGGTGCGTCTCGTCTCCGTCCTCGACGACGGGGCGAAGCACCTCGGCCAGGCCGAGTACGTCCGCGGGCTCGTCGAGCGGCGCCGCCGAGGCCGTCGGCTCAGGAGCGGGTGAGGGCTCCGTAGGCGGCCGGTGCCACGAGGTAGAACAGGATGAAGGCCCAGCCGCCGGTGAGGCGACGCCCGGACCGCCCCGTGTCGGGCACCCCGGGCGGCGGGCCGGAGACGAGCAGGAACAGTGGCACGGCCACGACCGCGGCCGGGGAGAAGAGCGCCCAGAACCAGGCCCAGCGGGTGGCCCACCACGGCTGAGCGCCGTTGAAGAGCAGCGCCACGGTCGCGAACCAGAGCACGAGCGCCGCAGCGGCGAACCACCCCGGCACGCGCCAGCCGGCGAGCTCGTGACCGGGGTCGCGCCACGTGTCCGCCACGATGCGCACGCCCGGTTGCAGCGCGCGGAGCGACTCCTCGAGGTTCTCGGTCACGACCTCGCGGGCGCCGATGTCGCCCGGCGACGAGACCGCAAGATCGCTCACCTGGACCACCTCGGCGAACCGGTTGCGGCCGCCGTCGCGCCACGCGAGGGACACGGTCACCAAGCCCGTCGCCCCGGGGGGCAGCGCCCCGGACACGTGCACCTCGTCGACACGGCCGGCGCTGACGCCTGCTCTGAGGTCGGCGAAGGTCGCGGGAGCCGAGCCCAGCACCAGGCCGCACCCGAGGAGGACGAAGCAGGCCACGACCAGTCCGTAGCGGAAGCGTCGCCACGCGTCTGGGTGGACTCTCGCCAGCACCGGTGCCGGCACCGGAGATGTCGCCATGGGAAGACCCTAGAGCGACCGGCCTCGGCGTCGCCCCGGAATCGCCGGAGATGTCTGCTGTGGCGGCGTGGCCTTCGGGGTGGGTTGAGGCGCTTGTGACCGGGGTGGCAGGCGGGATCGCCGGGCGGTTCCAGCACAGGTCGCGCACAGGTTGACGTGCGAAAATGGCGGCAATGAACAGCCCAGCCGTGAGCCCCGTTGTCGCCGTCGCGTCCCCGACCGACGGCATCCCCATGGTCTCCGTGGCCACGGCCCACGACCCGGTGCGTCGACGCCGTCTGGCACTCATCGCCCGCGGACGGCGGGCCCGTATGGCCGCCACCGTGGTCGTCGTCTTCGCCCTCGCCGGCGTCAACGTCGCCAACCACGTGCTGGGCTGGGACACCATGTGGCTCGGTCCGCTCGGCGCCGTCGCCCTCCTCGGCTTCGCCCGCTGGCAGGGCCTGTCGTGGCACCAGCTGGGGCTCGCCCGGCACACCCACGCCCGCGGCATCCGGTGGGGCCTCGGCGTCATCGCCGTCGTCGGGCTCGTCTACCTCGTCGGCATCCTGCTCCCGTCGACGCGCACCGCGTTCCTCGACGTCCGCTACCACCTGCCCCCGGCGGGTGCGCTGCTCACGGCGTTCGTCATGATCCCCGTCGGCACGATCCTGCTCGAGGAGGTCGCCTTCCGCTCCGTGCTCTGGGGCTTCCTCTCCCGGCACGCCCGGATGTGGCAGGTCCTCGCGGGGTCGTCCCTGCTCTTCGGCCTCTGGCACGTCTTCCCCGCCATGGCCTCGGCCACCGGCAACGAGGCGATCGGCTCCGCCGTCGCTGGGCTGGGCCCCTTCGCCAAGGCCGCCGTCGTCGGCGGCACCGTGCTCTTCACCGCGCTCGGTGGCGTGCTCGCCGGTGAGCTGCGCCGTCGCAGCGGCAGCCTCTTCGCGAGCGTCGGCATGCACTGGGCCACGAACTCGCTCGGCGTGCTCTTCGGCGTCCTCGCCTGGCGCCTCGCGGCCTGACCTGGCTGTCTGCCTGATCCGTTCGGGCCCGACCTGCGGCCATCGCGCGGGACCCAGACGCCGGCGCCTGCCCCAGCGGCGACGAGTGAGGTTGCACGTGCGCGCGTGACAGGCGACCTGTCAGGCGCCCGTTGCACTCTCTGGCGCAGTGCCCGTCGCCTGAGCCGTCTCGTGGGCGCCCGGGTCGGCTGTGTGGACCTCCTGCCAGGCCGGGTCGTCATCCGGCAGCCAGGCGGGGGCGTGTCTGCCGTCCCGCCCCGAGTCCAGCCAGCCGAGCTCGTCGGCCACGCCGACCGAGACCTCGATGAGTCGAGTCGTCGTCGCGTCGACGTCGTCTGCGCGCCAGGCGAGCGACCACGGGTAGTACGGCTGGATCTCGTCGGGCCAGGACATGTGGAGCCCCTCGGCGACGTACTTCTCCGCGTAGCTGAGGAACTCGAGGTAGTGGACGCTGTCAGGTGCCCATCTAACATGAGAGAGGCAGTGACTGAAGGCCCCCGGTGTACCGAGCCACTGCATCGTGTGCCCGAGTCGTTGCTCCAGGGCGGTCAGGTACTGTCCGTGCGCGTTGTAGGTACCGGAACTGGGCGGGTCCCCGAAGACGTGCAACGGCCGTGCGCCGAACGACACCCTCCCCTGGTGCCCATCCTCGTGTCGCCCCACGAGTACGAGGGGCTCGAGGCGCAGGAGCCGGTGGCGCCAGCCGGTGGGGTGCGCGACCTTCATCCGCGGCGTGACGCGCAGGATGGCGACATCGAGGCGGCCCTGCAGGAGCGCGTTGAGCTGCGTGACGCTGTCCATGGCATGCTCTCGCAGCGGGATCCCCGGCTCGGCCACCCTGAAGGCGTCGGCGACGACCTGGCTCGTGGACAGCTCGAACACATGGGCGATGCGCACCCCCGCCGATCGGGTCCGTTCGGACATCGAGTCCGCCAGCGCCAGTAGGCGACGGGCGTCCACGAGGAAGCGCTCCCCTCGCGTCGTCAGGGTCACGTGCCGGCTGTCCCGCACGAAGAGGGGTTCGCCGAGCTGGTCCTCGAGCTTGCGGATCTGCTTGGAGAGCGCCGGCTGGCTCACGTAGAGGCGTGCCGCGGCACGACCGAAGTGCAGCTCGTCGGCGACCGCCACGAAGTAGCGCACCAGTCGAAGCTCCAGGTCCATGCCGACGCCTCCGTGGAGGCCGTGGACTGGACGGGCGTAGCTGGTTGCCGGTCTCCGTCGCCCACGCTACCGAGCCGGCCGCTGCGGGAGGGGCGCTCGCGGTTATCGATCGGTCCGGAACGGGTCTTGGACGCGCGACGAGGGTGCGGCAAGACTCGGAACCGTCGCCGTGCAGCGCGACAACGTGGACGGCCAGGAGGTCGCCCCGCCAGCATCCGCTCCGGAGGCACCGTCATGCAGCCAGCCCAACGACCCGTCATCTTCATCCACGGACTGTGGCTCCACAGCACCAGCTGGGCCCCGTGGGTCGAGGCCTTCGCTCGGTCGGGCTACTCGCCCACCGCGCCCGGGTGGCCCCACGAGCCCGAGACCGTGGCCGAGGCCCGTCAGCACCCGGAGGCCGTCGCGGGCCTGGGCATCGACGACGTGACCAACCACTACGCGTCACTGATCGACGGGTCGTCGGAGCCGCCGGTCATCATCGGTCACTCGTTCGGCGGGCTCATCGCCGAGAAGCTGCTGGGGCAGGGGAAAGCAGCCGCGGCGGTTGCCATCGACCCGGCGCAGATCAAGGGCGTCCTGCCGCTACCGCTCGCCCAGCTGCGCGCCGGACTGCCGGCCCTGGGCAACCCCGCCAACCGCAGCAAGGCGGTCTCGCTGACGGCCAAGGAGTTCCGCTTCGGCTTCGGCAACGCGGTGAGTGAGGAGGAGTCGGACGCCCTCTACGAGAAGTGGAGCATCCCGTCACCCGCGAAGCCCTTGTTCCAGGCCGCAGCCGCCAACTTCTCGCTCCACTCGGAGGCGGCGGTCGATACGCGCAACACGACCCGTGGCCCGCTCCTGCTGATCTCCGGCCTGGAGGACCACACGGTTCCCGACGCCGTCACCCGGTCGACGCTCAAGCAGTACCGCCACTCGACCGCGGTCACCGAGCTGCGTCAGTTCGAGGGTCGGGGTCACTCGCTGACGATCGACAGTGGCTGGAACGAGATCGCCGAGGCCGTGCTGGCCTGGCTGCACGAGCAAGGACTCTGAGCGTGGACCTCGGGCTGGCGGGGCAGGTCGCGATCGTCACCGGTGCGAGCAAGGGGATCGGTCTCGCCATCACGAGGGTCTTGGCTGACGAGGGGGTCACGGTGGTGGCCGGCGCACGCGAGACCTCGGCAGAGCTGGAGGCCTTGACCCGTACCGGGACGGTGACGTACGTCGCCGCCGACCTCGGTCAGCCCGACGGGGTGGCCCACCTCGTCGACGCCGCTGCCGGGCGCGGGCGTCTCGACATCCTCGTCAACAACGTCGGAGCGGTGACCCCGCGACTGGACGGCTTCGTGGCCGTGACGGACGAGCAGTGGGCGACGACGTACACGCTCAACCTCATGGCCGCCGTGCGCACCACCCGCGCCGCCCTGCCGATGATGCTGGCTCGTGGCCGGGGAGTCATCGTCTGCACGAGCTCGGTCAACGCCGTCCTGGCCGACCCGGGCGTCATCGACTACAGCGCGGCCAAGGCGGCGTTGCGGAGCTTCTGCAAGTCCCTCTCGAAGGAACTGGGCCCGAAGGGGATTCGCGTCAACACCGTGAGCCCGGGGCCGGTCTCCACCGACCTGTGGCTGGGCGCCGGCGGGGTTGCCGCCGCGGTGTCCGCACGGCAGGGGACGGACCCCTCCGCCGTCGCCGCCGCAGCGGCTCGGGAATCCGCCACGGGCCGCTTCACCCGGCCCAGTGAGGTGGCCAACCTGGTCGCCTTCCTGGCCAGCGACGTCGCAGGAAACATCACCGGAGCCGACGTCGCCATCGACGGCGGCCTCATCACCACCACCTGACCTCCCGAGCACGAGGAGAACCACATGTCCAGCAACCGGTCCGGCATCGTGACCACCCCACCGCCCACGTCGCCGGACCTCGTTCCAGGTCCCGGCCGGATGAGGAACGGACGCGGTGCCTCGATCGTCCGGAGACGTTCGACGTGGCTGGCCGGCGTGGTGCTCGCCGCGCTCGTCGCCCTCATGGCCGGGGCCCCGGCCCAGGCCGGACCCGCCTCGTCCGGGGCACTGACCCCCGTTGCGGCGCGCCCCACCATCGTGCTCGTGCACGGCGCGTTCGCCGGTCCCTCGTCGTGGGACGAGGTCTCCGCGGCGCTGCGCAAGGACGGCTACACCTCGGTCGCCGTTCCGCTGCCGCTGTCCGGGACGGTCGACGACATCGCGACGGTCAGGGCGACCTTGGACGCGGTGGCCGGCCCCAAGGTCGTGGTCGGGCACTCCTACGGCGGCTTCGTCATCTCCGACGCGGCCGCCGGGCGGAGCGACGTGTCGGCGCTCGTCTACACCGCCGCCTTCGTCCCGGCAGCCGGGGAGAGCATCATCGGGCTGGGCGCGGGTTACGCGCCAGCCGCCTTCCTCGCGCCCGGTCACCTCACCTTCGACAGCGCAGGTCGCGCCACCATCACGTCGACGAACTTCCGCGACGACTTCGCGCAGGACCTGAGCCCTCGGCTCGCGTCCACGCTCGATCGTGCCCAGACGCCCACGGACCTCAGCATCCTGTTCGCGCCGTCTGCCGACGTCGCCTGGCCCGCCATCCCGTCCTGGTACGCCGTCTCCGGCGCCGACCGGGTCATCGACCCGGCCCTGCAGCGGTACATGGCGGCCCGGGCCGGCGCGACCACGGTCACCTTCGACGACGCGAGTCACGCAGGCGGGTTCACGCACTACTCGGCCCGCTTCACCAAGCTCGTGGAGCAGGCCGCCGCGAGACGCTGACGGCGTGGCCACCCAGCGGAGCGCTGGGTGGCCACGACACGGCATACGCGATGGGTCAGTGGACGAGCTGTCCCACGAGGTTCGAGACGTCCGGCGAGCCGAGCCCGGTGGGGTCGTCGTAGCCGGCCTGCGCGTCGAGGCCGGGCCCGTGCCAGGCGTTGTTGCCCGACGTGACGTCGTGGAAGGCGAGGGCGTGCGTCGCCCCCGCGCCGATCGCGTAGAGCGCCGGGTTGAGCGCGCCCAGGCGGTGGCCCGCCTGCTGGTCGGCGAGGGCCCCGATCGCGGCCCACTGCGGGGAGCCCGAGCTCGTGCCGCCGTAGAAGTAGAAGCCGTTGTCGTCCGGGTTGGCGTTGAAGCCCTCGTAGACGAAGACCGACGTGTAGACCGACGCGTCGTAGGACACGTCGGACGTCGTGCGCATCGGGTTGCCGGAGACGCCGGCCTGGTAGGCGGGCGCGCGGAAGATCGTGCTCGGGGCTCCGCCCGTCGCGCCGATCGGTCCGAGGGTGCAGCCGAACGGCTGGTGCACGGCGCACGATGCCCCGTCGCCCCAGACCGTCTCGCCCTGGTAGTCGCCCGAGTCGCTCGCGAAGAGGTTCGTGCCGCCGACCGCGGTGACGAGCGGGTCGGATGCCGGGTAGCCGGCCGCGAGGGCAGGGCCGCCGTTCGAGGCGCCGTCGTCGCCCGACGAGGCGAACAGGGAGATCCCCTTGGCGGCCGCCGCCGCGAAGTTCGCGTGCGACTGCTGGAGCTGCAGGTTGTTGCCCTTGCCCTTGATCGCAGCCTCGTCGGCGCCGTAGCTCATCGACAGGACGTCGCCGAGGTCGTGGTCGACGGCGTAGCGCACGGCCACGTTGAGCGCGTTGCCGTAGTTGTTCGGCGCGACGACGAGATTGATCGTCGCGTCGGGCGCGATGGCGTGCGCCCACTGGACGTCGAGGCTCGTCTCGCCGGCCCAGCCGAGCGGCTGGCCCTGGTGCGCCGTGCTCGTCTGCGGCTGACCGCCCGGGTAGTAGACGTTGAGGTCGGCCCCGGGCAGGCCGAAGGTCTGGCTGAAGACGTCGAGGTCCTGGCGCACCGTGGGGCTGCCGTACGCGTCGACGACGACGATGCGCTGACCCTTGCCGGTCCAGCCGTCGGGGATGTCGTACGCCTTGCGGATGAGCGCGGGCGTGTAGCAGGCCAGCCCGATCCGGGCGACGCACTGCGACGGCGTCGGGAGCGCGCCGGGCCGGCTGCCCGTCGAGAACTGCTTCGTCAGCGGGTGGACGGTGTAGACGATGTCACCGCTGTCCGAGCCGGCCGCCGTCGCCGCGGAGCCCGCGGCGAAGGTCGTGCCGAGCGCGAGGGCGCTCGACGCGAGCCCCACGCCCACGACGGTCCTCGCCCGCCGGGTGTGTGTGCGTCTGCTGAGTGTGCGCATGCTGCCCCTTCCCTGTAGCCCCCGAGACGGCTCGCTCGAGCCGTCTCGGAACGTAGGTGCGGTTTCTGCGAACCGGCTGGGTGGAGTCTGCTGGTCGCATGGGAGGCCATCTCCGGGCGATCGTGACGACCCGGGCGCTCCGAACCATCCGAACGATCCGAACGATCCGGACGGTCGGCCCGGGCGACCATGGCCGGCTGCGACACTGGCGCGCATGGACGGCTTCACGATCCGCGCGGCGCACCCGGGCGACTACGAACGGCTCGGTGAGCTGACGGCCGCGGCCTACCTCGACGACGGGCTGCTCGACTTCGGCACCGATGACCCCTACCTTGCCGTGCTCCGCGACGTCGGCCGCCGGGCCGAGCACGCCGAGGTGCTCGTCGCGGTCGACGCCGACGACACGGTGCTCGGTGGGGTCGCGTTCGTCGGGGCCCCGGGCCCGTTCGCCGACGTCGCCCGCGAGGGCGAGGCCGAGTTCCGGACCCTGGCTGTCGCCCCCGCCGGTCGCGGTCGCGGCGTCGGGACGGCCCTCGTCCGCGAGTGCGTCGACCGCGCCCGGGCCCTCGGCCGCACCCGCGTCGTGCTCTCGACGCAGCCGATGATGCACGCGGCGCACCGCGTCTACGAGCGCTTCGGCTTCACCCGCGCCCCCGAGCGCGACTGGTCGCCGATCGCGACCCTGACCCTGCTCGTCTACGAGCTCGAGCTCGCCCGCGACTGAGCCTCGGCGGCCGAGCGGGCGACGAGGTCGCGCACCGCCGCGACGATCGTCGGGTCGAGCTCGACGTGCGCCTCGAGCAGCCCGAGCAGGGTCGCCGCCGCGTGCGCGTTGCGCTCGTAGCCCGGCACGAGGTCGGCGAGCGGCAGCAGCTCGGGCCCGAAACGCCGCTCGACGCCACGGTCGACGACGAAGACGTCCTGACGGGCACCGCGACCGAGCCCCAGGTGGTCGAGCACCGTGACCCAGCGGTCGACGGCATACCCCTGGATGAAGCGGGTCGCCGTGAGGCGCTCGCCGCGCAGGTCGCGGTGCAGCCCGACGTAGAGGTTCGTGATCGCCTCGCCGACCTCGTGCTCGAGCGAGGGCGGTTGCGGCACAGGCGTCGTCGGCACCTCGAGGCCGACGGGCGCGTCGCCGCGGCTCCAGTGGATGCGCCCCGGCGGGTAGCCGGCGGTCGCCATGTCGGCGAGGGCGAGGACGGCGTACTCCGCGAAGAGGTCGCCCTCGAGGAGCGCCTTGCGGCCGAGGTCGCTGTTCTCGAACGACCACACGACGGGGTGGGCCGCCTCGAGCCAGTCGATGTCGGCGATGTAGCGGTCACGGGTCGCCGCGTCGTCGACGACGACGAAGAAGTCCGCGTCGGAGTGCTCGTCGAGGCGGTGCAGGTCGCGCCCGACCGACCCGAGGCCGAGCAGGGCGACGGCGTCGCCGCGCCGGTCGAGCTCGGCGGCGAGGCGGTCGAGGAAGGCGAGCAGGCGCGCCGGGACGGTGGGCACGCTCGGGACGGTGGGCGGGGCGGGGCTGGACGGCATACGTCGTCTCCTTGTCGTCGTGTCAGGGAGTCGACGTTTCAGCCCGCCCGGCCCGGAGGCCGTCGAGGTCGCGACAGAGGCAGGGTATGCCGTCGCGCACGTCAGCGGAACTGCTTTCGCGGGTGCCGGGCCGGCTCCGTTCGCAGCGGGGATGTGGAGCGGTCCCTCGCACTCAGAGGCATCGGACGGCGTGTCGGCCGGCCGTGCGTGGCAGGGTGGAGGGGTGCCCGTGACCATCGACGACGTGCGGCGCGTGGCCGAGCAGCTTCCCCGTTCGTACGAGGTGCTCGTCCGCGACCGCGTGAAGTTCCGTGTCGGCAAGATCGTGTGGCTGGCGTTCTCCGCCGACGAGACGCAGCTGGGATTCGCCTTCCCCAAGGAGGAGCGCGACGTGCTCGTCGCGAGCGAGCCCGACGTCTTCCTCATGCCCCGCCGGTCCGACCTCCGCTTCAACTGGGTCGAGGTGCGGCTCGACGCGCTCGACGTCGACCGGATGCGCGAGATCGTCATCGACGCCTGGCGCCTCGTCGTGCCGAAGAGCGTGGCGCTCGCGAGGGCCGGCGACTGACCTGTCGGGAGTGATCCGGTGGTCGACTACACGTCGAGCCCGGCGACCTGCCGTGCCGTCGCGACGAAGGCCGGGGCGGTGACCTCGACCCCGTCGAGGTAGCCCCCCACGAGGGCGGCGTCACGGAGGAGGACGAGCGATGCGGCCGCGGCATCGGGATCGGGCAGCCCTGCGGCACGGGCCAGCTCGGCCAGGGCCTGCCGGAACCACGTCCGGTGCGCGGAGACGATGCGCCGCACCGGGCTGTCGGCGTCGGGGAACTCCGCCGCCGCGTTGATGAAGGGGCAGCCGCGCGTGTGGTAGCTCGTGATGTCGATCGCAATGGTGTCGATGACCCGGCCGAGCAGCTCGGTCGGCGTGCCGCCCTCGGCCTCCGCGTCGGCGAAGTAGCCGCGCAGCGTGGCGTCCTCGGACTCGAGGTATGCCGCGACGAGTGCCTCCTTGCCGGCGAAGTGGCGGTACATCGTGGCGCGCGTGACGCCGGCCTCCTCGAGGATGCGGTCGACGCCGACGCCGTTGATGCCCTCGCGGTAGAAGAGGCGTGACGCAGCGGCCAGGAGCCGCTCGCGGCCCGGGGTCCGCGTCGTCGTCGGCTCGTCCACATCGCCACGCTAACGCAGGGCGGCCGCGCGACCGAGACGGCTGCGTCGGTGGCGACGGTGGCGGCGACGGCGGCGACGAACCTCCGACCCGGCGCTCTGGCGCGGCGGGTCGGGAATGGATATTGTAGAACGATCGTTCTACATGCTGGACCCGCCCGCCCCTCACTGCACGGGAGAACACCATGAGCTCTTCGCCGGCCGCCACCACCACCTCCGTCATCACCGCCACCGAGCGCGCCCAGGTCGAGGCCGCCAACGCGAGCGGTCACCAGCCCGTCGTCTTCGTGCACGGCCTGTGGCTGCTCCCCAGCAGCTGGGACGCCTGGCGCGAGCACTTCGAGTCCCTCGGCTACGCGACGCTCGCGCCCGGCTGGCCCGACGACCCCGAGACCGTCGAGGAGGCACGCGCCCACCCGGAGGTCTTCGCAGGCAAGACCGTCGGTCAGGTCACCGACCACGTCGCCGACGTCATCCGGCTGCTCGACCGGGCCCCGGTCGTCATCGGGCACTCCTTCGGCGGCCTCATCACGCAGAAGCTCGCCGGCCTCGGCCTCGCCCGGGCCTCCGTCGCCATCGACCCCGCGCCCTTCCGCGGGGTGCTTCCCCTGCCGGTGTCGGCCCTCCGTGCGAGCTCGCCCGTCCTGTCCAACCCGGCCAACTTCAACCGACACGTGTCACTGACCTTCGACCAGTACCGCTACGCCTTCGCCAACGCCGTGAGCGCCGACGAGGCCACCGACCTCTATCGCACGTATCCCGTTGCGGCGCCAGGACGCCCGCTCTTCCAGGCTGCCACGGCGAACGTCAACCCGCGCACCGAGGCGAGCGTCGACACGGCCAACCCCGACCGCGGCCCGCTGCTCGTCATCAGCGGCGAGAAGGACCACATCGTGCCCTGGGCCATCGCCCACGCGTCCTACAAGCGCCAGCAGAAGAACGCCGGGCCCACCGAGATCATCGAGATCCCGGGCCGCGGGCACTCGCTCGTCGTCGACAGCGGATGGCGCGAGGTCGCCGACACCGCAGCCGCCTTCCTCACCCGACACGGAGTGTCCCCGGACGCCTGAGGCCCCGCGCGGTCAGCCGATCCGGTAGGCCGCGGACGCGCGCGGACCCCGCTCCGCCTCCCCGCGCTCGATGCAGAACTCGTTGCCCTCGGGGTCGGTCAGCGTCACCCAGCCGGTGCCGTCCTCCTTGCGGTGGTCCCCGAGGATGGCGGCACCCGCGGCGAGGGCCCGCTCGACGGCCTCGTCGCGGGTGCCCACGTCGGGTGCGACGTCGAGGTGGACGCGGTTCTTCGCCGTCTTGCCCTCTGGCACCGGGATGAAGAGCAGCCCCATGCCGGGATTGGGGAAGGAGGGGGCAACGACCACCTCCGGGTCGTCGTCGTAGAAGACGTTCCAGCCGAGCAGGCCCGCCCAGAACGTCGCGAGGGAGCGCGAGTCGGCGCAGTCGAACGTGATGCTGTGGATTCCCAGTGCCATGAGCGCAGCGTCGTCCCGATCGCGTTCGGCCGCAAGCCGTTTGCGTATGCCGTGTGCCGCCGGCGCTCCGGTCACGTATGCCGCCCACCGCGGCTCCGGGACCGCCCTCCGTCTGCGGGAGGCCGGGCTGCGCGTGCTCCACGTGCCACCGCGCTACGTCTCGTCGGAGGAGTCGGCGATCATCTCGCTCGCGCAGGGTGGGCTCGCGCGTCCCATGACGAAGCGGCAGCCGTTCGTGCGCGGTGGTCGGGACTCCGAGGGTCGCCGGATCAGCCCGGCCGTCGTGCTCAACGCCGAGACGGTCTGGCGGCCGGCGCAGATCTCGCGCCTCGGCCCCGCCTGGTTCCGGTCGTTCGGCACGCCCGAGCAGCCCGGACCGCGGCTCGTCTCCGTCAGCACGCCGGCGGCCCGGGGCGTCGTCGTCGAGACGTCGGCCGGTGCTCCGCTCACCGACCTGCTCGACCTCGCCGGAGGTCTCGCCGCCGGTTCGCGCGTCGTTCTCGTCGGAGGCCTCGGCGGCACTTTCGTCGCCGTCGAGAACCTCTCCGGACTGCTGTGGTCCGACGCCGACCTCGCCCGGGTCGGGGCCCGCACCGGACCCGGCGTCGTCGAGGCGCTCGACCCGCGCGACTGCCCGCTCGAGTTCGTCGACCGCTGCCTCACCTGGGCTGCGGGCGAGTCGGCGGGACAGTGCGGCCCGTGCATGTTCGGACTGCCTGCCCTCGCCACCGACTGGCGCGCGCTGGCCGCGGGAGGGACCGGGCGGCATACGACCGCGTCCGCTCGCGGGTCGGGCTGCTGCCGGGGCGTGGCGCGTGCCGCTTCCCCGACGGGGTCGCGGGTTTCGCCGGGTCGGCGCTCCGCGTCCTCGCCGACCACCTCGAGCAGCACCGCGCCGGCCGGTGCGACGCCGCCGACCGTGCGGACGGTGACGACCACACGCGCCGCCGCCTCGGACTCGTCCGCGACCGGCACCTCGCCGTCGACCGCGTCGCGTGCAGCGGGCACGGGGTGTGCGCCCAGCTGCTGGCCGGGGTGACGCTGGACGAGTGGGGCTATCCGGTGGTCACCGACGACCGCGTCCAGGCCGGCGAGGGGCGCGACCTGGCCAACACAGCCGTGCGGTTGTGCCCGGCGCGGGCCCTCTACCTGCGCTGACGCTCGGGCTGCCACTTCGCGAGCGGCGCGCTGCCCGGGGTGGCAGGCTGGGCAACGTGCCCATCTGCCGGTCCATGTGTCCAAATGTGCTCGATCGAGTGTGCAATCGCGCATTAATGCTCATAGACTGCGCGTCGTGATGCGCGAAGCAGTGGTCGGGATCGACGTCGGCGGCACCCGGATCAAGTCGGCCCTCGTGACGCCCGACGGCCAGGTCCTCGCCGAGGCCGTGCGACCCACCCCCGAGAAGGTCGGCGACCAGCTCGGCGAGGTCGCCGCCAAGGCCGTCGTCGAGCTGACGGCCCGCGTCGGGGACGCGGTCGACCTGCTCGCGGTCGGCGTCGCGGTGCCCGGCCTCGTCGACGACCTGACCGGCATCGGCGTGTGGTCGGCCAACCTCGGCTGGCGCGACCTCGACCTGCGCGGCGGCATCGCGGCCCACGTCGACGTGCCCGTCGCGATCGGCCACGACGTGCGGTCCGGACTGCTCGCCGAGCACCGCCTCGGCGCCGCGCGCGAGGCAGACAACGTCCTCTTCGTGCCCCTCGGCACCGGCCTCGCCAGTGCCATCCTCTGCCGCGGCCAGCTCGTCACCGGGTCGCTCTGGACCGGCGAGATCGGCCACATCGTGGTCGTGCCCGACGGCCCGCTCTGCGCCTGTGGTCAGCGCGGGTGTCTCGAGGCCCTGTCGAGCGCGGGTGCGATCGGCCGCCGTTGGTCCGAGGCGACCGGCCTCGTCGGCGACGCCGAGGAGGTGGCCCGCCGCGCCGAGGCCGGTGAGCCCGAGGCCCGCCGCATCTGGCAGGAGGCCATCGACGCGCTCGCCATCATGGTCGCGCCCGTCGTCGCGGCCGCCGGCACCGAGCTCGTCCTCATCGGCGGTGGCCTCGTCCACGCCGGCGACACCCTGCTCGAGCCGCTGCGCACCGCGCTCACCGCCCGCCTCGGCGGTCGCGACGACGTCGCCGTCCGGGCCGCGGCGCTCGGCGACCGCGCCGGATCGCTCGGCGCCGCGACCATCGCCCTGGACCTCGTCGGTCGATGATCGTCACGTTCACGCCGAACCCGGCCCTCGACATCACGTACGCCGTCCCCCACGTCGCGCTCGGGGAGTCCCACCGCGTCGCGTCGGTGAGCGAGCGTGCCGGCGGCAAGGGGCTCAACGTCGCGGCGGTGCTGACGTCGATGGGCGGCCGGGCCGTCGCGGTCGCACCCGTCGGCGAGATGGACCTCGACCTCTTCGCCTCCGACCTCGGCGCCCGGCGGGTGCCGCACCGTCTCGTCCCCTCGCCGTGCCCGACCCGTCGGTCCGTGGCCGTCGTCGAGGCGAGCGGACGGGTGACCCTGCTCAACGAGCCCGGTATCGGCCAGTCGCAGCGGGTCTGGGACCGCATCGCCGACGAGATCGCGGCGCTGGCCCCGGACGCGTCGACGTTGACGGTGTCGGGCAGCTTCCCGCCGGGCACCGACCCCGACCTCGTGCGCCGGATGACCCGACTGGCCCACGAGTCCGGTCTGCGCGTCGTCCTCGACGTCAGCGGCGTCCACCTGTCGCGCGCGCTCGGCCTCGGCCCGGAGCTCGTCAAGCCCAACCGCGTCGAGGCCGCACAGACCCTGACCGGACTCGGACGCGGGGAGGTGCCGTCGGTCCCGGACGCGGCCCGGGCACTCGTGGCCGCCGGCGCTCACGCCGCCCTCATCAGCGACGGCACCAACGGCCTCGTCCTCGTCCATGAGGACGTCGCCCTGCGCGCCCACCTCCCGCGCCCGCTCTCGGGCAACCCGACCGGTGCCGGCGACGCCCTCACGGCCTCGCTCGCCGCCGACCTCGACGGCGACGGCGACCTCCCGCAGGGGGCGGAGGCCTGGGCCTCCGTGCTGCGTCGCGGGGTCGCGTGGTCGGCCGCCGCTGTGCTCCAGCCCGTCGCGGGCGCCGTCGACCCCGCCGACGTCGGCCGCCTGCTCCCCACCGTCGAGATCGAGGAGATCCGTCCGTGACCCGCTCCGCCCTGACGCCCCTGCTCGCCGAGGCGTCAGCCGCCGGCCGCGCCGTGGCGGCCTTCAACGTCATCCAGCTCGAGCACGCGGAGGCGTATGCCGCCGCGGCCGAGCGGGTCGGCCTGCCCGTCGTCATGCAGATCTCGGAGAACTGCGTGCGCTACCACGGTTCGCTCGCCCCGATCGCGGCAGCGACGCTCGCCATCGCGGACGCGTGTGCCCAGCCGGTCGTCGTGCACCTCGACCACGCCGAGGACGCCGCGCTCGTCGAGGAGGCGGTCCGGCTCGGCCTGACATCGGTGATGTTCGACGGCTCGACGCTCGCCGACGACGAGAACCGCGCCGTGACCCGTCGGGTCGTCGGGCTGTGCCGCGCCGCGGGGGTCAGCGTCGAGGCCGAGCTGGGCGAGGTCGGCGGCAAGGACGGCGTCCACGCGCCCGGCGTGCGCACCGACCCCGACGACGCGGCGCGCTTCGTCGCCGACACGGGCGTCGACGCCCTGGCCGTGGCCGTCGGCAGCAGCCACGCGATGACCGACCGCACCGCCGAGCTGGACACGGATCTCATTGCGGCACTGAGGGACTCGGTGCCGGTGCCGCTGGTGCTGCACGGCTCGTCCGGCGTGCCCGACGATGGTCTCGTCGCGGCAGTGCGGGCCGGCATGACCAAGGTCAACATCGCGACGCACCTCAACCAGGTGTTCACCCGCGCGATGACGGCGCGCCTCGAGGCGTCGCCGACGGTCGACACGAGGAAGTACCTCGGGGCGGCTCGTGACGCGGTCACCGACGAGGCCGCCCGCCTGATGGCCCTCCTGGCCCTCCGCTGACCCCTCCACCCGCCACCCGCTTCAACCGTCGAAAGGCCACGTGTTGCCCCGCCGCAACCGTCGAGAGGCCAGGTGTCGCCCACCTCTCCTGACGGGATGGGTGGGCCAGAGGTGGCCTCTCGACGGTCGGGGGTGGGCCCGAGGTGGCCTCTCGACGGTCGGGGGTCAGGTCAGGTGAGGACGATGCTGCGGGTGAGGTTGCGCGGGGCGTCGGGGTCGAGGCCGGCGGCGTCGGCCTTGCCGAGGCAGAGGCGGTGCAGGCGCACGAGGTCGGCGAGCGGGTCGATGTCACGGTGCTCGAAGTGGGCACCGGTCGCGCGCACCTGCTCGGGCAGCCCCTCGGGCACCTCGCCGAAGGCCCACACGGCCCGGCCCGGAGCCGCGATGCTGATCGGACCGTGGCGGTACTCCATGGCGGGGTAGGACTCGGACCAGAACTGGGCCGACTCGCGCAGCTTGAGCGCGGCCTCGTTGGCGATGCCGTTGGACCAGCCGCGACCGAGGAAGGTCACCTGCTCGGCCAGAGCGAGATGGCCGTATGCCGCCGAGGTGTCCTCGGCGAGGACGGCGCGGGCCTGCTCGGCCACCGGCCGCATGTCGTCGCCGAGCGAGGCGCGGAGCAGGGCCAGGGTCGTCGTGGCGAAGCGGGTCTGCACAACGCTCTGCTCGTCCACGTCGTCGAGCAGCACTGTCGCGTCGGAGCGCTCGGCCACCGGGGTGCCGGCCGTCGCGACGATCGACACGTGCGGCGTACCCGAGGCGCGCAGCTCCTCGACGACGGCCATGACCTCGCTCGTCGTGCCGGAGCGGCTGATGAGGACGACGCGGTCGTAGCCGCGCGCGAGCTGGTGCTCGGAGGCGGCATACGCGTCGGTGGGGCCCTGACCGAGCTCCTCGCGGCGGACGGCATACGCCTGTCCCATGAACCACGACGTGCCGCACCCGATCGTCGCGACCCGCTCGCCGGGGCGCGGGAGGTGCCGCGCCACGTCGTCGAGGCGCGTGACGACGCGCTCCCAGTCGTCCGGCTGCGTGGCGATCTCCTGGGCGAGGTGCGTGGTCTGCGGCATGGTGGCTCCCGACGGTTCGACGGTCACACGGCTGGGCCGTGGCGGTGGTGATTGTGTTTGCGCGAAACACAGCCTAAACGCGCAGAGATACACATGTCCATTGCTCGAACTGCGCGGTATCGTCAGCGCGTGACCGAAGAGAGCGATCTCGCCCGCAACCGCGCCAGCCGCTGGTCGATCATGCTCGACCGTCTCGCGACGACCGGCCGTCTGGGCGTCGGCGAGGCGGCCGAGCTGCTCGGCGTCAGCGAGGCCACCATCCGTCGTGACTTCTCCGAGCTCGCCAAGCGCCAGCTCGTGGCCCGCAACCACGGTGGGGTCGTCGCGACGTCCGTCGCCTACGAGCTGCCCTACCGCTACCGCAGCAGCATGGCCGACGACGACCGGACGCGAGTCGCCGAGGCGGCTGCCGCGCTCGTGCAGCCGGGCCAGGTCATCGGCCTCAACGGCGGCACCACGACCACCGCGACGTCGCGGGCCATCACGGCGCGCGAGGACCTCGCGGCCGACGGTGAGATCACCATCGTCACCAACGCCCTCAACATCGCGACCGAGGCGGTGCTGCGACCCCACGTCCAGTGCGTCTCGCTCGGCGGCGTCGCCCGGCCCGAGTCCTACGAGGTCACCGGACCGCTCGCGACGCTCGTGCTTCACCAGCTCTGGCTCGACGTCGCCATCGTCGGCGTCAACGGCCTCTCGGCGCGCGAGGGCGCGACCTGCCGCCACGAGGAGGAGGCCGCCATCATCCGCACGATGATCGAACGGTCGAAACAGGTCATCTGCGTCGCCACGGGTGACAAACTCGGGGTGCGCACCTTCGCGTCGATCTGTCCCGCCGGGCGGATCGACCATCTCGTCACTACCGTGGGAGCAGATCGCGACGAGGTCGAGGCGCTGCGCGAGGCCGGCGTCGTGATCCACCAGGTCTGACCGGGCTCGATGCCTCCCTGCGTGATTGTGATCGAATCGATGAACATTCAGTCAGAATTGCTCTTGCGAATGGCAAACACGCCCCTCTAGGTTGGCCTCACCGTGTGGCCGGGACGGCGCGTGATCACGCTGCCACCTCGCCCGACACCGAACCAAGGAGAGACATGAGGTCGACGAAGAAGTCTGTGGTCGTCGCGGGGTTGGCCATCGCAGGCCTCGCCCTCGGCGCCTGCGGCGGAGGAACCGGTGCCGGAACGGCGCCGGGAGGCACGGCCGGTGCCACCGGCGAGGAGGCCAAGACGATCAAGCTCGTGGCGGCCGAGTACTCCAAGGACCACACGAAGGCGTTCTGGGACGCCTTCGCCAAGACGTACAACGAGAAGACCGGCTACACGCTCGAGGTGCAGGTCGTCAGCTGGGACAACATCGACCAGCAGTCCTCGACGATGATCCAGAACAACCAGGCCCCCGACATCCTCAACCTCAACGCGTACGCCAGCTACGCCAAGGACGGCCTGCTCTACGACTCGGACGCGGTGCTCCCGGCGGTCGCGAAGGACGACATCCTCGACACGTTCGTCAAGTACGGCACCTACCAGGGCAAGTTCTACGGCTTCCCCGACCTCTCGTCGGCCCGTGCCTTCTTCTACAACAAGACGATCTTCAAGCAGGCCGGCATCACCGCGCCGCCGAAGACGTGGGCCGAGCTCGAGGCCGACGCCCAGAAGATCACCGCCCTCGGCGGCGGCAAGGTCGGCTACGCCCTTCCGCTCGGCCCCGAGGAGGCGCAGGGCGAGTTCTCGATGTGGATGTTCAACAACGGCGGCGACTGGAAGACCGACGGCAACTGGGTCATCAACTCGGACAAGAACGTCCAGACCCTCGACTTCCTCAAGAAGCTCGCCGACGAGAAGGTCACGCAGAACAACCCGGCTCGCACGAACCGTGCCGACGCCTTCGACCTCTTCAAGTCCGGCGCGGCCGGCATGGTCGTCGGATTCAGCCCCCTCGCTGCTGACCTCGACAAGGACAAGAAGGTCGACTACGGCGTCGCGCCGTTCCCGACGATGGACGGGTCCGAGAGCAAGACGCTCGGCGTCACCGACTACCTCATGGCCTTCAAGAAGCCGGGCAACGAGAAGGCGGTCAAGGCCTTCTACAACCTCTACTACACCCCTGACCAGGTCAACACCTTCATCAAGGCCGAGGGCTTCCTGCCGGTCACGGAGTCGGGCGTCAAGTACTTCTCCAACGAGAAGGCGCTCACCGTCTACCTCAACACCCTCCCGAACGCGAAGCTCACGCCGACCGACGACCCCGCCTGGGACAAGGTCAAGCTCGCCGTCCAGCAGAACCTCGGCGGGGCCATGAACGGCTCGCCGAAGGCCACCCTCGACGGCCTCCAGCGGACCGCCGAGAGCGTCGGCTGAGGCATCCGCCCCCGATGAGTGACAGCACCACCGTGACCCCCGACCCCGCCCCCGCGGCGGGGTCGGGGGACCAGCCCTCGCGTATGCCGTCCCGCACGCGCCGTCGTCGACGCGCCGGCCGCATCGGCCAGGTCCACCCGCTCGTCGCGCTGCTGTGGCTCGCGCCGGCGCTCGCCCTCATCCTCGGGGTCGTGCTCTACCCGGCGATCAAGCTCTTCGACGCATCGCGCGGCGAGTACTCCATCACGGGCCTGCGCAAGGGTGACGCCGGCTGGGACAACTACGTCAACGTGCTCCAGCACCCCGACCTCGGCACGGTGTTGCGCAACACGGTCGTGTGGGTCGTCGCGGTGGTGGCCATCACGATCGTCCTCAGCCTGGCCCTCGCCCAGTTCCTCGTGAAGAGCTTCCCGGGGCGACGGTTCGTCCGCTGGGCCGTCATCATCCCGTGGGCCGCGTCGCTCGTCATCACGAGCCAGCTCTTCGTCCTGCTCTACGACTACAACTACGGGATCATCAACCACGTCCTGCTGAGCCTGCACGTCATCGGCACGCCGATCGACTTCCTCGGCGACGACAGCTGGACGATGTTCTCGATGGTCGTCGTCGGCGTCTTCGTGTCGCTGCCGTTCACGATCTTCGTCTTCATCGCCGGTCTCGGCGCGATCCCGGACGACGTCATGGAGGCGGCGACCGTCGACGGCGCGAGCCCGTGGCAGCGCTACTGGAACATCACGCTCCCGCTCATGCGTCCCGCGCTCATGATCGCGACGGTGCTCAACGTCATCTACGTCTTCAACAGCTTCCCGATCATCTACACACTCAACGACCGCAACCCCGGCTACGCGCACGACACGACGATCACGTTCATGTACAAGCTGGCCTTCAAGAGCCAGGAGCACGACGTGGGCATGTCGGCGGCCGCGGGCATCTTCAACGTGCTGCTCATCCTCGTCGTCGTCGGCATCTACCTCAAGATCATCAACTGGCGAGAGGAGACGAGCCGATGACCTCGACCACGGTCTCTGCGCCGCCGTCTGCGGGCGCGCCCGCACCGCAGGGAGGCCCGACCGCGACGCCGCGGGATCCCAAGCGCCGCAAGCGGATCCTCATGGCGATCGGTGGCGCGCTCGTCGCGTTCGTCTTCGTCGCGCCCTATCTCGTCATGGTGCTCGACTCGCTGCGCACGAGCAGCGACGTCAAGAGCACGCCGCCGAGCTTTCTGCCGAAGGTCTGGCAGTGGGACACCTACGCCCAGATCCTCGGCGACGAGCGCTTCCTCAACTGGCTCAAGACCTCGCTCATCATCGCGACCGGCTCGACGGTGATCGTCATCCTCGTCGCGATCCCCGCGGCCTTCATGACGGCCCGGCACCGCTTCCCCGGTCGGGGCCTCTTCCTGCTCGTCGTGCTCGTGACGCAGATGTTCGCGCCCACCTCGCTCGTCGTCGGCCTCTACCGGCAGTTCTTCGAGCTCAACATGATCAACACCTACGGCGCGCTCATCCTCACCAACGCGGCGTTCAACCTAGCCTTCGCGATCTGGATCCTGCACGGCTTCTTCTCCTCCATCCCGCTCGAGGTCGAGGAGGCCGCCGCGCTCGACGGGGCGAGCCGCTGGCAGATCCTGCGCCGGGTGATGCTCCCACTGACGCTGCCGGGGCTCGTCACGGCGACGATCTTCACCTTCATCGCCGCGTGGAACGAGTACGTCGTGGCCCTGACCCTGATGATCGACGACGACAAGAAGCCCCTGACGGTCGGCATGCGTGCCTACATCACCGGCTACGAGCAGCACTGGGACCAGCTCTTCGCGGCGTCGGTCATCGCCGTCGTGCCGGTCGTCATCCTCTTCGCGATCATCGAGAAGCACCTCGTCGGCGGCCTCACGGCCGGTTCCGTGAAGTAGTCGGCACTCAAAGCCGGTCGGGAGGGGGCGGGACGACGACGCCGACCACCGTCCCGAGGTCGACGACCGGCGCCCCTGCGGCCGCGATGCGTGCGCACTCCGCGGGGGTACACCACCGCGGCACCACGCCGTCCTGGGCGGCACGCACCATCATCCGAACGGTGCCGGCCGTGATCCGGCCCCTCGTCGTGTTCTGCTCCTTCTTCGGCTGATAGAGCACCACCTGCGGTCGCAGTCCGTCGGATCGCGGCTGCGTGGCCTGCTCCACGAGGGCGGAGTACTCGCGCCGGCTGCCTTGGTGTTCACCGACGTCGGAGCGCCAGGTGAGGACACCGACCACGGTCAGGACGGCCAGGCACGCGACGCCGACCCGTCGCGATCGCGCCGAACCGGCCAGCAGCAGCACCGCGGGCAGGACGATCGCCAGCCACGCCCAGAGCTCACCGCGCGGGTCGGTGTCGATTCCGGTCACGAGAGTCTGCGCGGAGTCGAGGCCGATGACGACCGCGATGGCGAACCACAACCGCACCAGCGCGGGACGGAGCCGAAGGTCGAGGTAGGCGACCGCGGAGGCCGCGACGGCCACGAGACCGCCGGCCCAGACGATGGCCGAGAGTCGGTAGAGGGCGCGCACCGCGCGAAGGGTGTTCACCTTGGCGTCGTAGAGGCTCACCAGAGGGTTCGGGTGCCGCCAGGCGGCGATGCGAAGCCCGAAGTGGTCGAACGCGGCCTTGTTGAGGGCGTACATGACGGCGACGCCGACCGCGTAGGACACGATGAAGCCGATCGCCAGAAGGACGAGCTCTCGCCACGGTCGCACCCCCACGTGCACCACGGCACAGACGAAGAGCACGACCCCGACGGGAGGGTAGCTCAGCACCGACAGGACGGTGACGACGAGCAGCCACGTCCCCAACCGCAACCGGCTGCTGGCCACGTGCGGCAGCGTCCATACCCCGGTGGCAGCGACGAGCATCGACGGGGTCAGTGTTCCCGGCCAGTAGAAGAGGCGCACCCAGATGACCGAGACGAAGAGGGTCAGGCCCAGGAGCGCGTCGACCGCCCAGTGAAGACGCGGGAGCCGCAGCCGCAGCAGGCGCCACAGACCCGCGACGAAGACGACGTATGCCGCCACGTACGTCAGAGAGGCCGACGTCGCCGTGCTGTGCTGGCCGACGACATACCACCACGCCGAGTTCAGCCACCGTCCCTCGTTGAGGTTCTTGGCCACGACCCCGGCCGCGGTGGGCGTGTCCGGAGGCAGCAGGTAGGGCCAGTCGTCGCGGCGGATGAACGGCGCGATGGCCTGGGACACCGCGTCGGTCAGCACGAGTGCGAGGACGAGCACCGCTGTGACGACGAGCCACCGGGGCGGAGGCCAGCCCGGGCGGGCGGTGCGTGCGGTGCCGGTGGCTACCGCGGTCGGTGCCGTCATGGTGCGGACCCGTTCACGGGAGGGAGGAGCGGTGCCTCCACGGTACGCAGGCTCGGGGCGCGAACCGGGCGTCTTCGTGGTCTGCCCAGCGACTTCCCAGCAGACTCCCCGTCGCGGCGCCGGCCGGCGACCCTGCTCGGCAGCCGCCGCGGAGCCGGGGATGTGTGGTCGTCCGCGCCCTTCGCGACGATGCGTGCGGATCACCCCTGACCTGCCTAGGCTCCGGAGTGGTTGCCGCACCGAGCGAGGAGGCGTCATGGCTGCGAGCGTGCTTCGGTTCGAAGCGCAGACGGTGATCCGTCGGTCGGCGAGTGAGGTGTTCGAGCGGCTGGCCGACCTGCCCGGCTATCGGCAGTGGATGCACCGTGACGGTGTGTTCGGTGGCACCGAGCTGACATCGGCGCTGCCGGTGCGGTCCGGCACGACGTACGTGGACCGTACGCGGATGGGTCGCTTCGTCGGGGAGGTGACCGAGCACGTGCCGTCGACGCGCCTCGCGTTCAGCGAGACGTTCAGTATGTTCGGCCACCCGCTGACGCAGGCGCGTCCGAGCTACGTGCTCGAGGTCGACGGCGACTCCACGGTCGTCCACCACACCGCCGAGGCAGAGCTCTACGGCTTCGCTCGCGTGTTCAAGCCCGTCGCGGCGCGGATGGTGACGCGGGAGCGGTCACACACCCTTGCCTCCCTCAAGCGCTCCTTCGAGCCCTCTCCCGAGACCGAGTAGCCGGTCGCCTCCGCGGGCCTGGCTGCTTTCCTTTCGGGGCGGCCGGTGTCGGCGGCAGGTCTGGGTCGGTCAGTCGGAGAGGGAGGGGGCGGCGGCATACTCCTCGTCGGAGACGGGGGTCAGCCAGTGCACGACGTCGTGGTCCGCGTCTCCTTCGTTGATGGCGACGTGCACCATGAGCCGGGTGGGCGCTGCGCCGTGCCAGTGGTCCTCGTCGGCCTCGAAGAGGACGCGGTCGCCGGGACGGATGACCTCGATCGGTCCGCCGCGGCGCTGGCAGAGGCCGACGCCCTCGGTAACGAAGACGGTCTGGCTCAAGGGGTGGCGGTGCCAGTGGGTGCGGGCTCCGGGCATGAAGTGCACGAGGTTGGCCGAGACGCGCGACGGGCTGGGCGCGGCGGCGACCGCGTCGATGTAGACGTCGCCGGTGAACCAGTCGCTCGGGCCCTTGACGGTGTCGACGGAGCTACGGGTGATCTGCATGGGTTTCCTTCTGACTGTTGGGGATCGCGGTGTCGGTGGTCGCGGTGGGGCTCGCGGCGTCGGCGGCCCAGGAGGCGAGCAGCTGGAGGCGCTCGGCCGAGGGCGAGCCGGGCTCGGCGGTGTAGACCATGAGGACGAGGCCGGGCTCGGCCGTGATGGCGAGCTCCTCGTAGGCGAGGGTCAGCTCGCCGACGACGGGGTGGGTGAAGCGCTTGGTGCCAGTGCCGTGGGTGCGCACGTCGTGGGCGCTCCAGAGGCGGCGGAAGACCTCGCTCTGCGTGGAGAGCTCGCCGACGAGGTCCTGCAGGCCACGGTCGTGCGGGTCGCGGCCGGCCTCGGTGCGCATGATGCCGACGCACATCCCGGCGAAGAGCTCCCAGTCCGGGTAGAAGTCGTGCGAGGCCGGGTCGAGGAACTGGAAGCGGGCGAGGTTCGGCAGGCGGCCGCCCTCGCCGATGACGGGCGAGTAGAAGGCGCGGCCGAGCGCGTTGGTGGCGAGCAGGTTCTGGTGGGGGTCGCGCACGAAGGCGACGGCGTCACGGATCGACTCGAGGGCCCACTGCAGGCTGGGCCGGGACGCAGGCTTGCCGGCCGCGCGTCGGCGCGGACGCCCGGACGTGGGTATGCCGTCCGCTGCCCTCGCGAGGTCGAGCAGATGGGCGCGTTCGGTGTCGTCGAGCTGCAGGGCGCGAGCGACCGCGTCGAGGACGCCGGCCGAGGCGCCGGCGATCTGGCCGCGCTCGAGCCGGGCGTAGTACTCGACGCTGAGCCCGGCGATGGTCGCGACCTCGCTGCGGCGCAGGCCGGGCACGCGGCGGCCGCGGCTGACGGGCAGGCCGACCTGGTCGGGGGTGATGCGGGCGCGACGGGTCATGAGGAACTCGCGCACCTCTTGGCGGTTGTCCACGCCTTCGAGACTAGGCCGCGTCGACGGGTGGGCCGAGCCGTGAGAGGTGCCCTGTCAGTACGTGCCTCGACAGGGACTTCCTCGAGCTCTCGCCGGCGGCTTCACTCGTGTGGTGGGCCGTTGGCCCGGCGGGCGTCTGCCCGCGAGAAGCGAGCTGAAGGAGTTCACGCGATGCGTGGAGTTGTCATGTACGGACCCGGCGACGTGCGGGTGGAGGAGCGCGAGGACTCGAGGATCATCGAGCCGACGGACGCGATCGTCCGCCTCACGGCGACGTGCATCTGCGGCAGCGACCTGTGGCCCTACCGCGGCGTCGAGCCGGTCGACCACACCCTCATGGGGCACGAGTACGTCGGGGTCGTCGAGGAGGTCGGCTCGGACGTGAGCACTGTCAAGGTGGGCGACTTCGTCGTGGGGTCGTTCGTCATCTCAGACAACACCTGCGAGATCTGCCGGTCCGGATTCCAGTCCAAGTGCGTCCACGCCGAGTTCGTCCACGGCGGGATCGGCACCCAGGCGGAGCGGGCTCGCATCCCGCACGCCGACGGCACGCTCGTGGCGACGCCGGGTCAGCCGGACGAGGACCTCATCCCGTCGCTCCTCGCCGCCTCGGACGTGCTCGGCACCGGCTGGTTCGCCGCCGACGCTGCTCAGGCAGGTCCCGGCAAGACCGTCGCGGTCGTCGGGGACGGAGCCGTCGGGCTGATGGCGATCCTCGCGGCCAAGCAGCTCGGCGCCGACCGGATCATCGCCATGTCGCGCCACCCGGAGCGCCAGAAGCTCGCGCGCCACTACGGCGCGACCGACGTCGTCGAGGAGCGCGGCGAGGTCGGGGTCGCCAAGATCAAGGAGCTGACCGGCGGCCTGGGCGCCCACTCCGTCGTCGAGGCCGTCGGCACCCAGGAGTCGTTCATGCAGGCCGTCGGTGCGACCCGTGGTGGTGGACACCTCGGCTACGTCGGCGTCAACCACGACGTGCAGATCCCCGGCATCGAGCTGTTCTTCGCCGGCATCCACACGCTCGGTGGGCCGGCTCCGGTGCGACGCTACCTGCCCGAGCTCATCCAGCTCATCTGGGACCGCAAGATCGACCCCGGCAAGGTCTTCGACCTCACCCTGCCTCTCTCGGAGGCTGCCGCCGGCTACGAGGCGATGGACGAGCGCCGGGCGACCAAGGTGCTGCTGACCCTGTGAGCGTGGCGTTGCAGTCGAGCAGGACGCACCGGGCGATGGCGGCCCTCGGGCTGACGACGGTCTTGACCGCGGGCTGTGGTTCGGCGGTCGAGGCCGTCGACGCCCGGGAGGCGCCCGGCCGCTCGCAGACCATCCCGACCGCCACGACACGGCATACGACATCCGTTTCCGCTCAGTCGACCGACCTCGAGGAGGACCAGATGAAGATCGTGATCACGTTGGGAGAGAGGCGCTTCGGTGCTGTGCTGACCGACAGCGCGGCGTCGCGTGACCTGCTGCGACAGCTGCCGGTGACCGTCGACATGATCGACCACGGCGGGGTGGAGAAGACCGGAGCGCTGCCGTCACCGCTCTCGCTCGACGGGCAGCCCGATGGTGCGGACCCGGACGTGGGGGACGTCGGCTACTACGCCCCCGGCAACGACCTCGTCCTCTACTACGGCGACCAGTCCTACTACCCCGGCATCGTCGTCCTCGGTCGTCTGGACGAGGGCGCCGCTGCGCAGATCGCCGACCAGCGCGGTCCCGTCACGGCGACCGTCGAGGCGAGGTGAACGCGGTGACGCTGGAGGAGTTCCTCGACCACGTGAACAGTAGGCGCCTCATCGAGGGCGGGTCGGAGGCGCACGCGTTCATGCACGAGGCGTCGCAGGAGGCGCTGCGGACGCTCGCGGAGCTGAACGGCGACTACCGCTCGCCGGACGAGGTGCGGGCGCTGCTGTCCCGGCTGACCGGTCGGGAGGTGGCTGCGTCGGTCACGGTCTTCCCGCCGTTCTACTCCGAGTTCGGCAAGAACCTCGCGCTCGGCGAGGGCGTCTTCATCAACATGGGCTGCCGCTTCCAGGACACCGGCGGCATCAGCATCGGCGACGGGACGCTGATCGGCCACGGCAGCACGCTGACGACGCTCAACCACTCGATGGACCCGGCCCGGCGCGCCGACATGGAGCCGGCGCCGGTGAGGATCGGTCGCAACGTGTGGCTGGGAGCAGGCGTCACGGTCGTGCCCGGCGTGACCATCGGCGACGGTGCCGTGATCGGCGCCGGAGCGGTCGTGACCAAGGACGTCCCCGCCGACACCATCGTCGCGGGAGTCCCGGCACGAGTCATCCGTCCGACCGGATTTGCTGGCTGAAGCTGTCGTCGGCAACCGAGGTGTAGGGCTGCTGTCGAATGAGAGCGGGCATTGCCAGGGTCCTGGCTGTCAGCGAAACACGTCACCGAGGTCCGTCAATCCCGACCATTTGTCCGATACCTTGACGCCGGCGCGACCCCGGCTGACACAAGTTCCTGCGGCCGCTGGGTCGGACCGCCCACTCATAGCCTCACTTCGTGGGGCGTAACGGCTGCTCTCCGAGCAGCAGGGAATCAGGGGTTATACGTGAAGAAGTCGCTTTTGCTTGCGTGTTCGTTCGCCTCGTTCGCTCTTGTGCTCAGTGGGTGTGGCGGAAGTGCGAGTACAGATAGCAGCGCACCGGGCGCCGTCTCGACGAGCATGGTCGAGAGTTCGAGTCGTGGTGGTTCGTCTCCCACGAGCGATGCTGCTGAAGCTGACGCCTCATTCAAGGACGGCGTGCTCACGACCCCAGATATCCGCATCGAGATCACGAAGCACAAGCTCATCCCGGTCGGGAAGAAGGGAAACGAGTACGGCGAAAAGCCAGTGATCGCGTTCTGGTACAAGACGACGAATGTCAGTGGCCAAAAGGTCGACCCGACGACCGGCATCCTGCTGACGATCAGGGCCTACCAGGACAACAACCCGAATGCGGAGAACGAGCTCCAAGTCGGTTCTCTACCCGACGACAAGTACTTGGACACTCAAACGGAGGAGATCAAGAAGGGCGGCACGGTCGAAAATGCGGTTGCGTTCGAGCTTGACGACGTCAAGACGCCTGTCGACCTCGTGGCGTCAACCGATCTCGGCACGACTGAGATCGGCAAGGTCACGTACCAGTTGAAGTGATCGGCGCCTGGCTCGATTTGGTGCTCGCCGCGGGGGTCGGAATCTTCCCTCATCCGAGCGCGTCCAACGGCTGATCCGTATGCGGTGAACCGCGTCAGTCTCAGGCGACGACGCTGTCCAAGCGGGTCGCGGCAGACATTCCTGTTCACTTGGCCTCCATGAAGGCGTTTGCAGCACGCGATAGAGGGCATGTTGGGGATTATGCGTCTGCGGGATCACAACAAGGGGGACCTCGCCCTGACGGCACTGACGCTGGTCGTCGCCGCGGCGGCAGCTGCCAGCGAAGCAGCCCGCTGGGCAGCTCGCCGCCATCGTCGACGACAACCCTCCGCGCAGTCGATGCGTCCCACGACGAAGTAGGCCGGCAGCCCTGAGCCGACGGCACCATCGAAAACGGCCTTCCGCGGCCAAGTGCGCCGGTGCTACCCGTTGAATACGTACGCGCACGGCATGCGGGCGCAAACCACCCGCCTTCCAGTCGGCGATGTGACGCATCTGGGACCGCGGTCGCGAGGCTGGTAGCGGCTGCCTCGCGGGGTATGAAGGTGCCATGGCGGATACGGCGATCTTCGATGTCGACGGCACTCTCGTGGACACCAACTACCAGCATGCCCTGGCGTGGTTCCGCGCCCTGCGCCGCTATGACATCACCCGGCCGATGTGGCGCATCCACCGCGGCATCGGGATGGGTGGGGACCAGTTCGTCTCGGCGGTCGCCGGACGGCAGGCCGAGGAGGCGCACGGGGACGACCTGCGCGAGGCGTGGGCGGAGGAGTTCGACGAGCTGATCGGCGAGATCCAGCCTTTCGAGGGCGCGCACGAGCTGCTGGCCGAGGTCAAGGAGCGCGGCTTCCGGCTCGTGCTTGCCAGCTCGGGCAAGTCCCAGCACGTCGAGGCCTTCCTCGACCTCATCGACGGCAAGTCCCTGGCCGATGCCTGGACGACCTCGGACGATGTGGAGAAGAGCAAGCCCGAGCCGGACATCGTGGCGGCGGCGCTGGCCAAGGTCGAGGGCGCCGGCGCCATCATGGTGGGCGACTCGATCTACGACGCCCAGGCGGCGGCCAAGCTCAGCATTCCGACCCTCGGGGTCCGCACGGGCGGCTTCTCCGTCGGTGAGCTGCAGGAGGCCGGCGTCCTGCAGGTCTTCGACTCGCTGGTGGCCTTCCGTTACGCCCTGGATGGCACCCCGTTGGCTCGCGCCAGCCGCTGAGCGTGGCAGGTGGGCCCGTTCCCGGCCCTGCGCCGTCAACCGCCCGGGCCAAGACCGCATCTGGCTTGCCTGCGCCTCTGGACGCAGCATGGGAGAACGCGCCAGAAGGCCATGCAGAGCATCGACGAAGCACCACACGCGGCTACTAGACGATTGTCGGTAGGGCCGGTGTCTGGCCAGACTCGGTTCAGGTGATCGGCGGGCAGCTCTCTATGCGGCTGCCCACCAGCGTCACCGGTGTGGCTCTCTATCGGTCTGCGGCCTGCCGGTCACCGTGACGAGGCGTGGCTCAAGAAGGGACTGCCCTGCTCGTAGTAGCACTGCCCACCTCGCCGTCCACATCGGCACGAGCACAGGTGGGAGCACGAGCATGGAACGCATCATCATCGGGGTCGATCCCCACAAGCTGTCGGCGACGATCGAGGTCGTGGACGACCGTGAGCGCCGGCTCGGTCACGGCCGGTTCACCACCGACAAGGCTGGCTACACCGCGATGCTGACGTACGCGAAGGCGTGGCCGGCGCGGACCTGGGCGGTCGAAGGGGCGAACGGGGTCGGTCGTCCGCTGGCCCAGCGGCTGCTCGAGGCTGGCGAAGATGTCGTCGATGTCCCGGCGAAGCTCGCCGCGCGGGTTCGGCTGTTCGACACCGGCCATAACCGCAAGACCGATGCCCATGACGCGCACTCGATCGCGATGGTCGCGGTGCGCACCCAGGGCTTGCGGGTGCTGCGGGCGGACGGGGAGCTCGAGGCGCTGCGGATGCTGGTCGACCGCCGGGAGGCACTCAGCAGGCGGCGGGTGCAAACCGTGGACCGGCTCCAGGCTTTGTTGGCGGAACTGCTTCCGGGACAAGCGAAGAAGGACATCACCACCGGGCAGGCCAAGGCGATGCTCGCCTCGGTCCGCCCGCGCGACATCGCCGGCAGGACCCGGCGCCGGATCGCGGCCGAGGAGCTCGCCGAGCTGATCGCG
>NZ_LMSW01000014.1:290997-291127 GCF_001429645.1 Terrabacter sp. Soil810
GCCGGCACTGCGCCGCTCGATGCCTCGTCGGGCGAGCATTCCCGCCACCGGCTCTCCCGGGCGGGGGCCGGCGGATGAACCACATGATCCACATCGCTGCGATCTCCCAGATCCGCCTGGACACCGACGG
>NZ_LMSW01000014.1:291163-536893 GCF_001429645.1 Terrabacter sp. Soil810
GCTGGAGGCGATCCGGTGCTTGAAGCGCAGGATCTCCGACGCCATCTAACGCCAGCTCGTCACCGACGCCGCAGCCGCCGAGATCAAGGTGGCTGAGGATGAGAACGCGGGTCCGGGAGGGCACCGCGGGGCGTCTCACGTATCCAGCGCGGCTGGCTCGAACCCGCTCACCAGCGCTTCGGATCAGCCACTTCCCGGACCCGCGCCAACGACGCTACGCCGCACGCCCACCACGCGGAAGACCCACCTCGACGCGACCGGTTGACAACAGAAGGGAGCCGAAACGACGCGCTTGGCGAGTGTCGCTCGAAGGGCATCAGGTCGCGGCGTTCCCGAATTCTGCTAGGTCATCCTTCGTCGCGGCCGCTCTGGAGACCTACGGAGGCGGCCGGTCAGCTGTAGTAGTTCTCCCGATGTGCGAGGGGCGCTCGGCGCGAATGGTGGAGGTGTTGGCGGAAAAGCCGCCACACCTGACAAGGAGCACCAGGCTCATGAACACTCGCCACCTCGCCGCCGGTCTGCTGGCGGCAACTGCCTTCGCGGCTTCCGCTGGATCCGCCAACGCCACCGGCATGTCGCAGCCGATGCCGGAACCTAGCGGAACCGCTGCGGTACAGGCTGCATCAGCCGTCCGGGACTCGCTGATGAAGGAACTGCTGGCCGAGTACGCCACCAGCCACCGGCGATCGGTGCACAACGAGATCGTCCTGGCCGGGAACGTCCCTGTTTCCGTTGCCTTCTGACACCACCAGCAGATGGGTGCTCGTACGCTGAGGGCAGTGTGGGCGGATCCGTCCGCGCCCGTTGTGGAGTCGCCGATGGCCAGGACGTTCGAGCTGGAACAACCCCTCGGCCGGGACGAGGAGATCGTCCTGGCCGATGGCCTGCTCCGCGCCACCCTTGCCGACGCGGGTTCGGCCGACCCCCACGTCCGTGCCCTGCTCGTGGGCGGCGACGCCGGCATCGGAAAGACCACGCTCGTTCATGCTCTAGGCGCCCGGGCAGCGGCGCTTGATCTTGGCTTCACGGTCGGTCACTGCCTGGACCTGGCGACAGGGCCGCCGTTCGGTCCCGTCACCGAGGCATTGAGGGCGATCGTCAAGCACAGCGGAACCCGGCTGGAGGTCGTTCCGGGGCCGGCCCGATGGCTCGCCGCCGGCGAGCCGTCGTCGTCGGAGGGCTCCCTCGAGAGCCTGCTGCTGGCCACCGAGGCGCTTGCCCGGGCCGCGCCGTTCGTCCTCGCGCTCGAGGACCTGCACTGGGCCGACACCACGGTCCGCGACTTCACCCTGGCACTGCTGCGCACCTGCCGCGCCCCGCTGCTGCTCATCGTGACGCTCCGCACCGACGAGCTGACCCGGCGGCACCCGGTGCGGCCGCTGCTGCTCGAGCTGACCCGGAGCCCGGCCACGACCCGAGCCGACCTCGAAGGCCTCGACACGGACGGCGTCGCACAGCTGGCCCAGCGGCGCACCGGTCATACCCTGCCGGCCCTGGCCGTGAGCCAGCTGCTGGAGCGCTCGGCCGGCAACCCACTCCACGTGGAGGAGCTGCTCAGCGCCGCTGACAGCGCGGTCCCCCTGCTGCTGCACGACCTGCTGCTGCGCCACGCCGACAAGCTCTCGACAGGATCGGCTCGACTCGCCAGGCTCGCTTCGGTCGGCGGCAGCACGATCGACGTCGAGGTCCTGCGTGAGGCTTCCGGCCTGCCCGACCCACAGTTCCAGACGGCGCTTCAGGAGGCGCTCGACGCCAACGTCATCGTCCGGGTCCGGGACCGCTTCACGTTCCGGCACGCCCTGCTGCGTGAGGCGATCCACGACGACGTGCTTCCCCATGAGCGTTCCAAGATGCACGCCGCCTACGCGGCCGCGCTGCGTGGTCGCGTCGAGTCGGGGACGACCGCCGAACGGTGGCAGTTCGGTGCCGCGCTCGCACTCCACGCATACGCCGGCCACGACATCCCGCTGACCTTCCGGGCCTCGGTGTGGGCAGGGCTGGCCGGCAAGCAGTATGGCGCGGCTGCCGCAGCGGACCACTTCGAGCGTGCCCTCGAACTCTGGGACCGGGTGCCCGACGCCGGGGCCGTGACCGGTCTCGTCGAGGCAGACCTACCTCGGCTCGCCGCGAAGGTGCTCGCCAACGAAGGCGTTGGGGACCGCGTGCAGGACCTGCTGCGGCGGGCGGTCGCGCTGCTCGATCCGGACGGTGACCCCCTTGCTGCCTGCCGCGTGTACACAGCAGTCGGCAGCAGCTGGGGCGAGGTCCCTGAGCTGATCAGCAGAGCGGAGGCGCTGGAGCGTGCGATCACCCTTGCAGGTGACGAGCCCAGTCGTGAGCTTGCCGAGGCACTCATCGCGAGCTCGTTCCACCACAGCAACCTGGAGGAGTACGGTCTCGCCCTGAGATTGGCGTCCAGGGCCATTTCGGTGGCCGACACCCTCGGGGCAAAAGACCTGCTCGCGGAGGCTCGGTGGGAGCTGGCCGACCCGTTGTTCAATCTCGGCCGCTGCGCCGAGGCGTTGACTGTCTACCGCGACGCGGTCAAGTCGGCGCAGGCCGCCGACGAACCGGGCATGAGCCTGGAGGCGCGTGGGGAGCTCGCGTACTTCATGGTCATCTGTGGCCTCGTCGACGACGGACTGGCGCTGGCCAGGCAGGTCCGGACGGATGCCGAGCGCGCCGGGCTGCCCCGCTTCGTGGCCTTCGGTGCTGAGCAGGAGGTGGAATGGCTCGTCTGGGACGGGCGGTTCGCCGACGCAGAAGCCCTGTTCGAGGAAGCCTGCCTCCCCGCCAAGCAGGACTACCGCGATCGATGGATGCGGGTCACCCTCCTGCTCGCGCGGGGGGAGGCACGCTCGGCTCTGGCGATCGAGGAAGAGGGCATCGCTGCCGGGACCGCCCAGCCGGGAGTTGGCCACTCTCCGCGCCTCATCGACGCCTGCGAGGAGGTGTCGGACCACCAGCGCATGCTGGCCACGGCACAGGCCCTCTTGGCGACGACCGCACCCACCGACTCGCCGCTGCGGCTGGCTCTAGCAGCCAGCTGCTCGTACCGCGCCATGGTCGCTGCCCGCGCTGCGGGCGTCCCGCCAGCTGAGGACCTGATCCGGACGGCTGCCGACGCCCTCGACGTCGCTCAGCGTCACGCGACCTCGGAATGGTCCCAAACCTGGTACGGCATGCACCTGGCCCTCGCTGAAGCGTACGAGGCGCAGCTCGCTTGTCTTCCGGCGATCGCGCAATGGCGCGGTGCGGCCGAGCTCGCGTCACGCTTCGGTCGCTACACGGCACTCCGCCCTCAGCTGGAACTGGCTCGAGAGCTGCTCGCGCACGGCGCACGCGAGGAAGGAAAGGAGATCCTCATCCGGCTCCGTCACGACGCGCACGCCATGGGAGCGCGCTGGTATGAAGAGCAGGCGACCCTTGCCGCCCGTCGGTTCCGCGTGCCGCTCCCGCAGGTTGACGCCCGAGCCGGGCCGCTGAACGTGCTTACCCGACGCGAACGCGAAGTCCTCGACCTCGTCAGCACCGGCGCCACCGACCGGGCCATCGCCACAGCCCTGTTCATCACCGAGAAGACAGCCAGCACCCACGTCGGAAGAGTGCTCGCCAAACTCGGCGTCGCCAACCGCGGTCAGGCCGCAGCGGTCGCTCGGGCGGCTGACGGCGCGACCACCGCGCGCGACGAACGATGACCATGCGCCCAGCCAAGTGCCACCCGCCGGCTGCGCTGCCAATGTCACGGCCGGCTCTGCCGCCGTCGCGTGGCCAACTGGCAGGGTGATGACGAATGGTGATTGGCGTCGAAGTGGGTCGTTGAAGCGCTCAGCCGGTACGCAGGCCTGACTCCGAGGCGGCGTAGCGCCACCCCGATCCGGCAGAAGCAGAAGGGCCGCCACCCCAGCATCGAACGCTACGAGATGAAGAGCGAGCGGGTGATCCCGGTCGTCTACCTCACCCGTCGCTGAACCGGACGTCGTAGGTCACGGGAGCCGCGAGCGGTACCACTCGAGCTTGCCCTCGACACGTTCGAGGTTCGCCTGCAGCTCCCGGATCTGGCGCAGCACCTCGGTCCGGTGCTCTTCGAGCTGCTCGATGCGGGCACCGATGGTCGCGTCGTCGTCCTCGCCCACGAGCGTGGCGAACTCCCGCATCCGCCGGATCGGCATGCCCGTCTCGCGGAGGCACGTGAGCACGCTGATCCACTCGAGGTCGCTCTCGAAGTAGCGGCGATGGCCGCTCGGGGTGCGTTCCGTACGGAGCAGGTCCTCGCGCTCGTAGTACCGGAGGGTGTCGATGCTGACCCCAGCCTCTCGCGCGGCCTCACCGACGCGGAGGCCGGCGCCGTCCTTGCGCGTCGTCGTCATCGGTCCACCGTAGAGGTGAGGGTCGACGAATGGTCCGTTCAAGGGCTTGATCTGGTGCGCGCTCAAGGATCTAGCGTCGTTGACATGACGACATCTGAGAACACCATCACGACCCGGCGAACCCTCGGCCGCAGTGGCATCGACGTGAGCGCCCTCGGGGTCGGCTGCTGGGCCATCGGCGGTCCGTGGACCATGGACGGCCAGCAGGCGGGCTGGGGCGAGGTCGACGACGACGAGTCGGTCCGCGCGCTCCACGCGGCGATGGCCGGCGGGGTCACCTTCTTCGACACCGCCGCCAACTACGGGGCCGGCCACAGCGAGGTCGTGCTCGGTCGCGCCGTTGCCGACCGGCGTTCCGACGTCGTGCTCGCCACGAAGTTCGGCTACGCCGTGGACGAGGCCGGCAAGAGCGTCAGCGGCGTCGACGTCACGCCGGACGCGGTGCGACGGTCATGTGCCGAGAGCCTTCGACGCCTGGGCACCGACTGGATCGACCTCTTCCAGCTGCACGTCGGCGACCTCGAACCCGCCCGGGCCGAGGACGTGCGCGCCGTGCTCGAGGGGCTCGTCGACGAGGGCACTATCCGCGCGTACGGATGGAGCACCGACGATGTGGATCGCGCCCGCGTCTTCGCAGCGGGTCCGCGCTGCGCGTCCGTCCAGCACCAGCTCAACGTGCTCGAGGACAACCCCGCCATGCTCGACTTCTGCGAGAGCGAGAACCTCGCCAGCATCAACCGCGGGCCCTTGGGGATGGGCGTGCTCACCGGCGCCTACGACGGCGGGGCGAGGCTCTCGGCCACCGATGTCCGCGCGACAGGTGCGGCTTGGATGAAGTACTTCATCGACGGCAGGCCGAACCCGGAGTGGCTGGCCCGGGCTGCCGCGATTCGCGAGGTCATCACGTCCGGTGGGCGCACTCCCGCCCAGGGGGCGCTCGCTTGGATCTGGGGACGGAGCCCGGCCACCGTCCCTATCCCCGGAGTCCGCACCGTGGCGCAGGCCGAGGCAAATGCCGCGGCGCTGCAGCACGGCCCGCTGACGCAGGTGCAGATGGCGGAGGTCGCGCGCCTGCTCGCCTGAGGACGCGGCGCGCTGGGGCTGCACACCCCAGCCAGAATGGTCGACAGGCGGCGGGGTGACGCCCGGTCGTCAACGCGGGCATCAGCGCATGGACGGACGTCTCGTCCTCCGCGCGGCATGCCCGGACACGCTATGACTGGCAGACTGGTTCGCGTGGCGACGGCCTGGATTCAACAGGAAGCCTGGGCTCGGCTGGTGTTCGGCATCAGCGTCGCTGCATTCGCTGTAGGCGAGTTCTCTCAGGTGGTGAAATGGCGTCGCGGTGCCTCGCGCACGGACGTCCGAGGTGAAGTGGTGTTCCGGGTGATCTTCTTCGCGGGCATCCTCATGCTGCCGCTCGCCCAGGCCCTGGTGCCCGAAGCTGTACTCGATGGTGCCGGGGTGTTCGTACTGGGAACAGTGATCGGTTGGCTCGGCCTACTGCTGCGGTGGTGGTCGTTCGCCACCTTGGGCACGTACTTCACGACCGTGGTGAAGACTTCTTCCGATCAGGTGGTCGTCGAACGCGGCCCCTATCGGATACTGCGGCACCCCAGCTACACCGGCCTACTCGCGGCGTTCGTCGGATGTGGCCTGATGCTCGGCAACTGGGTGGGCACCGCTGCTTGCTTCCTTCTGATCCTGGTTGGGCTCATCTACCGACTTCTGCGCGAGGAGCACGCGATGATCGACAGTCTTGGAGACGCGTATCTGGACTTCGCGAAGGACCGTGCGCGGCTGGTCCCCTTCGTCTGGTGACGAGCAGATCTGGGTGGCAAGCGACGTCAGAATGTTCCAATGGAGCCGACCGCTAACGGGCATGCGGGGGAGACGCCCTTCGGCGGCGGAATGACACGCCTTCGCGACGAGTGCCCGAACGAGCGACTCTCGCTACCTGGGCGGTCGACGGGTTCGGACCGACGGCCGCCTCCGGGGCACACGCGATCGACCTCCAGGCTCAGTGTGGGGACTGGCCCACGCAGACGTAACGTGTCGGGGTGATGTTCGGCCGAGACCTTCGCGACGCGGTGGCGCGGCGCGAGTTCACCCTCTCGATCCGGCTGTGGAGCCGCCCGCAGGTCAAGGTCGGTGGCCGCTACCTGAGCGCCGGCCTCGTCATCGAGATCGACCTCCTTCGAGGTTCTGCTTCTGCGCCGTGACCGATGACGATGTACGCGCCTCGGGCGAGGCCATCTGGAGGCGCTCCGGACCGGGCCGCTCACTCGGGGCCGGTCCACGACGGCACTATGGTCATCCGCGTTGAGGTCCGTGTGGTGTAACCCCAGCGGCCTGGTCGGGGTTCCCACACGCTGCCAGCGGTTGTGGTGGCGGGTCGGCAGTCGTGCCCGGCGATGTCGGAGGCCAACCGCTGGCAGTGAAACGGGCCGCGGTCAGGTGGCACCCTTCGAGGGGCATCGAGTGTTTGGATGGACCCATGGCCAGCCAAGGCGAAGTTGGGCGTGTCGTGAGCGCCAGCCGCGATATTGCTGCGGGAACCGCCCGGATCTTCGAGCTCATCGCAGATCCGACCCAACAGCCGCGCTGGGATGGCAACGACAACCTGTCTCGGGCACCCGCCGGTCAAAGAGTCCACGCCGTCGGTGATGTCTTCACCATGACAACCACCAAGGGCAACATCCGAGAGAACCACGTGGTCGAGTTCGTCGAGGGCCGACGAATCGCCTGGGTCCCCGCTGAGCCGGGTCAGGAGCCGCCGGGACACCTGTGGCGATGGGAGTTGCAGCCAATCACGTCATCGCGTACGCGCGTCACCCACACCTACGACTGGACACGGTTGTCCGACGATGACCGGCGGATCCCGCGCGCTCAGGCGACCACAACCGAGAGGCTGATGGCGTCGCTCGATCGACTCGCTGAGCTCGCTCAGAGTGAATGACCCGACGCTGCGGCCCACCCTCATCTTCGGGCCCAACGCATGCCCTTCACGCCCTACGTGCGCGACAGCGGATCGTACGGCGCGCAGTCTGCTGCTACCGGCTCTCGGCATTATGTGCGGAAAGTCGGTGCGGCCGACAGGCGGCGATATGACGCATGAGTCATGACTTCAGCCGGCGGGTACTGGGAGGGGCACCACGCAGATCGAACGTCACCATCGCCCGAGGCTCTCAACCAGGCCAGGCTGGTTGAGGATCTCCCTCGGGCACGGCGTTCACTATGACCCCTGCTCGTTCGGCGGGGCTGGACCCGGGTCGCGGGCGACGATGTGTTCCTCGCCGTCTGCGTCGAGGGGTTCGTCGGCCAGCGCTCCGCCGGCGGGTGGCACCCCGTCGTGGGCAGGGAGGTCGAGCAGGCCGTGCACTCGACGTGCCTCACGCACGCCCTGAGAGATGCTGTGCCACAGGTGGTCTTCGCCGAGATCGGGGATCAGTCCGGAGCGGCGCAGCGCCTTGCGGACCGGCCACATGACCCGGACGAGGAAGAGGTCGACATCCCGTCGTACCAGGGCAGCCCGGAGGTCCGCGAGGGCGTCCGCGCTGGTCGTGTCCATCTGGTTGGTCGCCTCCAGGTCGAGGACCAGAGCGCGCGTAGCCGGTGTGGAGTCAATCAGGGCGAGGATGCTGTCGTTGGCCGGCGCCGCCGTGACCCAGAAGAGCGGCACGTCGAGGCGAAGCACGATCACCCCGGGGTACGTCGAGCGCTCAGCATGGTTGCGGGTGCTCCCCCATGCTGCCTTCTCATCGGGCACTTTGCCCATCACTTCGACGTCGACCCTGGTGGAGCGGAAGACCAGGCCGATCACCGATCCGGCCACGGCGAGTAAGAGGCCATTCAGGGGGCCGAACGCCAGCACGCCCGCCGCAGCGATGACGGCGGCGACGATGTCGTTGCGGCGCACCACTCTGTAGCGGGCCATGGCCTCGAAGTCCATGAGCTTCCACACCGCGTTTACCACGATCGCGCTCAACACCGCCCGTGGGAGCACCGACAGCGCGGGGGCGATGGCGACGATGACAACCACGGCCAGCCCCGCCGCAGCCAGCCCGGTCAGCTGCGTCCGCCCGCGGGCGTCACTGACCGCAGCCGTCTTGGACAGGCTCCCGGCCACGCCGAGCCCACCGAACAGGCCGGACGCGACGTTGGCCGCGCCGGAGGCGAGCAACTCCTGGTCGGCGTCGATCCGGTAGCCCCCCCGGGCCGCGAAGAGGCGTGCCGCGCTCAGGCCCTCTGCCAGGCCCACGAGGGCTAGTGCCGCTCCGGCGGTGAGTAGGCCGGCCAAATCGGCGGGGTCGACGGCAGGTATGCCGGGCCTCGGCAGCCCACGCGGGACCGGGCCGACAACCTCAACCCCGCGTGCCTGAAGATCCAGCGCCGCCGACGCCGCAAGGCTGCCGAGCAGGACCAACAGACCCCAAGGGAACTTCGGAAACAGACGGTGCCCGCCAAAGAGGACCACGAGCGAGACCGCCGACACGGCCACAGTCGTGAGGTCGGCCTCGCCGCGAGTGACGCTCGAACCCAGGGCACTTACCCGTTCGATCACCTTCCCTGTCGGCGTCGGCACCCCGACCAGGTGGGGCACTTCGTTGAGGATGACAAGCAGGGTCAGTCCGAGGACGAAGCCTGTGACGATTGGCTTGGACAGGAACTCTGCCATCCACCCAACCCGGACGAAGCCCGCAGCGACGAGCACCAGCCCTGAGCCGAGCGCCAGTGCGGCCGTGTATGACGCTGCTTGCGCCGTACCTGCGACCCCGAAGCTGGCCAGAAGGGACCCGGACAGCACGGACACCGTCGACACCGGGCCCACGACGAGCTGTCGGGACGAGCCGAACACGGCATATGCCACGAGCGCCACCGGGAGCGCGTAGAGGCCGACCTCAACGGGAGCACCTGCGATCGACGCGTAACCGAGAGCCTGCGGAATCGCGAGCGCCGCCACCACCGCGCCGGCGATGAGGTCTCCGCGCAGCCACGCAGCCTGGTAGCGCGGCAGCCAGCGGACCATGGGAACCCGGCGCCAGCGGCCCTCCGAGAGTGCCATCGTGTCATCGCTCACCCGTGCTACCTCGTTCTGCCAGGTGTGCTGCAAACGCTACCGGAGCGGATCCATGGCACCCGAGCAAATGGGCTACCCGGCGGATAGACGCGGCCGCCGAGGCCTACAAGTCTCGCTCGTACGCAAGCATGAGGGACCCGCCCTCGCCTTCGGTCCGGCGGAACCCGGCTGCTTCGTAGAGGAGTTGTGCCAGACGGTCGTCCTCACTGGTGACCACCAGGGCGTAGCCGACGTCGTCGTGACCATGCCGCCACAGCTCGTGGATCACCGGCCAGATTCGCAGACGCGCGGCGCGGCCCGGCCGATCGCGCAACCCTGTCTGTCACTGAGTTGCGCCCGGGGGACCGCAGGCCATCCGTCTGAAAGGGGGGCTGCTGCTCAAATCGTTGATCAGGCACCCTTCGCCGCTGCGCCTGACCCCGGTGCGGATTCGCATCATGCCAAGCGGCGTCACGCGGGCGAATAGACGCACCTCCCCGACTCACGGATCGCGGCAGATGAGTGTAGGAGACTCGATCTGCAGGACTGGATGCCAGCCGTGGGATGCAGGATCAGACGGTGTCCCAGTTGTGCTCGCTGATCCAGCGCACAAGCGATAGGGGCTCGACGCCAAACTGCGCGCGCGTCGCCGTCATGTCGACGGCCCCCGTACCGCGCCGGATCATGGACCTGACTTGCGCCGCGACCTCGAAGGCGACAGTTTCGCCAAAGATGGGCGCCAGCGCTCGCTCGTAGTCGTCGGGGTCGATGGGCAGGTAGCTCAGTGAACGCCCCATCACCTCACCGAACCGCGCGGCGATGTCGTCGCCGGTGAGCGCCTCGGGTCCCCCTACGTCGAACTCCTGCCCTGCCAGGTCGCCACGCTCGAGCGCGGCCACTGCGTACGCGGCCGTTTCTTCCGCCGAGACCCACGACATCGGGAACTGGGCGGGCAGCGGGAATGCCACGACACCTGACTCGACGATGCCCGGCCTGATCCATGGGCCCAGGAAGATCTCGTAGTAGAAGGTCGGGCGAATCACGACGCTCGGGATTCCGCTGGCGCGCAGGTAGTCGACGACCTCCTGCCGAGCCTGGTAGGCGTGCACATCCTCACCGGATATGACGTGGGCGCTGGTGTTGAACACCACGAGGTCCACCCCGGCCGCTTTGGCGGCGTCGACGGCGTTGCGGCCATAGGCCTCGTGCAGCTCGAAGTCGTACTGCAAGGGCAGTTGGAGGACTACGCGCTCGATGCCCTCATTCGCCGCCGCGAGACTTTCCCGGTCACCGAGGTCGGCCACCGCGACCTCGGCGCCGCGAGCGGCCCAGTGGGCGGCGTGGTCTGCGTCGCGTGTCACCACCCGCGTGTTCTTGCCCTGTTTGAGCAGCTGGTCCTCGACCGGAGTTCCTTGGGTGCCCGTTGCACCGTAAACGAGCACAGTTCCAGCCATTGTCGTTCCTCCAGTACTGACGACGGCGCACCGGACAGTGCGGCCCCGAGGATCCTCATGATCGTCCTCGCGGGTTCTGGTCGTCTACTGCTTCCAAGCCCCACCTTGAGGTGACAGCGCAGTGATCCACAAGATCCGGAGCCCGTTTAGGTGCCGACCTTTAGAGGAGAGCAGGCGTCCGACATCACGAAGATCCATTCGGAACCAACAATCATCGGCCGTATCGGCAGGATCCATCGGGGCTTGGCCCGGGACTTGACCCCTGGCCGGAGCAGTTACCGCTGCGGCACTGCTCATCATCTGACCACCCGGAGAGGTGAAGGCAAAGCGAAGCCCCATCACGTGGGGGCTTCGCGCAGGCTGGGAGTTGCGTGGGCGCCCCGAGGCGTCTGGTGCCCGCGACTGCGCGCCGAAGTTGATGCCCAGCCCCGCTCGTGCGGCTTGCTCTGGGGGCGGAGGTCAGGCGGCTACATGGTGCGAGCCGGGCCTGATGTCCGCGCCGGGTCCGGCGCGGACATCAGGTGGATCACCTCAGGCGCGTGCGACGTCGATGGACACGGCGACCGGGTTGGTGATCGTGTCCCGGACGGGCGAGAAGCGGGTGAGGGCGGCCAGCTCGGCGACCTGCTCGTCGTCGAACTCGCCGGCGACCTTGATGCTCACCTGGATCTGCTGGTAGCCGGGGCGGACGTTGCCGTCGAGGCCGAGGAAGCCCTGCACGTCCAGGTCCCCTTCGACCGTGCACTCCAAGCCCTGCAGCGCCATGCCGCGGGCGGCGGTGTGGTAAACGACGGTGCCTGCCAGGCAGGCTGCGAGGGCCTGCAGGGCGAACTCGCCGGCGTTGGGGGCCCGGTTCTCACCGAGCAGGACCGGCGGTTCGTCGCTGTCGACGAGGAACGGCTGGGCGCGGGTGGTGTCCTCCTGGCCCGCGCCGTAGAAGCCCTGGATCGTGGTGCGGCTGTGGCCGCCGTCGACCCAGTGGTTCCGTGCGCGGAACTGGAACCGTCCCAGACCGGGGTCGGCCGTGACGGCTTCGATGGTGGCGTTCAGGCGCTCGAGGTCGACGCCGTTGACGGTGCTGATGCTCATAGTGGTTTCCTCTCGGGTGTTGAGTGGTTCGACCGCGCCCGACCTTCCACCGATAGTTGGCACGATCGGTCGTACTACTTGGTGGCGTGACAGTACGACCGATCGTGCTATGTTGTCAATCATGACGAGCGATACCACGAGCCAGGTGAGCCCCCGGCTGCGTCAGCGGCGTGCAGACGGGGAGCGCACTCGCCGGGCCATCCTGAGCAGGGCCGCGTCGCTGGCCACCGTCGACGGACTGGAGGGACTCTCCATCGGAAACCTGGCGGCCGCGACCGGGATCAGCAAGAGCGGTCTCTACGCGCACTTCGGGTCCAAGGAGGAGCTGCAGCTGGCCACCGTGGAGGAAGCGGAGCGCATCCTTAAGGAGGAAGTGGTGCAGCCGGCGCTCGCCGCCGCACCCGGCCTTGGTCAGTTGGCGGCGGCGTGCGAGGCGTTCTTCAGCTACGTGGAACGTCGCGTCTTCCCCGGCGGCTGCTTCTTCGCAGCCACCTCGCTGGAGATGGGAGCGCGCCCCGGGCCGGTCAGGGATCGCCTCGCCACTGTCCAGTCCGACTTCACGGCCCTGCTGCGCTCCTTTGCGGGGACCGCGATCAAGCAGCATGAGCTTGCCGCCCATGAGGACCCCGACCGGCTCGCCTTCGAGCTCCACGCCATCCTTCTGGGCGCCGACACCAAGTTCGTCCTGCATGACGACCCGGCCGTTATGTCCCTCGCCCGCGAAGTCATCAGCCACCGGCTGGGACTGGACACCATCGCCGACGCCCCCACGTGAGCTCGCCCAGGGCGGTCGCTGCAGACGGAAGTCCAGCGCCGGGGAGCACGTTGACGAACATGAGCGCGCCACGGGCACCGAGTACGCGCCCGGTCACCGTGATGAGGCTGCGTATGGCAGGTTCCTCCAACAAGCCCTTGCCCACGGTATCGACGTACGTCCCTTGCTAGCCGAGCGAGACGCGCCCAAACCTGAGCTTCACCCGGCTTAGTAGTGACGACGCTGCCCCGGGCGAGCCCGGCCCGACGGACGAGTAGTTGCCCACCAACTGCAGCACCGCACAGCCCATCAGCAGACACTCGACGCCTCGCATCTGGGTGAGCAGCCCGCGAGCCAAGAGCACCGACACCACCGTCGGGCCGACCGTTTCCAGTCCGAGTAATCTGGACGGTCCGAACTCGGCGACGTTGTGGACGACCAGGCCGAGCCATGACAGCGCGACGGGTGGGACGACGGTCGTGGCCGGAGTGGCCCAGTCAGGCGATGCCGTCACTGCACCGTCGGCCGCCGTTCTGAGACAGTCGCTGCGTCCTCGGCTGCCCAGAAGTCGGCGACGAGTTGCGCCGTGGTGGCCGGTGCCTCCAGCGGCACGAGGTAGGCGGCGTCCGGGACGATCGCCACGCCACCGGACGGGAGTAGTCGAGTTGCTTCTTGTGCCTGCGCGGGCGTGAAACCGTGGTGGTCGGCGCCCGTGATGATCAGAGTGGGCTGGGCGACGTGCCGGAGCGGGTCGCTCAGGTCGGTCCTGTGCAGCGAGACCGAGGTGATCGCGTTGCGCAACATTCGCCGATCCGCACGGCGCAGGCAGTCATGGACGAGGTCCACGGCCTCCGCGTCGCCGGCCCGGGTCCGGGGCGACAGCAGCACCTTGCTGGTGCCGTTGACCACCGCCGGCGAGGGCCCCGACGCCCGGTACAGGCCGAGAAGCAGATAAGTGCGCGCCCGCTCTAGCGGGCTCAGGGCTGCGATCGGGCTGCCCAGCATGACCAGGGTCCGGACGCGGCTGGGATGCCGCGTCGCTGCAAGAACGCCGACGTGACCGCCCCAGGCGTTGCCCACCCAGTCCACCGGCCTCTGGACCCCAAGTTCGTCGAGGATCGTGATGGCGGCATCGGCGCACTCCTCGCTGCTATAGCGGCGACCGGGATCTGTGCTGTTCCCGTGCCCCGGCCCGGTGACGATCAGCAGCTGCCGTCCGCCCTGAATCAGCGGCACGAGCCGTTTCCATGATCGGTCGTCCACGAACAGGCTGTGCCACAGCACCACCGGCTGACCCTGACCCAGGACCTGGACCTTCAGGTGCCCGACAGCCGTTTCCACGATGTGTTGCTCTTGCATGACGCCTCCGTTGACAGTGTCAACCTCTAGTGTCGATACCATTGGTTGACAGTGTCAACCCCCCAGATGTGGAGGCAGGGATGGACAGCGCACCGGAGTTGGTGGGCACCGGCGACGCGCTGGACCGTCGCCTGGTTCAAGCAGCCGTCAAGGCGCTAGAGGACACGCCCGCTGACGCGCTGAGCTTGCGACAAGTCGCCCAGTCCCTCGCCGTGAGTCACCAGGCTCCCTACGTACACTTCGGCTCCAAGCGCCGGTTCCTGGCGGCGGTGGCAGGCGCCGGGCTGCAGAGTGCCGCCGACGACGCCGCGGCAGCCGTCGCCGCCAGCCCCGATTCGTTGAGCCGGTTGCATGCCCTGACGGGCGCCTACCTGTCCTTCATTCGCGACCGGCCCCATCTGCACGACCTGGCCTACGGGCCCGCCATCGCCAAACGAGACCACCCGGCGCTGCAGCGCGCAGCAGCCGAATACTGGTCCTTGCTCCACGACACCGTCGCAGCGTGTCAACCCCCCGGCATTGCCGAGGAAGAGGTGCTCCGCCGTTCCGCCGCCACCTGGGGGACCGTCTACGGCATCACCCGACTGGTCACCTTTCACCAGATACCCCAGTCGGTGCCCGCGGATGCGGACACGCTCGTCCACGCCGCAATCGACGCGCTCTTCACCGGATGGCAAACCCAGCGGATCACTCGCGAACCCTCCGACCACAACACGCCGAGAACGTCGCCATCCCCCCACAACGATGAGGCGGTTAGCCCATAGTGGGCGCTGAGCCTCTAGCCCTATCTGGGGGGTATGGGCTACGTGCAGGGAGTCCATCGCTCAGCAGCGAAACGGCCGGGGTGCGACGTGTTGTCGTGACCCCGGCCGTTTCTCGTGCCTCTGACTTCAGGGCCGCAGAGCGTGCTCCCCCGGGGCCAGCTCCACGGGCAGGCCGTCGACGATGACCGTCGTGCCGCCGTCCTCGTCGAGGCCGGGGCGGAAGTGCACCGTGCCGTCCGCGTCCACGCCGGCGATCTCCGCGGACGCCCAGTCCAGACGACGCCCCGCGACGTCGAGGCCGAGGGGCAGGATGTGCCCCGACCGCGGCGGCACCTGCAGGGTGGTGCCGACCGCGATCGGGGTGCCGTCGAGGGCGACCGTCACCGTGGCCGGTGCTCCCGAGGTGTTGATGACGTGCAGGGCCCGCTGGCCGTCGTCGGTGCTCGTCGTCGTGGCGAAGACGCCCGGCCACTGGGTCTCGAGGCGCAGCCCAGGGGTCACCCCGAGGCTCGAGAGGGCCCGGTCGAAGAGCACCGGGTCCGAGGGGACCTGGGCCGCGAGGACGATCGCCCGCCCCTCGCCGAGCGGCACGTCGACGCCGCACACGGCGCCGTAGACGTCCGTCAGGACGACATCGCCACGCTCGTGCGACAGAGCCTGCACCCAACCAGCCCGCATCTCGGGCCACGGCTGCGCCCACCCGTGGGCGACGAGCGACGGGTAGTAGTGGCCGGTGTCGCGCACCACCTCACCGCCTCTGATCCCGAGGGCGTCCGCCAGCAGCGTGCACGGCGAGCCGTCCAGGTCGCGCTCCGGGACGCGGCCGAGGAGCACGACGTTGCCGCCGGCGCTGACGTGACCGACGAGCCGCTCCTGGACGACTCTCGACAGGTAACGCCCGGTGCCGACGAGCACGGTGCTGCCAGGCTTCGGGTCGCGCCGCTCGAGATGCGTTGCCCCGTAACGGAACCCGCCGAGCAGGAGTGAGCGTGCCAGCGCCTTGCGCTCGCCGGCGCCGCGGTGCGACGTCAGGTCGTCGACGACCTCGGTCATGAGCTCGGAGCCCGGGTGGTGGTACTCCGTCATGTACGCATCGAGCACCAGTCCCAGCGAGAGGTCGTCGTGGTCCTCGTCCATGCGGGCGAGCCACGGCTCGTTGGCCTTGACCGCCAGCACTCCCTGCCGCGTCGCCTCGTAGGCGTACCCGCGCTGCCCCTCGGGCCCGACGGGCGCGGCCGTGCCGTGGCGCTCGCCGGTGAAGCTGATCCGGTCGTTGCCGTCGTCGACGCGCTCGTCGAGTGGCGGGTTGATGCCGCCGGCGAAGAGGTAGTAGTTGACGAGCCGGTTGCCCTGGGCGAGGCAGAGACGCGTCTTGAGGTCGGCCGTCGAGGGGTCGTACTGCATCTCGGCCCCGGCGCCGTAGTCACCCGACCCGGCCTCGAACTCGAGCGAGGTGAGCGGCTGGTCGCCGTCGTGCACCGCGGCCATGTAGGCGTTGATGACGTAGAGGTCGGTCATGGTGTCGAGCGTGGCCTCGCCGAGGTAGTGGTCGGACCCCGAGACCATCCCCGGGATGCCGGCATACGTGTCGACGAGCTGGCTGATGCCGATGGGGAACGGCGCGCCGTTGCCACCCTCGGTGCCGTGGATGTTGACGAAGAACGGCACGCCCGCGACGCCGCGCTCCTCGCACATCCGGCGCAGCGCCGCGACGTAGTCGGCGAAGCGGCGGCGCATGAAGAGGCCGAGGTCGAGCCGGAGCGCTCCGGCCCACTCCTCCTTGGGGGAGCGGACGACCTGCGCCCAGCCCACCTCACCCGGCGCGACGGCATACGGCTGGTCGGCGCCGTGACGCTCGCGGACGAAGTCGCCGAACGCCTCGACGAGCCCGTCGGTGAGGTCGGGCGAGTTCGTCACCCAGGCGAGCATGCCGACCTCGTTGTCGAGCTGGACGCCGATGATCGGGCCCCCGTTGGGCTGCAGCCGCGGCACGAGCACCGGCATGATCGCGTCGAACCACCGCGCGCTCTCCGACAGGAACGCCGGCGCCAGGTAGTCGACCGTGCTCGAGCTGACCTGCTCGCCGTCCCAGCCGACCGGGATGACCTCGGGGTGGTCGCGGTAGACGCTGAACGGGATGCCCTCGTTCTTCAGCTCGGCCATGATGAACGGTCCGGGCCGGGCGATGAAGCGCAGGCCCTTCGCGGCGGCGAGGTCGATGAACGCCCCGATGTCGCGCTCGGGCCGGGTCTCGCCGGTGACGTCGATGCTGCCGTCGGGCAGCTCGTGGAAGATCCACGGGATGTAGGAGGCGACGGTGTCGCAGCCGGCCTCGACGAGCAGGTCGAGGCGCTGGCCCCACTCCGCGCGCGCGACGCGGAAGTAGTGCACCTCGCCCGACATGACGATGCGGGGCTCGCCGTCGATGCGGATCTGGCGGTGGACGGTCTCGATCATGAGGAGGCCTTCGGGGAGGTGATGGTGACGGACACGGGCTGGAGGCGGGCCACGTCGGGCCCGGTGAGCAGGACGATCTCGCCCTCGTCGACGCGCGTCGTGAGGTCAGGGCCTGCGTATGCCGTCTGCTCGGCCTGCACGTCGAAGGTGACCTCGCGTGCTTGGCCGGGCTCGAGGTCGACGAGCGCCCAGTCGGTGAGCTCGACGAGGGGGCGGGTCACCTGGGCGACGGGGTCGCGGAAGTAGAGCTGGACCACCTCGCGGCAGGGGCGCCCACCGGTGTTGGTGACGGTGACGGTGAGCGTCGTGGACCCGTCGGTCGTCATCGTCGGCGACGACAGGCCCGGCGCCCCGTAGTCGACGGTCGTGTAGGACAGGCCGAAGCCGAAGGGCAGCCGCGGGTAGGTGAGGGCGTCGATGTAGCGGCCCTCCTCGTGGTCGACCTCGGCCCGGATGAGCCGGCCCGTCGGCCGCTGGTGCGTGCTCGTCGGGATGTGGCCCGTCGAGAGCGGGAAGGTCATCGGGAGCCGGCCGTGCGGCTCGGCGTCGCCGAGCAGGACGTCGGCCAGGGCGGTGCCGGCCTCGACACCGGGGTGCCACACGACGAGCACCGCGTCGGCGAGGTCGAGCAGCTCGGTGAGGTCGAGCGGGCGGCCCGTGTAGACGACGGCGACGAGCGGCTTGCCGAACGCCGCCACCGCGCGCACCAGCTCGAGCTGGCCCGGAGGCAGGCCGATGTCGACGACGGACTGCGCCTCGCCGGAGCGGGACCGGTGCTCGCCGAGGAGCAGCACCGACGTGTCTGCCGCGCGCGCCTGCATCAGGGTCACGTCGGGGAAGCGGCCGTCGGCGACCGTGACGCGGTCGCCCAGGCGCTCGCGCAGGGCCGCCCCGGGGGTCACCACCTCCTCGCCGCGGCCGTCGAGGACCCACGTGCCGAGCAGTGCATCGCCGTCGTCGACAAAGGGCCCTGACAGCAGGACGCGTCCGGCGGCGTCGCCGAGCGGCAGGACGCCGTCGTTCTTGACGAGCACGTGCGCCGCCCGGGCCGCACGGAGGGCGACGGCCCGGCTCCCGGAGGTCGGCGCGTTCGAGGCACCCGGCCGGGCGGCATACGGACGCTCGAAGAGCCCGAGGCGGAACTTGAGCCGCAGCACGCGACGGACGGCATCATCGACGAGCGCGAGGTCGACCTCTCCCGACTCGACGAGCCCCTCGAGGTGCTCGAGGTAGGCGCCGCTGACCATGTCGAGGTCGACGCCCGCCCGGATGGCGAGGGCAGCGGCCTCCCGCTTGTCGGCGGCGACGCCCTGGAAGACGATCTGGCCGATGCCGTTCCAGTCGGCGACGACGACACCGTCGAAGCCCCACTCGCCCTTGAGGACCTCGCGGACGAGGTGCTCGTGGGCGTGCATCGGTATGCCGTCTACGTCGTTGAAGGCCGCCATGACGGTGAGGACGCCGGCGTCCACGGCCGAGCGGAACGGGCGCAGGTGCAGGTTGCGCAGGGTGTTCTCGCCGACGCTGACCGTGTCGTAGTCGCGGCCACCGGCGGCGAGGCCGTAGCCGACGAAGTGCTTGGCGCACGCCGCCAGCCGGTCGGGGTCGCTCGGGTCGTCGCCCTGGAAGCCGCGGACGAGCGAAGCGGCCAGGCGGCCCGAGAGCACCGGCGTCTCGCCGAGCGACTCGGCGACCCGGCCCCAGCGCGGCTCCTCGGAGATGTCGACCATCGGCGTGAAGGTCCACGCCACCCCGTCGACGACGGCCTCGCGCGCCGCGACCTCGCCGATCTCCTCGGCGACGTCGGGGTCGAAGGAGGCGGCGATGCCGAGCGGGATCGGCGCGACGGTGCGGTGGCCGTGGATGACGTCGCGGCCGAAGAGCAGCGGGATGCCGAGGCGGCTGCCCTCGACGGCGTGGCGCTGGGCGGCGTCGATGTTGCCGACGAGCACGCCCTCGTCGCGCTCGTTGCCGCCGGTCGGGCCGGACGCGTAGAGGCTCGAGCTGATCCGGCCGGCCGCGATCTCGCCGGCATCGGCCTCGGGGTCGATGTTGGCGACCTGGTGGGTCTGGCCGACCTTCTCGGCCAGGGTCATCTCGGTCATGAGGAGGTCGATGCGCTCCTCGACGGGCAGCGTGGCATCGAGCCACGGCCGCTGCTGGGTGGGCGGCGTGGCGGTGACGTCAGTCATGTCAGTGGGTCTCCACGAGAATCTCGATGGTGGGTTCGGTGGTCCGGGTGCCGTGGTCGCCGTCCGGCGCCGGGGCCGCGAGCAGGTCGGCGGCCCGCACGGCCGCTCCCGCCCGGCGGTAGGGGTTGGTCAGCGGGCGCAGGCGCAGCTCGCGCCCACCCACGCAGACCCGCCGGACGCCGTGGCCCACGGGCCCGACGACGTAGCGGACCGTGAGGTCGCTGCCGGCGAGCGGCAACCGGGCCGTGAGCTCGCTCGCCCCCGTCTCGCCGTTCGGCGGCAGCACCGGGTCGATCTCGACGTCGTCGCCGCGCTGCCGGATGCCGAGCAGCACCTCGGTGACGAGGCGGAGCACGAGTCCGGGGCCGGAGGAGTAGACGCGCCACCCGCCCTCGAGCGGCACGTCGCCGGCCATGAGGGCGGCATACCGCTCGGACGCGTCGTAGCGGTCGGTGAAGGCGCCGTCGGACGACGAGTAGTAGCACGTCGTCTGGCGCGGGCGGGCTTGTGGCACCAGCGAGTCCAGCCCCACGGGACTCGCCTTGGCGAGGGCGTTGAGCAGCGCGGCACCGTCACCGACGCGGGCCAGCGCCTCGGCGTAGCGCAGGTGGGCGTGCATGTACATGAGGCCGATCTCGCGGCCCCAGAAGGTGCTCGCCTCGGCGCGCTGGAAGACCGTCATCGGCCCGCCGACGTAGCTGACCGGGCGGTCGAAGAGACGCGCGCCGTCAGGCCCGAGGAGGTGCTCCTCGATGAGGTCGAGGTGGTGGCGGGCCTGCTCGGGCGTCAGCAGGTCGGCGCCGATCGCGTGGATCCAGGGCAGCACGCCGTAGCGCAGGCCGGTGCGCTCGTCGGTGGGGTGGACGAGCGGCTCGAGGCGGCCGTCCTCGTGCTGCAGCAGGTAGCCGGGAAGCACGGGGTCGGCGGCGAGCTGGTCGAGCAGGGCGTCGTGGGTGCGCTCGGCGAGCTCGTCCGCGTCGGCGGCGAGCGCCGTCGTGCCGCCCGGTGCACCGACCGCGTGGAGCCCCTCGGCGAGGGTGCGCAGCGACTGCGTCTGGAGCACGGCCGTCCACGTGGAGACGAGGTGGGCGGCGAGGTGCGGGTCGGCCGGCTGGAGCGAGTCGTTCCAGTCGCCGTGGCCGTATGCCGGCAGCGGGCTCCCGGGGACCGTGCACTCGGCGATGCGCGCCACGGCACGCCGCAGGTGCTCGGCCACGGTCGCCGGCTCGCCGAGCGCCTCGTCGCCGACGAACGCGACCGTCTCGTCGAGGAGGCTCGCGTCACCGGTCGTGCGCAGGTAGTCGCCGGCCGCGAGGACGGGCCAGAAGACGACGTCGCCGTGCGAGTCCTGCTGGCCGGTCTCGGGTAGCGGGGGGAGGAACTCGAACGCCTGCGGCCAGTCCCCGCGGGCGTTCTGGGCGCGGAAGACGCGCAGCAGCACGTCGCGGACGGCGTCCTGCCGACCGAGCGCGGTCAGCAGGCCGACCGGTCCCTGGCAGACGTCGCGTGTGCCCCACGCGCCGCCGGAGAACTGCTCGAGGCCGCGCGGCGAGAGGTAGTGGACGAAGGCGTTGTGCGCGAACCACGGCAGAGCGGCGGAGAGGTTCGCGGCCTGGGACCCGGCGTCGCCGAGCGATGACCCGTCGAGGCTGACCGCGTGGCCGGCCTTGTCCCAGAAAGCCGCTCCGAGGTGCTCGCCGGTGGGGACGACCTCGCCGACCGCCGCGTCACCGGCCCCCGGCGCGGAGCCGACGACGACCTCGAGCTGCTCGCTCGGGTCGAACAGGACGGTGACCCAGCCCGGGCCGCGCCCGACGCCGTCGGCCTGGAGCCGGGCGTCGCCGACCTGCGGCGTGCCCGGGCCGCTCCACGAGATGCGCCACGGCCTCGGGTCGTGCGCCGTCGTGACCTCGACGTGGTCGCCCTCGGTCGCCACAGAGGGTGCCTCGGAGAGGTCGTCGGCCACCTGCATGGCGAGGAGCACCCGGCGCGGGGCCGCGCCGCGCTGCCCGACCGACAGCGTTAGGGCGTGCTCGTCGGCGGGGGCGCTCGAGGTCACGGTGAGCAGGGGACCGGACGCGGCGGCATACCACCACGTGCAGTGGTCGAGCCCGGTGAACCACGCGCTCGGCGTCTCTAGAAGGCTCCAGGTGCCGTCGGCGTCCTCGACGAAGAGCCGGAGGCCGTGGGCGCGCTGGAGGCCGAGGTAGGTGCGGCGACCCGTCACGACGGGGTTGCGTCCGACGTGCCCGCGGGTGATCTGCGAGTGGAAGGTGCCGGCCATCCAGACCGTCGACGCGAGGGAGCGCGAGTCGGGGGTGAAGGCGTCGCCCGTGCGGAGCAGGTGCCCGTGCGGGCGCAGGACCGCGAGCTCCTTGGCGGGCGTGACGAGCTGGCCGCCGCGGACGGTCCACGCGAGCTCGGTGCCGTCGTCGGCCGACTCGACGTGGGTCCGACCGTCGAGCAGGCCGGCGTCGTCGAGCTCGGCGCGGTCGAGGGGCCGCGACGCGAAGCCGGGGCTGGAGGACCACAGGGTCGCAGGGGTCGCGGCGTCGGCCCTGTCACCCGCCCTGTCACCCGCCCCGTCACCCGCGCCCCGCCGGCCGTGGGCGCCGTCGCCCGCCGGCGCCCACGGGGTCGGAGTGGCGGCCAGTGCGACGTCGGCCCAGCGGGCGTCGGCGTCGGACGTGGCCTCGGGATGGTCCTCGAGGACGATGCCCCAGAAGCCGGTGCGGTGGGTGTCGGCCGGTGCGATGAGGGCCGGGGCGTCCTGCAGGGCGATGAGCGAGTGCTCGTGCTGGAGGCGCGCGCTCGGCAGCTCCGGGGCGTCGAGCCCGGGCCAGGCCACGCCGCGCCCGGTGCGCTCGACGAGCTGGAGGGCGTCGGTCGCCCAGCCGGCGCCCGTGCCGACCGTGCCGACCATGAGCCACGGCACGCGCTCGCCGGGCATGTTCTGACGGACCGCGACCGCGGTGCCGTGGTCGGCCGTCGCGACCGGGGTGATGTCGAGGTACTGGCTGACGTAGTACTCGTTCACGCGGACGTTGCCGAGGGGCGCGAGGGCGGGGTCGTGGGTCAGGAGCGCGTCGGCCGTCACGGGCTCGCCCGTCGTGTTCGTCAGCTCGAGGTCCCAGTGCCACGTCGGCGTGGCCGGTGACCCGTCACCGAGCTGGAGGGTGAGGGAGTAGGCGAGTCCCTCGTGCCGGCCCCTGACGGTGACGGAGCCGTCGCCTGGGGTGACCACCGAGCCGCTGCCGGGCCCCAGCAGGGCCCGACGACGTATGCCGTCCGGCCGGTGCACGCGCAGGTGGACGTTCGTCAGGCCCGCCTCTGCGACGGTCGCGGGGTGCAGCAGCAGGCTGGTGCCGAAGGCCTCGAGACGGCGCAAGGCACCGTTGTCGAGCACCTCGGCGGAGAGCGTGGAGCTGCCCTCCGGGGTGAGGACCGTGGGGGCGGTCAGGACGGCGTTGTCGTCGAGCACCTTTCATTCCTACCAGCGGGCCTGATTTCGCTCCAGAGCGAATCCCCTTGAAAACAAATGAAAGTCAGGGCACGCACAAAGGACCCCATGAAAGTAGTTACATGCCTCCAGAGCGTTGACAGTCGTCATGAGCGCGCCCATAACCTGACGGAAATCCCGCCCTTGATGAAGGACTGACGGAGGTCTGCAATGACGCTGACTCGCACGAAACCCCTGTTGATCGTGACCGGCCTCACCGCCGCCCTGGCCCTGACCGGCTGTGCCGGCAGTGCGAAACAGAAGGAGAGCGACGGCGCAGCCGGCGCCGGCGGGATGATCGCCCAGCTGACGTTCCCTTCGGAGGCAGACGCGTCCGTCGGCAGCCTCGCGAACTACAACCCCTACGCACCGAAGCCACTGACGACGACGTGGCTCTACGAGCAGCTCATCGTGCGCAACGCGCTCACCTGCGAGGAGACTCCGTGGCTGGCCGAGAAGGCCACCTGGGAGGGCGGCGAGAAGCTCACCTTCGACATCCGGCAGGGTGTCAAGTGGACCGACGGCCAGCCGTTCACCGCCAAGGACGTCGCCTTCACCTTCAACCTCATGAAGCAGTATCCGGCGCTCGACAAGCCCGGTGTCTGGACGTCGACCTTCGGTGCGCCGGCCACCAGCGTGACGGCGGAGGGCAACAAGGTCGTCTTCGCCTTCTCCGGGAACGCCGCCCCCAAGTACGACGGGATCATCGCGTCGAAGATCCTGCCCGAGCACATCTACTCCAAGGTCGGCGACCCGACCAAGTACGTCGACAAGACGCCGGTGTCCACCGGCCCCTTCAAGGTGGGCAGCTTCAACGGCCGCCAGCTCGTCCTCGAGCGCCGGCCGGACTACTGGCAGGCCGACAAGATCAAGGTGAAGAAGCTCGTCCTCGAGGGCCAGTACGACGCCTCGCAGGCGGCTCTCAAGCTGCGGTCCGGTCAGCTCGACGCCTACTTCGGTGAGATCCCCAACCCGGAGAAGACCTTCGTCAGCGCGGACCCCAAGAACAACCACTTCTACTACGCGCCCAACGGGATGTCGGTGCTCACGGGCAACAACGAGAAGCCGCCGTTCAACGACGCCAAGTTCCGCGAGGCCATCTCCTACGCCATGAACAAGCAGGAGATGTCGCTCAAGGCCACCTACGGCGTCATGAAGCCGGCGAGCCAGACCGGCCTCAAGCTGCCGTCCATGGACAAGCTGCTCCCTGCGCAGTACGCCGGCAAGGACACCGTCATGCCGTACGACCTCGCGAAGGCGGGCGAGCTGCTCGACGCCGCGGGCTACAAGAAGGGGCCCGACGGCAAGCGCACGAACCCGGACGGCTCGCCGCTCGCGGTCAACTTCTCGGTACAGGCCGGCTGGATCGACTACCAGGCCGTCGCCGACGTGGCGGTCAAGGGGCTGAACGACCTCGGCATCACGTCCAAGGTCACCGCTTCCGCACCGGACTCGGTGGACGGTCAGAAGAAGACCGGCGACTACCAGCTGATGATCGAGTACCTGCACGGTGGTTGCGAGCTCGCCAAGAACCTCGGCACCAAGCTCTCGAGCACCCAGATCCCGACGAAGACCGAGGTGCTGCCCAACGTCCAGCGCTTCAAGGACCCGGCGGTCGACGCGGCGGTCACGAAGCTCGCCGGCGACACGGACCGGGAGAGCCAGAAGACCGATCTCGCGCCCCTGGTCGACACGATGATGACGCAGTACCCGGTCACGTCGCTGATCTACGCCCCGGCCCGCGTCATCTACCGCACGGACAAGGCGGTCGGCTGGCCGAGCGAGCAGGACCCGTATGCGAACCCGCAGGACGACAAGCTCCTCATGCTGACCCACCTCACCGCCCCGAAGTGACCATCTCCATCTCAGTCGGGGCGGCCGCCAAGGTCGCCCCGGCTCGGGCAGGGAGGCCCGCATGACGTACTTCGCGCGGAAGTTCGGCTTCTTCCTGGCCACCCTCTGGGCGGTCGTCACCCTGAACTTCCTCATCCCACGACTGCAGCCCGGTGACCCGGCGGAGATCATGGTGAAGCGGATGGCCGGCAAGGACGCCGCCCTGGACCAGGCCCAGGTCGAGGCGATGCGGGCCATGCTCGGCACGCCGACGGATTCGCTGTGGCACCAGTACCTCTCGTATCTGGGCGAGCTCATCCACGGCAACTTCGGTCTCTCCTACACCTACTACCCGTTCCCGGTGACAGAGGTCATCGCCCAGGCGTTCTGGTGGACGATCGTGCTCGTGACGGTCGCCCAGGTGCTCTCGTTCGTCGGTGGGGTCGTGCTCGGGGCGTATGCCGCGTGGCGGCGCAACTCGCGCTTCGACTCGGTGGTGACGCTCGGGTCGACCTTCCTCGGCACCCTCCAGGTGTTCTGGGTCAGCCTGCTGCTGCTCTACGTCTTCGGCTACAGCCTCGGCTGGTTCCCGACGTCGGGCGGCTACGAGGAGGCGACCCCGGGCTGGAACTGGCCGTTCATCCAGGAGGCGATCTCGCACTCGTTCCTGCCGGCGTTCGCCCTGCTCATCGTCACACCGATCGGCTGGATCCTCGGCATGCGCAACACGATGATCATGAACCTCGGCGAGGACTACATCCGGCTCGCCAAGGCCAAGGGACTCCCCGACCGCGACGTCGCCCTGAAGTACGCCGCGCGAAACGCCTTGCTGCCCAGCGTCACCGGCTTCGCGCTCGCACTCGGCGGCGTGCTGGGCGGGGCGATCCTCGTCGAGACGGTCTTCGACTACCCCGGCCTCGGACGTCTCATGGGTGAGGCCGTCGAGCAGAAGGACTACCCGTTGTTGCAGGCGCTCATGCTCCTGACCACGGTCGGCGTGCTCGTCGCCAACCTCGCCGCAGACCTGCTCTACGGCGTGCTCGACCCACGAGCAAGGAGGGCTGAATGATGAACGCCAACACCACCCCCGTACCGACCCCGGGCGAGGAATTCATGGCCGCGGGGGAGGCCGGCCAGGAGCTCGCCGTCGAGCAGGTCAGCGACGCCGAGACACCTGACCGGTGGTGGCAGGTGATCTGGAGCAGCAGGAAGGCCCGGGTCGGCGTCATCATCCTCGCGATCTACGTGCTCGTGGCCGTCTTCGCCCCCCTGATCGCCCCCCACGACCCGCTCGACGGCTCGTTCGAGCCGCTCGCCGGCCCGAGCTCTACCAACTGGCTGGGCACGACGACGAGCGGCCAGGACATCGCGTCTCAGCTGATCTACGGCACCCGGATCTCCTTGCTGGTCGGGCTCTTCGGCGGTCTCTTCGCCACCGTGATCGCCACCTTCATCGGCCTCATCTCGGGTTACGCGGAGGGCACTCTGCTCGACGACGGGCTGTCCTTCCTGACCAACGTCTTCCTGGTCATCCCCGTCTTCCCGCTCATCATCACCCTCGTCGCCTACTCGGAGGTGCGCGGACTCTGGCTCATCGTGGGCGTCGTCGCGATCACCTCCTGGGCCGGAGCGGCCCGTGCGAAGCGCTCCCAGATCATCACGTTGCGCAACCGCGACTTCGTCACCGCGGCGAAGTTCTCGGGCGAGGGAACGTGGCGCATCGTCTTCCGGGAGATCATGCCCAACATGAGCTCACTCGTGCTGGCGAGCTTCGTCGGTGCCGCGACCGGTGCCATCGCCGCCGAGGCGGGCCTCGCGGCCCTCGGCCTCGGTGACAGCCGGAGCGTCTCGTGGGGCACCATGCTCTACCAGTCCAACGCGCAGGGGGCCATCGCCCAGGGACTGTGGCTGTGGGTCTTCGTGCCAGGCCTCGTTCTCGCCATCCTCATGACTGCGACGACGTTCATCAACTTCGGCGTCGACCTGCTGAGCAACCCCCACCTCCGGGAGGACGCATGACACTCCTCGACGTCCGCGACCTCAGCGTCCGCTACGAGCCCAAGGCCTCCCGGCCCCTCGACGCCGTCCAAGGGGTCACCTTCTCGATCGAACCGGGCGAGTTCGTCGGACTCATCGGCGAGTCCGGCTCGGGCAAGACGACCCTGGGCACCGCAGTGCTGCGCCTGCTGCAGCGGCCCGGTCGCATCAGCGGTGGCTCGATCGAGTTCAACGGGACCGACATCACGGACCTCCCGGAGGACGAGCTGCGCTCGCTGCGCTGGCGTGACCTCTCGACGGTCTTCCAGAGCAGCATGAACTCGCTCAACCCCGTCGTCCGGGTGGAGGGCCAGTTCCGTGACGCCATCGAGCAGCACTCGTCCCTGCGCGGCGAGGCGGTGACACGACGCATCCGTGAGCTCTTCGACATGGTCATCATCGACCCGAAGTTCATGACCGCCTTCCCGCACGAGCTCTCCGGGGGCATGCGCCAACGGGTCAACCTCGCGCTGGCTCTGGCGCTGGACCCGAAGTTCATCCTGCTCGACGAGCCCACCACCGGGCTCGATGTCGTCGTGCAGCACTCGATCCTCGAGAACGTCCGGCGCCTGCAGGCCGAGCAGGGCTTCGCGGTCCTGTTCATCAGCCACGACATCGGCACCGTGCTCGACCTCTCGGACCGCATCCTCGTGATGTATGCCGGCCGCATCGTCGAGGACCAGAGCGCCGGCGCGCTGCTACGCGAACCCCTGCACCCGTACACGAAGGGTCTGCTCGGGTCGTACGGCGACCCACGCGACGAGATCGTCAAGATCACGTACGTCCCGGGTCGGCCGCCGGACCTCAGCCGCTCCATGGTCGGATGCAGCTTCGCTCCGAGATGCCCAGAGCGGATCCAGGTCTGTCTGGAGGAGGACCCGCCGCTCGTGCCGCTGAACGGTGGGCGCGCGGCGTGCCACGTCGCCGTGCTCCAGCGCGCAGAGGACGGCGCCGAGACGTTCGGGGAGCCGAAGCGCGGGTTCGAGGGACCGCAGTTCGTCAAGACCGCCGACGAGTCCCGGAGCGCCCTGACCAACGAGGTCGTGCTCTCGGTCGAGAACGTCTCGAAGGTCTTCGAGCGCCGTCGGGGGCTCACCGTCACACGCACGCAAGCCGTCAGTGATGTCAGCTTCGAGCTGCGGCGGGGCGAGGTGACGGCGCTCGTGGGGCAGAGCGGCAGCGGAAAGTCGACCCTGGCCAAGATGATCACCGGCGTGGAGACCCCGACTCAGGGCCGCATCGTGTTCCACGGCCCGGACGGCGACCGGCTCGTCTCGGGATTCAAGGGCAGGGCCCTGCGCGCCTATCGCAGCGACGTCCAGATGGTCTTCCAGGACCCGTACAGCTCGATCAACCCGGCCAAGCGACTCGGCTACGTCCTGTCCCGCCCGCTGGTCAACTACCAGGGACTGAAGGGTGAGGAGCTGCGCGAGCGGGTCAAGGAGCTGCTGGAACGGGTCGCCCTGACGCCGGCCGAGCGGTTCATCAACCGCTACGGCTACGAGCTGTCCGGTGGCCAGCGCCAGCGCGTCATCATCGCGAAGGCGCTCGCCGTCGAGCCCGAGATCATCGTCGCCGACGAGCCGATCTCCAGCCTCGACGTGTCGATCCGTGCCGAGATCCTCGAGCTGCTCAACGACCTGGTCAAGGAGAACGACGTCAGCATCCTCTACATCACCCACGACCTGCTCAGCGCCCGCATGCTCTCCGACGAGGTCATCGTCCTCAACGGCGGCAAGGTCGTCGAGAAGGGGCCGACCCTCGGAGTCATCCGTGCCCCCAAGGACGACTACACGCGCAGCCTGCTCGATGCGATCCCCAACCCGTTCTGACGCGCCGGTCGGGAGGACCTCCTGCACGTCGCGGCGGGGTGGTCCGGGAGGGAGCCCCGGACCACCCCNGTCGGCGAAGGTGACGCCGAGGCGGTCTGCGTCCGGCTTGTGAAGCGTGGCGGCGCCGTGCACAGTTGACCCCGGGAGAGGGAGCCTGGGTGTCCACTGAGCACGACGACGCGCGACCGGTCACGATCTACACCGTGGCCGAGCGGGCCGGCGTGTCCATCGCCACCGTCTCGCGCGTGCTGAGCGGGTCGACCCCGGCGTCGGCGATGACCCGGCAGCGGGTGCTGCGGGCCGTCGAGGACCTCGAGTACGTCCCGCTGCGCGCCGGCCGACCCGTCGACGTGCCGTCCCACGAGACGCACGGCCTCGTCCTGCCGGGCCTGCGCGGGCCCTACTACTCCGAGCTGCTGTCGGGCTTCGAGTCCACGGCCGCGCGCGAGGGGCAGTCGGTCGTCGTCGTCGTGTGCGACGCGTCGAAGGACGCCGAGGCCTCGGTACGCAAGATCCTCGGCCGGGTCGACGGCATCGTCATCGCCAACGACACGATCAGCGACACGATGGTGCGCCAGATCGTGCGCTCCACCCCGACGGTGCTCGTCGCGCGCGACGCCATCGAGGGCTGCGACTCGGTGCAGGTCGAGAACTTCATCAGCTCGGCCGAGCTGACCCGGCACCTGCTCGAGCACGACCGCACCCGGCTCGTCTTCGTCGGCGACCCCGACACCTCTCACGACGTCTCGGAGCGCTACCGCGGCTTCCAGCACGCCCTGACGCGCAAACGCGGGGCCGAGGTGGCCGGTCCGATCCGGGTGCAGTACGAGGAGACGTCGGGCCGTCGTGTCATGGAGGGGCTGCGCGAGGCCGAGGCGGCGGGAGCCGAGATCGACGGGCTCGTCTGTGCCAACGACGAGCTCGCGCTCGCGACGATGGTGCTGCTGGGCCGCGAGGGCCGGCGCGTGCCGGACGACATCGCGGTGGTCGGCTTCGACGACATCATGACCTCGCGCTACCTCGCCCCCGGCCTGACGACGGTGCAGCAGCCGATGCGCGAGCTCGGACGGTGGGCCGCGATCCGGCTCCACGAGCGCATCTCCGGTCGCACGTTCGACGTGCACCCCCAGGTCCTGCCCACCCGCATGGTCGTCCGTGGCTCGTGCGGCTGCGACTGGGACCAGACCTCCGTCGTCAGCGACTGACGCCTTCCGCTCCCCGTGCTCCTCGGCGGCCCCATCGACCGCCACGACGCACCTCGGCACGCTCACCCCGATCCCGTATGCCGGTTCGCGGCGGTCCGTCGGACCGTTGCCACCGTCTCCGCCCCAGGACCCAAGGATCTCCGTATGCCTGACCGCACCCTCCTGCTCCGCTGGGCCGCCGACACCTGGCGCTCCTTCGAGGCCATGACCGACCCCGGCACCGGCCTGCCGACCGACAGCATCGCCGCCTCGCTCGACCCCGCGACCCGCAGCGGCTACGACCGCTCGGGCGCCCTGCTGCGGCAGATGCCCGACAGCGGTCACGAGATCCAGCAGTTCCTCTCCAGCGTCGACAACGGCTGGCTCGCGGCCGGGCTCATGGTGGCCGCGGCAGCCGAGCCCGCAGTGGCGCCCGAGGCGCACACCGAGCTGCACCGGACGGACTTCGGCGCCTTCCACGACGCCGCAGCCGGGCCGAGTGGACCCGGTGGACGGCTGACCGGAGGCTTCTGGGTCGACGACCCGTTCCGGCCGACGCGTCGGGCCGCGTTCGTGCCCGGGCACGCGGAGGTGCTCCACACCGTGCACCACTACGACCTGCTCGACTCCGAGCCTCGCATCGCGAGCTACGTCGGCATCGCCCACGGCCAGATCCCGCCCGAGCACTACGCCTCGCTCGACACCAGGGTGCGCCACTACCGCGGCCGCGACGTCGTGCCGACGTTCGGCGGGTCGATGTTCGAGGCGCTCATGCCGACGATCTTCGTCCCCGAGTCGACGTGGGCACCCGACACGTGGGGCGTCAACGAGGCGCGCACGTGGCGCTGCAGCGGGAGTACGCGCTCGACGAGAAGGACTACGACTACTGGGGATTCAGCCCGTCGGCCTGCCCCGGCGAGGGCTACTCGGTGTTCGGCGTCCCACCGATCGCGTCGGAGGCGGAGGGCTACCCGAGCGAGCGGGACGGCGAGGTCGTCGTCACGCCGCACGCGTCGGCGATGGCACTCATGGTCGAGCCCGACGCGGCGGCGGACAACCTCGCGCGCATCGAGCGCGACCTCGGCGCCTACGGTCCGGGCGGCTTCATCGACGCCGTCGACACGCGTACCGGCCGGCACGCCGGACGGCATCTCTCGCTCGACCAGTCGATGGTGCTCGGTGCCCTCGCCGACGTCCTCGCCGACGGCTGCCTCCGGCGCTGGTTCTGCACGCCCGCGGTCGAGGCCGTCCTGCGCCCTGTCGTCGCCGCCCGCCGGATGCCCCTGACCGGACCTGCCTGAGAGCACCTGACAGGCCGGTCGTGGAGTCCTTCCGGCACGTGGTGCCGGGAGGACTCCACGACCCCCGGCCCGGACCGGCCGTACTCTGGTCGTGTCCCTTCGGACGAGAGGTGGGGCGCGGACGTGACGCAGTGGCGTGAGCAGTGGTCGGACCAGGAGTGGTTCACGCTGCGACTCGCGCCCGTGTGGGTGCTGAGCGCCCTCGCCGGCCGGGTCCGCTTCGACGACGACGAGCGCGGCGCCTTCTGGGACGCCGTCACCGACGCAGCCCTGCGCAGCACCGGTCCCGGGCGTGAGCTGCTGGGCACGGCCGCAGCCGAGCGCCGGTGGCTCTTCGACGAGTTCGAGCTCGACGGCCGTCCCGTCGTCTCGGGCCTGCTCTCCGTGACGCGCCTGCTCGAACGCATGGACCCCGACACACGGACCGACGTCCGGTCGAGCATCCTGCGCGTCGGTGCGGGCGTGGCCCTGGCCCGTGGCCACTTCGGCCGCCGCATGACGCTCGAGGACGAGCAGACTCTGCTCCTCGTCGAGCAGCTGCTCCAGACGGCCCCTGAGACCCTGAGCGACAACCCGCTCAACTCCCCGGCCACCATCTGAACCGCGCCGGCGTCGGGGAGTGGCCCATCCGGCATACGCGGAGGTAACGGGCATACGATCGCCGGGTGGGCGAGGTCGAGCAGACTGGCCGACCGCCCGTCGTGGTGAACGGTGCCCGCACACCCGGGCAGGAAGGACGCAGGGGAACCTCATGTCAGACAAGGAGATCGGCCGCGGGATCGGCCAGGCCCTCGGAAGCCACCTCAGCCGGCGCTCGCTCTTCGCGCTCGGTGGTGCCGCCGCCGTGACGGGTGTGCTCGCCGCGTGCGGCAGCAACACCGGACGCGAGCCGGCAGCCACCGGCGGGGCGACCGGCGGTGGCAGCGGCGCCACGCTGAACCAGTGGTACCACCAGTACGGCGAGGCCGGCACGCAGCAGGCCGTCGAGAGGTACGCCGCCGCCTACAAGGACGCGACCGTCAAGGTCGGCTGGAAGCCCGGCGACTACGACCAGTCCACGGCCGCCTCACTGCTCACCGACGCCGGGCCCGACGTCTTCGAGTACGGCAACGGCCCGACGATCGACATGATCAAGGGCGGCCAGGTCGTCGACCTCACCGACCTCGTCGGAGACACGAAGTCCGACTTCAACCCGAGCATCCTCGAGCGGATGACCTACGAGGGCAAGACGTATGCCATCCCGCAGGTCGTCGACATGCAGCTGCTCGTCTACCGGAAGTCGCTGCTCGACAAGGCCGGCATCGCCCCGCCCCAGACCATCGACGAGCTCATCGCCGCGGCGAAGAAGCTGACGCAGGGCAACGTCAAGGGTCTCTTCCTCGGCAACGACGGCGGTGCCGGCCTCATGGGCGGCCCGATGCTGTGGTCGGCGGGGCTCGACTACCTCACCGCGGACAACCAGTTCGGCTTCGACGACCCGCGGGCCGCGACCGCCCTCGGCAAGCTCCGCGAGATGTGGGACGCCAAGGTGCTGCTCCTCGGGGCGCCCAAGGACTGGTTCGACCCGTCCGCCCTCACCGCCGGCCTCACCGCGATGCAGTTCACCGGCCTGTGGACCTTCCCCGACCTCAAGAAGGGCCTCGGCGACGACTTCGGCGTCATGGCCTGGCCCGCCCTCGACGGCAGCGGCAAGGCCTCGGTGCCCGTCGGCGCCTACGGCTCGTGCGTCAGCGCCAAGAGCAAGGACGTCGAGGCGGCCAAGAAGTTCGCCAAGTGGCTGTGGATCGACCAGACCGCCTACCAGCTCGACTTCGCGACGGCCTACGGCTTCCACATCCCGTCCCGGACGAGCCTCATCAGCCAGGCGACGACCCTGAAGGAAGGGCAGGCGGCCGAGGCGGCCAAGCTCGCCACCGACGTCGGCCACGCGCAGAGCCCGATCCTGTGGACGCCCAAGTGCGCCACGGCCTTCGGTGACGCGATGAACCGCATCGTCAAGGAGGGCGCCGACCCGGCCGGCGAGATCGCCAAGGTCAAGACGGTGGCCGACGCCGAGCTGAAGCGGGTCCTCGCCTGACAGCGCAGGCCGACCCGGCGGCATACGACAGCGCCGCGCAGCGGGAGGCGGCCGAGCGGGCGACGGGATCTCGACCAGCCGGGTCACCGAGGCCGTCGCTCGGTCGCCGCCTGCGCGGGCGCCAGGACCGCAACCTGTGGTTCTGGGTCTTCGTCGGGCCGTTCGTCATCGGGCTGGTCGTCTTCGTCTACGTCCCGATCGCCTGGTCGATCTACCTGTCGTTCTTCGAGTCGTACAACACGGTCACGCCCACGACGTTCGTCGGCGTCGGCAACTACGTCGACATGCTGCGCGACCCGGCGTTCCGCAACAGCCTGCTGACCTTCCTCGCCTTCGCCGTCTTCATCGTGCCGACGACGTTCGTCATCTCGCTCGGCGCGGCCCTGCTCGTCGCGCGCACCCGCGTCATGCAGTCGTTCTTCCGGTCGGTCTTCTTCCTGCCGACGGCGTGCTCCTACGTCGTCGCGGCGCTCGTCTGGAAGATGTCGATCTTCAGCGGCATCCGCTCGGGTCTCGCGAACGCGGTGCTCGGCTGGTTCGGCATCGACTCGATCCCGTGGCTGAGCCTCGCCGAGCCGCCGTGGTACTGGCTCGTCATCGTCACGGCACGGCTCTGGCTGCAGGTCGGCTTCTACATGATCCTCTTCCTCGCCGGCATCCAGCGGATCAGCCCGACGCTCTACGAGGCGGCCGCGATCGACGGCGCCGAGGGGTGGAAGGTCTTCCGCCACATCACCCTGCCGCAACTGCGCGCCACGTCGACGGCGGTGCTGCTGCTCCTGCTCATCAACGCGTTCCAGGCGTTCGACGAGTTCTACAACATCCTGTCGACGTTCGGCACCTACCCGCCCTACGCGCGACCGCCGCTCGTCTACCTCTACTACACGGCGCTCGGCTCGGGCCAGGACTTCGGCCACGGGTCCGCGGGCGCCGTCATCCTCACCCTCATCATCGCGATCGTCGCGGTAGTGCAGGGCCGCATCCTCCGACTCGGCGACAGGGGCGACTGATGGCGATCGTCCGGAGCAAGCGGCAGTCGCGGATCACCGGGTGGGCCCGCTACAGCGCCCTCGTCGCGGCGGCGCTGCTCTTCCTCGTCCCCTTCTACCTGCTCGTGCGCAGCGCGTTCATGCGCGAGCAGGACCTCGGGTCGCCCGACTTCCACTGGCTGCCGCCGGTCTGGGAGACCTCCAACCTCACCGGCCTCTTCGACAACCCGGCGATCCCGATGGCGCGCAGCCTGCTCAACTCGGGCCTCATCGCGGTGACCCAGACGGTCGGCGTGCTCGTCGTCTCGGGCCTCGCCGGCTACGGCCTGGCCCGCATCCCCTACCGCTGGTCCAACGCCGTCTTCTACACGATCACCGCGACGCTCCTCATCCCCGCAGCCGTGACGTTCGTGCCCAGCTTCGTGCTCGTCTCGACGCTCGGCTGGATCTCGACGCTGCGCGGCCTCATCATCCCGGGCCTCTTCCAGGCGCTCGCGACGTTCCTCTTCCGGCAGTTCTTCCTCGGCTTCCCCAAGGAGATCGAGGAGGCGGCCTTCATCGACGGCCTCGGCTACTGGGGCACCTTCTGGAAGATCGTCGTCCCCAACTCGATGGGCTTCGTCGCGGCCATCGGCACGATCACCTTCATCGGCTCGTGGAACGCCTTCCTCTGGCCGCTCGTCATCGGCCGCGACCAGGAGTCGTGGACCGTGCAGATCGCGCTCTCGACCTTCCTCACGGCGCAGTCGGTCCAGGTCAGCCAGCTCTTCATGGCGGCCCTCGTCGCGATCGTGCCGCTGCTGCTGATGTTCCTCTTCCTCCAGCGCTGGATCGTCGAGGGCGTCGAGCGCACCGGCATCGCCGGCGACTGAGTGCGGTGGATCGCCGGCGCCTGGTGCCGATGATCCACCGCGCCACCGATGCGTAGCGGCGACCGACGGCGTATGCCGTGCAGCCCGGGTCAGGGCAGCTTGGCGACCGTGAGCAGCACGGCAGAGTCTTCGAGCGCCTCGAGCGAGTGGCGAGCCTGCGGGACGACGAGCAGGTCACCCGGCGCGCCCTCCCAGGCCGCGTCGGCCGTGCTGATGCGCACCCGTCCGCGCAACACCTGCACCGTCGCCTCACCGGGGTTCTCGTGCTCGGTCATCGACCGACCTGCAGCCAGCGCGACGACGGTCTGGCGCAGCACGTGCTCGTGGCCGCCGTAGACCGTGTCGGCGCCGCGACCGCTCGAGGTCGTCGTGGCGTGCTCGATCAGCTCCCGGGCGAGGGCGGTCAAGGACGACTTCTCCATGCACTCACCATGGCACCCCGGGGCCCGGCCGTCGATGGTGCCGACGCCACCCGTGGCGTATGCCGTGCGGCCGGCAGTCCGCTCAGCGCACCCTGCGGAGGTGGTCGGGGGCCGGCATCCGGCGCACCTCGACGCTCCAGAAGCGGATGACGAGCGGGTAGGCAGGCACGAGCGTGACGTGGTGCTCGAACCCGCCGTCCTCGGTGGGCACGACCTCGGAGCGCTCGACCTCAGCGGCGGCGGCGACGGCGCGGTCGAGGTCGCGCCGGTTGGTGTGGAGCACGACGGCGCCGACGTACGTGAGCGTGGCCAGCTCGTGGCCACGGTCGGTGTCACCGGCGAGGAGGGTCCACGAGAACGAGTCGCCGGCGATCGACCAGTCCTGCACCTGCGCGGCATGGAGGTCGAGGGCCGCGAGGTCGCTGACGTCGGCGGGCAGCTCGGGCAGTTCGGGCACGTCACCATCGTGCCCGTTGACCGCCGGTCACGGTCGGACCCTTGCACCCCGATCCGGCTCACGCGCGAGCAGCTCCGTGGGCAATGCCACCATCTGGCGGTGGGGGACCCGGACCGTGCCACGATGACAGGAGAAGGCGAGGTGTCGGCACATGGACCTGGATGCACTGCTTCTGACCGTCGAGGAGGGTGTGCTCGACGAGGCCTACTCCGCGCTGCAGCGCTCGCAGGTCACGCACTACGAGCTCGCGGGGGAGGCGCTCACCCGGCAACGCCTGGCCGAGCTCTTCCACCTCGTGGTCGGTGCCATCGGCACCCGCCAGCTGGGCGACCTGAGCCAGCACGTCGAGCAGATCGCGGTCGAGCGCTTCAACCACGGCTTCGACATCTCTGAGGTCCAGGTCGCCTTCAACGCCTTGGAGGAGGCGATGTGGCGACGGGTGGTCGCAGCCTCGCCACCCGACGAGCTGGCCGAGGCGATCGGTCTGCTGAGCACCGTCCTGGGGTTCGGCAAGGATGTGCTCACGCGGACGTACGTCTCCCTCGCCTCCAAGCAGCACGTGGCCTCGCTCGACCTCTCCGAGCTCTTCGGTGGCGCGGCCTCCTGATGCCGGTCCGCGGCCACGTTTTCCCCACCAGGGCTGAGGGTCAGTCGAGGTCCTGCACGTCGGCGCGCTTGGCGATCGTCGCGGTCGCCCGGCGGCAGGCCATGACGGGCACGCGCGGCACGATCTCGTCGAGGAAGCCGAAGCGCCGGCGGAGGGAGCGGTGGTACGCGTCGCCGCTCGTGTCGGAGACGAGCGCGGTCCACCAGTCGGCGAGGTCGCCCCAGCCGGGTGCCGCGAGCGAGCCGCCGTACTGCTGGAGCGCGAGGCCGGCGCAGAGGCTCGCGAAGGTCATCCGCTGCTCGAGCGGCCACTCGGCGAGGGTGCCGACGAGCAGGGCTGCCCCGAAGACGTCGCCGGCCCCGGTGGGGTCGACCTCCTGGACGCGGAGCGACGGGACGCGCGCCTCCTCGCCGGTGCGGGCGTCGATGCCGAGCGCCCCGTCGGCGCCGTCGGTGACGATCGCGACGGGCACCCGGTCGGCGAGGGCGTAGACGGCTTCGACCGGGGAGCCGGTGCCGGTGTAGGCCATCGCCTCGACGGCGTTCGGCATGAAGACGTCGCAGCGCTCGAGCCGGTCGAGAACGTGGGGCGACCACTGCTCCTTGGGGTCCCAGCCGACGTCGGCGAAGACGAGCGCCCCGTTGTCGCGGGCCCGGTCGACCCACGTGGGGCCGTCCGCGCCGAAGGCCTCGTCCTCGCCGAGGTCGACCATGACGGCGCGCGACCGCGGGGGCGTCCCGATGAGCTCGCTCGCGGGGACGGGCGAGGGGTGCCCGTGCGAGACCATGCTGCGGTCCCGGTCGACCGACATCGAGACGGTGACGGGGCTGTGCCAGTCGGCGAAGCGGCGGCTGCGCGCGAGGTCGATGCCCTCCTGCTCCGCGAGGGTGCGCCAGCAGAAGTCGCCGTAGTCGTCGTCGCTGAACGCGGCCGCGAGGCCGGTGCGCAGCCCGAGCCGGCGGGTGGCGACGGCGAGGTTGGCGATGCCGCCCGGGCACGACGCGAGCCCCTCGGCCCACACCTCGGTGCCCGGCTTGGGTGCGCTGGGCAGCCCGGCGAAGATCATGTCGAGGAAGACAGTGCCCCAGACGAACACGTCGAGCGGCGGATCGTCGTCCGTGCGACGGGACGCGAGCGGGTCGAACGTGTGGTTGAGAGGCACGTCTCCATGATCCCGCACCCGCGCCCGCGACTCGCCGGGTTTCCCGCCGACGTATGCCGTGTGGCCGCCTCCCGGGGCACCGCCGGGCCGGCGCCCCGTCCCGTCGGGTGGCCCCGCCGTCACACCTTGGTACGGTCCGAGGGTGGTGCTGCCATGAAGCTGGTCATCCTCGGCGGGGGCGGGTTCCGCGTGCCGCTCGTCCACGGTGCGCTGCTGCGCGACACCGCGGACCGCCGCGTCACCGAGGTCGTCCTCCACGACACGGACAGTGCCCGGCTCGACGTCATGCAGCGGGTCCTCGCGGCCCAGGCCGCCCTGCACCCGCGCGGCCCGGTCCTGCCGCCCTCGGTCACGGCGACGACCGACCTCGACGCGGCGCTCGCGGGCGCCGACTTCGTCTTCTCGGCGATGCGGGTCGGGGGCCTCGAGGGTCGCACCGCCGACGAGCGGATCGCCCTCGACCTGGGGCTCCTCGGCCAGGAGACGACCGGCCCCGGCGGCGTCGGCTACGGCCTGCGCACCGTGCCGGTCGCGCTCGACGTCGCCGAACGCGTACGCCGTCTGGCCCCCGACGCGTGGGTCATCAACTTCACCAACCCGGCCGGTCTCGTGACCCAGGCGATGCAGTCGGTGCTCGGCGACCGGGTCGTCGGCATCTGCGACTCGCCGCTGGGCCTCGCCAAGCGGGCCGCCGGCGCGCTCGGGCACGACCTCGACGACCTCGAGATCGACTACGCCGGGCTCAACCACCTCGGCTGGCTCACCGGCCTGCGCCTCGACGGCCGCGACCTGCTCCCCGACCTCCTCGCGGACGAGCCCGCGCTCGGCGCCATCGAGGAGGGACAGCTCTTCGGCACCGAGTGGCTGCGGTCGCTCGGGTCCCTGCCCAACGAGTACCTCTTCTACTACTACTTCACGCGCGACGCGATCGCCCAGATCACCGGGGCGCCGCAGACCCGCGGTGAGTACCTCGTCGGCCAGCAGGCCGACTTCTATGCCGGGGTCGCCGGCGCGCCCGAGCAGGCCTGGCAGCGCTGGGATGCCGTGCGCCGCGACCGCAACGCGACCTACATGCAGGAGACCCGCGAGGGCGACGACGGGCAGGCGCACGAGCGCGCCGAGGCCGACGTCGAGGGCGGCGGCTACGAGGGCGTGGCGCTCGCCCTCATGGCGGCGATCGCCCGCGACGAGCCGGCGCGCCTCATCCTCAACGTCCGCAACGAGGGCGCCGTCGCGGGGCTGCCGGACGACGCGGTCGTCGAGGTGCCGTGCCGGGTCGATGCCGCCGGGCCCGTGCCGGTCGCGGTCAGCCCTCTGCCCGGTCATGCCCTCGGCCTCGTGCAGCAGGTCAAGGCCGTCGACGAGCTCGTCATCCGGGCCGCCGTCGAACAGTCGAGATCCCTTGCGGTGCAAGCGTTCGCCCTGCACCCGCTCGTCGACTCGGTCACGGTCGCGCGCGAGTTGCTGACCGCATACGCACGCCGTCTCCCCGAGCACTACCGACGCCTGGCGTAGACCCCCCGGCGCCCCGTGGTCAGCCGGGCGTCACCGAGAAGGACACGACGGTGACCCGCTTGCCCGAGTCGCCGGGTGTCGTCACCTCCAGCGCGACGTACCGCGCCGACGTGTCGAGCCGGACGGCACCCAGCACCACGCCGGGGTCGACACGACCCACCCGGCGGAAGGTGAGCCCGTCGTCGGACACCTCGACGGAGCCGGTGCCCGGAGCGGTCCCCCAGTCGACGACCGCGCGTCCGAGAGCCGTCGACGACCCCAGGTCCACGACCATCCTGCCGGAGCCGGTGACCTCCCACGCCGTCGTGGCGTCCCCGTCCACGGCCGCCGCGGGCGAGGTCATCGTCGCGGGCAGGGGTGAGGTCGGGAAGGTCTGACGGGTGAGTGCGAGGTCGTCGAGGGGGTATGCCGTGCCGCTCACCCTCGCGGTCGTCGTGCGGGTGCGCGACACCGTCACGCGTCGGCGCTCGCCGTTCGCGAACGCGACCTCGACCTGGCCGTCGATGCCGCTCAGGCGGGCGGTCACGGCATCGTCGACCGTGACGACCAGCCGCTCCGCCGGCCGGCCTCCGCCGATCGCCGAGACCGTCGCCCGGGGCGCCAGCACCACGCCCGACGACGAGCCGAGCGCCGCCGTCAGCACGCTGCCGTCGCCGGTGATGCGCTGCGTGCCCTCGTAGCAGTGGACGGCACCGTCGGCAGCCAGCGCGATGTCGGTGTCCACGTCCGCGTCGGTGAGGTTGACGATGCTGAGATGCCCACCCGCGAGGGACGCCGTGACGCCCGGCGTCGCAGGCTGGGGCGCGTCCGCCTCGGCCGCATCCGCGAGCCGCGCGAGGTCGGCGGACCGGACGTCCGGGAGGCCTTCGACGACGATGCCGGCGCTCCCCGCGGCCGGACCGGCCGACAGGGTGAGGATGCTGTCACCGACCTCGATCGGGTTGGCCGAGCCGCGCACGAGGAAGCCGACCCGGTCGTCGATGCCGACCCAGCGGGAGCTGCGCAGCACGCGAGGGTAGGCGGCCCGCGTCGTCCACGTGGTGCCGTCGTCCGAGGTCTGCACGACGTAGGCGCGGCCGGCCGCGGCCTCCCAGTCGATGGTCACCTGACCGACCGCCGTCGGAGTGCCCAGGTCGACGGCGAGCCAGCTGTCGGCGCGCGGCCGGTCGGCCCGCGACACCGCCCAGCGGGTCGTCGAGTCGGCGTCGGTCGCCAGGGACGCAGCGCGGCCCGTGTCGCTCGACGACGCCGTGGTCGGGCGCCGGGCGGCGAGGTCCGCCCCGTCGGGGGCCGAACGCACCTCGAAGGAGATGACCGAGTAGCCGTAGGTCGGGTCCGGCGTCACGCCGAGCATCCGCACGTGACGTGCCGTCACCGACCCGGCGACGTCGACGACGTCTCGGCGTGCGACCCCGGCCGGGAGGCCACCCTGTGCGTCGGCGGCCTTGGCTTCCAGCGTGCCGTCCGCGGTGACGAAGGTTCGGGTGCCGTCGAGCCCGCGCACGCCGGGCATCGTCAGGTTGTGCAGCCCGAACGTGCCTTCGCGGTCGGCCACCCCGGAGCTGGTCAAGACGACCTCGCCACCGGGCAACGTGGCGAGCCCGACGCGTCCGGCGGAGCCGAGGGTGAGCACGGTGACCGACGCGTCGTAGCCGTCCCGCGCGGCGGCATAGGTGCGCGCACTCCGGGCGGTCACGCCGAGGTTGGTGCGAGGGAGGTACATCGGTGACGTGCCGCCGAGGTTGAAGAACCAGTCGTCGTGGTCCGGCTGCCACGCGAGCTTGACGAAGCCGGCTTTGCTGATCGCGCCGGCCCAGGCCCGCGGGCTCTGGTGCGACACGATGCCGGGGCCCGAGCCGAGGTCGACCGCCCCGGTGCCGGCGGCATACAGCTCCTCCGACGTCAGGGGCTCGGGGCCCCCGCCGTGCGCGGCTCGCCACTCGTGGAGCAGGAAGCTGATCGCGACCTCTGCCCGTGCCTCGGGCTCGTACTTCGGCTCACCGGAGAACTTCGTCAGCCGGTGCTCCGGTGGGTAGGCGAGGTAGGGCAGGAGCCGGTCGGCGAGGTCGGCCTCCGAGCGGGCAGCCGCCCGGTCACCGAGGACCTGCGCGAGGAAGGCGAGCGGGATGACGTCGCGTCCGTAGAGGTGCTCGCGGTCGTCCACGAGCGGCATGAGCGGCTCGCCGGCGTCGCTCATGAACCCGACGAGCCGGTTCCACAGGGGCTCACCGTTGGGCTGACGGGTCAGCACCTCGGGCAGCGGACGCCCGGCGACGAGGAAGTGCGCGGCGTTGCGCCCGGACGTGCGCCACATCTCCGACTGGTAGTGCGGACCGAAGGAGCCGTGGTTCTCGACGACGAACGTGTCATGGACGTTGTGGGCCGTGTTCGTGAGCACCGGGATGCCGTCGACGACCGTCGGGTTGGCCGCGTCGGCCTGCGGGAGGCTCCCCTCGTTGCGGCTCCAGCGTCCGTAGGCGGCGAACCAGTCCTGCCAGCGCGCGTCGTCGGGCGCCCAGGCGAGACCTGGGGCGAGGGACTGCGCGTAGACACCCATCTCCTCCAGCTTCGTGTCACCGACCCAGCCGCCCTTGAGGCCGTTGGGGGTCCACGAGCCGGACGCCGGGTCGTCGCCCGTGCCGAGCGAGGTCGTGTACGCGGCCTGCTCGACGGCGACCGCCCGCATGCGGTCGCGGGTCGTCTCGTCGAGCTCGTCCCAGAGCAGGCGTGCGGCGAGCTGGACGTAGAGCTGGAAGGTCGTGTCGAAGAAGAGCGTGCGGCCCCACTCGGTGCCGCCGACGTTCCGGTTGGACGCCGCGAAGTGCCTGAGGCTCGCCAGGGTGCGTGCGCGCAGTGTGGCCTCGTCGACCCCCGCCTCGTCGGGGTCGTAACCCCCGCGGGTGAGCAGTACGGCGTGCCCGAGGACGACCGCGAAGCCGAAGTCGGTCGTGCGGTAGTGCCCGGCCGCCGCGTCCCACTGGGTCTCGGACCATCGCGTGTGGCGCAGCAGCGCCCGGTGGTAGGTCTGGGCCACCGGGTCGGCGTCGAGCCACCCGTCCGGTGCGGCGAGCGGCGCGGACAGACCGAGCGCCGAGGCCGGTGATGCCTGGACGCCGGGAAGGCACGCGGCCACACCTCCCGCTCCGAGGAGCCCGAGGAAGCGACGGCGCGAGGTGACGGTCGTTGTCATGGCGTGATCCTTCGACCGTGTCAGAGGGTCAGTCAACGGTCCGTCACGGTGCTGTCCGATCAGGACAGGGGGATCGGACACGGCCAGGCCATGCGGCGCCGACCTCCGGTGCGGGAGGATCGGGTCATGCGCCTCGACCTCAACGCCGACGTCGGTGAGTCCTTCGGTGTGTGGACCCTGGGCGACGACGCCGCCGTGCTCGACGTCGTCACGAGCGCCAACGTCGCCTGCGGCTTCCACGCCGGGGACCCGCTCACGCTTCGCACGACGTGCCGGTATGCCGCCGAGCGGGGTGTCGTCGTCGGCGCGCAGGTCGCCTACCGCGACCTCGCCGGCTTCGGTCGGCGCTTCATGGACGTCCCGGCCGAGGAGCTGACCGCCGACCTCATCTACCAGCTCGGCGCCCTGTCGGCGATCGCCCAGGTCGAGGGCACTGACGTCGCCTACGTCAAGCCGCACGGCGCCCTCTACAACGCGGTCGTCCACCACGAGGCGCAGGCCCGGGCGCTCGTCGACGCCGTCGTGGCGGTCGACACGTCCCTGCCGGTCCTCGGCCTGCCCGGCAGCCTCGTGCTCGAGCTCGCGGCGGACGCTGGGCTGCGCGCGGTGACCGAGGCCTTCGCCGACCGTGCCTACACGCCCGAGGGTCGGCTCGTGCCGCGCACGGAGCCGGGAGCGGTCCTCCACGACCCCGTCGAGGTGGCGGCGCGTGTCGTCCGACTCGTGCTCGACGGCGTCGTCACCGCCGTCGACGGCACGGACGTCGAGGTGCGCGCGGAGTCCGTGTGCATCCACGGCGACACCCCGGGCGCCGTCGCGATGGCGCGGGCGGTGCGGGCGGGTCTCGAGCAGGCCGGCGTCGAGATCCGCCCCTTCGCGGGCTGAGCGTGGAGGCGCGGCTGCTTCCGATGGGTGGCGCAGCCCTGCTCGTCGAGGTGGCCGACACCGACGCCGCGCTGGTCCTGCGAGCCCACCTGGCGCCGCTCGTCGAGCAGGCTGCTGGCGTGTGGGCGGCCGTCGACCACCTCGTCGTGGGCGCACGCACGGTGCTCGTCGTGGTGCGCGATCCCGGCCTGCGGTCGGACGTCGGTCGGGCGTGCCTCGACGAGGCGGCCGGACTCGCCGCGACTCCCACGGTCCCGGGCGAGGACGTCGTCGAGATCCCGGTCCGCTACGACGGGCCCGACCTCGAGGAGGTCGCCCGCCTCACCGGCCTCTCCCGCGACGCGGTAGTCCGGGCCCACACCGGCACGACCTGGCGGGTCGGCTTCGGTGGCTTCGCGCCCGGCTTCGCCTACCTCGTCGACGGAGACCCCCGACTGCGGGTCCCACGCCGGGACGAGCCGCGCACGCGAGTCCCGGCCGGATCGGTCGCTCTGGCAGGCGATTTCAGCGGTGTCTACCCCCAGGACTCGCCTGGGGGCTGGCAGCTGGTCGGGACCACCGATGCAGCTCTGTGGGACGTCGACCGCGACCCGCCCGCCCTCCTCGTGCCCGGTCGGTCGGTCCGCTTCGTCGAGGTCGACGCCACCTCGCCCCCGTCGTCGAGTGGCCCCGTGGCCCCACGCACCACACGGGTGACCGGGGCGGGAGCGACAGCCGGGCCCCCCGAGGGGCAGGACCGTGCGGCCGGGCGGGGGCTGGAGGTGCTCGCCACCGGGCCGCTAACGCTCGTCGAGGACCTCGGCCGGCCCGGCTTCGCCGACGTGGGGGTGGGACGCTCCGGCGCAGCCGACCCGACGGCATACCTCCTCGGTCTGCGTCTGGTGGGGCACGCCGACGCCGGCGAGGCGACGCCCGCCTCCCTCGAGGTCACGCTCGGTGGGCTGTCCGTGCGTGCCCGCGGCGACCTGCTCGTGGCGCTGACCGGAGCTCCGTGCCCGGCGGACGTCGACGGCAGGCCGGTCCCGCACGCCGCGCCGGTCGCGCTCGCCGACGGGCAGGTGCTGACGCTCGGGGTCCCGACGGTCGGCCTGCGCACGTGGCTCGCCGTGCGGGGCGGTGTCGTGGTCGCGCCGGTGCTGGGGTCGCGGTCGACGGACACGCTGGCGCGCCTCGGACCGCCCGTCCCCTCGGTCGGCGACGTGCTCCCCGTCGGACCTGCGCCGGCGTCGTTCCCCGTCGTCGAGGTGGCACCGCAGCCGTCGTTCCCCACGGGCGAGGTCGTGCTCGACCTGGTCCCGGGATCCCGCGCTGACTGGTGTGACCTCTCGGGTCTCGACGACGTGCGCTGGACCATCTCCTCTCGCAGCAACCGTGTGGGAATCCGCCTGGAGGGCAAACAGATCCATCGACAGGGCGCGTATGCCGACCGCGAGCTCCCGAGTGAGGGCATGATCACGGGGGCGGTGCAGGTGCCACCGGGTGGTGAGCCCGTCGTCTTCCTCACCGACCACCCGGTGACCGGCGGCTATCCCGTCGTCGCCGTGCTGACGCCGCCCGCCGTGGCCCTCGCGGCACAGCTGCGTCCCGGACAGCAGGTGCGGCTGCGCTGGTCACGCGGCGGGTGAGGAGGATGCGAGCGACCTGCCGGGGTGGATTCCTTCACCGAGGTGTCGCGGGCGCCCGGCGTCGCGACGACGCGAGCCGCGGGGCAGGATGGTCCGTGGCCCGACGGGACTCGGCGTTCGTCGCCATGATCGGGGATTTCGCGTTCTACTGGTGAGTGGGGCGCCCACGCGCCACCGAGGAGGGGACATGTCACGCCGGACCGGGCGAGGCCTGACCGCGGCACGAGCCGCCGCGGCCTCCGTCGCCGTGGCTGCGGTCCTGCTCGGTGGGGCCCCAGGGGCCGTGGCCGACACCGCGCCCGCCGTGCCGACGCCCACCCCGGCGCCGCTGCTGTCTCCCCTGGTCGGCGGTGGGACCGCGTCGCCCACCAGCACCGCCAGCGCGACTCCATCTGATTCACGACCGCCCTTCGACGCCGGGTTCGGTTCCGTGGCAGGCGATCTCGTGCTCCCGGTCTTCGACGAGATCCGCGTCGCGGCGGCACTCCTCGTCGGGGACGCGGCCCAGGTTCCGGTCCCGGTCCCCGCCGCCTCCCTCGAGCCGGGCGGCGGGTCGAGCAGCAACCCCACGCCGTGGCGACCGAAGGCGGTCATCAGGATCCCGGTCGCCGTCAAGGCGCCCTCGAAGGGCACCACGAGGCCGGCCGCGCGGACCAAGGACGAGATCCTCTGGGCGGCATACGCGGGCGCTGCGCAGCGGCAGCGCAGCTGTCGCATCCCTGCCATGCTCCTGGCCGCGATCGGCGAGGTCGAGTCGTCCTCGCTACGTGGGCGCCGGCTCGACGCCGGGCACGACGTGGTCCCGCCGGTCTTTGGCCCCGTGCTCTCGGCGATCCGCGACAGCGACGGCGGACGCTACGACGGCGACTCGGTGTGGGACCGCGCCGCCGGGCCGATGCAGTTCATCCCGGGCACGTGGCGCCTGTGGGGCGCCGACGGCAACGGCGACGGCGTCCGCGACCCGCAGAACGTCGAGGACGCCGCGCTCGCCGCCGCGAACTACCTCTGCGCCGGTGGGCGCGACCTGTCGCGACCGGCCGACCTCACCGCCGCCGTGCTCTCCTACAACCACTCGCAGCGCTACCTCTCCACCGTGCTCGGCATCGTCCAGGCCGTCGACTCCGGCCAGCTCGCCGGCCCCTGACCCTGAAGCCCAACCGTCGAAAGGCCACAAACCGGGACGCGGTTCGTGGCCTTTCGACGGTTGACGGGCGTGCCTGCCCGGCATTCCCACCGGGTTGGTGGGAAAGGGCCGCACTCTGGACCCGGTTGGGCTGGGATAATCGCTGGTTATACATTCGATCACATGACCGTCACCGAATCCGCGACCGGAACGGGCCCCGCGCGCCCCGGCACGCGTCCGCCCCGCGCCGGCCGCTCCAACGGGCAGTGGAAGGTCGACGGCACCGAGCCGCTCAACGGCAACGAGGCGTGGAAGCAGGAGGACGGCGGGCTCAACGTCCGCGAGCGCATCGAGCAGGTCTACTCGCGCGAGGGCTTCGCGTCCATCCCGCCCCAGGACCTCTCCGGCCGGTTCCGCTGGTGGGGGCTCTACACGCAGCGCCGTCCCGGCATCGACGGCGGCCGCACGGCCCAGCTCGACGACACCGAGCTGTCCGACGAGTACTTCATGCTCCGCGTCCGCCTCGACGGCGGCGCGATCGGCCTCGCCCAGCTGCGCGTCCTCGCGGAGATCAGCCACGAGTTCGCCCGCGGCACGGCAGACATCAGCGACCGCCAGAACATCCAGTACCACTGGATCCGCGTCGAGGACGTCCCCGAGATCTGGCGCCGCCTCGAGGCCGTCGGCCTCCAGACGACCGAGGCCTGCGGCGACACCCCCCGCGTCATCCTCGGCAGCCCGCTCGCCGGCGTCGCGCAGGACGAGATCATCGACCCGACGCCGGTCATCGACGAGATCCTCGACCGCTACATCGGCGACCCCGAGCTCGCCAACCTGCCGCGCAAGTTCAAGTCGGCCATCACCGGCCACCCGAGCCTGGACGTCGTGCACGAGATCAACGACATCTCCCTCGTCGGCGTCGTCCACCCCGAGCTCGGCGCCGGCTACGACCTCTGGGTCGGCGGTGGCCTCTCGACGAGCCCCCGCCTGGCCGAGCGCGTCGGGGTCTTCGTGCGGCCCGAGGAGGCGGCCGAGGTCTGGCACGGCGTCATCCGGATCTTCCGCGACTACGGCTACCGCCGCCTGCGCAACAAGGCCCGCCTCAAGTTCCTCCTCGCCGAGTGGGGCCCCGAGAAGTTCCGCCAGGTGCTCCAGGACGAGTACCTCGAGCGTGAGCTCCCCGACGGCCCGCCGCCGGCCCCCGCCCATGGTCCCGGCGACCACGTCGGCGTGCACCTGCAGAAGGACGGCAAGCGCTACATCGGCGCCGCCCCCACCGTCGGGCGCATCAGCGGTGACGTCCTCACCGGTGTCGCCGAGCTCATGGAGTCGGTCGGCTCCGACCGGCTGCGCCTCACCCCGCACCAGAAGCTCGTCGTCCTCGACGTGCCCGGTCGCCGGGTGCGCGGCGCCGTGACGCGCCTCGAGAAGCTCGGGCTGAGCACCGCGCCGAGCCCCTTCCGCCGGCACACGATGGCGTGCACCGGCATCGAGTTCTGCAAGCTCGCCATCGTCGAGACCAAGGCGACGGCCGCGACGACGATCGCCGCTCTCGAGCAGCGCCTCGCCGACGTCACCGGGCAGCTCGACACCCCGATCAGCCTCAACGTCAACGGTTGCCCCAACTCCTGCGCGCGCATCCAGGTGGCCGACATCGGCCTCAAGGGCCAGCTCGTGACGATCGACGGCGAGCAGGTGCCGGGCTTCCAGGTGCACCTCGGCGGTGGCCTCGCCTCCGTCGACCGCGACGAGGCCGGCCTCGGACGCACCGTCCGCGGCCTCAAGGTGACGGCCGACGACCTGCCCGACTACGTCGAGCGCGTCGTGCGGACCTTCCTCGACCAGCGCGAGTCCGGCGAGAGCTTCTCGTCGTGGACCCGTCGAGCAGACGAAGGAGCACTCCTGTGACCGCAGTCCCCCTCGCGACCCCGAAGGTGCCGCGCAGGCGCCGCAGCGAGGTCGAGCTCAAGGCGATCGTCGACGACTTCAACGAGACGCTCGGCGCCGACCCCGAGCACGAGCCCACGGCCGACGAGGTCGCCGCGTGGGCGGCCTTCCACTTCGACGGCACCCTCGCGGTGGCCTGCTCGATGGCCGATGCCGTCCTGCCCCACGTCGTCTCGCGCTTCGCGCCGGGCGTCGACGTCCTCTTCCTCGAGACCGGCTACCACTTCTCCGACACGATCGTCACCCGCGACATCGTCGCCGAGGACCTGCCGATCACGCTCGTCAACGTGCTGCCCGAGCTGACCGTCGCCGAGCAGGACGAGAAGTACGGCGCCCGCCTCTACGAGCGCGACCCGGCGCTCTGCTGCCAGATGCGCAAGGTCGAGCCGCTCGCGCGGACCCTGCCGCTCTACGAGGCGTGGGTCACCGGCGTGCGGCGCGAGGAGGGCCCGACCCGGGCCGACACCCCCCTCGTGACGTGGGACGCCAAGAACGGCCTCGTCAAGATCAACCCGCTCGCGGCGTGGACCTTCGACGAGCTGCTGGCGTATGCCGGTGAGCACCAGGTCGAGGTCAACTCCCTCCTCTCCGACGGCTACCCGTCGATCGGCTGCGAGCCGTGCACCCGCCGGGTCGAGCCCGGCGAGGACCCCCGCGCCGGCCGCTGGGCCGGCTTCTCCAAGACCGAGTGCGGACTCCACACATGACGACGACCACCACCACCCCGCCGGCCGTCGCCGCCGCCGACTCCGACGACCGCCGCCTCACGCACCTCGACGCGCTCGAGGCCGAGGCGATCCTCGTCATCCGCGAGATGGCCGGCGAGCTCGAGCGGCCGGCGCTGCTCTTCAGCGGTGGCAAGGACTCCGTCGTCATGCTCCACCTCGCGACGAAGGCCTTCTGGCCGGCGCCGATCCCCTTCCCGGTGCTGCACGTCGACACGGGCCACAACTTCCCCGAGGTGCTCGCCTACCGCGACGAGACCGTCGAGCGGCTCGGTCTGCGGCTCGTCGTCGCGAGCGTCCAGGACTACATCGACGACGGACGGCTGCGCGAGCGCGCCGACGGCACCCGCAACCCGCTCCAGACGCTGCCGCTGCTCGACGCCATCAACGACAACCGTTTCGACGGCGTCTTCGGCGGCGGCCGCCGCGACGAGGAGAAGGCGCGCGCCAAGGAGCGCATCGTCAGCCTCCGCGACGAGTTCGGCCAGTGGGACCCGAAGAACCAGCGCCCAGAGCTGTGGAACCTCTTCAACCCCAGGCACCGTCCGGGCGAGCACGTGCGTGTCTTCCCGATCAGCAACTGGACCGAGGTCGACATCTGGCGCTACATCGACCGCGAGGACATCCCGCTCGCGCCGCTCTACTACGCCCACGAGCGCGAGGTCTTCCAGCGCGACGGCATGTGGCTCGCGGTCGGTCCGGTGAGCCGGCCCCGTGACGACGAGCCCGTCGAGACGCGCCTCGTGCGCTACCGCACCGTCGGCGACATGTCGTGCACGGGGGCCGTCGAGTCCCCGGCCCGCACCAACGCCGAGATCGTCGTCGAGGTGGCCGCCTCGACCCTGACCGAGCGCGGCGCCACGCGTGCCGACGACCGGATCTCCGAGGCCGCCATGGAGGACCGCAAGAAGGAGGGCTACTTCTGAGCTCCCCACGACGTTCTCCACTCGTCCCTCGCTCCGATACGTCGCGGGGGCCCCACGACAAGGACACCCTGAGATGAGCGCCACCAGCACGCCCGTCCTCGACCCGGCCGCCGTCGCCGGCGCCGCCCGCGGGACGCTCCTGCGGCTCGCCACCGCGGGCTCGGTCGACGACGGCAAGTCGACCCTCGTCGGCCGGCTCCTCCACGACACGAAGTCGGTGCTGTCCGACCAGCTCGCCGCCGTCGAGCGGGTCAGCCGCGACCGCGGCCTGACCGCTGCAGACCTGGCCCTGCTCACCGATGGCCTGCGCGCCGAGCGCGAGCAGGGCATCACCATCGACGTCGCCTACCGCTACTTCGCGACGGCGAGCCGCTCGTTCGTCCTCGCGGACTGCCCCGGGCACGTGCAGTACACCCGTAACACCGTGACGGGCAGCTCGACGGCCGACGTCGTCGTGCTCCTCGTCGACGCCCGCAAGGGCGTGCTCGAGCAGACCCGTCGCCACCTCGCGGTGACCGCGTTGCTCCGGGTGCCGCACGTCGTCGTTGCCGTCAACAAGATCGACCTCGTCGACTTCTCGCAGGAGGTCTACGACCGCGTCGAGGCCGAGGTGCAGGCCGTGGCCCGTGAGCTCGGTGTCGTCGACGCCATCGCGATCCCGGTCAGCGCGCTCGACGGCGACAACGTCGCGGAGCGTTCGCCGCGCACGCCCTGGTACGACGGCCCGAGCCTGCTCGAGCTGCTCGAGGCGCTCCCGCCCTCGGACGACCCGGGGGGCGAGTCCTTCCGGCTGCCGGTGCAGCTCGTCATCCGCCCCCAGGGGGCGGCACGCGACGAGGCGCACCGCGACTACCGGGGGTATGCCGGCCAGGTGGCCTCGGGCGTCGTGCGCGTCGGTGACGAGGTGGTGGCCCTCCCGTCGGGCCGCCGCACGACCGTCGCGGGCATCGACCTCGGCGACCGCGAGCTCCAGGAGGCCTTCGCGCCGCAGTCGGTGACACTGCGCCTCGCCGACGAGATCGACATCTCGCGCGGCGACGTCATCGCGGCCGCGGCCGATGCCCCCGAGCCGACGCAGGACATCAAGGCCGTCGTCTGCTGGCTCGGCGACGCGCCGCTGCGCCCGGCCCAGCGCCTGCTGCTCAAGCACGGTTCGCGCACGGTGCAGACCGCCGTGCGCTCTCTCGACGGAGCCCTCGACCTCGACGACCTCCACACGGTCCCCGCGGAAGCCCTGTCGCTCAACGACATCGGCCTCGTGACACTTCGTCTCGCCGCGCCCGTCCCGGTCGAGAACTACTCGACCTCGCGCCGCGGTGGCTCGTTCCTGCTCATCGACGCGCACGACGGGCGCACCGTCGCCGCCGGCATGGTCGGCGCGACCCTGCCCACCGCCGCCGACGCCCCGACCGAGCCCGAGGGTGACGAGGAATGGGAGATCTGAAGCCGGCCCTGCCGGTCGTCCTCGACCTGACCGGCCGCCTCGTCGTCGCGGTCGGTGGCGGCCCGGTGTCCGCACGCCGGGTCCGGGCCTTCCTCGACGAGGGCGCCGTCGTCCGCGTCGTCGCGCCCTGGCTCTGCGAGGACCTGCGCGACCTGGCCGTCGCCGGCCGGGTCGACTGGGCCCCCCGCGACTACGCCGGACCCTCCGACCTCGCCGGCGCCTGGTTCGCCCACACCGCCACGGGCGAGCCGTCGGTCGACCGCGAGGTCGCCGCCGACGCCGAGGCCCTGCGCATCTGGTGCGTCGACGCGACCGACGCGGCCGGCACCACCGCGAGCGTCGCCGCTCGCGCCGACGTGACCACCCCGGACGGCCGCGTCACGGTGGCCGCGTATGCCGCGGGCGACCCCGGTCTGGCCGTGACGGTCCGCGACGGGGTGGAGCGGGCGCTCGCCTCGGGCACCCTCGACCTGCGCCGCACCCGCACGCACGGCAGGCGCGGCTGGGTCGCCCTCGTCGGCGGCGGCCCCGGCACCGACGGCCTGCTCACGACCCGCGGTCACGAGCTGCTCGCGTCGGCCGACGTCGTCGTCGTCGACCGGCTCGCACCCCGGGCCGTCGTCGACCGGCTGCCCGCGTCGGTGCGCGTCATCGACGTCGGCAAGACGCCCGGCCACCACCCGGTGCCGCAGTCGCGGATCAACGACCTGCTCGTCGAGGAGGCCCGGGGGGGCCTCGGCGTCGTGCGCCTCAAGGGCGGCGACCCCTACGTCCTCGGGCGCGGTGGCGAGGAGCGCGACGCGTGCGAGGCACACGGCATACGGGTCGAGGTGGTGCCCGGCGTGACGAGCGCCGTCAGCGTCCCGGCGGCGGCCGGCATCCCCGTCACCCACCGCGGCGTGGCGCGCGGCTTCACCGTCGTCACCGGGCACGACGACATCCCGGTGCTGCCGACGGGCGGCGACCACACGCTCGTCCTGCTCATGGGCGTCACCCAGCTGGCTCGCACGACCGAGCTGCTCGTCCGGCACGGCCGGGCGGCCGACTGCCCCGTCGCGGTCGTCGAACGCGGCTTCGCGCCCGACCAGCGCACGACCGTCGGCACGGTCGGCACCATCGCCGAGCTCGCGCGCGAGCGGGGTGTGCAGGCCCCCGCCGTCGTCGTCGTGGGTGACGTCGTGCGCCTCGGACCCGACTGGCGCCGGCGCTGAACCGCGCTCACCTCGCCCGACCCCCAAGGGGTCGGGCCATCCGTGTTTGGCGGCTGCCCGCGCGTCGGGCTATCGTGGTGGCCAACGCATACCCCTATGGGTATCCATCGAGCGAGGAGAGCGACCATGTGCCGAGCGGCCACCTGCAGGACCTGCGGCAAGACGACGTGGGCCGGCTGCGGCCAGCACGTCGACCAGGTCATGCGCAACGTGCCCGCGGGCCAGCGCTGCCCGGGTCACACCGAGCCGGACAAGGCGTCCGGCTCCGGCTTCCTCAGTCGCATGCTCGGTCGCGGCTGACCACGACCGTCCGCGTCAGGCGAGCGCGGCCGCCTGCCGCTCGACGATCGAGACGAGCTGCGGCCACCGCACCGCCTCGGCCCGTCCCCCGAGAGCCGCGACGACGACGGTGCTGCCGGCGACGCACCACACGGTGAGCGTGCGCGAGTGCTCGCCGTCGAGGACGAACGGCTGCTCGGCTGCCTCGACGTGGGTCGTGCCGGCCACCTCGGGTGCCGCGACGGTCCGCAGCTCGCCGACGTCGGAGAGGCCCTTGCTCTGTGGCATCGTCCGCGGCAGGGCGCGCAGCTCGGTCAGGGCCGCGCGAGCGTCGTCCGGTGACGCGAAGGGGATGACCTGGATGAAGAGGTCGGCCCGGCCCACCTCCTGGTAGCCGCGCACGCTCGTCACCGAGCGGATCGCGCGCGCCCGGGTGATGGCCTCGCTCGTGCTGCCGCTCGCACCGGTGCGGTACGTCCGCCCACCGCGCGCAGCCCAAGGTCCGCCGGGCAGGTCCCCCGCCGCCAGACAGGCGTTGCGCGAGCCGATCGACTTGACCTGCGCCAGCATGAGGCGTCCGATGTTCGTCACGCGGTCACGATATGCCGGAGGTCGGCGCCCGTGCGGCGATCGGTCCGGGCCGGGCCGCTGTGCCGACGTCCGCGGACCCCGCACTCCTGAGAGGCAGTCATGCACGACGACATCCCCCTGACCGTGGGCCGCGTGACGCGCGTCCTCAAGGAGCGCATCCTCCCGGCCGTGCACGCCGAGTCGGTGCCGCTCACGGCCCAGTGGCACGAGCTGCCGGGCGAGCCGGTCCCCCCGGCCGAGGGGCTCGCGCTCGACTACACGCCGTATGCCGTGGGCACCCCGTGGGGCGCAGCCTGGGGCACGACGTGGTTCCGCCTCACCGGCCGCGTGCCGGCGCACTGGGCCGGACGACGCGTGGAGGTGGTCGCCGACCTCGACTTCGACCGCGACATGACCGGCTTCCAGTGCGAGGGCCTCGTCTACCGCGCCGACGGCACGCCCGTGAAGTCCCTCAACCCGCGCAACCAGTGGGTGCTCGTCGCGGACGAGGCCGAGGCCGAGCAGGCCGTCGAGCTCTACGTCGAGGCCGCCTCGAACCCGATCCTGGTCGCGGGCAACCCCTTCGTGCCGACCCGCGAGGGCGACATCGTCACGAGCTCGTCGACGCGCCTCTACACGACGGGCCGACTCGACCTCGCGGTCTTCGAGCGCGACGTCTTCGAGCTGGCGCTCGACGTCGAGGTGCTGCTCGGGCTGCAGGCCGAGCTGCCCGCCGGTCCCCGCCGGATGCGGGTGCTCCAGGCGCTCGACGACGCCATGGACCGCCTCGACCTCCAGCACGTCGCCGCGACGGCCGCCGATGCGCGCGCCGCCCTCGTCGACGTGCTCGCGCAGCCCGCAGAGGCCAGCGCGCACGCGATCTCGGCCATCGGCCACGCGCACATCGACTCCGCGTGGCTCTGGCCGGTGCGCGAGACGATCCGCAAGGTCGCACGCACCACGTCGTCGATGACCACGCTCATCGACGAGACCGACGACTTCGTCTACGGCATGTCGAGCGCCCAGCAGTACGCGTGGATCAAGGAGCACCGGCCCGAGGTCTGGGAGCGTGTCCGGGCCGCCGTGGCGGCCGGGCGCTTCGTGCCGCTCGGTGGCATGTGGGTCGAGAGCGACACCGTCATGCCGTCGGGCGAGTCGCTCGTGCGCCAGTTCCTCCACGGCCAGCGCTTCTTCGAGACCGGGCTCGGCATCCGCTGCCGGGGCGTCTGGCTGCCCGACAGCTTCGGCTACTCGCCCGCCCTGCCGCAGCTGATGCGCCGGGCCGGCTTCGAGTGGTTCTTCACCCAGAAGATCTCGTGGAACCAGGTCAACACGTTCCCGCACCACACCTTCCTCTGGGAGGGCATCGACGGCTCCCGCGTCCTCAGCCACTTCCCGCCGATGGACACCTACAACGCGCAGCTGTCGGGCTCGGAGGTCGCCACGGCGTCGCGCCAGTTCCGCGAGAGCCGCCACGCGAGCGGCTCCATCGCCCCGGTCGGCTGGGGCGACGGAGGCGGCGGCACGACCCGCGAGATGACCGGCACGGCGAGGCGTCTCGCCGACCTCGAGGGCAGCCCCACGGTGCGCTGGGAGCACCCCGACGCCTTCTTCGACCGCGCCCGCGGGGAGCTGGCGCACCCGCCCGTCTGGGTCGGCGAGCTCTACCTCGAGCTGCACCGGGCCACGCTGACGTCGCAGCACCGGACGAAGCAGGGCAACCGGCGCACCGAGCACCTGCTCGTCGAGGCGGAGCGGTGGGCGGCCACGGCCGCGGTGCGGACGGGGACGGCATACCCCCACGACGAGCTCGACGCGCTGTGGCAGCAGGTGCTGCTCCAGCAGTTCCACGACATCCTGCCCGGGACGTCGATCGCGTGGGTGCACCGCGAGGCCGTGGAGCAGTACGCCCGGGTCACCGAGGCGGCCGAGGCGATCGTCGCCCGCTCGCTCGCGGCGCTCGTCGGTGAGGGCGGTGTGGAGGTCGAGGCCAACGCCGCGCCCTTCGAGCGGTCGGGGGTGCCGGCGGGTGGCGCCGTCACGCGTGAGCCCGCGACCCACGAGCCGGGGGCGTATGCCGTGTCCCTGAGCGAGCGCGACGGCGGCTGGGTCCTCGACAACGGCGTCGTCACCGTCACCGTCTCGGCCGACGGGCTGGTCACCTCGGCCGTCGACGTCGCGACGGGACGCGAGGCCGTCGCGCGGGGGCGGGCGGCCAACCTGCTCCAGCTCCACCAGGACGTCCCGAACCGGTGGGACGCGTGGGACGTCGACCGCTACTACCGCAACCGCGTCACCGACGTGCGCGACGTGAGCGCCCTGACGGCATCGGTCGGCGAGGACGGCGTGGCCCGGGTCGTCGTCGAGCGGCGCATCTCCCCGGCGTCGACGGTGCGGCAGGAGCTCTCGCTCGCGCCGGGTGCGCGGGTGCTCGAGATCTCGCAGGAGACCGACTGGCACGAGACCGAGACGTTCCTCAAGGTCGCCTTCCCCCTCGACGTGCGTGCCGAGCACGTCGCCGCCGAGACCCAGTTCGGCTTCCACCGGCGGGTGACGCACACGAACACGAGCTGGGAGGCGGCGAAGTTCGAGACGTCGATGCACCGTTTCGTGCTCGCCGAGGAGCGCGGCTTCGGGGTCGCGCTCGTCAACGACTCGATCTACGGCCACGACGTGACCCGCGACGTGGACGGTGACGACGTCGTCACGACGGTCCGTCTGTCGCTGCTGCGGGCGCCGCGCTTCCCCGACCCCGGGACCGACCAGGGCGTGCAGACCCACCGCTACGGCCTCGTCGTCGGCGCGGACGCCGACGTCGCCACCCGCGAGGGCGCGCTCATGGGCACGCCGGCCCGTCGGGTCACCGGTGCGCACGGCGTCGACCCGCTCGTCACCGTGACCGGCGAGGGCATCGTCGTGTCGAGCGTCAAGGAGGCCGCCGACCGCTCGGGCGACCTCGTCGTCCGGGTCTACGAGTCGCTCGGGGGCCGCGCCCGGGGCACCCTGCGCCTCGACCTCCCGGTCGCGTCGGTGGCGACGGTGACGCTGCTCGAGGAGCCGCTCGGCGGCGGGGAGCTCGCGGTCGTCGACGGCGCCGTGCCGCTCGTGCTCGGGCCGTTCGAGGTGCGCACCGTCCGGGTCGTCCGGGCGTGAGGGCGTCCGCGGGCCGTTGGTCGGGGTGTCGTGTCGTGGTCGTCGCGTCCTCGCCGCCGTCAGGTGACGGCGGCGAGCACCCGGTCGATGCGTGGGAGCGTCACCGGGTCGTCGGGGATCTCGAGGAACCAGGCCGCCAGGCGCTCGCGCTCCGACGCGCTGCTCGCGCCGACCCAGCGGGAGCACGCGAGCTGGCCGATGTGGGCCTGTTCGGCGACGAGCATCGTGAAGTGGCCGCGCCGGGTCACCTGTCCCGGCCCGCCGGCCTCGCGGTAGGCCGTGTGGAGCCGTCGCGCCCGCGCAGGGTCGTCGTCGCCGAACTCGAAGAGCACCATGGCGAGCTCCTGGCTCGGGTCGGCCGGGCCGAGGTTCTCGAAGTCGATGACGCAGACCTCGCCGCCGACCGTGGCGAGCACGTTGTCCGCCCACAGGTCGCGGTGGCAGACCCGAGGTGACTCGTGCGGCTCGATGACCGACTCCACCGCGACGAGCTCGTCGACGAGCGCGCCGAGCTCACCGGCGAAGGGAGCCCCCTCGTCGAGGACCCGCTGGTGCACGTCGCGCCAGCGCTGCTCGCCGAACCCCGTCGCGAACCAGTTGTCGACGACCTCGTCCGACGGCGCCCCCGCCCGGTGCAGTCCTGCGAGGGTGCGCCCCACCGCCACGGGGTCGAGCCGGCGCGTCCGCGGCTGCAGGTCGACCCACTCGAAGACACGGATCGCGGTCTCGCCGTCCGCGGTGGCGACGGTCGTGGCGACCCCGCCGCTGGCGGTGCGTCGGATCCGCGGCGTCACGACCCCCTCCTCGCGGGCCGCGTCGACGAGGTCGGCATCCCGGGAGGCGGCGTCGAGGTCGGGCGTCGCGAACCACTCCTTGACGGCATGGCTGCCGTGTCCGGTGTCGAGCCGCCAGACCTGGCCGAGCTGCCCGCGGGCCACGGGCCCGGTCAGGGTCGACGTCCCGTCGAGACCGTAGGCGTCCGCGACCTCTTGGGCCGCTGAGGGGGTGAGCACCGGATCTCGCTCGCGCTCAGACGATCCCGGTCACGGAAGCACGCGCCAGACGGCGACGCCGACCGTGACGACGGCGAGTGCAAGAGCGGCCCAGCCGAGAGGCGACCGACCGGATCGCCCACGACCGAGCAGGAGCAGCAGCGCCGCGAGGACCGACAGGACCGCCGCGACGACGGTCTCCTCGGCACCGAGGTCGATGGTGCGGATGAGGATCGTGTCGGTGACGCCGTGGCGGGTCATGAAACCCAGCAGCCGGATGAGGAAGAAGAGCCACCAGCCGACGGTGATCCAGAAGAGGGCGACGCCGATCTGGCCGAGCAGGGGGTCGACGGTGTCGTCAGTGGCCCTGGTCGGGGTCGCCGGCCAAACCGGCTGTCCCGCATACGGGTTCGGCGGCACGGGCGGGGCAGACGGTGGTGCGGCGGGCCACGAGGGGTCGGCAGTGGGCAGCTCCCGCGTCGGCTCGAAGACGGGGATGGCCTGGGTCGGGGCTGCGGCTGCCGGCGTCGCCGGTGCTTCCGCGCCGGCACCAGGTCCGCGCGGGATGTTGGGCACGGGGACCGTGAACTGCTCGTCCGGGCCGGTGGACCCGGTGGACCCGCCTGGCACGGGGGTGTCGCTCATGGCGACAACGTACCTCGCGCGTCGACGGACAGGCGCGCTTGGACACCACGCGCGCCTCAGCGGGGGAAGTGGCGCCACGTGCCCTCGGAGACGACCTCGACGCGTCCGTCCTGAACGACGATCGCGGTGTCGTCGTCGATGGCGTAGGCCGCGTTGTCGATGGTCCCGGCCCACCGCTCCGCCTCGGCCATCGAGTTGCCGGGCATCATCGGGTGGTCGACGTGGGGGCAGATCGAGAAGTCCACGACACCGAGCGTCGTGTCGTCGCGACCGGTCGCGGGGTGCCACCGGACGAAGTCGTCGCCGACGCGAGGTGTCATGACGAGGCTGCCGGCGCTCAGCCCGACCCACAGGGCGTCGAGCGACGGCAGGAGGTCGGCGAGGCCGGACTCGCGGATCCAGTGGTGCAGGTACATCGGGTCGCCGCCGTTGACGAGCAGCACGTCGGCCTTGCGGACCTCCGGCACCCAGTGGTCCTCGTCGAGGCTGGGCAGCGCGGTCAGCTCGAGGACGCCCATCGACCTCCAGCCGAGCTCGACCATGGGCGTGCGCGGTTCATGGCCGGCGACGAAGCTCCACGCCTGGCCCATCCCGCCCCGGTTGGCGTGCGAGGCGGTGGGGATGCACAAGGCGTCGCACTCGTCGATCGGCTTGCCGAGCAGGCGCACGAGCGCGTCGTGGATGCTCGGGTTGGTGATGCCTGCGGAGGTGAGCAGGAGGTCCACGTCGTCTCCTCGTCGTAGGTCAGGCGTCCACCGGAGGTGGGCCTGCAAGCGGGCGTACCTCGATCGGGACCCCTGTCGGCGCGCCACCGGGGCCGGGCGACGACGACGCCTTGGCAGCGATGGCGTACGCCCGCTCCTCGCTGTCGCAGTCGACGACCCAGAAGCCGATGAGGAACTCCCTGCCCTCGGGGAAGGGTCCGTCGGTGACGACCGCGGCGCCGTCGTCGGAGCGCACGATCCGGGCCTGGTCGGGCCAGCCGAGCCCGGCGTTGAACACCATCTCGCCGCTGTCCTCCAGCTCCTGGTCGAACGCGCGCTGGAACTCGACCATGTTCCTGATGTCCTCAGGGGCCCAGTGCAGGACCTCTGTGCCGTCATCGCGGCCCACGTGCATCATGAGCATGTACTTCATCGCGACGCTCCTTCGAGGGTGACGTGCCCAGCACTCGACACTAGGCCACGGCGCAGCCGCCGTGCGGGGCACGCCGCCCTCGAGGACGGGGTCAGTCGACCGTGGGACGCGGCTTGAAGCGGCGCACCTCGTGGGTCCAGCCGCACGCCTCGGCGATCTTGCCCGCCCACATCTTGGCGGCCTCGTCGTCGGGGACGTCCACGATGGCGAAGCCGCCGAGGAACTCCTTCGTCTCGACGTAGGGGCCGTCGGTGATCATCACGGTGCCGCTGGTGGGGTCGGCGTGGTAGACGGGGCCGTCCTCCTCCTCCAGACCGCCGGCGAAGACGTACACGCCGGCAGCCTGCATCTCGTCGACGGCTGCCCTGGCGAGCGGCCCGCGCCCACGGAACCACTCCTCGGAGTGGTCGCCCACCCACTGCTGGTTGAAGTAGAGGAGGTACTCGGCCACGACTGGCTCCTTCTGTTGTGACGGACCGAGGTGGTCCGCGTCTGCCTACTACACGAACGGCGGGCGGCGATTTCGACACGGTCGTGCCGGGGATCGGGCATCGAAGCGGCGAGGCACCTCGGAGGATGTCCCTAGAGGATGTAGCTGCTGGAGGCGCTCCAGATGGCGTGCGTGCGGCAGTTGGAGTCGGCGTACTCCTTCGACGTCGACTCGAAGACGGAGTAGAGGCGGTTGACCGACGACCCCGCGGAGCTGGGGGCCCAGACGATCCCCTCCATCATGGGCAAGGTGTTGTGGCTCGAGCGCGCGCCCGTCGACCGCACCTGCGTCGTCACCTTGCTCAGGTTGTCCCGGCCCCAGGAGCGGCTGAAGACGAAGTGGCCGCTCGTGACCTGCACGCCCTGGACGATGGTCGGCGTGCCGTAGGACGCGTTCGGCGTCAGGGTGACGGAGCCGGCGCTCGAGGTGGGGTAGCGGCGCATGACGTTGTTGTAGAAGTCGCCGACGAAGAGGTTGCCGCCGTCGTAGTCGACGTAGGACGCCCGGGTCAGGCTGTTCAGGGTGTAGCGGGCCGCATAGCTGACGGGCTTGCGGGTGCCCGCGGGGACGGACCGGATCCGGTCGATCGGGATGCGGTAGATCCGCGCACCGCCGACGCTGTCGGCGACGTAGAGGTTGCCCCGACCGATGGTGAGGCCACCGGTGTGACCGGTCTTGGGGACCCCGCTCAGCTCGATGGTCTTGACCCAGGCCGAGGTCGAGCGCTTGTAGACGACGACGCGCGGCACCTCGAGCGCGTCCCGGTGGTACATCGACACGTAGAGGTAGTCGCCGCTGGCGTCGTACGTCATGCCCTGGGGTACCCAGTTGGTGTCCTTGTAGGCGCCCAGCGTGTGGCCCGTCCAGTTGTCGAACGGGTCGAGCTGCGGGTCGGCGCAGCTCGTGACCGAGGCGAAGCCGACCGGGTCGGCGGCGGTGGCGGGCGTCGCGGCCACGACGCCGAGCGTCGATGCGAGGGTCAGTGCGATGCCTGCGGCCGTGGTGCGGATGCGTGTCTTCATGAGGTTCCCCTGTGCTCGTCGGAGGACCTCTTCCCCCGATGCTCGGAGACTACTCGCGGGCATCGCCCGATCGGCTCCGGTCGTGGGGGCAATCGGCGCGCCGCCGGCGACCTCAGACCACGGGGTCGGCGAGCTGCCAGCCGGCGGCGACGACCTCGTCGACCGCGGCCACGGCCGCGACCAGTCGCTCCTCGTCGCTGCCGCCCACCTCGACCCAGGGCACGCCGCGCGCGCCCAGCTCCTCGCGGAACCGGCCCTGCATCCACGAGCGGCCCTGCTCGCCGTCGCGTGGGCGGTCCGGGGCGGTGGGGGTCTCGTCGCCGGTGAGGACGTAGAGCGCGGGTGCCGGGCGCGCGTCGGCGAAGGCCCGCACCGTGGGGGACGGGCTGCCGACGTGGCGTTCGTGCCACAGGGTCGTCGCGAAGGCGTCGGTGTCGCAGACGAGCAGCGGGCGCGGCGCCGCAGCCGCTGCGACGTCCTCGAGGGCGGCCTGCTCGCGTGCCACGAGGTCGAGTTCGGTGGTGTGCCACGGCCCGGTCGGGCCGCCGGGTCGCCGCTCGGTCCACTCGCGGCCGAACTGGGGGACGACGGTCGTGCCGTAGTGGGCGCCGAGGGCGTCGGCCAGGGTCGTCGTGCGCGTGGGCTCGGCGCCCACGACGACGACGCGCTTGGTGAACCAGGCCCGCACCGGTGACGGCAACGCCCACCACGAGCCGGCGACATCGGCCCGCACCACGGTCCCGGAGATCGGCGTCGACGCACGCCCCGGGTCGACCTGCACCCACGTCGCGCCGAGCCGGCGGGCCATCTCCTCGCCGTACGCGTCGCTCGTGAACACCGCGTCGACGGGGCCGTCGAGGTGCGACTCGATGACCTCCATGTGCAGGTCCCAGACCTCCGGCGAGTCGAGTCGACGTCGTGGTCGTCGGGGGCCGCGACGACCTGCGCCGTCGGGTGCTCGGCCCGCACCCAGCCGACGCGGACGTCGACCGGGATCGACTCGACGGCGTGGGCCATGACCTCGACGGTGACGCGGTCGCACGTGCTCGTGGCCGCTCGCACGAGAGCCTGGTGCCCGGCGTGGAAGGGGTAGAACTTGCCGATGACGAGCCCGTGCCCGTGACGCCCGCTCACTGGTCGCCCCGAGCGCTCGCGAGCACGTCGTCCGCGCTGACTGCGCCCGCCGCCTCGGTCCGGTCCATGCCAAAAGAACGTACCGGGACGACCCGCCTGCCGTCGCCGACCAAACGGTTCGGTCGCGCCTGACGACGCCCTGTCACCGCAGCGAAGGGGCGGTTCACGACCATCAATCCCGGTGCGGTGGGCCGCCGCGTGAGGTGCACTGGCCTCATGGGTGGAGTCAACGAAGCGGAGCTGCCGACGTTGTACGAGTGGGCGGGAGGTCTGGCGGCGCTGCGCCGGATGATCGACTGCTTCTACGACCGGGTCGAGGTCGATGAAGCCTTGTCAGGCTTCTTCCCGGGCGGTGTTTCCGAGCATCATCGGGCGCACGTCGCGGACTGGTGGGCCGAGGTGCTCGGCGGCCCGGCGACGTACACGGAGCGGCACGGGGGGTACGAGTCCATGCTCCGCCACCACCTCGGCCTGGCCATCACGGCCGCGCAACGGCACCGGTTCGCCGCCACGATGAGCCTGGCCGCCGACGACGCAGAGCTGCCCGGCGATCCGGAGTTCCGGGCGGCGATCATCGGGTACCTCGAGTGGGGCTCCCGGCTTGCCATGGAGAACTCCCAGCCCGACGCGGACCCGGTCGCACACGCGCCCACCCCACGATGGGGCTGGGGCGTCGCGCCGCCGTACCAGGGGTGACCGGTCCGGCTGTTGTCGCAGCGCCTCTTGACGAGGCCGCGAGGTCGGGCGGTCACGAGCTCCAGCTGGGGAAGCCGGGAGCGAGCTCGTGACCGCCCGACGTGCGAGCGACCGGTTGTCTCAGGCGAAGGCGATGAACGCCACGGGGTCGGACGTCGGCTGGTCCGAGCCGCCGTCGGGCTCGACGGTGATGCCGGCGCCCTTCGAGTGGCTCGCGTCGCCGTTGAGCACGACCACCTGGTCCCCACCGCCGGGCATGAGACCCGCCGAGGTCATGTGACCCGTTGCGTCCTGCAGCCACAGCTGGAAGACCTTGCCCGTGGGCGGCTGCGACATGCCGGAGGTGACGATGACGGCCTTGTGGAGCGCGTTGGAGCGCACGATCGTGGCGGTCGCACCACCGGCGAGGCGCTGCCCGTAGCGCGTGGCGTCGGGAGCCGCGAGCACCTGGTCGGCGATGGCCCGGGACGGGTCCTTGTCGATCTGGCGCCAGACGGTGAACCCGCCGATGGCGAGCACGGCCACCGTGGCGGCCGCGACGACGACGCGCCAGCCGCGGGCGAGCCCGCGCGTCTGACGGGACCGACGTCGGCCGGCGAGGTCGTCGCCGTGATCGACGCGCGACCCGGAGGCTGTTGGGGTGGTCGTCTGCTCCTGGACCGGTGCCGGAGCGGTGGACGTGACGGTCTCGTCGGCCGGGTCGTCCTGCTGCACCGGGAGGGGCGGCAGCGGGCGGACGGTCGCGATCTCGGCGAGCACCTTGGCCTTGAGCGAGGCCGGCGGCGCGACCTCGGTCAGCACCGACAGCTCCGACGCGGCGGCGACCAGGCTCTCGACCTCGGCCTGGCAGGCGGTGCAGCCGGCGAGGTGGCGCTCGAAGCGCACCCGCTCGACGTCGTCGAGGGCGTCCACGGCGTAGGCACCGGACAGGGCGTGGATGTCCTCGCTCACAGTGTCACCCCCAACGTGTCTCGTAGTCTGATCAGTCCATCACGGATGCGTGTCTTGGCGGTCCCGAGTGGCAGGTCGAGCATGGTGGCCACCTCCGTATGGGTGTAACCCGAGAGGTAGGCCAGCTCGAGGGCCTGCCGCTGGACCGGTGTGAGCGTCTCCAGCGCCCGGTGAACCCGCTCCGCATCGAGCCGTTCGACGACGGCCTCCGCTGTGGAGTCGTGGGTGACGTCCTGGTTGCTGGCGCCGTACCCCTCGTCGCGGTGGCGGGCTGCCTCCGCCGACCGGACCCGGTCGACGGCCTTGCGGTGAGCGATGGTGAGCATCCACGAGAGAGCCGCACCCTTGCTCGGGTCGAAGCGTGCGCTGTGCCGCCAGATCTCGAGGAAGACCTCCTGGGTGACCTCCTCGGACTGGGCCGGGTCGCGCACGACCCGGCGGACGAGACCGAAGAGCCGGGAGGAGACGGCGTCGTAGAGCTCGCTGAACGCCGTCTCGTCTCCTGTCGCTGCGCGACGGAGCAGCTGCTCCAAGGTGGTTGGGCGGGCGGGTCCCCCCGGCGAGTGATCGCCGGAGGGAACCACCGAGAACCGTGACATGGGGTCCATTGTGTCGCCCGTCCGTGGTCTGCGTCAGCCTGGTCAGCGGACGATCAGGGCATCAGGACGCCGTCGATGATGTACACCGTGGCGTTGGCGGTCGGGACGTTGCCGCAGATGACCTTGGCGTCGGCCTGGCCGACGGTGAAGTTCTCGCCCGAGCCCTTGACCGTGATCGTGGTGCCGGCGAGCGTCTTGTGGTCGCCCGCGAGCTGGTCCGGCGACAGCTTGCCGGCCACGACGTGGTTCGTGAGGATCTTGGTGAGGGTCGGCTTGTCGGCGAGGACCTTCTTGAGGTCGGCGGCCGGGATCTTGGCGAACGCGTCGTTGACGGGCGCGAAGACGGTGATCTCGGGAGCCGAGTTCAGGGTGTCGACGAGGCCGGCGGTCTTGACGGCGGTGACGAGCGTCGAGAGCAGCGGGTTGTTGCTCGCTGCGGTCGCGACCGGGTCGGTGGCCATGCCGTTGAACGAGCCCGAGCCGTCCTTCGGCACGGCCGCGCAGCCCTCACCGAAGACAGCCGCGGCGGCGTCCATCGACTCGGACGAGGTCATCATGTCGGAGGGCGTGCTCGTCATGGCGTCCGAGGACGTCGCGGCGGGCGTGCTGCCACCGGCGGCTGCGGTGTTGTCGCTCGAGCTGCCGCAGGCCGCGAGGCTCAGGGGCAGGGCGATGGCGAGGGCGACGAGGCCGGTACGGGTCTTCATGCTCTTCATGTCAGTCACTCCTTGTGGCTGTGTGGTGCACGGTCATCTGGGATTCGGTGCCGCTGTGGCTCCGGATTGCTTGTCGGAGAGGTTTTTTCGCGGGTTCTTGGCCGTATGCGTTCACGCGACGGTCACCACCACCTCCTGGATGCCGCTCGACCCGCTGGGGAACGGCGTGGCGCGCTGGGTGATCTGCGGCTGCCCCTCGAGGTCGGTCGCGCGCACGGCGATGCGGTGCAGACCGGGCGTGGCGTCCCACTCGAGGTACCACTGGCGCCAGTAGTCGATGCCGACGTCGGGACCGAGCTTCGTCCGCTGCCACGCGCCGTCGTCGACCTTCACCTCGACGGTGCCGACACCGCGGTGCTGGGCCCAGGCGACGCCGCCGATCGCGGTCGTGCCGGCCTTGATCGTCGACAGCGGCGCGGGCGTGTCGATGCGGGCGCTCGTCTTGATCGGGGCGTCCGTCGCCCACTGCCGCTTCGTCCAGTAGGACTGGTCGGCGGCATACGTCGTCAGGGTGAGCCTGGTCAGCCACTTGGTCGCACCGACGAAGCCGTAGAGGCCGGGCGTGATGAGGCGCGCCGGGAAGCCGTGGGTGGCACGGAGCTGGGCGCCGTTCATCCCGATGGCGATCATCGCGTCGCGTCCGTCGCGGACGACGGCGAGCGGGGTGCTGATCATGAAGCCGTCGACGGCGGTGCTCAGCACCTGGTCGGGGCTGCCCGTGATGCCCGCGCGGTCGAGGACGTCGGTGAGCCTGACGCCGAGCCAGCGGGCGGCGCCGATGTAGCCTCCGCCGACTTCGTTGGAGACGCAGGTCATCGTGATGTCGCGCTCGATGAGGGGCATGGCGGCGAGCTCGGCGAAGGTCATCGTGAAGGGCTGGTCGACCATGCCGTCGACCTCGAGGGTCCACGTGTCGACGTCGACCTGGGGCACGACGAGGTTGGTGTCCACGCGGTAGAACGTGTCGGTCGGGGTGCGCAGCGGCGAGATGCCGGAGACGGTGGTCTCGAGCCCCTTCGGGAGCGCCTTGGCCTTGTCGGCGGCGGCGGGCAGCACGACCTTCTTGACCGACTGGGCGCCGGCCCGCAGCTGTCCGCCTACGGCGGCGAGCACCGCGAGGGCGGTGATGCCGAGCGCGCCGCCGATGAAGCCGCGACGGCCGGCGCGTGAGCGGGTCTCGGCGTCAGGGACGGTCGTCATGACCGACCCCCGGGGGCCGGCTGCCTCGTCGCGGCCGGGGGCCCTGCTCGGGGCGTCGCCCGCGGCGGCTCCGGCCAGGCGGGCGAGCCAGACGAGGGTCGCGACGCCGACGGCCATCGCGGCGACGGCGGGGAGGGCGTCGAGCGGGCGGGCGGCGGGACGCAGCAGGGCGGCTGCGCCGGCGAGGCCGGTGAGCAGCACGATGAAACCGACGGCGACGGGCAGGCGCCGGCGGGCGAGCAGGCCGGCCACGGCGGCGAGGACCAGCGTCCCGACGAGCACCGAGCCCTGGAGGATCAGCTTGTCGTTGGTGCCGAAGGTCGCGATCGCCCACTCCTTGACGGGCGTGGGGGTCAGGTCGATCACGGTCGACCCGATGGCGAGCACCGGCGACGATGCAGGAGCGAGGAAGCCCGCGACGAGGTGGCCGGCTGCGATCCCGGCGACCGCGGCGAGGATCCCGCTGAGGGCAAATCGTAGGCGCGTCATGACTGGTCGTTCGGCGCGAGAGGGCGATCCGGATGGTTTCTCGAAGATCCCTTGGAGGAGGGTCGCGTTCAGCGCGGGGCATCCTCGCCCGGGCTGTGATCGAGGTGGCGCCTCGGAGCTGCCAGGTCACGATTGGTGCACGGTGCTCCGTGGTCGGCAGCCCTCGACTCCTCACCCGCCTAGCATGCCCGGCAGGAAGAGGGGTGTCGGATGGGGGCGACTCAGACCGGTTGGGGGAAGGCGCTGAAGGTTGCCCTCGTCGTGATCGGCCTGTCGATTGCTGGTTATCTCGGGCTGATGGTCCTTGTCCTCCACGCGATGCAGGAGCCGTATCCGTTCCTGGACGTGCACAACGAGAGCGGCCGCCCGTTGCTCATCGAGCAGGCCGACGCCGTGTCCTACCGTGGCACGGCGGAGCTGGGCGTGCTCGCGTGGCGACCGCAGGAGGGCTGGCCGACGGGCAGCTATGAGTGCGAGCAGGAGCAGCTGGTGGCTCGCGACCTGAACGGCGCGGTCGTCGCGCGGCGGGCGGGCGCGTGCCCATCCGACTCGTGGACCATCACCGCGGAAGACTTGTCCGCCGCGCCCCGCTACCAGCGAGCGTCGGCGCCTGCTGACCACGTCGAGATCCGGCTCGTTCTGGATCCCTACTCGTCGGAGGCCGAGGTAGCCGCGTGGTGGCGGGCGCTGCCACGGACCCTCGAGCGAGCCGCGGCAGCAGGATCGGCGACGGGGGTGAGCGTGCACGGCCCGTTCGTCGAGGACCGGGACCTGACGTTGTACGTTCGCGGTCAGGATGCCGCCACGGTCCTGGAGTTCGCCCGCACCCAGGTGCTGCGGCCCTCACCCGGCAGGGTGTACGCGTTCGTCAGCGCACCGGGCGAGCCCGCACCTCAGACGGGAACGCCGGTGCTTCTCGACGCGACGACCACACCGAGCGCGCCCACGCGCTGAGGACGACGAGACCACGGAGTCTGCCGGGACGACCCTGCGCGGCGCTCACGGGGAAGAGGTCCCGAGCCGGAGTTGTTCACCCCACGTGAAGAACATCGGATTCCTCTCGTTCGGGCACTGGAACCCCTCGCCGCACTCGGGCACGCAGTCGGCCTCGGACGCCCTGCTCCAGTCCATCGACCTCGCGGTCGCGGTCGAGGAGCTCGGCGCCGACGGCGCGTACTTCCGGATCCACCACTTCGCCCGGCAGCTCGCGTCGCCGTTCCCGCTGCTCGCCGCGGTCGGGGCACGCACGAGCCGGATCGAGATCGGGACCGGCGTCATCGACATGCGCTACGAGAACCCGCTCTACATGGCCGAGGACGCGGGCGCGGCCGACCTCATCTCCGGAGGCCGGCTCCAGCTCGGCATCAGCCGTGGGTCACCCGAGCAGGTCGTCGACGGCTTCCGCTACTTCGGCTACGAGCCGACCGACGGCGACCACGCCGCGATGGCCCGGCAGCACACCGAGGTCTTCCTCGACGTCCTGTCCGGCCGGGGCTTCGCCGAGCCGAACCCACGGCCGATGTTCCCCAACCCGCCTGGCCTGCTGCGCATCGAGCCGCACGCGCCGGGGCTCCGCGACCGCATCTGGTGGGGTGCCGGCAGCCGGGCCACCGCCGAGTGGACGGCCGAGCAGGGGATGAACCTCATGAGCTCGACCCTCCTCACCGAGGACACCGGCGTGCCCTTCCACCAGCTCCAGGCCGAGCAGATCCAGCGCTTCCGCGACGCGTGGACGGCGGCCGGGCACGAGCGGGAGCCGCGGGTCTCGGTGAGCCGCAGCGTGTTCCCGATCGTCGACGAGCGGGACCGCGCGTACTTCGGTCGCGAGTCGGCCAGCCAGGACCAGGTCGGCCACATCGACGGCGGGACGGCGCGCTTCGGCAAGACGTATGCCGGTGAGCCCGACCAGCTCGTCCGTGACCTTGCGGAGGACGAGGCGATCGCGGCCGCGGACACGCTGCTCCTCACCGTGCCCAACCAGCTCGGCGTCGACTACAACGCCCACGTCGTCGAGAGCCTCCTGACGCACGTCGCGCCCGCGCTCGGCTGGCGCTGAGCCGCCCAGGCCCGGCGGCGGCCGGTCAGCCGCGGGCGAGCAGCCGGCGGATCGTCGAGCCGTAGGCCGCGCCGGCGACCTTCGCGACGACGGGGTCGAGGAGCGCGGGCACGCCGCGCACCCCGATGCGCTGCGACCACTCGACGGTCGAGCCCGATGCCGTGGGGGTCACGAGCAGGTCGATGTCTCCACGGACGACCTTGCCCTCCTTGCGGATCCGCGCGCGGCCCGCGGTGGTGGCGGCCGGGGCCTCGATGGACTCGACCACCATGACGTCGTCGAAGCCCACCGGGCCGAGCGCCGTGCGGGCGACGAAGCGCGACCCGTCGACGAGGTCGCGCGCGGCCAGCGCGTCGCCCGTCACGGTCGTCAGCGGGATGACCGCGGTGTGCGCGTCCAGGTCGAGCAGGCGCCTCCATGCCTCGGACGCCGGGAGGTCCGAGGGGACCGTGACGGAGAAGCGTGCCATGCCCGACAGTCTGGACCACGGACTCCCGGTTGAGCCGTGACGCCCGGTCCGTTTGGGTGGATGCGTGACCGACCACACCGACAGCCCGACGCCCACTCACGAGGTCTGCACGGCCGACCTCGTGCTGCCCGACGGCCGCCCGCTCCGGGGTGATCGTGACACCTGTCACGGGCAGGACGTGACGCCTGCTGCTGACGCGGTGCGCCCCGTAGCGGGAGAGTTGACTCATGACCACCACCTCTCGCCCGCTCGACGGCGCCTCGGGGGCGCCGGCGATCGAGCTGCGTTCGCTCGTCAAGAGCTTCCCTCCCCGACGCGGGTCCCAGGACACTGAGGTCCGAGCCGTCGACGGCATCGACCTGCACATCGAGCCCGGTGAGGTCGTCGCCTTCCTCGGCCCGAACGGCGCCGGCAAGACGACGACCCTCGACATGGTGCTCGGGCTGACCGAGCCGACGAGCGGCACGGCCGAGGTCTTCGGCCGCCGCCCGCGTGAGGCCGTCGTCGGCGGTCACGTGTCCGCCGTCCTCCAGACGGGGGGACTGCTGCGCGACCTCACCGTCCGCGAGACCGTCCGCATGATCGCGTCGACGTATGCCGCCCACGCCCCCGTCGACGAGGTCATCGACCGTGCCGGGCTGACGTTGCTCGCGGGCCGCCGTGTCTCCAAGTGCTCCGGCGGTGAGCAGCAGCGGCTGCGCTTCGCCCTGGCCCTGCTGCCCGACCCGCGCCTGCTCGTGCTCGACGAGCCGACGGCCGGCATGGACGTCACGGCCCGGCGCGACTTCTGGGACACGATGCACGAGGACGCGAGCGCCGGGCGCACCGTCGTCTTCGCGACGCACTACCTCGAGGAGGCCGACGCCTTCGCCGACCGGATCGTCCTCATCGCGGGCGGACGCATCGTCGCCGACGGCACGACCGCCGAGATCCGGTCGCAGGCGAGCGGGCGCACCGTCTCCGCGACGCTGCCGCCCGGCTCGGTGGCCGAGTCCGTCGCCAGGCTGCGGACGGTCGAGGGAGTGCACGACGTCGTCGAGCGCGGGAGCCGGGTGGTCGTCACGGCCGCCGACTCCGACGCGGTCGCGCGGCTGCTGCTGCTCGACCTCGGGGGCACCGACCTCGAGATCGTCACGGCCGGCCTCGAGCAGGCCTTCATGACCCTGACCGGTGACGGCCGGGACCTCGACGCCGAGAAGGAGCTCGTCCGATGAACGCCACCTTCACGCTGCTCGAGATGCGCCGGATCACCCGCGACTGGGCAGGCATGTTCTTCACCGCCGTCCTGCCCGCCTTCTTCTACCTGATCTTCGGCGCGACCGTCGACGCCAAGGACGCCACCATCGGCAACGGCAACGTCGCGATGTACGTCATGATCAGCATGGCCGCCTACGGCGCCGTCACCGCGACGACGAGCATCGGCGGCAACGCGGCCGTCGAGCGCCAGCAGGGCTGGGGCCGGCAGCTGGGACTCACGCCCCTCGCCGACTCGTCCTACATCGCCATGAAGGCGCTCATCGCGATGACCGTCGCGGCCGTGCCGATCCTGCTCACCTTCGCCCTCGGCGCCGCGACCGGCGCCCGCGGGTCCGCGCAGGCGTGGGCGCTGAGCGCGGTCCTCTGCCTCGTCGGCTCGGCCGTCTTCGCGGTCTACGGCCTGCTCGTCGGCACCGCCTTCCGCTCCGAGGCCGCCGTCGGCGCCGCGAGCGGCACCATGGTGATCTTCGCCTTCCTCGGCAACCTCTTCATCCCGCTGTCCGGCGCGCTGCTCACCTTCGCGAAGTTCACGCCGCTCTACGGGTATGCCGCCCTGGCCCGCTACCCGCTCACCGAGGGCTACCTGCCCGACGGGTCGCGCGACCCGCTGTGGCTGCCGATCGTCAACGTGCTCGCGTGGCTCGCGGTCTTCGGGGTGTCCGCCGTGCTCCTCGTGCGCCGCGGGCGGGAGCGCCAGTGACGGAGCGGACGGAAACGGAGCGGACGGAACCCGTGCCGTCCGGTCGGCCCGGCCCGCACGGGCGCAACCCGTGGGAGCGCTTCGGTTGGGTCGTCCAGTCGGTGTGGCTGGTCTTCCTCGTCTTCCCGGCCATCGCCATCGTGTCGAGCGGGCTACCGCTCTGGCAGGTCGTGCTCGGCCTGGCCCTCGTGGTGACCTTCGCCGTCGTCTACGGCCTGGGCGCCCAGCACCTCCAGCGCCTCCACCGGGACTGCGAGCCGGCCCGGCCCCGGGGCGTCGTCTACCTGCTCGTGCTCGTCGGATGCGCGGCCGCCCTGACCCCGCTGATCGGCGCCGGCAGCCTCAGCTTCCTGCCCTTCGTCGTGTCGTTCGGGATGTTCGCGCTGCCGCTCGCCTGGTCGATCGCCCTGGGCATCGCGTGCGTCGCGATCGCGACGGCCGTCGCGGTTTTCGTCGACCGCGACGAGGGCACCTGGGTCGTGGCCATCATCGTCTTCGCCGTGGGCGCGATGACGGGCGCGGTCCGGCTCATGACCGACCGCGGCGAGGACTACGAGCAGATGTCCCGCGACCTCGCCGTCGTCGAGGAGCGCGAGCGCGTGGCCCGCGACGTCCACGACGTGCTCGGTCACTCGCTCACCGTCGTCACGGTCAAGGCGGAGCTGGCCGAGCGCCTCGTCGACCTCGACCCCGAGCGGGCCAAGGGCGAGCTCGCCGAGATCCAGGCCCTGAGCCGCCAGGCCCTGGCCGAGATCCGGGCGACCGTCGGGGGGCTCCGGGTGGCGCGCCTCGGCGACGAGCTCGCGTCCGCGCGCACGGCGCTCGCGGGTGCCGGGATCGAGGGCCACGTGCCCGACGACCCGGGCGCCGTCGACCCGCGTCACCGCACCGTGCTCGCCTGGGTGCTGCGCGAGGCGACGACCAACGTCGTGCGCCACAGCGACGCCGACGCCTGCTGGGTCGAGCTCGCGACGAACGGCCTGACGGTTCGTGACGACGGACGCGGCCTCGACGCGCGGCCCGAGGGAAACGGCATACGCGGGCTGCGTGAGAGGGTCGCGGCCGCGGGGGGTCGGCTCTCGATCGAGACGGGCCCGCAGGGCCATGGGACCGTGCTGGAGGTGACGCTGTGAGCGCGACCATCAAGGTGCTGCTGGCCGACGACCAGGCCCTCGTGCGTGGGGCGCTCGCCGCGCTGCTCGCGCTCGAGCCCGACCTCGAGGTCGTGGCCGAGGTGGGCCGTGGCGACGAGGTCGTCGAGGCCGCGCGGGCCTCGGCCGCCGACGTGTGCCTGCTCGACATCGAGATGCCGGGCATCGACGGCATCGCCGCGGCAGCCGCGGTGCGCGATGCGCTCCCGGGCGTGCGCACCCTCGTCGTCACGACGTTCGGCCGCCCCGGCTACCTGCGCCGCGCGCTCGAGGCGGGCGCGTCGGGCTTCGTCGTCAAGGACACCCCGGCCCGCCAGCTCGCCGAGGCGGTGCGCCGGGTGCACGCCGGGCTGCGGGTCGTCGACCCGTCGCTCGCCACCGAGTCGCTCGTCGACGGCGCCAACCCGCTCACCGAGCGGGAGCGCGAGGTGCTCGCCGTGGCGCTGCGCGGTGGCACGGTCGCCGCCGTCGCCGGGGTCGTGCACCTCTCTCCCGGCACGGTGCGCAACCACCTCAGCTCGGCCATCGGCAAGACCGGGACGTCGACCCGCGCCGAGGCCGCCCGGGTCGCCCAGGAGCGCGGCTGGCTCTAGGCCGCCGACGTTTCGGGAATCGAAGTGTCGAGCGAGGCTGCCGCTGATCGACGTCGTGGTGGAGGCTGGGACCGACCCGGCACGCAGTCGAAGGAGAGAACCGTGCGCTACCTCATGATCCACAAGATCGACGAGTCCCGCCCCGAGGCGTGGAACCCCAGCCAGGAGTTCCAGGACGCGATGGGCGCGCTCATGGGCGAGTACGCCGAGTCGGGCGTCCTGCTCGCCGCCGAAGGCGTGACGCAGAGCAAGGACGGCGCGATCGTCCGCAAGACCGAGGGCGCGGGTGTCACCGTGACCGACGGCCCGTTCAGCGAGGCACGCGAGGTCATCGGTGGCTTCGCCCTCGTCAACGTCGAGAGCAAGGAGCAGGCGCTCGAGCTCGCGGGCAGGTTCGCCTCGCTCTTCGACGAGGTCTCGGTCGAGGTGCGCCGCGTCTACGAGTTCGAGGACCTGCCGCAGCCGTCCTGACGTCGCACGTCGTGGAGGTTCGCACCCCTCGGGCGGGGTGCGAACCTCCACGCTGTCGTATGCCGTCCGGTGACCTGACGCGGTCAGGCGGTGGCGGGCGCCGTCGTGCTGCCGCTGCCGCTGCTGCTGTTGCCGGCGGCTCGGCGGGCCATGACGGCCGTGACGAGCTCGACGATGCCGATGACGATGAGCGCGATGCCGGCGATGCGGGTCAGCACCACGAGCGAGGAGCCGGGGAAGATCGCGACGATGAGGCCGCCGAGGATCGAGACGACGCCGCTGACGATGAGGAAGACCCGCGTGCCGGTCGTCCGGTCGGAGCCGAAGCCCTGGACGAGCGCGGCGATGCCCTCGGCGACCCAGCCGATCGCGATGAAGAGCGCGATGACGAAGAGGGACGCGTTCGGGCGGAACAGGCAGATGATGCCGGCGACGATGGAGAGCGCCCCGAGCCCGATCGAGACGGGCTTGAGCCAGCCCGGGTCGCTCGGGAGGTCGCGGACCATCCCGAGGCGGACGGCCCCGGCGATGATGAGCTGGAGCCCGAACAGGATCGCGACGATGAGCAGCGTTGCCTTCGGCCAGACGAGCACGAGGATGCCGAGGACGATCGAGAGGATGCCCATGACGACGAGCGCCGTCGACCACCCGGACGGGCTCAACGGCGCCTCCCACGTGGCCGCAGCCTCGCGTCGCGTCCTCGGCGGCTCGGGAGTCGGGTCGGTCGGATCGGGTGACGCTGGGTTCGGGACGGTGCTCGACATGGCTTCCTCCTGAGGGGTGAGGTGCTGCCCGAGATGCGACCACCCCAGTCTCGTCCCGATTCCGCTCCGACGTCCGCTTTTGCCCCGCGACCCGCGCGGCGGCACACGGCGGTCCGTGGCGGTGCTCCCGGTGGACCGATAGCGTCGAGGCCGTGAACATCATCTTCGTGGAGCCGTCGTTCCCGGCGAACCAGCGTCGCTTCGTGCACGCGCTCGCCTCGGTGGGCGCGAACGTCTACGGCATCGGAGAGTCCGACGAGGCCCAGCTCGGCGAGGAACTGCTCGGCGCGCTCCGTGGCTACTACCGCGTCGGCTCGGTGACCAACGTCGACCAGATGGTCGAGGCGGTCCGCTACTTCCAGGACAAGGTCTGGATCGACGCGCTCGAGGCGACCGTCGAGGCGCACACGATGCCGGCCGCCCAGGTGCGCGAGGCCTGCGGCATCCCCGGCACGAGCGTCCGCACGACGTGGCTGTGCCGCGACAAGCCGTCGATGAAGGAGGCGCTGCGCCAAGCCGGCGTCCCCACGGCTGCCAGCGCCGCCGTCGACTCGGGCGCCGAGGCACGGGCCTTCGCCGAGCGCGAGGGCTACCCGCTCATCCTCAAGCCGCGCGCGGGCGCCGGCGCCCAGGGCACGGTGCGCGTCGACAGCGACCACGAGCTCGAGCAGGCCCTGCAGGGCTACGCCCGCGAGGGCGCGAGCTCGATCGCCATCGAGGAGTTCGTCGAGGGCCACGAGGGCTTCTACGACACGATCAGCCTCGACGGGCAGGTCGTGCACGACTGGGCGACGCACTACTACCCCAACGTCCTCGAGGCGATGCGCCACCGCTGGATCTCGCCGCAGTTCATCACGACCAACCGCATCGACGAGCCGGGCAACGCCTTCTACGCCGAGGTCCGCGAGCTGGGGCGTCGCGTCATCGAGGCGCTCGGCATCGAGACGTCGGCGACGCACATGGAGTGGTTCTACGGCCCGAAGGGCCTGAAGTTCAGCGAGATCGGCTGCCGCCCGCCGGGCGTCGGCGCGTGGGACGTCTACTCCGCGGCCAACGAGGTCGACGTCTACCGCGAGTGGGCGCACGTCATCACCCACCGCGCCCCGGAGCAGCGGATGCAGCGCACGTATGCCGCCGGCATCGTCGCGCTCCGCCCCGACCACGACGGGTCCATCGCGGGCTACACCGGCATCGACGACATCCAGTCCCGCTACGGCGAGTGGGTCATCGACGGCCACTTCCCGCCGGTCGGCCACGGCACGCAGGGAGTGGAGGCCGGCTACATGGCCAACGCGTGGGTGCGGCTGCGTCACCCCGACTTCGACACGGCGCGCGCCATGCTCGACGACGTCGGTCGCACGATCCACGTGCACGCAGGCTGAGTGCGGCTGAGCTCTCTCTCGATGTCGACGACGATCCTGCTCGGGCCCCAACGGTTCACGACGACCGTGGGCCCCACCGTGCGTTCCCTCGGGGTGACCGGGCGCATCGCCATGGTCAACTCCGGGTGGGAGGAGCGCGAGTCCGACGACGCCGAGCTCGCCGGCCACCTCGACGGGCGCGGCGTCAACCTCCGCCTGCACCACCGGATGATGGACGTGCTGGCCAAGGACGAGCACTTCGCAGCCGCCGCGCTCGCCTTCCGCGACCGGATGGACGAGCTGCGCGCCTTCTACGGCATCCGGCTCCAGGCCGCCATCGACGCCGTGCACGCCGTCGCGCACCGCACCTCGATCCACGCCGTGGGCCCGATCGCCGAGGAGTCCGCCATGGAGGCGGTCCGCGAGGTCGACCGGTGGTATGCCGCCGAGCTCGACGAGCTGTACGGCGCCGTCCGTGCCACGGCGCCCACCGACGAGAGCGGCACCATCGGCTGGCACAAGGGCGAGATCGGGGCGATCCTCGACGAGTGCGGGGCCGTCGTCATCGCGGGCGGCAACGTGCGCACGCTGCTGCGGACGATGCGCGTCTTCGACGTCGTGCTCCGGCCCGACCAGTCGGTCGTCGCGTGGTCGGCCGGTGCGATGGCGCTGACCGACGAGGTGGTCCTCTTCCACGACTTCACGCCCCACGGCGTGACGGCGGCCGAGCTGCACGACCGGGGGCTCGGGCGCCTGCCCGGGATCGTCGCGCTGCCGCACGCCAAGCGCCGACTGCTGCTCGACGACCACGAGCGCATGTCGGTCCTCGCCCGGCGCTTCGCCGAGCACCGGCTGCTCCTGCTCGACGACGGCGCCGTCGTGCGATTCCCTGACGGCGCCACCGACCTGCCCGCCGGCGCGCGCGTCATCGACCGCACCGGTCACGTCTCGGTGGTGGGGGTCGCGTGAGTGCCATGGAACGTCTTGCCGTCAACCGACTGCGTGAGCGCCTGCCGCTCGACGGGCCGACGATCGACGGCTTCGTCGAGCGCTTCGGCTGCCCGATCATCGAGGGCGAGCGCGCGACCTTCCTCTACCGGGGCGACGTCGACGAGGTCTGGGTGCGGCACCGTGTGGTCGGGCTCCCGGATCCGTTGCCGCTCAAGCGGATCGGTGAGTCCGACCTCTGGGCCGTGACGACCGTGCTGCCCGAGGGCTCGCGGGTCGAGTACCAGATCGAGATCCGCAAGGGCGATCACTACGAGCGCTTCAACGACCCGCTCAACCCGCGCCTGGCGCACAGCCCCATGGGGTCGTCGTCGGTGTGCGCGGCGATCGGCTACCGCGTGCCCGAGTGGGTGGCGTACGACCCCGAGGCCCGCCCGGGCACCCTCGTCGAGGAGCACATCCGGAGCAAGGCCCTCCGGCGCGAACAGCCCGTGCAGATCTACCTGCCGGCCCGCTTCAACAGCGCGCAGCGCTACCCGCTCCTCGTCGTCCACGACGGCACCGACTACCTCCAGTTCGCGGCGATGAAGACCGTGCTCGACAACCTCATCCACCGTCTCGACGTCGACCCGCTCGTCGCGGTCTTCGTCCCGCCGCGCGACCGGCTCAAGGAGTACCCCAACCACGCGCCGCACGCCCGCTTCATCGCGCGCGAGCTCGTGCCGCTGCTCACCGAACGCCTGCCCCTCATCGACACGCCCGAGGCCCGCTGTCTCATGGGCAGCTCCTTCGGCGGCATCGCCTCGGTGTCGACGGCGGTGCGCTACCCGGGCTTCTTCGGCTCGCTCATGCTCCAGTCGGCCTCGCTCGTCTTCACCGACATCGGCTTCGACCACGGCGGGGGGCCGGCGTTCGACCCCGTCGTGAAGTTCGTCAACCGCTTCCGCGAGAAGCCGTCCGCGGTCGTCGACCGGCTCTTCATGTCGTGCGGCGTCTACGAGCCGCTCATCACCCCGAACCGGTCGATGGTCCCGGTCTTCCGCCAGACGGGGATGACGGTGCGCTACACCGAGTCGCGCGACGGCCACAACTGGGAGAACTGGCGCGACCGTCTCGGCGACGGTCTCGCGTGGCTCTTCCCCGGACCCCAGAAGTTCGTCTACGAGTGACGAGCGCGAGAGAGGCAGGTAACCCATGAAGGTGACCGACCGGTGGTACTCCGACCGACTGGGCCAGGACATCACCGTCGCACGATGGGGCACCTACGGCGTGCCGGTGCTGCTCTTCCCGACCGCGGGCGGTGACGCGGAGGAGGTCGAGCGACACAAGATGGTCGCCCACCTCCAGCCGCTCATCGACGCCGGACGGGCCAAGATCTACTCGTGCGACAGCGTCGCCGGCAAGGCGATGGCCGAGGGGGTCGGGTCGACGGACTACCGCATGGCGCTCTTCAACGCCTTCCACGAGACCGTGGCGCAGGAGATCATCCCCGCGATCCACTCCGACGTGGGCGGCCCGATCCCCGTCGTCGTCGCCGGTGCCTCCATCGGGGCGTTCAACGCCCTCGCGATCACGTGCCGCTACCCGCACCTCGTCGACGCCGCCGTGTGCATGAGCGGGACGTATGCCGTCGACAAGTTCATCGGCGGCCGGTTCACCGACGACCTGTACTTCAGCTCGCCGCTGCACTTCCTGCCCGACCTCGAGGGAGAGACGCTCGACCTGCTGCGCCGTCGGATGATCGTGCTCGCCTCCGGCAGCGGTCGGTGGGAGGACCCGAGCGAGGCGTGGGCCGTGGCCGAGGTGCTCGGCCGCAAGGGGATCCCCAACCGGGTCGACGACTGGGGCCCGGCCTACGACCACGACTGGCCGACGTGGTGGCAGATGCTGCCGACCTACCTCGACGACCTCCTCCCCTGATCGCCGGCGCCGTCCACCCCGGCGAGTGGGCGGTTCGTCGCGGGTGAGGTCGTCGGGAATCGGGAGGCCGGGGGTGGGCGCGGGGCCGTAGCGTACGTCGCATGGAGTCGAAGAGCACCGCTGCGAAGACCGCGTCGCGCCCCTCCGGTGGACACCACCCGGCCGACGTCCACGACATGATCCGCGTCCAGGGCGCGCGCGAGAACAACCTCAAGGACGTCAGCCTCGACCTGCCGAAGCGGCGGCTGACCGCGTTCACCGGCGTGTCCGGCTCGGGCAAGAGCTCGCTCGTCTTCGCGACGATCGCGGCGGAGTCGCAGCGGATGATCAACGAGACCTACAGCGCCTTCGTCCAGGGCTTCATGCCGTCGCTGGCGCGCCCGGACGTCGACTACCTCGACGGGCTGACGACGGCGATCATCGTCGACCAGGAGCGGATGGGCGCCAACCCACGCTCGACGGTCGGCACCGCCACCGACGCCAACGCGATGCTGCGGATCCTCTTCTCCCGCATCGGCACCCCGCACATCGGGCCACCCACGGCGTTCGCCTTCAACGTCCCGACGCGGGTCGCGAGCGGCGTCATGAAGACCGACAAGGGCAACCGCCAGGAGACGTCGATCGTCCGCGAGGCGGTCTACCAGGGCGGCATGTGCGCGCGGTGCGAGGGGATGGGGTCGGTCAACGACTTCGACCTGACCGCGATCTACGACGAGTCCAAGTCGCTGTCCGAGGGTGCCCTGCTCGTGCCCGGCTACAGCATGGACGGGTGGTACGGCCGCATCTTCAGCGGCGCCGGACTGCCCATGGACAAGCCGGTCGGGACGTTCACCGACAAGCAGCTCCAGAAGCTGCTCTACGGCCAGCCCGAGAAGATCAAGGTCGAGGGCGTCAACCTCACCTACGAGGGCGTCCTGTCCAAGGTGCAGAAGTCGATGCTCTCCAAGGACCTCGACGCCATGCAGCCGCACGTGCGCCGCTTCGTCGAGCGCGCGGTCACCTTCACGACCTGCCCGGAGTGCAAGGGCACCCGCCTGTCGCAGGAGGCCCTGAGCTCGAAGATCAAGGGCAGGAACATCGCCGAGCTGTGTGCGATGCAGATCAGCGACCTCGCCGAGTGGCTGCGCGACCTCGACGACCCGTCGGTCGCACCGCTGCTGCGCGGACTGCAGCACCTGCTCGACTCCTTCGCCGAGATCGGTCTCGGCTACCTCTCGCTCGACCGTCCCGCCGGCACGCTCTCCGGTGGCGAGGCGCAGCGCACCAAGATGATCCGCCACCTCGGCTCGTCGCTCACCGACATCACGTACGTCTTCGACGAGCCGACGATCGGCCTGCACCCGCACGACATCGACCGGATGAACCTGCTGCTGCTCCAGCTGCGCGACAAGGGCAACACGGTTCTCGTCGTCGAGCACAAGCCCGAGACGATCGCCATCGCCGACCACGTCGTCGACCTCGGCCCGGGGGCCGGCACGGCGGGCGGCGAGGTGGTCTTCGAGGGCACCGTCGAGGCGCTGCGCAAGAGCGACACGATCACGGGCCACCACCTCGACGACCGGGTCAGCCTCAAGGACTCGCTGCGTGAGGCGGCGGGCGCGATGGAGGTCCGCGGGGCGTCGACGAACAACCTCCGCGACGTCGACGTCGACATCCCGCTGGGGGTGCTCTGCGTCGTCACCGGCGTCGCGGGGTCGGGCAAGAGCTCGCTGATCCACGGGTCGGTCGCCAAGCGCGACGGTGTCGTCGTCGTCGACCAGGGCGCGATCCGCGGGTCGCGGCGGAGCAACCCCGCGACCTACACGGGACTGCTCGAGCCGATCCGCAAGGCTTTCGCCAAGGTCAACGACGTCAAGCCCGCCCTCTTCAGCTCCAACTCCGAGGGCGCCTGCCCGGCCTGCAACGGCGCCGGCGTCATCTACACCGAGCTCGGCGTCATGGCGACCGTCGAGTCGACGTGCGAGGAGTGCGAGGGCCGGCGCTTCCAGGCGGCCGTGCTCGAGTACCGGCTCGGTGGGCGCAACATCGCCGAGGTGCTCGCCATGCCGGTGGCCGAGGCGCTCGGCTTCTTCGACGAGGGCGAGGCGCGCACGCCGGCCGCGCACAAGGTCCTCGAGCGGCTCGCCGACGTCGGCCTCGGCTACCTCACGCTCGGCCAGCCCCTCACGACGCTGTCCGGCGGGGAGCGCCAGCGCCTCAAGCTGGCCGCGCAGATGGCCGAGAAGGGCGATGTCTACGTGCTCGACGAGCCGACGACCGGCCTGCACCTCGCCGACGTCGAGAACCTCCTCGGGCTGCTCGACCGCCTCGTCGAGTCGGGCAAGTCGGTGCTCGTCATCGAGCACCACCAGGCAGTCATGGCGCACGCCGACTGGATCATCGACCTCGGACCGGGGGCCGGTCACGACGGCGGCAACGTCGTCTTCGAGGGGACGCCCGCCGAGCTCGTCGCCGGCCGGTCGACCCTGACCGGCGAGCACCTCGCGACCTACGTCGGCGCCTGACGGCGGCGGGCCGACAGGGCGACGGGGCGACGGGCAGTGGGCGCCGTGGCGGACCTCGACCAGGAGGTCGCGGCGGTGGTCCACGAGCACGGCTTCTCCGGCGTGGTCCGGGTCGACCTCGCAGGCAGCACCCTCCACGCGTCGGCGCACGGTCTCGCCGACCGTGCCCACGGCCTGCCCAACGCCCTCGACACGCAGTTCGGGACGGCCAGCATCTGCAAGGGCCTGACCGCGCTCGCCGTGGTCGGCCTCGTGGCCGAAGGTCGCCTCGGTCTCGATACCCCGGTGCGCTCCGTCGTCGGCGACGACCTGCCCGACATCGGCGACGACGTGACGATCGAGCACCTGCTCAGCCACCGGTCGGGCATCGGCGACTACCTCGACGAGGACGAGGGACTCGACGCCTCGTCCTACGTCATGACCGTGCCCGTCCACCGGCTCGCCACGACCGAGGGCTACCTCCCGGCACTGCGCGGGCGACCCACGAAGTTCCCTGCGGGAGAGCGTTTCTCCTACTGCAACAGCGGCTTCGTCGTGCTCGCCCTCGTCGTCGAGCGGGTGACCGGCACGGCGTTCCACGAGGTGGTGGAGCAGCGGGTGTGCGCTCGCGCCGGGATGGTCGACACGGCATACCTCCGCTCCGACGAGCTGCCGGCCCGAGCGGCACTCGGCTACCTCGAGGCCGACGGCCTGCGCACCAACGTGCTGCACCTGCCGGTCCGTGGCAGTGGGGACGGCGGGATCTACACGACGGCCGCCGACCTCCACGCGTTCTGGGACGCGTTCCTCGCCGGGCGCATCGTCGACGAGCGCTGGGTCGCCGAGATGCTGCGCCCGCGCACCGATGTCATGGACGACGGCCGGCGCTACGGCCTCGGCCTGTGGCTCGACGGGACGGGTGACGGGGTCGTGCTCAACGGCTACGACGCGGGCGTCTCGGCGGTCAGCCGGCACGAGCCGTCGCGGGCCCTGACGTGGTCGGTCCTGGCCAACCGGAGCGACGTTGCCTGGCCGGTCTCGCAGCGGCTGCGCGAGGTCCTCGCGACCTGACCGGCGGCCCGACGGCGGGCTGGTCTGCGGGCGCCTCCCGTCCGCATCGCGGGACGGTCGAACGGGTGCCCGCCCCCTGGACCGAGGGCTTCCGGGCAGCACACAGGGACCCGTGGCGGCCTGCTGCGCAGGCCCGTCCCGAGCCCCTCTCGACCCTGTTCGACGGATTGACACGTGATCGAATGTGCTCGATTGTAGTGCCGCCCAAGCACAAACGAGCGATCAGGCTTGGGTTGCCCGATGACGTGCACCGGACCGCAGCGGCGACCAGCCGTCCGCGGGCCCCCCACCCAAGGAGTCGCGAATGCGCAGAACGTCCACACTGGCCGCCACGGCCGTGCTCACCCCGTTGCTCGTGCTCGGCCTCGCCGCGTGCGGCCAGTCCACCGGTGGCGCGACCGCCGACGCCCAGCCGGACAACGGGCCGGTCACGATCTCCTACGGCATCTGGGACAAGAACCAGGTCCCGGCCATGCAGAAGATCGCCGACGAGTTCCACACCGCGAACCCCGATGTCACCGTCAAGATCCAGGTGACGCCGTTCAAGCAGTACTTCACGACCCTCCAGACGGCCGCGGCCGGCGGCGGCGCCCCCGACGTCTTCTGGATGAACGGCCCGAACGTCAAGCTGTATGCCGCCAACCAGCAGCTGCTGCCGCTCGACCAGACGATCAGCCGCGCCAAGCTCGACCTCGGCAACTACCCCGAGGCGCTCGTCGACCTCTACACCTACGAGGGCAAGACGTACGGCATCCCGAAGGACTTCGACACCGTCGGCGTCTGGTACAACAAAGCGCTCTTCGACGCCAAGAAGCTGGCCTACCCCAAGGACGACTGGACCTGGGCCGACTTCCAGTCCGCCGCCCGCGCGCTCACCGACAAGACCAAGGGCGTCTACGGCGCCGCGGCCCCGGTCGAGGACCAGGCCGGCTTCTACGACACGATCCCGTCGGCCGGCGGTCAGGTCATCGACGCCGCCGGGACCAAGAGCGGCTTCGACTCCCCCGAGGCGCTCAAGGGCATCGAGTTCTGGACCTCGCTCGTCAAGGACGGCGCGTCGCCGACGGTGCAGCAGATGACCGACACGAGCCCGGGCGACCTCTTCAAGGCCGGCAAGGTCGCGATGTACTGGAACGGCTCGTGGGCCGCGGTCGAGTACAACGGCGTCCCCGAGCTCAAGGACGCCGTCAACGTCGCGCCCGTCCCCGCCGGCCCGAAGGGGCAGGTCTCGGTCATCCACGGCCTCGGCAACGTCATCTACGCCAAGACGAAGCACCAGGACGCCGCGCAGAAGTTCGTCGGCTTCCTCGGTGGCGAGCGCGCCGCGCAGATCCAGGCCGAGGCCGGCGCCGTCATCCCCGCCTACGAGGGCACCCAGCAGGCGTGGGTGACGTCGATGCCGCAGTTCAACCTCAAGGCCTACGTCGACGAGGTCGCGACGGCCGTGCCCTACCCCGCCTCGAAGAACACCAAGGCGTGGACGACCCTCCAGACCGACATCCTCACGAAGGTGTGGAACGGCGAGGTCGACGCGGCGACGGGCCTGAAGGACCTCGCCACGCAGATGAACGCAGCGCTCGCCAAGGAGAAGTGACCGTGGGGGGCGTGCTCACCGAGACGCAGCAGGCGAAGGGAGCCGTCGGCGCGACCGCGCCGGGCGGCGTCCCGTCGGGGTCGGGGAGCCGGGGCGACACCCCGGCCCCCGGCCGCTGGCCCGGTCGGCCCGGTCGATCCGGTCGCGGCATGTCGCGGATGCGGCGCAACGACCTCTTCTGGGCGGCGGTCTTCATCCTCCCGACGCTGCTCGGTCTCGTCGTCTTCTACCTGTGGCCGGTGGTGCGCACGCTGCTCATCTCCTTCACCGAGACCGGCCCGTTCGGCGGCTCGGAGTTCGTCGGGCTCGCCAACTACCGCGAGCTGTTCGGCGACGCGCGGCTCTGGGAGACGATGCTGAACACCCTGAAGTTCACCGTCGTCGCGCTGCTCGGCATCCCGGTGGCGCTCGTCATCGCGGCGCTGCTCAGCACCGAGGGCCTGCGCGGGGTGCGGATCTACCGGGTGCTCTACTTCCTGCCCGTCGTGACGATGCCCGCGGCCGTCGGGCTCATCTGGCGCACGCTCTACAACGGCGACGTCGGCGTCATCAACGCGCTGCTCGGGCTCGTGGGCATCGAGGGCACGAACTGGCTCTCCAACCCGGCCACGGCGCTGTATGCCATTGCGGGAGTGGGCATCTGGCTCGGCCTCGGCACGCAGATCGTCATCTTCCTCGCCGCGATCCAGGGCGTGCCCAAGGACCTCTACGAGGCGGCCGCCCTCGACGGCGCCGGCCGGACCCGCCAGTTCTGGTCGATCACCCTCCCGCAGATCAGCCCGAGCGTCTTCTTCATCTCGGTGCTCGCCGTCATCGGCGCGCTGCAGACGTTCGACCTGATCTTCGTCATGACGGGCCCGACGAACCCGGCCTACCCGCAGACCGAGACGATCGTCGCGCAGTTCTACCAGCGGGGCTTCGTCGAGAACCAGCAGGGGTATGCCGCCGCGATCGCCCTCGTCATCCTCGTCGTCATCGTCGCGGTGACGGCCCTGCAGTTCCGGCTCCAGAAGAAGTGGGTGCACTATGTCTGAGCTCGCGACCCGCACGCCCGCCCGGATCCGCGTGCCGCGGCGCAACCGCCTGCGCCGCAACCACCTCGGCGTGCACGCCGTCCTCATCCTCGGCTCCGTCGTCATGGTCGGCCCGTTCTTCTGGGAGGTCATGACCTCCCTCAAGACGCTCGGCGAGACGCTCACCGTGCCGCCGACGGTGCTGCCCGCGTCGCCCCAGTGGTCCAACTACGGCGACGTCTTCGACACGCTCCCCTTCGGCCAGATGTTCTGGAACAGCACGATCCAGACGATCGGCCGGGTGCTCGGCCAGCTCGTGCTCTGCTCGATGGCGGGCTACGCCTTCGCGCGGTTCGAGTTCCGCGGTCGGGGCCTGCTCTTCGGCCTCTTCCTCTCGGTCCTCATGGTGCCGAGCCAGCTCTTCCTGCTGCCGCAGTACGAGATCGTGTCGGGCCTCGGCTGGCTCAACTCGCTCCAGGCGCTCATCGTCCCCGGCCTCTTCAGCGCGTTCGGCACCTTCCTGCTGCGGCAGTTCTTCCTCAGCCTGCCGCGCGAGCTCGAGGAGGCGGCCAAGCTCGACGGCGCCAACCACTGGCAGATCTTCACCCGGATCATGCTGCCGCTGGCCAAGCCCGGGCTCATCGCGCTCGCCGTCCTCGACGTCCTGTGGTCGTGGAACGACCTCATGTGGCCGCTCGTGGTCAACAACGACCCGTCGAAGATGCCGCTGTCGGTGGGGCTCGCCTCGCTCATCGGCCAGTTCTCGGTCGACACGACGACGCTGATGGCCGGCTCGGTGCTCGCGACGCTGCCCGTGCTCGTCCTGTTCATCGTGCTCCAGAAGCAGTTCATCCAGGGGATCGCGTTCAGCGGCTCCAAGGGCTGAGACCCTCGAACCACCACCACACGGAAGGTGCCCCCGCACTCATGACCGACCAGCCCGACCAGCCCGACCAGCCCGACCTCCGGATCGCCATCATCGGCTTCGGCCTGCGGGCCAGCCTCGCGGCATACGCCCACCGTCCCGGCGAGGGCAGCCGGGTCACCGTCGTCTGCGACCCGGCCGAGCGGGGCCGCGCCGACGCGGCGGACCGCATCGACGGCGTACGTCTCGTCGACTCCCTCGACGAGCTGCTCGCTCCCGACGTGCGCGCCGACATCGACGCGGTGCTCGTCCTGACCCCCGACCACGCGCACGCCGAGCACGCCGTGCGCACCCTGGAGGCCGGCATACCGACGTTCGTCGAGAAGCCGCTCGCCACGAGCGTCGCCGACGCCGACCGGGTGCTCGAGGCCGCCCACCGCACGGGAACGCGGCTCTACGTTGGGCACAACATGCGGCACATGCCGGTGGTCAGGGCGATGCGCGACGTCATCGAGGCGGGCACGATCGGCGAGGTCAAGGCGGTCTGGTGCCGGCACTTCGTCTCGGCGGGTGGGGACTACTACTTCAAGGACTGGCACGCCGACCGCCGCAACACGACGGGCCTGCTCCTGCAGAAGGGCGCCCACGACATCGACGTCATCCACTGGCTCGCGGGCGCCTACACGCGCAGGGTCAGCGCGGTCGGCGCCCTCGCGGTCTACGGCGACGTCACCGACCACCGCGACAACTCAGACCGTCGGATGGCCGACTGGTACTCCCTCGACAACTGGCCGCCCACCGAGCAGCGCGAGCTCAACCCGGTCGTCGACATCGAGGACATCTCGATGGCCAACCTCGTGCTCGAGGGCGGCGTGCTCGCGTCCTACCAGCAGTGCCACTTCACACCGGACTACTGGCGCAACTACACCGTCATCGGCACCAAGGGCCGGCTCGAGAACTTCGGCGACGGACCCGGCGCCCTCGTCAAGGTCTGGACCCGCCGCACCGACACCTACCGCGACGACGCCGACGAGGTCATCGAGATCCCGCCGGCCGACACGACCGGTCACGGCGGCGCCGACCCGCTGCTCGTCGCGGAGTTCGTCCGGTTCGCCCGGGACGGTGGCCCGACGATGACCTCGCCGGTCGCGGCTCGTGAGGCGGTGGCGGCCGGGGCGTCGGCGACGACCTCGCTGCGCACCGGCGGCGGCGCGGTCGACGTGCCGGCGCTCGACCCGGCCCTCGTCGCGTGGTTCGAGGGGGGCCAGGCCTGACACGCGTCGGCCGACACGCGTCGGCTGGGGGTATCACCGGCGGCTGCGGCGTGCTCTGAGGTGAAGGGCCCCGTGGTCGAGCGGGCCCGTTCCCCTTTCAAGGACGTGCCCACCATGAGCGTCACCGACGTCTTCCCGCTGATCAAGGCGCCCGAGGCCTGGCCGGTGCCGGTCGTCGCGACGATCGCGATGGTGTGCCTCGCCGGGCTCGACCTGCTCGGGGCGCTCTTCGCCAAGGAGTGGGCCGACAACGGCAGCGTCCGCGCGCTCGTGCTCGGCGCGGGCGCCTTCCTCGTCCTCTTCTGGGTGTATGCGTCGTCGCTGAGGTACGCCGAGCTGGCCCTCGTGACGATGGGCTGGGTCGTCATGCTCCAGGTCGGGCTGGTCCTCATCGACCGCTGGCGCTACGGGGTGGAGCTGCCCACCGGCAAGTGGGTCGCCATCGGGATCGTGCTCGTCGCGCAGGCGTACCTCGTGCTCGCGCCGAGCGCTGAGCGGGCCGCGTCGGTGGCGGGCGCCGGCGGCTAGACTTCGGACCACGGACAGAGGTGCTCCGGGTCGCCGTCGGTGCCACCTGCCGTCGTGCTCTCCGTGCCCGCCGCAGTCCCGTGTCCGCCTCTGGACCGGGCGCCCCCGAAGGAAGTCCATGCGCCGACGTCTCGTCCGCCCCACCGTGGTGGCGGCCCTCGGCGTGCTCGCGCTGGCCTCGGGTGCCGCGTGCACGGCCAGCACGGCGACGCCGGGCCCGACGCCGGCCACGACCCCGGGCGCGACGCCCACGGCGGCGCCGACCACGGCCGTCGAGCCGCTCGTCGTCGGCGCGGTCTTCGACCACACGACGCTCGACCCGACCCGGCAGTTCGACCGCAGCGGGGCGATGCTGACGCACGCGCTCTACCAGACGCTGACGACCCTCGACCCCGACGACCCGACGAAGGTCGTGCCCGGGATGGCCGAGTACACCCTCTCCCCCGAGGGCCGGTGGCTGACGTTGCGGCTGCGCAAGGGCCTCGTCTTCTCCGACGGCACTCCCGTCACGACCGACGACGTCCTCTTCACCCTCCAGCGCGCGCGGGGGCTGTCCGGCCCCGCCTCCTCGATCCTCGGCACGGTCTCGGCGGTCAAGGTCGACGACCGCACCTTCACGCTCAGCTCGCCCGGCTCGAACTTCGCCCTCCCCGCGATCCTCGCCAACCCCGCCTTCGGCATCCTCAACGCGACGGCGGTCAAGGCGCACGGCGGCACCATCGGCCCCGGCGACGAGGCGAGCGGCTACCTCTCGCAGCACTCGGCGGGCTCGGGCCCCTACGTCATCGAGAGCGTCCGCGGCACCTCGGAGGTCCGGCTCGCGGCCAACCCGATGTCGGGAGCGACTCCCGCCTTCCCCGAGATCGTCGTCCGCAACCTCGATGCGCGCCAGCAGCTCGCCGCCATCGGGTCCGGCAGCGCCGACCTCGTGCTCGACCTCTCGCCGAGCCAGGCCAACGCCGCGACCGGGCGGCCGCAGACCTCGGCCGTCACGGTGACGACGATGCGCTCGAGCTCACTCGTCTACCTCGCGCTCGCGCGCACCAAGGCCCTCAACGCGTGGACCGCCGACCCCGACTTCGCCGAGGCGGTGCGTCGCGGCCTCGACCGTGAGGCGCTCGGCAGGGCGGCCCCGGGGTCCATGCCCGCCGCGGGCCTCATCCCTGCCGGCATCGTCGGCGCGCTCGAGGACCTCGCGCCGGCGCCCGCGCCGACCCCGACCGACGGCACCGGGACCGACGGCACGGGGACCGACGGCACCGGGACGCCGGCACCCACCACGTCGTCACCGGCGGCGCCCCTCTCCACCCCGTCGGCCGGCGGCACCACGGCGACACCCGACGGCATCCTCACCACGGGAGCGGACGGCATACCCACTCCCGTGGTGACGCTGCCGGTCGTGCCCCAACGCGACCTCGTGGCCGCGCGGGCGGCGCTGCGCCGCTCGGGCTACAAGGGTCAGCCGATCCCCCTGTCGTATGCCGCCGACCTGCCGATCCAGGGCATCCCGGCGACGGCGCTCGCGGTGGCCGTGCGCAGCCAGCTCGCCCAGGTCGGGATCAAGGTGCAGCTCAACCCGGCGCCCGCGGCCGAGGCGCTCGCCGCCTACCGCGACGGGCGCAGCGCGTTCAGCCTGTGGAGCTGGAACCCCGACTACCCGGACCCCGAGAACTACCTCGCGTTCGCGCCCGGCGAGCTCGTCGGGTCCCGGGCCGGCTGGATGCGCGGCTCCGACACGCTCATGGACGACCTCACCGAGACCGCGCGCGCCTCCGTCGGTGACAACCGGGCGGGGGCGTATGCCGCGTGGCAGCTCGCGATGAACGAGCGGAGCCCGTTCGTGCCCCTCATCCAGCCGTCGACGCGCTTCGCGAGCGGCGACCGGGTCAAGGTCCTGCCGGGCAACCCGGTCTGGACCGTCGACCTCGCCCGCCTCAGCTGAGGTGCGCGACCGGGTCGCTGACGACCCGGTCGAGGGCGAGCAGCGCCGCTCCGGTGGCGCCGGGCGCGGGGTCGACGTCGGCGATGACGACCCGCGGCGTGACCCAGCGGGCCGACAGCACGCGGCGACCGAGGATCTCCTCGACCTCGGGGGCGAGGAGGTCGCCGACCATCGCCAGGTGTCCGCCGAGCACGACGGTGGGGATGTCGAGGACGTTGACGACGCCGGACAGGGCGACGCCGAGGGCTCGCCCGGCGGATCGCGTTGCGGCACGGGCCTGCTCGTCGCCATCGCGGGCTCGGCGCGCGAGCTCGGCGGGTGACGTGGAGGGGTCGAGTCCGGCAGCGTCGAGCAGGGCGAGCCGGCCGGCGTACTGCTCGAGGCAGCCGGTGGAGCCGCAGCGACAGGGGGGCCCGTCGGGGTCGACGCAGACGTGGCCGATCTCGCCCGCCCAGCCGTGGCGTCCGGCCATGACCTCCCCGTCCACGACGACCGCGCCGCCGATGCCGACCTCGCCGCTGAGATAGAGGAAGTCGCGCGGCTCGCGGTCGCGTCCGGGGGCCGGGTGAGCGTACGCGTGGGCTGCCAGGTCGGCCTCGTTGCCGACGCGGAGGGCCAGGTCACCGAGCGCTGCGGCGAGGCCGGGAGCCGGGGTGACGTCCTCCCAGCCGAGGTTGGGGGCGCTGAGCAGGCGGCCGGCGGCGACGTCGACGATGCCGGGGAGGGCGAGGCCGGCACCGACGACACGGCAGCCGTCCGGGGTCGCGTCGAGCACCTGGGTCGCGAGCGTGCGCAAGCGGCGGAGCACGGGGCCGGGGCGTGAGCCGGCGAGGTCGGCGGTGACGAGGCGCTCGGCCAGCACCGCGCCCGAGAGGTCGACGAGGCGGGCGGCGAGCTGGCCGACGCCGACCTGGAGGCCGAGCGCGGCGACGCGCGCCCGTGACGCCCGGAGCGGGGTGGCCGGGCGGCCCGGGCGGCCGGGCCCGCCGACGACCGACTCGACCTCGTCGAGGATGCCGCCGGCGACGAGCTCGTCCACGAGGCGCGACACGGTCGACCGGGTCAGCGAGGTGGCCGCGGCGACGTCGGCCCGCGACGGCGGGGTGTCGGCGGCGAGGACGGTGCGCGCGACGAGGGCGAGGTTCGCGTGGCGCAGGCTCGCCTGGCGCAGGTTGGCCATGCCTTGACCCTAGCCGGTCCGCGACGTAAGTTGTATGACAAAACTAATCCCCTCTAGAGGAGTCGCAATGACGCGCCAGCCCACCCCCGACGACAAGTTCTCCTTCGGCCTGTGGACCGTCGGCTGGACCGGCACCGACCCCTTCGGCGGCCCGACGCGCCCCGTCCTCGACCCGTGGGAGTACTCCGACAAGCTCGCCGAGATCGGCGCCTGGGGCATCACCTTCCACGACAACGACGTCTACCCCTTCGACGCGGACGACGCGACGCGCGCGCGCATCACCGCCCAGCTCAAGGACGCGACCGACCGCGCGGGCCTCACCATCGAGATGGTCACGACCAACACGTTCAGCCACCCCGTCTTCAAGGACGGCGGCCTCACCGCCAACGACCGCGGCGTGCGCCGCTTCGGCCTGCGCAAGGTGCTGCGCGCCGTCGACCTCGCCGCCGAGATGGGTGCCGCGACCTTCGTCATGTGGGGCGGCCGCGAGGGCAGCGAGTACGACGGGTCGAAGGACGTCCACGCCGCCTTCGATCGCTACAAGGAGGGCCTCGACACCGTCGCCGGCTACATCAAGTCACAGGGCTACGACCTGCGGATCGCCTTGGAGCCCAAGCCGAACGAGCCGCGCGGAGACATCTTCCTGCCGACCGTCGGGCACGCGCTCGCCCTCATCGCCGAGCTCGACCACGGCGACATCGTCGGCCTCAACCCCGAGACGGGGCACGAGCAGATGGCGGGGCTCAACTACACGCACGCGCTCGGGCAGGCGCTGTGGAGCGACAAGCTCTTCCACATCGACCTCAACGGCCAGCGCGGCATCAAGTTCGACCAGGACCTCGTCTTCGGCCACGGCGACCTCGTCTCGGCGTTCTTCACCGTCGACCTGCTCGAGAACGGCTTCCCGGGCCTGCCCGACGGGCCGCGCTACACGGGGCCGCGGCACTTCGACTACAAGCCGTCCCGGACCGAGTACATGGACGGCGTGTGGGAGTCGGCGAAGGCGTGCATGGAGATGTACCTCCTGCTCGCCGACAAGGCGGCCGCCTTCCGCGCCGACCCGCGCACCGCCGAGGCGTGGGCGTATGCCGGAGTGCTCGACCTCGCCGAGCCGACCCTGGGCGCCGACGAGTCGCTCGACGACTTCCTCGCGTCCGACGACGGCTTCGACCCGGAGAAGGCGGCCGTGCGCGACTACGGCTTCGTGCGCCTCAACCAGCTCGCGCTCGAGCACCTCGTCGGCTGAGGAGTCAGTCGACGCACAGGCAGAAGGGGTGGCCGGCCGGGTCGAGGAAGACGCGGAACGACGTGCCGGGCTGGTGCTCGTGCTTGGTCGCACCGAGTGCGAGCACCTCGGGCTCTGCCGCGTCGAGGTCCTCGACCATGACGTCGAGGTGCATCTGCTGCGGCACCTGCTGGGCCGGCCACCTCGGGGCGGTGAAGTCCTCGACCTGCTGGAAGCAGATGCACTGGCCCGTCTCGGCGTCGCGGATCTCGCCCCACCCGTCGGACGCCTTGGTGGTCCAGCCGAGCAGGGTGCCGTAGAAGGTCGTGAGTGCCTCCGCGTCGGGGCAGTCGATGACGAAGCTGGGGTAGCGAGCGATAGCCATGGCGAGAACGCTAGGCCGTCTCCCGGACGATCGGCGTCCGTATGCCGTGGGCTCCTGCTCGCGCCGCGGTCGATGCCCGCGTCCGCGGGCGTCGCTACCCTCGGAGGATGGCGCACCGCATCTTCACCACGTCCGTCGCGTCGGTCTATCCGCACTACGTCACCAAGGTGGAGCGGAAGGGTCGCACCAAGGCCGAGCTCGACGAGGTCATCGAGTGGCTGACCGGCTTCGACGAGAAGGCTCTCGACCGCCACCTCGCCGCCGAGACGACCTTCGAGGACTTCTTCGGCCAGGCCCACCTCAACCCGAACGTCTCGGCGATCACGGGCACGGTCTGCGGAGAGCGGGTCGAGGACGTCGAGGACCCGCTCATGCAGAAGATCCGCTACCTCGACAAGCTCGTCGACGAGCTCGCCAAGGGCAGGACGATGGACAAGGTCCTCCGCGCCTGACGCTGCCGCGGCTCCCCTGGGGCCACGGCTCCCCCGGGGGCCTGGGTGCCATGGGGCGTGCCCCGCGACCGACGAAGGTGGCCCCGCTGGTGCGGAGCCACCTCCCGGACGCCACTCGTGGCGTCGTCGCCCTCGGTCAGGCGGCATCCCGGGCCTCGAGCGCGGCGACGGCCTCGGGGCGGAAGCCCTTGAACGTCATCCAGAGGCCGACGCTGAGCTCCCAGGCCGCGATCGGCAGGGTGAGGAAGAACGAGCCCGTCGACACCTGGTCGAAGATGCCGAAGAGGTTGGCGACGAACGCCGCGAACAGCAGGGGCGCGCCGACGAGGCCGATGGTCGGGATGAGGCGGGGCACGAGCCGCGAGCGGTAGAGCAGGGTGCCGAAGAGCAGCGCGTTGAAGACGGGCATGAGGCCGGGGCCGAAGAGGAAGGTCCAGTCCCGGACGCTGACGAGCGCGTTGGCCGTGACCGTGAGGGAGGCGGGGTCGGCACCGGACCCGGCGTAGTCCTGGCGCATCGTGACGACGGCGAGCAGGCTGACGACGCCGATCATGACGACGGCCCCCTCGACGAGGCGGGAGGTCACGAAGCCGAGGGCCATCCCCCCGTTCTGGCGCTTGACCACCGAGTAGACGGCCACGGCGGAGGCGATCGCGGTGAGGGCGTTGACGGTGTCGAGCAGGCAGCCCCACAGGACGCGGGTGTCCTGGCCGGCGCCGGTGACGTAGGCCGCGTCGTTGAGGACCGGCGCGAGCAGGATGAGGGCCGGGATGGAGGACGCGAACGTCAGCAGGTAGAAGATGCCGGCGGCGCGGGAGTGGGCGCGGGTGGAACGGCGGCTGGGGACGCCGTCGGTCGTGGTGACGGTGGGTGCGGTGATGGTCATGTCAGGCTCCTGGGGTCGAGTCGGTGTGGAGGGGTGTGCGGGGCTCGTCGTCGGTCCCGACCTGTCGGACGGAGACCAGCGGGAGGCCGATGTCGCGCAGCCGGTGCAGCAGGCCGTGCAGTGCGGCCTGGTCGGTGACGGGACCCGCGAGCAGGGTGAAGCCGTCACCGGTGGTCAGGGTGAGGCCCTCGAAGCAGGCTGCCCATCGGGCGTCGAGCCGGCCCTGGAGGCGGATCTCGTAGAACCCGGATCCGTCCGGGTCGGTGGCTGCGGTGTTCATGTCCCGCACGCTAGGGACCGAGGTGGTGAGCGGGGATCACCTCATGTGGTGAGCGAGGTGGTGATCCTCAGCAGGGGTCCGGCGGGTCCGGCGGGCTGGCGGGGTCCGCGGGCCTCCCGGAGGGTCAGAGCAGGCCGAGCTCGCGCGCCCGCGTGACGGCCGCCCGGCGCCCGCCCACGCCGAGCTTGGCGTAGACCTTCTTCGTGTGCGTGCGCACGGTGTTGAGCGAGAGGTAGAGCTCGCCCGCGATCGCCGGCCCGCTGAGGTCGGTGGCGAGGAGGCGGAGCACGTCGAGCTCGCGTGCGCTCAGCGGGTCGACGAGGCCCTGGTGCCTCGGGCCGGTCGTGGCACCCTCGATCGCCCGGAGGAGGCGGCGCGGGTAGCGCCACGAGGGGTCCTGCCGGACGAGAGCCCCGAGCAGGTCGGCCATCAGCGCGCCCTCGCCGACGAAGGTCCGCACGTAGCCCTCCGGCTCCGCCAGACGGAGCGCGCGCTCCAGGGTGTCGAGGGCGCGCCGGAGGTCGAGCCGCCCCGGCGCGCTCCTGACCGCGAGCGCCTGCAGGGCGAGGACCTCGATGAGGGTCCCGGTCCTCCCGCCCTTCTCGGCCGCGACCCGCAACCGGTCGAGGAGGCCGTATGCCGCAGCCCGCGCCGTCCCGTCGGCGTCCTTCTGGTGCAGCAGGATCCGCGCGAGCGTGAGGTGCTCGAACTCGCGGACGTAGCTCAGGTCGTCGTCGGCCGTGAGCTCGCGCCCCCGCGCCCAGTCGAGAGACTCGTCTGTGCGGCCCAGTGCCACGAGCACCCTCGCCCGGCGGGCTGCGACGGGGCACACGTCCGGCGAGAAGTCGCCGACGTAGACGCGCTCGGCCTCGTCGAGCAGGTCCACGGCACCGGTCAGGTCCCCCTGGGCCTCGCGCAGCCGCGCACGGGCGACCCGCCACCGATAGGGGTTCTGCGGCAGACCGAGCCCCTCGCCCAGCGCGGCGACACGCTCGAGGTCGTCCGTCGCCGCAGCGATCTCGTTGCGCTCCAGTGCGATCTGGCTCAGACCGACGAGCATGTCGGCCTCCCCGCGCAGCGGTCCGTCGGTCTCGTGGGCCTCGGCGAGCCGGAGCGCGTCCTCGTAGGTCCGCTTGGCGTCCCCGAGGCGGCCCTGGGTGACCCGGAGGTCGCCGAGCGTGATGGAGCAGCCGAGCACGTCCGCGATGTTGCCGGCCCGCTCGAGCCCTTTCACGGCAAGGGAGTACGCGCGGTGGGCCGACTCGAGGTCACCGCCGGCCCACGAGGCGAGCCCCGAGAGCGCGGAGGCCGCCGCGACGGTCAGGTCGTCGCCGGGCGCGGCCCGGGCGATCGCCAGGTCGGCATGGGCGACGGTGCCGGCCGGGTCACCGGCGACGAGCGAGAGGGCTGCCCGGTAGGTCTCCATCGCCCCGGGCACGCGGGCCAGCTCGTGCTCCTCCAGCACCACCCGGTCCGCCGGCGGGTCGGCGAGCACCTGCTCGAGCTCGTCGAGCCGGGTCGGGACCGTCTGGAACTCGCCCCTCGACATCAGGGCCCCGATGAAGCCGACCGCGAGCACCGGCCGGCGGTGCACCACCTCGTCGGGGATCGCGTCGACCCACCCGCGGACCGTCGCCTCGTCCCGCCGGCGCAGCATCCCGATGACCGAGCGCTCCATGACGTCGGCGGCCAGCTCGACGTCCCCGGCAGCGAGGGCGTGCCGGACGGCGGGCACCGGCTCGGCCGACACGGCATACGACTCGGCGGCCCGCCGGTGCAGTCCGGCGACCTCGCCCGGCCGCTCCTCGAGGAGGTGGGCGCGGAGGACGTCGGCGAAGAGGTGGTGGTAGCGGTACCACTGGCGGCTGTCGTCGAGGGGGATGACGAAGAGGTTCGAGCGCTCGAGCGACTCGAGCATCGCCTTGCCGTTGCCCGCACCGGTCACGGCGTCGCAGAGGGAGGCGCTGAGCCGGTCGAGGATCGAGGTGTCGAGGAGGAAGCGGCGGACGGCGTCGGGCTGGCGGCCGAGCACCTCCTCGACGAGGTAGTCGACGACGTAGCGGTCGTCCCCGGCGAAGCCGGCGATGAAGTGGGCGGCGTCGTCACGGCCCTGGAGCGAGAGCGCGGCCAGCTGCAGCGCGGCAATCCACCCCTCGGTGCGGCCCTCGAGCATGGCGATCTCGGGGTCGTCCAGGTCGAGCCCGACGACGTCGTTGAGGTATGCCGTCGCCTCCTCGACCGTGAAGCGCAGGTCCGCGGCACGGACCTCGACGAGCTCTCCCCGCGCTCGCAGCCGGGCCAGGGGCAGGGCGGGGTCGGCGCGGGTGATCATGACGAGGTGCACCTGAGGGGGCAGGTGCTCGAGGAGGAAGGCGACGTCGCCGGCGATCGCGGGCCCGTCGGCGAGGTGGTAGTCGTCGAGGACGAGGTCGACGCCGTCGGGCAGGGCCTCGAGCTCGTTGAGCAAGGTCGCGAGGACCGACTCCATGGGCGGGTGCGGGGCCTGCAGCAGGGGCAGCACGCCGGCGCCCACGCCCGGCACGGCGGTGTCGAGGGCGGTGACGACGTAGGTCCAGAACGACGCGGGCTGCTGCTCGCTCTCCTCGAGCGAGACCCACGCCACGGGGCGGCCCGACGCCCCGGCCCACGCCGCCACGAGGGTCGTCTTGCCGAACCCGGCGGGTCCGGCGACGAGCGTGAGCCGGGGCGGCCACTCGCGCGTGAGGTGGTCGGTCAGGCGCGAGCGCGGCACCACGACATGGCGCCCGCGGGGGACGTAGAGCTTGGTGCGGACCAGGGGACTCGGCACGTCTGCTCCCCTCGGTGGCCTCCGCTGCGGGTCGCTCCGACCCTAGGGCACGAGCCGGAGGTCGTTCAGGTCTCTCGACGCCCGGATGTCACATCCGGGGCGCGGCCGGTGTCTTCATGTCGACGCAACCCGACGATCCCACGAGGAGAGATGATGACCACCAGGATCCCCCCGAAGGAGATCACCGGCCTGTACGGCGCGGTGGTGAAGAAGTTCAGCGCCCGGATGTTCGGCCAGGTGCCCGAGTCGCTGGGCGTCATGTGGCACCACGTCCCGGTGCTCAAGGCCAGCATGCGCTTCGGACAGCAGCTGCAGAAGTGGGACGAGTGCGACGAGGGCCTCAAGTCGTTCGCACACATGGCCGTGGCCTCGCTCGTCGGCTGCTCGTGGTGCCTCGACTTCAACTACTTCATGGCCAACAACCACGGGCTCGACGTGGAGCGGGCGCGGGAGATCCCGCGGTGGCGCGAGTCCGAGGTGTTCACGCCGCTCGAGCGCGAGGTGCTGGAGTACGCCGAGGCGATGAGCCAGACGCCGCCGACCGTGACCGACGAGCTCGTCGAGAGCCTGTCGGAGCAGCTCGGCTCCGCCGGGCTCGTCGAGCTGACGAGCGTCATCGGCTACGCCAACCTGACCACGCGCTCGAACGTCGCCCTGGGGATCGAGTCGGAGGGCTTCGCCGCCGCCTGCGGCCTCAAGCCGATGGCGGAGCGTGCCGCCGTACGCTCGTCGGCATGAGCCGGGACCCGTTCCTCGTCCACCGCAGCCTGCTCTTCACCGTCGCCTACGAGATGCTCGGCTCGGCCGCCGACGCCGAGGACGTCGTGCAGGAGACCTGGCTGCGGTGGGCGGACCTCGACGACGACAAGCGCGCCGAGGTGCGGGACCCGCGCGCCTATCTCGTGCGGGTCGTCACCCGGCAGGCGCTCAACCGGCTGCGGACCCTCGCCCGCCGGCGGGAGGACTACGTCGGTGAGTGGCTGCCGGAGCCGCTGCTCACGAGCCCGGACGTCGCCGAGGACGTCGAGCTCGCCGAGAGCGTCTCGATCGCGATGCTGACGGTGCTCGAGACGCTGACCCCGACCGAGCGGGCGGTCTTCGTGCTGCGCGAGGTGTTCGACGTGCCGTACGACGAGATCGCGGAGGCCCTCGGCAAGGGGACGGCGGCCGTGCGCCAGGTGGCGCATCGGGCGCGGGAGCACGTGGCGGCCCGCCGCCCCCGGGTGCTGGTCGACCGGTCGGAGCAGGAGCAGGTGCTCGAGCGCTTCATGGCCGCGGTGACGACCGGCGACGTGCAGGCGCTGATGGACGTGCTCGCCCCGGACGTCGTCCTCGTGGCCGACGGCGGCGGGATCGCGCGCGCCGCGCGGCATCCGGTCCACGGGGCCGACCGGGTGGCGGCGTTCCTCTCGGCCTTCCCCAAGGTCGCCAGCGGGGCGCAGATCGCCACCCTCTCGCTCAACGGCGGGCGGGCGGTCCGGATCGACCTGCCGGCCTTCGGCACGACCGTGGTGAGCGTGGACGTCGAGGACGGCCGGATCACCCACGTCTACGCGATGCGCAACCCCACCAAGCTGGAGCGACTCGTCGAGGAGGCGGAGCTCACCCGCTGACCACGGACGCGGTGGCCGCGGCTCAGGGCACGGTGCGGCGCATGACGCAGTTGGTCATGCCCTTGGGGCGGACGTAGTCGAAGCCGGTGCGTTCGAAGAGGGTGCGGGTGCCGCTGTAGAGCACGGCCTCCCGCTTGCCGCCCTTGTCGTGCGGGTAGCCCTCGACGGTGCCGCCGCCGGACGCCGCGATGAGGTCGACCACCCCCTGCAGGGCGAGGTCCGACACATGCTTCCGGCGGTGGCGCTTGTCGACGAAGATGCACGTCACGCGGTAGTCGGGCAGGACGTCGGTCTCCGCCTCGTACTGCTTGCGGTGGCGGATGTTGGGCAGCTCGGCCGGTGACCCGAACTGGGCCCACGCCACGGCCTCGTCGCCGTCGAAGACGAGCGCGGCGTGGGCCCGGCCCTCCTCGACGAGGCGCTTCTTGAGGTCCCGGTTGGCCTCGTACTCGCGCTCCTTCTCCCAGCTCATCGTGTGGAACCACGTGCACCAGCACCCACCGAAGACGCCGCCGTGCCGCTCGATCATCGCGGCGTAGGCGTCCCAGGTGTCCGGCCCCAGCGCCCTGACCTCGTAGTCCGTCAACGTCCCTCCTCGATCGGTCCCTAGTCGTCCATGGCCTCGATGCCGAGCTCGGCCAGCTCGCCCATGCGCGAGCGGATGTGCTCGACCATCGCCGCCGGTGGAGGCTCCCAGCCGACCATCTCCTCGACGACGCGCAACGCCTCGGTGGTGCGGTAGGAGCGGGTGGGGTTGCCGGGGAAGCGCTTGTCGGTGACGTTGGGGTCGTCCTCGATCGTGCCGACCGGCTCGACCCGGTAGACCCGCGGGGGTCCGTCGCCGCGTGCGAGCTCGGCTGCGAGCGGCGCGCCCTCGCGGGTGGCCGTGAGGTAGATGTGCCTCGACTGACGTCCTGAGCCGTAGTTGGAGCGCCAGCCCGGCGTGAGGAGCTCGCCGACAGCCACGTCGGCCCTCGTCCCGTGGAAGAAGGGGCCCGGGTCGTCGACGACGCGCGGCGTGGGTGGCGGGTCGCGGAGCAGGCTGTCGAGCCGGGTCATGAGGGACGCGACCCGGGTGCGGCCCTGCGGCGCTCGCGGGTAGCGGGAGAGCACGTCGAGGACGACGGGCGTGGCCCGCTTGGCGGCGGCGGTGACGACGTACTCGGCGACCACGGGGTCATCACCACGGGCGAGCTCGGCCGCCCGAGCGGCATGGGCCGCCGAACCGAGGATGTGACGCACCTGCGTCGCCTTGGCCAGCGGATGGAGGTATGCCGCCGCGGCCGCGTCGCCAGCAGCGATCGCCGCGTGCCGGGCGGGCTCGGTGGACGCGTCCTTCGCGGCGCGGTGGGCGTCGGTGGCGGCAGTGCGTTGGAGGCGGGAGCGGGGCGCGCCATCGGCGAAGGCGCGCGCCGCCTCGAGCGCGGCGGCCGGGCGCGGGTCGTCGGGCTGGGTCCTCTCGAAGAGGACGAAGGAGGGCTCGGCGCACGACACGGCATACGCAACGACGGAGCGCAGCTCGTCGATCGTCAGCTCGAAGTCCCCCGAGCGGGTCGGCATCCCCCCACGGTACGACCCGCGCATCGCGCGGCGGCAACTTCGCCGATCATGAATGCCTCGGCAGGCCGTCGTGAGACTCTGGGACCTCGGGAGCGTTCGCACGGACGCACAGTGACCGAGGAGCACCATGCTGTTCCACATCAAGCAATCGCATGCACCGGCGGACTGTCCGTTCGGCGCCGGGGGCTCACGCTCGCTGTTCGACGGCGACCATCCTGATGTCACGGTCCACGGCTTCTGGCTCGCCTTCCCGCAGCACACCACCTACCTCGTGGTGGAGACCGACGACATCGCTCACCTGCAGGCGTTCCTCAAACCGGGCGCTGGTGTCACGGTCTGCGAGATCACCCCGGTCAGCGACAGGCCGGTCTCCCCCAACAAGTAGCTGCCGGCCCACGCGTTGCGCACCGGGTCGTGGACCGGGCTGCCGGTCAGGCGTGATGCTGTCCTTGGCGACGGCGACGGCTTTCGATGGCGACCAAGGCGATGCCGACGGTGATCACGGCTATCCACAGACCCGATGCGCCGACGTCCGCGACCAGCAGGACCGCGCCGACGAGCAACAGGGCCACGGCGACCCAGATCAAGGGCTGTCGCATGGCGATACCTCCTTCACTCCTCCCCCTTCCATCGTGTCGCTCTGGGGTGTGGAGACCAGAGACCTACGTCCCCTGGAAGGTCCAGTCCATCCAGCACGCCGGAACGGGCAGACCGGATCGGTCATGAGTCCGCCAGGCGGTGGTGCGGCACACATGCTCGGCCTACGACGGCCGGCGTCAGGCGTGGATGAGGGAGAGGGCCCGGTCCACGGTCTCCCGCACCGAGGTGGGTTCGCCGGCCGCGGTGACCACGACGCCGTACGCCATTCGCTGGGCCAGCAGGACGTCTGCGGGGGTGAGGCGTGGGCTGGCGAGTCCCGCTTCCTGAGCGGGTGGGAGGGTTGCTTCCACGAGGCGCAGGAGCCGCTCGCCGCCGTCGTAGTCGGGCAGGTTGCGTCGGGCATCGACCACCATCTCCACGAACGCCGACGCATCGACGGTCAGGTCCAGCAGCCGTGACCAGAGCCATGATCCGCGGCATCGAGAAGGACAAGCTGCACATCTACGTCGGCCCGGACTCCAGGCTGATGAGTCTGGCGATCAAGGTTGCACCACGACCCGCGATCCGCTTCGTGCAGAAGTAGATGAGCAAGCGGCTCCCGGCCCCGTCCACCCCGCCCACGCCGTCGAAGCGCTGACCGCAGGCAGATCCCACGGTGCCAGGGTCGTGTCTCGCGGAAGGTCGCGATGCGAGGCGGGCCACCGGCCCAGTCGACGTCGGCAGGGTCCTAGGAGGGGTCGCGCAGCTTGCCGCTCCTGGCGAGGTCCGGGTCGGTGCACGAGGCCAGGTCGAAGCAGCACGGCCGCCGCTTCCCGCCGTCCATCTTCGAGATGCTGACCTCGACCCTCCGTTGCCGGGTCTCGGGGCTGCTCGTCGCCTGCACCCAGCGGACCCACTCCCATCGGGCCATCGGCGTGATGTCCTGCCACACCTCGCGGATCCTCGGGGGTGCCTCGGCGAGCGCGGCGGCGAGGTCCTCAGGGACGTCGGGCTCCGGCCACTCCGGAACCACCTCAAGGGTCAGCTCGGCCGTGTCGCCGGGTCCGACTCGGGCGGCCCGTCGGAGGGTCTCGTCGACGCGGATCCAGTGACCACGTCGGCCGTCAGGCTCGACGACGGTCTCGAAGTCGTGGCCGCCGATGGATGCGTGCACGGCGACCTGCCCACGCGACGGGAGCTGCTCGCTGGCATCCTCCGGCAGGCGGACGAGGGTCGTGTCCTCGATGGCCAGCAGCTCGCCGGCGAAGGTGATCGGCGCCTGCTCGGACGAGCGGGATTCGGTTGGCATGACAAACCTCCAGCGTCTCCGGGCTCGCCGCCCCGTGCTCTGATGCCTGCTCGGACCATCGTCCGTGCCGACGAGCTCACGGGTCAACCGCTCCTCGGCGGCACCGCTGAACGCACGGAGGGAGCCCGTTGGGCGCCGTGTGACGTATCGACGAGGTCACGGGTTGATCGTCACGACGTCCTCACTGGCTGGCGGCCCGCCACTAGTCTCGTGGTGTGCCCGAGTTCAGCTGGCGACCGGCCAACGACGCGACGACCGCGGACGTCGAGGCCGTGTTCGACACCGGCGGTGCCGGCAAGTGCCGCTGCCAGGCGCTCAAGGTCCCGGGCTGGATCTGGCGCGACACGACCCAGGAGGAGCGCGACGCCGCGCTCCTGGAGCAGGCCGGCTGCGGCACGAGCGGCCCCACCTCCGGCCTGGTCGGGTACGTCGACGGTGAGCCGGCCGGCTGGGTCGCGGTCGAGCCGCGGGAGAACTACCCGAGGATCTGGGCCCGGCAGAAGGCCTGGATGCGGATGGACCCCGACCTCGAGGGCGTCTGGTCGGTCACCTGCTTCGTCGTGCGCAAGGGCTTCCGTCGACAGGGGTTGATGTACGAGCTCGCCGCCGCCACCGTCGAGTACGGCCAGCAGGTCGGCGCTCGCGTCCTCGAGGGCTACCCCACGGAGCCGCCGCCGGGGAAGACCGTGATCTGGGACGAGGCGTCGGTCGGGCTGCTCCAGGTCTTCCTCGACGCCGGCTACGAGGTCGAGGCGTCGCCCACTCTGCGCCGGAGGGTGGTGCGCCACCGACTCGGTGCGTCGTCCTGACAGTCGGTCGCGTCAACGGTTGCGAGACAAGAGCGTCCAGTGCCCTTCTGACACGACCTCAACGGTGCCGTCGACGACCGTGATGGCGGTCTGGTCGTCCATCGCGTACGCCGGACCCGAGATACCCGCCGCCCACTGCACCGCCTCGGCCATGGAGTTGCCCGGCATGCCGTCGGGAGCCAGATGGGGGCAGATCGAGAAGTCGACGATGCCCAGGGTGCTGTCGTCCCCGGTCGGCGGTCTCCACTGGATGAAGTCGTCCCCGACCTCGGGGGTCATCACCATGCTTCCGGCACTCAGTCCGACCCAGACCGTCTCGCTGAGCGACGGAAGCAGGTCCGCCAGCCCCGACTGCCGCATCCAATGGCACAGGTAGAGAACATCGCCCCCGGCCACCACGAGCGCGTCGGTCTCCCGGACCAGGGGCACCCAGCGTTCTTCGTCGATGCTGGGGAGCGCAGTCAGCTCCAGCACGCCGACGGACTTCCAGCCCAGGTCGACCATGGGGTTCCCGGAGTTCCCACTGATGAACTGCCACGCCTTGACCCCAGGGCCGACCCAGGGGTGTCCGTACTGGGCGGTCGGGATGCACAGGGCGCTCGAGTCGGCGATCGGCTTGCCGAGCAGATCGACCAACGCGTCGCGGATGCTCGGGTTCGTGACGCCGCCAGACGTGAGGAGAAGCCTCATCGCTTGCCTCCAGTGTGAGCGGTCCACGGAGCCGGGTTGGTCGATCCGAGGCGGGGACCGCCCGGAATGTGTTCACACCGTACACTTTCGTCGATCGCGACGGGGCGGCGCTGATGCGGATGACGGAAGGGCTCCTCGCTCATCGTTCACCGACGATGTCCGGCTGCGGTAGCACCGTGCGAGCCGCACGAGCCGTCCAGCCCCGCGACGGCCCCCACGGCTCCGCATCGTTCGTGTCCCACGCATAGGTGGGCACACCGTCCTGGACCAGACCGGACAGCTCAGGGATCGACAGCTCTGACGCGGACCACTGGTAGAGCACGCGCAGCCGTGGCTGGATCATGCCGAGGTCGAGGATGCGCCCGAACCCGCGCTCGTTCTCGAGGTCCCACGGGAGCTCTTCGGCCAGCGGGTACCGGTCGGGCATCACCCGCGAGAGCGACACGAAGATGCCGGTGATACGACCATCTCGCACAGCATCCTGCTGAGCGGTCGCAGGCATTGCTACGTTGCCGTCATGACCAGGTGTGCCGGGAGACGGACGTGAAGGCGGTCGTCTACGACCGGTACGGATCCCCTGACGTCCTGGGCGTCGAGGACGTCCCGGTCCCGGTGCCCGGTGACGGGCAGGTGCGGGTGAAAGTCGTTGCGGTGTCGGTGAACCTCAGCGACTGGGAGTGCCTGCGCGGGTCGCCTTCATATGCGCGGATCGGCGGGCTTCGCTCTCCGGCACGTCGGACGCTGGGATCGGACATCGCGGGGGTGGTCGACGCGGTCGGGGCGGGGGTCGCCCGGTTCCAGGCGGGAGACCGCGTGTACGGCGACAACCTCGCGTTGAAGGGCGGGTTCGCGGAGTACGCGGTCGCGCCGGAGTCGGCACTGGCCCACGTGCCGGCGCAGCTCACGTTCGCCGAGGCATCGACCATCCCGCAGGCGGGCGCGATCGCGCTGCAGGGCACCGATGGCGCCATGGCGGGACGACGAGTGCTCGTCAACGGTGCCGGCGGCGGGTCCGGATCCTTCGCGATCCAGCTGGCCAAGCGGCTCGGCGCTCACGTCACCGGTGTCGACAACGCCGGCAAGCTGGACTTCATGTCGGCTGTCGGCGCGGACGAGGTCATCGACTACGAGCGCGACGACTTCACCCGGCAGACCAGCGCCTACGACCTCATCCTGGATCTGGTCGCACATCGCTCGGTGTTCGCGTATCGGCGGGCGCTGGCACCTGGGGGCAGGTATCGGTGCGTCGGCGGGTCGGTGCCCACGCTGCTGCGAGTGCTGACCCTCGGCACCGTCATGGGGCGGCTCACCCATCGCCGGATCGGGGTGCTCGCCGTCAAGGAGGGGCCGGTCCACTTCGAGCCGCTGGCCGCGCTGTGCGTGGCGGGCGAGGTGAGCATCCACATCGACCGCACCTTCACGCTCGACGAGGTCCCTGCCGCGCTGGCCCATGTCGGGGAAGGGCGCGCCCTGGGAAAGGTCGTGGTCAGGGTCTCCTGAGACCTGGGTCGCGGCACCACCGGCGGCCCCGATCCTTTGCGACACTGAGCGCATGGGTGAGCAGAAGACGGTGCCGACGGATGCGAGTGTTGACGACTTCCTCGACGCCGCCACACCCGCTTGCCGACGCGAGGACGGTCTGCGTCTCGCCGGGATCTTCCACGAAGTCACCGGTGCTGACCCGGTCCTCTGGGGTCCGTCGATCGTCGGCTACGGCAGCTATCACTATGTGTCGCAAGCCAACCCGCGCACGCAGGGCGAATGGATGAAGACCGGCTTCTCCCCGCGCAAGGCACAGCTGTCGCTGTACGGGCTGAAGGACCTGCCCGAGGGAGCGGCGCTGCTGCCCTCTTTGGGGAGGTACACCGAAGGCGCAGGCTGTGTCTACGTCAAGAAGCTCGACGACATCGATCTCGACGTGCTGCGCCGACTGATCGCGATCGCCTGGTCGCGGGCAGCCGACCCGCGACCGGAGCCGTGAGGACGACCCCCCGTTGGACTCGCACGTATGCCACTGGGACGGGTCGCGCGACCCGTCCCAGTGGCACACGGCGTCCTCTCAGACGGACCGCTGGTAGGCGGCGAAGGCCTTCGTCGCGAGCCAGCTCATGACGATCGCGAGGGCGGTGAGCGCGCCGAGGCGCGGCCAGATAGCGGCCCAGTCCGGTGCGGCGGCCAGCCCCTCGCGGCTGACGACGACGGCCCAGTCGAGGGGGTTGTACGTCGCCACGGTCTGGATCCAGTCGGGCGCGAGCTGCGGATCCATGATCGCCGACGACAGGAAGGCGAGCGGCAGCGAGAGCAGCTGGCTGATCCCGATGAGGGCGTTCTGGTCCCGGGACAGCAGGGCCACCGCGTTGGACAGCGCCGCGAAGACGACGGTGAGCAGGACTGCGGCGGCGAAGGTGAGCACGATGCCTGGGAAGGGGCGGTCGAAGCGGGCCCCGGCGGCATACGCGATGCCGATGATGACCGCCGTCTGGACGATCGCCGTGATGCTCTGGTAGGCGATCGTGCCGCTCATCATCGCCCCGCGCCGGACCGGCGAGGCGAGCATCCGGTCCATCACGCCGAGCGTCATGTCCTCGATGTAGACGGTGCCCGCCCAGGCCGCGGAGAACAGCGCCGTCATGGCGACGACGCCGGGAGTGAGGTACTCGAGATAGGAGCGGCCGTCGGCGCCGAAGCCGGGGATCTGGACCGCCGTCTCGAAGAGTGCACCGAAGAGGAGCAGCCAGATGGCGGGCTGGACGAGGGTGATGGCGACGAACGCCGGCTGGCGGACGAGTGCCGTCACGGACCGCCGGGTCAGCAGGGCCGAGTGCAGGGCGAGCGTGGTCACGACGCCACCGCCTCGAACGCGCGGCCGGCATGGCGCAGGTAGACGTCGTCGAGGGAGGGCCGGGCCACCGTCGCCGACGCGACCTCCACCCCGCCCTGCTCGAGCGCGGCGAGCGCGGCTGGGATCACGGTGGCCCCGCGGTCGGTCCGGCCCCGGACCGTCCGGCCCTCGTGGACGACGTCGACGAGGGCCGGGACCCGCGAGAGGCGCTGTGCGGCATCGGCGCCCGCGGCCGCGTCGGTGAGCTCGATGACGATGCTGTCGCCATGGAGCTCGCTCTTGAGCGAGTCAGGTGTCCCTTCGGCGACCACGCGCCCGTGGTCGACGATGGCGAGGCGGTCGGAGAGGTGGTCGGCCTCGTCGAGGTAGTGGGTGGTGAGGAGCACGGTCGTGCGCTCCACCGTTGCCATCCGGGCGATCTCGGCCCACATCTCGGCCCGCGCCTCGGGGTCGAGCCCGGTCGTCGGCTCGTCGAGGAAGAGGACGGCGGGCCGGTTGACGAGGCCGATCGCGACGTCGAGCTTGCGGTTCATGCCTCCGCTCCACGTGCGCGTCAGCCGGTCGGCGGCGTCGGCGAGGCCGAAACGGTGGAGCAGCTCGCCCGTCCTGCGCCGAGCCGCATCGCGGCCGAGGCCCTGGATGCGGGCAGCCATCTCGAGGCTCTCGCGTCCGGTCATCAACGGGGCCGCGCTCGGCTTCTGGGAGACGAGCCCGATGCTGTGCCGGACGGCTGCGGGCTCCCGGAGGACGTCGTGGCCGGCGACCCGGACCGCGCCCGAGTCGGGACGGGACAAGGTCGACAGGATGCGCACGGTGGTCGACTTCCCGGCCCCGTTGGGTCCGAGGAGGCCGAAGATCTCGCCCGGACGCACCTGGAGCGTCAGCCCGTCGAGGGCCCGGACGGGCGGCTTAGAGCGCCCCACGGGGTAGGTCTTGACGAGGTCGCGGGCCTCGACGGCCCACGGGGAGTGGTCTGTTCGTGCATCTGCGACGAGGGTCGCAGGGCGGTGCGTCATGGTGACTCCTTCGATGACGACCCGGACCGGGTGGTCCGGGATGGCGGGCTCTCGCCCGGATCGTTGGGGAGTCGGTCGGTGCGGCTGCCGTAGGCTCGTGGTGTGCCTTGAGTGCCGTCAGGCAGGTCGTTCGCGACCGACTCGAGGAATGGCCCCCGTGCCCGGCGTTGCCGCGCCGGGCCGGGGGTTCTCGTCAGGCCCCGTCGGGGGCCGGACCGCTCTGGGTGGCTTGGTTCGCCAGGATGCGTCCCTCCTCCCCGAGGTGGTGGACCGGGTCGGCGAGGACCTGCTCCATCGGTATGCCGGCCGCGCGCAGCTCGTGCAGCCGGCGCCAGGTCGTGGTGCCCCCGAGGGCCCCGGAGCGGATGTCGGCCGCCAGCCCGGCGGCATACGTCCGCTCGGCGCTCAGCATCGCCTCGCGGTAGGTGCTCTCCACGAGGAAGACCTCGGGGAGGCCCTGTTCCCGAGCCCATTCGTTGCCCGCGGCGATGGAGCGCAGCTCGACATCGAGCCTGGCCACGCGCTCGTCGAGCAGGCGGGCCGCCTCGTCCGGGTGGAGGCCCGCGATGAGGGAGAGCGCGGACTCGAGGGACGACGGGTCGGTCGACGGGGTGCTGAGCAGCTCGGAGAGCCAGTCCTCGAACTCGTCCATCCCGGCCGCGGTGATCTCGTAGACGGTCCGTTCGGGGCGGTTGCCCTCGCGGAGCTTCTCGCGCTCCGCGATGAGGCCGTGCTTCTCGAGGGAGGCCACGACCGAGTAGAGCGACCCGTAGTTGAGCCGGATGCTCTTCTCCTTGCCGCGGTGCCGCAGCGTCTGGCTGACCTCGTAGGGGTGCATCGGCCGCTCCCCGAGGCAGCCGAGCACGGCCAGGGCGAGGGGGTTGCTGACGCGTCGACGTGTCATGGCGAATCCTCCGGTTGGAATACTTCACTCATAGTATTCGAGGACGGGGATGCTGCGTCAAGCGTGTATCGAGACGGGAGGAGGCGCGTCGTTAATCCGGTGTCGGCCAGGCGATCGCCGGCTGGCAGGAGTGCCTACGGAGCGGTGAGGGGCCCCAGGGCGGGCCACGGTGGGCCGTCGCGGAGGATGGCCAGGATGTCTCGCCCGTGTCGGGGCCCGTGCGGGAACTCGTCGCGGACGTCCCAGCGCCAGGCGGCGACCATCGCCAGGACCAGCCGTCGACACTCTGCGAGCAGGACGCGGTCGAGATCCGGATAGTGCGCGCTGACGTCGTCCGGCACGTGCGCGACGTCGAACTCGACGGGTCCACGGCAGCACGTCTCGAAGTCGATGAAGAGCGGGCCGTCCGTGGTGTGAAGGACGTTGCCCGGGTGCGGTTCGCCGTGCAGCAGCTGCTCGTCGGCGCCGCGGCTACGGATCCGTTCCCGGGCGTCCTGCAACGTGCTCAGGAGCAGGCGCCGGTCGGCCGCAGCGAGTGTGGGGGTCTGCTGCTGGTCGGCGACCAGCCGTTCAGCCTCGGCCACGCGGTCCAGGAAGTGCGGCGTCTCGATGTCGACGCCTCGAAGGCCGGCGTGCAGGCGGTGGAGCGCGTCAGCGTAGGTGGCTGCTGCATCCAGGCCAGGCACCACCGACTCGTAGAAGGTCCAGAACGTCACGGTGAAGCCGTCGCGTTCGTGGAGGCGCGGCTCGACCCCGGGTGCGAGTGCCGCGACGGGGCTGGCTGCGGCAGCGAGCTGTCGGGCGAGCTCGACCTCGAGCGCGGCGACCGCGTGCCCACCGACGGCGACCCGCGCGACGACGTCACACGGCAACAGACGGAGGGCGAGCTTGTTCGAGCTGTGGAGCACGACGACGTCGTCGACCGGCAGCCCCAGCGCTTGGGCCAGGCCTGTGGCCGCGGTCATCGCGCGGGAAACGAGCCCCACCTCCATACCGACGATTGTCACACTCGCTCGCGTACGGCAGCCGACCTCGGCCCACCCGCCCTGCACGTGGCGTCATGACGCGCGTCGGCCGTCGGACCCGCCGCTCAGGGTCGGCTCAGCGTGGACTTCAGGGTGATCCCGGATGTGGGACCTGGTCGCGGAAAGACATCCTGTGGCAAGCCAAGGAGGTCAGCATGTCCCAGTCGTACGCGCCGGCGGTCGCCCCGAGCCGGACACCCGCCACGGGGGCGGAGCCGCGCCAGTACAGCCCGCGGGGAATCCTGGGGGTGTGGGCTGCCGCAGCCCTGCCGATGGCAGGGCTGTCCTGGCTGGTGGCCCCGGCACTGGCGGGGCGGCTGGACGGCGCGAACGCCTGGCCGCGGGCTCTGCTGGCGTGCCTGACCGTTGGCCTCATCTGGCAGGGCGTGCTGGTGCTGGTGCTGGTGCGACGCGAGACCGGGACGCTCCGGTGGCACGCGCTTGCCGACGCGCTCTGGCTGCACCGACCCCGAAGCCCGCGCACCGCTCGCGTCGGTGGTCGGGTGTGGTGGGTCCTGCTCCCGGCGGTGCTCGTCGTCGGTCTCGGGCAGCTCCTTCCTTCGGTGCCTGCCCCTGCTGACCGGGATCTGGGCGCGTTCATGCGGTCGACGAACGGACACGACTTCCTGTCCGGGAACTGGCCCTGGTTCGCGGTGATCGTGGTCATGGCCGTGTTCAACACGGTGCTCGGCGAGGAGCTGCTGTTCCGCGGGTTGCTGCTGCCCCGGATGCGTGGCGTCTTCGGGCGGGCCGACTGGCTGGCGAACGGGGTCCTCTTCGCGCTGTACCACCTGCACATGCCATGGGCGATCCCGAAGGCCCTGCTGGACACGCTGGCGCTGGCCTACCCCACCCGCCGCTATCGCAGCGTCTGGCTCGGAATCATCGTGCACAGCCTCCAGTCGGTCCTGATCGTCGGCGGATCCCTGGCCCTCGTGCTGAAGTGACCAGCCGGGGCCGACGAGACCTCTGGAGGATGCCGTCCGACCGGCGAAGCGTGAAAGCCCATCGTTCAAGGGAGTTGCCGTGTCGAACCTCGTCGTGCACTTCGAGATCCATGCGACTGAGCCCCAGGCGCTCATCGACTTCTACCGGCAGTTGCTCGGGTGGACGTTCACGCCGCCGTGTCAGGGGAGCGTGACACCGCCCGTGAAATGCAAGATCTCGCGGACCTGGCGCGGCTCGCGACCGGAGTCCGGCCCTTGGCACTGGCCGGCGACTCGGTCGCCGGAGATGTGGCGCAGCGCCCCGAACTCCCCTGAGCCCTCGGCGCCGACGTAGGCGCCGGTGCCCGATATGACGGTCCAGCGGCCGGCGACGTCGACACTCGCCTTGCAGGTGGTGAAGTCGATCCCGAGCAGGACCTCGCTGGTGATCGTGGCCCTCATCGTGACCTTCCCGGAGCGGAAGTCCAGCGTCACGACGGCGGCGTCCTGCACGATCGGCTCCGCTGTCATCCAGCCCACTCCGGTGATCGGCCCGTGGGCGACGGCGAGTGACCGGCCCTCCACGTTCGAGTTGTAGTGCACGGTCACCCTCTCTGTCCCGTCCGCCGCCTGCGCGGGAGCGGCCGTGCCCGTGAGGGCGACGGAGAGTGCCGTGATGCCGAGTCCTGCCAGCGTCTTGTTCATGATGTCCCTAACCCTTCGTCAGACGTGTCTTGGTGGCTCCCTCACGGAGACCCTCCCCAACGATCGGGCCGCGGGCGGTCGCGCCGAATCGGCCTACGGGTGTTGGGTGCCGCACCGGGGTTGAACCTCGCGGCACGAGCCGCAGCCCCAGGGTTGATCGGCCTCCACCCTGAAGTTGATGCGCGACGCGCGAACTGGCGGGACGATGGGCAGGTGGAGCTCCGAACGAGGCCGAACGGGCTGGACATCGCGATCGCCGCGGCGCTCTTGATCTTCGCCGCAGCCGAGGTCGCCATGATCCCGGAGATCCGCACTCGCGGGCTGGCCATCGCCGCAGAGCTCCTCATGGCCGCAGTCCTCGTCTGGCGCCGTGTCCATCCGATGGCCGTATGCGTCGCGCTCGGGATCCTCGGCATCATCGAGGCCGCCGCAGGGGTGCCCCTTCAGGCCCCCATGGTCCCGCTCATGTCCATGGTGGCGGCCCTCTACGCAGCGGTGTCCTACGGCAGTCTCAGAGTTGCCATCGCTGCGACTGCGACGATCTTCGCCTCGCTTGCGGTCCAGACCTGGATGGTCGGCGCCTCCCCCGGCAACCTCCTCTTCGGTGCCGTCTTCTGCAGCGTGGCCCTCGCGTTCGGCTGGACGGTCCGGCACCGCACGGAGGAGGCAGCCCGCCTGCGAGGTGCGGCCGTGCGGCTCGACGCCGAGCGTGCCCAGGCCCAGCGCGATGCGGCCGCGCAGGAACGGACGCGCATCGCCCACGAGCTGCACGACGTCATCTCCCACTCGGTGAGCGTCATGGTCGTCCAGGCCGCCGCTGCCGAACGCGTTCTGCAGGCGAGTCCCGATCGGGCGCGTGAGTCGATCGCGGCCATCCAGACCGTCGGACGCCAGGCACTGACCGAACTGGCCGGACTCCTCGGAGTGCTTCGGGACGGAGACACCACGGTTGGCCTGGTCCCCCAGCCCGGGGTGGCCGACCTGGGATCGCTGGCCGCGAACGTCGATCGGGCTGGCGTGCAGGTCGACCTCGACGTCGACGCCGCCGGACGCGAGCTGCCGCCCGGTGTCCAGCTCACTCTCTATCGCATCGCGCAGGAGGCACTGACCAACGTTCGCAAACACTCCTGCGCGACGCGGGCATCCGTCACAGTCAAGGTCGACCACGGCGCCGTCGTGGCCGCCGTGGAGGACCCGGGCCCTCGCCGCACCGACGGACTTTCGCATCACGGAGGAGGCAACGGCCTGACCGGAATTCGTGAGCGGGTCCAGGTCTACGGCGGGGAGACGACCGCTTCCAGGACCGCGGCCGGCGGCTACCGTGTCGAAGCCCGTATCCCCGTCAGCTCCGTGCGATGACCCCTGCGCCGGGCCCAGCCAGCCCCATTCGGGTCGTCGTCGCCGACGACCAGTCCCTCGTGCGCGCCGGCCTCCGGCTCATCCTCGAAAGCGAGCCGGGAATAGCCGTCGTCGGTGAGGCCGAAGATGGGGACGAGGCGGTCTCCTCCTGCCTGGAGACGGACCCGGACGTGGTCCTCATGGACATCAGGATGCCTGGGCTCGACGGGATCGGGGCGACCCGCCGGCTCTACGACACCGGGGCCCGAGCCCGGGTCCTCGTGCTGACGACCTTCGATGCGGACGCCTACGTCTACGCGGCTCTCCGGGCCGGGGCATCCGGGTTCCTGCTCAAGACGGCTCCCCCCGACCGGCTGGTGGACGCCATCCGGCAGGTTCACGCCGGCGACTCGCTTCTGGCCCCGAGCATCACTCGCCGTCTCATCGAGGACTTCGTACACCGTCCCGCACCAGGTGAGGCGTCTCGGGCGATGCTCGCCGCCCTGACCGAGCGCGAGGTCGACGTGCTTCGACGAATCGCGTGCGGTCTGACCAACCAGCAGATCGCCGCCGACCTCTTCGTCAGCGAGGCGACCGTCAAAACCCACGTCAACCGGATTCGTTCCAAGCTCCGGGTCCGGGATCGCGCCCAGGCGGTCATCGCGGCCTACGAGTCCGGCCTCGTCCGACCCGGTACCCACTGAAACGATCTGCTGAGCCTCGCAGCAAAGCTGCAGTGCGCAGACATGTCCCGGTTTCGTCGATGTTGATGCAAATGCCCATGGGACAACGACTCCGGTGGGACCATTGAGGCACGTACGACGCCACCCGGACTGGGTGAAGCCGTCTCGCGATCCACACCACATCCGTTACCGATCGGGGGGACATGGATGGGTTGCATTTCGCCATGACGCACGACGGGCGCGGAGCCTCGTGAGCGTCCCGCGCGAGAGTCCCCTCTGACCGCCCGGCTTCCGGACGGCACCGTCACCCACGCCTGCAGTCGCTGCGGCGCTGACACCCAACGGCCCGGCCGGCCAACGACCGGGCGTTCGGCATCGCGTCTCCCTGCACACCGGTCGAGGCGCATGCGCTGACACGGGGGCAGTGATCGGATCGCGTCGACGAGCGCCGGGTCTGGCAGCTGGGACACATCGGCGATGCCTCGTGGTGGCGCGTCCCGCTCCGCCGCGCGGCGCTCGAGCCTGCGCCGTCGTGGGGTCCGGCCGAGCTCACGTCGTGCCTTGCGCAGTACAACGCGACGCACCCACAGGTCGGGGTGGTCGAACTGCGACACCCTCGGCCATTGCTGGTACAGCTCCGCGAACGCCTCCTGAGCGATCTCCTGCGCGACCTCGTGGTCGGAGACCAGGAACCACAGGCTGCGCACGAGCCTGCCGTACGACGCCTCGAACACCGCGCGGAACTCCTCATGGGTTCCGCGACGAGATGACGGAACGCCGAAGGCAGGCAGGCGCGCCACGTTGCTCATGATCGTCGGTTCCGAGCAGCTATACACCGAAATAGCACCTCCCGCTATTCAACTGCCGCGGGATCGGCGGAACCTTTACCTGACCCCACGCGGGGCGTTTGGGGGTCCGTGCCCGGCGTAGTCTGCGGGCATGAAGGCCGCGGTCAGCGTGCGCTACGGGCCACCCGAGGTCGTGCGCGTCGTGGACGACGAGCCCGATCCCACGGTCGAGGACGACGACGTCCTCGTGCGGGTGCACGCGACGACCGTCAACCGGACGGACTGCGGATATCGGGGCGCGTCACCGTTCTTCATCCGTGGCATCTCCGGGCTGCGTCGACCCCGGTTCCGCGTGTGGGGGACGGAGTACGCCGGAGTCGTCGAGCGGGTTGGCCGCGAGGTCACCCGGTTCGTGCCGGGTGACCGCGTCTTCGGGTATGCGGAGGGGCGCTTCGGCGCGCACGCCGAGCTCGTGGCCGTGTCGGTGACCTCGATGATTTCGCCAGTTCCTGACGGGGTCGACCTGCCGAGCGCCGCCGCGGCGACCGAGGGCAGCCACTACGCGCTGTCGGCGATCCGACGTGCCGGCATCGAGCCCGGGCAGCGGGTGCTGGTGCACGGCGCGACCGGCGCGATCGGGTCGGCGGCGGTCCAGCTGCTCGTCGACCTCGGGGTGCACGTGGTCGCGACGGCGCCGACCGCGTACGTCGACCTGGTCACAGGGCTCGGAGCCGAAGAGGTCCTCGACCACCAGAAGGAGGACTTCACCCGTACGGGGCTGGAGATGGATGCCGTCCTCGACCTCGTCGGGAAGAGCACGTTCGGGGCCTGCCGGCGGATCCTGCGACCGGGTGGCGTCTACGTGTCCTCCGACCTCGGGCCGTACGCGCAGAACGTCGCGCTCCCCCTCGTGACCAGGCTCGCACGCGGTCGCCGGGTCGTCTTCCCGTTCCCGATGGAGACGCCCGAGGTGATCGACTACCTCCGGGTGCGGCTCGAGAGCGGGGCGTTCCGGCCCGTCCTGGACCGCACGTATCCGCTGGCGCGGATCGTCGAGGCCTACCGCTACGTCGAGAGCGGCCAGAAGGTCGGCAACGTCGTCATCCAGCTCGCGGAGGCTGACGGCCACGAGGCGTGATCCGCGCCCGGTAGGGACCGCGTGCCCGGTAGGACGTGAGCCGGTCACGTATGCCTTCAGGCGTGGCCGCTCAGCTGGCCCAGGCGGTCGGCGAGGGCGTCGACCATGGCGCCGGCGCGCTTCTCGGGGAGGGCTGACTTGCGGTCGCCGCCCTGGCTGGAGACCGGGAGCACGTCGATCGACAGCTTCGCGCCGCCGGCGAGGGCGCGCAGGGCGTCGACCTTGTCGCCGAAGGGCGTGCCGCTACCGGGCGAGTAGTAGCGGACGGCCTCGTCGACGTCGTCGGGGTAGAGGTCGGTCTTCGTCACGGCGATGATGAGCCAGATCGGCTTGTGGCGGCGTACGGCCAGCGAGGCGATGCGGTGCGAGGTGATGGTCCAGTCCTCGAGCTCGGCGGCCAGCTGCTCCTCGCGGGTCGCGGTGGCGACTCCGCTCGTGCCTCCGGCGCGCCGCGGGGTCGCGTGGCCGTTGGCGACGACGTGGATGAGCCCGTCGACGGGCTCATCGTGGAAGACCTCGTCGAGAGCCGCGAGGCGGGTGGCCGCGTTGTCGCCCGGCACGACGAGGAAGCGGAAGCCGTGCAGCTTGGCGCCCTTGCGGGTCCGGCGCTCCATGACCGCGGAGCCGACCGCGGCGACGGCCTCGTCGGTGGAGCGGCGGGTCAGCCGGTCGACGAGCTGGCTCTTGCCGACGCCGGTCATGCCGGTCACGGCGACCATCGGGTAGCGGTCGCGCAGGAGCCGGCTCAGCCGCTCGGGAGCCGAGGCGAGGGCGGTCAGCACACCGGTGGCGACGGTCGCACCCAACGCGGTGCGGCTCGACGTCGGCAGGATCGTCCTGATCCGGGATGAAGTCTGAGACACGGTGCCTCCTCGGCGTGCTGGTCTGGGGCCAGTTGACCCTAGAGCCTACGTTCCGTACCCATGCCGGTGGTGTGCCCACCGGTGGGCAACGAACAACACCCCGTCCTGGCGAGAGGACAGGGTGTTGCGTCTCCGACTCTAGCGGGGTGTCCGCTGAGCGAGGACGGCGAGGGCAACCTCCTCTGTGTCGACTCCGCTTCCCGGAGCGCTGAGCCGCCACGCCTGAGCCGACGCCGACTCCGCGAGGTTGCGACTTTCTCGACCGCGCGCCGTCCGACGGGAGGAAACTGCAGGTTGGAGCGCATCGAGGCACCAAGGATGGGAAGCCGCGCATGGTCAGGTCCGAAGAGGCCCCGGAGGACAGCATCGCCGTGATGTCGCGGCAGGCGCTCGTGGGGCGTCTTGCGCAGGTCAAGGAGCAGTTCCGGGCCACGAGCGACATCCTCAAGGTGTTGACGAGCTCGTCGGGAGACCCCGACAAGGTCTTCGACGCCGTCGTCGAGAACGCCCGGACGCTGCTCAACGCGGCCGTCGCGCAGATCTACCTCGTCAAGGGCGCGACCTACGTCATCGCGCGCCAGAGCGGCATGTCGGAGGAGCACCGCCGACTCCTCGAGCAACACCCCATCAAGCGCGACCGCGGCACCCTCGTCGGCCGTGTGACCATCGACCGCCAGATCCACCACATCACCGACGCCGTCGCCGACCCGGACTACAACCGTTCCGACCTCCAACGGATGGCCGGCTTCCGGTCGATGATCGGCGCGCCGCTCATCGTGGGAGACGAGGTGGTGGGCGCCCTCAACGTGATGCGCAACCGGGTGGCCCCCTTCGACGACGTCGACGAACGCGTGCTCGCGACGTTCGCCGAACAGGCGGCGCTCGCGCTACGCCACGTCGACCTGTTCGCTGCGCTCGAGAGCAGGTCCGCCGCGCTCGAGAGCAGGTCGGCCGAGCTGGCACGAAAGGTCGAGCAGCTGGAGGGTCTCGCCGACGTCGGTGCCGCGATCAGCTCGACGCTCGTGCCGGACGAGATGCTCGCCACGATCGTGTCGCACGCCGTCGAGCTGTCCGGCACCGACGGCGGCTCGCTGATGGAGTACGACGAGGCGACCGGGCTCTTCCGGGTGCGCACCGTGTACGGCACGAGCGACGACACGGTCTCCGCCCTTCGGGCCGCCGAGATCCACATCGACCGGACGTGGGTCGGCAAGGCGGCTCGGACGCGCCGGGTCCTGCAGATTCCCGACCTGGACGAGGCCCGGCTCGACGAGCACCTGGCCGTCCTGCACGCGGCCGGCTGGAAGTCGCTCGTCGCCGTCCCGCTCGCCAGCCCTGACCGGGTCGTCGGCGTCCTGGTCGTCCGGCGAAAGAGGACCGGTTCCTTCAGTGGTGAGACGTGCGACCTTCTGGACACGTTCGCCAGCCAGTCCGCGGTGGCACTGACGAACGCCCGCCTCTACCAGCAGCTCGAGCTGCAGAGCGCCGACCTGGCCGAGGCGAGCAGGCACAAGTCCGAGTTCCTCGCGAGCATGTCACACGAGCTGCGGACGCCTCTCAACGCCGTCATCGGCTTCTCCGAGGTGCTCCTCGAGCGGATGTTCGGTGACCTCAACGAGCGGCAGGAGGACTACCTCAAGGACATCCATGCGGCCGGCCGCCACCTGCTCGCGCTGCTCGGCGACATCCTCGACCTGTCGAAGATCGAGGCGGGGCGGATGGAGCTCGACCTCACCACGTTCCTGGTAGACGACGTCATCGGCCAGGCCCTCTCGCTGGTGCGCGAGCGGGCGGCACTGCACGGCATCGAGCTCACGCTCGAAGCCCAGGAGAGCCTCGGGCTCGTCACCGCCGACGAGCTGCGCCTCAAGCAGGTGCTGCTCAACCTGCTCAGCAACGCCGTGAAGTTCACGCCGGACGGGGGCACCGTCGAGGTGCACGCGCGGCGCGACGCCGGCGACCTCGTCGTGACGGTCACCGACACGGGCATCGGCATCGCGCCCGCGGACCAGGAGCGCATCTTCGACTCGTTCCAGCAGGGTNGGGCGCGATGTGGGTGACGAGCGTTCTGGGGGAAGGCAGCACGTTCGGCCTCAGGATCCCGCAGGCGGCGGTGACCGCGAAGGCGCGAGACGAGCAGTGGCCGGCCGACGACCTGTCGAGCGCCGGACCGACCGTCGTGGTCATCGAGGACGACCCGAGGTCGGCCGAGCTCGTCGCGCTGCACCTTCGGGCCGCCGGACTGAACCCGGTGACCGTCGGCACCGGTGAGGCGGGCCTCGAGGCCGTCGGCAGCCTGTCGCCGGCTGCGGTCGTGCTCGACATCCACCTGCCCGGAATGACGGGATGGGACGTGCTGGAGACCCTGAAGGCGGACCCCTCCACGGCGTCCGTACCCGTCGTGGTCGTCAGTGTCGAACCCGAGCGTGGCCGCGGATTCGCCCTGGGCGCAACGGAGTACCTCGTCAAGCCGGTCGCCGGGGAGCACCTGCTCGCGGCCGTGAGCCGGGCACTGCAACACGCGCGGACGCCCGTCCCCGGGGGGACCCTTCCCGAGGGTCGTAGCGTCGTCGTCGTCGACGACGACCCGCTCGCACTCAAGCTCGTGCGAAGCACGTTGGAGCCGCTCGGCTGGACGGTGCACACGTGCTCCCGCGGCCTCGACGCCGCGGACCTGGTCCGCGCGGTGAACCCGTCCGTCGTCATCATGGACCTGCTCATGCCGGAGGTGGACGGGTTCGCGGTCATCGACGAGCTGCGGGCCGGCGACACAGACAGCGGCCCACCGATCGTCGTCCTCACGGCGAAGTCGCTGACGTCAGAGGACCTGGGCCGCCTCGAGGGCCGGATCGCCTTCGTCGCGGAGAAGGCAGGGCTCGACCTGGCGAGCCTGGCACGGCGGCTGGCCCAGGTCGCCGCTGCCGGCGAGGCCGAGACCGCGAGCGGGACCAGCCACGAGACCGGCGACGGAGGGGCGCCATGAGCGACCAGCCACTGGTCCTCCTCGTGGAGGACAATCCTCACAACCTCAAGCTCGCCCGAGACGTCCTCGAGTTCGCCGGCTTCACGGTGGCCATCGCCGACTGCGGTGAGGAGGGCGTGGCCCTCGCCGCCTCCACGCTCCCTGACCTCATCCTCATGGACATCCAGCTGCCCGGGATCGACGGGTATGCCGCGCTGGAGCAGATCCGGGGTAACCGCGCCACGACCCACATCCCCGTCATCGCCCTGACGGCCTTCGCGATGGACGGCGACCGCGATCGGGTGCTGTCGTTCGGATTCGACGGGTACATGGAGAAGCCGATCAGCGTGCGCGACTTCCCGACCGAGGTGCGCCGTCATCTCCACGAGGCTGAGCGGCGGCCCTGATCCCGGCCGCAGGCTCCTGGGCCCGACCGCCTCAGGAGCCCGCGAGGCTGGCGGCGACGGCGAGCTCGTCGACGAGGTCGTTCATCTCGTGACCGGAGTGTCCCTTCACCCACTGGAAGGCGACGTCCTCGCGCTGCCTGACCGCGTGGACGAGTGGCTCCCACAGGTCACGGTTGGCGACCGGCTTCTTCTGCGAGTTGGTCCAGCCGCGCTCCAGCCACCCGGCCCACCACTGGTCGCGGAAGCAGTTGACGACATACGTCGAGTCACTCACCACGACCAGCGGGCCCGTGAGGGCAGTGACGGCTTCGAGGGCGGCACGGACCTCCATGCGCTGGTTCGTGCTCGGTCTCTCGGACCCTGACGCGAAACGCTCCCGGTCGATCGCCCACGCCCAGCCACCGGGTCCGGGGTTCCCTGAGCAGGCGCCGTCCGTGTAGACGAAGGTCGCCCCGTCCGGGATTGTCATGGGCGCCTTGGGAGTTCGAGGCTTGCCGGCCTTGCCGCGGGTGGGTGCCGCCGACGTCCGCGTCGGCGTCAAGCCAGGGAGGGCCAGCTCCGTGCCGCAGTCCGCGTGCGCCCACGCGGTGGCGTCACGGCCGGCGCTGACGATCTCATCCCCTGGTCCGATGGGCGCCTGGCAGAGGGCACAGCGCCCCGGGTACTTGGCCAGCACGGCTCTCCTCGTGGCTCGGTCGACGTGAGGCGCGGACGGCATGCACCGGCGCCACCGATCTTCAGTTGCGAGCCTACTGACGCTGGCAGACGGCGACGCACCGCCGTCGTCCCGAGGTCCTCGCGGGGGCGGCAGGACGAATGGGCGCCGTGCGACGATGAGCCATGGCGAGTGCGTCCAGCCCGTCCGGGCGATCCCCGAGATGACGTACGTCTGGGGCGGGGTCGGCGTGATGCTCGTGCTCGGTCTCGGGCTGATCGTGTGGGGTTCGATGTCGGGGCCGGGACGGTCGGGCGACGACGTGTCCGCGCGGCGGTCCCGGCAGATGCAGGTCGGCGCGGTGCTGGTCGCGGTCTCGCTGGGCGCGTTGGTGATCGCCTACCTCACGGCGGACTGGCCCTAGGTCGCGAGCCCCGCCGGAGTCGGTGCCCTCAGGGATGACCCGCCCGGAAGAAAGTCGTCCGTGCTGCATCCGGACGCATCCCTCGCGCGGAAGTGGTGTTGATGGGTGACTCGCACCCACCAACAGAAAGGGATGTCTCATGAAGCGCATTCTCGCCACGGGGTCCATCGCCGTTCTCGCCATGGTCGGCTTCGCCGGCAGCGCCAACGCAGCACCCTCCGACTCGGCGTGCTTCGGCCAGGTGCACAAGGTCGTGAACAGCGGCGGGGTCCCCGGCGTGGACAACGTGGGGCAGCTCGTTCGGGCCGTCGGCGGGGGCCAGGCCAAGAACGCAGTCGCGGAGTCTCTCTGCTGAGAGGCCGGCTCCTCACCACGTGAAGCGAAGCGGCGGCTCGGCTCCTGACCCCCTCGGATCCGAGCCGCCGCTTCGCATGCCCTGATCGGGCGGCCTGCGATCACGCGAGCCGGTCCCAGAATCGGCGGATGTGGGAGGCCAGCGCCTCAGGCTGCTCGAGCGGGACCAAGGTGCGGGCCCGCTCAACCGTCACCGCCGTGGCGTAAGGTGCCACGGCTGCAGAATCCTTCGCATCCTGCGGGCTCCAGTCGCCGCGGTCGTCGGACGCCACGAAGAGGCTCGGGACCGTGAGGTCTGCGAGCTCAGCAGTGACATCGACCCGGTTGAGGATGAAGGACCGGACGGCGAGGGCCATGCTGCGGCGGGTGGGCCGCGCCAAGGACTCCTCCACCATCCGACGCAGGGGTGCGCGGTCTCGGGAGGCGTCGGTGAGCATGGCCGTGAGGATCGCTGTGCGCACCGGCCCCACGGGACCTGCTGTCCGAAGGATGGGGAGCAGGAGCGTGATCTGTCGGCGAAGCGGTGCGTCGACCGGTTGGGCCGGTGAGCTGACGGCCACGAGACTGCGGAGCAACGCGGGTCGCGCGGCGAGCTTGAACCCGACGTGCCCGCCGAAGGCGTTGCCGACCCAGTCGACCGGGCCGTCGACGCCGAGCCCGGCGAGCAGGTCGGTGGCCGCGTCTGCGGCACCGCCGATGTCGCTGGCTTCACGCAGGGGCTCGCTGAGGCCCAGTCCGGGCGGGTCGACGAGCGCGTACCGGCGGCCCTGAGGCAGCAGCGGCAGCACCGGGTCCCAAGTGTGGCTGTCGACGAACATCGACGACCACAGCACGGTCGTCGGGCCGTCCCCGACGAGGCGCACGTGAAGCCGGCCGAGCCGGGTGGGCACGAGGGCGGTGCTCTCGGCGAGTGTGCGGCCGCTGCCGGAGGCGGGGGTGTGGTGGTCCATCGACTGCTCCTGAGGTGAGTTGATCTTAGTGAGACTGACATGAATATATTGAGGTTAGCATTGCTCGCATGAAAGATGGGACGGCACGGGCATACCGGATGACGGCCCGTGCAGAAGCGGCCGAGCGGACCGGTCAGCGGATCATCGACGCGATGCTCGGCCTCTACGCCGACGTGCCCTACGACCGCATCCGGCTCGAAGACGTCGCCGCGAAGGCCGACGTCACGGTGCAGACAGTGATCCGGCGCTTCGGCACGAAGCACGGGCTCCTGGCCGCCACGGTCGAGCGCGAGCTCTCCCGGCTCGCCGCCGACCGCGAGGCCGCCGTGGGGGAGAGTCCCGAGGGCACGCTGCACTCGCTGGTCCGCTACTACGAGGACCACGGCGCGCTGATCCTCAAGCTCTACGCCGAGGCGGGCCAGGCGCCCGGTGTGCCGGAGCTCGCCGCCCGCAGCCGCAGCTACCACGTGAGCTGGTGTCGAGAGGCCTTCGCCGAGCGCCTCGACGGCATCCCCGACCAGGCGACTCGCACCCGACGTCTGGCCCAGGTCGTCGCCGTCTGTGACGCCACCACGTGGCGGATCCTCCGGTTCGACGGCGGGCTCTCTGCCCAGCAGACCGAGGAGGCGCTCCTCGAGATGCTGCTCTCGCTGCTGCCACCACTCGATGGGTGACAGGCGCCCGGACTGACAGCGGCGTCCGTCCACGGTGACGGCCCGCATGCCCCAGGAGCCGCGCCCGAGGCTCCGGCCCGCATCGGTGGTTGGATCGAGGCATGCGCATCTTCTTCACGGGCGGCAGCGGCAAGGCCGGCAAGCACGTCGCGACGTTCCTCGCCGAGCTCGGCCACCAGGTCACGAACGCCGACCTCGTCCCGCTGCGGCATCCGGGCGTCGCGGATCTCAAGGTCGACCTCACCGACGCCGGTGAGACGTACTCGGCGCTCGCGGGTCTGGCGCGCTTCGACGAGCTGGACCTGCCGGCCAAGCCGGCCTACGACGCCGTCGTGCACTTCGCCGCCGTTCCGGCGATCCTGCTCACGTCGGAGGCGAAGACGTACGCAACGAACGTGCTCAGCACGTACAACGTGCTCGAGGCCGCGACGCGGCTCGGCGTGCGCAAGGTGATCTTCGCGTCGTCGGAGACGACGTACGGCGTCTGCTTCGCCCAGGGCGAGCGGCGGCCGCTCTACGTGCCGGTCGACGAGGAGCACCCGACGGTGCCGGAGGACTCCTACGCGATGTCCAAGGTCGCCAACGAGGTGACGGCGCGCTCGTTCCAGGCCCGCACCGGCTTCGACATCTACGGGCTGCGCATCAACAACGTCATCGAGCCGCACGAGTACGCCGAGATGTTCCGGCCGTTCCTGCAGGATCCGGCGCTCCGGCGGCGCAACATCTTCGCCTACATCGACACCCGCGACCTCGGCCAGATGGTGGAGCGCTGCCTCGAGACCGACGGGCTGGGCTACGAGGTCTTCAACGTCGCCAACGCCGACATGTCCGTCGCCGCCACGACCGACGAGGTGCGTGAGCGCTTCTACGACGGGGTGGAGCTGCGGCGGCCGATGGGGCGCAACGAGACCTTCTACTCCATCGACAAGGCCCGCGACCTGCTCGGCTACTCGCCGCAGCACTCGTGGCGCGACGTCCTGGACGACCCGCACGCGTCGTGAAGGCCGTCGTCTACGACGACTACGGGCGTATGCCGGTGGTGCGGGACGTGCCGCCGCCGGAGTGCCCGGATGGCGGGGTCGTCGTCGCCGTGAAGGCGGCGGGCGTATGCCGTTCGGACTGGCATGCGTGGAAGGGGCACGACCCCGTGTCCTTGCCTCACACGCCTGGTCACGAGCTGTCCGGTGTCGTGGCTTCGGTGGGAACCGGGGTGCGTGACTGGTCGGTCGGTGACCGCGTGACAGTGCCGTTCGTGTGCGGGTGTGGCCGGTGCTCGTGGTGCGAGGCCGGGGAGGCGCAGGTGTGCCCTAACCAGACGCAGCCTGGGTTCACCGGGCCGGGGTCGTTTGCCGAGCTGGTGGCGATCCACGGCGCTGACACGAACCTCGTGCGACTGCCGGAGTCGGTCGACTTCGTGACGGCGGCGTCGCTGGGGTGCCGGTTCGCGACGGCGTTCCGTGCTCTGACAACGCACGGGCGGCTCGGGGCCGGCGAGTGGCTGGCCGTACATGGGTGCGGCGGGGTCGGGCTGTCTGCGGTGATGATCGGGGTGGCGCTCGGCGCGCGGGTGGTCGCCATCGACGTGAATCCGACTGCGCTGGAACGGGCTTCGGCGCTGGGGGCTGCGGTGGTGATCGACGCTGGGGACGTTGCCGACGTGGCGGTGGCGATCCGGGAGGTCACGGGCGGCGGCTCGCACGTCTCCATCGACGCGTTCGGCTCGCCCGAGCTGGCCGTCGCTTCGGTGCGGAGCCTCCGTCGCCGTGGCCGGCACGTCCAAGCTGGGCTCCTGCTCGGAGCCAATTCGACGCCGCCGCTCCCGATGGACCTCGTCATCTCCCAGGAGCTCGAGATCTACGGCTCCCACGGCATGCCCGCCCGCGACTACCCCGCAATGCTGAGCCTGATCGAGGACGGCACCCTGCGCCCGGCTGACCTCGTCGGCCTCGTCATCGGCCTCGAAGAAGCCGGCGCCGCCCTTGCCGCCATGGATCACCCGTCAGCCGCCGGGATGACCGTGGTGACTCTTGACGTCGGACATCTCGGGGAGGGATAGGGCCGTGGACGTTCGGGTCGGGCTGTGCGGGTGGACCGTCTCGCAGGCCTCGTATGTGCGGCGATTCCCAGTCCTCGAGGTCCAGAACACGTTCTACGACCCGCCCGCGGACGCTGTCCTGACGCGGTGGCGGACCCAGGTGCCGCCCGACTTCGAGTTCACGATGAAGGCGTGGCAGATCGTCACGCATGAGTCCAACAGCCCTACCTACCGTCGCCTGAAACAGCCTCTGCCCGACAGTGCCCATGGCCAGGTTGGAGGGTTCCGGACAACGCCTGAGGTCCTTGCGGGGTGGGAGCGGACTCTCGAGTGCGCCCGCGTCCTGCGGGCCAGCGCCGTGCTTCTCCAGTGCCCGAAGAGCTTCCGCCCGACGACCGAGAACGTCCAGCGGCTGCGAAGCTTCGTGTCGCAGGTGGAGCGGCCGGACGGTCGGCTGCTGTGGGAGCCCCGCGGTGAGTGGCCCGCGCAGCTGCTCGAGGAGCTCTGTGCCGAGCTGGAACTCGTGCACGTCGTGGACCCCATGCAGACCGAGACGGTGACACCGGAGCAGACCTACTACCGCCTGCACGGCACCACCGGCTCGCGCCACGTCCACACCGATGACGAACTGCGCCGGCTGCGAGACCTGGTCGACGGCCGCCCGACGCCGTACGTGATGTTCAACAACCTGCCCCGCACAGGCGACGCAGAGCGTTTCCTCTCCCTGCTCTCCGGCGAAGGACGGTGAGCAGGCGGTGAAGGCGGATTCGCCGATTCGCGGCGAAGTGACGCAACTTGGCATCCGATGGGATCGAGTCGACCAGAAGTCGTCAGGGACCGGCGATGTGACGATACGGGGCCAGGTTTCAGACCGGTTCCAGATGTCTTTGGCTCTAAGCACCCACGACCTCGTCCTCCAACTCTCGTGTGTGCGCCCGGCATTGAGTGGCGCAGCCGGTCTCGGCGCCAGGCGCGAGCGCCACAGCGGCCTACGCGTTTCCCGCGCTGAGGGCTGTGGGGGTGGCCGCTCCAGCCGCTGCTCCACCCACCTAGGGTCGGCGAACACACGGTCAAGCGCGGCCGCACCAGATCCGCGCCGGAGTTCACCGCTGTGCAACTCGTAGCGGGAATGTCGGGCGGTAGAGCCTCATGTCGGCATAGTCACTGCTTCGTCCCTCACCTGCGATCGCTCGCATCTCGAGGGGGACTGCCGTGAAGCCGTCTCGAAACTCCGGCGGCCGTCAGCGGCGTCAGCACCCCCTGCCGGATAGTATAAGGGAGGCATACGTTTGGGAGGGACATTGGTCATCTCGCGGATCGAACTCGCGAACTTTCGTGGTATCGGTGGACATCTGTCGCTTGATCTAACCGGTAAGCGAGGGGCGGGACCGTGCATGATCTTGGGCGACAATGGATCCGGAAAATCGTCAATTGTCGATGCTTTGGAGTTCGGCCTCCGAGGTCGACTAAGTCGGAGAGGGCTCCACGGCGAGAAGCAGAAGCGGGAAGTCAGGAATTTGGTGACCCCGGGAGCGCCCGGAGTGCTTCTCACCCTGCCGGGCGGCGGGAGGGTGCGGAGAGGTGGGGGTATCAAATGCTCTGACGTTCCTGATTTGCAGGTCCAGATCGTCTCTGGTTTCGAATTCTGTCCGGTGGTCATCCGTCGGCACGACGTCGAATCATTTTGGACCATCCCAAGCAGCCAGCGTCAACAGTTCTTCTTCGATTATCTACGCGATCAAGGTGGAGCGCCCCTATCGACTGTGGTCGCAGCACGAGATGTGCGACGAGCGGAAGCACGAGACAAGCTCCTCCGGGCAAAGGAAAAGTTGCAGCGCGCAGTACACGACGACATGCGACTTCCTGAGACGTACACGCAGACCAAACCTTTTCTCAACCTGTTGTTCAAGCGATATGGCGAGCGCCCGCGTGCAGATGGCAAGAAGCTGCCGAACCGGATATATGCGCCTTTCGTGGAGTATCAACAAGCACTAGAGAAGACCGAGAAGGACCCTTCGCTCTCTTTTGACGAGGATGAGCAACTCCCGCAGCAGCAGTTGAGAGAAATTCTCGATCGAGTCAGTCTCCGTGTGAGCGATGACTTTTCTCGAGTGGTTCGCAAAGAGTGGATCCGCGAGGTGGCGATCACTTTGGGCGATGACGAGTCGCTCGATATCCGAGTGGCGCTCCTTAGCGGGAGACTTGCGGACCCCGTCCAGGTTTTGAACGAGGCGGCCCTTGACGTCTTGGCACTCTTGATCCTGCTTGAGGTTCACATCGAATGCGCCGAATTAGGCCAAGAGAAACTACTTGTCATGGACGACGTTTTTCAAAGCGTGGATGCAGTTCATCGAGTCCGTTCATTGGAGCACGCACTATCACGGCTACGAGGATGGCAACTCGTTCTCACAATGCATGACCGGTTGTGGGTCGAGTTGGCCCGCTCCGCCATGCAACGAGCAGGCGTCGGATCCCCGCAGCTGATCGAGGTGCGTGCCGCGCGGGAAGGAGGAGTTCCTGAGCTCCGCGTGGGCGATAGCAGTCCCCTTGAAGTCCTGAAGCGTCTCATCGAAGACCGGGCTTCACCCGAGATCCAAACGTCTATCGCCGGGCGGACGCTCGAGCAACTTTGTGATCGGTTAAGCGTTTCCCTCGGCACAAGCGTCACGAGGCGGCGTGACGACAAGTACACCCTTGGTGACCTCTGGCCGGGCGTGCAGAAGGTGCTACTCAAGGCCGACATCTCAGGGCTCGGCGATCGCGTTCAGCCGGTAGGAGCATTTCTGGCGCTCAGAAATATCGCTGGAGCGCACTACAACGCATGGGCAGAATCAGTGACCCATCAAGAAGCCGAAGACTTTGCGCAAGCAGTGGTCGGATTGTGGTCGCACACAATCTGCTATTCCTGCTCGGCCCCGCTATCCACTTTTCGAGCGCAGTAGGGAAGTAGAACAATAATCGATTTTCCGTGCAAGTGCGAGCCAACTGCTTCCGACCCGGGCAAGCTCGACGAGGCGGAAGGGCCGGCCGAGCTGCCGACGACCTCGTCGGCAGGGCCCCCGCTATGGGCGGAGAGATAGAACCTCTTGTGCACGACCTTGGGCACCACGCGGGTCCATCGCTGTCGCGCGTCAGATCCAGCCAACGCGAGAAAAGGGACTAAACCCAGTTTGGGCGCCGGCCGCTTTGCTCACCAGGGAGATACGCGGCGGTAGGACGCAGTGCTATCACCGCCTCCCGAGCCCGCCCGAGCGTCCACGACCGCGACGATCCGAGAAGGCAGACATCTGTACGCCTCCTCGCATCATGAGGCCGGTGAGCGCAGACCCCGAATAGGTGCCAGTATCGGGCGTGTGGACATGATTGCGGGCACGGTATCCCTCGAACAAGTCATGGAGGCTCTTTCCCGCAAGCGACCCATATTTCACAGCGAGGCGGACTTCCAGTTCTCGTTCGCCCAAGCCGTTACCGCCTTGGCGCCGAAGGTGGAGTGCCGGCTGGAGCGGCCAATGCTCAACACCGCCACGGGCAGGACTGAGTACCTCGACCTGTTGTGCAGCGGGGCCCCTGGCGAGACCGCCATTGAGTTCAAGTACTTCACCCGCCGCTGGAGTGGCGAAGTAGGAGGCGAGGCATTCGAACTTCGCGCACACGCAGCCACTGACCTTCTACGCCTGCACTTCGTGCACGACATTGTTCGGCTCGAGCGGTTCGGGTTCCCGCGCCCAGCGCTCGCCGTCCTGCTCACCAACGAGCCAGGGCTTTGGAGAAGATCCACCAGGAAACCCCGCGACCGCGACTTCCATCTCCACGAGGGTCGCCAGCTGAGTGGAACCCTCCTTTGGGCTGATGGAACCTATGCGCCCAACACCCGCGACATCCAAGGCACATATGCGCTGACCTGGCACAACTACTGGCAGCTGGATGATCAACCGGGAGGTCACTTCCGCTATCTCGCCGTGGAAGTGACACCCGCCGAGTCACCTGAGCCGCTGAGCAGCGTTGATCCGGGGCCAGACATGCCCGATCTAGGTGACCCGCTGATCGAGCAGGCACCGCAGTAGCCTTGGCTCGGCTCGCGGGCTATGACGCACCTCCGTTCAGTGGCCTTGCTCCGTCTTCGGCTCCCGGGGAAACGCCCGTGCAATCAACCAGGGATGTGCCGTACTCGTCCCAGAGTCCCGGGCATCGGCGCCGAAGCAGGGCCAGCCCGTGACGCACATCGTCCACGTCGCTGCCCCAGGCGCGGGCATGCCCGGATAGCGAACGCACCATCCAAGGCAGGTGTTGGATGATCCTCATCTCCAGATGTTCGTCACCCACCGCGACCTCCCCGGCAGCGCGAATGATCCACGCCGCGGCCGCCCCTTGCGAGTCAGTCAGTCCCTCTCTCGGCCACTGACCCCAGTTGCTCAATTCGTTCGACAGTAGGGATGCAATGGCTGCCTTCAGATTCGAGTCGAATACAGCTTGGTCCTGGCTTCCATCCGGCCAACCGCTCCGAGATCTTAGCGCATAACCTCGATGAAATAGACCAATCCCATCCTCGACTTCCTCCTCCGAGTCGATGGCGCGCCCTGTGTGAATATCTTTGGCGGCCAGCAGCACCCCAGTAATGACGTTAGCTGCATGACCACCAGGCTCGAGATCCCGCGTGGAGTAGAGGAGGTCATCCGCCAGTCGCCATGAAACGTCATTCACGAGTTCCCTGTAGAATTGGACTCCGGGCGTACGACCCGGTGGAAAGCAGGTGACCAACGCTACGGCTAAACCGAGGCGTTCGAAGTCGGCCGTATCGAAGGATTCCGCGCATCCGCTGGCGAAACGCTTCGCATGCTCTGGAAACATGTGATTTGCTGGGGTAACTCGGTTAGGAAGCGATTTGACGTAGTCGAGAGCCTCTCGCAGCGTGTCCACACGTGAGGGAAGGTGCTGAATGGGGTTTGCCCGTGCAGCGCCCTCCAGCAGGTCTCGTTCTTCGCCATGGTAGTTTTCGAGTTCATTTCGCAATGCGTAGAACACGGCGGGAGTGCCAGTTGTTGGGAGAATGTCCAAGAGGCGCTCCCATCGACTTCGTCGGACCGCTTCCAACTGCAACCTTTGCACTTCGATCAGCTGCCTCTGGGTGTCCTGAGCAATCCGTTCGCCCTGTTGTGAGGCGTTGTGGATCTGGCGTGGAACGACGATCGCAAGCACCGCTGCGCCGACGCCAGCCATAGCCCCCAGAAGAGCGAGCGTGAACGAAGGATCTGACCAGTCCCACCAAGCCATCACAGGCGTGCCTCCAACCGTCGTAGTCCATCTGGTCGCACATCGCGCTGGGAGACAGCGCGGCACAGCAGATACTGCACCAGAGGTGTGACAACACCGGGGGCGCTAGGCTTCGATGGGTGACAGACGCCCAGAAGTGGACGATAAGCGGCGGACTGGGGCAGGGAGCCGATGAGGAACTGGGACGTCCGGTAGGGCGGTTGAGCGTCGCTCACCTCAGCCCACCCAGGCTCGGAAAACTGGGCGCGCGAGCAACTCGTCGAGCCAGACCGACGGTCGAGTTTGGGATCCCGCGCGGGCACGCCGGAATGTTCAGTGCATCATGTCCCCATGGAACCTGAGGTAGTTGCGGCGATTTTCGGCTCTGGAGGAGCAGTTCTAGGCGCGGGGCTAACGGTTCTGGGCGTGCATCTCTCTGCGCGGGCTAACCTCAAGACGGTTGAGAAGCAGCTCTCGCACGAGTCTCGTCTCGAGCGTGAGCGGGCCGATCGCGGCAACGAGGAAGCGTGGAGAGAAGCCCGTCTCGGCGCTCACTCCAATGCCATCGGGGCGATACGCACCCACTGGTCCTATCTGTTGAATGTCGCTCAGCAACTGGCGCACCCCTCGCCACTCTGGGCGCAATCCGGCGTGGAGCTTGACACAGAGAGAGCGAACGCGGCGTCGGCGGCAGTGGCCCAAGTGTCCATGGTGTCGTCGGAAGAGGTCGCGGAGAAGTGTCGCGCGGCACACCAGGTCGTTTCCGTGTTCGAGATGGCCGTCGTTGCTGCATTCTGGGAGGGGCTGGAAGAATACAGTCCGGATCGCCGGACAGTGCTGGTTCAGGAGCAGAGTGTGGCTAGGGAGCGATACGTACCGGCCATGAACGCGTACCTCGAGGCGGCCAGGAAGGAACTGGGAACCTACGGGCCGCGACCGGTCGGCGGCTGACCCGCTGCGGGGTGAGGGGTGATGCCTCGGATGAGCTGTTGAGGGCGGCCCTTCCCAGAACTCCTTCCTTGCCCTGAGTGAAACGACTATTAAAACAATTGTCAGCAGCACCGCTGATCGTGCCCAATAGGTGGCGTGTAGTCGAAGATGGACCAGACACGGCCTATCTGGGCGCTGTGACGCGGGCTACGGTGCGCGAAAGGCGGCGATGTGACGCGGGTGGTGCAGGTCTGCGTCGAGTGCGCTCGGTGCTCGGTCGCGAACAATGCCTCGCAAGGTCCTGTGTGCCGAGGTCGCAGCTGTTGTCGGTGGCGATTCAGAAGATGCCTCCCCCTCCTCCGGCGCCCCAGGGAATGAAGTGGAATGAAGTGTTATCGCTCGAGCTTCGGTCTGGATGTACCGAGGCGTCGAAGTGGTTGCGACCGCAGAGGACGCAGATCCGTTCGCGCATCCCGGCTACGGTGGTGGGCTGCCAGCGGTGGCGGCCGATGGTGCATCTCAAGCTCTTCTTCGTGTTCATGAGTTGAGAGTGCGCCGGGGGCTCGGGGATGTCTGTGCGCTGCGCGACAAACAGAGCTAATCCCGGACTCGTGCCATGGGAGATGTGCCTGACAGGCGGTGAAAGGGCGCGGCCACGTGGACGCTGACGGCAAGGTCGACTACCGCGGCCTGGAGGACGCGCTCGGCGGGATGAGCAAGGATCTGGACTACTTCCTTAGGGAGCTCCACATGGCACGAGGAGCCATCCTCAGGGCTAGCCATCCGCTAGCCCTGCGCGCCTCGCCCGCCTGCAGCTCGCCGCTGTGAGGTTCTGCCACTCGCAGGCCTCCCTACTCGATCGGAGCCAGTCCGCGAATCGGCGGGGGCGCCGGAGGGCGGGGTGCCAGTTCGTCCGGACGGGGGCGAACCGCCCGAGGGCCGACGGGTGACGGTTACCCAGACACCGATGACGACGGCGGCAACGCCCAGACCGCCTGAGAACGCGAACACGGCGGCGAGGGGGTCTACCATTTGAGCGTCTCGATGAGCGAACTGCGAGCGAAGTCGGCCGACTGGCGCGAAAGTTCAGCGGCAATTAGCAGCATGCCGATGGAGCCAGCGACACAACCTAGTGCGGCCCAGACGGGGACCGAACCGAGCTCGGACTTCAGTGCCGCGGTCACCACTGCAATTAAGAAGCCGGCCGCTACCGACGCCATGCCCTTTCCAGCGCCAAGCACGCGGTCCTTCTCCCACTCGACCAGGGTTCGGTGGTCTTGCACCTGCGCCCCCGCAACGGGCCTTGGCAGGCAGGATAGGTACGCTGGGATCAGGACAGCCAAGCCAACGGCGAACCCGGCAAAGAACAGAAACAACTCCCATGGCTGCCACGCCACGGCCGACGGCAAAGGTTGAGGCGTCACCGCTGGAGCTTGGCTGGGGACCCACATGTTCAGGCCTTTCCTAGTGTGCAACGGAATCACAGAGCTACCGCGGTCTGAGCTTTTGTAGTCACTGATCCTGCGTATAGTCTCGCAGCACCGGCGCCCAGACTGGCCCCTTACGGGCAGATCACCGCCGTGGCGGACCTAAGGGCGGCTGCCTGCGCGGGCGGCGCTCTCTCGACTTAGCTCGGAGTGCAGCGCTGGTGAACCGCTTCGCCCGGGCCCTCCCGATAGAGAACCGGACCCGTAACTACGGTCGACCGTCACTGACGGTTTGTGCCGTGCAAGGCCCGCAACGACAAGTGAACCGCCTGAAGGGCATGACCCAAGCCGACCTTTCCGAATAGGGGCCTTCGAGCAGCGACTCTGCCTCTTCGTCCGACTCTGGATACGACGGCGTGAGGGGAGGCCAACTCGCGGCGGTAAGACTCAGGGGGGCGCTTGGGCAGTTCGAGCGTCGACCAGGGCCAAAAGGTCCTCTATCTGGCAGCGGGCGCTGCCCGTAAGCACGTTCCCGAGCGACTGTCCAGAAACCTCGTCATAGACAGATAGCCGAGCGACCTTCGTGCCTGCGCCGTGGGCCGCGACCGCGTCCTTTATGGCGTCGTAGAGTGCTCGCTGCTTCCAGCGAGGAGAACCAGCCGCCGACAGGAGGTCTCCTGGCGGCGCCGCATCGCCAAACATGTTGGCACTCGACTCACTCGTCCACCGCTTGCCCCATGTGGCGGCTCGGAGGCATTCGGACTCGCGAGACTGACAGAACTCCAGGTAGGGCCTATTCCAGGGCAGCGATTGCGCCCAGGTCTGTCGGAGGGTCGTTTCGCGGTAGCGGTTGAAGTGCAGTTCCTCATCCAATTCGATGAGGACGCCGTTCGCACTCAAGTCCCAACTTCCCGGCCGCAGATCTGGATCCTCGCGCCGCCCGCCGAGGTGCCGGTAGAGGTCAAGCAGCATTGCGGTGACGTCTGCGTCGAGGTCCCGAAGCCTTGGGGCACCGGGCGGGGCCTCGTATGCGATCATTCCGCCGGCCGTTAAGAGCGCAGCCAGGGCCGCTGCGCGCCTCCCCGTCCGGACCATCCAGCCATCATCGCAGGACCTCAGCCGCTCTGTCCGACCTCGCGGCCGCCCCGCAGGCGGCGAAGTGGGGCACCCACCCTCGCTCAGGCCTGGGTCCTCCTCCGAGCCGTGCTGATGGCCACGGACCTGGAACGTCGGTGGCTTCGGTGTTCGGGCGTAGGCGCCGGGCGAGTGACCTTCGGGCCGTCAAGTTGCCGACCCAGGGAAGCTCCCTCTCGGTGCGTGGACGACTGCCCGGCGTGTCTGATGCGAGGGATTATCCGTTCGGGCAGAGTCATCCCACTAAAGCTCCGCAGGGGATGGAGGGGCCATGTCGACTATTGAGGTTCGGCTGGGTGAGGCGAGCGTCTTCATCGAGTCTGGCGTATTCACGGCGCTTTTCGACGCTTCTGTAGCGTCCTCGCGTGCCCCATACCTCCACGCCCTCGAGACGTCGCGGATCAAGTTCGCGGACCTGGTCCAGCTCGCCCGCGTAGCGGACATCCCCTACACCCTGTTCTTCGCCTCGCGCGAGACCGTCGACCATCAGCTCAAGAAGAAGGCGGACACACTTCTGGCTGGTGTCAGCAAGGACGCATTCTCCTTGAACTCGCGCAGCCAAGTGCGCCTCGCGGATGTCGAGCTCATCGTGAAGGACCTCCTTCGAAAACAGGAGACGCTGAAGCGTCTGGACCGCTCACTGACCACCAACAAGGTGGTGGGCTGTCTGCGCCGTTCGCAGGGCCGCGTCGAGGACGATGCCCGCCTACTCAGTGCTGCTCTCGGTTTCACCAGTAACGACCTCAAGACTGCGCGCACGAAGAGCGCGGCACTGGAGCTGCTGATCTCGCGTCTCGAGGCAAGGCAGATCCTCGTCGCGCAGAGCCAGCAGAACTTCATGCCGCAGCGCCTGCCCCAGCACGCCAAGTTCAGTGGGCTGTGCGTTCGCGACAAGAAGATCCCGTTCATCTTCCTGACCAGCGGCGACGCCGGCGAGAACTTCGAGCCCGAGGGACGGCGCGTCTTCACCCTCGTTCTCCTAGCTGTGTTCGTGGCGCACGCCAAGTTCGCGCCGGTCACCTACAGCGACCGGACCGCGGAACCGATCACAGCCCGGGAGTACGAACTCACGGAGGAGATGCTGATGCCGCGAGCCGAGATCCAGGACCTGAGCGTCTCCGGACTCGACGACGTCCGTGCCCACGCTGTCACGTATCGCGTTACGCCGAGCGCCTTCGTGATGCGGGCCCGGCGGCTGGGACTGGTAGATCGGCTCCAGGCCGAGGACCATCTGTCAGAACTCGCACGCGAGTTTGCTGAGCGACCGAAGCGCCAAGCTCGAAGCCCGCTCGCGGTGAACGCTCTCCGGAAATACAACGGCGTCGAGTTCTCGCACCGCATGCTGAATCAGCTCGACCGCGGCTCCATCAGCAAGCGTGAGTTCTGCCGAGTCGTCCTACAGAACAGAATCAAACCGGAGCAGATCCATCAGTTCCGCGAGGCACTGTGAACCTCGTCCGCTTCCTCGTCGACACGAACGTGTTGAGCCGGCTCACCCGCGCGCAACGGGCGAGCAAGTTCTTTCGTGACAACTGCTCGTTGTGCTCGGAGGTGCTGCACGAGGCATCAGGCTTCCCGGACCTCGCGGAGCTGCGTCGGTTGGAGCACCCAGTGAGCGCAGGCGTCCTTGCGCGGGTCCGGGAGGTGATGTTGACAGTGCCGCCCGGAGACTTCAGGTTGGTCGACCTTTACCACAATCTCGGGAACGCGGATCCTATCCTCATCGCGTCGGCGCTGGACGCGATGGAAGCGGAGGCAGAGCGCCTGTTCGGGGTGGACTGGCACATCGTCACCGACGATGCCGCCGTCATTGTGAAGGCCAAGGAGTTCTATGTGACGACCCTCGGGTATGACGATTTCCTGCGCCTGCTCTCATCGAGCGCCAACCACCTCTCCTGAGCGCGGCGACGTTCGGCAGCTGCTCCGGTGGCGGAGGGAGTTGGCCCGGCACGCGGCGATGTGACGCAGCGGAGACGATGGCTTGCACGGTCGGGTCGGGTCAGGCGCAGGTGATGGTCTGAAGGTCGGGTGCGGGTGTCGACTACCGGAAGGCGATTTTGGGGGCTTTGGCGCAGGCGTCTGTTGGTACTGGTTGGGTCGGGTTTCGGGTCCAGGTGTTGCGGGCGGTGATGGCGCATTCGTAGAAGCCGAGAACGTTGTGGATGCCGCCGGGGACCTCGAGGACGGATGTCTGCGGCCCGAGGGCGTGTGCCGCTGCCAGGGTGGTGGCTGGTGGGCTGAAGGAGTCGAGGCTGCCTGACATCAGCAGAAGTGGGATGCCGGTGCTGGGCGGGGTGGGTGTCGTGCTCCCGGGTGGGGTGTCCCAGACCTTGCAGGCTGCGGTGTATGGCGAGTCCTTGAAGACGGATGGGTAGGCCGGGTGGCTGCTGGCTCCGCGGATCGCGTCGGTGGCCTCCTGGCCACTCATGGGGGGTGCCTGGCAGTAGTTGGTGAGGAAGAGGCCCAGGCTGAATCGACGATCGCGGCAGAGAGGTCGGTACCCGCTGCAATAGATGGCGTCGCTGGCAACGGTCTGTGCGAGTTCGGGGGCGAGCCGGCCGTGGGCGGCGTCTTTGATGATCCTGGGCAGCGCGGTCAGCGGGCCGCCCTCCGCTCCCAGGGCGAGCCTGGTGGCGCGAAGGAGTTTGGGGGCGTCGACGAGCACGTTGATCTGCTGGTCCCCGACGTGGGCCGTGCCGCGCAGGGGGTGGGTGGCGGCGCCGTCCAGGGCTTGGCTCCACAGCCCTTGCAGGTCGGGGTAGTCGGCGCGGCAGGCGGGTGTCTGCTGGCAGGTCCGGAACAGGGCGTCGAGCGTTTGCTGCAGCGCAGAGGCGCCGCCGTGGAAGCCGGCGGGGCTGGTGAACGTCGGTGAGTCGAGGTAGGCGGCTTTGACGTGTCCGGGGTAGCGGCGGAGGTACTCGAACAGCACGGCCGACTGGGTGCCGTATGCGCCGGCCATGTGCCAGCGGTCGATCCCGGCGGCGACCCGCAGGTCCTCGATGTCCTGGGCCATCGCCGCGGTGGTGTAGTCGGCCGGGTCGATGCCGTGGGCTCGCAGTCGTTTGGCGCAGGCGGCGACCGCGGCGACGAAGGCGTCGCGCAGGCCGACGTCATCATGGGGTATCCCGGCCGCGCGCGTTCCGAGTCGGTCCACCTCTGGGCAGCGCAGTGAGGGCGTGCTATGGAGGCCGGAACCGCGCGATTCCAGCTGTAGGCCGGTGATCCCTGTCCGCGAGGTTCCGGTGGCGATGGAGCCAGAGATCGCCTCGGCTTCTCCGAAGTTGCCGCCGAAGCTCGTTCCCAGTCCGGGGCTTCGGGCTCCGGCGGGCGGTGGCACCTTGCCGACGAGCAGCCTGATGGTGGCGCCATCGGGCTTGGCCCGGTTGGCCAACACGGTGAGGGTGCCGCACTGGTGTGGTGACAAGAACGTGGTCTCCACGTCTTCCGGGCACGCCCCCCAGACCAGCGAGGGTCGGAACGTGACGGGCGGCGTGGAGGTGCACGTCGAGAGCAGCCCGATGGCGAGGCAGCCTGCGATGACAGCCCCGGCAGTTCGGCGTTGGTTCTTCGGATACGTGCCCATTGCCTCTTCCTCTCGAAGAGCGTGACTCAGCTCTGGCGCTTCCAGCTGCCCTCGAGGAAGACGTGTTCGCCGTCACCCAGGGGTGGCTGCCCCGCAGGGGGTTTGACCCCTGACGTGACGAGGGTGTCCCCGTTGACCTTCCAAGCCAGCAGCAGTGTGCCGCCGGTGCTGTCGCTGCCCTGGACCCAGCGGCCGGCGCTGTCGTAGCTCGTGGTGCCGAGGTCACCGACCTCGTATGCGCCCGAGTCGTCCTGGACGAGGATCGACCATCGTGACCCTTGGATCTTGAGCACGAGGCGGGCCGTGCCGTCGTCGAGGTAGTTGGCAGTCATCTCCTCCGGCGACAGGTGGAGCCCGCGTCGGGTCATCTCCGCCGTAGTGATCTCTCTGGCCCAGACCCCGTCAGGGATGGCCCTGACCCCTCTGGTGGTCGGCGAACTGGCCGCCGCCTGGGACGTCGGAGGCGTGGCTGGGACGCTCCGCGCCGCGGCGACCGGCTCCGCGGGCCCTTGACCGGTTGGTGCCACGGCGCCACCCGTGCATCCGGCGAGCAAGGCCCCGCTGAGCAGGAGCGCGGTGGTTGCGTGTGTTGTCCTCATCGTTCTTGTCCTTTCGATCCCGTACCTGCTGGCCGAACTCCTTGGTGGGGATGGGCTTTCACGGGAGTGCCGTCCAGCTCGTTGTGGTGAGGACCGCCACCCGCTGCGGGCAGGGGTCAACAGCCAGGGTGAGCGTCAGCCGGGCACTACGTCTCGTCATGAGGTACCGGCCCAGCGGCTGGCCGGAGCAGAGGTCCTGGCTGAACAGGTCCGTCCGCAGCTCCTCGCCGACCACGGCGTACAGCACCCCGGACACCACGCCCGGATAAGCCGGGGGCGAGGTCACGGCCAGCACGCCTTGAGGTTGGAACTCGAGTACCCAGCGTCCCGCGACGCCCGGGGCCGACTGCTGCGCGGGGACGTCAGCCGCATACCGACCCTGAAGTGCGGCCGTCGAGGTCGCGCCGTCCGCTGGGACGAGGGGGGCGCCGCGGTCGCTGCGCCACCCCAGGGAAAGCGCCAGGACAAGCGCGGTGCACGCGGCGGCCACGACGCCCGCCGTGACCCAGGCCCAGCGAAGCCGACGGTCGCGCCGCCCCCGCGCCAACGCGGCCTCCAGCAGCAGCTCGACCTCGGGGTTGCACACTTGGGCGTTACGGGCGAGGCCGATGCGCAGCCGCTCGTCAACGGACATCGTCGGTCACCTCCTCCTGAAGGACGTCGGCCAGTCGCGCACGGGCCCGGTGGAGGTGCTGTTTGACGGTCGACTCGGACACCTGCAGCATCCGGGCGATCTCCAGGATCGGGCGGTCCTCCCAGTAGTAGAGCGCGACCGCTGCACGCTGCATCGGGGCGAGCGCGGCCACCGCCCGGGCCACCTCCGGGTCCGGCAGCGGCGGCTCGCTGGGCACCGGCTGGGCACGCAGCTCACGACCCGGACGGGACCGCTCACGGCCGACGTGGCGCACCGCCATCCGTACCGCCACCTTGCGGGCCCACGCCTCGGGCCGCTCGTAGTCCGACACCGACGACCACTTCTGCAGCAACTTGACGAACGCGTCCTGCGTGATCTCCTCGGCGACCGCGCGGCTACCCACGATGAGGAAGACCGTGCGAGCCACCGACGCGAACCGGGCGCGGTAGACCCACTCGTAGTCCCGCCGCTCCTCGTGGCCCACCGGGCGCCTCCGATCTGGAACCGAGTATGTCCACTGCCGCGAGCCGCCGACCGCGATACCGCGGAACCAGACGGCGCCGCCGGTCCGGCTTCGGTCATGCACCGCCCGTGACCGCCGCGCACACGGCCGACACGAACGTGTCGTCGCTCAGGACCTCCGTGATGGGGGCGTCGACAAAGCTGGTGGTCTTCCCCGCCGCGGTGACGTGACCGCTGAAGGTGCCGACGGCGTCCGGAGGCTCGACCAGGGTCCCGACCGCGCGCCACACCGCGGCACCCTGGGAGGAACGGATGTCCCACAGCGCACCGTCGGTGATGACGGTGAGGGTCCGGGCATCGCCCGGCACAGCTAACGGCTCGCTGAATCGCACGTTCGTGCTGATCGTCGCCATCGCCGGGCCTGTCGGCGACGTGCTGAGGTAGTCGATGTCGTTAGTGCGGAACTCGCTGTAGGCGATGCGGTAGTCCTCGTTGTAGTACCGCGTCTGGTAACGGTCCGACCTGGTGTTGGCCCAGAGCGGGGTGTCGCCGCAGCCGAAGTCGAACGGCACCCACCCTGTCGAGGTGTGGCGCTCGCCCTTGCAGACCGGCCCCTCCTGCTTGGTCTGGCACGACCACGGCGTGAAGGTCGGGCTCAGCGCTGGCATGAGGCGGGACTCGTCGACAGCCGGTGGCGCGTCCGCCATCGCCGACGATGGGGTGCCCAGCTGGGTGAGCACGAGGACGACTGCGGCCACAACGCTGCAGCGGTGAAGTTGACGCATGACCGTTACCTCCTTGAATGAAGCGGCACCGCCCGGGCGGACGGGCACTCGCTCACCCATGAACAGTCCGCAACCTCCGCCAGGGTTGACGCGGCGAGGGCGCCACTTTCCGTGACCGGACCTCAGGAAGGTCCGGTCGGCAGGCGATCTCAGGCAGCGCTGGCGCGCGCCGAGAAGCATGATCGGCCAGCGGCAACGCTAGCCCGGAAGCAGGCCAGTCTCCGAAGACTCAACGGTCTTGGCGCTGATCCCAAGAGGCCAGTGGAGAGGTAGCCGTCGCCTCCGGCTGGGCGGCGAACAACTGGCGGCGCGTACTCGAGCTCCACTTGGTGGGCCACCCGGATCGCCGCTGTCAAAGGATAGGACCGGCGGATTGCCGCCCCAACGATTCAGCCCGCAGGTCGCAACCGCCAGTGCCCTGCGAGTCCTCCTCGAGCGCCACAAGGCGCCCGGCCGCGACGCGGCTCCGTCCTGCCTACGGGCAGCCGCTGACGCTCTCCACGGTGCGGTCCACGACGATGGTGTCGCCGACCTGCACACCCGTGAACCGGACGAAGATGCGGACATCGCCGAAGAAGTCGTGGTAGGTCGTGCTCCCGGTGAAGGTTCCCGCCGGCGTCAAGACGTAATGGTTGACCTCAGTCAGGCGGCCCGTCACATCGGGGATGGACGGATCAACGAAGTCAACCGAGTAGGTAACGGCGGCAACGTCCCGGTAGCTGAAGCTACCGTCACTGCCCGGGATGAACTGAGACTGCTCCACTTTCCGAGTGAACGTCGTGAGGTTGGCGCGAGGTCCGCAGATGTCGTCGGGGAACGGCACCGTGAGAACGACGTTGTGCTCAACCACTGTCCGAGGACTCGCTGAGGCCACGGGGACAGGAAGGATGATGATGATGGCGGCTGCCCCGATGGCCGTGGCTACGACATTGCGCATTGCATTCCCTTTCGGTGTGGGTGGCACCTACCTGTGGAGCACGTCTCCCAACCATGAACAGTCCCCGCCCACGGTCGAGGTTGACGCCGCGAAGACTGACCTTCATGGAGGACTCGATCCCGTCCGTCCAGCCGGACTGGGTCCACCGAACCGGTGTGCTCCCAACCTCCCCATCGGCATCACGATTCGCGCACAGCGCCCATGGGAACAGCGCCGTCGCCCTCTTCGTGGTGCAGCCGGCTAGACACGGCCGCCACGGTCGGCACCGCGGTCGATGACGCCTGAAAACTGACCCCGGATTGACGGTCGACCCCTTGCAGCGACCCTGCCTTTCAGTTTCGAGGCAGAGGCAGGGCTGTAGTCAGTTGAGGATTGGGCAGAGATCCGTCGGTTGCACTGGGCTGAGGGGTGATCGCCAAGTCGACGGGCATCGCCCGGAACACGATGCGCGCGGCGTTGGGCGCGGACAGGCCGCCGAAGTACGAGCGAACCGCTGCACGAGCCATCGGCACGACGCCGGCGTCCGAGACGGGTCCGATGCTCCAATGCGCTCAAGCGCAGGAGCATTACTCCCGGCGGGGGACCCAAGCAGGCTCTTTTCCGGGCGCCCATTCTGGGCTACTAGAGGATTGTCGGCAGGACCGGTGTCTGGCCAGACTCGGTTCAGGTACCCGGCGGGACGCTCTCTTCTGGGCTGCCCACTCGCTTGCGGGTGTGGCTCACTTCCGGTCTGCTGCCCGCCGGGTGCCGTGACGAGGCGTGGCTCAAGAAGGGACTGCCCTGCTCGTAGTAGCACTGCCCACCTCGCCGACCCTCTATCGGTACACATGCCAGGTGGGAGTGGAGCATGCACCAGTCAGAGCACGTCATCATCGGGGTCGATCCCCACAAGCTGTCGGCCACCATCGAGGTGGTCGACCGTCACGAGAAGCGGCTGGGCGCGGGACGGTTCACTACCGACAAAGCCGGCTACGCGGCGATGCGCATCTACGCGAAGGCCTGGCCGGATCGGGTCTGGGCGGTTGAAGGCGCCAACGGCGTGGGTCGCCCGCTGGCGCAGCGGCTGCTGGAGGCCGGCGAGCGAGTCGTCGACGTGCCGGCCAAGCTCGCTGCCCGGGTGCGGTTGTTCGACACCGGCCACAACCGCAAGACCGATGCCCTGGACGCGCACTCGATCGCGATCGTGGCGGTGCGCACCACAACGCTGCGGGTGCTGCAGGTCGATGGTGAGCTCGAGGCGCTGCGGATGCTCACCGACCGCCGTGAGGCATTGACCCGTCGCCGGGTCCAGACCGTCGACCGCCTCCAGGCGCTACTGGCGGAACTCCTTCCAGGACAGTCGAAGAAGGACATCACCACCGGTCAGGCCAAGGCCATGCTCGCCACCGTCCGACCCCGTGACATCGCCGGGAAGACCCGACGCCGGATCGCCGCCGAGGAGCTGTCCGAGCTGGTCGCGGTCGAGGCGAAGATGAAGAAGGCCACCGCCGAGCTCAAGGCCATCGTCACCGCCCGCGGCTCGCACCTGATGGACATCCACGGCGTCGGCCCCGTCGTCGCCGCGCGCGTCCTGGCCGACGTCGGCGACGTCGCCCGGTTCGCCGACCGCAACCGCTTCGCGTCCTGGACCGGCACGGCACCCCTGGACGCCTCATCCGGTGAGCAGAACCGGCACCGGCTCTCCCGCGCCGGCAACCGGCGGATGAACCACATGATCCACATCGCCGCGATCACCCAGCTCCGCAGCGACACCGACGGGCGGGCCTATTACCGGCGCAAGCGAGCCGAGGGCAAGAAGCCGCTCGAGGCGCTGCGGTGCCTCAAGCGCAGGATCTCGGACGCCCTGTACCGCCAGCTCGTGGCCGACGCCGCAGCCGCGACGGCACGGGGCGTGGAGGCGGGTCCGGGAGGGCACTGCGGGGCGTCTCAAGAATCCAGCGCGGTCGACCTGCCCCCGCACATCGACACTTCGGATCAGCCACTTCCCGGACCCGCGAATCCGACGCTACGCCCGGCACCGACACCACGGAAGACCAACCCTGGAACCCCCATCGCCGCGACGGGTTGACAACAGAAGGGAGCCGGAATGGGCTTCGCACCCTCAACGTCGAAGTTGGAGTCAGCACGGCCCTTGGGGTGCGCATCTGCCTCGGTGTCTTGAGCTGACGACGGAGCGAAATTGGCTGACTGCTGCACGAGAGGCACGGATACTCGTGACATGTCTATGCCGCCACTGGAGCTGCCTGAGGCCGTCGTCGACCGTCTTCGGATTGCCACTGCGGTGCTCCGAGACATTCGCTATCTAACTCTGGCGACCGCCGACCCCAACGGTCGGCCGTGGGCATCGACCGTCTGGTTCGGCGCCTCCCTGCGCTCACCGTCGACGCAGCGGCTCGACGTAGAGCTCCTCTGGCTCTCGAGACCCGAGGCGCAGCATTCGACCAATCTCCTCGAGCGGCCCGAGGTGGGCATCAGCGTCTTCGACAGCAGGCAGCCCGCCGACACCGGGGTCGGACTCCAGCTTGCGGCCCGCGCCGAGCCGGTGCCAGCCGACGAGCTCGAAGCGGCACTGGCTGCCTTCTCGACGGCGTCGGTGGCAGCCGGCGGCAACGCTTGGACACTGCGCCAGGTGCAGGGGCCGGTCCCTCTGCGCGTCTACCGGGCTCACCTCGACCGCGCCTTGCTCCTCGTTGATGGCTCGAGAGCCGAACTGCCCCTGCGCTGAACGGAGCGAAGCGCCGACGGTGCGACGTAGCGTGTCGATGTGATGTTCAGTCGTGAACTGCGAGACGCGGTCGCCCGCGGAGAGATCACCGTGACGATCCGCCGGTGGGACCGTCCGCAGGTCAAGGTCGGGGGCCGATACCGGACCGCGGGGGTCGTCATAGAGCTCGACTCCATGGAGGTCGTGCCCTTCTCCGCCGTGACGGACGAGGACGTGCGGGCCTCAGGCGAGTCCGACCTCGAGGCACTTCGTGACCGAGCCGCCCACTCGGGGCCGATCCATGACGACACCCTGGTCTATCGGATCGAGTTCCACGTCGTGTGACCGCGGCGGGTCGCCACCGCTCCGTGACGACGGGTATGGCTCTGCCGCAGTCGGCCACCCCTCCTCGCGTGCTCCGCCACGTTCTGGTCAGTGTGTTTCCGTGCGCACAGACATGGCGCCGTGGACGGCCCACATTGGGGGATCGGAAGTTCTCGTAGGACTGGAGGTGGACTCCGATGACCACCACGTTGCGAAGCCAAAGCGCCTGTGGCACAGAGTCCTTCACCGCAGGCACCATGCCCGCAGTGGTGAGGCAGCATGGTCCGAGGCGATTCCGACGCCGTGCATCGATCGCACTGTTCGTCGCCGTGGCGGCTCTGGCAGTGCCGCACCAGGCCGCTGCGCTCGTGCCCATCCCACCCGCGCCGGTCAGGTTCCCGATCGCGGACATCGGGCACACCATCCTGACGCTCGCCGAGCAGTACGCGCAGGTGCCGCTCACCGACAAGCGCCGACTCCACAACGAGATGGTGCTGCTGATCAACACGGGCCACGTGGCGATCTGAGCCACTGCGCAGCAGCGATGAGGGGCACCTCGACGGGTAGGTTCCGGGTGTGACCGAGAGCGACACCGCACCTCACCCAGCTGCCGTGCATGGAAGGGCGGCCCACGTCCGCGGGCTGGTCCTCGCAGCCGGCGCCGGGAGACGCATGGGTGGGCCGAAGGCCCTCGTTCGCCGGCACCCGGACGAGCCGACGCTCGTCGAGCGCGCTGTCTCGCTGCTTCACGCAGGCGGCTGCTCCGGCATCACCGTCGTCGTCGGTGCCGCAGCCGAAGAAGTCACCGCCATCGTCACGGCGCTCGGACGTGACGTCGATGTCGTCACCTGCCCCGACTGGGACGAGGGGATGGGTGCCTCCCTCCGCGCCGGACTCACGGCCCTCACCCGATCCACCCATGAGGGGGAGGGGTGCGTCGACGCCGTGCTCGTCACCCTCGTCGATCTCCCCGACCTGACGCCCGAGGTCGTCGCCCGCGTCCTCGACGCCCCCGGACACGTCGACAACGCGCACTCGCCGCACCCCGACCCGGACGAGCACGCCGTCGAGCTCCACCGGACGAGCGGCCCCACGATCCCCGAGCTCCGCGCCACACTGCGGCGGGCGGCATACCAAAGCGTGCCGGGGCACCCGGCGCTCATCGGCCGCGACCACTGGGAGCAGGTCATCGCTTCGGCGACCGGAGACCACGGCGCCCGCCACTACTTCCGCACCACCCCGCACGAGCTCATCGAGTGCGGCGACCTCGCGACCGGCCGCGACACCGACACCCGCGAGGAGCTCGACGCATCCCGCTGAACGGGCCCACCGCTTCCCCAAGCCCCGCCGATGGGTGATGCTCAGGGGATGGATCACCTGTTCACCAGTGCCGACGACGTCACGACCGCCCTGGGCGGCACGGGCTACCTCACCGACGAGGCGCTCGCGACGGTGACCTTCCTCGCGACCCGGCTGAACCGGCCGATCCTGCTCGAGGGCGAGCCTGGCACCGGCAAGACCGCCCTCGCCGAGGCGCTCGCCGAGTCCCTCGACCTCAAGCTCATCCGCCTCCAGTGCTACGAGGGCATCGACGCGACGCAGGCCCTCTACGACTGGGACTTCCCGCGCCAGATCCTGCACCTGCGCACCGTCGAGGCCCTGAGCCGCGAGGAGCACCACGATGCCAAGGCGCTCGAGGCCGAGCTCTTCGACGAGCGCTTCCTCCTCGCCCGCCCCGTGCTCCAGGCCCTCCGCGAAGCCCCGTGCGTCCTGCTCATCGACGAGATCGACCGCGCCGACGACGAGTTCGAGGCCTTCCTCCTCGAGGTCCTGAGCACGTGGCAGGTGACGATCCCCGAGCTCGGCACCGTCAGCGCCGCCACCCCACCGATCGTCGTCCTCACCTCCAACCGCACCCGCGAGCTGCACGACGCCCTCAAGCGCCGCTGCCTCTACCACTGGATCGACCACCCCGGCCTGGCCCGCGAGCTCGAGATCGTGCGCACCCGGCTTCCCGAGGTCAGCGCCGCGCTCGCCGAGCAGGTTGTCACCCTCGTCCAGCGCCTCCGCTCCTCGGGCGAGCTCATCAAGCCCCCGGGCGTCGCCGAGACGCTCGACTGGGCGCGCGCCCTCGAGACCGTCGGCGCCACCCGCCTCGACGCCGAGGTCGCCGCCGCCACTCTCGGCGCCGCCCTGAAGTACCGCGAGGACTCCGAGAGGATCCGCGCCTCGCTCGACAAGCTGCTCACCGCATGACCCTGCCCACCGCGACCACCCAGACCACCAGCGAGCCCGACGTCGACGAGCTGCTCCTCGGCTTCGCCCGCGCCCTGCGCGCCGCCGGCGTCAACGTCACCGCCGACCGCGAGCGCACCTTCCTCGTCGCTGCGGCCACCGTCGGCATGGGTCAGCGCACCGGCGTCTACTGGGCCGGCCGCGCGACCCTCACGTCCACGCCCGCGGACTTCCCGGCATACGACGAGATCTTCGAGCGCTGGTTCGGCGGCGAGTCCATCCCCCGGGGACGCCGCGTCGACATCCAGCGCCCGCCCGTGCGCCAGGCGCCGCTCGACAGCGGCGAGGGCGAGGCCGGCGACGGCGACACCGACAGCGTCCAGGCCCGCGCGAGCGCGCAGGAGGTGCTGCGCCACCGCGACATCGCGACCCTCAGCGCCGCCGATCGCGCTGCCGCCGCACGCCTCTTCGCCTCCCTCGACCCGCGCTCGCCCCTGCGCCGCGCCCGCCGCCACGTCCGCGCGAGGAGCGGCACCGTCGACGGCCCGGCCACCCTCCGGGAGCAGCTGCGGCGGATGGGCGAGCCCGGTCGCATCCGCCACCGCCGCCGCGGCACCCGCCCGCGCCGGCTCGTCCTGCTCATCGACGTCTCCGGCTCCATGAGCCCGTATGCCGACAGCCTCCTCCGCCTCGCCCACGCCTTCGTGCGCACGGTGCCCCACGTCGAGGTCTTCACCATGGGCACCCGCCTGACCCACGTGACCCGGGCGCTCGCCGAGCGCGACCCCGACCGCGCGCTCGCCGCCGCCGGACGCGTCGTCCCCGACTGGTCGGGCGGCACCCGCCTCGGCGAGGCGATCGGCGCCTTCCTCGACCGCTGGGGCCGGCGGGGTATGGCCCGGGGCTCCGTCGTCGTTGTCTTCTCCGACGGCTGGGAACGTGAGGGTCCGGAGGTGCTCGGCGAGCAGATGCGCCGGCTCGCCGCCCTCTCGCACCGGGTCGTGTGGGCCAACCCGCACCGCGGGAAGGCCGGCTACGAGCCGGTGCAGCAGGGGATCGTCGCGGCCCTGCCGCACATCGACGACTTCGTCGCGGGGCACTCGCTCGCGGCGTTCGAGGAGCTGATCGAGGTGGTGGCCCGTGCGTGAGGTGATGGACGAGCTGATGCAGTGGTGGTCGGCCGGCGAGACCGTCGGCGTCGGCACCGTCGTCGGCACGTGGCGCTCGGCGCCACGCCAGGCCGGCGCCTCGATGCTCGTCGGCCCCGGCGGCGAGGCCGTCGGCTCCGTCTCGGGCGGCTGCGTCGAGGGCGCCGTCTACGAGCTGAGCCAGGAGGTCGTCGAGACCGGCAGGCCCGTGCTCCAGCGCTACGGCGTCAGCGACGACGACGCGTATGCCGTCGGGCTGACCTGCGGGGGCATCCTCGACGTGTTCGTCGAGAAGGTCTCCCGCGAGACGTTCCCCGAGCTCGGCGACGTCGCCGCCGACATCGCGGCCGGCCGCCCTGTCGCCGTCGTCACCGTCATCGAGCACCCTGAGCCCTCGTGGGTCGGCCGCCGCGTCGTCGTGCACCCCGAGGCCGACGGCGACGACGAGGACACCTCCGTGCTCGGCTCGCTCGGCAGCGGGCGCGCGGACGATGCCGTACGCGACGACGCCCGAGGCCTTCTGGCACAGGGCCGCTCGGCGATCCTCACCTACGGCCCCGACGGGGAGCGTCGCGGTGAGGGGATGCGGGTCTTCGTCGCCGCGCACGCCCCGAAGCCGCGGATGCTCGTCTTCGGCGCCATCGACTTCGCCGCCGCCGTCGCCCGGGTGGGGAGCTTCCTCGGCTACTACGTCACCGTGTGCGACGCCCGGCCGGTCTTCGCGACGAAGACGCGCTTCCCCGGTGCCGACGAGGTCGTCGTCAAGTGGCCGCACGACTACCTCCAGAACGAGGTCGACGAGGGCCGCATCGACAGCCGCACCGTCATCGCCGTGCTCACCCACGACCCGAAGTTCGACGTGCCGCTGCTCGAGGTCGCGCTCCGGCTGCCCGAGGTCGCCTACATCGGCGCCATGGGCTCGCGCCGCACCCACGAGGACCGGCTCGAGCGGCTGCGCGAGGCCGGCCTCACCGACGACGAGCTGGCCCGGATGAGCTCACCGATCGGGCTCGACCTCGGTGCGCGCACGCCCGAGGAGACCGCCGTCTCGATCGCCGCCGAGATCATCGCGCTGCGGTGGGGCGGCGCCGGCGAGCGGCTCGCCGCCACCGAGGGCCCGATCCACCACCACCATCCCGCGCACGACTCAGAGCCCTGACGCGAAGCCCTCGCGCCAGGTGGGGTACCGCAGCTCCCAGCCGAGCTCGGCCTTCGCCTTGGCGTTCGACGACCCGCGTGCGGCGGTCATGAGGTTGACGCCGTGCCGTCCGATGAGCGGCCGCGCCAGCCAGACGGGGATCCGCCGCGGCGGCTTGGCTCCGAGCGCCTCGGCCAGTGCGGGGAGCCACTCCGCGACGGGAGCCGGCTCGTCGTCGACGATGTTGTAGAGGCCGGGACGGCCCCGCTCGACCGCGGCCACGGTGGCCGAGGCAGCGTCCACGACGTGCACGAAGCACCACAGCCCCTGGCCACGACCGACGACCGGGAGCTTGCGCTTCAGGACGATGTCGATGAGCCCCTCCTCCCCGCGGGCGACGCCGGTGCCCGGCCCGTAGAGCCCGCCGTAGCGCAGCACGAGCCCGTCGAGGTCGGTCGCCCCGCCCACCGCCTCCTCCACGTGGCGGATCGCCGCGAGTGTCTCGACGGCCTCGGGCGCCGGGTCCGGGTCGAGGCCGGCCTGCTCGTCGGCGAGCGGCCCGTCCACCCGGGCATTGGTCCAGCCGGTGAAGCTCTGGGCGACCACCCGTCCGACGCCGTGCTCGCGCGCGGCCTCGAGGAGGTGGTCGGTCCCCTCGGTGCGCAGCCGGTTCGTCACGGCGAAGTCGCGGTCGAAGTGCTTGGGGTCGATGCCTCCGTCGAGCGAGGTCAGCTGGTGCACGATGACGTCGGGCTTGGCCTGCTCGACCGCGGCCAGCACCGAGTCACGGTCGAGGCCGTCCATCCGCAGCGGGGCGACGCCCCGTGCCTCGAGGGTGGCGAACTGTGCTTCGTGGCGGGTCGTGCCGACGACCGTGTGGCCGGCCTCGACGAGCTGCGGCCCGAGCGTCGTGCCGATCGCTCCGGTGGCGCCGCACAGAAGTACGCGCATGGTCCTGCTCCTGTCCTGGGAAGGTGTTTCCTGCTGTTGCCCCCTCCGACGAGGCAGCCGGTCCCGTTGTGACAGCCCCGCACCGCCACGGGCCCTCCGGCGGTGGAATCCTTGGCAGGTGACCGACCTGGCCCAAGCGCACGACGACCTGCGGCCGCTGATGTTCTCCATCGCGTACCGGATGCTCGGGAGCGTCGCGGAGGCGGAGGACGTCGTTCAGGACGCCTTCCTCAAGATGCACCGCGCCCTCGCGGAGGGCACCGAGCTCGACTCGCCCGACGCGTACGCGACGACGGTGACGACGCGCCTCGCCATCGACACGCTCCGCTCCGCCCGGGTGCGCCGCGAGGAGTACGTCGGGCCCTGGCTGCCGGAGCCGCTCGTCCCCGAGCGCGCGCCCGACCCCGCGTCCCGGTTCGAGCTCGAGGACTCCGTGTCCGTGGCGATGCTCGTGCTCATGGAGTCGCTGTCGCCCGTGGAGCGGGCTGTCTTCATCCTCCGCGAGACCCTCGGCTACGACTACGCCGAGATCGCGGCCGTCGTCGGCCAGTCGGAGGCCACCTGCCGCCAGCACTTCTCGCGCGCCCACAAACGTCTCGGCGCCGGCCCGCGGTTCGAGGCGTCGCAGGAGCGACGTGACGAGCTCGCGGCCGCCTTCCTCGCTGCGGTCCGGGGTGGCGGGCTCGAGGACCTCGAGCAGCTGCTCGCGGACGACGTCGTCTTCTACGGCGACGGTGGGGGCAAGGCCCCGGCCATCCGCACGCCGATGCACGGCTCGGTCGCCGTCGCCCGGTTCCTGCTCGGCCTGGTCCGCCGCGGCGGCCCGGCGGGCGTGTCCCTCCAGCCCGCCCATGCGAACGGTGGCCCGGCAGCGCTGACCATCGGCCCCGACGGCGCGCTGCTCGGGGTCCTCACCATCGAGGTCGCCGACGGACGGATCATCGCGCTGCACAACCAGATCAACCCCGACAAGCTCCAGCACCTCGGTCGCGTCGGCGACCTGAACGCCCTGATGCGCGAGGGGACGACGCCCGCCTGACGACGCCCGCCTGACGGCGCCGGCCTCCGCCGTCAGGGACGCGGGCGCCAGCGCTTCCAGACAGCGGTGGCCTGCGCGCGCACCTTGCCGTCGAAGCGGAGCTCCACCTCGACCCTCATCTGCGGCTCGTCCGACTCGATGACCGTGCCGAAGATCTCGACCTGGTCGTGCAAGGGCGCCGGACGCAGGTAGCGCACGTCGAGCCCGGCCGTGACGTAGGAGAGGTCGGCCCCCGGCAGCGGCGGCCAGCCCCGGCGCTGGGCCTCGAGCATGACGGCGGCCGCGCTGTGGCAGTCGAGGACCGTGCCGATGATGCCGCCGTTGAGGTAGCCGAGCCCGTTGTCGTGCTCGGGCCACGGCATGAACGCCGCGACGACGCCCTCACCCGCGCCGTCGCCGACCGGGTAGCTCTTGAGCTGCAGGCCCTTCGGGTTGCCCTGGCCGCAGCCGAAACACGGCAGGTTCGGGTAGAGCCGCTCCTGGATGCTGAGCGCGGCGGTGTCTGCATCGGCGGCGACGTCGGTGTCCGGCATGCGCCCAACCTACAAGCGAGCCCATGGCCTCAAATTGGTCCAACCTCTTGATGAGTTGATGTGTCCGGTGTCATCCTCGTCCCCATGAGTCAGAGTGGGTTCACCCCGGTCGCGCGTCGGTCGGTGTCCGACGAGGTCTTCGCCGAGCTGCGCGACGCCGTGCTCACGGGCCGCTTCCAGCCCGGCGACGCGCTGCCGCCCGAGCGTGAGCTCGCCGCCTCCTTCGCCGTCAACCGGCACGCGGTGCGCGAGGCCCTCCAGCGGCTCCAGGTCGCCGGCTTCGTCCGCGTCGTCCACGGCGGCGGCACCACGGTGCTCGACGTGCGCAGCAGCGCCGGCCTCGACCTGCTCGCCCACCTCGCCCGCTCGGGCGAGGGGCTCGACCCGATGATCCTGCGCGACGGTCTCGAGATGCGCCGCTGCATCGGCATCGAGGCGGCCCGCATCGCGGCCTCCCGCGCGACGGACGAGGCGCGGGCGCGCGTGGTGGCGGCAGCGGCGGCATACGGCTGCCCCGACATCGACGACGCCGACCGCGACTTCTGGCTCGCCGTCGTCGAGGCGAGCGGCAACCTCACCTTCCGCCTCGCGCTCAACTCGCTGGTCCACGCCATCGACGGCAGCCCCGAGGTCATGGACGCGCTGCTCGCCGCCGACCGCGCCGACCTGCTCCCGCACGCGCCGCTCGCCGCCGCCATCGCCGCCGGTGACGCCGCCGGTGCCGCGCGGCTCGCCGACACGATCCTCACCCAGGCCGTCGACGTGTGGGCCTCGCTCACCGACGACGGACGCACGCTCGGCCCGATGACCAAGGGGGCGTGATGGTCGACATCATCCTCACGGCGATTCCCTTCTTCATCGCCTTCATCGTCATCGAGGTGCTCTCGCTGTGGCTGGCGCCCGACGACGACGAGGTCGGCTACGAGGTCCGCGACACCGTCACCAGCCTGACCATGGGCATCGGGAGCGTCGGCGTCGGCATCGTCTACAAGGCAGCCCAGCTCGTCGTCTACGCCGCGTTGTATGCCGTGACGCCGCTCCGCCTCGACACCTCGCTGTGGTGGGTGTGGGTCGTCATCTTCTTCGCCGAGGACCTCGCGTACTACTGGTACCACCGCGCCCACCACGAGGTGCGCATCCTCTGGGCGAGCCACGTCGTGCACCACTCGAGCCAGCGCTACAACTTCTCGACGGCGCTGCGCCAGACGTGGACGCCGTTCGGGGGCATCCCGTTCTGGGCGCCGCTCGCGCTCCTCGGCGTACCGGTCTGGGCGATCTTCCTCCAGCAGTCGATCTCGCTGCTCTACCAGTTCTTCCTCCACACCGAGCGCGTCGGGAAGCTCTGGCGCCCAGTGGAATACGTCATGAACACGCCCTCGCACCACCGCGTGCACCACGGCATGAACAACGCCTACCTCGACCGCAACTACGGCGGCATCCTCGTCATCTGGGACCGCCTCTTCCGCTCCTTCGAGCCCGAGGGCGAGCGGGTCGTCTACGGCCTGACGAAGCAGCTGCGCACCTACAACCCGCTCGTCGTCGCCACCCACGAGTACGCGTCGATCTGGGCCGACGTGCGCGCCGCCCGCCGGTGGCGCGACCGCTGGGGCTTCGTCGTCCGCGGCCCCGGCTGGCAGCCCCGCACCTGACCGAGCCGACGGCGGCGGAAGGCGCGGGGCCGCCACGGGCGGACGGGCTGCGCTGGCCGTCGCGGGTCGAGGGAGGCGACACTGGAGGTCCCCGAGCGAGGAGGACCATCGTGAGCACGTACCAGGTCGGCTACTTCGTGGGCAGCCTGTCATCGACCTCGATCAACCGGACGCTGAGCCAGGCGCTGATCCGGCTCGCGCCGTCGGACCTCGAGTTCACGGAGATCCCGATCGGCAACCTGCCGCTCTACAGCCCGGACTTCGACAGCGACTACCCCGCCGAGGCCACGGCCCTCAAGGAGGCCATCGCCGCCTCGAGCGCCGTCCTCTTCGTGACGCCCGAGTACAACCGCTCGATCCCCGGCGCCCTGAAGAACGCCATCGACTGGGCGTCACGCCCCTGGGGCCAGAACTCCTTCAACCACGTGCCGGCCGCCGTCATCGGGGCCTCTCCCGGCCAGATCGGCACGGCGCTCGCCCAGCAGAGCCTGCGTGGCGTGCTGAGCTTCTGCAACGCCCGCCAGATGACCGCGCCCGAGGCCTACCTCCGGCTCGCGCCGGGGGCGATCACCGACGACGGCGACGTCACCGACGAGTCGATGAGGACGTTCCTCACCGACTTCATGCGGGAGTTCCGCGACCACGTCGAACGCGTCCTCGCGGTGCTGCCCCGCTCCTGAGCCCCGTTCCCGGCCGCGGCCCGTTCCCGCCGCGGCCCGTGCGGACCGCACGCGCGCCCGGTGGCGCCCGGCGGCATACGGCCTCGGGTCCGTCGGGCGAAGCGGCCCACGCGGCCGGTGCGGCGGGTTACCGTGGCCAGACCTCGGGGAAAGTGCCGCGCCATGAGCGCGCCCGCCCTCGAAAGGTCACTCCATGAAGAAGATCTGGTTCGCGCTCGTCGCGGCCCTCGCCCTCGTGCTCGGCGCCTCGGCCCCGGCCGGCGCCGTCACCGACGGGACGCTCGACGGCAACGGCCACCCGTACGTCGGGCTCATGGTCGCCCAGGACGCCGCCGGCAACCCGCTGTGGCGCTGCTCCGGCACCCTCCTCAGCTCGACGGTCTTCCTCACGGCGGGCCACTGCACCGAGGCGCCCGCCGCCCACGTCGAGATCTGGTTCCAGGCCGACGTCGAGAACGGCCGTCCCGGCAACGGCTACCCGAACACGGGCCAGGTCGGCGGCACGCCGCACACCATCCCGTCCTACGACCCCGACGCGTTCTTCCTCCACGACGCCGGAGTCGTCGTCCTCGACACGCCGATGGCCATGCCGGCCTACGGCGCCCTCCCCACGGCGAACCAGCTCGACGCCCTCAAGCCGCGCCGGTCGACGACGTTCACGTCGGTCGGCTACGGCCTGCAGAAGGCCTTCCCCGACGCCGCCGCGTCGAAGGAGCTGGCGCTGCGCATCCGGATGGTCGCGCACCCGCACCTGCTCCAGATCAACACCGGCTTCACCGGACCCCAGTCGCTGCTGCTGTCGAACAACGCCAACACCGGAGGCACCTGCTTCGGTGACTCCGGCGGTCCGAACTTCCTCGGCGACAGCAACGTCGTCGCGGGCGTGACCTCGTTCGGCATCAACTCGACGTGCGGCGGCACCGGCGGCGTCTTCCGCGTCGACCGTCCCGACGTCCTCGAGTTCGTCCAGGGCTACCTCGGCGACTGAGGTCCCCAGGTGGGCGACCGCTGCTGCGGAACCACCTGCGTATGCCGTGACGCCGGCCCCCGCTCGGAAGCTGCTCCGTTCTCGGGAGCAGCTTCCGAGCGCGCATGGCGCGTCGGCCTACGACAGTGCTGCACGTGGTGCAGCAGTGACGTAGCGGTCGGTGGCGGGACCGCGGCGACCCGCGGTCCCGGCCACACGGCATACGCCGTCGGTCAGTGCGTGCTCGACGTCTTCCAGAGGTTGATGCCGCCCTCGACCGCGTGCTGGTCGATCCGATCGAGCTCCTCGGTGCTGAAGTCGAGGTTGTCGAGCGAGCCGAGGCTGTCCTCGAGCTGGGCGACCGACGAGGCGCCGATGAGCACCGACGTGACGCGCTGGTCCCGCAGGATCCACGCGAGCGCCATCTGGGCGAGCGACTGACCGCGCGCCTGCGCCATCTCGTTGAGTGCACGGATGTGCGTGAGGTTCTGCTCGGTCAGCAGGTCGGTCGAGAGCGACTTGTCCTGCGAGGCGCGCGAGCCCGCGGGGACCCCCTTGAGGTACTTGTCGGTGAGCATCCCCTGCGCGAGCGGGCTGAAGGCGATGCAGCCGACGCCCTCCTCGCCGAGCACGTCGAGCAGGTCCTCCTCGACCCAGCGGTTGAGCATCGAGTAGCTCGGCTGGTGGATGAGCAGCGGCGTGCCCATGGCGCGCAGGATCTCGACCGCCTCCTTGGTGCGGGGACCCGAGTAGGAGGAGATGCCGGCATACAGCGCCTTGCCCTGGCGGACGGCCGTGTCGAGGGCGCCCATCGTCTCCTCGAGCGGCGTCGTCTCGTCGAACCGGTGGGAGTAGAAGATGTCGACGTAGTCGACGCCCATCCGCGCCAGCGACTGGTCGAGCGAGGACAAGACGTACTTGCGGCTGCCGCCGCCCTGGCCGTACGGGCCCGGCCACATGTCGTATCCGGCCTTCGTCGACAGGATCAGCTCGTCGCGGTAGCGCTTGAAGTCCTGCGCGTAGATCGCGCCGAAGTTGCGTTCGGCACTGCCGTAGGGCGGCCCGTAGTTGTTGGCGAGGTCGAAGTGCGTGACGCCGAGGTCGAAGGCGCGACGGAGCGTCGCGCGCTGGCGGTCGAGGGGGACGTCGTCGCCGAAGTTGTGCCACATCCCGAGCGAGACGGCCGGCAGGTCGAGCCCCGAACGGCCCGTGCGGCGGTAGGTCATCGAGTCGTAGCGGCTGCGGAGGGCCTGGTAGTCGTCGGCGTGAAGAGTCATGCCGACAGTCTCGTCCGTCGCCCGCGCGACGCCAAAGTGGCGCCCGTCATGGCGCCCGTCGTCGAGCCCTTCGTGGGACCCCGCTGGGGATCCGCTGCGGGATGTTGAGGGTTCTCCCGGTTGCCCTTGTGAAGTAGTTGAACCCGAGTAAGACTCAGCCTGGGGAAGTCAACGATGTCAACTGCAGCGTGGCAGGAGGACCGACAGCATGACCCGTATCAATGTGACCGTCGACGGGGTGAGCTACTCCGACGAGGTCGAGCCCAGGACACTTCTGGTCCAGTACCTTCGCGAAAGCCTCGGTAAGACCGGAACCGTCATCGGATGCGACACGAGCAACTGCGGTGCCTGCACCGTGCACCTCGACGGGACGAGCGTGAAGTCCTGCAACGTCCTTGCCGTCCAGGCGGACGGCCACGAGGTGACGACGATCGAGGGGCTCGCCGTGGACGGCGAGCTCCACCCGGTTCAGCAGGCCTTCCACGAGTGCCACGCCCTCCAGTGCGGCTACTGCACCCCCGGCATGATCATGCAGGCGTGTGACGTCCTCAAGAACAACCCCGACCCCAGTGAGCAGGAGATCCGCGAAGGCCTCGAGGGCAACCTCTGCCGCTGCACCGGCTACCACAACATCGTCAAGGCCGTGCAGCAGGCGGCGACCTCGATGAGCTCGCAGGCGGTGTCGTCATGACGATCACCGAGGACCGCGCGGCCGATGCCCCGACACCCGAGATCGGCAGGGCACGCACCCGCAAGGAGGACCAGCGCCTCATCACCGGCCGCACCCGCTGGACCGACAACATCCAGCTGCCCGGCATGCTGCACCTCGCGATGGTGCGCAGCCCCTTCGCCCACGCCACCATCAGCGCGATCAACACCGACGAGGCGAAGGCCGCGTCTGGTGTCCTCGCGGTGTTCACGGGGGAGGACCTCAAGGACATCCAGGGCGTCAACATCACGGCGTGGCCGATCAGTGCCGACCAGAAGACGCCCGACCACCTGCCGGTGGCCGTGTCCCACGTCGCGCACGCCGGCGAGATCGTCGCCGTCGTCGCGGCCCGCAGCTCCGCCGAGGCGCGTGATGCCGCCGAGCTCGTAGACGTCGACTACGACGAGCTGCCGGCGGTCCTCGACCTCAAGCAGGCGGCCACCGACTCGGTCCTGGCCCATCCCGGCCTCGGCACGAACACGAGTGCCACGTGGCAGCTCGACTCGGCCTCCGGCGGCACCGGCGGCGATATCGAGGCGGCCATCGCCACGGCCCGCGAGGGCGGAATCGTCATCGAGCGCGAGTACCGCCAGCAGCGCCTCATCCCGGCCTTCATGGAGCCCCGTTCCACGGTGGTCGACCCCACGGGCGAGCAGGTGACGATGTGGTCGGCGACCCAGGTGCCGCACGTCCTCCGCTTCTGCATCGCAGCCACCACCGGACTGCAGGAGTCGAAGATCCGCGTCATCGCCCCCGACGTCGGTGGTGGGTTCGGCGGCAAGCTGCAGACCACCCCGGAGGAGTTCGCCACGCTCGCCGTGGCGCGCAAGCTCGGCAAGCCCTGCAAGTACACCGAGACCCGCTCCGAGACGATGGTCTCCGGCCACCACGGCCGGGACCAGTGGCAGAAGCTCACCCTCGCCGCGGAGAAGGACGGCACGGTCACCGGGCTCAAGGTGGAGCTCATGGCCGACCTCGGGGCCTACGCGGCCCTCGTCGGCGGCGGCGTGCCGGTGCTCGGCGCGTGGATGTTCAACTCGATCTACAAGTTCGCCGCCTACCAGTTCAACGTCACCACGTACTACACGAACAAGACGTGGGTCGATGCCTATCGCGGTGCCGGTAGGCCCGAGGCGACGTACGGCATCGAGCGCCTCATGGACGAGCTCGCCGTCGAGGTGGGGGTCGACCCGCTCGAGATCCGCGAGAAGAACTGGATCAAGCACGAGGAGTTCCCCTTCACCACGGTGGCGGGCATGACCTACGACTCGGGCAACTACGAGGCCGCGACCGCCAAGGCGAAGGAGCTCTTCGGCTACGACGAGCTGCGCGCCGAGCAGCGGCGTCGCCGCGAGAGCAACGACCCGGTCCAGCTCGGCATCGGCATCTCGACGTTCACCGAGATGTGCGGTCTCGCCCCGTCCCGCATCCTCGGCGTCCTCAGCTACGGGGCCGGCGGCTGGGAGAGCGCGAGCATCCGCATGCTCGCCACCGGCACGGTCGAGGTCGTCACGGGCTCGTCCGCTCACGGGCAGGGCCACGAGACGGCGTGGAGCCAGATCGTCGCCGACCGGCTCGGCGTCCCGTTCGAGGACATCGAGGTGCTCCACGGCGACACGCAGATCGCGCCCAGGGGCATGGACACCTACGGCTCACGCTCGCTCGTCGTCGGGGCGGAGGCGGTCATCCGCGCGGCCGACAAGGTCATCGAGAAGGCCAAGCCGATCGCGGCCCACATGCTCGAGGCCAGCGTCGACGACATCGAGTTCTCGGCAGGGCGCTTCGGTGTCAAGGGCACCGACAAGAGCGTCAGCATGCCCGAGGTGGCCCTCGAGACGTGGACGTGCCACAACCTCCCCGACGGCATCGAGCCCACGATCGACGCCGACGCGACGTTCGACCCCAACACGTTCTCCTTCCCGCACGGCACCCACCTGTGCGCGATGGAGGTCGACACCGAGACCGGGGCGACGACGATGCGCAAGTACGTCTGCGTCGACGACATCGGCAACATCGTCAACCCGCTCATCGTCGAGGGTCAGGTCCACGGCGGCCTCGTCCAGGGCATCGCGCAGGCCCTCTGGGAGGGTGCCGAGTACGACGACCAGGGCACGCTCGTCACGGGCTCGTTCGTCGACTACACCCTGCCGACGTCCGCCGACACGATCAGCTTCATCACCGACCACACGACGTCACCGTCGACGACGAACACGTTGGGCACCAAGGGAGTCGGCGAGGCGGGCACGATCGCCTCGACACCAGCCGTCGTCAACGCGATCGTCGACGCGGTGCGCAGCTTCGGCGTCAACGACATCCTCATGCCGTGCACCCCCGAGCGGGTGTGGAAGGCCATCCAGAAGGGGCGGGCCGTCCCGGTCGAAGGTGAGCGCGACGCGCAGCCGCACTTCGACGAGGGTGCGCCCAACCAGGACCCCGGGGCCGCGAGTCCCGAGTCCGCGAGCGAGGGGAGCCAGTCATGATCCCGGCCCAGTTCGACTACCTGGCCCCCTCGACCGTCCAGGAGGCCATCGCGGCGCTCGCCGAGCACGGCGACGACGCCAAGGTCCTCGCGGGTGGGCAGTCGCTGCTGCCCATCCTGCGCATGCGGCTCAACGCCCCAGGGGTCGTCATCGACCTCGGGCGCATCGCCGAGCTCCAGGGCGTCTCCGAGGACGGTGACCACCTCGTCATCGGAGCCATGACGACGTATGCCGCCGTGCTCGCCTCCGGGGCCGTGTCCACCCACGCGGCCCTGCTGTCCAAGGCGATCGCGACCGTGGCCGACCCGCAGATCCGCCACCGCGGCACCATCGGCGGCGCGCTCGTGCACGCCGACCCGGCGGGCGACGTCGGGGCGCCGGCGCTCGCGCTCGAGGCCGAGCTCGTCATCGCGGGCGCGGACGGCTCGACCCGCACCGTCGCGGCGGAGGACTTCTTCGAGGACCTCTTCACGACGGCCGTCGGCGAGGGCGAGCTGCTGACACAGATCCGCGTGCCGAAGCACACCGGCTGGGGCGCGCACTACGAGAAGTTCGTCCGGGTCAGCCACCAGTGGTCGATCGTCGGCGTCGCGGCCACGGTGCGCAGCGAGGGCGGCTCGATCGCCGAGGCCCGCGTCGGCCTGACCAACATGGGCTCGACGCCCCTGCGGGCCCGCTCGGTCGAGGAGGCCCTCGTCGGGCAGCCCGCGACCGACGAGGCGGTCCGTGCGGCCGTCGCGTCTGTAGCCGACGGCACCAACCCGCCCTCCGACCTCAACGGTGACTCCGACTACCGCAAGCACCTCGCCACCGTGCTGACGCGGCGCGCGGTCCTCGCCGCGGCAGGAGCGTGATCGCCGGATGGACCTGACGCACTCCTTCACCGTCCCGACCTCGGTCGACGACGCGTGGGCCCTCTTCATGGACCTCGAGCGCGTCGGCGGCTGCTTCCCCGGGGCGACCGTGACGGAGGTGACCGACGACGGCTTCTCCGGCACGGTCAAGGTCAAGCTCGGGCCGATCGCGCTCGTCTACTCCGGGTCGGGCTCGTTCGTCGAGCGCGACGACGCGACGCACCACGCCGTCATCGAGGCCAAGGGCAAGGACAAGCGGGGCAACGGCACGGCCGGCGCCACCGTGACGATCACCCTGAGCCCCGACGGTGACGGCACCCGCGCCGACGTCGTCACCGACCTCGCCGTCACCGGCAAGCCGGCCCAGTTCGGCCGGGGCGTCATGCAGGACGTGTCCGACAAGCTCCTGGGCGCCTTCGTGGCCTGCATCGAGAAGCAGCTGACCGGTCCGGCGGACGAGCCGGAGGCCGCCCCGGCGGCGGCCGGCGTTTCGGCCGGCTCTTCGGCTGGCGCTTCGGCTGGCGCTTCGGCGGGCTACGTCGAGACGGGGTCCGACGCGCTCGCCGCAGACACCGGTCCGCAGGTGGGTGTCACGACGGCGGCGCCCGCACCCGCTGCGGCGGCACACACGCCGCCGCCCCCGCGCCGGGTCCCGGCCTCTGTCGAGGAGGACGCCCCCCTCGATCTCGGGTCGGCCGTCATGCCCGTGCTGATCCAGCGGTATGCCGGTTACGCAGCGGCTGCCGCCATCGGGGTCGTCATCGGTTGGCTCATCGGTCACCGCGGCGACTGACGCAGCACGTGCAGCAGGCCCGGTCGCGCTCCCGACCGGGCCTGCGGCGCGTTCCCGGCGGCCCCTCACCCACCGTCAGTCGTGGAGCGGCGAAGCGACCAGGACGGTGATGTCGTCGTAGTCCTCGCGGCTCGCGTCCCACCGGCCGCCGCACGTGGCGAGGAAGAGACGCTCCGGTCCGCTGCGGTCGTAGAGGTGCTCGGACGCGACGATGTGGGGGTAGTCGCGCTGGGCGTCGACGGCGGGCCACACCCGGTCGACCCGGTACGAGCAGACCGAGCCGTCCTGCTGCACGGTCTGCACGAGCTGCCCGGCCTGCGCTCGCGACGGGAAGTCCTCGCTGAAGACGGCCGACCCGTCCCGGTAGGTGTGTCCGTCGAGCAGGACGGTGCCGGCGCCGCTGCCCGGTTGGGGCCCGTCCGCGTACCAGCCGATCCGGCTGATGTCGGTGGGGTTGCCGAGTCGCAGCATCCCTGCGGCTCCGGCCCCGCCTCCGGCCCCGGCCGCGGCGTCGGTCTCGAGCCCGATCCGCTCGACCGCCGCGTCCACGCCGAGATCGGGATAGACGACGCGGTGGGGTGGCCCGGGTCGGCACGTCGGCCCCGTGGCCCGGGCGATGGGCGTACGCGGCGGTGGCGGCGCGGAGCGCGTGGCCAGGTCGGCGGCAGCGAGCGGTCTGGCGAGCAGGAACCACACCGCCACGCAGGCCAGTGCCGCCGCGACAAGCGGGACGACCGCGCGGCCACCGGGCGCGCGGTCGTGCGCCCGGTGACGCCCGGTGATCAGTCGGCCTCGACGACGCGGCGTCGGCGGCGGTGGCTCCGGGCAGCGAGCAGGCCGCCGGCCACGGCCAGCAGACCGACACCGACGAGCACGTCGGCCGAGCCGGAGCGCTGCGCGACCTGACCCATCCCGCCGGTGTCGGGTGCGGCGTCGCCCATCGCGGGGACGGGTGCGAGCGCGAGGGTCGTGGCGGGCGAGGCCGCTCCGAGCCCGGTCGCGGCCGTCCCCGTCGGGGTGGGGGTGCCCGTGCCGACCGCCGTCGACGTGGCACGCGGGTCGCCGGGGACGGTGGTCGCGGGTGCGGTCGGGGTGGCCGGAGTGGTCGGGGCGGTCGAGGTCGCCGGGGTCGTCGGCGTCACGGCGCCCGGTCGGCTCACGCCACCGAACCCGTCGACCTCGTCGGCTGCAGGGCAGTCCGTCGCGGGTGCCTGTGCGTCGAGCGAGACCACGACAGAACGGAACTGGCCGTCCGAGAAGGCGTCGCCCAGCTGGGGTGCGACGCCCCGGTCGTTCGTGAGTGACGCAGCATCCACGTGGATGGGGTTCTTGCCGCGCTTGAGGACCTCGTCCACACCGGGCTTCTGGACGTACTTGCAGACCCACACCTGGTGCGGGTCCCCGGGCGTCGCCGACGCGGCCTGGACGCCGAGGGTGGCGGCGCCGGCCGTGGCGATGGCTGCGACGAGGAGGAGGGTGACGGCGCGTGACGGCGCGACGACATGGGTGGATCGGGTCATCAGTGAGAGCGCTCCCGTGGAGGGCGGCGTGACCAGGTCGGGTCACGAGCCGCGAGTGGTGGAGGGTGTTGTGACACAGAGGAACTCGGTGACCGTGAGCGCGGTCGGTGAACCAGGGCGAGGGCGTGTGGCGCCTCAGCCGTGGGAGAACATACACGACCTCGCCGCCGTGGCGGGGGCGGAGGATTGTCACCTTTTGCACCGGCGCCCGACGCACCATCGCCGCCACTCTGCGATGGTGGATGCATGTCCCACGTCATCATCGTCGGCGGCCACGGCAAGGTCGCCCTGCTCGCCGCCCCGCTCCTCGTCTCCGACGGCCACGACGTCACCTCCCTGGTCCGCAACCCGGAGCACGTCGCCGCCGTCGAGGCGACCGGTGCCACGGCGGCCGTGCTCGACGTCGAGCACGCCACGACCGAGCAGATCGCGGACCTCGTGCGCGGGAGCGACGTCGTCGTGTGGTCGGCCGGCGCCGGCGGCGGCAGCCCCGAGCGGACGTATGCCGTCGACCGCGACGCCGCGATCCGCTCGATGGACGCCGCCGCACAGGCCGGGGTCGAGCGCTACGTCATGGTGTCCTACTTCGGCGCCGGGCCCGACCACGGCGTGCCCGAGGACAGCTCCTTCTACCCGTACGCCGAGGCCAAGACCGCGGCCGACGAGCACCTCCAGGGCACCGCCCTCGCGTGGACCATCCTGCGCCCGAGCGGGCTGACCACCGACGCGGCCACCGGCCACATCGCCGCCGGTCAGGACATCGTCGCCGGCACGGTGTCGCGCGACAACGTCGCCCACGTGATCCGTGCGGTCGTCGAGCACCCCGAGTCGACCGCCCGCCGCATCCTGCCCTTCAACGACGGCTTCCAGCCCATCGGCGACGTCGTCGCCGCCACCCCCTCCGCCTGACCCCCACTCCCACTCGAGTGCGGTGGCGGGCCCACTCGAGTGTCAGGGGCGGGCGAGGTGTTCGGCGATGACGAGGTCCTGCCACGCCATGCCGACGCTCTTGAAGACGTTGGGCCGGTCGCTCGCCCGCTCGACCCGGCCGAGCACGAGGTCCGCGAGCGTGTGGACGTCGGCCCAGTCGAGGGCGCCCTGCGCGGCTGCGAGGATGACGTCGCCGGCCTCACGGTGCGCCGTCCCGATGTCCTCGACGACGACGAGCGAGCGGCCGAGCAGCCCCGACCCGAGCTCACGACGGTGCGGCTCGTGCGAGCCGATGGCCACGACGCACGCCCCGTCGGCCACCCAGTCGTCGTCGAGCACCGGCGTCGCCGCCGACGTGGCTGTCACGACGACCTGCGCCTCGCGCACGGCCGCCTCGACCTGCGGGTCGTCGACCGTGATGCCGCGCGTGCTGAGCCGGTGCGTCGTCGCGAGTCCGGAGATCCGTTGCGCGGTCGCGCGGGCGGCGTCGCCTCGCCGGCCGACGACCGTCACCGACGACGTGTGCCGGATGGCGAGCAGCGCCTCCGCGTGACCGAGCGCCTGTGGCCCGCTCCCGAAGATGACCGCGGACCCCACCTCGTCCGGGGCCAGCACGTCCATGGCGACGGCGGACACGGCAGGGGTGCGCAGTGACGTGACCGCCGTGCCGTCGATGAGGACCGACGGCGTCAGGGTGTCGGCGTCCAGGAGGACGTAGAGCGCCTGGATGCGCTCGAGGCCGCGGTCCGGGTTGCCCGGCGCGACCGAGACGACCTTGACGCCGGCTGAGCGGCCTTTTGTAGCGGGCATGACGAGGAGCTGGCCGTCACCGACGCCCGCGACCCTCCGGGCCGGGTCCGACGCGGGGTCGAGACCGTCGGCGAGCTCGCACCGGATGAGACGCCGGGCACGGTCGGGCGAGACGATCCGTCGCACCGCGGCGGCGTCGACCCAGCGCGGCTGCTGCATCAGCCCTCGCCCGCGCCGGCCCGGGCGCGCGCGACCCGCTCGGGGTCGCCGGCTGCCTCGACGACGGTCGCGAGGTGGGCGCGCAGCTGCTTGGCGAGAGACCACTGGGTGACCTCGTGGGTGATCGAACGCACCCAGCCCGGGTCGACGGCATACGCCAGAGTCAGCACGACGAGGGTGCCGTCGTCCTCGGCGTCGAAGCGCCACGTGAAGGGTTCCGGGGTCAGGTGCGGGGCCAGCCGGAGCGTCGGCTCGCCCACCGACCCGGCCAGCGCGCGGGCGACGGGCGGCGGGAGCGGGACGTGGACGTCGGCACTGACCTGGGGCACTCCTCGACTGTAGGGGCCGACCCTGCGAGCCGCTCGCGCGGGCTGCGCGCCGGGGCGCCATTCCACGCATGTGCGTGCGGGCACTCCCGGGACGTAGGCTCGAGCGGATCGCCCACCACCCCGGGCGGCAGCCGTCAACGACGACACGAAGTCAGGACTCCATGGCGCTCAGCGTTTTCGACCTCTTCTCGATCGGTATCGGGCCGTCGAGCTCGCACACCGTCGGTCCGATGCGCGCCGCGGTGCTCTTCGCGGAGCGGCTGCGCGACGAGGGCCGCCTCCCTCAGGTCGCGCGGGTGCGTTCGGAGCTCTTCGGCTCGCTCGGCGCGACCGGTCACGGGCACGGCAGCGACAAGGCCGTCCTGCTCGGTCTCACGGGTGAGCGTCCCGAGCTGTGCGACCCGCGCGCCGTCGAGGGCCGCCTCGCCGAGATCCGGTCCACCCGGCGACTGCCCGTCCTGGGTGAGCACGAGATCGACTTCAACGAGGACGAGGACCTCGTGCTGCACCGGCGCAAGACGCTGCCGGTGCACCCGAACGGCATGACCTTCACGGCCCTCGACGCGACGGGGACGACGGTCGCGGCCCACACGTACTACTCCGTCGGCGGCGGTTTCGTCGTCGGCGAGGACGCCGACGGCTCGACGATGGTCGTCCAGGACACCACGCCGGTCGCGCACCCCTACCAGACCGGCGACCAGCTGCTCGCCCACTGCCGCGAGACCGGCAAGTCGATCGCGCAGATCATGCTCGAGAACGAGCTGTCATGGCGCACCGAGGCGGAGGTCCGTGACGGGCTGCTCAAGATCTGGGACGTCATGAAGGAGTGCGTCCAGAACGGCATCCGCAACGAAGGCGTCCTGCCGGGTGGCCTGCGCGTGCGCCGCCGGGCGCCTGAGCTGGCGCGCCGCCTGCGCGTCGAGGGCACGAGTGACGACCCGCTGCGCGGCATGGACTGGATCACGCTCTACGCCCTGGCCGTCAACGAGGAGAACGCGTCGGGCGGCCGCGTCGTCACCGCCCCGACCAACGGCGCGGCCGGCATCATCCCCGCCGTGCTGCACTACTACGCGAACTTCGTGCCCGGGGCGAACCGCGACGGGATCGTCCGCTTCCTGCTGACCGCGGGAGCCATCGGCGTCATCTACCTGGAGACCGCTTCGGTCTCCGGCGCCGAGGTCGGCTGCCAGGGCGAGGTCGGGTCGGCCTGCTCGATGGCGGCCGGCGCCATGGCCGCCGTCATGGGTGGCACCCCCGAGCAGGTGGAGAACGCCGCCGAGATCGGCATGGAGCACAACCTCGGCCTGACCTGCGACCCCGTGGGTGGCCTCGTCCAGATCCCGTGCATCGAGCGCAACGCGATCGCCTCGGTCAAGGCCATCACCGCCGCCCGTACGGCGCTGCGCGGCGACGGCTCGCACGTCGTCAGCCTCGACAAGGTCATCAAGACGATGCGTGAGACCGGCCGCGACATGAAGGTGAAGTACAAGGAGACCGCGCGCGGCGGGCTCGCCGTCAACGTCATCGAGTGCTGAGCCCCCTCCCGGCCCCTTCCCCCGGCGGCTCCCCCGCAGCGCCAGTAACGTCTGGTTTGCGTGCAGCAATCTCCCAGACGAGGCGCACTTCCTGCGAATATGCTGACAGTTGTGCCTTTTTCGTCTCTGGCCACCTCGGTCGGAGCACCTTGGAGGGTGGCGCCGATCGGCGCCGCCCGACGACCTCGGGGGTCTGGCGCCGGTTGGTCAACAAGGGGAAAGGGGAGACACATGCGTTCACTGCGCAGTCGTGCCGTCATGGCCGGCATCACCGCACTGGGCACGATCGGACTCGCGGCCGGAGCCGCGGGCGCTGCACCGTCGAACGGAGGGACCGAGCACTCGTCGTTCCCTGCGGCCGGTGCCGTCTTCGAGTGCAGTGCGCCGACGGGGGACATCACGGCGGTCAGCGGCACGGTCTACATGGTCGACCACTGGACGGTCGACGGCCAGGGTGTGTTTCACGAGACGGGGACCGTGAACACGCACGGCGTCACGCTCGTCGGTGAGAACGGCGATCTCTACACGGTGTCGGGGGCTTCGTGGTTCGGCGGGAAGGTCGACGCCACGGGCACACCGCTCGTCTTCACCGACACGGAGCACTGGGTGCTGCACGACACCACCACGGGCGGCAACGTCAAGGTGCAGATCGTCAGCCACTGGTCGTCCGGTTCGGGCTTCACGTGGGACAAGGGCAGCTGCTCCGCTCCGGAGGGGTGAGCGGAGAGCCGGCCCGGTCGCCGCCCCGTCCCGCGAGGAGCGGGGCGGCGTTTCCTGTCAGGGCCCTGGTCCGGATGCGCGTCAGGGCAGCTCCACGTCAGGCAGGGGCAGCTCGACCTCGCACTCGTAGTAGCGCATCGCCAGCCGGGCGTGCTCGACGTCGATGCTGCCCTCGCCCACGGCGATGACGTCGTTGAGCCACCGGTGGGCCGGCGCCTCGGTCTGGAAGGTGAGGACGTGGACGCCTCGCCCGTCCGCCAGCGACGACAGGCCGGTCAGGGTGAACAGGACGATGCCGTCGTCGACGTGGATGACGCCGCGGGCGTCCGGTGAGGCGTAGCCCTCGCGGAGTCGCGGGAAGTTCGACCACGACGCCGTGCCGGACAGCCGACCCGTCAGGGTGCCGGTGCCCTGACCGTAGACGCGGCCGTCGCGTCTGCCTGAAGGCTCGACCTCGTGGATGAGGTCATAGGTCCAGGTCGCGTCGCAGAGCGGGTTGAGACGCATGGCAGCCTCCTCGGAAGGTCCGACACCGTCGACGGTACTCCTGCCCCTGCCTCGACGCAGCCGTCCGGGAGACCGCCGTCAGCGGTGGTGGGCCTCGGCCGAGCTCATCGGATAGGTCTGTCCCGCAACGTATCTCGCGTGCATCTCCGCCGTCGCTCCGCCCTCGCGCGTGACCTCTGCGAAGAACCGACCCGAGTCGCGGACCGTGCGTTCCTGCGTCTCGTAGTCGAGGGCGACGAGGCCGAAGCGCGGACCCTCACCCTCGTTCCACTCCCAGTTGTCGACGAAGCACCAGTGGTAGTAGCGCTCGACCGGAACCCCTTGTGTCCGAACGCTGCTCAGGACCGAGAGGTGCTCCCACAGGTAGCGCGACCGGAAGGCGTCGGCGGCGTCGCACGTCCCGTTCTCGGTGACCCAGACGGGAAGCCCGTAGGTCTCCCAGGCCCACCGCGCCGTCTCACCCAGCCCCGCGGCATACACCTCCCAGCCGAGGTCGTTGACGGGGACGCCCGGCGGGGTGCCGTCGTCGAAGCGCGTCACCGTCGTGCGCGAGTAGTAGTTGAGCCCGAAGAAGTCGGCGTAGCGCCCGGGTGCGATCCCTTCGGGCCGGCGCAGGGGCAGCGTGAACTCGCCGGTCGTCATGGCTCGCACGATCGCGCCCTGGAAGAGGTGGCGCATGGCCGGCGTCAGCACGCGGTGCCACGGGTTGCGCGGGTTGCCCGGCCGGAAGGGCCGCAGGTGGTGGGCGACGCCGACCATCGTGTCGGGTGCCGGTCGCAGGGCGTGGATGAGGGCATACGCCCGGATGTGCGCGGCGGCGAGCACGCCGTAGACGCGCATCCCCTCTCGGAGGCTGCGGTGGCCGGGCGGGAAGTCGCCGAAGACGTGCGCGCCGGTGACGTAGACGTTGGGCTCGTTGATCGTCACCCACTCCGCCACGAGGTCGCCGAGTCGTGTCACGACCTCGCTGACGAAGCGCTCCCACACCCAGAGGGCGCCGGGCGCGAGCCAGCCGCCGTCGCGCTCGAACCACAGCGGGTGGCTGAAGTGGTGCAGCGTCACGAGGGCCCGGATCCCCTTGTCGCGCAGCAGCTCCAGCTCCTCCCGGTAGCGGGCGAAGGCGGCGTCGTCCCAGACCCCCGGGCGCGGCTCGAGGCGCGCCCACTCGACACTCATCCGGTACACCTGCACCCCGAGCGAGGCCATCAGCTCGGTGTCCTCACGCCACCGGCGCCAGTGGTCGGTCGCACGTCGCGGCGTGGAGCCGTCGGCGATGGTCCCCGGGCGATCGGCCCAGTCGCTCCAGCTGGTCTGGACGTCGCCGCCCTCGACCTGCGTGGCCGCGGTCGCGACGCCGAGCAGCATCCCGTCGAGCCGGAACCCGTCAGTGGTCGCCATGCGCCTCAACGTACCGGGGCCCGATGCGCCAGACTGGCGCCCGTGGGTCACGTGTCCGTCACCGATCACCGGGCCGCCGTCGAGCGGCTCCTCGGCGACGGGTCCACCGAACGGGTGCCGCTCGACCGGCACGCGGCCGGACGCCGCCTCGCCGCCGACCTCGTCGCGGCCGACGACCTCCCGCGCTTCGACGCCTCCGCGATGGACGGGTATGCCGTGTGCCCCGGTTCGCCGGACCAGCGCGCCTACCCCGTGGTCGGGGACGTGCCCGCCGGGTCCGCTCCGGACTTCGTGCTGGCCCCGGGTGAGGCTGCCCGGGTCATGACAGGAGCCCGGGTGCCGGAGGGCACGGTCGCCGTCGTCCCCGTCGAGCGCACCGACGCGAGCCCGACCGGTCCGGCGCCGCAGCGGGTCACGGTCGAGGTCGACCCGATCCCCGGGCAGCACGTGCGCCCCCGTGGCGAGGACGTGACGGCCGGCACGGTCCTGGCGACCGCCGGCTCGGCCGTGACGGCCGCGCTCATCGCCCTCGGCCGCTCGGCCGGGTGCACCACGGTCGAGGTCCACGTGCCGACGCGGGTCGCGGTCATCGCGACGGGGGCCGAGCTCGCGCCACCCGAGGCAGACCCCGGCGCGGGCGGCATCCACGAGTCCAACTCCGACATGGTGGCCGCGCTCGCCGCGGCCGCCGGTTGCGTCGTGCACCGGGTCGAGGTCTGCTCCGACGAGCCCGACGACCTGCGGGCCCTGCTCGACGCCCTCGACACCGACTCCGAGGTCGACCTCGTCGTCACGACCGGAGGCGTGAGCGCGGGCGCCTACGAGGTCGTGCGGCAGGTGTGCGAGCCCTTGCCGAGCTTCGACTTCGTCCACCTCGCGATGCAGCCGGGTGGCCCTCAGGGGCTCGGGCGCTACGGCTCCACACCGGTCGTCTGCCTGCCGGGGACGCCGGTCGGCGCGTTCGTCGCCTTCCACGTGCTCGTGCGCCCCGCCCTCGACCGACGCCACGGGGTGCCGGCGACGCGACCGGGCCGGGCGGCATACGTCGGCAGGGCCCGGCGCACGCGCACCGGACGCGTCCAGTTCGTCACGAGCGTGCTCCGCGACGACGGCACCGTCACCGCACCGGACGCGCGCCACCTCACGGCGCTCGCCGCCGCGAACTGCCTCGTCGAGGTGCCCGAGGGCGTCGACCAGCTCATCGAGGGTGACGTCGTCGTCGTCCACCCGGTGTGAACGGGGCACCCGCCGGGCGCCCGTAGGCTGGTGGGCGTGAGCGCGACCCTGGTGGCCAAGGACCTCGCCGGGGGCCACGCCCACCGGACCCTCTTCGAGCACCTCGACCTCACGGTCGCCCCCGGTGACGTCGTCGGGGTCGTCGGCGCCAACGGCGCGGGCAAGTCGACGCTGCTCCGCCTCCTCGCGGGCGAGGACCTGCCGCTCGGCGGCACCGTGACGACGGCCCCCTCGGACGCCTTCGTCGGCTGGCTGCCGCAGGAGCACGAGCGCATGCCGGGCGAGACCGTCGCCGACCACATCGGCCGACGCACCGGCGCCACCGCCGCCACGGTCGCCATGGAGGAGGCCGCCGCCGGCCTCGGTGGCGACGACCCGAAGGCCGACGAGGCGTATGCCGTGGCGCTCGACCACTGGCTCGTCAGCGGTGCGCCCGACCTCGACGACCGGATCCCGCCGATGCTCGCCGAGCTCGGGCTCGACGTCGGCCCCGATGCGCTCATGACCTCGCTCTCGGGCGGACAGGCCGCCCGTGCGGCGCTCGCCGCGCTGCTGCTGAGCCGCTTCGACCTCGTGCTCCTCGACGAGCCCAGCAACGACCTCGACCTCGCCGGGCTCGACCGGCTCGAGGCCTTCGTCCACGGCCAGCGCGGCGGCGTCGTGCTCGTCTCGCACGACCGCGAGTTCCTCGCCCGCTGCGTCACGCGCATCGTCGAGCTCGACCTGGCGCAGAACTCCGTCGCCGTCCACGACGGGGGCTATGAGTCGTACCTCGACGAGCGGGAGGTCGCGCGCCGTCATGCGCGCGAGGCGTACGAGGCGTATGCCGGCACGAAGGCCGACCTGGAGGCGCGGGCCCGCACGCAGCGGGAATGGTCGTCCAAGGGCGTGCGCAACGCGATGAAGAAGAGCCCGGACAACGACAAGATCCGGCGCTCGGCCCAGCAGGACTCGGCCGAGAAGCAGGCGCGCAAGGTGCGGCAGATGGAGTCGCGGATCGCGCGGCTCGACGAGGTGGCCGAGCCGCGCAAGGAGTGGGTGCTGCAGTTCAGCATCGCCGCGGCGCCGCGTTCGAGCTCGGTCGTCGCCACGCTCAACGAGGCCGTCGTGCGTCGGGGTGACTGGACCTTCGGCCCGGCGTCGCTGCAGGTCGAGGCGCGCCGGCGCATCGGCATCACCGGACCCAACGGCGCGGGCAAGACCACCCTGCTGTCGCTGCTGCTCGGGCGGGTCGAGCCGGACGATGGGAGCGCCTCGCTCGGCGCGAGCGTCGCCGTCGGGGAGATCGACCAGGCCCGCACCGGGCTGCGCGACGACCTGCCGCTCGGCGACGCGTTCGGCGAGGCCGTGCCCGACCTCAACCCCGCCGACCGGCGCACCCTGCTCGCGAAGTTCGGGCTCAAGGCCGACCAGGTCGGCAGTGCCGTCGGGCGGCTCTCACCCGGCGAGCGCACCCGGGCGGCGATGGCGCTGCTGCAGGCCCGCGGCGTCAACCTCCTCGTCCTCGACGAGCCGACGAACCACCTCGACCTCCCCGCCATCGAGCAGCTCGAGGAGGCCCTCGACTCCTACGACGGAGCCCTGCTGCTCGTCTCGCACGACCGGCGGCTGCTCGAGAACGTCCGCCTCGACGAGCGCTGGCACGTCGAGTCCGGCGCCGTCACCGCGAGCTGACCGCCCGCCAACCCCGCACCGGCGACACCAGCCGCACACATCGGGGTGACACGCACACCGTCTCCGAGGTGCGCCTGACCCCGAGGTGTGCGTCTCGGTGGTGTCGACGAAGGGGGCCGCTGGGGCCGTCACCCCGACGTGCCCACCTGTCGATTCCGGGGACGCTCGTTCGTCATCGAGTGAGCGGCCACCAGCCCGGTGCCCGTGAACCCACGGAGGGCATCATCATGAGTCACCCCATCGTCCACGCCGAGATCCGCTCCGCCGACCCCGACGCGACCCGCGCCTTCTTCGGCGACCTGTTCGGATGGACCTACCCCACGGAGGGAGCCTTCCCCGGCTACACCTTCGTCGAGACCGGCGTCCCGGGCGCGCTCTACACGGCGATCAGCCCCCTGCAGGGCGACACCGACCTCGTCACCTTCTTCGTCGGCGTCGACGACATGGCCGACTCGATCGCGACCGCGACCCGGCTCGGCGGCCGCGTCGTCCAGGAACCGGTCACCGTCCCGGGCGTCTCGTTCGCCCTCATCGCCGACCCCCAAGGACACGTGGTCGGCCTGGCCCAGCAGCTCTGACCCGCAGACCCCAGCAACACACCGAGAAGGTCGCAACACACCCGGATCCGATCCCGGTGTGTCGCGACCTGCACGGTGTGTTGCCGAACGGTGGGCTCGGGCCGTCAGCCGGGGGAGTTGGTCGGGTCGGCGACCCACGGCCCGAGCGGCGGGTCCCACTGCCGCACGACACGTCGCAGGATGTAGCCGCCGAGCCAGTAGGGGTCCTGGTCGAACGTCTCCGTGACGGACTCCAGAGACTCACCGGAGACGACGATGAGCCCGGCGTTGACGGGCTCCTGGTCGGTCGGCTCGCCCTCGCTGACCTCGTCGAGCCCGTCGTGGTACATCCCGGCGACGAGCAGCCCCGACAGCCCGCTCAGCCACTCGCGGTGCTCGGGTCGGCTGGTCAGCATCTCGGTCGCGTCGTCGGGGTAGGTGTAGTGGATCGCGAAGATCGCCACGGGCGGGGCTCCAGTCACTCGGGTGGTCAGGTGGTCGTGATCCGGTGCGCGCCGGCATACACGTTGAGGCGGGTGCCGCGCACGAAGCCGAGCAGGCTCATCCCGGCGTCCTCCGCACACTCGACCGCCAACGACGAAGGCGCCGAAACCGCCGCCAGACAAGGGATCCCGGCCATGATCGCCTTCTGGGTCAGCTCGAACGACGCGCGGCCCGAGACGACGAGCACGCACCCGACGCTCGGCACGCGCCCGTGCTGGAGCGCCCACCCGACGACCTTGTCGACGGCGTTGTGCCGGCCGACGTCCTCGCGCACGACGAGCAGCTCGCCGTCGGCTGTGAAGAGGCCGGCGGCGTGCAGCCCGCCCGTCTTGTCGAAAGACCGCTGCTCGACGCGCAGGGCGTCGGGCAGCTCGGCGACGATCTTGGCCGCGAACTCGGTCGGGTCGGACCGCACGTCGAAGGCCGACTGTGCCCGGAGCTGCTCGATGCTCGCCTTGCCGCAGACCCCGCACGACGAGTTCGTGAAGAAGGCACGGGTCGCCGAGGCGGCCGGCGCGGCGACGCCGGGCGCCAGCGTCACGTCGATGACGTTGTAGGTGTTCTCGTCGAACCCGCTCTCGCCCGAGACCACGGCGCCCTCGCAGTAGCGCGCGAGCGCGATGTCGTCGGCGGACCGGATGAGCCCCTCGGACATGAGGAAGCCGTGGACGAGCTCGATGTCGTGACCAGGCGTGCGCATCGTGACCGTGAGGGGCGACCCGTTGACCCGCAGCTCGAGGGGCTCCTCGACGGTGAGCGTGTCGGGGCGCGTGGTCGTCGACGGGGTCGCGAGGTCGATCGTCGTGACCTTGCGTCGCACCGTGACCCGTCCCATGGGGCCAGCCTGCCAGACTCCGTGCCAGACTCCGAGGGTGCTGTCGAGCCAACCCGAAGCGCCCCCGGTCGTCGTCGTCCTGACGGGCGGAGCCTCCCGGCGCATGGGCTCGCACAAGCCCGTCCTCGACGTGGGTGGCCGCCCCCTCGTCGCGCGCGTGCTCGACGCCGCGGGAGAGCGACCCGCGCTCGTCGTCGGTCCCGGGCAGGGGGTCCCCGAGGGCGTACGCGTCGTGTGGGAGCGCGTGCCCGGTGGCGGTCCCGTGGCCGGGTTGTCCACGGCCGTCGAGACACTCGTCGACGACGCCACCGTCGGCGCCGCTCCGCTGCCGTATGCCGTCGTGCTCCTGGCCGCGGACCTGCCGTTCGTCACCTCCGCCCACGTCGACCGGCTGCTCACGGCGCTCGGGTCGGCCGACCTCGCCGTCACGGTCGACCGCGGTGGACGCACCAACTGGCTCTGCTCTGCCTGGCGCCTGACCGCCCTGCGGGCGCGGCTCGACGACGTCGGCGACGCCTACGGCCGGAGCATGCGCGAGCTCGCCGACGGCCTCCGCACCCAGCCCGTCGACGACCCCGCCGAGGTGGCCCTGGACGTCGACACGCCGGCCGACCTCGAGCGGGCTCGCGACCGCGCTCGCGACGGCGCTCGAGGCCGCGCACGAGGCCCTGCCCGCGACCGCGCACGCGACCGCTCAGCGGACGCGTCGAGCCCCGACTGAGCGTTCCCGCGAGCGACTCTGGGAGATCGCCCAAGTCGGGCCCTGCAGCGAATCCCCCTGCAGCCAAGCGTTACTCAGGAGTTGGAACGCAATTGGCAAAGACTTGGTAAGCCCCGTTGACCCGTGTTCTCGGCTGCTGCGAACGTCGCGCTCGTTCCGGCCCGATCTCAAGTCGTGAGATGGCGGAACTCCCTCCAAGCGGCCCACGAGCCGCATCTCGACAAGGAGCAACCAGTGAATCGACTGAAGTCTGGGCTGGCGACCGGAGGGCTGCTCGCCCTCGCCCTCGCCATCTCGCCGGCGATCCCGGCGGGCGCAGCGGCCGGTGCAGGACGCGACAAGGCGCCCGCCCCCGAGTCGCAGAGCCTCAAGGCGACCGAGCAGTCCCGAGCCGCATCGTCCGCGAGTGCCCTCGGCCTCGCCTCGGGTGAGAAGCTCACCGTCAAGTCCGTCATCGCGGACGCCAACGGCGCGACCCACGTCCGCTACGAGCGCACCCTCGACGGCCTCCGCGTCATCGGCGGCGACTTCGTCAGCCACAAGGACTCCTCGGGTGCCGTCAAGAGCGTCACCTGGAACGTCCGCAAGAACGTCACCCCCTCGACGATGACCCCGACGGTCTCCAAGAGCGAGGCGCACCAGGCCGGCCTCGCCGCGTCGAAGGCGAACAAGGAGACCGCCACCGCCGGTGAGCTCGTCGTCTTCCAGTCGGCCACCGGCCCGAAGCTCGCGTACGAGGTCATCACGGAGGGCATCAAGGCCGACCAGACCCCGACCCGCCTGCACACCATCGTCGACGCCACCACGGGCAAGACCCTGACGAGCTGGGACGACATCAAGCACGGCACGGGCAACGGCATCTTCGTCGGTTCGGTGACCATCGGCACGACCGCCGGCACGAGCTACACGATGCGCGACACGCACGGCAACTACACGACCGACCTCAACCAGGCCACGAGCGGCACGGGCACGACGTTCACCGACGCCGACGACGTCTGGGGCAACGGCCTCCAGAGCAACCGCCAGTCGGCCGCCGTCGACGCGCACTACGGCGCCGGCAAGACGTACGACTACTACAACACCCAGCTCGGCCGCGCCGGCATCTGGAACAACGGCACCGGAGCCCGCAGCCGCGTCCACTACGGCCAGAACTATGTCAACGCCTTCTGGGACGGCACGCAGATGACGTACGGCGACGGCGCGGGCAACGCCGCCCCGCTCGTCGAGCTCGACGTCGCCGGCCACGAGATGAGCCACGGCGTCACCGAGAACACGGCCGGCCTCAACTACACCGGCGACGCGGGCGGCCTCAACGAGGCGACGTCCGACATCTTCGGCACGGGTGTCGAGTGGTACACGAACAACCCGAGCGACACCCCCGACTACCTCATCGGCGAAGAGATCAACATCAACGGCAACGGCACGCCGCTGCGCTCCATGGACAAGCCGAGCAAGGACGGCGGCTCCAAGGACTGCTGGAGCAGCTCCGTCGGTGGCCTCGACCCGCACTACTCGTCCGGCCCGCTGAACCACTGGTACTACCTGGCCTCCGAGGGCACCGGCGCCAAGACGATCAACGGCGTCAGCTACAACAGCACCGCGTGCAACGGCACGACGTTCACCGGCATCAGCCACCTCAAGGTCGAGAAGATCTGGTACCGCACGCTGTCGACCTACCTCACCTCGTCGAGCAACTACGCGGCGGCCCGCACCGGAGCGATCAAGGCGGCCAAGGACCTCTACGGCGCCGGCTCCGCTGAGTGCACCGGCGTCGAGAAGGCCTTCAGCGGCATCTCGGTCCCGGCCGGCACCGAGACGTGCGGCGGCACGACGCCCCCGCCCACCGGCGGCGCGCTGACCAACGGCGGCTTCGAGTCCGGCCAGACCGGCTGGACCGGCACCTCGGGCCCGATCACGAACAACACGGGTCGCCCCGCGCGCACCGGTTCCTGGAAGCTGTGGCTCGGCGGCAACGGCACGACGGCCTCCGAGAACGAGTCGCAGACCTTCGCCGTCCCGTCCACGGCCACCTCGCCGACGCTGACGTACTACATCCGCATCGACACGGCCGAGACCACGACGACGACGGCATACGACACCGCCACCGTCCAGATCAACGGCGTCACGAAGCAGAGCTACTCCAACCTGTCCACGCCGAAGGCGTCGTACGTCGCCAAGACGATCGACCTCACGTCCTACAAGGGCACGAACGTCACGCTGAAGTTCGCGTCGTCCGAGGACTCCTCGCTCCAGACGAGCTTCGTCATCGACGACGTGTCGACGAACTTCTGACGGACCGAGCACTGTGGGCCGCGTGAGCTGCCCAGAAGGACACGCACCACAGAGGTCGGTATGCCGCCGGGTCAGCCCCGCGGCATACCGACCTCGTGCGTGTGGTGGGGGCGCCGGCCGCGCGGCCGCTCAGGGAGCGGCCGTGACCGGAAGCGTGGTCGGCGTCGTGCACCGGGTCGTCGCGGGCACCGAGAGGGTGACGTCGCTGACGAGCACGCCGACGAGGCCCGAGATCTCGCCGAGCGACGGGTCGCTGAGGTCGATCGCGCGGGCCTGGTGGTCGGTGACGGAGATCGTGATCGGGTCGCTCTCGGGGACGGCGTCGGGGTCGAGCACCGTGGACCCGTCGATCGGCGGCCCGGTGGTCGAGGAGCCGAGGCGCAGCGTCGCTAGCAGCGAGACGAGCTGGCGCTGCAGTGGCGCGCTGAGCGTGCAGACGCGCCCGTGGACCGAGAGCGTGTCGACGCGGACCCGGCCGTTGGCCTCGAGGACGATCTGGTCGTCGAAGCCGGCGATGCCACCCGTGCGGCGCAGCGTGAGCGGGAACGCCGGCCCGTAGGAGGGCGGGATCGAGTCGTCGCCCCCGGCACCGAAGCGCAGCGGCAAGGTCGTCGAGGACGTGGCCGACGTCGGCGTCGAGCCCGCACCGTCGGTGGACCTGTCGTCGGGCGTGGCGACGCCGCACCCCCCGACGAAGGATGCTGCGATGGCCAACCCCACGCACAGGCCTGCGCGCCCCATGGAGACCATGCTGCCCCCCTGCGGCGGCCGATGCACGCGCGACATGGTGGATCGGGGGCAACGCTTCGGTGACGGTTTCAAGTGGCGGGCCTCGGGGTGCGCGGGAATGCTCGGTGTCAGAGGTGTGTGTCGGGCTCGGGGCCGGACGCACCCATCCGCAGGGGCGCGACGCCGACGGACCCACGTCGGCGCTCAGCGGTCTGCGGTCACCAGGGATACGAAAGGGACGATCGAGTGATACCCAACTCCACACCACACCGAACTCCAGGGGCCCGCCGGGTGCGTCGGTCCGTGGCGGCGCTCGGCGCCGTCGCCGCGGTCGCCGCAGGCCTGGCCCTGGCGAGCCCGACGGCACAGGCCGCGGACCCGTCGGCGGCGGCCACGGGCAGCGACCCGGCGAGTCGTGAGCGCGCCTTCGCCGCGGCCGCGTCCGAGTACGGCGTGCCCCGCAGCCTGCTCGAGGCGGTGTCCTACGCGCAGACCCGCTGGGACTTCCACCCGGGCCACAGCACGTCGGGCGGCTACGGACCGATGCACCTCGTCGACGCCGACCTCGGTGACGTCGACGGCAAGGGCCTCGGCGAGGCCTCGACGCAGCCCGAGGGCGTCACCGACACGCTCGCGGAGGCGGCCCGGCTGACCGGTCTGTCCGAGGAGGCGCTGCGCACCGACGAGCTCGCCAACATCCGTGGCGGCGCCGCGCTGCTGGCCGCCGAGCAGGAGAAGCTCGGCCTGCCCGTGGGCGCGGGCTCCGACCCGGGGAAGTGGTATGCCGCCGTGGCCGCCGGGTCCGGGTCGGGCGAGGAGCGCTCGGCCGCGGTCTTCGCCGACGACGCGTTCACCGCGCTGACGACCGGGGCCTCGCGTCGCACCGTCGACGGCAAGGAGGTCACCCTGATGGCGACGTCGACGACGCCGCAGAAGGGCCAGCTCGCCCGTCTCGGCCTCGAGAAGGCCCGGCCCGGCGTGGCCGAGTGCCCGCCGAGCGTCGACTGCGAGTGGATCCCGGCGACGTACCGCCAGACGGGACCCAGCCCCACGGCATACGTCAACCACGACCTCGCCGACCGGCCGCGCTCGCCCGAGATCACGAGCATCGTCATCCACAACACCGAGGGCACCTACTCCTCGACGATCGCCTCGGTGCAGGACCCGACGCGCGCCGTGTCGTGGCAGTACACCCTGCGGTCGTCCGACGGGCACATCGCCCAGCACGTGCTCGGCAAGGACATCGCCTGGCAGGCCGGCAACTGGTACGTCAACACCCACTCGATCGGCCTCGAGCACGAGGGCTTCGCGGCCACCGGTGCCGAGTGGTTCAGCGAGCCGATGTACCGCTCGTCCGCGCGCCTCGTGACGTACCTCGCCGACACGTACGACATCCCCGTCGACCGTCAGCACGTCTTCGGCCACGACCAGGTGCCGGGCACGATCCCGGGCACGGTCGCCGGCATGCACTGGGACCCGGGCCCCTACTGGGACTGGGAGCACTACTTCCAGCTGCTCGGCGCTCCGCTCAACGGTCACCGCTCGCCGACCTCGACCGACCTCGTGCGCATCCTGCCGGGCTTCGAGGACAACCAGCAGCAGGTGACCGGCTGCGCGACCGCCGGGGTCGCCTGCACGCCGCAGGGCACGAACTTCGTCTACCTGCACCAGGCTCCCGACGCGGCGTCACCGCTCATCCCCGACGTCGGTCTGCGTTCCAGCGGCGCGGCGTCGACCACGGGTGTCAGTGACATCGGCGCCCGGGCCGCGGCTGGCGTCGAGTACGCCGTCGCCGAGCGCCAGGGCGACTGGACGGCGATCTGGTTCAACGGCACGAAGGGCTGGTTCCTCAACCCCGCGACCGACCCGACCGCGATCTCCGTCACGGGCTCCTACGTCGTGCCCAAGGCGGGGCGCACCTCGGTGCCGGTCTACGGGCGCGCCTACCCGGAGGCCGCCGCCTACCCGACCGGCATCCCGGTGCAGGCCGTGACGCCGCTGCAGTACTCCTTCGCCGCCGGTCAGCGGTATGCCGTCGCGGACCTCACGGTGCCGACGGACTACTACCGCGCGTCGACGTTCTCGCTCGACACCCCGAACGACCACACCGACGTCGTCGGGCAGGACCGCTACTACCAGGTGTCGCTCGGCCACCGCTTCGCCTACGTGCGCGCGGCCGACGTCGACGTCGTCCAGGCCCAGTAGCCAACGGCACCCCCCAACCGTCGAAGGGCCACAAACCGGAAGGTCGGTGGCCCTTCGACGGGTGTCAGCGGAGGTCGTACGCCTTGAGGAAGCTGACGATGAAGGGCGCGGCGCCCGTCACACCGTTGTCGCCGACCTCGTTGTAGGCCGCGACGGCGATGTCGCCACGGCCGGCGACCATCCACACGTGGGTGTCGGGCGGGCTCTTCGTGCCGAACTCGGCGGTGCCGGTCTTGGCGTACTCCACGCCGAGCGGCTTGAGGACCTGGCCGGAGCCCTCGTCGACGACGGCGCGCATCTCCTGGCGCAGCACGCCCGCCTCCGAGGGGTCGAGCGGCGTGGCCGGGTTGGGCAGCGCGGTCATGCCGGCGACGAGCTGCGGCCGCACCGTCTGGCCCTTCATGACGGAGGCGACGACGACCGCCATCGTCAGGGGCGAGGCCTCGACGCGACCCTGGCCGATGAACGAGGCCGCGTGCTCGACGACGTCGTCGGTGCTCGGCACCGAGCCGAGGAAGCCGGTGAAGGGCAGGTCGAGCTTCTCGCCCATGCCGAGGGACTGCGCGGCCGTCACGAGGTCGCCCTGGCTCACTTTCTTGTACTGGCTGATGAAGGCCGTGTTGCACGACAAGGCGAGGGCGGTCCGCATCGGGATGTCGCCGAGCTTGTCCTTGGGGTAGGTGGTGTAGTTGCTGAACCGGCGGCCGTTGACGGTCAGCGTCTCGGTGCAGGGCAGCGTGGTGTCGGCCGTGGCGCCCTTGCGCACGTTGGCGAGCGAGCTGACGATCTTGAAGGTCGAGCCGGGCGCCTCCTTGCCGGCGAGGGCGAGCGTCGTCCCGGCAGCGGCGGGTCCCACGGCGGCGGCGAGCACCTCACCCGTCGACACGCGGACGGCGACGAGCGCGGTGGGGTGCTTCGTCTGCTTGGCGAGGGCGGCCTCGGCCGCCGACTGCGCCTTGGGGTCGAGCGTGATGGTCAGCGGCTCGCCCTCGGTCGACTGCTCGGCGAAGAGCTCGCGCTTGTCGAGGACGCTGCCGTCGGCGCTGCGCTTGACGGCGTGCACCGCCAGGCCGGGCGTGCCGCGCAGCCGGGCGTCGTAGCGGTACTGGAGGCCGTTCTTGCCGACGGTGTCGCCGGCCTCGAGGGTGTCCTTCGAGGCCTCGATCTGCTCGGCGGTGGCCTCGCCGACGGTGCCGAGGATCGGGGCGGCCCAGGTGCGGCTCGGGCCGAGCACCTGCATCGTCGGCACCGTGAGCGCGCCCTTGACCTTCTCGATCGCGGCGCCCTGCTTCTCGATGATCGGGTCGGTCGCGCGCAGGGTCACGCCCTCGACGAAGGCCTTCGAGCCGGCCGCCTCGACCTTGGCCGCGAACGTGGCGGGGTCGATGTCGAGGAGCCCAGCGAGCTTCTTCGCCGAGACCGTGGCCTCGGTCCCGGACACCTTCGTCTTGTCGATGCCGACGGCGGCGACCTCGCGCTCGGTCATGATCTTGGCGCCGGAGCCGTCCACGATGTCGGCGCGCTGGGGCCACTTGTGGGCGAGGTCGAGGGTCTCGTCGGAGGTGAGCCGGGGCGCCACGACGCCGGGCGTCCAGGACACCCGCCACTGGTCGTCGACGAGGGTCATGTCGACCTGCGTCTCGTAGGTCCAGTCCGTGGCGGACGTCGCGACGTCCCAGCGGCTGAAGAGCGTGGCCGTGGCGTGGTCGGAGCCCTCGTTGTGGCTCATCTCGCTCAGCGACACCTGCGGACGCAGCGTGCCGAGGTCCTTGTAGGCCGCCTTGACGAAGGCGGTCGCCCTGGCCGGCGTCGTGCCCTTGAAGGTGACCGCGCCGAGGTCACCCGTGGCCAGGCCGGTCGCGAGGGCGCGTGCGGTGTCGTCGGGCTTCGGCGGCGACTGGAAGAGCGAGCAGCCCGCACCGAGCGTGCCGACGAGCACCCCCGACAGCGAGACGGCGACGAGAGTCCTGGCGCGAGATCCCCTGAGCATGGCTCCACGGTACGTGCCGGGTCGCAGCGCCCGTGTCATGAGATCGTGGCGTCGGCGTGACGGTCGTCTGCAGGAACGGTCGTACGCCGGGGGCGGGCCTCGGCGGCCGACCCCGGACCGGACGGGCGGGACGGGCGCGGGGGGCGGCCCGGACGGCGCCACAGCACGAGCGACCCGAGCAGGCCGACGACGATCGCGACGAGGTGCACGCCCCAGGCCTGGTTGGCGGGCGAGAGGGCGGCGACGAAGACGTCGCGGCTCGCCTCGACGTGGTGGCGCAGCCCGTTGGGCAGGCCCGAGCGCGGCCGGAGGTAGGAGGCGAGGTAGGAGAAGGCGGTCTGCCCGGCGGCGCAGACCGACAGGAGCACGAGCACGGCCGCCCACGCGAGGAGACGCCGGGCCGGTCGCAGCCCCAGACCGGCCAGGGCGAGACCCTCCGCCACGCCCACGACGACCGCGGCCCACTGCAGCAGGCCCTGCGACCGCTCGAGGCCGAGCAGCGCGACGACGACGGCGCTGACCCAGCTGCCGAGGGCCACCGCGAGCGGGGCCGCGGCCAGCGCGCGCAGCACCGGGCCACCGAGGGCGACGAGCAGGCCGAGCGCGAGCCCGAGGACCGTGCCGACGACCGCGATGGCGAGGACGCCGAGGATGACGCGGTCGTCGCGGTCGAAGTCGCTGCCGAGCTGTCGGGTGGCGCCCGCCGACTGGGCGACCGTGTAGGCCGCGGTCGTCAGGGCGCCGAGCGTCGCGAGGGCGACCAGGGCGAGCCGCCGCCCGGTGCGCCGTCGCACCCACAGGGTCGCGAGCGCAGCCGCGGCCCCGCCGACGAGCGTGATGGTCAGGAGCAGCCCGAGGCGCGCCGTGGTGAAGGGGAGCAGGCTGATGTAGCCGTCGGTCGCCGAGCCGGTGGCGACGTCGTAGGGCCAGTTGCGCGGTGACCGTGCGCCGAGGCCGTCGATGGTCCAGGGCAGCGCGCCGACCACCCACCAGGCCGCCGCCGCGAGGGGAAGGACCGGCCAGAGACGGTCGCGGGCAGGCCGATGGTGCGCCCCACTGCCCACGTCAACGCCGGTGTCCACGCGCAGATCCGATCATGACTGACCGACATCCGCCAATCGTCGGCTGGCCTGGAGCCCGCCCGCCCCGGCTAGCGCTCGGGTCGCCAGAGCTGCACCGAGGCCACCGGTTCGAAGCCGGCGGCGAGGAACGCGCGCAGCGCCCGCGCGTTGCCGGGGGCGCACGCCGCGACGACGACGTCGCCCTCCTCGATGAGCGTCAGGGCGTCGCGCACCACGTCGGTGCCCACGTGGTCCTTGGACGGGTCGGTCTCGAGGCCCAGCTCGGGCAGCCCGCCCAGCCCCGTCGAGATGGTCACGAGCGTGTGGTCGTCGGGGGCGGCATACCCGAACGTCGTGACCTCGCTGCGCACGGAGGTGGCGTGCTCGGCGCGGGGGTGGTTGCGGAGGTCGCTGCGCGCCACGAGGGCGGGCTCGCCGCCCGTGCCGCGCGCCACGAGGATGATGTCGAGGGCGTCGATCCAGCCGGTGCCGGCGAGGCGCGAGACGAGGCGCGGGTTGCTCGCGCCGCCGAAGCCGTCGGGGCTCAGCGAGTCCAGGGTGCCGTCGGAGACGTCGTCGTCGACGGCGAGGTAGGCGTGGCCGGTGAAGGCCACGACGCCCTCGACCCCGGGACGCCACGGCTCGACACGCTGCCAGGCGCCGTCCACGGCAGGGAAGTCGCCGCCTGCGGCCTTGCTGAGGACTTCGGCAATGGGATGCACGGCGTCCATCAAACCCGCCGCGTCGGCCGGGCGCCCGCCGGGGTCCACCTGTTGGCACCCGCCCGCTGCTCTCCCAGCGCCCCCGCCGGGTAGGTTGTGGCCATGTCCCGACCGCACGCGGCCGCCATCGTGGAGGACACCGTCCACGAGCAGATCGAGCGCGTGCTCCGCAGCCGCGGCTGGGGCAACCGGGTCATCACCCACGTCGGCTACGGCTCGTCCTCCTTCGTCCGCGTCTACGCGCGGATCCTCCTCGGGCGCAAGGGCCGCGAGGACGTCGAGGGCCCCGAGTCACGGCAGGACGCGACCGGCGCCCTCAGCCCGGCCCGCTACGACCGGGGCTGGCGCGCCTTCATCACCTCGCCCGCCACGGGGGTCCCGGTCAAGGTCACGGCGGGCGACCGCGAGGTCTACGGCCGGTCCGACCGTGGCGGTCACGTCGACATCGTCGCGCGCGACCACGGGTTGGCCCCCGGGTGGCAGCAGGTGGTGGTCGAGGTGCAGGGCACCGCCCCGGTCGCGGCCGACGTCTTCATCGTCGCCGACGGCGTGACGCGCGGCATCGTCAGCGACATCGACGACACCGTCATCACGACGATGCTGCCCCGCCCGATGATCGCGGCGTTCAACACGTTCGTGCGCCGCGGCAAGGCACGTCACGCGGTGTCGGGCATGGCCCCGATGTACCGCCGCATCCTGTCGGCGCACCCCGGCGCGCCCATCGTCTACGTGTCGACGGGCGCCTGGAACGCCGCAGCCACGCTCAACCGGTTCCTCGTCGAGAACGGCTTCCCCCTCGGCCCGCTCATGCTCACCGACTGGGGCCCGACCAACACGGGGTGGTTCCGCAGCGGCCAGGCGCACAAGCGCACCTGCCTCGACCGGCTGGCCCGCGACTTCCCCGACATCACGTGGCTGCTCATCGGCGACGACGGCCAGCACGACCCCCAGATCTACGCCGACTTCGCCGAGGCGCGGCCCGACCGTGTCGACGCCATCTGCATCCGGCACCTGTCGCCGACCGAGCAGGTGCTGTCCAACCCGATGAAGATCGACTCGCCCATCCGCCCCTGGGCGTCGCGCTCGGTCCCGACCTTCTCGGCGGCCGACGGGCACGGGATGCTCCGCGTCCTCGAGCGTGCCGGCAAGGTGGGCGAGGCCGTCGCGACCGATGAGCAGCCCTCGCGTCCGGGCCGTCCCGTCGGCTCCGGGTGACAGACTGGGCCCATGCCTGAGCTGCCGGAGGTGCAGGCGCTCGTCGACTTCCTCGCCGAGCGGACGGACGGCCTCGCCATCACGAAGGTCGAGCTCGCGTCGTTCAGCGTGCTCAAGACGTTCAACCCGCCGCCGCAGGCCCTGGAGGGTGCGCCCATCGACGGCGTCCACCGCCACGGCAAGTTCCTCGACATCGACGCCGACGGCACCCACCTCGTCTTCCACCTCGCGCGGGCCGGCTGGCTGCGCTGGTCCGACCAGCTGCCGTCCACCGTCGTGCGGCCGGGCAAGTCGCCGATCGCCCTGCGGGTGCGCCTGTCCGACGGCTCGGGCTTCGACCTGACCGAGGCCGGCACGAAGAAGTCGCTCGCGGCCTACATCGTCACCGACCCCGCCCAGGTGCCCGGCATCGCGCGCCTCGGGCCCGACCCGATGGCTGACGACTTCACGCTCGAGCAGTTCCGGTCGATGCTCGAGGGGCGGCGCACCCAGATCAAGGGGTTGCTGCGCGACCAGGAGTTCATCGCGGGCGTCGGCAACGCCTACTCCGACGAGATCCTCCACGTCGCCAAGATCAGCCCGTTCGCCATCGCCGGCACGCTCGCCCCCGAGGTGGTCGACCGGTTGTACGCCGCCCTGCGCGACACGCTCGAGGGCGCGGTCACGACGGCGTCGGGCAAGCCGGCCAAGGAGCTCAAGGACGCCAAGCGCGCGGGCATGCGCGTCCACGCCCGCACCGGGCAGACGTGCCCGGAGTGCGGCGACATCGTGCGCGAGGTGTCCTTCGCCGACACGTCGCTGCAGTACTGCGCCACCTGCCAGACCGGCGGCAAGCCGCTGGCCGACCGGCGGATGTCCAAGCTGCTCAAGTGAGCGCCGACGGCTTCGTCCGGAATGCAACGGTTCCGTCGTCGTGGTTGTCTTCACCGTCATGAAGCCGTCCACGCCCCGCGCCCTGCGCGGCCCCCTCCACCCGGTCCGTCCCGTCGTCGCGCTCGTCCTCGGAGCCGTGCTCGTCACGAGTGCCTGCGGGCAGGCGACGCCGTCTCCCGGCGCGCCCACGCCTGCCGGTGACGGCGGGACGGCTGCCTCATCGGCCCCCGCGTCGTCCGCAGGCGATGCCGGTGCCGGCGGCGAGACGGTCACGGCGGGCGGTGTGCGCCTCGAGGCGACGATGGCGCCGGGCGGCCCGGAGGCCGGGTCGACGGGTGCCGGGATCGCGGCGGCTCCCGGCCTCGTCGTGGACTACACGCTGACCAACACCGGCACGAAGCCCGTCCTCGCCTCCGACGTCGTGCCCGCCGACCTCGGCAGCGCCACGCTCCCCGCGGACGTCGACCTCAAGCACGCCTGGGTCTACGAGCAGTCCGGCGTGCTGCGCCTCGGCAAGCAGGGCTTCGCGCCCGGCCCGAACGTCCGCTTCGCCGCCGCCCCCGTCATGGGCGGCCACACGATCGCCCCCGGCGCCAGCATCACCGGGAAGGCGTATGCCGTGTCGCCCCCGACGCTCGACGTGCCGAGTGAGTCGTTCGAGGCCCCGCGCACCCCCGTCGACCCGGGCGTGAAGCAGTGGCAGCTCTGCGTCCAGGTCGACGACCGCACGGCGCAGGCCCGTCCGTCCGCGGTCGGAGGTGGCGTGGTCGAGGCCCCCTCGAAGGCGCCGCAGGGCGACGAGCTGGTCTGCACCCCGCCGGCGACGATCCCGGTCGCCTGACCGGCCCGTCAGTCGGAGGCGTCGACGCTCGCGACGGCGGCTCGGCTGCTCGCGAGATGGTCGCTGAAGACCGCCGCCGCGCGGTCGGCCTCGCGGGAGCGCAGCGCCGCCACGATCGCCCGGTGCTCGGCGACCATGGCGCCCGGCTCCGTGTGCTGGTTGAGCAGCCAGGCCATGCGACCGGCGACCGGCTCGATGATCGAGCTGAGCACGCGGCTGTGGGCGAGGTCGACGAGGGCGGCGTGGAAGGCGGCGTTGGCGCCCACGGCGTCGGCGTGGCGTCCCGCGCGGGCATGGCCGTCGGCCTCGGCGACGAGGTCGTCGAGGGTCGCGAGACCGTCGTCGTCGAGCACGTCGACGAGCCGGTGGGAGAGCACGACCTCGAGGGACTCGCGCACCGCGAAGAGCATGGCGACGTCCTCGGGGTCGAGGCGGCGTACGACCATGCCCCGGGTGGCGCGCTCCTCGAGGAAGCCCTCGCGCTCGAGGGCGCGCAGCGCCTCGCGCACCGGCACCCGGGAGACGCCCAGCTGCTCGGCGACCTGCCGCTCGACGACGCGGGTGCCGGGCGCGAGCTCGCCCGACACGATGCGCTGGCGCAGCGCCCCGGTGACGGAGTCGCGCAGCGATCCCGGATGTTCCTCACGAGTAGGCATTGACCACCCCTCCTCAGTTGGTATACCAAATCGGTATACCAAAAATGGCTCGGCCCGAGCCTAACCCCTGGAGGTCCCGAATGTGCCTGCACGACCACGACGCCGCGCCGTCCCTGCCGCCCGCGTCCCTCTCGCGCCGCAACGTCCTCGCCGGGGCCGCGGTCCTCGCGGGCGTCACAGCCGCCGGGGTCGCCTCGGCCTCGTCCGCCACAGCCGCTGGTTCGGCGACGCCCCGCGGTGCGGGATCGGTCCGGTCGACGACGGCGGTCCCGCTCGTCGTCGAGGGCGGCTCGGTCGTCGACCCGCTGACCGGCCACGTCGTCGAGGACGGCGTCGTCGTCATCCGGGACGGTCTGGTGCTCGCCGTCGGCTCGCGCGACGCGACCCGACGGGCCGTGGCTTCCGTCGGCTCCGCGGCCCGCCGCATCGACGCCTCGGGGCGCTGGGTGGTGCCCGGGCTCGTCGACGTGCACGTCCACGCCAACGCGCTCGCCGACGCCCGCGCCCTGCTCCGGGCCGGCGCCACGTCGGTGCGCAGCGGCTCGTCGTCCTTCTACCAGGACGTCGCGATGCGCTCGCTGCCCGACACCGTCCCCGGCCTCGCGCCGCGCATGCGGGCAGCCGGCATCTTCGTCTCGCCGCAGCTCGGGGACTCGCTGCTCGCCGACCCCGAGCTCGCACCGCTCGCCTCGCTTCCGGGCGGCGTCACCTCGACCGACGACATCGCCCACGTGACGCGGGTCAACGTCTCCCGCGGCGTCGACGTCGTGAAGACCCGGGCCAACCCGCGAGCCGGCCTCGCCGAGCAGGACCCGCGTGAGCTCGTCTACGACCGTGAGCAGCTCACGGCCGTGGTCCGCGCGGCGAGCGGGCGTCCGGTGCTCTGCCACGCCTACAGCGCCGAGGGCATCGACGGCGCCGTGCGGGCGGGCGTCCGGAGCATCGAGCACGGCGTCTTCGTCAGCGACGCGACGATCTCCGAGATGGCCCGGCGCGACACGCACTTCACGCCGACGCTCGCCGCCATCAGCGGCATGATCGGCTCGAGCGACCCCGTCCTCGACGCCCGTGGCCGGGAGTACACCCCGATCCTCATGAAGGCCGTCCGCGAGGCCCACGAGCGCGGGGTCACCGTCGTGGCCGGCACCGACTCCTTCGGCACCGACGTCGACCCCATCGGCTCGGAGGTGCGCCTGCTCGTCGAGGCCGGACTGACCCCGCTCGACGCCCTGCGGGCCGCGACGACCAGCGCCGCCCGACTGCTCGGGTGGTCGCGTCAGGGCGGGCGGCTCGTGCCGGGTGGCTTCGGGGACCTGCTCGTCGTCGACGGCAACCCGATCGACGACGGCGGCGCGGTCGAGCGTGTCCGGGTCGTCGTCGCCCAGGGGGCCGTGGTCCGTCAGGACTGAGCTACAGGGAGTTGGCCACGTGCGCGACCGCGGAGCACGCGAACAGCAGCACCGAGCTCCCGGGTGAGATGAGAGCCGCGAGCAGGCACCAGGTCTTGACCGACCTGGAGGCAGCCCGTGCCCCGTCCCAGTCGCCGAGGGCCCACTTCGGGTTGACCTGGGTGGACTTGACGATCGCGACGATCCCGAACGGCATGAAGCAGAAGAGGGTGCACACGATCGCCCAGCCGAGGCGGGTCGGGGGTGGCGGTGCCTGGCCACTGCGGGGGCCGACCCACTCGGGGATGGGGGTGGCGGCATACGGCAGCGGGTCGACCCGGTTCGCGGGCGGCGGCAGCGGCACGCGCGGGGGGATCGAGGGCGCGGGGGCGCCGTCCGCTCGGGACGGCGCCGTCACCGCGGTCATCGGGGTGCTGCTGTCCGGCGAGTCGAGGTCGGGCAGCCACCCCGACCAGGTGTCCTGCGTGGGATCGGGTCGACGGTCGTCCATGGTCGGCGTGCTCCTGGCTCGGCGGGCCGGTCACTGGTGAGACCCGTCAGGAGCGACAGCGTTCCATGCAGAGTGCGGTTGCGGGCGCGAACCGGACGAATCGGGGATCAGATGATGCTGGGATCACCGTCCGCCGCGAGCTGCTTGCCGGCGCGCTCCCACTCGAGCATCCCGCCCTCGACGTTGGCGACGTCGTAGCCCTGGTGCACGAGCCACTGGACCGCCCGTGCCGACCGGCCGCCCATGCGGCAGACGATGGCGACGGTGTCGTCCGTCTCGGGCAGCTCGTCGATGCGCGCCGGCAGCTCCGCGAGCGGGATGTGGATGGCGTTGGGGGCGTGGCCCGCGGCCCACTCGTCGGCCTCGCGGACGTCGACGAGGACGGCGTCGTCGGGCAGCTCGGACACGGTCGTGGTGGGAATGCTCATGCCTTCCATCGTGACACGACCGCATCCGACCGACGACCGTTGGTCAGCGCCCGCCGGCGACACGCGGTGGGACACGCCGGGGTGGGCGTCGCGCGGCGACCAACGGGCGTCCGTCGGTCAGGACGCCCGGGCGGCGAGGGTGTTGAGCACGGCCGCGGCCTCGTCGGCGTCGTCGACGGTGACGACGACGTCGGGCTCACCGATGCGGTGCACGACGAGGGCCTCGCCGGCACGCGTGACGTAGCCCCGGCGGCCGTCGACCCCGATGCGCCAGCCCCATCCGCCGAACTCGCGCAGCGGCGAGACCGTCGTCGTGCCGGCCGAGGCCACGCGCTCCAGGGGCACGCGGGACCACGAGAGGCCCGCGCTCGACACCCGGAGCCCGGAGGCGTCGACCGTCACGCGGGCGGAGAGGGTGACGGCGAGCAGGGTGCCGAGGCCGAGCGCCAGCACCCACACCCAGGGCAGCCCTGCGAGCGCCACCCAGACGAGCGGCAGGCCCACGACGACCGCCAGCACCGCCGTCGGACCCACGGGCAGGCTCGCGCGACCGGTCCACGCCAGCCGCGTGGCCGGCGCGACGTCGAGCCGGCGTGCATCGGCGGGCAGGGGTGGGCGGGTGCCGGTGACGTCGGGCGGCGTCGTGCGACCCCAGCGCCAGAGCCCGATGGCGGCGACGGCGGTCAGCACGAGGGTGGGCACCACCCACTGGGGCGGGAACGCCTGCGGCACCTGGCCCGGTCGCTGCGCGACGAGGCCACCGAAGAGCAGGCCCCCGAGGAACACCGCGAGACCGCCGGCCACGGCAGCGAGGGGGCCGCGGGCCGAGCGGTGCATGACCGCGGCGAGAGCGACGAGGGCGAGCGGCATCACGGTGGTGATGACGGCCGCCGTGACGACCGCGGACGGGTAGGACTGCCAGCGGTCCGGCTCGCCGTCCAGGCCCCAGTGGACGGCCACCTGGTCCGGCACGAGGTCGCGGACGGCATACGCCAGCCCCGTGCCGACCGCGGCCACGACGGGAGCCAGCACGGCGCTCGCGACCAGGGCGTGGGTGGGGCGGCGGTCGGTGGTCATCGCTGGAACTCGCTCTCGATGAGTCGGGTGAGGTCGGTCGTGGTGGCGCCGACGCGTCGCGCCTCGGCGACGAGCTCGGCGGCGAGCGTGCGCAGGCGGGCGTCGCTCCCGGGGTCCGTCGCGCTGACGACGGCCCCGCGGCCCCGGCGCAGGTCGATGAGCCCCTCGTCGCGCAGGGACTGGTAGGCGCGCAGCACGGTGTGGAGGTTCACGTCGAGCACGGCGGCGACCTCCTTCGCCGGGGGCAGGCGGTCGCCCCTCGCGAGCCGGCCCGAGGCCATCTCGCGCCGTACGCAGGCGGCCACCTGCACGTGCAGCGCCGTGCTCGACGTGGGGTCCACCTGCCACAACATAGTTCTATTATGGCTAGAACTAACCGTCAAAGCCAGACGGCTAGGGTGGGGCCGTGAAGATCCTGTCGATCCAGTCCCACGTCGCCTACGGCCACGCCGGCAACTCGGCCGCGGTCTTCCCGCTCCAGCGGCTCGGCCACGACGTCTATCCCGTCCTCACGGTGACCTTCTCCAACCACACCGGCTACGGCTCGACGAAGGGCCCGCTCATCGCGCCCGCCGACGTCGCAGCCGTCATCGACGGTGTCGAGGAGCGGGGTGCCTTCCCGGCGATCGACGCCGTGCTCTCGGGCTACCAGGGCGCCGAGTCGGTCGGCGAGGTCGTGCTCGACGCCGTCGCGCGGGTCAAGGCGGCCAACCCGTCCGCGGTCTACTGCTGCGACCCGGTCATGGGCGACGTCGGCCGTGGCTTCTTCGTGCGCGAGGGCATCCCCGAGTACATGCGCGACCACGTCGTGCCGAAGGCCGACATCGTCACACCCAACCAGTTCGAGCTCGAGTTCCTCGTCGGCCGCGCGGTCGCGACGCAGGCCGACCTCGTCGCGGCGTCCCGCGAGCTCGTCGCGCAGGGGCCGTCCGTCGTGCTCGTCACGAGCGCCCTGACCTCCGACACCCCCGAGGGCTCGATCCAGATGGCCTGTGTCACGGCCGACGACGCCTGGGTCGTGACGACCCCGATGCTGCCGATGACGGTGCGCGGCGGGGGCGACGTGACCGCTGCGGTCTTCCTCGCGCACTACCTGACCGACGGCCCGGAGGTGGCCCTCCGCCGCACGGCGGCGACGATGTATGCCGTGCTGGAGCGCACCCACGCGAGCGGCTCCGACGAGATGCTCCTCGTCGCGGAGCAGGACGCGATCGCGCACCCCGACGAAGTTTTTGAAATCTCTTCGATCACTTGACCGTTTCGCCCCAGAGAGCGTTATAGTCGCAACGCGCCGTTCCGCATGACCACCCCTGACCGTGCGGAACGGCGCTTTTCCATGCCCTTATTCACTGGAATCCGAATCAAACGAGTTCGGATGCCATCGAGTCGGTGCCTGCGGTGGTGCCGGTGCCCGGGCTGACGACGCCCGCCGCGACGCGCCGATCGCGGTCGATCGGGACGTCTCAGGTTTTCGGTAGAGATGCGTATAGCCTCCGAGCGTGGACCCGATCACGAACCCGTACGCCCCGGGCGCGGGCCAGCGCCCGCCCGAGCTCGCCGGTCGTGACGAGCAGCTGCACACCTTCGACGTCGTGCTCGAGCGGATCGCCAGGGGTCGTGCCGAGCGCTCCATCGTGCTGACCGGCCTGCGCGGCGTCGGCAAGACCGTCCTGCTCAACGCGCTGCGCAGCTCGGCCGTGCGGGCCGACTGGGGCACCGGCAAGTTCGAGGCGCGCCCCGACCAGCGCCTGCGCCGCCCCCTGGCCGCGGCCGCCCACCAGGCCGTGCGCGAGCTGGGGCACCCGCGGGGCGAGGACGTCGACCAGGTGCTCGGCATCATCAAGGCCTTCGCGCTGCGTGACGCGCCGACCGGGGCGAAGCTCCGTGACCGGTGGCAGCCCGGCATCGACGTCCCGGCCCTCACCGGGCGGGCCGACTCGGGCGACATCGAGATCGACCTCGTCGAGCTGTTCACCGACATCGGTGGTCTCGCCGCCGACGTCGGCAAGGGCGTCGCCTTCTTCATCGACGAGATGCAGGACCTCGACCCCGACGACGTGTCGGCCCTCTGTGCGGCGTGCCACGAGATCTCGCAGTCGGGCCTGCCCGTCATCGTCGTCGGTGCCGGCCTGCCGCACCTGCCGGCCGTGCTCTCGGCCTCGAAGTCCTACTCCGAGCGCCTCTTCCGCTACTCGCGCATCGACCGGCTGCCCCGCGACTCCGCCGACCAGGCCCTCGTCGGGCCCGCCACGGAGGAGGGCTGCGAGTTCACGCCCGAGGCGCTCGACGAGATGTACGCCGTGACCGCCGGCTACCCCTACTTCATCCAGGCCTACGGCAAGGTCGTGTGGGACGTCGCGCCCTCCTCGCCGGTCACCGCCCAGGACATCCGCGTCGCCGTGCCCGAGGCGGAGTCCGAGCTCGCGGTCGGCTTCTTCGGCTCCCGCTTCGAGCGCGCGACGCCCGCCGAGCGCGAGTACCTCCGGGCCATGGCCGAGGCCGCCCTCGTGAACCCGTCTGCGGCGGAGGCCGGCCCCGACGGCGACGGGTCAGCGGGTGGCGACGCCACGGCATACGTCCGGGACGGGGTGACCGAGCGCGAGGCGGTGCCGACGTCGGCCGTGGCGGACGTGCTGGGACGCAAGCCGCAGTCGCTCTCGCCCGCACGCGACGCCCTGATCAAGAAGGGCCTCATCTACTCCGGCGAGCGCGGGCTCATCGCCTTCACCGTCCCGCACTTCGGGCGCTACCTGCGCACCCAGTCCTGAGGTCAGGGGCGGTCCCAGGTCTCGACGCGGCCGTCCCGGTGGGCGAAGGCGCGCAGCGCGTCGAGGTCCGACGGCGCTGACAGCACGTAGTCCTCGACCCACTGGGCGACGTCGGGGAATTCGCTCTGCTCGACGACCGACCGGGCCACCCGGTCGGGGTCGATGGCGGTCGTGCGCAGGTGGACGCCGTACGCGTCGAGCAGCGTCCACGGGGCCCCGCTGCTGCCGTAGGGCATGCCGATGCTGCCGCTGTTGACCACCCAGCGCCGGTCGACGAGACGGGCGAACGGCATGTGGGTGTGCCCGCAGCAGACGACGCGCACCGTGTCGGGGACTTCGGCGAGGACCCTCGCCCACTGCGCCGGGCGGGTGTCGACGAGCACGACCTCGTCGTCGTCGCGAGGGGTGCCGTGACAGAACAGCACGTCACCGACGCCCTCCAGAGCCACCGTGACCGGGTGCCGGAGCCCGTCGAGCAGATCGACGTGGGCGTCGGTGAGCCGGCCGGCCGCCCACAGGTCGACGGCCGGGGTGCCCTCCGGCAGCTGCCCTCCGCGGGCGACCGTGACGAGGTCCCGGTCGGCGTTGCCGCGCACGAGCACGACGCGGTCACCGAGCTCGAGGAGCCGGTCGAGGACCTGCGTCGGCTGCGGTCCGGCGGCGAGGTCACCCGTGACGACCACGAGGTCGGCCGCCTCGACGTCCGGTTCGCGCAGCACGGCGTCGAGGCACGGGAGGACTCCGTGGGTGTCGCTCAGCACGGCGATGGATCTCGTCATGGAACCACTATGTCAACGCCCGTTCCCGCGCGACCGTCGTCGACCGAGCGCGGTCCCGGGGGCAGGACGGGGAGTGCTCCCCGTCCTTCGCCGCGCCGCGCCGGTGCCCGCTGCCCTAGCGTCGGCCTCGGGACGCACCGCAGGCGACCGCCCGGCGGGGCCCGGGGGCCACGGCCCCACGACCACACAGGGGACACCATGAAGAAGAAGATCGCGCTCGCCGCAGCCGCGGCAGCGCTCGCCGGAGCCGTCGTGGCTACGGCACCCACGGCTCAGGCCGCCACGTCGCGCAACGGCGTCTGCGAGTCGGGTGAGTTCTGCCTCTACTACAACTCCGGCAACGGAGGCTCTCTCGTCGACCTCGCCACCAGCCAGTCGGACTACGGCACCGGGACCGGGTGCATCACCTTCGTCTCGGCCGGCAACGGCCAGGGACAGTGCGTCAAGAACAACGCCGCGTCGGTCTGGAACCGCGAGAGCGCCGTCGCGACCGTCTTCTACCGGAGTGGCTACTCCGGGGCCATCGACTCCGTCGAGCCCGGCACCAAGGCGGACTTGCGTGCCGAGCTGAAGAACGAGAACGCCGGCCACATCGTCGGTGACGCCGCCGATGACACGTTCGAGTACGGCGTCTACCACGCGGCCGGTGCCCGCGTGACGGCGTGGTTCGACGGCTACCTCAACACGCCCGGACGGCACGAGGGCATCGACGTCGCCTACGCGTCCGGTGCCGACGTCTTCGCCGTCCTCGGCGGCACGGTGACCCGCGTGACGGAGGGGAGCGACTCGACGGACGCGCTGTCCACGCTCGCGGTCTACAACGCGACCTACGCCAAGACCGTCGTCTACCTCCACCTCAACCCGCTGGGTTTCGCCGTGGGACAGTCGATCTCGAAGGGCCAGAAGATCGGCGACGAGGCGGCCCGTGGGGCGCCCGCCACGCACACCCATGTCGAGATGCGCCCCGGCCGGCAGACCGCCGCGACGTTCAGCAGCGACACGACGCTCGTGAACCCGGTGCCCACCCAGTTCTGGATGGACCGCGGCTACAACGCCTGCTGCCAGTGACGCGTGGGGGTGTGGCCGGCGCCGTCGGCCACACCCTGGACGTGGACCTCAGCCCGGGACGACCAGCTGGACCGTGTGCCACGTGGTCCGCAGTGCCGGACCGAGGACGTCGACGCCGCCGGCCATCGTCACGACGAGCCAGGCAGCGGCGAGGGTGAGCGCGGGCCCGACGACGTAGCGCTCGACGGCGTGGTCCGTGCTGAGAGCCAGGTAGTTGTAGCGGTGGCCGTGCACGGGCCAGAACAGCGGGCAGCCCTGCACCGTGGCCATGTCGCCGAGCAGGTGCACGGTGACCCCGATCGCCACGGCCCAGGGCACGACCCCGACAGGGAAGGAGTCGAGCACGGCGCCTCGGGTCAGCATCGCGCCCATGAGCAGGCAGAGCAGGGTGTGGCCCACTGTCGCGCGGACCATGGTGACGCGCAGGGCCGCCGCAGCGAGGGCGAAGAGGAACGACAGGAACAGTCCGAGGGGCAGTCCGCCGACGTTCGTCAGGTAGGCGGCCAGGCCGGTGAACGCGGCGAGGCCGACGAACGAGTGCGTCCCGTTGCGGTGTCCTCCGCTGACCAGGCCCACGCACCAAGCGAGTCCGGCCGTGAGGGGACCGAGGGAGCGGGCCGGCGTCGCGTCGGCGTGGTCGAAGTCCGGCAGCACGGCGGCGGCCGCCGCCGTGACGGCCGCGACGGGGACCGCCCACGCGTCTACCGTGACGCCGTGGTCGCGGAGCAGTGGCGTCAGGGCGAGGACTGCGACGGCGCCCGACAGGGCATGGGTCCTACCGAGCACCGCGGGCCACCGATCGCACGAGCGGAGACTCTAGCCAGCCGTGGCGAACTCCCTGACAGCGGGATCGAGTCGACGGCGCGTCTCGTGCGGGCGAATCCCATTGTGTGGCAGGGTTGCCGACCGTGTCTGATGGCTGCCTCCCCAGGATTCTGCCCTCTCGCGCCGCGGTGGTCGCGGCCGTTGCCGTGCTCGCAGGCTGCGGACTCCCGCTCCCGTCGCCCGGGGCCGGTGTCACCTACGCCTCGCCGCGCGTCGACGGGCCGTCGTCCGTCCCCGGGCCGTCGTTCGTCCCGTCGATGACTCCCGCGCAGGTGCGTGACGCCGTCACGGCGCTCGCGGCCCTCCCGATCAAGGGTCGGGCACCCCGGACCGGCTACGACCGTGAGGCCTTCGGGCCGGCGTGGACCGACGACGTCGACGTCAGCGGCGGCCACAACGGCTGCGACACCCGCAACGACGTCCTCCGCCGCGATCTCACCGCCGAGCGACTCAAGCCGGGCACGCACGGATGCGTCGTGCTCGCCGGCACGCTCGCCGACCCCTACACGGGCCGCACCATCGTCTTCACCCGCGGGCGGTCCACCTCGTCACGGGTGCAGATCGACCACGTCGTGGCGCTCGGCGACGCCTGGGTCACCGGAGCGCAGCAGCTGACGCCGACCCAGCGCACGACCCTCGCGAACGACCCGCTCAACCTGCTGGCCGTCGACGGGCCGACCAACAGCGCCAAGCGCGACGCCGACGCCGCGTCGTGGCTGCCGCCGAACAAGGCGTACCGCTGCACCTACGTGGCGCGCCAGGTCGCCGTGAAGTCGCGCTACCACCTGTGGGTCACGGCGGCAGAGGCGGTGCAGATCGCCCGTGTCCTCGCCGGGTGCTCGCGCGCGCGTTGAGCGGGCCACGCCGACCGGCGGGCATGGGGGAAGGGCCGGGCCCCACCTGACTGCCAAGCCGTGAGGGAGGGGTGGAGTGGCAGCCAATCCCGGCCCTTCCAGTAGGACACGGTACGGGACGAGGCGCGCTCGTTGGGCAGAATCGCCGGACGATTCGTGCCGATTCGCCGTCATCGGGCCTGACCGGCCTGCTCACCGCGCGAGCGGGCCCGCTGCTGCGCCATCTGCTCGTCGAACTCCTCGCGCCAGCTCTCGCTCAGTGACATGCCCTGCGTCAGCGCCACCTCCGTCGACAGCTCGACGGGGAAGCCGTAGGTGTCGTGGAGCACGAAGAGGTCCGCGCCGGTGATGCCGGTGTCGCGGTGGCTCTCCAGCCGCTCGAGCCCGCGGCGCAGCGTCCTTCGGAACGCGTGCTCCTCCCGCGCGAGCACCGCGACGACGTCGTCGGCGGCAGCGGCCACCTCGGGGTAGGCGGCGGCGTAGACCTCGGCGACCGTGGGGACGACGTGCGGGAAGAAGTTGTCGTCGATGCCCAGGTCGACGGCGAACCGGACGGCCCGGCGCACGAGCCGGCGCATGACGTAGCCCTGGGCCTTGTTGCTCGGCCGCACGCCGTCGACGGCGAGGAACGTCGCGCCGCGGAGGTGGTCGGCGATGACCCGCATCGCGAGGGTCTCGTCGTCGTAGGCGCGCCCCGACAGCTCCTCGAGCCGCTCGACGATGGGCCGCAGCAGGCTGATGCGGAAGACGTCGGGCGAGTCGATGGCCGCGGCGGCGATGCGCTCGAGCCCGCCGCCGTAGTCGACGTTGCGGCGCGGCAGCGGCTCGAAGCCGGTCTCGGTGCGGCGGTACTCCATGAAGACGGAGTTGCCGAGCTCGATGAACCGGCCACAGTCGCAGTTCTGGTGGCAGTGCGCGCCGTAGGCAGGGTCGTGCTCGACGTGCGGGAAGAGGTAGAAGGCCTCGGTGTCGGGTCCACCGGGCTCACCGACCGGCATGTCATCGGCCGATCCCTCGCGACACCACCAGTTCTTCTTGCCGTAGAAGGCGATCCGTGCGCCGCCGGTGCCGACCTCTGCGGCGTGCTCCTCGGTGTCGACCTCGACCTGGTCGGCACTCACCCCGGCCTCGGCGAAGAGCCGCGTCCACACCGCGGCCGACTCGTCGTCCTTGGGTATGCCGTTCGCCGCGTCCCCGATGAAGCACGACACGTAGAGCCGGGCCGGGTCCAGGCCGACCGTGTCGGTGAGGAAACCCCAGAACTGGGGGAGCTGCTCGTCCTTGAAGTAGTCCCCGAGGCTCCAGTTGCCGAGCATCTCGAAGAAGGTCGTGTGCCGGTTGTCGCCGACCTCCTCGATGTCCTGGACGCGCAGGCAGGTCTGGCTGTCGACGAGCCGGCGCCCGCCCGGGTGCTCGGCGCCGAGCAGGTAGGGGAGCAGCGGCTGCATGCCGCTGCCGGTGAAGAGGGTGGTCGGGTCGTCGTCCGGGACGAGCCGCGCACGCGGGATGACCGCGTGGCCGTGCCGGGCCAGGTGGTCGAGGAACGCGCTGCGGATCTCGTCTGCGTCCATGTCCTGATTCGACACCCGGGACGCTCGATCCACCAGTCGGTTTCGCGACGGGCCACTCGGGCAGGCATGCTCGTCGCATGCGCCCGCTCGTCGACCTCGTCCTCGTCGTGGCGCTCCTGGGTCTCGCGATCCACGCCGCACGCACCGATCCCCGCCGCTGGCGCACCGGGGTCCTCCTCCTCGGAGCGATCTGGGCCGCGCTCTCGGCGGTGGGGGTGGGCGTGCTCGTCCTGCCGTGGGCCGCGTCGGTCGTGCTGGGGCTCCTCTTCGTCGGCAACGGTCTGCGACTGGTGCGTCCCGAGGGCCGCGGCCCGACCAACGTCGTGGCGCTCGTCCTCGGCCTGGCGATGCTTGCCGCGACCGTCGCCGCCATCGGGCTCGTCGGGTCCGGCACGTCCGGCACGGCGGGCACGTCGGGTCCGGCCGTCGTCGGCGCGGTCGTCCTGCTGCTGCCGGGCTACCCGGCGCTCGCGTTCGCCGGCTACGCGCTCTACTGCCTGACGTACCGCCGCCACAGCGTGCGGCCCGATCCCGCGGCGGTCGTCGTGCTCGGGTCGGGGCTCGTGGGCGGCACGGTGCCGCAGCTGCTCGCCCACCGGCTCGACGCGGCCGCCGACGCCTGGCGCGCGGAGCGCGACCGTGGTCACGACCCGCTGCTCGTCCCGAGCGGTGGGCAGGGCGACGACGAGCCCATGGCGGAGGGCGTGGCCATGACCGCCTACCTCGTGGCGCACGGCATACCTCCCCAGTCGGTCGCGACGGAGGACCGGGCGACGACGACCGAGGAGAACCTGCTGCTGTCGCGCGAGATCCTGCGGTCGCGGGGGCTCTGGGCCGCCGGCCACCTCCGCGTGGTCACGAGCAACTACCACGTCGGGCGTGCAGCCCTGCTGACCCGGCGCCTCGGCATCGACGCCGACGTCACCGGTGGCCCGACGGCGTGGTACTTCCTACCGAGCGCCTTCCTGCGTGAGTTCCTCGCGGCGCTCACGCTCCACCCGCGCACCAACCTCGCGGGGCTCGGCCTCTGGGCCGCGTTCACGGCCTACCTCGCGTATGCCGTCCTGCCCGGTTGACGTCGCGCCGCCCCGTCAGGGCGTGGCGGGCTGCTGCTGCGCCAGGTCGTCGCGCAGCACGCGCTTGAGCAGCTTGCCGCTCTGGTTGCGGGGCAGCTCGTCGACGAAGTGGATCGCCTTGGGCAGCTTGAACGGTGCGAGGGTCGCGCGGGCGTGGTCGACGAGCTCGGTCTCGGTCACCGTCTGCCCGTCGCGGAGGACGACGACGGCCGTGACGGCCTCGACCCAGCGCTCGTGGGGGGTGGCGATGACGGCCACCTCGGCGACGGCCGGGTGGGTGTAGAGCGCGTCCTCGACCTCGCGTGAGGCGACCATGACGCCGCCGGTGTTGATGACGTCCTTGATGCGGTCGACGACGGTGAGGTAGCCCGCGTCGTCGCGGGTCACGAGGTCGCCGGAGTGGAACCACCCGTCCCGGAAGGCCTCCGTCGTCGCGTCCTGCTTGTTCCAGTAGCCGGTGCACAGCTGGGGTGAGCGGTAGAGCAGCTCGCCCGGTTCGCCCGCCGGGACGTCGCCGCCCTCCGGGTCGACGACGCGCGCCTCGACGAAGAGGACGGTGCGGCCGCACGCCTCGGGTCGCTCGGCGTGCTCCTCGGGTCGCAGCACCGTCGCCAGGGGACCGATCTCGGACTGGCCGAAGCAGTTCCAGAAGCCGAGCGCGGGCAGTCGCTCCTGGAGCCGGTCGCGCACCGGGACCGGCATGATCGAGGCGCCGTAGTACGCCTTGCGCAGCGAGCCGAGGTCGGCCGTGTCGAGGGCCGGGTGGTTCGACAGCGGCACCCAGACGGTCGGCGCGAGGAAGAGCGACCCGATGCCCTGCGAGGCGACCCGCTCGAGGATCGTCGCGACGTCGGGGCGCGGCAGCAGGTGGTTCGTCGCGCCCACCGCGAGGTAGGGCAGGAGGAAGACGTGCATCTGCGCCGAGTGGTAGAGCGGCATCGAGTGCAGCGGGGCGTCGTCCTCGCGCAGGTCGAGACCGACAATGCACGAGACGTACTCGTGGACGAGCGCGCGGTGCGTCATCATCGCGCCCTTCGGCTGCGAGGTCGTGCCGGACGTGTAGAGCAGCTGGACGATGTCGGTGTCACGCGTCCCGACGTCGAGCACGGGCACGTCGCCCTCGCTCCAGCCCGGCAGCACCGCGTCGTCGCCGCCGTGGAGCAGCAGCACCTGCTCGAGGTCGGTGTCGCCGCGCACGGCCTCGACGGAGGGCCGCAGCGCCACGTCGACGAGCGCCACCCGGGCGCCCGAGTCGCGCAACAGGTAGGTCAGCTCGGGTCCCGTGAGGGCGTAGTTGATCGGGACGTGCACGAGGCCCGCCCGGGCGCAGCCGAGGTAGGCGAGCAGGTAGGCGTCGGAGTTGACCCCGACCGTCGCGACGCGGTCACCGGCGGCGAGCCCGAGACCCAGCAGGTGCGCGGCAGCGCGGCTCACGGCGTCGTCGAGGGCGGCATACGTCCACGTGCGGTCGTCGAAGACGAGCGCCACGCGCTCGGGGTGACGCGACGCGCTGCGGCGGACGATGTCGTCGACGGTGCTCGAGGTGATGGCGCTCATGGGGTGTCTCCGTGGGTCGGGCGGTCGGGATGCGGTGCGGCGAAGGCGGCGAGCAGGGCGCCGGCCTCGGCGCCTGCCGAGAGGCGCGCGATCGTCGCGGCCTCGTCGGCGAGCTGGGCGGCATACGTCCGCTCGCCCGACCGGCGCAGCAGGCGGGCCGCCTCACCCACGGCCTCGCGCGGCAGGGCGGCGATGGCGGCGACGACCTCACCGGCTCGGGCGTCGAGCGTCTCGGCGGGGCACACCTCGGTGACGAGCCCCCAGTCGAGCGCCGTCGCCGCGTCGATCGGCGTGCCGGTGAGCAGGAAGAGAGCGGCCCGCCGTGCGCCCACCGCGGCGGGCAGGAGCGCGCTCACGCCGCAGTCGGGCGACAGTCCGACGGAGGGGTAGGCCGCCACGAACGTCGCGTGGTCGGCGGCGAGCACCACGTCGGAGGCGAGGACGAGACCCACGCCGGCGCCGGCGGCCGCACCCTGGACGACGGCGACGACAGGAGTCGGCAGCGCCCGCAGTGCCGAGAGCACCTCGTGCAGGACGCCGGCCAGCTCGGCGACGAACGCCCGGCGCTCGGGGGCCGCGGCCATGGCGCGAACGTCTCCCCCGGCGCAGAAGAGCCGGCCGTCAGCACGGATGACGACCACGTGCACCCGCTCCGAGGCGCTCGCGATCCCGGCGACCGCGTCGCGCAGCGCGAGTGCGGTGGGCAGGTCCACGGCGTTGCCGGCGTCGGGTCGCGCGAGCCGGATCGTGGCCACGCCGCCGGACACCGACAGCATCGGCACCGTCGTCGTCACGGGTTCATCCTGCCTCCCGTGGCGCCGGTTGGGCAGGCCAGGGCCACGGGAAGGACAGAGGGCGTATGCCGTCCGGCGCGGCCCCGGGGCCCGTACAGTGACTGGGCATGGACTTCGTGACGCGAGGCTTCCAGGGGCGCCCACGTGGCCGCGACGAGCGGCTGCCCCCGGGGCAGTACCTCACCGGCGACTTCCCGGTGCTGTCGGCCGGACCGACGCCCGGCGTCGACCACGACGAGTGGGAGCTCTGGGTCGCGACCGAGGACGGCACCCGCCACACGTGGTCGTGGCAGGAGCTCATGGCGCTCCCGGCCGAGACGGTCACCGTCGACATCCACTGCGTCACGAGCTGGTCCAAGCTCGACACCGAGTGGCGCGGCGTCTCGCTCGACACGCTCCTCGCCGACGTCGAGACCGCTGCCGACTTCGCGCTGGTGCACAGCTACGGCGGCTACACGACGAACCTGCCGCTCGAGGACCTCCTCGACGGGCAGGCCTGGGTCGCCTACGCCTACGACGGCGACGACCTCCGCCCCGAGCACGGCGGCCCGGCAAGGCTGCTCGTGCCCCACCTCTACTTCTGGAAGTCGGCGAAGTGGGTGCGCGGCATCGAGCTGATGCTCGAGGACTCGCCCGGCTTCTGGGAGCAGCTCGGCTACCACGACTACGGCGACCCATGGCGCGAGCAGCGGTACCAGGGGGACTGAGCGCCCGGCGCGCGTGGCGGGACGCCGCGCTCGTCGAGCGCCGGCCCGAGACGCGGAGCGCCGTGACGCTCGTCCTCGACGTCGACGGCTGGCCCGGACACCTGCCCGGGCAGCACGTCGACGTGCGGCTCACGGCCCCCGACGGCTACACCGCGACGCGGAGCTACTCCGTCTCGGCCCCCGAGCGGGCGAACCGGGTCGAGCTGACGGTCCAGCGGGTCCCGGACGGCGAGGTGTCGGGCTTCCTCGCCGACGGGCTCGCCGTCGGCGACGCGGTGCGCCTGCGCGGCCCCGTCGGCGGCTGGTTCGTCTGGCGCCCAGGGCAACCCGGGCCGGTGCTGCTCGTGGCCGGCGGCTCGGGGGTCGTGCCCGTCATGGCGATGCTCCGGGCGCGCGACGTCGGGTCACCGCCGTTCCGGCTCGTGTACTCGGTCCGCGACCCCGACGACGTCATCTACCGCGACGAGCTCGCGGCGATCGCCGCCACGGACGGCGCCGACGTCCACCTCGTCCACACGCGCCGGGCACCCGAGGGTGACGCGCGGCCGACCGGGCGCCTGCGGGAGACCGACCTCGTGGCGGCCGGCTGGGGCGGTGACGACCCGCCCACCTGCTACGTGTGCGGCCCGACGGGCTTCGTCGAGAGTGCCGCCGACCTGCTCGTCGGCCTCGGCCATGCGGCCGACCGCATCAGGACAGAGAGATTCGGGCCCAGCGGCCCGTGAAGGAGGACCTCCCATGACGATCCCGGGGCACCCAGGCGCGGAGGCGGCATACGACGGCAACCTCATGGCCGGTCCGCTGTCCGAGCTCTTCGCACTCGACGTCACCGTGGCGGTGGTCCGGTGCCGCGGCTGCGGCTCGTCGACGGAGGTCGCGACGCTCCGCGTCTACGGGCCCGAGCCCGGTCTCGTCGGCCGGTGCCCCGGCTGCGACGACGTGCTGCTCCGCGTCGTCCGCACCCCAGACGCGGTGTGGCTCGACCTCGGGGGCGTCACCTCGCTCCGCGTGCCTGCCCCTCGCGTTGCGCCCGCCGGGGACGGGGACGAGTCGGCTCGAACCTGACATCCCGACGAAACCGGGTCAGCGGACCCGCCTGGGTCCAGACTGGTGTGGTGATCGGCGCGGAGTTCGAGACCGTCCTCGCCGGCGCACGGAACGGTGACGAGGTCGCGTTCGCACGCTTGTGGCGCGACCTCAACCCACCGTTGCTGCGCTACCTGAGTCTGGGGGGAGACACCGCTGACGAGGTCGCCGCGGAGACGTGGTTGACCGTCGTCAGGGGACTCGACACCTTCACGGGTGACGAGACGGGTTGGCGTGCCTGGGTCTTCACGACCGCACGCCGCAGGGCGGTCGATGCTGCCCGCAGACGAGGGCGCGAGGCCAGGTTCGGCCGACAGCACGCCGAGTGGGTGGCGACGGTCCGGGACTGTGCTGACGACGTCGTCGACGCGCTGACGACGCAGGAGGCCGTGGCCCTCGTGCGCCGGCTCCCTCCCCTGCAGGCCGAGGTCGTGCTGCTACGGGTCGTGGCGGGGCTGCCCGTGAGCGAGGTGGCGGACGTGCTGGGACGCACGCCCGGGGCGGTCCGCGTCGCCGCACACCGCGGACTGCGTGCGCTCGCCGACCTCGTCGCTCCGGCCGGTGTAACGCTGGCCGAGGCTGCAGCGCTTCGTGAGTGACATGGGCACGACCTGGTGGCACGAGAGGAACCGAGGGCGTCGCGACGACGTTCCCGCGTCTCCTGCCGGACCTCACCGGGGCGAGCCGGGACGCGACCGGATGCGCGACCCGTCGCTCGCCCCGGTGATCCGGGCGCTGACCGCCGAGCCGAGTGAGCCTGAGCTCGACGGCATCGGGCCGGCTCTCGCCGAGCTCCGGGCGCGGGTCGCGCAGGCGTCGCCCGGACCGAGGAGACACCGGATGCTCGCGGCGGCCCTCGGCGCCAGGCTGGGCGCCACCCTCGGTGGAGTGGCGGCCGGCCTCGTCGGGGTGGGCACCGTGCTGCTCGTCTCCACGCACCTGCCGAGCGGCGCCCAGCTCCCCGCGGGCCTCGACGGACCCGCCCAGCCGCACCCGGCTGTCGTCAGCGCGACGGCACCTCCTCGAGGCCCTGACGCGAACGGGCCCGCCAAGCACGGCCTGTGCACGGCCTGGACGGCCCGGTCCACCCACGGCTCCCAGGGCAAGGTCGACGGGTCTGTCGCCTTCGCCAACCTCGTCGAGGCCGCGGGTGGTGCGGACAAGGTCGCCGCGTTCTGCGCCGACGTGCTGAAACCGCGGGCGTCGGGCGGCCCCGGCAGCGGCAACGGGGCGGGTAAGGCGAACGGCAACGCCAAGGGCAAGTCGAACGGCACGGCGGCGGACAAGGGGAAGGACAAGGCGGAGAAGCAGCCGGACGGCACGCCGACCGACGAGCCGACCGACACGGCGACCGGCACGCCGACGCCGACGGCGCCTGCGCCGACGACAGCGCCGACGACAGCGCCGACGACGCCTGCGACCACGCCGGCGACGCCTGCGACGACGCCAGCGACGTCACCGGCCACCACCACGGGCACGCCGGTGCCGCAGGGATCCGCGACCGTGGAGCCGGGCCAGACCGTCGGGCCCTGAGGGCGGGGAGGGTGTGGGCGTGTGCCGAGGGGGTTTCGGCACACGCCCACTCGGTGTGGGTGCGCGCGGGACCCGCGCGCACCCACCCGGTCAGCCCTGCAGGCCCGCCTCGATGGCGGCGATGATGCGCGGACGCATCTCGTGCGCGTCGATGACGGCGTCGACCGAGCCGACCGAGACGGCGCGGTGGATGCTGTGCACCGCGTCGAACTCGGAGGCGACCTGGCCGAGCTTCTCGGCGCGCACCGATGTGCGCAGCTCGGCGACCTCGGTGGCCAGACGCGCGCGCTCGACGCCGGAGGCCGAGGCGAGACGTCCCTCGAGCTCGGTGACGCGCGGGTCGGACGCCGTGCGGGCGTCGACGTCGCGGGAGAAGACGACGGCCGCGGCGGGGGCGCCACCGAGCACCGACGCGAACGACCCCTCGACGGCGAGCACCGTCATGCGCGGGTTGAGCGTCTTGGAGAAGACGACGAACGCGCCACCGTGGTAGCGGGACACCACGGTGAAGACGATCGGGCCGTCGAAGTTGACGATGGCCCGGCCGATCTCGGCGCCGTACTCGAGCTGGAGGCTGCGCATCGACTCGGGTGAGCCGTCGAAGCCCGAGAGGTTGGCGAGGACGACGACCGGTCGGTTGCCGCTCGCGGCGTTGACCGCGCGCGCCACCTTCTTGCTCGACCGCGGGAAGAGCGTGCCGGCCGTGTAGGTGTCGGGGCCGTCGGTGGGCGGGAAGCCGCGGCGCGGCACCGACTTGGACTCGATGCCGATGAGGGTGACCGGGATGCCGCCGAGGTGGGCGTCCTGCACCACAGCCGTCTCGGCGTCGGCCATGCCGGCCCACCGCTCGAGCGGCTCGTGGTCCTGGTCGCTGACCGCCCGCATCAGGGTGCGGATGTCGAAGGGCTTCTTGCGGTCCGGGTTGGTGAGCGAGCTGAAGATGTCGCCGACCGTCTTGAAGCCGGAGTCGGCCAGCTCGTGCGGGAAGAGCGTCACGTCGCGGTGCGACGGGTCGCTCGTGCTGACCCGCCGGGGACCCGACTCGCCGGGGCTGACGTACGCGTGGTCGTAGTGCGCCATGAGGATGGCGCGGGCGCCCGCGAGGTCCTTGGCCCAGTACTGCGCCTGGCCGTTCGGGCCCATGACGCGGTCGTAGCCGCCGATGCCGAAGTTGTCCTCGGCCGAAACGCCGCCGGAGAAGTCGAGCGACTGCTTGCCGGTGAGGACCATGGCGCTGTCGGGCGTCATGACGAGGATGCCCTTGGTGTGCATGAGCATCGTCGCCTCGGCGTTCCAGTAGGGCTGGGCGCCGACGTTGATGCCGGCGACGACGATGTTGATCTCGCCGCCCGCCTGGGTGAACTCGATGATCCGCTTGAGGGCGCGGGCCACCCAGTCCATGTTCTCGGTGCCGGAGTCCATCGAGATGCGCGCGCCGGCGGACAGGGAGTACCACTCGAGTGGCACCTGGAGGCGCTCGGCGAGGTCGATGGCCGCGATGACGCGGGCGCACTCGGCCTCGGCGACCGAGCCGAGCGAGCGGAGCGGGTCGCCGGAGAGGACGACGCGGGTGACGCCCTCGGGGTGGCGGACCGTCGGCGAGCTGACGACGGCGACGATGATGCCGGCCTTGTTGAGCCCCTGCGGGCGGTCGACCGGCACGAGCGTGCCCGAGTCGTCGAGGTCGTGCTCGACGACGGTGCCGCCGTCGCCGGCGATCATCGACTGGAGCTCGTAGGGGTAGACGAGACCGCGGCGCCGGGCGCGGACGACCTTGGAGGCGTAGTCGTCGAGCGGCTTGAGCGGCTCGGTGGGCGGCGCGCCGAGGGTGCCGGTGACGCCGGAGCCGGGCTGGTAGAAGAAGCGACCTGCGATGGGGAGCGGGGCCTCGCCGGGCGCGCCCGCGACGTTGGCCTGGACGAGCACCTCCTCGATGCCGGCGCCGGCCGTGACGGGCGCGATCCTGCTCTGCAGCGCCGTCAGCTGGCCGAGGTCGGCCTCGATGGTCGGCCAGATCTGGACCCACACGTGGTTCATGTCGAGCCTGGAGCCCTTGGCGCCGCGGCTCGCGCGGACCCGGCGGATCGCCTCGAGGCAGTTGGCGATGGCGCGCTCGACGTGCGGCAGGCCGGAGACCTGCCCCGACTCGTCGCGCACGACGACGATCTGGCGCACCTGCGCCAGCGCCACGAGGCGGTGGTCGTCGGAGTTGTCCCTGGCGACGCACTCGTAGAGCAGGACGTCCTCGGGCGCCTCGAGCCGCGTCACGTCGAACGAGGTGAGGCGCCACAGGTTGAGGCGCCGCCCGACCATCGGGTGCACGCCCCGCACGAGGCGGTCCTCGGCGAGCGTGCCGTCGACGGGGCGGAAGGTGAAGTAGCCGACGGGGCCTCCCCGGCCCGCGCTCACGGCGACGGCCACGCGACGTACGTCCTGGGCGAAGGGCAGCTGCTGGAGCAGCGTGGCGAGCTGCTCGCTCGCGGCGTCGGGGGACTCGGGCTCCTGCGGCCAGCGCAGGTAGAGGTCGACGACCGACTGGAGCCCCGTGGCGCGCGACCACACGTCGTTGGAGACGGCCGCGTCGAGCGCGCTGCCCGGCACGAGCTCGTCGACCCCGCCGATCGTCGACGTCAGGTGGGTCGGTCGGTCGTCGAGGGTGTAGTCGGCCACGGCGAAGGGCCGGCCGCCCTCGGAGAAGGTGCGCAGGCCGTGCAGCTCGTGCTCGCGGTAGTGACGCTTGATGAGCACCTCGAGCATCGGCTCGTGCTCGGGCAGCCGCTCCGGCGACTCCTCGTGGAGGCGCTCGGTGAGGAAGCGCACGATCTGCTCGGGGATCGCCGCGAGCTCGTCGATGCGGGCCGTGTGGTCGGGCGCGTCGGGCTCGGCCGCGAGCGTCGCGAGCTTGTCGCGGACGCCGGCGAGCACGCTCTGGCGCTCCTCGTCGACGAGCGGCTGGTCGAACCAGCGGAAGCGGACGCTGCGGGCGAGGTCGCCGATGACGGGGAAGCGCAGCTGGGTCGCGACGACGAGGCGGTCGAGCGCCTCCCGGGCGGCGACGTCGAGCGGCGCGGCCGGGATCGGCTCGGCGAGCCAGCGCTGGAGGATCGACGTCGCGAGCTGGACCTCGGGCGCCGAGCGCTGCTGGGCGAGGAAGACGCGGAAGACGGCCTCCTCGAGGTCGGGTGTGCGCTCGAAGTCGGTGACGCCGTAGTGGAGCAGCACGCGGGCGAGCTTGTCGCGGAAGTCAGCCGAGAGGCCGGCGCGGTCGACGTCGAGGCTCTGGAGGTAGGAGTGGAAGTGCTCGCGCGGGCTGTGCACGAGCAGCTCGGTGTGCCGCTCCTCGGCCGCGGGGCGGTTGCGGCTCAGCTCGGCGAAGTCGGTGAGCAGGTCGAGGACCGCGATCTCCTCGGCGAGCGGGATGGTGCCGCTGGCGGCGAGCTCGTCGCGAGCCGTGAGGTAGCCGGCGAGCACCCTGCGGTCACCGCTGGGGTCTCCGTCGAAGCCGAGGACGCTCGCCGAGAGGTCCTCGATACCGCGGTCGACGCGCTCGCGCACGCTCGCGTGACCCGCGCTCGAGTCGGGCAGGTCGAGGTCGACGGTCTCGGTGGCCGCTGTCTCGGCGACCTCGGCCTCGTCGCCGGTGGGCTCGAGGCGCACGAGCGGCGCGCCGGTCTCGACCTGGCTGCCGACGCTGACGAGGAGCTCGCGGACGCGCGCCGCGAAGGGCGCCGGCAGCACCGTCTCCATCTTCATCGACTCGAGGACGAGCACCGGAGCACCGGCGGCCACCTCGTCGCCGACGGCGGCCGGGGTCGCGACGACCAGCGCGGGCGCGGGCGACCGCACGACGCCGCCCTCGTCACGCGAGACGCGGTGGGTGACCCCGTCGACCTCGACGAGGTGGACGGGTCCGTGGGTGGCGGTGACGAGGCGGTGCGCGCGTCCCTCGACGACGATGCGGCCGGCATACTCGTCGATGCGGTCGAGCGTCGCGTCGACGACGTGCTCGTCGGCGCCGTTGGTGATGGAGACGCGGTAGCGGTGCGACGCGGTGCGCAGCACCATGACCTTGTATGCCGTGCCGCGCAGCTTGAGGTCGATGGCGCGGCCGACCGTGTGCTGCACCTGCGGGCGGCCACCGCGGGCCGACGCGAGCAGGCGGGCCCGCTCGATGGCCTCGGCGTCCTCGTAGGCCTCGATGCCGGCGGCGACGAGCGCGACACCGGAGTGGCGGTGCGAGACGAGGCGGCCCTCGGCGCGGACGCGGTCGATCCAGCCGGTGTCGGCCGAGCCGTCGATGATCTCGGGCTGGTCGAGCAGGTCGAGGATGAAGCTCTTGTTCGTCGAGCCGCCGTCGATGACGACGGTCGTCTCGGCCATGGCGCGGCGCAGGCGGGCGAGGGCCTCGTCGCGGTCGCGGCCGTGGGCGATGATCTTGGCGATCATCGAGTCGAAGTCGGCGGGGATCGAGTCGCCTTCTCCCACACCGGTGTCGACGCGGATGCCGGGGCCGGCGGGGAACTGGAGCAGGCTGATGTGGCCGGGGCTCGGCGCGAAGTCGCGGTCGGGATCCTCGGCGTTGAGGCGGGCCTCGACGGCGTGGCCGCGCTGGGTGGGTCGCCCGCCGGGGAGGTCGTCGAGGCGGCCGCCGTTCGCGACATGGATCTGGAGCTTGACGAGGTCGGTGTCGGTGACGACCTCGGTGATGGGGTGCTCGACCTGGAGGCGGGTGTTGACCTCGAGGAAGGCGAAGAAGCGCTCGCCCGGGTGGTAGAGGAACTCGACCGTGCCGGCGCCGGCGTAGCCCACGGCGATGGCGAGGCGCTCGGCGCTCGTGCGGACCTCGTCCTCCTGCTCGGGGCGCAGCACCGGCGACGAGGACTCCTCGATGACCTTCTGGTTGCGGCGCTGCACCGAGCAGTCGCGCACGCCCACGGCCCACGCCGAGCCCTGGCCGTCGGCGATGACCTGCACCTCGATGTGGCGGGCGCCGGTCACGAGCTTCTCGAGGAAGACGACGCCCGAGCCGAATGCGCGCTGCGCCTCGTCGCGGGTGCGCTCGTAGGCGTCGGTGAGGTCGGCGTCGGAGTCGACGCGACGGATGCCGCGGCCACCGCCACCGGCGGTCGCCTTGAGCATGAGCGGGTAGCCGATGCGCGCGGCCGCGGCCTTCGCGTCCTCGAGGGTGTCGACGCCGCCGCGGCTCCACGGAGCGACCGGCACGCCGACCTCCTCGGCGATGAGCTTGCTGCCGATCTTGTCGCCGAGCTTGCGCATCGCGTCGGGGCTGGGGCCGATGAAGGTGACGCCGACGCGCTCGCACAGGTCGGCGAACGCGGGGTCCTCGGCGACGAAGCCCCAGCCGACCCACGCCGCGTCGGCGTTCGTCGCGCGCAGGGCGCGCTCGAGGACGGCGTGGTCGAGGTAGGGGCGCGCCGAGGCCGGCCCGAGGTCGTACGCGTGGTCGCTCTCGCGGACGAACATCGCCCGCCGCTCGCCCTCGGTGTGAAGCGCGATCGTCTCGATGCGGTGCCCGTCGCGGCCTGCCGCGGCGTTGAGGTCCCGCACCGCGTGGATGAGCCGCATGGCGGCCTCGCCGCGGTTCACGATGGCGATGCGCGAGATCATCGGTGCTCCTTCAGACGGGGGTGGTGTCGCACCCTGCAGCCTTCCACGCCTGCCGTGTGACCGGCGAGTAGACAGGCAGAGTCGTCGGGTCGCCGTGAACCGCGCGTGGGTCAGGCGAGGGTGCCGGGGACTGACACCGGAGGCCGATAGCGTTCTCGCCCGTGACCACGATCGACGACGTCAGGCAGGCCGTCCGCACCGCGTCCGAGGTGTCGCTCGACGTCGTGCTCGGGCCGATGAAGTCGGGCAAGAGCCTCGCGCTCATCTCGCTGCTGTCACCCCTGCAGTTCACGCGGGTGCGGCACCGCGTCTACCAGTCGGAGCGGCACGTCCGCGACAGCGGCGTGACGTCCCGCAGCGGCGGCGTGCTCGCGACGACGAAGGTCGAGAGCCTGCACGAGGCCCTCGACGAGCAGCTCGACGTCGTGGCCGTCGACGAGGTGCACATGTTCGACCTCGACGACGTCGCGGTCGTCGACCAGCTGTTGCGTCGCGGCACCCGCGTCGTCGTCGCCGGCATCGACCTCGACCACCGCGGCGAGCTCTTCGCGCCGGTCCGGGCGCTGCTCGAGCTCGGGCCCGACACCGTGACCTACCGGCGCGCGGTGTGCGACCAGTGCCGCGACTTCAGCGCCACGCACACGCAGGTGCTGCGCTCGGGTGAGCCGTTCCTCGACCACCTCGGCGGCTCCGAGGCGCTGCCCGACGACGGCACCTTCACCTACGAGGCCCGCTGCCGGTCCTGCTTCGTCCGACCTGCATCGTCCTGACGCGCCGGCTCGAGCCGCCGGGTCCGGCCAACGTCTCCGCGTCTGCCGCTGCCCGGGGTCACCGCTTCCGGGCGATGGTCAGGCCATCGAAGGCGGTCAGGACGACGGACTCGACGCGATCGTCGGAGACCACCAGGTCGTTGAAGGCACGCAGCGCGACGGTGTTCGCGTCCTCGGTCTCGGGATCGACGATCCGGCCGCTCCACAGGACGTTGTCCGCGAGCAACAGGCCCCCCGGACGAACCCGCGGCACCAGCTCGGCCCAGTAGGCGGCATACGCCGGCTTGTCCGCATCGATGAAGACCAGGTCGATGTCCGCCGCCGTCGGCAGTGCCCGCAGCGTGTCCAGCGCCGGCGCGATACGCAGCTCGATCCGGTCAGCCAGGCCGGCGGAGGCCCACGCCCGTCGGCCGATCTCGGTCCACTCTGCGCTGACGTCGCAACACAGCAGTGAGCCTCCCTCGGCCAGCCCCCGGGCGATGCACATGCTCGAGTAGCCCGTGAACGTCCCCACCTCGACGGCCCGGCGCGCGCCGATCAGTCGGGCGAGCAGGGTGAGCAGCTGTCCCTGGTCGTCGCCGATCTGCATCCCGGCCGCGTCCCCGAGCCCGGCCGTCTCCGCCTGGAGCCCCCGGACCACGGGATCGGGGCGCCAGGTGCCGTGAGCGACGGCGTAGGAGCGGATCGCGTCCGTCACCGGGAAGCTGCGCATCCTCGAACGCTACGCCCAAGGTCAGGGCCGCGCCCGGGTGATGGTCCCAGGCCGTTCGGCGACACACTGGCTGCATGGTCGAGGTCGATCCCGAGCGCTTCGAGGTGATGGTGGGCGAAGCGCTCGACGGCATACCCGGAGAGCTGGGTGAGCTCATGAGCAACGTGGCCGTCACCGTGCAGCACGACAGCGGGCCGCCAGGTCTTCTGGGGCTGTACCAGGGGGTGCCGTTGACGCGTCGGTCGGCGTTCTACGCAGGCGTCCTGCCTGACCGGATCACGATCTTCCGGCGTGCCATCTGTGCCGTGTGCACCAGCGACTCCGAGGTGGTCGACCAGGTTCGGCGGACGGTCATCCACGAGGTGGGCCATCACTTCGGGATCGGGGACGCCCGGCTGCGCGAGCTCGGGTACTGAGTGGGCAGGGATTCCCGGAAAGCAGCCATCGAGGCCCGGTCGCCGTCCTAACCTCGAATGGTCCACGATGACACCCAGGGGGTGGCGAGGATGGTCGGACGAAGGAAGCATGCGCTCATCGCGGCGTCGGCGCTGGTGCTGGTCACCGCCGGCCCGGCGGGGGCGGTCACCTTCTCGCCGGGAGCCCCCGGAGTCGGGGACCCGTACTTCCCCCAAGCCGGAAACGGCGGGTACGACGTCTCCAACTACTCGCTGAGCCTCGGCTACGAACCCAGCTCGAAGCAGCTCACCGGTACGGCTGTCATCACGGCCACCGCAACCCAGAACCTCTCGCAGTTCGACCTCGACCTGCGGGGCTTCACCATCTCCGGACTGCAGGTGAACGGTGCAGCCGCAGCCTTCGAGCGAGTGGGCGACCAGGAGCTCGTGGTCACCCCCAGCGACGGCCTTCGCGCCGGTCGGTCGTTCACGGTGTCGGTCACCTACGCCGGCACACCTCAAGCGGTGACCGACCCCGACGGGTCGATCGAGGGGTGGGTCCCGACGGATGACGGCGCCTTCGTCGTCGGGGAGCCGCAAGGCTCGCCGAGCTGGTACCCCGTGAACGACAACCCGCAGGACAAGGCGACCTTCGACTTCGGGGTCACCGTCCCCGAGGGCCTCACCGTGATGGCGAACGGCGTGCTCGTGTCGAGCCGGTCCACGGGGGGACGTACGACGTGGGTCTGGCGAGAGAGCGACCCGATGGCTCCCTACCTCGCCACGGCGACCCTCGGTCGGTTCGACCTCACGGTCTCACAGGTCGGAAGCATCCCCTCCTACGTTGCCATCGACCCGACCCTCCCCTCGGGGAACGTCTTCCGGAAGCTCCCGCAGATCGTCCAGTTCTACGAGTCGATCTACGGGCCCTATCCGTTCAATGCCGTCGGCTCGGTCGCGGACAACGCTCCGGAGGTGGGCTACTCCCTGGAGACCCAGACCAAACCGGTCTACGACCGGATGCCGGACGAGGCGACGGTGGCCCACGAGCTCTCGCACATGTGGCTCGGAGACTCGGTCACCCTCAGCCGGTGGCCGGACATCTGGCTCCATGAGGGTTTCGCGACGTGGTCGGAGTGGCTCTGGAGCGAGCACAACGGCCAGAAGAGTGCCCAGGCCTACTTCGACACCCTCTACAACACGCCCGCCTCGAAGACCTCGTTCTGGACACCGCCGCCCGGCAACCCCGGAGACGCGGCCCACCTCTTCGACGGGACGATCTACAACCGTGGCGCGATGACGGTGCAGGCGTTGCGGCAGAAGGTCGGTGACGACGCCTTCTTCCAGATCATGCGCACGTGGGTGAGGGACAACCGCTACGGCAACGTCACGACGTCCCAGTTCATCGCACTGGCCGAGCAGACCTCGGGGATGGACCTCGGTCACTTCTTCGACGTGTGGCTCTACCAGCCCCAGAAGCCCACGTCCTGGTGAGCCGTCCGTCCTCTCCGACCCCGGGGGCCGATGCCCTCACGACCCAGCCGGCCCGGTGGTGTCGCGCGGCTCGAGGATGACGACGGCCGTCTCGTGAGGGCGCCTGGCGGCGAACGCGTCGAGGTTTGTGTCGATCTCGGCCCAGCGGGCCCACAGCCGCTCGCGCTCCTCGCCCTGTGCGCGGCGTGCGCGGATCGGTCGCGCTCCGTCGCGGGTCCGGACGACGGCGTCCGGATGCGCCTGCAGGTTGAGCCACCACGCGGGCTCGGCGGGACCCCATCCGTTCATCGCCATCGTCACCAGGCTGTGCCCGTCGTCGACGTAGCCGAGGACGACCCGTCGCGGCTTCCCACTGCGTCGGCCGGTCGTCGTGAGCCACAGCGTCCCCCACCCGCCCGGTTTGGGTCTCCACAGACCGAACCGGCCGCCGGTCACGCGCAACACCGCGCGATGACCGTGCCAGAAGGCCACGATGAACCAGCGCGGCTGGAGCCGCGCGGGCCGACGACGCGTCATCGCCGCCTGAGCTTCACGTTCGCTGGACATGGTCACAGCGTGACCGCGCGGCCCCGGTCCGCGCCAGGGCCAGAAGTCCGCACTTCGGACCCTTTCTCGGTGGCCTGGTTGTCACCGGCTGTCGGTCATCGGGTCCTCGTCGGGCCTCATCGCCACGGTCGTGCGCCCCGGTGCCCAGTCGGCCTCACGTGAGCTCACGACGAGGTCGGCTCGCTCCCACGGTCGATCGCCGGCCAGGAAGGGTTCCTCGGCCGACATCCACTCGTCCCAGAAGCGCTCCGCCGCCTCGGGCGTCCGACCGAGCTCGACGTCGCGGCGCAGGCCGCGCTCACGCGCCTCGACGCGGTCCGACTGCACCCAGACGACCGCGTTCGCGTGGGTGGCCAGCGACGCGCGTCCCGCGCCGACCCCCTCGAGGACGAGCACGCGTACGTCCGCGGGCACCCTCACCGAGCCGTGGCGGTCGCGGGCGACCCAGCCCGGCGGGCGGTAGTCGACGTCCTCACCGCGTCGCCACGGCTCGATGACGTGCGGGACGGCGAGGTCGTCCCATGCGATCGCGTCGTGGTGCCACGCGAGGTCGTCGCTGTGCACGGTCACCCCACCGAGCAACGCGGCCGCGCGCTCGGCGAAGGTGGACTTGCCACTGCCGGAACGCCCGTCGACGAGCAGGACGCCCCGCCCTTCCGGGAGCAGGCGCGTCAGCAGCGCGGCGAGAGCGTCGTCACCGACGGGACGCCACGGCCCCGACTCGGTCTCCTCGGGGTGCAGCAGCATGCGGTCGAGTATGCCGTCGCGCCACCGTCCCGACCCGCGCACACTCCCGCTACCGTCCTGAGCATGAGCCGATCAGACAGCGCCGTCCACCTCGTCCGCACCGGCGCGCTCACCGACACCGCGCCGTACGCGTATGCCGCGGCGACCGACGCGGGCGCGCGGCTCGTCTTCGCAGCCGGGGCCTGCCCGCTCGACGATGCCGGCGCGACTGTCGCCCCCGGTGACATCGCGGCGCAGGCCAGGCAGTGCGTCGCCAACCTCCTGACCGCACTCGACGCTGCTGGCGCGACGATCGAGGACGTCGCCTACACGCGGGTCCTCGTGGCCACGACGGTCCGCGAGGACCTCGTCACGGCGTGGACGGTCGTCCACGACGCCTTCGGCGAGCACGAGGTGCCGAGCACCCTGCACGGGGTCACCGTCCTCGGCTACCCCGACCAGCTCGTCGAGATCGAGGCCGTCGCCGCCCTCAGGTGACCGGCCCGGGCATCTCGGGCTCGTGGGTGGTGACGATGTCGTTGGCGGCGGCCCAGGCGGTGATGTCGCGCTTCTCGATGGCGGTCGCCATGAGGTCGGGGAAGCGGTCGGGCGTGCACGCGAACGCCGGGACCCCGACGGCCGCGAGGGCCGCGGCATGGCCCGCGTCGAAGCTGGGCCGACCCGAGTCGCTGAGCGCGAGGAGCGCGACCATGGTCGCGCCCGACGCGACGATCGCGGACGCCCGCCGCACCATCTCCTCGGCGATGCCGCCCTCGTAGAGGTCGCTGATGAGCACGAGGATCGTCTCGGCCGGCTGCTCGATGAGCCCCTCGCAGTAGGCGAGCGCCTGGTTGATGTCGGTGCCACCCCCGAGCTGTACGCCGAAGAGCACGTCGACGGGGTCGTCGAGCTCGTCGGTGAGGTCGACGACCGCGGTGTCGAAGACGACGAGCCGCGTCTCGACCGACCGCAGCGAGGCGAGCACCGCGCCGAAGACGCTGGAGTAGACGACGGACTCGGCCATCGAGCCGGACTGGTCGATGCAGAGGATGATCCGCCGCTCGACCCGGTGCGCCCGCCGGGCGTGCCCGACGAGGCGCTCGGGCACGACCGTGCCGTGCTCGGGCTGGTAGTGCTTCAGGTTGGCCGCGATGGTGCGGTTCCAGTCGATGTCGGACGCCTTGGGTCGGCGGGTGCGGGACGCCCGGTTGAGGGCGCCGGTGACGGCCTGGACCGTCTCGGAGCGCAGCCGCTCCTCGAGCTCGTCGGTGACGACGCGGACGACGGCCCGCGCCGTGGCCCGTGACCGCTCGGGGATGACGCGGCCCAGCCCGACGAGCGTCGTGACGAGGTTGATGTCGGGCTGCACGGCCTCCATGAGCTCGGGCTCGAGCAGCAGCTGGGTCAGGCCGAGGCGGTCCATCGCGTCGTGCTGCATGACCTGCACGACCGACGACGGGAAGTAGCCACGGATGTCGCCGAGCCAGCGCGCGACGCGCGGCGCCGACGCCCCCAGGCCGCTGCGGCGCTCGCCGTCGTAGAGCTCGCGCAGGGCCTCGTCGCGCTTGAGGTCGTCGGCGTCGAGGCTCGCGCCCTCGCCGATGCCGTCGGACTGCTCGCCCCCGAGGACGAGCCGCCAGCGGGTGAGCCGGTCGCGGGTGAGCCGGTCGCGGTCGGTCACGACGCCACCTCCATGCCAAGCAGGCGGGCGACGGCGGCGATCGCCGGTGCCGCCCGGTCGAGGTCGAGCGAGTCGGTCGACGACGTGGTCGTACGCGTGCCGCTCGCGAGATCACGAAGGTGCGTCCCGATGAGGCGGCGTTCCGCGGGCTGGTAGCGCGAGAAGGTGCGGCGCACGAGGGGCAGGAGGTCCTCGAAGGCCTCCTCGGACGCGTCGACGAGCCACTCGTCGATGATCGAGAGGAGGTCGTCGCCGTGGACGAGGAGCAGCGCCTCTCCGGTGAGGAAGCCGTCGAGCCAGGCCGCCGCTGCGGGCGCGGGGGTGCCGGGTGAGAGCCGGCGGCTCAGGCGCGCCGCTGCCTCGTCGTGGGCGAGGTGCCCGCCGTCGAGCAGCAGCCGGTTGACGCGTCCGGCGACGGCGCCGTGGATGGTCTCGTCGCGGCCGACGGCCACGAGCGCCTCGGTCCACGGGTCGCGCAGGTCGTCGCGGTCGACGAGGGCCACGCCGCGGTGCGCTGCCTCGACGGCCGTGCGCATCGCGGCCGCGCTGTCGTCGTCGAGGCTGGAGCACGCGGCGCGGAGCCCGACGGACGTGCGCACGACGACGGTCTGGAGCACGTGGGCCACGTCGGCGACGTCGACCCCGCGCACGTCGCCGTAGCGGCACGTGCGGGCGAGCGGCTCGATCGTGCGGAGCAGGGCCTCCGTGTCGTGCTGCCGGGCCGTGCGCTCGGCCAGGGCGGCGACGACGGCGCGCAGTCCCTCGGGCAGGTCGGCGAGCAGGCACTCCTCGATGAGGCGGCCGAGCACGCCGAGGTCGGCCGCCTCGCGCGCGTCCTCGGCGATGCGGGACTCGGCGGCACTGCGCACCGTGGTGCCGTGGAGGCTCGCCTCGATGACGGCCACGGCCAGCTCGGGTGTCCACTCGAGCTGCCAGGCCTCCTTGAAGGTGCCCGTCGTGCGGCCGGCGTCGACCTGGGTGCCCCAGGGGACGTCGAGGACCGCGAGGCGGTGCAGCAGCACGGACCGGGCGAGCTGGGACTCCCGGCGCAGGTCGAGCTGCACGACCGTCGAGGTCGCGGACGCCTTGAGCCGCAAGGTCTTCTGCTGCTTGGCGAGGTCGCCGGCGAGCGGCACCATCGGGGTCGACTCCGGCACCCGGCCGAGCAGCTCACCGATGACCAGGGTGCGGTCGACGAGCCGGAGCGGCAGGTCGGAGCCGTAGGTGAGCACGGCGCGCGCGGCGTCCGTGAGCTCGGCGAGACCGACCGAGGGCCGGCCCCGCACGGCGGCCAGCGCACCCGCGAGACGGGTCGCCTCGACGACCGACGCCGTCGACGCGTCGAGGTTCTCGCCGCGCAGCGCTCGCGCGACGCGGACGAACCACGACGGCACGACCTCGTCCTCGCTGGTCACGAAGAGGTGGTGGTACCAGCCCGGCGAGCGGACCCCGGCGCCGTAGCCACTGGCGTACGACAGCCGCTCGGAGCTCCAGGGCGCCCACGTCGCGGCGACCTTGACCTTGGGCAGCTTGCTCAGCAGGGCGTTGTCGCGGCTGACCGGCGGGAAGGAGGACGGGTCCAGGGCGGGTGCGTGGTAGGCGCCGCACACGACGGCGACGCGCTCGCGGCCACCTCGCATCTCTGCGCGGATCACCTTGCGCATGAACGCCTCCCGTCGGGCGTCGTCGTCGACCTCGAGGTCACCCCGGACGCCCTCCATCGCCTGGCGCAGGTGGGCGAAGTGGGCGAGCGAGGACGTGCGGCGGTGCTCGACGGCGTCCTCCCACCAACGCTCGGGGTCGTCGTAGCCCGCGGCCGACGCCAGGGCCGAGATGGGGTCGACTCGCCGGCCCGGACGGCGGGGTGTGTCGTCCTCCGGGTCGCCGCCGGCGAGGTGGTGCGTCGCGGGCAGGTCGGCGAAACGGACGTCGACCCCGTGCTCGAGCGCCCACCGCAGCGCGACCCACTCGGGGGAGAACACGGCGAACGGGTAGAACGCCGCCCTCCGCGGCTCGTCGACGGCGTAGACGAGCCCGGCCACGGGGGGCACGAGGTCGGGGTCGGCGGCGAGCGGGACGAGGGCGTCGAGCTCGGGAGGGCCCTCGATGACGACGACGTCGGGCAGCAGCTCGTCGAGGGCACGCGCCACCGACCGCGCGGAGCCCGGCCCGTGGTGCCGGACGCCGAGCACCTCGACGCGGGGATCGCTCACGGGCTCAGCCGAGCTCGCGGCACGCGCGGTAGAGGTCGGTCCACTCGGTGCGGTCCTTGACGACGGTCTCGAGGTACTCATGCCAGACGATGCGGTCCTGGACCGGGTCCTTGACGACCGCCCCGACGAGGCCGGCCGCGACGTCGTCGGCGCGGACGACGCCGTCGCCGAAGTGGGCGGCGAGCGACAGCCCGTTGGTCATGACCGAGATGGCCTCGGCCGTCGACAGCGTCGCCGAGGGTGACTTCACGGTCGTGCGCTGGTCGGCGGTCACGCCGGAGCGCAGCTCGCGGAAGATCGTGACGACGCGCTCGATCTCGGCGAGGGACTCGAGCCCCGGGGGCAGGGACCGGCCGAGGGAGTCGACCCGGGTGCGCACGATCTCGACCTCCTGCGCCAGGGTGTCGGGGAGGGGCAGCACGAGGGTGTTGAAGCGGCGCTTGAGGGCCGACGACAGGTCGTTGACGCCCTTGTCGCGGTTGTTGGCCGTCGCGATGACGTTGAAGCCCTGCTGTGCCTGCACCTCGGAGTCGAGCTCGGGGATCGGCAGGTGCTTCTCCGAGAGGATCGTGATGAGGGCGTCCTGGACGTCGGCCGGGATGCGCGTCAGCTCCTCGATGCGCACGAGCGTGCCCATCTCCATGGCCCGCATGACCGGGCTGGGGACGAGCGCACCGCGGGTCGGCCCCTCGGCGAGCAGCCGCGCGTAGTTCCAGCCGTAGCGCAGCGACTCCTCGGGCGTGCCCGCCGTGCCCTGGACGACGAGCGTCGACGACCCGCTCACCGCGGCGGCGAGGTGCTCGCTGACCCACGTCTTGGCCGTGCCCGGGACGCCGAGGAGCAGCAGCGCCCGGTCGGTGGCGAGGGAGGCCACGGCGACCTCCATGAGCCGTCGCGACCCGAGGTACTTCGGCGTGATCTCCGTGCCGTCGTCGAGCGTGCCGCCGAGGAGGTAGGTCGTCACCGCCCACGGCGACAGCCGCCAGCGCGGCGGCCGCGGCCGGTCGTCCGACGCGGCGAGGGCAGCGAGCTCGGCGGCGTACTCGTCCTCCGCGTGTGCCCGCAGGACCATGGTGGGAGAGGGGGATTCGCTCATCTGAAGGCCTCGGTGATCGATCGCTTGACGGAGTGGAACTGGAGCAGGTTACGGAGGTTGGTCAGCAGGATCTGGTCGGCCCCGGTCGACTCGATCCAGCGCTCGAGGGGGTCGAGGGCAGCCGGGTGCAGCCCGGCGAGCAGGTGCGGCATCGACGCGACGACCATCGTCGACCCGACCTTCGACGCACGCAGGCGGGACACGAGCGCGACGCTGAAGTCGGCCGACCAGGGCGGGTCGACCGAGCCGACGACCGCCCCGATCTCGTGGGCGCGTTCGGACGTGGCGTCGACACGCCTCAGCACGACGCGTTCGCGCGGCTCGCGGGGCAGCGCGGGCACGAGCGCGGCGTCCCAGCCGCGCTCGAGCAGCGCGGCCGCCCACTCGGGGTCGCGGCGGGAGCGCGCCGCACGGCGTATGCCGGCCAGCACGTCCGTCGCCTGCGCGTCGGTGAGCCGCTTGAGGGTCGCTGACGGGTCGGCGCCGGCCAGCTCGACCCAGATCTCGAGCGGGGCACCCGCGCAGATCTGCTCGAGCCACCACCCACGTGCAGAGCGTCGGGGCGGGGGCTTGCCGAGACCGTCGCGCAGTGCAGCCGGGTCGGGCTCGTCGGGCAGCGTCACCTCGACGCCGCGGCCGAGCAGACCGGTGCGTCGGACGAGGGGACGCAGCCGGGCGGCCATGCGGGCGGCCCGGGCCGAGTCCGGCAGGGCGTCGAGCAGCTCGGCCGCGGCCTCGCGCACGGTGCCCGCACGGTCGTCGAGGCCGACCTCGAGGAGGGACTCGTCGTCGGGGCCGAGCCCGATGCGCAGCGCCTCGAGGTGTGCGCGACGGTCCCGCGCCGAGTCCGTGGACCACGTGAGGCGGACCAGCTCGCGGGCCGCTCCCGGGTCGTGGGCGCGGACCCCGGCGAGCACCGCGATGCGATCGGGCGAGGGCAGTCGCGCCCACTCGTCCGGGTCGGGCGCCGTGCCCTCGGTGCGAGAGGCGGTGCGCGCCTCGGCGCCCGCCGCCGCCCCTTCGACCCACGACCACTCGTCGCGCAGACCCGCCAGCCAGCGTCCACGCTCGTCGAGCACCGCGGCCGTCGGGCGGCGCAGCTCGCGCGCCCCGGTCGCCAGGGCGAGCAACGTCGGCAACAGGGCGTGCGGCACGCGGCAGCCGGAGTCGTCGGCGGCCTGCAGCCAGTGGACGAGCAGACCGGTGCGCTGCGCCGCCCCGGCCGGCGGCTGGGTCATGACGAGCTCGAGGAGCTGCACGGCCAGTCGAGGGGAGACGGGACGCCGGTCGTCGGGCGCCGCGTCGGGTGGGTCGGCGTGCTCGAGGCGGCGCCCGGCCCGCAGGGCCGCACCTCCGAGCGCGGCGGCGTCGAGGAGGGCCTCCTCGCGGGGCCTCCCTTCAGCGGAGGCCAGCACCCCGGCCCGGCCGAGGTCGGGCAGCGGTGGCACCGGTCGCCGCGCCGTGCCGAGGAGCGCCGCGTTGCCGACGTCGCGCCACCACGTGTCGAGGTCGCTCACAGGCCCACCACCTCGCCGTCGACGACGACCGTGAGCGGCCGCAGCCGCGACTCCTCGAGCTCGCCGAAGAGGCGCGCCGGACCGCCCCCGGTCAGGGCGAGCAGCGACCACACGTCGGCGTCGTCGGTGAGCGCCACGCTCGCCCCGTCCCCGTCGACGACCCGGTCGACGCCGACCCGCACGTCGGAGAGGACCACGGGGATGCGGCGCGCCCACGGGTTGAGGCCCCAGGCCTCGGCCGCCGCCGACCGCGCGTCCTCGAGTGACGCACCGGACGGCATACCGACGCCGCTGTCGGCGACGGCGGGCTCGTCGACGAAGAGGGCCCGGCGCACCGCGGCGCCCGGGTAGCGGGCGAGGGTCGCGTCGAGGCTCGAGCCGACGACGCGCGCGACCGGAAGCACCTGACCCCCCGCCGCGAAGTCGAGCACCTGCACCGTCTCGCGGGTCGCGGCGCCGCGCAACCAGGTCCGCTGCTGCTGGAGGCGGCCGTCGTCGGTGCGGTGGGCACCGAGGACGAGCCAGCGGTCGGTCACGGCGTCGGCCCGGCGCACCGACTCGGTGGTCGTCGACCAGCCGAGGTAGGCCCGCAGGTCGCCCAGCTGCGCCTCGTCGAGTGACGCGCGGGCGGACCAGGCCCGGGTGGCGGTCCACCACCGGCCGAGGGCGACGAGCAGGCGCTCGGCCCAGTCGGGTCGCCCGCTCACGGCGCCGCCGACGGAGCGCACGTCGTCGGCCAGCCCGGGCAGCTGCGCGTCGACGAGGCGCGCGGCCGTGCCGTCCCACCACGCGTAGGACTGGTGGCGCGCGGCCGCCGTGCCGCTGCGGGCGAGGTCGGTGAGCCAGCGCGCGAAGTCGTCCATGCCGTCGTCCATGAGGGTCAGCCGCTCCTCGAGCCGCTTCGCCGCCGCCACGGGGTCAGGCGTCCGCGTCGGGCGCGCGGCGTCCCCCGCGGCCTTCGCCCCTGCACGCGCCGACCGCTCGGCCGCCCACTCCAGCGCGAACCCCGCCGCCTCGGCGGCATCCGCGACCGAGCCCGACCCGTCGACCCACAGCAGCAGGAGCGCGAGCCCGTGCTTGCACGGGAACTTGCGACTCGGGCACGAGCACCGGAAGGCAGGGCCCGTGAGGTCGATGCTCACCTGGTAGGGCGTCTTGCCGGAGCCCTGGCACTTGCCCCAGAGCAGCGTCTCGGTGGACCCGGTGTCGGACCACGGGCCCGGGCGCGCCAGCCTGCGGGCAGCGGCCAGCGACGATGCGTCGGGAGCCAGGCCGGCCACCTGCTGGGAAGTCCATCGCGTCATGACTCGCACATCATGACCGACACCTCCCACACCCGGGTGGACGGGCGTATGCCGTGTCGACGGGTGCGCGTGTCCGGTGCCCAGCGCCCGCTGCCCGGGGTCAGGCCTCGCCCCCCGAGCTGCGGGTGCGGTCGGCGTCACCCTCGCGGACGAGCCGCTCGAGGTGCGCCAGCACGTTGGCCCGCTCGAAGCGCCGGTGGCCGCCGGGCGTCCGGGTCGACGGCAGGAGGCCGACGCGCGCCCAGCGCGTGATGGTGGCCGGGGATACCCGGAAGATGCGGGCGACCTCGTGCGGTGCCATGAGCTCGCGGTCGTCGTCGGACCCGTGCCGTCTCGTCATGCTGTTCGTCTCCCCCGTGTCGCGCGCCCCCCGGCACGATGGTGACGAACTTACCCACAATGGGTCCTCTTTCGGGCAGTTGGCCGCATTCCCGAGCGGAGCGCCTGTCCGGAGGCCATCGCACCGACGACGAGCGCGACCTGCCCGTCACGGCGTTCACAGCCTGACGCCGGACGCCCTGAGGAGGTAGGCGAGGTCGGGGGCGAGCTGGCGCGCGTACTGCACCGACGTGTGGAGGTAGTCGCCCTTGAGCACCGTCCCCGTCGTCGTCGTGAAGATGGGGCAGCGCCCGTCGACGCAGTACCAGTGGGTCGTGTCGACGAAGACCGCGCCCCGCACCTTCTTCTCCACGTCGCGCGTCCGTGCCCACCACGTCGGGATGCCGGTGACGCACCGACTCGGCGAGGCACCCGGCCGGTAGCAGTCGAGGAAGGCGACGCCGGGCATCGACGGCGCGACGATGACGACGGTGCCGACGCTGCCGCGCACCGAGTCGACGAACGCCTGGTCGGCGGCGAGCCACTCCTTCGCCGACGCCGTGCCCTTCGCCCTGGACTTGAGCCGCACCGCCCACGAGTAGGTCTCGGTCATGATGAGGACCTTCGGCTTCACCCGCCGCACGTAGTCGAGGACCATCTTGCGGTGGTTGACGCAGGGGACGGCCCACTCGTCCTTGCCGTAGTTGGCGTCGACGCCGTTGACGGCACACGCGATCTTCGTCATCCCGCGCACCTTGTAGGTCTTGCCGTAGGCCTTCTCGACGGTCGCGAGGAGCGGGAAGCCGATGGAGTCGCCGTAGACGATGATCTCGGGAGCGGAGCGGTTGCCGAAGGTGCACGACTCGGGGTCCTCGGCGTCGGTGGCGACGCAGGCGCTCATCGCGGCGCGCTGGTCGGCGGTCGTCTGCCACTGGTCCGGCGAGGGGTTGAGGTCGGCCGGCCACGAGCCCGAGGCGAGGGCCCCACGCAGACCGTTCTCGATGCGGGTTCCCGTCCTGCCCGGAGGGATCGGCTGCCAGCCCGTGGGCGTGGGCCTCGGTGCTGCGGTGGCCTTGGCGGAGGTCGTCGGCGACGGGGCGGGCGTGGTCGCAGATGGCGACGGCGCCTCGGTCGTCGCCGTCGCGTCGGGCACCTCGCCGGCCGGGGGCGGCACCGCGCCGTCCGGGTCGTCGGCCGCGACGACAGTCCCGCCCCCGAAGAGGTCCGGGCGGGTCGATGCCGCGCCGCCGACCGCGACGACGAGCAGCACGAGCGCCAGGGCGGCCGCGAGCATGCCGCGCCGCCGCACCCGCGGCGCGTCGAGGACCGGGCGCTCGACGAGGTGGTGCGAGATGACGGCCAGCGCCAGGGTCCCGGCGAGGACGATCGCCGCGCTCGTCGCCCCCGAGGTCGCGAGCACGACCGGGGCGAGCACGACGAGTGGGAAGTGCCAGAGGTAGAGCCCGTAGGAGATGTCGCCGAGGTAGCCGCTCACCGGGTTCGTGAGCAGCACCGCAGCGGGTGCCGCCGCGCCGATCCCCGCGACGAGCACGAGCGCCGTCCCCAGCGCGACCCCGAGCGCCGCCGGCCAGGGGACGCCCGTCTCCGGCGTCACGAGGAGGTATGCCGTCACGACCGTCGCGAGGCCCGCCCAGGACAGCGCGGTGCGGGCTGCGGGAGCCAGGCGCACGGCCCGCGCAGGCACCGTGGCGAGCGCGGCGCCGAGCGCGAGCTCCCACGCGCGGGTCAGCGTCGAGAAGTAGGCGGTGGTCGGGTCGGACGTGGTCTGCACGATCGCCCACACGAGAGAGGCCCCGCCGACGAGCGCTGCGAGCACGGCGACCGCGGTCCGGTGCCGGCGGATGCCGCCCGCGACGGCGACGGCGAGCACGACGAGCAGGGGCCACACGACGTAGAACTGCTCCTCGACCCCCAGGGACCAGTAGTGCAGCAGCGGCGACGGCGCGGAGCCGGCGTCGAAGTAGGTGTCGGCGCGGGCGGCGTAGTGCCAGTTCGCGGCGAAGAGCATCGCCCACAGTGCATCTGTGTGGATCGACGCGACCTTGGCGCCGGCCCACGCCCACGGCGCGATCGCGACGACTGCGGCGATGACGAGCAGCGCGAGGGGCAGGATGCGCCGCGCCCGGCGGATCCAGAAGGCACGCAGGGAGATCCGTCCCGATCGCTCCCGTTCGCGGACGAGGACCGCGGTGATGACGAATCCGGACACGACGAAGAAGGCGTCGACCCCGAGGTAGCCGCCGCTCGGCCAGCCGAAGAGGTGGAAGGCGATCACGGCGGTCACGGCCACGGCCCGGAGGCCCTGGATGTCCGCCCTACGCGGTCCCCCCACCGGACCGTCGTTCATGCGGGACAGCATGCACCGTGCGAGCCTCCGGGGAGGCGGTAACGCCGGTGCCGATGCGCTCCGGGCCGGACGTCGGGCCGGGCAGGACGGTGACCGCGAGGGCCAGGGCGGCGACGGCGAGCACGACCACGGCGCAGACGACGGCCGCCCACCCGCGACCCGACCAGGCGTAGCCGAGCAGCCAGCCGACGAGGGCCGACCCGCTGTAGTAGGCGACGTTGTAGAGCGCCGTCGCCTGGGCCCGGCCGGTCGCGGCGCGGGCGCCCACCCACGCGGAGGCCGTGGCGTGGGCGGCGAAGAAGCCGGCCGTGAGGACGAGCAGGCCGACGACGACGACCGGCAGCGCGCCCGAGAGCGTGAGCAGCGCGCCGCCGACCATGGTCACGGTGCCCCCGACGAGCACGCGGCGCCGTCCGAGACGCGGCACCCAGCGGCCGGTGAGGCGCGAGCTGACGGTGCCCGCGGCATACGCGGCGAAGATGAGCGACCCGACCGTCGCCGGCAGCGCGAACTCCGGGCCCTCGAGGCGGAAGGCGAGGTAGTTGTAGACCCCCACGAAGCCGCCCATGAGGAGGGCGCCCTGGGCATAGAGCGCGAGGAGCGCCGGGTCGCGCAGGCTCGTGCGTATGCCGTCGGCGACGGTGCGCGCGGTGGCGGCGGTCGTCGGCCGGTAGCCGCGCGGACGCGGCATGAGGCGCAGGAAGACGACGGACGCGGCGGCACACACGGCGGCGACGGTGAGCAGGGCCGGGCGCCACCCGACGACTCCCGCGAGGGGTCCGGCGATGAGCCGTCCGGCCGCGCCGCCGATGGTCGTGCCGGAGATGTAGGCAGCCGCCGCGGCCGCCGTGTGGCGGGCGTGCACCTCGTCGTGGAGGTAGGTGACGGCGAGTGCCGGGAGCCCGCCGAGCGCCATGCCCTCGACGAGCCGCAGGACGAGGAGGGCCTCGATCCCGGGCGCGAGCGCGACGGCGACGCCGAGCACGGTCGAGGCGACGATGGCGACCTGCATGGCCCGCAGCCGGCCGACCCGGTCGGCGACCCACGACCACGGCAGCACGGCGACGGCGACGCCCAGGGTCGCGAGGGAGACGGACAGTGCGGCGTCGGCGGGGCTGACCTGGAGGCCGCGGGCAAGGGTGGGGAGCAGGCCCTGCGGGGAGTAGAGCTGCGCGAAGGTCGCGATGCCCGCGGCGCCGAGCCCGACGAGGATGCGGCGGTACTCGCGGCTCGCGGGGAGGTGTCCGGCCCAGGTCATGCGCTCGACGCTAGGTCGCGGCTGGCGGGCCGCACCAATGCATACCACCGGCTCGACTCATACGCTCTGGGCATGAGACCTGCCGAGTTCCGCGCCGTCGTCAGGCTGCTGCCCGTCTTCGTCGTCGTCGCCGAGGTGGGGCAGGTGACGACCGCGGCGGCCGTCCTCGGTATGCCGCAGCCCACCGTCAGCAGGGCCCTCGCCCGGCTCGGCGACCTCCTCGGCACGCCCGTGGTCGAGCGCGACGGCCGTGGGATCGCGTTGACCGCGGCCGGCCGCGCGCTGCTGCCCTTCGCCCAGGAGGGTGTCGGGGCGCTCGAGCGCGGCGTCGACGTCGTGACCCGGTCGAGCGTCGTCGGCCACGGCACCGTCGGCCTGTCCTTCCAGACCCTGCTCGGCGAGGCCGTCGTCCCGGCGCTCATCCGACGCTTCCGCGACCGCTTCCCGGGGGTCCGGTTCGAGCTCGCTCAGGGCTCACGGCGCAAGGCCCTCGACGACATCGAGGCCGGACGCTGCACGGTCGCGCTCGTCGCGTCGCCCCCGGAGCTGCCCGGTGCGTCGACGACGGTGCTCTACGACGAGCCGCTCGTCGTCGCGGTCCACCGCTCGCACCCGGCCGCTGGTGCCGGCTCGGTCTCGGTCGAGCGTCTCGCCGCCGACGGACGCGACGAGCTCATCGTCCTCAAGACCGGCTTCGGCCTGCGCGGACGCGTCGAGGAGATCTACGCCGGTGTGGGCGTGCCGCTACGCGTGGCCTTCGAGGCCGAAGACGTCCACACCGCAAGGGGACTCGTCGGCGCGGGCCTCGGTGTCGCGATCCTGCCCGACTTCGCCCCGGAGGGTGACGTCGTGCCCGTCCGGCTCGACCACCCCCAGGCGCAGCGGACCATCGGCGTGATCGTGCGCAACCCCGCCCACGACCCGACGGTCGGGGCCTTCGAGGAGTTCGTCGCCCGGTCGGGGCGGCCGGTCGCGCTCGCCGCGCTCAGCCGGCCATCCTGAGGACCACGGCGATGAGGCCGCCGACGAGGAGGGCAGCCGCCGCGATGCCGGCGAAGACGAGCCCGATCCGCTGGTCGCGGCCCCGGCGCCCCTCGCCCTCCGTGGGCTCCGAACCGACCTGCTCGACGAGGTCCTGGGGGCCGGTCGGTCCTGCGTTCATGGGAGCTCCATCGGTCGGGTCCTGCGGATCACGGTGGCCGGGCACGGCAAACGAGCCTATCGCCGTGCAGGTCACGCGAGCCGTGGACGGGTGCGTCGGTGCGACACCGGCGCGCGATCAGACTGCCGTGGACTCGTCGATGAGGGAGCGGGCACGCCGAGGTCCTCGTGCAGGGTGCGGGCACCCCGGACGGGATCGCCGTCGAGACGGCTGGCGTGGCACAGCTCGGCGACGTCGGCGGTGGCGCCGGGGGCCGCGAGGTGGACCGTCGTGGACTTCGCGACGCGGCGCAGGGCCGGCGCGTTGGCGGCGAAGGCGGTGGCCCGGTGTGCCGCGACGACGACGGCTGCCGGCCGGAGGGTGCGACAGGTCATGGCGAGCTCGGCGGTGGGCGTGTTGGCACCGAGGTAGCAGGTGCGCCAGCCGAGGCGCGAGAGCACGATCGAGGTCGCCATGAGACCGAACTCGTGGTGCTCGCCCGGCATGCACGCGAGCACGGCGAGCGGCCCCTCGGGACGCTCCCCGGCACCCATGAGCACGGAGAGCCGCGAGCGCAGGACGTTGCTCGCGACGTGCTCCTGGGCGACGCCGATCGACCCGGTCGACCAGCGCTCGCCGACCTCGTGGAGATAGGGCAGGACGACGTGCGAGAGGGCGTCCTCGACGCCGAGCTCGTCGAAGACCTGGCTGAGGACGCGGTGGCCACCCGTCTCGTCGAAGGCTTCGAGCGTCGCCTCGAGGCGGTTCATCCACTCTCGGGGCGTGGTGCGGCGCGGCGTCGTCATGGCGTGCTCCTCGCGGGGGTCGGCGACCCGGCTCGCGGCTCGGGTCAGAACTGACGCGACGTACCCAGTGCGAGCTCGTCCCCCACGGCCGTGACCGAATCGTGCCCTGTCGTCGCAAAGTCGCTTGGCCGCGCCCCCGCGCGCCCACAGGATGGGGGTATGCCGTCCTCCGCGCCGACGCGCCCCACCACCCTCCTCGAGGTGGCGTGCGACGAGTCCGGCTCGGAGGGGGAGAAGCTCGTCCACGGCAGCACCGACACCTTCGCTCACGCGAGCGTCGACGTGACGACCGAGGCCGCGCTCGCCACGATCGAGCGGGTGCGCGTCGAGGCCCGTTCACCCGCGACCGAGGTGAAGGCCAGCGTCGTCCTGCGGCCGCAGAACCGCCGGTTGCTCGACTGGCTGCTCGGGGAGGACGGCCCGCTGCTCGGTCACGCCCACGTCCACCTCACCGACAAGGCGCTGCACCTGACCGGACGCATGGTGCTCCTGCTCGACGGGGAGTCCGCTGCGGGTCCCGACCTCGCCCGGCGGGCCGAGGTGCTGCACCGGACGGCGATGCGTCGGCTGGGAAGGGACGGCTGGGAGGCCGTGCTCGCCGACTTCAACGACGTCGTGCGGGCCCGCTCGCTCGACGAGGCTGCGGCGAGTGCGTGCGCCCTCCGGACCGGCCTCGCCGACCTCGTCGACGTCGCGCCGGACCTGCCCGCCGGCGTCCCCGCCGACTCCGAGAGCCTGCTCGTGCTCGTGGCGCGCGGACGTGGGGCGCTCGACCCGATCGTGCCGGCGCTCGCCGAGGTCCTGCGCCACTGGGGTGCGGCGGGTCGCCCCCTCTGGGTGGTCCACGACGTGCAGGCGACGCTCACCGACGCGGCGATCCGCGCGGCCGTCGGAGCGACCGCCGACGGGTCCTCGGACGCGCTCGAGGGCATCAGCTTCGTCGACTCGCAGCACGACCCGCGGGTGCAGATGGCCGACTTCCTCGCCGGCGCCGCCCGACGGATCGCCTCGCACGTGCTTGCGGGACAGGCGGATCCGGGACTCGTGCACCTCATCGCGCCGTACGTGAGCGCACGCTCGACCTGGCCCGACGCCTGGCCGTGAAGCCGGGCTGTCAGGGCCTCAGAGGTCGCTCATCATCGAGACGCTGCACGACCCGGCCCGGGTGGCCACCTGGTGCGGGGTCGACACGGACGGCAGGCGCACGTCCGCGAATGACGTCGTGACGACAGGGGCGGCAGGGGTCACCGCCCGAGGTGCGGCGGCGGCCGTCGATCCGGCCAGAGCCGTGAGGGCGACGAGTGCCGAGCCCGCGACGGCGGTCAGGGCGCTCCGACGGGTCAGCCTGCTGCGGCGCGTGTCCATCCATCCAGTGTGCGCCTGCACTGCCGCCGGGTCCATGGTCCTGTGCACCCTCGCGCGCAGGGGACCCGACGGCATACGCAGTCGTCAGGCGGTGGGGAGGCGCGTGACCCAGAAGGGCGCGGTGTCGGGCGAGGGGATCCCGAAGCGCGCGTTGACGACCCACAGCGACCCGAGGGCGGCCGTCGCGGTCGACGGGACGTCGAGCGCGGCGTCGGTGAGCGTGGCGACCCACCGGGCCCGCCATCCGCCGCCGTCGCGGCGCAGCCGCACGACGCTGACGTCCTGCGGTCCGCTCCCGCGCACGTTGTAGAGCGTCCGGCCCACGAGCTCCAGCCCGTCGCCGCTCGTGATCGGGGGTCCTCCGGTGACGGGGATGGGACGGGCCACGCCCGACCCCGGGTCGACCTGCCAGAGCCCGCCCACCCGGCTGTGGTTGAGCACGACGGGTCCATGGGGGAGGGCGCGGATACCGTTGGCGTTGAAGGTGTTCGGAGGGCTGGTCGGCCAGTCGCCGGTGAGGGCCACGAACTCGGCCGGGGCGCCGGAGGGACGGCCTTGGCGGGTGAGCCGGACGACGGTGAGGCGGTCGACGTTCGAGTCGGTGGCCCACACGGCCTGGCGGGTGACGACGAGGTCGTTGAGGAAGCCCGCACCCGGGACGACCGTGTCGCCGACGACGGCACCCGACCGGGCGTCCACGGCCCAGACGTGTCCGACGGTGCCGAGGGAGCCGACCGCCCAGACGAGCCCGGTCCGGTGGTCGAAGTAGAGGCCGCGCAGCGACCTGCCGGCCTCCGGGGCGAGCAGGGTGCGGACCGCACCGGTGCGGAGGTCGCCGGTGACGATGCGCCCGTCGGCGACCGACCCGACGTAGAAGGAGGGACCCGGACCGGACGTGATGCCCTCGGGGCGGGTCCCGACCGGGAGGTCGATGCTCGACGGGAGGCCGCCCCCGCGGCGCTCTTCGGCGGAGGCGACGGGAGTGGTCAGGGCGGTGACGGCGACGGCAGCGGCCGAGCCGAGGACGAGGCGACGCGAAGGAGTGCCATGGTGCACGGCGTTGTGGTTGTCCATCCTCCATGCTGGGCGCACGGCCGCCCAGAAATCGAGGGTCGGGCGGTGAACCTTTGACGCGGGTGTGTCGTTGCAGTGGCCGCGGCACACCCGCGCCCGCACGGGTCGCGAACCTCGGTCAGCGGAAGAGGTCGAGCTTCCCGTACTTCTCGGCCAGCAGGTAGTAGACGGTGACGCGGTTCTTCGTGTGGTCGCCCTTGAGCACCTGACCGACCTCTGCCAGGGAGGCGTCGAGGTCGGCGTCGGAGTCGGTGAGTGCGAGCTTCTTCTTCATGAAGCCGTCGCGGACGCGGTCGGTCTCGGCCTTGTCGGTGAACGCCACGAGTGCCGAGTCGCGCTTCTGCAGTGCGATGCCGCAGTGCCGGACGATGCCCTTGATCGCGGCGTCGTCGGCGTCGGGTGCGTACTTCCTGACGTCTGCTGCCCAGTCTTCTGCCATGTGCCGTGCCCCTCTTCGTTGAATGGCTGGAACACGAGCGACGCTAAACCCGCGGCGGTCGCCTGAGAAGAGCCCCGGGGTGAATGTTCACCCCGAGGCTCCTGCACGCCGGCTCCCAGGCCGGTCGGACGCGTCAGGCGGTGAGCCTGGCCCAGGTGCGGACCCCCACGACCCCATCGGCCGTGAGGCCGCGGGACTGCTGGAAGGCCTGGGTCTTCGTCGCCGTCATCGCGCCGAAGACGCCGTCGGCCGTGAGCGTGTAGCCGCGGTGCGTCAGCAGCTTCTGCGCCGCGACGACGGACTGCCCGGTGGAGCCGCGCTTGACGGACACGACGAGCGCCGACCACGTCTTCGGGCCGACGACGCCGTCGGCGGCGAGGCCCTTGGAGCGCTGGAAGGAGATGACGCGGCTCTGCGTGGTCGGGCCGAACGAGCCGTCCACGGTGAGGCTGAAGCCGCGCTGGCGCAGCAGGTGCTGGATGGCCGTCACGCGGAAGCCGCTCGCGCCGCGCCTGACCGTCGTCCAGGCGATCGGCGCGGGTGTCGGCGTGCCGACCCCACCGCCGATGCGCTGGGCGAGGGCCGCGAGCCGGGCGTCGCCGGGGCGCACGTTGATCTCGAAGTGCATCTCGTCCTTGCGGCCCGAGTAGTCGCCGCCCCAGCGGACCACTCCGTTGCAGGAGCTGAGGATCGAGCGGATGTGCGAGCGCTGCGTCGCCGTGAAGGTGCCGGACGTGCCGAGCGGGTGGCGCGGCGCGTTGAGGTCGATGGCCGTGCCGCTCGAGTGGTTCGACAGCGACGTGCTGCCCGAGATGACGCGGTAGCTGTGGCCCCAGCACCAGCCCTTGACGAGCGCCTCGACCTCGCTGTTGAACCGACGCGCGACGTAGCCGAGCACGACGTGCACGTCGCCCCGGCGGACGCCGGCGGGGAAGGTCGCGGCCCCGACCGACAGGGTGCTGAGTGGCACGACGGACGACGATCCGGCCGGCCAGCCGTTCTGCGACGTCGCGGCCTGAGCGGCGGTCGCCGTGGCGGCAACGAGCCCGCCCCCGATGAGGAGGCCGCCCGCGCCGCGGATCAGCGTGCGGCGGCCGACGGCGGGACCGGTGGTTTCGTGGAGCTCACACATGACTACCCCTGAGCGTGTGTCGGTGGCGTGGACGCGGGCGCGTCCGCAGCGCCGACGCTAGGGGCGGGCGGCGTTGCGGTACATGGGGAGGACTCCCCGGCCGGACGCCACCAGGGCGTCGCCGAGGGAGGTGCGCCAGTAGAGCACCTCGCGTCCAGACCGTCGGCGCAGCACCGTGCCGGACGCGAGCAGCACCTTGAGGTGGTCGCCGACCGAGCCGAGCGGCATACCCGTGCGGGCGACGAGCGCGCTCGTGCTCGAGGGTCCGTCCAGGCTGCGCAGCAGCCGGGCGCGGGCGACACCGACGAGCCGCTCGAGCCCGTCGTCGGCCTGGCCGTCCACCTCGGCGAGCGCTCCGGTCACGGGGTAGTAGATGGCGTAGCGGCGTGGGAGGTCCCAGCCGACCCACGTCGCGGTCCCGTGCGCGGGCACGAAGTAGAGGTCGGCGTCGTCGTCGAGCACGCGTGAGGGCAGGTCGTAGCGGTTGATCCGCAGCTGCCCGTCGCCGAGCCACTCGCGGTCGCGGCCGAGGTCGCGCAGCACGGCTGCCCAGCCGTGGGTCGCGAGGCGAGCCGTGCGCGAGACGATGTCGGCGCGCAGGATGCGCTCCCGACGCGCCCAGTCGGTGGCGAGCGCGTGGGTCCACACCCACTCGAGCAGCTGGGCTGCGTGCTCGGCCGTGCCCGGTCGGCTCAGGCTGCGTGGCAGGGACGTCTCGGGGCTGCTCTCGCGCAGGTGAGCGCGAACTCGCTTGTCCCCCAAGGCTCGCACGTCGTCGACCTCGTCGGCGAAACTGCGGCCCGGACCGTCGGGCGGGAGTGCGAGCCAGTCGGAGATCCACCCCCGGCGCCAGCTGTGCTCGAGGACGGCCCGCCGCACCGGGTGCTCGTCGAGCATCGCCTCGAAGGACTCGCGGTGGGCTGCCGCGAAGGCCCGACCCGCGGCGTCACTCGGACGCACGAGGTCGTTGAGGGCGGCGACCGTCTCGATGCGTGGGGACACGACGAAGCGACTCCGCGCCAGCAGGTCGGCCGAGATCCGCCACGTTCCCATGTTTCGCCTCCGTCCGAAAGATTAGTGGGCGACGGCCCGAGCCGTCAGGGTGGAGCAAGTGAAGACCTACCGCCAGCTGTTCGCCATCCGTGAGTTCCGGGTCCTCTTCCTCGTCCAGTGCATCAACATCGGGTCGTATGCCGTCGCGTCCCTCGCGCTCGGCACCATCACCTTCGCCGCCACGGGGTCGCCGGTCCTCACGGCCCTCGCGATGTTCGGCGCGCCCCTCATGCGGATCGTCGGCCAGACCCTCTTCGGCTCCGGCTCCGACCTGGTCCGCCCGCGCACCGCGCTGCTGCTCGTCTTCACGACGACGATGGTCACCGACCTGCTCCAGGCGCTCCCCGGTCTCGCGTGGGGCTGGCGCTTCGCGCTGCTCGCCGTCGGCCCGCTCATCACCTCGGCCCTCGGCGGCAGCATGATGGCGCTCGTCTCCGACATCCTCCCGCCCGACGGCTTCATCCTCGGCCGGGCGACGATGAACATCGCGGTCGGCGGCATGCAGATCGTCGGCTACGGCATCGGTGGATTGCTCCTCATCACCTTCACGACGACCGAGCTCTTCCTCGGCTCGGCGGCGGCCCTCTTCGTCGCCGTGGTGCTGCTGCGCCTCGGCCTCTCCGACCACCCGCCGCGGCATGCAGGCGCGTCCCTCGTGCGCCGGACCTGCGAGGTGAACCGGGCGCTGCTCGGGTCGCGCGTCATCCGCCCGATCTATCTGACGTTGTGGGTTCCCAACGGCCTGATCGTCGGGTGCGAGGCGCTCTTCGTGCCGTTCGCGGGCGAGCGCGCGGGCTACCTCTTCGCCGTCACCGCCGCCGGCATGCTGCTCGGCGACGTCGTCGTTGGTCGCTTCCTCGCCGTCGCGGTCCGCGACCGCCTCATCGGCCCGTTGCGCCTGCTGCTCGCCGTGCCCTACCTCGCCTTCTTCGCCGTCCCGTCGCTGCCGTATGCCGCCGCGATCGCCTTCGTGGCGTCGGTGGGCTACTCGGCGAGCCTGCCCCTGCAGGAGCGGCTGGTGACCCACACCGACGGTCGGGCCCGGGGGCAGGTCTTCGGGCTCCAGGGCACGGGCCTCATGGTCGGTCAGGCCCTCGGGGCGCTGCTCGGGGGTGCGGTGGCGAGCGCCCTGGGGATGGGACCGGTCGCCGCCGCGCACGCGATGGCGGTCATGGCGGTCGCCTCGGTGGTCGTCTCGCTCGCCCTCACTCCGGGTCTGCGCCGGTCGCGGCCGGGGGCCGAGGTCCTCCAGGGCGCCGCCGCCTGAGGGGTCGCACCGGAGGGGCCGCCACGCTGAACCGCGCGGCGCGGCGCCGGACGAACCGGGTGCCGAGGTCGGTGGGAGCGCCGGTCGGCGGGGTCGCGGCGGCGCGGTAGAACCACCGCTTGCCGAGCTCGACGAGCACGAGGTGGCCGATGACCATGACGACGAGCGCGGCGAAGAAGCCGCCGGGAAGCGGGGCGAAGCCGAGGGGTGCCGCGAGCGGACTGGCCGGCAGCACCGCGCCGACGAGGACGACGCCGAGGGCGGCCAGCGTCAGCGGCAGGCTCGGGTGGCTCCGGAAGAAGGGGACCGTCCGCGTCCGGATGGCGAAGATGACAAGACTCTGGGTGGCGAGCGACTCGACGAACCAGCCGGATCGGGACAGCTGTGCGACCCGATGGCCACGACGACGCCCCGGCCGCTGCCGGCGTGGACGACCGTGCCCATGAGCGCGCAGCCGGAGAGCTCGGCGAGCGTGGCGGTCTCGGCCACGGGCTCGGTGGACTTCGGGACGGGCTGGGACTCCCCGGTCAGCACCGACTCGTCGCACTCGAGCCGGACGACCGAGACGAGGCGGATGTCGGCCGGCACGACCTCCCCGAGGCTGAGCTCGACCACGTGCCCCGGCACGAGCGTCGTCACGTCGACGCGGCCGAACGCCCCTCCGCGCAGCACGACGGCCTCGTGGGTGCCTGCGCGTGGAGCGAGGCGGCCGCCTTCTCGGCGCGGTACTCGTTGACGAACCCGAGCCCCACGGAGGCGATGACGATGATGCCGATGATGACGGCGTCCCCCTGCTCGCCGACGAAGGACGACGCCGTCGCGGCGACGAGCAGGCCGAGCAGGGGTGAGTTCAGCTGATGCCACAGGACCGTGAGGACGCGCGCGTGGTGGGTCGCGATCGCGTTCGGGCCGAAGGCGATCCGTCGCTGCTCGACCTCGCCGGCCCCCAGCCCGAGTGACGGGTCCACGCCGAGCGACTCGAGCACGTCGGGTGCGGCCCGTCCCGCGGCAGCGCGGATCGACGCCGTCGCGCTGCTGGGTGCCAGCAGCCCGGAGGTCACCTCCCGGGGGTCAGGAGACGAGTCCGCGTCGTCGCGCGATGGCGGCCGCCTCGGTGCGGCCGGAGGCACCGAGCTTGGCGAGCAGGTTGGAGACGTGGACGCTCACGGTCTTGGTGCTGATGTAGAGCTGCTTGCCGATCTGGCCGTTGGTCAGGCCCTGCGCGAGCAGCGCCAGCACCTCGACCTCGCGCGGTGTGAGGTCGGGTGTGGCACCACCTGGGCGCACTGCGTCGAGCTCGGCGAGCAGCGGCTTGGCCTCGAGCCGGACCGCGACCTCCCGGGCCTGCTCGGCGACCGCGCGGTAGCCGGCGTCGTCGCCCGCCGCCCGCAGCGCCTCGGAGAGTCGCGCCCGTGAGCGGGCGGTCTCGAAGACGTGCCCGTAGCGCTCGAACGCCGCGACGCTCTCGCGCCACGCCTCGACGAGCTCGTCGACCGGCGGCGGGTCCTCGACCCCGGCGACCCGTTGCAGCCGGAGCACCTCGGCCTCGAGCCGGGCGGTCCAGGCCCAGGTCTCGCGGCTCGTGTCCTCGAGCGACTCGACCGCCGCACGCTCGAACTTCGGGCGGCTCGCCTTCTCGACCGCGGGACGCAGCTCGCTGATGAGCCGTGCGCGGTCGGCGAGCTCGTCGACGAGGGCGACGGCCCGAGCCCGCAGCGCGGGGTCGGCGCGCGGCACGAGCGCCGCGGCCTGCCCCGCCACGAGCGCGGCCAGCCGCACGACGGCGTGGTACTCGCCCCATGCCGCGTCGAGGAAGCGGACCGCCTCGTCGGTCAGGTCGAGCATCCCGGCGAGGTCGCCCGCCTCGCCGAGCACGTCGACCGCCGGCATCGTCGTCAGGACGACGCAGAGTCCGTCGACCGGCCACCACTCCCGCAGCGCGCCGATGAGGTCGGGGTCGACCGGCTCACCCCGACCGGCGTGCACGAGCAGGGCGGCAGCGGTGAAGATCGTGCGCCCCGGCTGCGGTGCCGGGCGGCCCGCGAGGTCGAGGCGCCGGGTCGCGCCGTCCCAGTCGCCGAGCTCGTATGCCGTGAGCCCGCCGAGGAGGCGGCACTCCTGCCCCCAGGGTGCCCACTCGCGGTGCATCCGCCGCGCGACGTCGGCGCCGCGGTCGTAGAGCGCGAGCGACCCGGGCAGGTCACCGCGCCGGTGCGCGAGCGAGGCCAGCTGGTGCAGGGCGCGCAGCAGGAGGGGGTCGTCGGGGTCGATGTCGGCCACGACCGACCGCAGGTGCGTCTCGACCGAGTCGAGGTCCTCCTGGGCCTCGAGGACGCGGGCCATGATCGTGCGCACCTCGGCGAGCGCGCCGCCCATGCCGAGCCGCTCCGCGAGCAGCGACACCTCGTTGCCGACCACGGCGGCCTCGACGAACGAGCCGTGGTCGACGAGCGCCTGCACGCGGGCGACGAGCACGCGGACCCGGCGCTCGTCGGCCTCCTCACCGATCAGCGACAGGGCCTCGTCGGTCAGCGCGATGGAGTCGATCGGCAGGTCGAGGACGCGCGACCGGATGACGAGCGTCGCGAGCAGGTCGGCGCGCGCACCCGGCTGCTGGGCCGTGCCCGGGTGGTCGAGGCGGTCGCGCAGGAGGTCCATGGCCCGGATCGGCTCGCCGGCGACCATGGCTGCGCGCGAGGCCCGGAGGGTCACCTCGTCGCGCTCGGGGTCGTCCTCGTCGATCCAGGAGAGGGCTCGCTCGAGGAGGAGCAGCGCCTCCTGCGGGCCGCCGACGGCCATGGCCGACTCGGCCGCCGCACGGCTCGCCCGGACCGCCGTCGGCAGGTCACCCACCGCAGCGGCGTGGCGGGCGAGCTCGGACGCGGGGGCGAGCTCGGGGCGCTCGGCCAGCACGGCGGCATACGCCCGGTGGAGCCGGAGGCGCTCGCCCGGGAGGAGGCTGTCGGCGACGGCCTCGCCGAGGAGAGCGTGGCGGAAGGTGTAGGCCGGCGGCCACCGGGCCTCGAGCACGTGGTGCTCGACGGCTGCGGCGAGCGCCCCCTCGAGCGTCTCGTCGGGGAGGGCGACGACCCGCGAGAGGAGGTCGTGGCCGATGAACTGGCCGCCCTTGAGGGCGATCGCCCTGAGCACGTGCTGCGCGGTGTCGTCGAGCTGCTCGACGCGGGCTCGGAGCACCCGGCTCAGGCCGCCGGTCAGGGCCTGCCCTGCGGCGGCGCTCGCGACGAGCTCTTCGGCGAAGAACGGGTTGCCCGCGGACCGGCGGGCGATCTCGGCGTTCGTCTCGTCGTCGGTGGGGGCTCCCTCGATGCCGGAGACGAGCTCTCGGACGGCGTCGTCGGGGAGCGGGGCGAGCTCGACGTGCTCGAGCCCCGCGATGCGCGCCCACACGGCGAGCGTCTCGTGGAGGGGGTGACGGCGGTAGAGGTCGTCGGAGCGGTAGGTCACGACGAGCCCGACCGCGTGGGCGAAGCCGCGGGTGAGCAGGAGGGTGATGAGGTCACGCGAGGAGTGGTCGGCCCAGTGGACGTCCTCGACGACGACGAGCGACGGCTGCGCGTCGCCGAGCGTCGACAGCAGGGCGTGGACGGCCTCGGCGACCTGGCCGGGGTCGGTGGCCCGGCCGGCGCGCTCCAGGTCGTGGGCCTCGGCGCGGCCCGGGAGCAGGTGGCCGAGGCTGGGGTGCGTCTCGAGCACGCGCTCGACGACGTCGGGGTGGCCCGCGTCGATGGCGCCGACGAGCTCGACGAACGGGAGGTAGGCGAGGCTGCTGCCGGCCTGGCCGACGCAGTGGCCGACCGCCGTGAACCAGTCGGCCGCGGTGGCGTCGGCGACGAGCTGGCCGACGATCCGCGACTTGCCGATGCCGGCGTCGCCCGACAGCACGACGACGCCACCGGGCTGGCCACCCGGGGTCGGGCGCAGTCCGATGGCGTCGGCGAGGTGGGACAGGTCGGTGTCCCGCCCGATGAGGGGGCCGGTGCTGAGCGGCATACGCGGAATCATCGCGTACTCCGCCGACAGCAGCGGGACGGTTGGCGACACGGGTCGCGTCGCCGTCGTCACCGCGTGCGGCCCGGGTTGTTCTCCTCTCGGGAGATCCGCGCCAGGGTGCGGCGCATGATCTCGAGCGACGAGTCGCGGCGGACGCGACGACGCTGCGGGTAGCGGGACTCGATCTCGACCTGGACGGTGCGGAAGTCGATGTACTGGGTGATCATGGTCTTTCCTCTGCTCGTGCCGTTTCTGGACTCCTCCAGACTCGGTCGCTGAGGTAGACCCCCACATCGGACGACCTCCCTATCCCTGCCGTCCTCCTACCTCAGATCGATGCCCGTATGCCGCCTGGACGTGTCTGAGGTAGGCGCGCGGTCCCGCGCTACGCGGGCGGGAAGGCTCGGGCGAGCCGGGCCCGCACCGATGACACGTCGACCGTCGGCGGCACGGTGTCGCGGGCGGACGGGAGTGCCGTGATGAGCTGCACGAGGCGCTTGGACCCCAGCACGTGGACGCCGCGGGTCTCGAAGGCGCCGCCGATGAGCGGCCAGTCGCCGGCGACGAAGCACAGCGCACCTGTCATGGGGACGGTCGGGTCGTCGAGGGCCGTGCGCACGAGGTCCACCTGCTTGAGCACGCCGTCGACCAGCGAGGAGCAGTCCCGACCACCGACGACGAGCGTCTCGGTCCGGGGGCGGAACAGGCCGCCCTCGACGCGGAGGGCGGGGCGGCCCGTGTACTTCTTCGCGTCGACGACGAAGACGCCCCGACGCGAGATGACGATGTGGTCGATATTGGCTCGCGTCCTGGGGATCCGTCGGTCGTGGAGCACGGCGAGGTCGTCACCCACGAGCGAGTCGAGGCGGGCGCCGACGATCTGCTCGCCCTCCGCGCCGGTGTCCCAGGCGCGCGTGCTCTGCGGCTCCTCGGTGATGGCGAGCAGGAAACCTCCGATGCGTGGGAACCGCTCTCGGACCCGCCGCTCCCGGGCGTCGCGTCGCCGCTCGAACTCACGTCGCGCAGAGCCGCCCGCCGGCCCACTGGGCTCGGGCTCGAGTTCAGGACCCGGGTGCTCCTCCGCGGTCGGCACCTGGGTGACGGCGACCGGCTGGGCACCGGCCGGGCACTCCAGACAGCGGACGGTCCGTCTCGACCTCTCGTAGACGGCCCTCGTCCCGGCTGGGAGGTCGGTGCCGCACTCACGGCACGTGCCGGCATACCGAAGACTCATGCGCTTGACGCCGCCGACCTCGGCGGCCTCCCCCGTGCTCACGCGGGACAGGGTAGGTCGGGCCGACCGGGTCGCGCAGGCCAACCGTGAACTCGGTGGCTCAGCCGAGGAGGAGGGCGACCGCGATGGTGAACATGACGACGGCGATCGCGACGTCGAGGACGCGCCACGTGGCGGGACGCGCGAAGAGTGGCGCGAGCAGGCGCGCGCCGTAGCCGAGCGACGTGAACCACGCGACGCTGGCCACGGCGGCCCCGGCGGCGAACCACCACCGTCCGTCGGGGCCGTGCTGGTTGGCGAGCGACCCGACGAGCAGCACGGTGTCGAGGTAGACGTGCGGGTTGAGCCAGGTCAGCGCGAGCACGGTCGCGAGCACCCCGCTCCGCGACCGCTGGGTGCCGCCGACCTCCAGACCCTTGGGGTGTCGCGCGTTGCGCAGGCACAGCACGCCGTAGCCGACGAGGTATGCCGCCCCGACCCATCGCACGACGGTCAGCAGTCCCGGGTGGGCCGTGACGAGACCGCCGACGCCGAGCACCCCGGCGGCGACGAGCACCGCGTCGCTCAGCGCGCAGACGGCGACGACGAGCCCGACGTGGTGGCGCGCGAGACCGGTGCGGAGCACATAGGCGTTCTGCGCGCCGATGGCCACGATGAGCGAGGCCATGGTCAGGAAGCCGGGCAGGAAGGAGGTCACGCCCTCGACGGTAGGCCGATGGGGGACTTCAGTGAAGCGACAGTTCCTACAGCATCATTAGCATGGCTTCATGAGGCTCCAGCCCGAGCACCTCGCGACCCTGCTCGCCATCGTCGACACGGGGACCTTCGACGCCGCCGCTCGTCGGCTGCACGTGACGCCCTCCGCCGTGAGCCAGCGGGTCAAGGCGCTCGAGGCGGAGCTCGGCCAGGTCGTCGTCGTGCGCACCACCCCGTGCCGACCCACGTCGGCCGGGGAGGCCCTCGTCCGGCTCGCGCGGCAGCAGAGCCTGCTCGAGTCGGAGGCGCTCGCGTCTCTCGCCACCGACGGCCGGCCCCGCAGCGACCTGCCGATCGTCGTCAACGCCGACTCGATGTCGACGTGGTTCGGCGCCGTGCTGGCGGAGGCGGCCGCCTGGGACGACGTCGTGCTGCGGCTGCGGGTCGAGGACCAGGACCACTCGGCCCGGCTGCTGCGTTCGGGTGAGGTGCTCGGCGCCGTGACCTCCGACCCGACGCCGGTGCAGGGCTGCTCGACCGAGCCACTCGTGACGATGCGCTACCTGCCCGCCGCGACACCTCGGCTCCTCGAGCGGCATCGTGGCGGACGCGGGATCGACTGGGCTGCAATGCCACTCGTGCGCTTCAACGAGAAGGACGACATCCAGCAGCGCATCCTCGACCGGCACGGCGTCACCGGTGCGCCGCCGACGCACGAGGTGCCCGACGGTGGCGGCTTCGTGGCGGCGGTCCGATCCGGGCTCGGCTGGGGCGCGCTCCTCACGACGCAGCTGGCACCTCTGCTCGACTCCGGCGAGCTCGTGCGCCTCGGCGCGCGTGACCACGTCGACGTCCAGCTCTACTGGCAGCGGTGGCGGCTGCCGTCGGCTCAGCTCGAGCGGCTGAGCGACACGGTGCGGCGCGAGGCGGCGCGTGCCGGCATCCGTCCGGATCGCGGCAGCGCGCGGTTGCGCCGGCAGCCCGGCCCGCGCGGTCCTGGCTGATCATCGGCGCCGGGCCTGGAGCCGGGCTATGTTGGGCGGGACGGACGTCCCGCACGTCCCGCCCGAGCGCGGGACCCCGCGCGAGGAGGCAGACCGAGTGACTGACGCGGCCGTGCCACCCGGCTCCCCGACGGACGTCGATCCGGCGAGCATCGTCCGATCCAGGGCCTATCTGTCCGCCCTGCTGCTCGCGGCGCTGCTCGGCGTCCCGATCTCGGCCGTCGCCTACGGCTTCCTGGCGCTGACAGGGGCGCTCCAGGCGTACCTCTTCGACGACCTTCCGTCGGGCCTCTTCCAGGGTGGCACCCCGGCCTGGTGGCCGCTGCCCTGGCTGATGCTCAGCGGCCTGCTGGTGTCCCTGACGATCCGCCATCTGCCGGGCACGGCGGGTCACTCACCGGCGCTCGGCTTCACGACCGGATCCGGCCCAGCCGCGAGCCGTGACCTCCCTGGCATCGTGCTCGCGGCGCTGGCCACGCTCAGCCTCGGCGCGGTGCTCGGCCCGGAGGCGCCGCTCATCGCGATCGGCGGTGGGTTGGCGGCCCTCGCGGTGCGCCTTGCCAAGAAGGATGCCCCACCGATGGCGGTCACGGTCATGGCGTCGGCGGGCAGCTTCGCCGCCGTGAGCACGTTGCTCGGCTCACCCCTCCTGGGTGCCTTCCTCATCATGGAGGCGGCCGGCATCGCCGGGGCGACCCTCAGCCTGGTCGCCCTGCCCGGCCTTCTCGCGTCCGGCATCGGAGCCCTGGTGTTCGTGGGGCTGGACGTCTGGACGGGGCTCGGCACCTTCTCGCTCGCGCTCACGACCGTGCCTCCGGCGGTCACGCCCACGCTCGCGTCTCTGCTGTGGGCGGGGCCGGTCGGCATCCTCGGGGCCCTGCTCGGCTGGGCCATCCGACGGCTCGGGCTGACCGTGCGGCCCCTCGTGCACCGCAACCGGGTGCCGGTGACCGTGGGCCTGGGCCTGCTCATCGGCCTCTGTGCCACCGCCTACCAGGTCACCACCGGACACGAGTTCAGCCAGGTGCTGTTCTCCGGGCAGGACGCCCTGCCCGAGCTCGTCGCGAATGCCGGGGGCTACTCGCTGGGCGTGCTCCTGCTGCTCGGGCTGTTCAAGGCGCTTGCCTACGGTCTATCGCTCAGCGCCTTCCGCGGTGGCCCCGTGTTCCCGTCGATGTTCATCGGGGCCGTGCTGGGCATCGCCCTGAGCGGCCTGCCCGGCATGGACCTGGCCCCCGCCATCGGCATGGGTATCGGCGCGATGTGCTGCGCCATGCTCCGGCTGCCCCTCACCTCCGTGCTCCTCGCGACCGTGCTGATGGGCACCGACGGACTCACCATCACGCCCCAGGTGGTCGTCGCGGTGGTCGTGGCGTTCGTCGTCACCGCAGTGCTGCCGGCGTCGGGGGCACCAGAGGCAGGGGTGTCGGCGCGACCAGCGGCCCCGGACGCCGGCTCCGGACGAGCCACCGACCCGTCGACAGGGGCGAGCCGAGGATGAGGGTGCGACCAGCACGCCTGAACGCGGCGATCGCCGGGCTCTTCATGGCCGGCTCGGCGTGTTTCGTGCTGGGCTCCGTGCCTGCCTATCTGAATGCCGTCGGGGGATGGGTCGATGGCGTCACCTATGTCGTCGGCTCGGTCTTCTTCACCAGCGCCTCGTACTGCCAGCTCGTGCAGTCGCAGAGCCCCTCGACGACCGCCGTCGACGAGGTCACCCAGCACCAGCCCATCCGGGTGCGTCTGTGGGGCTGGCTGCCGCGCGACCGCAACTGGCTCGCCGCGGTCGTCCAGTTCCCCGGCACGCTGTTCTTCAACATCAGCACCATCGCCGCCCTGGCCCACAATGCGACAGCGGCCGAGTCCGACCGCTACGTGTGGCGCCCGGACCTCTACGGGTCGGTGCTCTTCCTCGTGTCGAGCGCCTGCGCCGTGCTCGCGGTCTCGGACCGGTTGCTCAGCCTCCAGCCCCAGTCGTTCCCGTGGCGGATCGCCTGGCTCAACATGCTCGGCTCCGTGCTCTTCATGGCCTCGGCGCTCGCCAGCTTCGTCGTGCCGAGCACCGACGCGCTGCTGGGCGCGCATGTCGCCGTTGCCGGGACCTTCTGGGGGGCCGCCTGCTTCCTCGTCGGCGCGGCACTCATGCTCCCGGCCTGGCGTCGTGCCGTCGCCATCGCCACGGCCGCGAGTCCCTAGACCACGCCCCTGTCCAACCGAAGGAGAACGCGCATGTCCACCCCGTCCGAGATCAACGCCATCGCAGCCCTCTACGGCAACCGGTTCGCGACCGAGGAGGTGCCCAGCCGCGAGTTCCCGGCCACGGGGATGAGTGCAGTGGACGCGATGCGCCTCGTCGCCGAGGACCTCGCCCTCGAAGGAGATCCGGGGCGCAACCTCGCGACCTTCGTCACCACGTGGATGGAGCCCGAGGCGCAGCAGATCATCGCGGAGAACCTGCACCGCAACTTCATCGACCACGCCGAGTACCCGCGCACGGCCGAGATCGAGCAGCGCTGCATCCGGATGCTCGCCGATCTGTTCCACGCGCCGGGAGAGACCACCGGGGCACGCACCCAGGGCTCGTCCGAGGCGATCATGCTGGGCGGCCTTTCGCTCAAGTGGAACTGGCGCACCCGTCGCCAGGCGGAGGGAGGCTCCACCGAGAGCCCGAACCTGGTCTTCGGAGGCGACGTCCACGTCGTCTGGGAGAAGTTCTGCCGCTACTTCGACGTCGAGCCGCGGGTCGTGCCGCTCCAGCCCGGGAAGTACACGATCGGTCCGGAGGACGTCGCGCCGCACGTGGACGAGAACACGATCGGAGTCGCCGCCGTACTCGGCACGACCTTCACCGGCCACAAGGACGACGTCGTCGGCATCAACGACCTCCTCGTGCAGATCAAGCAGGAGCGTGGCCTCGACGTGCCGCTGCACATCGACGGGGCCAGCGGTGGCTTCGTGTGGCCGTTCCTCTACCCGGACTCACGCTGGGACTTCCGGCTCGAGCAGGTGCGGTCGATCAACGTCTCGGGACACAAGTTCGGCCTGGTCTATCCGGGCATCGGCTGGCTGATCTTCCGGGAGGTCGCCGACCTGGCACCGGATCTGGTCTTCAAGGAGAACTACCTCGGCAAGACCGACTCGACCTTCACCCTGAACTTCTCGACGGGGTCGGCGATGGTGCTGGCGCAGTACTACAACCTCGTGCGCTACGGCCGTGAGGGCTACACCTACATCATGCGCAACATGCAGGCGAACGCCCGGATGCTCGGCGACCAGCTCGAGGCGATGGGGCGTTTCGAGCTGATCGGCCGGCACGAGGAGCAGCTCCCGCTCGTCGCCTTCCTCCTGTCCGGCGAACACGAGTACGACGAGTTCGACATCGCCTGGCAGCTGTCTGCCGAGCGCGGCTGGATGGTGCCCGCCTACACGCTGCCGCCCGACGCCCAGGACATCACGATCATGCGTGCCCTGGTCAAGGAGACGATGAGTCGCGAGCACGTCGACACCCTGGCCCGTGACATCGAGGACGCCTGCACGACGCTTGCGGCCAAGGGTGGGGCACACGAGTCGGAGCGAGCCAAGATGGTCATCGGTTCGGGCCACTGACCGGCAGCTGCGTCATCGACCGCCCGCGGCGCCGGCCCGCGCCGCGGAGGCCTGCCACGCCCGCCACGCGGCATACCCCCCGATGACGTCGGTGGCGCGGTGGATGCCGAGGTCCTGGAGGGCGGCGGCCGCGAGACTGGACGTGTAGCCCTCCTGGCAGAGCACGATCACCTCGAGGTCGTGGCTGGCGATCGGCAGCGACGCGTCGCTCGCGGGATCGAACCGCCACTCGAGGACGTTGCGCTCGATGACGACCGCGAAGGGGAGCTCGCCCTCGGCCTCGCGCTGCGCCGCGGGTCGGATGTCGACGATGACCGCTCCTCGCTCGCGCGCGGCATCGGCCTCGGCCGGGGTCACGCGCGTGAGGCGGGCACGGGCCTCGGCGAGGATCTCGTCGATCGTGCGGGGCCGTGGCGGGCTCACCAGTCGATCCCGACCTCGGCCTGCTCCTCGACCTCGAGCACTCCGTCGACGGCCCGGTAGTTCGTCATGGAGGTCAGCTTGGGCCCGTACACGTGCAGGCTGACGGCCGGGTCGGACCCGGCGTTCGTCACCCGGTGCAGGTGGCGGGTGCCGAACGTCCGCTGGTCGCCGGGCGTGAGCCTGACTCCCGGGCCGGTCACCCGTCGGACGTCGTCGAGGGCGGCTGCCGAGCGGTAGCCGGCGACCTCCTCGGTCAGGACGCCCTGGAGCACGACGAACGACCCGGCGCTGCCACCGTGGTCGTGCCACGGCGTCCCCTGACCGGGCAGCCAGGTGAGCAGCCAGGCCTCGTGGTCGTGGTCGGCGAGGAGCCGTGCGTAGAAGCGGCTGATGGGGTCGAAGTCGACGAGCCCCTGCCACAGGGTGCGTTGACGGGCGAGTCGACGGGCGGTGTCGGCGAGGTCGACGGAGATGCGCTGGGCGCCGCGGGACATGGTCGTGCCTTTCGGGATGGGGGGAGTGGGCGGGGCGCTCGGGAGCGGGTGCGGCGGCGGGCTCTCGGCCTCAGCGCGCGGCTCGGCTCCCGAGCGGGCGACAGCAGGCCCGCATCTCTACATAACCAATCCTTGCCATAAGAGAAACGTTAACTTATGTATGCGTCGGGCTGCAAGGTGCCCACGGTCTGGCGGGATGTCGCCGACTCCTGACCGGAAAACAGGCGGCGCGCTGTCGGTGCCGACGCCTACGGTCTGGGGGTGACCGTGGACTCCCGCACCGCATCCGAGGCCCCGACCGGCAGTCGCCGCGCGAGGTGGCTCGTGCTCGGCGCCGTGGCCGTGACCCTCCTCCTCTGGGCCTCGGCGTTCGTCGCGATCCGGCACCTCGGCCGCGACGTCCCGCCGGGCGCGCTCTCACTGGGGCGCCTCCTCGTCGCGTCGGTCGCGCTCGGGGTGCTCGTCTTCCGCCGACCGCGCACGTGGCCGGCCGCGCGCGACTGGCCACTGCTCCTGCTCTGCGGAGTCGGCTGGTTCGGCATCTACAACCTCGCCCTCAACGAGGCCGAGCGGCGCATCGACGCCGGCACGTCTGCTCTCATCGTGCAGATCGGACCGATCATCGTGGCACTGCTCGCCACCGTCTTCCTCGGCGAGAGGATGTCCCGCTGGCTGCTCATCGGCATGGCCGTCGGCTTCGCCGGCGTCGTCGTCATCGCGCGCGGGTTCTCCTCAGGGGACTCCGGCGACATGGTCGGCGTCTGGCTCGCCGTCCTCGCCGCGGTGACGTATGCCGTGGGCGTCCTCGCGCAGAAGCCCCTCCTCGGGCGGCTGCCGGGCCCGGAGGTCACGTGGCTCGCCTGCATCATCGGCGCGGTCGTCTGCCTGCCGTGGACCGGCGAGCTCGTCACGGTGGTCCGCGACAGCGATGCCAGCACCCTGTGGTGGATCGCCTACCTCGGGATCTTCCCGACCGCCATCGCCTTCTCGACGTGGGCCTACGTCCTGGCGCGCAGCGATGCCGGCACGCTGACCCTGACCACCTTCCTCGTGCCCTTCGTCGCGACGCTCATCGCCTGGGCGCTGCTCTCCGAGGTGCCCCCACCCCTGACCTTCGTCGGTGGCGCCCTGTGCATCGCGGGCGTCCTGCTGACGCGACGGAAGCCTCCGTCCACGCCCGTCGTCGACGGCTGAGGTCGTCGAATCAGGCTGCGCTGCAAGTGGATCGGGCGACATCGGGCTGTGGGTAGCCCTTCCCAAAGTGTCGAACATGTGTTCTGCATATCTGCTTAGGTGAAGTCGGGTATGCCGGTTTCTGGTTTGAGAAGGTCCTTGA
>NZ_LMSW01000015.1:845-1146 GCF_001429645.1 Terrabacter sp. Soil810
TATGAAAGACGAACAACTGCGAAAGCATTTGCCAAGGATGTTTTCATTAATCAAGAACGAAAGTTGGGGGCTCGAAGACGATCAGATACCGTCCTAGTCTCAACCATAAACGATGCCGACCAGGGATCAGCGGATGTTGCTTATAGGACTCCGCTGGCACCTTATGAGAAATCAAAGTTTTTGGGTTCCGGGGGGAGTATGGTCGCAAGGCTGAAACTTAAAGGAATTGACGGAAGGGCACCACCAGGAGTGGAGCCTGCGGCTTAATTTGACCCAACACGGGGAAACTTACCAGGTCCAG
>NZ_LMSW01000016.1:0-63277 GCF_001429645.1 Terrabacter sp. Soil810
GCGTTCAACAAGGACAAGGAAGGCCGAGACTGGGGCGTGCCGGTCCTCTACATGCGAGCCGCGAACGGGCAACTCTTCGAAGGCGCCGCAGACAAGAGCGCCCGTGACCGGGCCCGCGAGAGCGCCGAAGCCGACGTCAACGTCCGCGTCAACAATGTACAGACCGGCGGCGTCGTGACGGGCGCCGAGGTCAGCCGCATGCTCAGCGGACGGCTCGCCGTCAACGTGACGGTCACCGGCACCGTCCTCGGAGAAGTCGTCGGCATGAAGGTAGACCGGCTCCACGGTGGATCGGCCAACGTCCGTGCCGAAGCTGAGACCGTCGGACCCGGCGGGAGCCTCACCGGGCTACGCGTGGGCAGCCTGAGTGCGGCCCTTCGCGATCTTTACGGCGAGACCGATGACCCTGCCGATGCCATCGATGCTCAGACCAGGCACGTCGGACGACCCGCGGAAGACTAGGAAAGCGGTGCTAGCGGGCTGAGGCCGGAACTGCCGCCCGACCATGAATTCTCAAAGGGGGATGTGAAGTTTCGACTCGAGATACCAAGCGACAGCCATCGACCAATTGCCTCGAGACCGCGCGACCATCGTTTGCACCCGACAGCATCCATTCGCGATACCAAACCGGGACAGGTAGCAGCGCACCGAGAGGAGTGCCGGAGCCGACTATCATACAATCGTGATACCGATCAATTCTTGTAAGTTTGACTTGAAGAAGGTGGTGACGGACCGGAATGCCCAGCCCGGCGAATATATTCGAACCGAATCGAGAGTTTGTAGGAAGAGGCTGGCTCATTGAAAAGATACAAGAATGGCTGAAGACTGAATCACAGATATACAGACTCGTCGGACCCCCCGGCTCTGGTAAGAGCGCCATAGCATGGCAGCTAGTCGCTCGAGACACCCTCAGACAAGGAGAGGAATCCGCCGTCCTGTATCACTTCTGCAAAGCGAACGACGATACCACATTACTCCCACAACGCATTGTGGCGTCGCTTAGTCGCCAATTAGCGGCGCAATCACCGNCAGATGTGCACACCGGAGCAGTCTCTGGTAATGCGGAGGTGACCGCAGTACTTATTCAGCAGCTGTCCCTCGGCGCAATCGACCCTCATGACTCGTTCGATCGGGCCCTTAGATATCCGATCGAGCATCTGTATAGCTCCGGACAATTGGGTGAAATCGTGATTGTGCTAGATGGCCTCGATGAGATCTTGGCACTTCCAACAGGTGACCAAATAGTCAACTGGATATCTACGTTCACTCTGGGCAAGCCTCCTACAGGCTGTCGCTTCATACTAACTTACAGAAACGATCAACGACTCATCCGTAGACTAGGCAGCGGGGACGTCGACCTCGTCCACGACGACGCCACCCAGGGTCGCGACATCGAAATGTACAGCGAATCATTTCTCCCAGACTCACTGACCTCGACGCAGAAGAAGGACTTGGCCAAGGCGATATCCAGCGCAGCGAAAGGAATCTTCCTGTACGCGTACTACGTCGTCCAAGAGCTTGGTGCCATGACCGAAGAATCCTTGAGGCACCATCTCGAGTCCTGGAAGCTTCCTGCCGACTTGCAGTCATTGTACGCTGACTTTTTGACCCGAGAACTCGGCCGTTCAGACGAAGCATGGGAAGACGACTTTCGGCCCATCCTCGCGGCCCTCTCCTTAGCACACGCGCCCGGACTAACTGCCGAGGAGATTGCACTCAGTGCTCGAATCACCCCGTCCAAGGTGGACGATCGGTTGAAGCGTTGCAGCCAGTACCTCGTCCTCACGAACGAGAGATGGTCGATTTGGCATCTGTCCTTCTCGGAGTTTCTGCTTTCGCCGGGGTATTATTACGTGTACCCAAGCGAGGCGCAAGCACGGCTGGCCGAGGCGTTCATTGGGATTGCCGAATCGACCGATCTTTCCAGCTCCCGATGCTGGTATGCCCTACGCTGGGGTTTGGCGCACGCCATCAGCAGCAAAGACGCGGATCTTTTGGCGCGGGCGAGTGCCATTGGGTCGACCTGGAATTACATCGTCTCCAAGCTAAGAATTTCAGCGTTCGTGGACTTGCTAAACGAACTCGAGGCGTTGTCGTGCGATTCTGAGCTTGCTCGCTGTTCGATCGTAGCCGAACTACTGCTCAGCGAGGGTTCGTCGCTGCAGATGGGCATGGATGGCGCGCTAGGCGACGTATTCATACTTCAGCAGATTAGAAACGTCGCCGCGCGCACCGGCAACAATGACCTGGTTGCTGAATTGGATGCGCTCCTTGCCCGAAGTGGCAAGCCGTATCTGCGCTGGAATTGGAGCTATGCGACCCCAGTGCGGCCTCTGCGTGTGTCGCCATCCTTCGGCGCCACTCTAGATGTGCGGGCAGTCCCTGATCCGTCGGCAAATCGGGTATGGGTGGCGGCTGGAAGAGCCTTGTCGTCCTGGAGTCTGGAGGAGCGCGAATACGGCCTCCGCACTTTCATCGAGGAACCTGATGGAGTTGCGGCCATTGCGGTGTCTCCTGACGGCAGGTTCGTAGCGACGGGGTCTGGTGACGTCTTTCTTGTGGACGCAACGACTGGCGACGTCCTGATTCACATCCAAGAAGCTAACACCGGCTATCTACCCGCCGCCTTGGCGTTCGTCGGCAATGATTCAATCTGTGTCGGTTTGGCCAACGGGAACATCGCAAAGTACGGTCTCGCGGCTTCCTTACAGTTGCCACTTGAGGCAAGCATCGGACTAGGCCCTGTAGTCTGCATGGAATGGAATCAGCCAAGCGGCGTGCTTGTAGCTGGAACGAAGAAGGGGCACGTGGTGTTACTGGACAGTCAATTGACGCCGATGAAGACTAAGAAGAAACATAAGAAGTATGTCTCGTCGGTGGCCGTCGCGAGGAACGCGCCCATCGCCATCAGCGGGTCGTTCGATGAAACGGTAAAGGTGTGGAGCCTTCTTTCTGGGGAATGTACGGGAACGCTGCGCGGGCACACGGCATGCGTGGGCGTCGTATCCGTTACAGCGGACGGCCGTTATGGGGTCAGCGCCACAGGCAACGGAAGGGTCGCCGTCAAAAGGGGAAAGGAGAGCGACGGGACGATTAGGATTTGGGACTTGGGGTCAATGGAGTGCGTCGCCACCATAGACGTGGCGCATCATCCTATCTACGAAATGTGGTTATCCGACCAAACGTCCAGCTGCTTCATTGCTCAGGGTGGGATCGTCCGCGAGTTCGATATTCCGTCTGGGCGCGAGCTCTCCACGCTGCTCCCCTCGTCTCCGGCAAGTTCGGTGGCTGCCTGCGGCGATGGGTCTCTAATTGCCGTGGGATGTCAAGATGGTCGTATTCGGTCCTGGCGTCTTGACGCGGTACGCGGTTCGAACACACTTGCTGTGGACAGAGCCGCGAAAGAAGTTCGCCTGTCGTCAGATGGTGGGTTGATGCTCATAACGTGCAATGACCGTAAGGTGCTGATTGAGTGCGAGTCTGGCGCAGAGGTCGGTGAACTCGCTTTGAATGCTGTTGCTTCGCCTTCCCTTCGCCGGGCCGCCAGGGCCCTGAAGATTCCCAACGAGATCGGTGGCGTTCTGATCGAGGTGTGGGATCCCACGGAGCCAGGCGCGTCGAAGCAGGTCCACTTGGGGGCGATAGCCGGCAAGCAGTTGTGGGGAATATCGTCAGATGGCGTGCGTCTCTTGGTTGAGTCCGATGATGCCCTCTTGATTCTGGAACTGGACGATCTCAATATTCGCAACAGGCTTAGCCAAGTTCCCGAGTTGGGAACGGTTCGAGTTACGGATGAGCTAGATAGTGTCCTCGTCGTTCCAGAGGACCGAAGTCTGCAGGCGCTTTGGTGTCCGGGGCGTCATATGGTGCTCTACCTGGGAGACACGAAATGTAGTTTTTCTAGAGATGGGCGCTGGCTCTGCCAAACTACTCAGCTTGGTGCGCGCGTCTACGACCTATCCGATGAGCCTACTGTTTCCTGGGAAGTGGGAGAGGACGCAACGGGAATGATGCCTAGCGTCACCATTGGACGAACAGGTCAGGTGTTGGGCGTGTTCCAGTGGGCCAACTTCTTTGTCGTGCGGGCCGATGACCGTGAGAATAGCTACGCTTTGGGTGCAGATACGTGGCGTGGCGGTATGAGCTCTTCTACAGTTGGGGATGAGCCCAAAGCACAATTCTTGGGACCCATAGTCGACGCCGAGTGGGTCGACAGCGATGACACCATTGTCGCAGTGCTGCATGACGATGGACTCATGGCGTTGTGGTCGGTGAATTCGTCGAAGTCGTGCTTTGCCTGGGCTGACGGAGGCAGCATGGTTACAACATGGTTGAAGGGGAATGAAATGGGTGTTGTAGTGCTTTCGGGATCTGGAGAGGTGAGCCACCTTACTCTACTTGGGTATGACGGATAAGGGTGGTGGGCAGGCTTCGAATATGTCTTGCTCGGCCAGGTGCCGAGCGTCGAGGTGGTCGGTCTTCGTGTGCTGTCGCCTGCCCTTCAACCCGGTTGTCACCGAGCGTGATGGCGTGACGGATTCCCGCGTGGTGCTGCGGTGCGGGTCTCCCGGGACTGCTCTCGTGGGCAGTGGGGTGAGGTCGACCCGGTCAGGTCGGCGCCGGGATCGCAGCGATCCGATCGCACGTGGACGCGATGTGTTCGGCCCAGGGCGACGTCTGTGGGATCCGCAGCCGTCCTCGTCGCCCGCCGCGAGTGATCCGGGCGGGCACGTGCAGGACCCGGTCGCGCAACGCCTTGGGCTCGCACGAGCGGAGCGTGTCGGGCAGGGCGAGCCGCCGTAGCCAGGCGATCAGGTCGGCCACGATGCTGGTGAGCATCGTCCAGGCTTGGTTGATCGCGAACTCCCGTGACGGAAACCGTCCTAGGTGTTCTGCCCGGACAGGTTGGGCACCCGTTGGGCTGGTGACTTGCCTTCGAGGGCGGTGTGGCCGCGGTGGTGATTGTAGTAATGGAGCCATTCGGGGTAGGCGGCTGCGCGGTCGGTTTCACAGAAGTACTCGGTGCCGCGCCACACCCAGTCTTCCCAGTGCCGCGCCCGATCCAAGTCTTCACAGACCTTGCCGTTGGTCTGGGGCCGGTAGGGCCGGGTGCGTCGATGTTTGATCCGTGTCCCGAGGGTTGTGCCCCACAGCTGGGACCGGTAGGCGTTGCCGTTGTCGGTCAGCACGGCCTTGACGGTGATGCCGCAGCCGGCGAAGTAGGCCTCGGCGCGCAGCCAGAACGCGGCGGCGGTCTCCTGCTTCTCGTCAGTGAGGATCTCGGAGTAGGCAAGGCGTGAGTGGTCATCGACCGCGTGGTGCAAGAAGGCGTATCCGGCTGGCTTACGGGTCTTGTTCTGACGCCCGGCCGGGTGGCCGCGGAACCTCCAGCCTCCTCCGTCGGGGATGCGGCCGAGCTTCTTGACATCGACATGAACTAGGTCACCCGGGGCGGGATGCTCATAGCGGCGTTTGTCCGCCAGAGAGGTCTTGATCCGTAGCCCGGTGGCTGGGTCTGTCCACTTCAGGCGCGGGCACCCGTAGCGTTGGAGGACCTTGTGGACGGTGGAGGGGTTCAGGCCGAGGTGATAGGCGATGCGGGCTGGCCCCCATCGCCTGGTCACCCGCAGGTTCACGATGCGCCGCTCGGTGCGCTGTGGGAGTCGGGCCGGGCAGTGCTGTGGCCGAGATGACCGGTCGATCATGCCGGCCGCGCCGAGCTCCCGGTAGCGGCCGGCCCACCTGCGGGCGGTGCCGAGCCCGACCGAGAACCGCTCCGCCGCCCGGGCATAGGTCCAGCCCTGGTCGACGATCAGCTTCGCCAGACGCAGCCGGCCGGTGGGAGTCAGAGTCGCGTTAGCGTGGACCACGAAGACCTCCGGTCAGTGAGATGCGAATGCTTGGTCGCTTCACACCTCACCCGGAGGTCTTCGTCATCGTCCAGCCAACTCGCCGTGCCTAACGTCCGTGGTCAGAACACCTAGGCTGGAGTCCTTCGCGTGCCGGATCCGGTCCTCGACCCGGGCGTGGGCCCGGTACCGGGCCGAGGAACGCTAGCTGCCCGCCGGTCGGGTTGGTCGCGAGGCCACCTGGTCGGGTCGAGCATCCCGGTGAGCTCGATGACGTGCCGCCCTCACGGACGTCGCCGTCGGCGTCGATCGCGGCCTGCCATGCGTTCTTCGGCACGTGCGTGATCGCCTCGCGGACCGCCGCGGTGATGGCGAACCCGACCGATTACTCCACATGGGCACCGCGTTTGGCGTCCTGCAGGGTGAGCCAGTCGAGCAGCCCCGGGGGAGGCGCCGGCGCCGTCCTCGCGGACCAATACCCTACGCCGGTGCGCCGCCGGGACCTGCCTGATCGCCGCGGTGAGGACCTCGATGTGGTCTGTCGAAGTGTTCGACCCGGCGTTGCCGGGGCGCAGCACCGCGGCGAGCATCTCCCTCGTGTTGTCGCACCAGACCCCGAGCGGGTGGTAGCCGAAGCCGCCCTTGAACGTCGCCCCAGCCGCGTCTTTCTCGCTGTGCGCGGTGACCAGCGTCGCGTCCACGTCGAGCACGATGACATCGCCCAGGTCGGTGCCGGCGACCCTCGAGGCGGGGACCCCGCCCGCGGCGTCGAGCCGGGACCCACATGCCGGCGGACCCGCGCCCGGGCCTGTTCGATCCGGCGCCGCGCGGCCGGGGTCAGCTAGTCCAGCGACCGCCACACCGTCGGCGCCGACGCGACCGGCCCCAGCACCCCGGCTTGGTGGCGCAGCACGTCGATGGCGGCGATGGCTTCACCGCCGTCAGCCAGCAGCACCCGCGACATCGACCAGCACCCGCCCGCGGTCATGGACCGGAGGAACGAGGCCCGCGCCGTCGCCTCGACAACGTTTCGGTCAGCCCCACCCGGTGCGCCAACAGGCGCGTGGCGACAGTCCCCGCGTGGGCCATCACCCATGACGCGTCAGCCGTGACAGACAACCCGGACGACCACGTCGTATGCATTACCTGCGAAGTGCCTTCCGTAACGAAGAGCTGACCCTAGACAAGTCCAGTATCCCGTAACGCGACAGGCACTTCGCGCGTCCAAGCCCCGTTTCAGATCAGACACGCGAACGATCCCGGCTAGCTAGTGGGCCGGCAGCCATCACATTGCAGGTGGGGTCCTCAACCTTTCGTTTCCGACGACAACCCGCGCAGAGATCACCGCTGTCCGAGGTTCTCCGTCCAATACTTCTGCCGCCACCACGAGCGAGTCGCCGACCAACCAGCTATCATCGTCTCAATAGGCAACGTAGGGGGTCCTCGCCCCGCGGGCTGTTCGCCGGTTCTTCGCAAGGTTGTGGTCGATGACCAGCTGCTGGCGACCTTGGTCACTCCTCGGCCGCGCCGCGCTACCCTCTTCCTGCACCTGCGGCCACTCTCGACTCGTGTCCAACCCCACGAATCGTCAGGCCACAGGCCCGTTCGTGGGCTCAGGCAGAAACTGTGTCAACGACGTCACCACGCGCATTTTGCGCGAGCCGGTTCACCTCAGGTCTGCGTCTCTCTAGGGTCTTGAGCCCGAGCCCGGTGCGGGGAACGACGTCCAGAACCGCCCCGGGGGGAGCGTGAGCGCCTCCGTCGTGGAAGCGGCATCGACCACCGTCGGCGCTGCGCTTGCCAATCCACCCTCAGGGGTGTTCCATGTAACTACCGGCTTGGCTGAATGAGTGGGCGACCACGCAGAGTTCGACTTAAAGATGATTCGGTTAATGTGGGCACAAGGTTCCTACCCTAGTGATTCAAGGCATTCGCAATGCGCGCACTCAATGTTCCTCGCCCTATAGCTGATCGTGCCCAACGCTTCGTTGGGCGGCGTTCCACGTTGAATAGGGTCGTTTCCTGGTTAGAGGGCCCCCCTGACGGTCACCGCTTTCTTGTGCTGGTGGGCGGACCTGGTTCAGGTAAGTCAGCGCTCATGGCCTGGCTGGCCGGTGCTGGTTCTGAGCCCGTCAACCCGGTTGACGTCGCTCTCCGTCATCGGGTTATCGATGCTCTGGATGCAGTTCACTTCTGTATGGCCGCGAGTGGAGGCGCGTCCGCCTCTCAAAGTCCCTATGAATTCGGTCGAAACTTGGCAAGACAGTTCGCGGCGTCAAATGCCGATTATGCCCGGCTACTTCTTGAGGCGCTTGACGTGAAGATATCGGGGGATGTAAGGGCGGGCGTCAACTACGGCGAGATGGTCGGAGTCAAAATCGAGAATATAAGTATCGGGGACCCTGTTTCTCTATACTATAAGGCCTGCGTGCCGCTCCGATCGATCTGTGAAGCTGACCCAAAGCGCCAATTCGTGATTCTCGTCGACGCTCTCGATGAGGCCGAGTTGGCGCCCTCAGTATCAACAATCGGGCAACTGGTCGCTGATAGCGTTGAGTTTCCCGCAGGCGTGCGGTTCCTAGTGAGTTCCCGGCCAGTTGAGCAGGTACTGGCTCGCTTTTCTCCCGATGCCGTATGGGATATCGTCAACGATGCACCCAAAGATGGGGGCGACGTCGCCGACTACATCCTCGTGAGGGCTCGAATGGAGGGCATCAGGTCCGATCACCCCGTTATTGATAAGATAATTCAATCCAGCTTTGGGAATTTTCTTTATGCCAAAACAGTACTCGATTTCTGGTTGCCTCGGGCTTCAGAACTGAATTCTCCGACAGATCTTCCCTTGCCTCACGAGCTAGACGGCATCTACGCCGCGTTCTTGCAGCGCGAGTACCAGGGTTCGCCCAGATGGGGGGACAAAGTCAGACCCCTCTTGGGCGCCTTGGGAGTCGCGCAGGAGCCTTTGGTCAGCCCGCAACTGCAATTCATTCTTGAAGAAAGCTCGAACATACTTCAGGACTCACTTAGGCGGTGCCAGCCCTATCTTGACGGACAACGTCCTAGGGGACCGTTCGACCTCTACCACCATAGTTTTCGAGAGTTTCTTTTCAACGGCGCGAAGAACATTAACTATTCCGTCGACCCGCACGAAGCACATGCCCTCACCGCGCAACGTTACGCCAATACTTATCGCGGCAATTGGGATGCATGCGACGACGACTACGGGCTGCGCTATTCAGCGACACATCTCGCCCATGCCGCCACGTCCGGCAACTCCTACCTCAGGGATCAATACGTCGACGAGTTACTCTCGCTCCTTGCGGATCACACTTTTGAAGATGCTCACCAAGCCCGCCTCAACGACCCCGTGGCACTTAAGGGCGACTTCGAAATGGCGGTACAGCGTGCTTGCGAAGGCCAGGGTGATCAGGCCCTCCGCCGGTTGCTGGACGCGGTTGCCCAGGCAGAACGGTTCCAGGCCGCCCAGTTCGATCCAGCAAAAGCTTTCACTCTCGCCGAGCAAGGGGACGTAGCCGCCGCCGAACGCCACATTGTCTGGTTCTGCCTCGAACGTCGATGGGACCAATTGGCGAGGCTGCTCATCAGCTGGTTGGCCCTAAGCGTCGCGCCATGGGAAGGCAGAGCGTTACTGATGCGCGTGACTGCCGAGGACGTCGACGACCCTCTGATCTCGGATGTTCGCCAAATGGTGGAGCACGAAATTGGGCTTTCCCCAAGGCCCCCTGTGCCAAGGCTTCCGCCAGTGTCGGAACATACGGTCCAAGAGATCCTTAGCCGTATGGCTGGAACGGGCGGACACGAGGAAGTACTTCTCTCTGAGGTTGAGAACCCGTCCTATTTAGCCAACTTTGCCAGGGGAATCGTTATCGGAAGGGAAGGAATGGAGCACGATGGCTCCGCTTATCTTGGCGCCGTTGACGGGCCTTATCTTGTTGCCTTTGCCGCTTTCGACAATAATGGCAGCCGGTACCTAGACGAGTATCTAGCTCTACAATCGCGCAACAGCTACGCGTTCTATCGCTCACGATCGCTATGGGCACTCATACCCAGCATTATGGCTCACCCCGACACAGCCTGGGTTCGCCACTTTATGCGCCGGCTTGTGGAGTCCGCTCTGGCACCGAGTCCCGTCAATTTCGACGAGCAAGTTCCAATCGCTGCGGCGGCGCTGGATCTTGCGGGCGGTAGCACTGACGACGCCGAGCCATGGAATGCGTTCGCGGCTCGCGCCGAGAGTTTAGCAGAATCCCTTCTTGCGGATCAGCCTTCTCGCCACGAAATGGCTCAAGGCGCCGGTGATCGGTGGGCGCGCCACAAGAGGCGCATGTGCGCGCTTGCGGAGACGGTTGCACTGCTGTTTAGGGACCCCGACCGGGCGGGGTCCATGGTCGATCTCGCGCTCGCATTGCCCCCAGCCTTTGCCGGGTTCGAGTCGCCTGCCTGCCTCACTCTAGCGGAGACCGCGCACATCGTGCGTCCCGGTGACCGTGCCAGCACGCGTGCTGCGATCGAACTGGCTGGCGTATCGGCTCACTGCTGTCAGGATCCGGCCTTCTGCGCTAGGACGACCGCCCGCTTCAACGCGCTAGCGCTGCGTTGGTGGCAGACAGACGCCATGGTCGTTCAGGAGCTCGATATTGCAAGTCTGGTTCATCAATTCAGAAAGGAGCCGCAGGCTCCGGAGTTCACCGCTATCCACGTTGTCGGCGAACGGTACAAAGGTCGCCAGCCACCACCGTTTCATTTGCCTTTCCATGAGTGGGCGCTCGAGGCATCGACCTTGCGGGACATCGCACGGCTCTACGAGCGTCCCCTCGACGGCCTTCTCCGCGTCAACCGCCAGCTCGAGGTCGGACCTGACGAGGATCTCCCCGCAGACACACGTGTCAATGTGCCCGACGATGACCTCGTTCGCCTTCTTGCGACGTTCCTGAGCGCCCGCGTGCTAACTCATCCGGGACTGCTTCGGGTCGAACGTGCGAAACTCATCCAGTTGCTTATTCCGACTTCCCTGACTGATCGCACCGCAACCCAGACGCTGATCGCACGTCGACTGCTGGTGTCGCGGCCCCAATCCGCCTCCGTCCGCAGTGGCTTAAACTACACCCTGCCATCGATATGAGCCTCTAGCCGGGATCGTTCGCGTGTCGTGATCTCAAACGGGGCTTGGACGCGCGAAGTGCCTGTCGCGTAACGGGATACTGGACTTGTCTAGGGTCAGCTCTTCGTTTCGGAAGGCACTTCGCAGGTGAAGCATACGACGTGGTCGTCCGGGTTGTCTGTCACGGCTGCGGCCTGCGCGTAGAACTTCCAGAGCCGGTGGTTGATCGGCTCGCGGTCCGCGGTCGTCGGCAGTGAGAGTAGGGCATGGAGCTGTTCCTTGACGATGTAGGCGTGCAGCACCGCCAGGCCGGGCTCACCGGCGTCGATCAGGGCGTTCCGTGTGAACGACGCGCTGGTGTGCCGCTCGTAGCCGAGGAGCAGGCGCCGGCGCGCTCTCGGGGTCCTTCTTCCGGCCTCGGCGGCCGCGGACCTCACGGGTGGCGTGTTGGCGTACCTCGGTGAGCATCTGGTTGCTCAGGGCAGCGAGGTGGAACTTGTCGGCGACGACGACCGCGTGCGGAAGCGCGTCACGCACCGCCTTCGCGCACGAGGCGGACAGGTCGATGCTCACATACGTGACCCCGGCGCGCCACGAATCGGGCTGGGTCGCCAGCCAGTCTGTCACGCTCTTGGCGGTCCGTCCGTCGATGTGCGCGAGCAGCCCGGCGGTGCCGGCCGCGTCGACGATGGCGGTGTGCCACCGGTCGTGCTTGACCCGCCACTGCCCGCTGGCCGGGTCCTGTGCCCAGATCGGCTTGCCGCGGCGGGNTCGCGTGCACCGCGACCTGCGGCTGATCCTGCTCGAGGGTCGGGGTGACGTGAGCGATGAACGCGTCGTGCGCGACCGGCCACGACACCTGGTGCGCCCGCGCGGCGGAGGTGACGCGGGCGTAGCCGTCCGCGACGCGGCACCGACCTGCTCGTGGAGCCGGGTGGTCAACCGGCACCGGGCCGGCACCTGCGGCAGCGACTCGGATAGACCACGAGTTGATTGATCCGTTCGGCACCGATATTGGTCCCAGCGGACTGTGTGCCCGAGCCGACTAGCGGGATGCTGATCACACTTCTAGCCGATCGTGAAGGGCTTCTGCCGTTCAAACCCGGGGTTGTCAGCCCCGACGCGCAAGTAGTTGGGCTGCTGCTTTGCCGGCATGCGGGTCTGGATCGCCTCGTGGAACTCCGCGTACCCGCCGCCCCACGCCCCCTCGTCCCAGACCTCCCGCAAATTCTCGGTGAACAGCCCGTTGCTGAAACCGTCCAGCGAGAGTTGGTCGTCGCGACAGCCGGAAATCAACAGCACTGTGGCGGCAGGGTCGGCCCGCTCTGCCCCGCCAACGCGCTGCTGGATCGCGTCGTACAGATCGGCGTGGGCGCGGTAAGTCGAGATGATCACGTCCCTGGGCATAGCCCGGTATCGGGGCGACTCGCCGGCCGCCTTCTCCCTGGTCGAGACGAGGTCGGGAACGTCGGCCTCGATGCCCTTGGTGACCGTCCCGCTGTGGCAACTGTCAGACAGCACGCAGATACGCACCCCGGGCGTGAACTTGCTCCACAGTTCGTATAGTTCGTCGTCAACGATCTGGCGGTCGTAGGCCACCCAGGTCTCGTCAGATTGGTCCTCCTCGCCCTCCCCGTTACGGTCCGGCACCTGGCCGCCATGCCCGGAGTACGTGCAGAGGAAAAGGTCACCCGCGTCGAGCTCCCCGGCGGTCGCCTCGATGGCCGAGAGCACGGCCCCGGACGTCGCCTCCTTGGTTAGCAGCGACCGCGACTCGAACCCTTGACTTGCGGCGATCGCACGCATGTCGTTCGCGTCAAACTCACACGCCGCGAGCGCGCCGTCCCAGCCCTGGTAGTGCGCGGGGTCGACCCGGTTCAAACCGATGTGCAGCGAAATACCTCGTGCCATGACGTGCCACCTTGCTTTGAGGTCTTTGCTCGTTTGGAGCCAATTACAAATATACGGCGGCCGCCGTACGCGGCCGGGATCCGCACCGCCCTCCCAACCGCCCGGGTCGCGGTCCACAAGTGGGTCTGTCACCCTCGCCAACCTGGCGGTCACGCAGGTGAGGCAGCGGATCACCCGTCAGCTGCACGGCCGGCGCGGGCTCGGCACTGACAAGGTGTGGGCCTCTCGGCAGCGGCTGCTGACCGGGCTCGAGCACCTCTCAGCCCAGGCAGCGGGCCCGGTTCAACGCGGGCCCCGCCGCGGAGGACCCGACCATGAGGTCGGCGCCACGCATGCCGTCAAGGAACGCCTCCGCATGCTGCTGGCCGAGTCCAAGCCGGACCACTGCGAGGTTTCCGCGGCGCCTCATCGCGGAGAGGCGCATCCGGTTCGTGCGCGTGGGCCGGCACGTCCGGATCCCGGAGTCCGAGCTCCAGGGGTTCATCGATGAGGGCACGGTGGAGCGGCTGCGTCTCTACCCTGCGGGTTCGGGCTGATGGTCCGTCGGCGGTCCGGGTACGTTCGCAAGCTCCCGTCGGGCCGCTTCCAGGCCAGCTACAAGACGCCCGACGGGCAGCGTCACAACGCGCCCGAGACGTACCGGACCGAGGCGGACGCGGGGCGGTTCCTGGACCGGATGCAGCAGGAGGTCGAGCGAGGCACTGGCAGCCGGACGTGCGACTCGGGCGACGGACTCTGCGCGAGTGCTGCGACGCATACCTCGAGGAGAACCCCCGCGTGAAGGCCTCGAACTCCTCGGTCAGCCGGGGCCTGCCAGCCCGCCAGGACCCGACCGCCGACTCGTTGTCCCACACCAGCTGCCGCGGCACCGCGCGCAGGCGCTCGCTCAACAACAGCCAGTGCCCCGCGACCAAGTCCGGCGCCGCACGGGAGGCGACCATCACCGCGAACAGCATCCGCGAGTGGCCCGCAGCCATCACCAGCACCGGCGGCCGCCCGACCTGCCCGAACCCGAGCGGGATGTCGACCGGCAGGAACCACAAGTCGCACTGCACCCGCTCCCCAGCGACATACGCGGTGCGGCTGGCCGGGTCCGGCGGCAGGAACAACGGCCACAGCTCACGCACCCGGTCCTTGAGCACCGTCAACGACCGCTGCCAGCCGACCCGCTGCGCGATCACCGTGGCCGGCATCGTCGGACACGAGCGCAACAGCTCGATGATCGCCGGCTCCACCGCATCCACGCACGAGCCCTTCCCCGGCCGCTCGTACCGGGGCGGGCTGTCCTTGGCCAACGCCCGCCGCACCGCGTTCCGGGAGATCCGCAACCGACGCGCGATCGCCTTGATCGGCATCTGCTCGGCCCGATGCAACCGGCGAATCTCTGCCCAGTCCTCCACGCTGATCACCCTCCACAGGCTCACGGAGAGGGGTCCGTTTTCACCCGTCGATCAGGGGTCAGTTTTCACCCGACGCCGACATCGCTCAACTCCGGTCATGGGTGGTACCGCTGCGGTACTCCGCTGCTGTACCCCGCGCTGGACGCATCGCCAGAGTGCCCAGCATCTCGTGGCTGACCCCGCGGCACGAGGGTGACTCGTCGTGCATGGTGAACGGCCAACGTGCTGGGGCCGTCACCGCCTGGTGGTGGACTACGAGGCAACGGTGGAGTGGAGGGTGAGGCGACACGCGGCCCGTGGCGCTTGGTCATGCGCCGGTGATGAGAGAATCAACCCCGATTGATTGGAGAGTGAGCGATGTCGTACCAACCTGCGGACGTCAAGCCGTACACCCCGGTGGCGTCGCTTGCTGCGCCATCCCGGAGGCGACTCGATCACGCTCGATATCCCGTCGGGGTGGTGGCGCCAGTGGTGGGAATGGCGACCTCCTTCGTCAAGCGGGTTCTTGGACCGGTGCAGTTGCTGTCAGAGGCCCATGTCCGCGTCCTACTGGAGCAGGACGCCTTCGCGGAGACCTTCGTGCCTCGAAGCAAGGTGCTCGAGTATCTCGATCGAGTGACACTCGATGCGCCCCCCGAACCGTTGATCACACCCTCCGGCTACGTCGTTGGAAGTGCACTGGATCTGCTTCCCCGACTGTCACCAATGTCGATTCAGACAGTCGTGACCTCCACGCCGTACTGGGCGATGCGGATCTACGACGACATGATTCCGTCCCGGTGGGCTGACGGCGAGTTTTGTGCGTACGGCATGGAACAAACTCCTGAAGGCTTCATCCGGCACTCGGTGGAGATGCTTCACAACCTGCGGCCCGCGATGAGGGAAACGGGATCGGTCTGGTGGAATCTGGGGGACACTTACTCAACTAGGACGCAGATTAGAAGCAATGCAGCGGAAGCTCTCCGGGCCATGCAGGGTAAGGATTCAAAGGGCTGGCGCGACCATGCCTGCCGACGATACTCGGCTGGCCATTCTTACCTGAAAGATGGCGAGCAGAGCCTCATACCGTCGCGTATAGCTGAGCGCGCGTCCCGCATTGGCTACTATGTAAAGTCAATGATTGCCTGGGTGAAGACCGCCTCGCTGCCCGAGCCTCAGCAGTCTCGGGTGAGCCGAAACATTGAGACGATTATGCATTTAAGTCTCCAGAGGACACCCGAATTCCATCGCGATATTTATCATGAACTGGCCCCAGAGTTAGGCGGACGGACCAGCTGGGAGACGGGAAAACTTTCCGACTCGTGGATCCTGCCAACAAGTTCGGGCCGGGGTGGACACGGCGCGCAGTTCCCCCTCGCCTTGCCGGGGAGGTGCATTGCGCTGTCTTCATCGCCTGGCGACATGGTTCTGGACCCGTTCATGGGCAGCGGTACAACCGCTCTAGCAGCCGAGGCGCTCAACCGAAAATGGTTGGGGTTCGACGTTTCCGAAACGTATGCGGCTTACGCTGAGGGCCGGCTCAATCAGCAGGCTCTTCTGTCCTCAATTCAAGAAGTCGACAACTGAATCGAGTTCCCCTAGTATTTCCTCCACGCGTCGGAGGTTAGCGATAGGCAGCGGAATCTCGACAACCTGCGCATTGCCTCGGACCACAACATGGGACTGATGTGCGGCCTCCCTGTCAGTCGCGCATAGCAGGAATCCGCTGTCCAGGCCGTAATGGCCGATGTAGGTCATCATTTGGTAGTAGTCGCTGGCCGTTGGGGTCTTGTGCTTGACGTCACCGAGCGCCAGGAGTCGAATACCTCGCTTGAGCACGAGGTCGGGCTCAAGTTCCACTGCACCGTCAGTGAAGAGGCGCTCTCGGTGAGGTCTTTCTTTCTCGACAGATATGCCGAGATGATTATATTTCTCGGCCAACTTGAATCTAACCCACTCTTCAAAAAGTGCGTCACTATTTACCAGAAAGCCCTTTGCTTTGACGTTTGGCTCGCCCCTCATCGATATCCCGCTCAAGCCTAAGGCGATTAGAGCGATGCGTAGAGCGGGTTCATAGTAGCCTCGGGAGCCTTGGTAACCTCTCCCCACGAGTCCGCTGCGGACGTGCCGGAGATCTTGCATTAGCGTGCGTGTCAACCACCCATGGCGCTGCCATCGAATGAGGAGCTGTCGTTGTTCGCTTGGGAGGGAGCCAGCGGAAGGTTCTCGAAGTAGTTGTTCCGCTGCGCAGCTGAGGATGCGGTGCTCCGGTGTCCGGAGGGTCCGCCGGAGATTGGTGCCGACAAACGGCTCGCGTTTTTGTAAGAGAATGCGGTGGGCAGTGCGCTTGAGATCCACTCTTGTCGGCTTTGCCGCTCCACTAGCCGGCACGCTTGACCACGCGAAGGCTAAACCGCGAGACTGAACCTGGCTCAGGCTCAGAATGAACTGATTAAGAATGTACTGCCGGGGAGTCTCCTCGAGATCGCTGCCATAGAGCGCGTCTCCCATAGCCTTGTCATCGATGCCCTCGACCGTGAAGAGCATCCGAAGGAAGTTCACATCTCCGAACTTGGAGTGGAGATGTAAGGTATGGCCGTTTGTGAGACCAACGGTCCCGACCCAGCCGTCGACCTCGATGCCAACCTCACCGCCGCGACGAACAACGGTGCGAACGCGGCTTGCTAGCTCCTGGGGCAGCCAGTGTGGGTCGAAGTCGCCCAGCCAGGTGGTTGCCCTTTCTCGGGCGTGCCATACCCGAGTCATGGCAAGAGTCGGACGACACACTCGTCGAACAGTGTGTCAATCTCGTTCAGGGTTGTCGGCTGGTATGCCGCAAAGTGGTTCGCTAGGAGCGGCCTGATTGCGGTCATATAGTAAAGCGGCATATCGGATGAAGCCGTCAAACCCGCAAAGTATCCGTGCCCGAGGGGATAGTGAGCCTGCAATCTTTGAAAGAAGGTGAGGAGGCCTAGGCCGAGTTGGGTCGAGGTGTTAATGCCTCCGGCCGTCAGAATGCCTGTTAAGGCTTCGATGCGCGGCGGGAAATCGATAGCTCGGAGGCGGCCAAACAGGGCGTCATCAAGGTCTTCGGTCGACTTATCCACGTTATTAATCGTAAAAAAGAAGACGGTCTCCTCTGGCACCCATATGTCAGATCCGTCAGGCAGGGTGATGGAATTTTCTTGTCCGCGATATTCTTCTTCGATCAAAGAGAATACCTCGCCCATTGCCTGAGACAGGCGAGTGCGATTCGCTTCTTCGAGGACTATGTAAGGAGTTTTCGCTCGTAGGGCCGTAAGAAGTTCGCCCTCAACCCAAGCATACGACCCGTTTGAGATCTCTTGTCCGATGACGAGGTTGTCGTATGTCCATCCGTCGTGGATTTGGATGTAGGCGACGTCTTGCTTGCCGATAATCTCTCTAACCGCGCGTGTCTTGCCGGTGCGCGGCGGTCCGGTAAGCAGTATTGCCTTTTGTCCTTCCGCCAGGAGTGCCTTAAGTTGAGCGGACGGCTCTAGGGAGAGCCAGGTAGGGCCTGAGCTCAAGGTTTGGGTCAGCGCTACTCTCTGCCGATTTAGCTCGGCCGTGTCATACGTCTCGGTGGATGTCCACAGGTTCCCGTCGTCGCCAGCGTCAGAGCACGTCTGATAGATGTCGTCATCCGAGAGTGGCGTAGCCTGAGTGTTGAGCTGGATGGGGTCGCCTTGTGTAAGGACACACGTTGCTTCCGCAGGAGTGATACCAAGCGAGTGCCTCATGTCCTCGAGCAGCCACGCGGTGGCATCTACGTCATCAGGAATCGCAGAACGCCGGCCATACCAGATGCTCCACGCCAGTTCAGGAAGGCTGACCCGCTTGCCATCAGCAGACGCGAATCCGTCCGCGTCGACGCCCAGCCCGATCGGATACGTACGTTGAGGGGTGATCTCTAACTTTTGGTCATCCTCGCGCTGTCTGATGTCTAGGAACGCGGGGTGGACGGTCCCTGACCCGTCAAGAAACTGCTTCAGGTTGGTCTGCACCACCGCCCGCGACATGTCAGATTTCCGCCAAAGGAAGCGTTTGGTGTGCGCAAAGGGGAAGAAGAGGTCGCCGTCGGGATGTCCGCATCCGAAGAGCCGTGTTACCGCATCCAATGAGTTGGTTGTGTCAACGATGACGGGTGTTGGGCCCCCTAGGCCCATCTGCTTCAGGACCAGCCAAATAGGGAACATGGGTCCAGCCGTGCCGGCAAGTTTCCTGATGGCCGTGCGCAAGGTTGCTTGGTCTACGTAGCGCGTCACGATCTGCGGTGCTCCAGACTGGTTCAAGTTCACATGTGGACTGGCGGAGCCCACGTGTGCTCGTGACTCGGCTCAGGGTTGACTAGATGCTAGGGGCTGCGAGGCGCATGCGCCGAGTTCCTGTGAGCGCATGTCCATGCGGGCCCCGAGGACGGCGCGACAGCGCCGCCCGCAGGGAGCCCCGGCCCGAAGCGCCGCCTTGATTCTTAGGAGGGCAACCCAGCAAATTCCATGTCAGGCGAGCCGAGCAGACGTCCAGCTCGTCCAAGCGGAGGGTGATCAATCACCGTTGACCTCAACTGGCGAACCACGCCCATCAAGACACTGGCTCGTTGCCCATCTCGGGCGAGTATTTGGAAGCGGAGAGCAACGGGACGGTACGGCGCCGCTGGGCCACCGCAGCCGCTCCTTCGGCCAGCAGACGCCACTCAGCCTGTGCAGCGTCCTCCTCGGCCTCTCGGGTGGTCGTCGCGGACAGGTCTGCGAAGCTGGTCATGATCACACCCTCAAGCAGTTCAACGGGATCGGCCTCGGTCATGTCATCGTGGCGGGTAGACGCATCAGGATCGAAACGGGTGTCTACATAGAGACGGTTTGACTCGCGGCCCCGGGTGGCCATCACGTAGAGCGGCTCGCGAGCTGTCGCGGCGTTGACATACATGTGCGCCGTGTCCACCGTCCGGCCTTGCGCACGATGTGCGGTGGATGCGTAGCCCAATTCCAGATGCTCGCGAACGTAGCTGGCGGGTAGATGGGCGACGGCTCCCCCGCTCGTCCGCTGGACCCGGGCCGACCCGTCGTCGTCGATTGACTGCACGACCCAGTCGTCGCCGTTCTTGACCCAACCCCGACCGGTCACGAGGGCCCGCTGGTTGTGCCGGGTGACCACAACATCACCCACGCCGATCGTGACGCCGTCCGCGAGTAGGACCCCCGTGGACTCGACCTCGCCCATAGCGACCCGGTGGTCCCTGGCTCGAGCGTTCAGGTCTGCGACGGTCTGGGCATCAGCGGCCATCATCATGGATGTTCGCCCGCTTGTTGCGTCGGCCAGCCAGCCGTCGAAAATGAGGTCGATCATGTCCTCGCGGTTGCCGGACTCGACCCGCCCGCGGTCCATGTATACAGCGGCGACCGACGGTCTGCCAGCACGGAGTTTGAGCGACGCTGCCCTCTCCCAGTCGTGTTGGAACCGGCGTATGTCATGCAGGGCGGGCGCGTCCTGACGCGTGTCAGCGAGCAACTTGAACGCGCCCCCGGCCTGCACCGGCGACAGTTGCGCCCAGTCCCCCACCAGCAGCACCTTCGCGCCAACCCGCGCAGCCGCGGCGGTGATGTAGTCCAGGTCCAAGGTGGAGGCCATGGACGCCTCGTCGACGATCACCAACTGCCTCGGCCGAAGGTTGAACCGGGCGTATGCCGACCGGCGCGAGGCCGCTTGCTTCTCCAGTTCACGGGTGCCTCGGGAGGGGTACGCGCGAGCCAGCCGAGCGGCATACGACTCGATCTCTTTGCGCAGTTCGGGGAGGCGACGATGCTCGGTGATCCACTTGGCGGTGTTCTCTGTAGGGACGCCGACGGCCTCGGCGAGGACCTCCGCTGCCGTGGCAGACGGAGCCAGCCCCATGACAGAGCCGAGTCCATGGGCAGCTTCCCAGGCGGCACGGACGCCGGCCATAGTGGTCGACTTGCCGGTGCCAGCGGCGCCGACGATGAGGTCGAGCCGCCGACCGGAGGTGACGACCGCGAACACCGCGGCGGCCTGCTCCGCCGAAAGCACCCTCAGCCCAGTCTGGAGCGGTTCGGCCAGGTCGGGCTCTGCCGGCATGGGTGCCGTTGGGGCGTCGCTCGCGGCCGCTGCGTCGAGGAGTCGGGCTTCGGCGTCGAGGAGTTGCTTGGTGGAGTAGAGCTCGCTATTGCGGGCGCGGAACTTGCTTGACCCGTCCGTGCGCTGCAGCCCTTCAGGGATCAGCCCGAACTCTGGTGGGGTCAGCCTGACCGACATGCCGGCGGCATATGTCGCAGTCGTCTCGGCCACCGTGATCCGGTCATAGGGAGATGTGAAACGGACACCGTGCAGCTCACGGAGGGTTTCCGCCAGCAAGTTGGCACGGGTGAAGGTGGCGCGCTTGTCGCCGACCTTGGTCAGGACGACGCTCGCGAGGTCGCGCAGCATCCCGTCGTTGAGATCGGCTGCGGCGAGCAGGCGTGGCGGGGTGCGCTTGGTGAGGTTTCCGACCCAGGTGTCAGCGTGGGCGCCCACGAAAGGGCGCGCGCGGTCCTTCCACTCGGTGATCAGCTCCCGCAGGGGTCGGACGTGCTTGTCCTCTCTAGTTTCCAGAGTGGCCTGCTGCCGCATTCTGATGACTTCGCGGGCAGTGGGCTGGCGACCGTGGGATGCGGCGAATGCCGCCACGAGGTCGTCCTTGGCGCTCTCGATCGCGCTCGACCGCTGGGAGAAGTGCTCCCGCAGCTCTAGTGGGACGCCGTGGACCTCCCACTTCGGTTCGGCCGACCGTCGGCGCTGCTCAGGCGTCCAGTCCCACCCCAACTCAGCCGTCAACTCGTCGGCAAGGATCCCGTTGTATAACTCGGACATGCCGACTGCGGCCCGGTAGAGCGCCTTCGAATCAAGCGTGCGCCATGCACCGTCAGTGACGGCTTGGACGCGGTTGAGGACGACGACGTGAGTGTGCAGCTGTGGGTCGCCGGCGCGGGAGTCCCAGTGATCGAAGGCGGTCGCGAGGATGCCTCGGATGTCCTCTTGGACGATGCCTCCCTTGCCCATTCGGGTGGCGAAGACCTGACTTTCGCCGTGTGCGACGACCGCCTCGAGCGCACGCCGGTGGGCGGCATAGATCCGGGACCGAGCGGGGTCGTCGGCAAGCGCCCAGGCGACGGAGACGGACTTCGGCGCAGAGAATGTCAGGTCGAACCCTGCAACGGCCTGAGGAGCTTTTCTGGGTCTGCCAAGGTGGTTGACGCCTCGGGTGCGGGGAGCCGAAGGTGGCTGTCCGAGCTGCTGGCCCGTTACGGGGTCTTGCAGCATGCCCAGCATCCGCCACAGGTGCTCTTCCGTCACGATCGAGCCCTGCTGGATGCCTTGGCCGTTGTTGAGGGCGGCGAGGCCGGCGCCGAGGAAGCGGCCCGGCGGGGTGCCTTTAACGGCGTAGTACGTCTGCAGACCAGTCGCGGGGCCGGATTGGTCCATGCGCGCCACTGACGACATCAGGTAGCGGTAACCGGAGCCCAGCGTCATCCGGCGGATCGACATGGTCACTTCCCGCGAACCCCGCCAAAGGGGCACCCGCGGGCCCCGCGACCACCTTGGTGCCAGACGTGTGGAGCGAGTAAAGAGGCGGTCGAGCCGAGATGCGACGTTGGCGATCGCAGCACTGGGCGACATCGGAGGACGAAGCGGAGTTGGGCCGAGGTCAGGGACGAAGAGGCGCTCGGGTGCTGGCGACAGCGTGGGGCATCAGCGGGGCCGGTTGGTGCGCGCCGAGAGCAGGCACCTGTGCATGGTGCGAATTTGGCGCCGGCTCGGCCGTCGCCGACGTCCGGCGACCGACGATCATCACGCGCGCAGTGGGGCGCCGACGAGAGCCTGCGCACGTGCGACGCCGTCCCGGACCCTATGCTGGTGAAGCCGGCGTTCGCTCCCCCTGTGCGGGCGTCGGCTTCTCAAACCTTCGTCCCACCTGGAATCAGGTCCAGCACGTTCGAACAGATATTCGACAGTGCGGGATACTGGGTGAATGGCTGGTGGTTCGGGACGAGGGCATGAGCACCCCATCCCGGTGCCGCCTCCAGCTCGCCGGCACTGCTGGGTCACCGGTCCGGAGTCGTCGCGGGGACCCCATCCAGGGCTGATCGTTGAGTGGTCCCGTCGCAACGACGGGTGGTGGGCGTTCGTCACCTATGTCATCGAGGCCGACGCCGCAGTCGTGCAGCAGTGGCTGCCGGCCAAGCTGCTCACCCCGACAGTGTCGCCCCGACGGTGACCCAATCGCTCCGTCATGCACCTACATCGAAGCGAACGGAAGGATTGCCCATGCGACACCCAGTGGACGCGGGAGCACGCCAGCGCCTCCTTGAGGCGCAGCGCGCAGAGACCGAGGCGCTGCGGAAGGTCGAGACGGCTGGCAAGGGCTGTGCTCGGGCCCGAGACCGCCTTGCGGCGGCGGATGCCAAGTTGCTCGAGGCGCAGCGCAGCCTCGTGCATACGTCCGGCGTCACTCGCGCCGCACTGCTGCTCGGCACTGACGAGGCGACGCTACGGCGCGACCTGCGACGTGCCGATCAGGTCGACACCTCGGACACGCCGACTACCGCCTGAGAGGCGAGCCGCTCAGACCGACGGCCAACGCACGGTCAACATCACCGAGTCCTCGATGGCGCGCCAGGCGTGCACGACGCCAGGGCCCCACATCACGTAGTCGCCTTGACGGCTCAGCTCGACCTCACGGTCAGGCAGACGCTGGACGAAGCGCCCGGAGATGAGCACCATCATCGAGGTGCGGGACTCACCCGTGGTCCAGTCGGCTCGCTCCTCCCCCGCGGCATGCGTGCCCCACTTGATCTCCACGTCGCTCGTGTTCGCCACGCTGTCGGGAGGCGCGATGAAGTTCCCGACGAGCCACCCACGGTGCGCAGGGCCGTCATCGAACGCGTTGCCAGTAGCGATGCTCACGAGACTCCAATCTGGAAGGCCGGCACGCTGACTCGCTCCGGATTGAGCTGGGCGAGCCGCTTCAAACCTAGGGCACATGCGACGAGCCCTTCATCCGTCCATTGCGGGTCGTGCAGCAGCCCTTCGAGTCCGTCAGCATCGGCGCTCGAGTAGCGCAGCAGGCCAGAGACCTCCCAGTTCGCCTCGATGTCGCCACCAAAGAGCTGCCAGAAGGTCTCGTCGTGCACGGCGAGCAGGGCGGGGAACTCGAAGCTGCCAGCCACGAGGTTGTACGCGAAGCCGTTGAGGTGAACCTCGAGAGCCGAGGACTCCGTCAGCCACCGCATGGCCGGCGTCATGCGGCTCGGGTGCAGGAGGTCGGCCACCGATGACGGCCCGAGACTGTTGTCCGTCTCCGCCCGCCCGAGCAGCTCCTCCTCCATCTCCCGCAGGAGAGTGAGTCGCACGTCCACCTCAGCAGTCGCCTCGTTGGTCGGCTGGTGGAAGCACTTGGGGATTACGGCGATGCGTCCAGCTCCGTTGAGAACCCTGCTGCTGCGCTGCTGGATGAGCAGGACGTAGTCAGCCGGCCGGTTGCCCGATGCCGGACGAGCGAAGGCCGACAGGGCGAGCGCTCCCCCGACACACTCTCGGGCGCTCGGAGTGAGCACCGCACGTGCGGTGGGCAACAGCTGCTCTCGGAGCGGAAGCACCGACGTACCAGCAGCGAGCGCCGTGAGGACCTCAGCCTCGAGCAGATCCCACGTGAGCGCGTAGCGCGCGAACGTGGTCATGGCGAACTGAGCACGTATGCCACCCGACTCGTCCTCGACGTCCACAAGACGGTAGGTCGGTTGATCCGAGAAGCGTGTGTCACCAGTCAGGCAGCGCGCCAGACGCGATTCCGCGGCCGCGAGCAGGGCTGGTGAAGCCAGTAGGGGCGGAGCCGCTGCCCGTCGAGCGAATCCGAAGGACGGCACTCCCGTGTTCCGAGGGGCGAGGCTCCCGTGCGGGGTGACCAGAGTTGTCGTCATGTCGCCCTCGCTGGACTGAATGCGCACCGCTCCCGCGAGGCCGCTCTCGGTGCTGTAGAAGTCCAGGAGCCGGTCAGCGACGGCCCGTCTGTCGACGTGAGCGATCGGTTCGTCGCGATGCAACGCGGCGGCCCCGTTGGCAACTGCTGCATGCGAAGCGCCAGGAGCGCTGGCTCGCAGCTCGGCGAGGAACTCCAGGGCCGAGTGGAGGTGCGTCGCACCCTGTAACGCAGTCGCGGACTCAGCCGCCTGCGACGAGTCGGCAGCCCCACAGAAACGAAGCTCGGCGAAGCGTTCTCGCGCGTCCTCGGTGGCTCGGCTGAGGAGCGTGTCCAGCGCGGCTTGCATCTCCGTCGTGAGCTTCATAGCCGGATTCGCATGCCACTTCGCGACCGTGCGAGCGGCTGAACCCAGAGTCTCGGCAAAGGCTTCGTTCGTCAGCCTCAAGGCCTGCTGAAGACTGACCGCGTCAGCGGGCCGCCAGGTCGGCACCACGACGGAGCTCATGACCGACCCGCCAGGCAGCGCGGCACTCGGCTGTGCACCTGAGTGCATCGCGGGTGCATCAGCGGGTCATGGGGCGACGCGACCCGCGCTGGCTGACTGGATCGCATGAAGTCCTCACCACAAGCAGGCCCTTCGTCGGCCAACGTCCAGGCGATCCACCTCCCTCGGCGCCTGCATTGTGCGCCGGTCTCGCCGGACCGCAACTCGACCGCGAAGCCCGTGTGGACAACGTGTCGCGTCCTGAGACTTGTCCACAACTGGGTGAGACCGAGCCAGCGCCGGATGGCAACAAGCGGGACAAATGGTAAGGAGCGGGCTGCTGCCGATGCCCCGCTGATCTCACGAAGGAGCAGGGCATGACCACTCGCGATGTCAAGGCCGAGCAGCTCGCTGAGAGCCTGCGCCAGTGCGGGCCATTGGCCCGGGAATCTGATGGAAGAGACGAGCTGTGGCTCACGGTTCAAGACGTCGTCTGCACCCGCAGCACGTGTCACATCGTGCCCATGGGGTCCACCTCGCCGGTGTCGGTGACGCCGGAGCACTCCACCGACGAGCTCCTCGCGGCCATGGAGTGGCTCGTCGCCCACGAGGCTCACGCGAGAGCGATGGCGCCTCGAGAGCTCTTCATCATGCTCCGCGGCGTCGCCACGCGCGGCGCGCTCGGTTCGGCACGCGCCGCGCAGGCCGACGCGCTTCACGGGATGACCCACGTGAGCCCGGGTGAACCGGTCGTGTTCGCCGACCTCGAGATGTCGGAAGTGGCGTGACCACCATGCGGACCAGCTTCAACGACTGGACGGCGGCTCAGCTCCACCTCTCGGCGGAGGAGCTCGCCGACATCAACCTGACCCCCGTCTTCGACCTCTTCATCTCCAGGATCGAGGAAGCCAGACGACGTGGCGCAGCAGACCCACTGACCACGATCACGACCAAGCGCGCCGGCGGGAACTCGCGCGCATGCACCAAGCGGATGCTCGAGCAGCTCGGCTTCACCGCCGCCCAGCGGCGCGCCGTCCACCGGCTCCTCGCCGGCTCCCCTTCGGGGTGGCCCGGACTGCTCCGGCTGTATGCGGTGTCGCAAGACCTCACCGTTGGGCAGCGCCAGTACGCGCGCCGTCAGGTGCAGACGCTGCGCAATCACGTCGCGCCTCGCAGCGTGGCCAGCGCCGGGTGCTCGACGAGTCCGGCGTTGCCGTAGAGCGCAGCGATGCCGGCCACGGCGATCGATGCCATGGCCCGACTCGACATGAGCCGAGCGACTCCGTCGCTGTAGTCGAATACCGCGTAGCCGTCTTCGACGCACGGCCGGAACCCGACCAAGGATCCCCACCAGAACGAAACCGACTGTCCTGCCTCGAGATTGAGCAGAACGCGACGGCTAGTCAGCAGACCCACACCTCGCGACTCCCCCGTCCATCGGGCCCGGTCAGCGTGACGCACCTCGACCGGAACCTGGCGCAGCGCGCGTTCGCCGGGCTCCAGGACGAGCCCCATGGACATGACATCGACATTCAGCGGCGGCGCCAGCCCAGCCAGCTCGAGCGCAAGCTGTCGAGCGTCCGTCCACTCGTCGGACATCACGTGAGCGCGACGTGGCAGTGACCTCAGTCGGTTCATACGGCGTACCTCCTCGGCGAGGACAACTTGCCGCCGAGGGGCACCATCGGCGCACGGCGTTCCGGTAGTGCCCCGAGCCCGCGGTTCGCGCACCATGTCGCTCACCCGTGCAGCCGCCGTCGTTGCCGCGGGCGGAGTCGCAGTGCTCGGTGGCCTGGGAGTCGTGACGATCGCCGCCACCCAGAGCGGTGCACTCCCGTCCCGCCCTCTCGCTTGCGTGTCGAGCGGCCCGGTGCCAGGACTCTCGCCGATCCAGGCGCAGAACGCCCGCACGATCGTTGCGGCTGCCGAACAGAGAGCTGGCAGGGCCGGTGCCCTCATCGCTCTCATCGTTGCTCTGGCCGAGTCGGACCTGCGTGTCCTCTCCAACCCGAATGACCCGACGGGCTCAGCGTTCCCGAGCCAGGGCGTGGGCTTCGACCACGACTCCTTGGGCCTCTTCCAGCAGCGTCCGGGGTGGGGCAGTGCGGCCAAACGCATGGACGCGACCGAGTCGACTCACCTCTTCGTCGACGCGCTCCTCCGGCTCCAGGACTGGCAGTCCATGACGCCTTGGTATGCCGCACAGATGGTCCAGCGGTCAGCCTTCACCGGGCGCCCCAGCAGTGCGAACGGTGGCTCGAGCGTCGTCGGAGGCAACTACCAGCGACAGACCGCACACGCATCAGCGGTCCTCGCCTTCATCGCACACGACACTGCGAACCTCGACTGCGGCGGTGCGCCGCCGGATACCCTCGCGCCGGGTGGATCCGGCACTCACGGGCTCCCCGCAGGATTCGGGCTGCCGCCCAACACGTCTCCCGAGGCGCGTACGGCAGTGGCCTTTGCGCTCGCCCAGCTCGGGAAGCCGTACGTTTGGGGCGGCAACGGGCCTGGTGCCTTCGACTGCTCGGGGCTGACCCAACAGGCGTGGCGCCGAGCGGGGATCCCCATCGGACGTGTGGTCAGCCAGCAGCTGCGTGACGGCACGGCGACAACCTCGAGCACCCTTGCCCCGGGAGACCTCGTGATGATCCCGGGATCATCGGGGACGCTCGCCTCGCCGGGCCACGTCGGCATGTACATCGGACGCGGACTCGTCGTCAACGCTCCTCGAACGGGCGACGTCGTCCGGGTTGTCTCCTACAAGTCCTTTGTGTCGCAGGGCGTTTCGGGGCTTCGCCACATCTCCTGACGGAACGATCTGGGCCCTATCTGCGACGGCCGACGAATAGTGCCCCTACCGGTCCTCTATCGCAGCCATGTGCGGAACCGGTCCGCGCGAGCTGCGAAAGGCACCACGATGAAGACTTGGATGATCCCCTCTGTCGACGTCCCGCCCAACCAGAATGGCCTGCCCGGCATCGCCGCTATCGAGAAGATCGTCGGCGCCCTTCTCACGTTCGGTCTCATCGCGTCCGTGGCCGGCATCGCCATCTCGGCGATCGCGTGGGCCATCGGTTCGCACTCGTCAAACCCCCACGTGGCCGGCCGCGGCAAGACCGGCGTCCTCGTCTCTGCGGGGGCGGCGATGCTCATCGGCGCGGCGAACACACTCGTGACCTTCTTCAGCGCCGCGGGCTCTGCGGTCCAGTGACATGGACTGGAGAGCTCTCCGCCCGTACCTGACTGCTGCGAGCGTCGTCGTCCTGCTCTTCGTGGCTGGAGTCGTTGCGCTGTCTCAATCCGATGCGCCAGTCGGGGGCTCGCCTCAGGTCTCGGGCTCGCCGACGCCAGATGCCGCACCGACGACGGAGTCGTCGACCACTCAGTCGCCCGGGCCGACCAAGGACCCGGTGGCGACCGAGATCGACCGCCTCCGTGCGGCGGCACGAGTCGCACCGGGGCCGCCGGGGCGACGCATCGCCGGCGACTTCTCCCATCAGCCCGACCTGTATGCCGCGGAGTTCGTCCGCCGGCTCCTGACGCAGGACTACCGGACGTCGAGGGCCGAGCACATCGCTTGGGTGCAGTCGGAGGCCGCTCAGACCTCCGAGCCCCTCGTCGTGGGACTGGTGCCCAAGGAACTGCGCGACCACCTTGCCGTCTACTCGGTGACGGACGCTGCGGGTCAGACCCCGGCTGTCCCGGTGCGGAACGCGTGGACCGCCCTTGGACTGCAGGACGCGTACACCACCGTCCGCATCGAACGAGTGACTGAACCGATGGCATGGAGTACCGCCGTCTCGAGCGGGAGAATCAGCGACCCGGGCATCACCGGTCGTGAGGTCGCCGCATCTGTCACCCTCCACTACAGCAAGCAGGGGAAGGCCGTGACCTCGACGTCTTCTGTAGCCATGACGCTCAACATAGAGGGACCTCCCACCCGAGGCTCGTGGGGCTTCGTCACCGCGGTCACCTACTCGTCTCTGGCGGTGAGCGCGTCATGAGCTGCGACGGCATCATGGCCGCCAACCCGATGTGTCTCCTCGGCCAAGCGGCAGCGGGCACCGCCGGGGCGGCATCCAACGTCGTCGATGGGGCCTTCAGCAGCATCGCCGGCTACTTCGGGCTGGCAGCGCAGAACGCCACCACCTGGCTGTGGCAGCAGATCGGCGAGGCGACCACGCTGGACCTGGCCTCGCCGGCTCTGGCGCGGGAGATGGCGATCACCGGCGCGATCGCCGCCACCCTCTGCCTCGGACTCTTCATCATCCAGGTCACCTCCGCCGCTCTCCGGGGGCACCCCGTGGCTCTGGGCCGCGCCTTAAGTGGGCTCCTCATCAGCTTCGTCGGGTCCGCGCTCGCCCTCGCGACGACGCGCGTCTTGCTCGGAGCGGTCGACGCACTCAGCGACGGCGTCGTCCGCTACACGATGGGCACACAGATGGGCTCCCTCGGCGGCAAGCTCTCCTTTGTCGGCCTGGCCCAGATGCAGAACCCTGCCGTCATGATCCTCCTGGCGGTCGTCATCATCGTGGCGGCGGTCGTCGTGTGGGCAGCCATGATGATCCGCAAGCTGATGCTCATCGTGGCCGCGGTGCTCGCCCCGTTGGCCTTTGCCGGCGCGACGGCCGACTTCACCCGCGCCTGGGTCCGCCGGTGGATCGAGTTCGTCGCAGCCATGATCGTCTCGAAGCTGCTCCTCGTCATCATCCTGAGCATCGGCGTCGCCGTCCTCAACGGCGCCGGACAGTCAGGCTCCGGCGTGGGTCAGACCGTCACGCAGCTCGCCGGCGGGTCCCTGATCCTGTTGCTGGGCGGGCTGGCTCCCTGGGTGGCGATCCGCATGTTCCACTTCGCGGGCGACACCCTTCATTCGGCGCATGCCACGGCCCGGCAGGCCTCGGTCGGCGCGCAGACTCTGGTCAGCGCACCACAGAAGGTCAGCGCGATCCAGGCGCAAGGACGAGCGCTCGCCTCCGTCGGGTCGTCCGGCCACAGCCGCGGGAGCAAGGGCAGTGGCGGTATGCCGCCTCCCCCGCGCCCGGGATCCTCCGGGCCAGTGGGACCACCGCCGCCCGGGCCGGGATCCGGCCTTGCCGCCGGTGCCACAGGACCAGCTGGAGCAGCCAGCGGAGGGGGCGCCGCAGCCGCCGCCTCGCTGGCTGCTCCGGCTGCCGGAGTCGCCGGGGTCGCTCTCGGCGCCAAGGGCGTCGCCATGAAGGCCGGCGACGTCGCGACCAACCCACCTGGGGTCTCTTCGCCTGGCGGCGGGGGCCCTGGCGCCGCTGTCCAGGAAGCGCCCATGAAGCAGCCACTCACCCACGGCTCGAGGAGCTGACCATGACCGACGCCACGACAACCCCGATGACAGTCCGTTTCGGACGCCTCCCCCGGCGGGGCCTGCTCCTTGGGCTCTCGTCATCACGCATCCTCTGCCTGTGCGTCGCCGCGCTCGTCTTCGTGCCCGCGATCTTCCTCGGCAGCTCGACCGGCGCCGGCCTGACGGCCCCCCTCTGGGGCGGACTCATCGCGCTCGCCTTTGTGCGCTGGCATGGTCGCCCCGCCGTCGAGTCACTCCCCACTGCAGGGCACTACGCCGTGCGGAAGCTGAACGGTCAGACCAAGTTCCGAGCGCGCCCATCAGCGCCACGACCAGGCGGCACGCTCGCCCTCCCCGGCGACGCTGCTGCCCTGCGCTTCCTGATCGACGAGGAGTCCGGCGCAGCGATGCTGCACGACCCACACGGGCACACACTTACCGCGGTCGCTCTCGTGCGCCACCCGGCATACGTGCTCCTGTCCAGCGACGAGCAGGCGAGACGCGTACACGGATGGGGTCGGGCGTTGGCCGGCCTGGCCGCGTCCGGGACTGGCTGCCGGCTGCAGGTGCTCGAGGTGTCGCTACCCGACGCCGGTCGCGGCATCACTGGTTGGTGGGAGGTCAACGGTGTCAAGCAGCCGGGCCAGTGGGCCGTGCAGCAGTACGAGTCGCTCATGAAGACAGCGGCGCCCGCGGCGTCGACGCACCGCACGGTTCTCGCGCTCTCGCTCGACCTCCGCAGCGCCCGGGCACACATCAAGCAGGCGGGACGGGGACTCCGCGGGGCCGCCGCGTTCCTGCGACAGGAGATGACCTCCCTCGAGGCGGGGCTCCGCGCCGCCGACCTGTCGCTGGCGACGTGGCTCAACGAGAGCGAGCTCGCGGCGACTCTGCGGGAAGCGTTCGAGCCCGGGCACGAGACGGGTGACGCCGGGACTCAGAAGCTGGCGAGTGCTGGCCCGGTGGCCATGGACGAGGAGTGGGACCACGTCCGCCACGACACGGCATATTCCGCCGTGCTCTGGATCAGCGAGTGGCCGCGCGTCGGCGCGCCGCCGTACTTCCTCCACTCACTGGTCTTCCAACCGGGGATCCGCAAGACCCTCTCGATGACGATCCAGCCGATCCCCGCGGACGCCGCGATGCGCGACATCCGGAAGGCCAAGGTGGAGTACGCCACCGAGGCGGCGCAGAAGGCCAAGATCGGCGCCATCGCCGACCTCTCGGACAGCGCCGAGCGCGACGACGTCCTCGAGCGCGAACGCGCCCTCATCAGCGGCCACGCGGACGTGAAGTTCACCGGCCTCATCTCCGTCACCGCGCCATCGCGGGATGAGCTCGAAGCATCGGTCGCGGAGATCTCGCGCGCCGCCATCCAGTGCGGATGCGAGACGCGACGGCTCTACGGGCAGCAGGCGCGAGCATTTGTCTCGGCCTCGCTTCCGCTCGCGCGGAAGGTGAGCTGATGCCGACCGCTGGGGCAACAGGGACCTTCTACGCGCCGCAAGGCACCAAGCGTCGCCGCGGGCGGCATGAGAAGCCGCCGGCCGCTCGCTCGGGTGAAGGGGCACGGGACAGGCAAGGTGGTGACGGTGACCCGCCGACCTTCCTTCCCGCGGAGGGAGAGAGCGGCCCTGAGGCCGGGCGGTCCTATCGCAGGCTTCGTCTGCCGGGACACCGCGCCACTTCCGACGTGGTCGCCGGCGCGTACCCCTTCCTTGCGGAGGGTGGTCTTGGGAGCGCAGGCGTCTACGTCGGGCAGGACGCCTGGTCAGGAGGTGGCTTCTGCTTCGACCCCTGGGTGCTCTATAGCCAGGGCATCATCACGAACCCGAACTGCTTGCTCGCCGGGGTCGTCGGGAAGGGAAAGTCCTGCCTCGCCAAGTCGCTGGCGACTCGGTCGATCGCCTTCGGGCGGCGGGTCTACGTGCCCGGCGACCCGAAGGGTGAATGGTCCGTCGTCGCCAAGGCTGTCGGTGGGGCTGCCATCCAGCTCGGCGGCGGCTCACGCAACCGCCTGAACCCACTGGACACCGGACCGCGCGACCCGGCAATCCCTGACTCCCAGTGGCAGCTACTGGTCGCCAACCGGCGACGCGCCCTGGTCGGGTCACTGGCTCAGTCGGCACTCGGGCGGCCTCTGATGTCTGTTGAGCACACCGCTCTGGACGTTTCGCTGGCCGGTGCTGCTGCGGCGGTCGAACCAACGTTGCCGATGCTCGTCGACCTGCTCTTGGAGCCGCAGTCTGCGCCCCCCGGCTCGAGCGCCGCTGAGCTTGCACGCGACGGGCGGGACTTGGCCCATGCCATGCGTCGTTTGGTTGCGGGTGACCTCGGCGGCCTGTTCGACGGGCCGTCAACCCTCACCTTCGACCCCGCTCTGCCGATGGTCTCGCTGGACCTTTCGCAGATTCAGGGCTCCGATCAGCTCATCGCGATGGTGATGACGTGCGCCTCAGCATGGATGGAGGCGGCACTGTCGGCACCTGACGGGGGCCAGAGGTGGGTCATCTACGACGAGGCGTGGCGGCTCATGCGCCAGCCGGCCCTGCTTGCCCGCATGCAGTCCCAATGGAAGCTGTCCCGCGGCCTGGGGATCGCGAACCTCCTCATCGTGCACCGGCTGTCCGACCTTGACGCCGTAGGAAACGCGGGCTCGGAGTCACGTGCGCTGGCTCGAGGCCTGCTCGGCGACTGCTCAACGAAGATCGTCTACCAGCAGGAGGTCAGTGAGGCTCCTCAGACCGCACTCGAACTGGGCTTGTCGACCGCCGAGCGCGCCCAGCTCCCCGACCTGCAGCGCGGCGAAGGCCTGTGGCGCGTCGGCCAAAGAGCATTCGTCGTCCGGCACGTGGCGACGGATGAGGAGCTGACGCTCTTCGACACCAACTCCCGTATGGAGGTCCCGAGGTCGGCCATCTGAGTCCCGTCAGCACTCACCGCAGGCGTTCGTGATCTACCGGATCTGCTTGATATGTGGGTGATCCTTCGGGGTCGCCGGCGCTCCTACGTTGGGGTGTCCGTTCTCCTCGAGGAGGCCCCGTATGCCGAGCGTTGTGTCGTGTCTGATTCCGTCCGCTGAGCCTCGGCAGGAGCTGTTCGGCGATCCGCTGCTGGGTGCCTACCTGGAGTTCTTGTCCGGGCGCTGTCGGCCGAACTCGGTGCTGGCGGCACGGTTCGACCTGAAGGTGTTCTTCACGGTGGTGGCCAAGCCGGTCGAGGCGGTGACGGCGACGGACGTGCTGGGGTTCATCACCGCCCAACGCAGCGGCGCCCCTCACCTTCCGGACCCGCTGCTCGCTCCGGTCGGCGGTGACATGGTCGGGGTGTCCCTGCGGACCGTGCGTCGCCGACTGTCCACGGTCGCAGGGCTGTACGCGTTCCTGACCGCTCGAGGCGACGTGCCCAGCAACCCGGTCCCGCGCGGGCTGCCGACTCGCCGCGAACGGCACCGGCCGTCCCAGGGTGTGCCGTTGGTGCGGGCGCCGCGACGGACGCTGCCGCGGATCCTGACCCCGGTCGAGGTCGACGCCCTCACCACCGCGTTGCGCACGCACCGGGACCGGGCCATGGTCGCCGCGATGCTGCTCGGCGGGCTGCGGCGCTGCGAGGTCCTCGGGCTGCGGATGGAGGATGTCCGTGCCGCGGAGCGTCGGTTGTTCATCGCTCAGGGCAAGGGCGGGCACCAACGCTTCGTGCCGATCTCCTCGAGGTTCTTCGAGCACCTGGGCGCCTACCTGCAGCAGGAACGACCCGCGGATGCCGACACCGACGTCGTGTTTCTCGTGTTGAAGCGTCCCCGGCGGGGCCGGCCCCTGAGCGCGTACGGCCTCGACGAGGTCCTCGAAGGCGCCCGCGCCAGGGCCGGATTGGCGCACGCGTCCTGTCACGAGCTGCGCCACACCTGCCTGACCCGGCTGCGGGAGGCCGGGATGCCGCTGGAGGCCGTCCAGGCCCAGGCCGGGCACGCCTCGATCGAGTCGACCCGGATCTATCTGCACCTCGCCGACGACTGGCTCGCCTCCCAGTACCGCCGCGCCGCGGAAGTCATCGACGCCCAGGTCTTCGCGGCCAACCAGGGTCGCCCGTGCCGCCTGTCCCGCCGCATCTTCGGGACCATCCAGACCGTCAAGACCGAGCCGCGGTCCCGGGGTTCCGGAGGCTGCGGTGAGTGGGCCGCTGCTGCTGCCGACCTGGGACCAGCTCGAGGCCACCCACCCGCACGTGGTCGCCACGATGCGCACCTACCTGGCCCAGGTCGCCTGCGTCCTACGACCCGGCAGCGTCACCGGCGCCGACCTCGCGCTGCGCTCCTTCACCACCTACCTCGCCACCGAACACCCTGGGCTGCAACACGTTCGGGACATCGACCGGCCGCACATCGAGGGCTTCAAGACGTGGGTCGCGGCCCGACCCGGACAGAACCAGGCCCGCATCACCCCGGCCACCATCGCCCACCGCCTCGGCACCCTACGAGTGTTCTTCACCCGCATCGACGAATGGGGCTGGGACGACGCCCCACCGCGGGTGCCGATGTTCCTGGGTGACGTGCCCCGCCAACGCCACGCCCTGCCCAAAGCGCTCGATGACCCGAGCGCAGCGAAGCTGCTGCGCGCCGCGCAAGCCGACCGGCGCATGCTCGTCGGGGTCACCGTCGAGTTCCTCCTGGGCACCGGGCTACGCGTCGGGGAGTACACCGCCCTGACCGCCGACGCGGTCGTCCTGATCGGCCACCCACTCGCTCCACGTCCCGGTCGGAAAGCTCCACGAAGACCGCTACCTGCCGCTGCACCCACGCATCGTGACGCTCATCGACACCTACCGCGCCGCGCACGTCCCGCCCGGGCATCCGCTGCTGCTGCCCAGGGAGAACGGGCGAGCCCAAGACCGGCACGGCGTGACCCGGATGATCAACCGAGCCGGCTCCGCAGCCGGGCTCGCGCACATCCACCCCCACCAGCTGCGGCACACCCTGGCCACACAGGCCATCAACCGCGGCATGTCCATCGAGGCCATCGCCGCGATGCTCGGACACAAGTCCCTCGACATGACCCTCGTGTACGCCAAGATCGCCAACCGCACCGTCGCCGAGGAGTACTTCACCGTCGCCGAGAAAATCGAAGCCCTCTACGCCCAACTACCCGCCGAGGACCTCGGCCCGAACATGGCCCGCCTCAACCGCGAACACCACCGCATGCTCGGCAACGGCTACTGCACCCGACCCAAGACGATGGACTGCCAGTACGAGAACATCTGCGAGTCCTGCACGTTCTTCCAGACCACCATCGAGTTCCGCCCCACCCTGCTCGCCCAACGCGCCGACGCCTGCGCCAAAGGCCAGCCCCGACGCACCGAGATCTACGACAACCTCATCACCAGCCTCGACAGCACCGAAGCCTCTTGACACCGATCACCCACATAATGCCGATGAGCGCGCATCCTCTGACTGCGCCCTGACGCATTGCTGAGCCGTTAGCTCGAGCGGCGAGGCGGCGGGGCTGGCTGGAGGCGACAGGTGGCCAGGCGAGAGGCTCATGGTGCAGGACGCGTTAGAGCGTCTCGACGTACTGCAGCGTCGCCTCGCAGAGACACGCGAGATCGCAGCGAGGATTCGGACCAGCCACCGTGAAGAAGCTGGGCTGCAGAGGGCCCAAGTTCGGCACTCTTCACCTTTGCTCCTGCGGCCCAGGTTCGTCCCCGGACTGGCTCTAAACGCCGGCACTTCCTGTCTGTCCCCCCGCGATTGGGGATGCTGGCGGGAGGTTGCGCATTGTGACCGTTGAGGTTGGTGGCCGTGGGAATCTACCCACGGGGGTCGCGGTGTAGAGCGCCGATGCAAGTCCTTCAAATCGCCTTTCTCAGTCCTTTGCCTGTGTGGGCTGCATAGAAAACCCAGGCGTTCAGGAGCGAATACCGCCCGTCCTTATTGCCCTCTACGGGGCGGTTGGGGCGGGCGGTTTTCGCGTACACGGACGCGACCGCGCCCGGGGTAGGGGGGTGCAAAAGTCTGCAAGATTCGCCCTCCCGCTAGACCCGCCCGCTCTCTTTGAACGGCCGAGAGTTGACCGGAACCTATCTCGTACGGACAAAGCAGCACTACGGCCGTTGGCTTTCCCCGAAAAGGGAACTCCATCACGGGCCACGCTCCAGCAGCTATCCGACCGCCTCGTTCGGCATTTGACCTTGTGCATCATGAGCCAAATTGCCGTATTCACGCTTTACACTCCAGCGCTTCGGCCAGCCCTTCCAGTAGGGTTCGTCTCCCATGCGCCCGTGCAGCGAAAAGCGCAGGGGACCAGAGGCCATCGTGTCGCAAGCTGGTACGGCGATCATGCGTCTGCTCGTATTTGGCATTTTAGGAGCTATCGCCCACGATGGCCTGTTCAAGACGATGGTTGTGTCAGCCGCATGGAATGAATAGACCGCCCGACCTAATTCGTCCACAACAGTCTCGGCACGCTTGAACAGGGTGGGATAGAACCCGCTTCTTGAAAGTAGGTGCCTCAGCTCGGCAAGTTTTTCTAGTCCGAGGCCCAGTTCTCCCACTGACGGAAACTCGGTGTCTCCGTGAATCGTCGCGTTGCGAACCTTGAGTACCACTTCGTCTTGCACGAGGCGGGAGACGCTATTGAGGGAGTCTAAAACGAGTCTCTTGGAAGCCGTGGACAGGTCAAAGAAGGGTATCGTGTGCGGAAATGCGAATGGGTGATTTGTTTCCCGGCACACTGCTGGAATCTGGCTCGTCGGCCTCAGGTATTCGTCTGGAGCGAGTCGGTCGATGGCTTTAGCAAGGCGAGAAAACCCAGCGCCCAAGGCCGAAAGGGTGTTCTTCCCGGTTAGGTCCAATTGAAAGCGATTGTCGGTTGCAGGGGAGTACTTTTCTATGAAGGCAAGGACCCCAGGTCGAGGCTGTGGATCGTAGACGAAAGCCAGGTCATCCAAGAAGTGGTCGTTGGTCAGGGTCCACGTGCAAAACTCCAAGGAGACGCGGAGCGCTCCCTCAAGAGATGCAAACAGATTAGAGATCTCAGCGCGAATGGCATCCTGACTTGCGCCCTCGCTAATTCGCGCGCTCAGCGCTTCCTCGTACTTCTTCATGCGCCCCAAGTCGTCTTGAAGGGCAATTGTGGAGGCGCCCAGTTTCCACAGAAGAGTTTCTAGCATCTCGTCCTTTTCCATCCCCTCAAGGGAGACGTGCAGGTAGTCACCCGCTTTGTGCACGGCCGCCCGGCTTCCCAGTACCAGGTTCCGGAGCAGCTCTTCGGGAGATCCACCCCTAACGGCATAGTCAAGAATGTAGTCTTCCTCCACATTGGACGCCGAAGGGCCGACAAGGTAAGCCAAATCCTCCGGTGTCAAGGATGCTGAAGATTTGTCATAGTAGATTGACCTGAGCATCTCCATGAGTCGGTTTGCTACAAAGTCCCCTTTACCTGTGACGCGGATACCGCGGCGACCAATCTCCGCCCATGCGGTATTGCCGCCGAATCTGTCGATTCGTCGGACACGAACCTCATGCTCAGATATCGCGATTGTGCCATCGCTTACGCAGGCGTCTACAGCATGGATGATGAAGGCGTCTGGGAAAATTAAGAGCAGCTGGATCAGGTGAGGCGTGGAGAGTCCAGCTACGAAGGCGGCTGGGTTGTTCACAACGGAGCCAAGCCGCAAAGAGAGGGACTTCGCGCCGTGAGCTTTTAGCCCCTCCTTCAGCGCGACCTCTGCCACGGCTCGTAGTTCGTCGAGGTTCAAACCGTCGACGACAGTCTCAATAATCGCTTCAGAAGCCTCTAGATTGTACACTTGGTACTCGGCGAGGAACGCCTCGCTTATAAGGCGAGCGTGCGGGTCTTCGGAGCCCCCATACTTATCTGCAAGGTACGCAGTGACATAGTCTCCGGTCTTATTTGCAGGTGCAAGCCTCGGTGGAGTATCTGACGTGTTTAGCTTGATGCGATGGACCTCTTCACAAGTCTCATCAGAGCAGTAATACCCTGGGACAGAGAGTGTCGCTTCTAGGGTGCGAGCCTGCAGAGACTCTATGCACCCGAAAGGTCCAACCGTGGTGTAGCCCGCTTGGAAAACGCCGACTGGTAATTCCTTTAGCAGGTCAATTGTTTGGCTCGCACTGAGTTCGCGTTTTTCGGGAAACCGTGCCGCTGTGCGGTCATGTAATTCGCGACCAAAAATGTAGGGAAACAAGACACGCTGCTTGGATATTTCGGTCGTGATACCTGACCGAAGTGCAGCCAGGTCGGTGGAGGGGTCGATCAGGATGCCTTCTGGGCATCCAAAACCCATGAATATGGAAAACTTGACGTCATTCGGCTTAAGGCGTTGGTTCTTCGCGCGAATTTCGTCGAACATGGTTCTGCCGAATGGCGATAGCCGTGCTGGTGCTGCCAAGGTGTCTGGGATCGTGTATGACCGGTCGATCACACACTCGGAGAGCAGGGAGTGAATGGCGAGTGCCTCTACGAAAACTCGTCGCAGGGTCGGGTCAGCGAGCTGAGCGGCTAGGGACGCAACGGAGTCTGTCGCTGGTTCACTGTCTTGACCGTACGTTTCCGTCACTTTGTAGCCTCCCTGTACGTGCTTCCGGTCGGAGCCTAACAACTTGAGGCCCTCTGGGCCCTCACGGGTGTCCACATTCCTCATGACAATGTGGACGGGGGGAGTCGGCCCGGATGTGTGTCGATGTTCGATGGCCTGTCCTTGATGAGCATGGAGGAGATGACCCAGCTCGTGACCGCCACCGGTGCGAGCTTCGACCGGATGTGGATGCAGATGATGATCAAGCACCACGAACGCGCGGTCGCGGTGGCCCGCACCGAGCTGTCGCAGGGGTCCAACGGCGAGGCCAAGCAGCTCGCCCAGGCGATCATCGACGCCCGTACCAAGGAGATCGCCACCATGCGGGCCCTCCTGAAGTCAGCCTTGAAGTGAGCCGTCCACGTGCCGCCCGGGCACGGTCACGCGCAGCACTGCTGCTACTGCTCGCCGTGACCGTAGTCTCGGCCTGCAGCACCCAGCGGGGCAGGCCCGCCCTGACCGACGCCACGGCTCCGAGCAGAGTGCGGCGCCCGGCATGCTGCAAGTGCACGACATTACCGCGAGCCCAGCGCCGGGAAGATCTACCTGGCCACGCACACCGGCCTCTACCGCTACGTGGGCGGTACGTCGACGCGGGTCAGCCTCGAGATCGACCGGATGGGGTTCACCGCGGCTGGGCCCCGTCACTACTACGCCTCGGGCCACCCCGGCAACGGAGTGGACCTGCCCCAGCCGGTGGGGCTGATCGAGACTCGCGACGGCGGCCGCAGCTGGAAGGTGCTGTCCCGTGGCGGCGAGTCGGACTTCCACGCGCTGACGGCAGCCCCCGCCGGGGTCGTCGGCTTCGACGGCGCTGTGCGCGTCAGCAGGGACGGCACCTCCTGGACCGAGGGCACCACGCCCGGCGACGTGGCCAGCCTCGCTGCGGCGCCGGACGGGTCCACGGTGCTGGCGGCCACACCGCAAGGGCGTCTTTACCTCCACCCACGGCACGACCTGGACGAAGGCGCCGGGCGCCCCGCTGCTAACCATGCTCGCCTGGGCGGACGAGGCCACCGCAGCCGGCATCACCATCGACGGCACGGTCGCGGTCAGCACAGACACGGGCCGGACCTGGAACACCGGCGCGGCACGACTAGACACTCCTGCCCACGCGATCAGCGCCAGCCGAACGGCCAACGGCCAACGGCCAACTGCAGGTGCTCCTGTCCACCGACGACACCATCAAGGCGACCACCGACGACCGAGCCACCATCGTGGCCAAGTGACGGAGAACTGAACCTCCGGCACCTCGCGTCACAGAAACGCGGGTGCCGGAGGTTTACCGGATTTGCCGCATTGAAGGCGCATACGCTCGCCCCTTCCTGGCGCGTTTAGGGCGAACACCTGGCCGCCCCAGGGAGCCGGCTCATGAAGTTTGCGTTGCTTACGGGTCTGCTGCACGGATAGGTGACATCTGATCTGCGCCGATGTGTGTCGGCGCTGGAAGGATGTGCACCATGCCCAAGGCGTTTCCCAACGAGTTCCGTGAGGACGTGATCCGGGTCTTTAAAGAGTCGGATGCCTCCGTAGCCCAGGTCGCGAAGGACTTCGGCATCTCGCCGTCGTGTCTGAAGCGGTGGCTGACGATCGATGAGCGACGCTCTGCCAGCGCGGCGAGCCCGGCCCGGGCCTCCAGCGAGTCCGATGCGCTTCGGGAGGCGAACAAGCGGATCAAGCTGCTCGAGCAGGAGAACGAGGTCCTGCGTCGCGCGGCTGCGTACCTCTCGCAGGCGCACCTGCCGGGAAAATGATGTACCCGCTCGTCCGCGAGCTGGCCGGCGACGGGATCCCCGTCACGGTGACGTGCCGGGTGCTGAAGATCGCCCGCCAGCCCTATTACCGCTGGCTCGCCCGGCCGGTCACGGCTGCCGAGCTGACTGTGGCCTATCGGGCGAACGCGTTGTTCGACGCCCACCGCGACGACCCGGAGTTCGGGTACCGGTTCCTGGTCGACGAGGCCCGCGAAGCCGGCGAGGCGATGGCGGAACGGACCGCGTGGAAGATCTGCTCGCAGCTGGGGTGGTGGTCCGCCTTCGGCAAGAAGCGCGGGCGCAACGGCAAGACGCCGGGCCCTCCGGTCCACGACGACCTGGTCGAGCGCGACTTCACCGCGCCCGCCCCGAACCGACTGTGGCTGTCCGACATCACCGAGCACTGGACCGGCGAGGGCAAGCTCTACCTGTGCGCGGTCAAGGACCTGTACTCCAACCGGATCGTGGGCTACTCCATCGACTCACGGATGAAGTCCTCGCTCGCCGTCGCGGCCCTAAACAACGCCGTCGCCCGGCGCCACGCTGACGGCGCAGATGTGGCCGGCTGCGTCCTGCACACCGACCGCGGGTCGCAGTTCCGGTCCAGGAAGCTGGTCCACCAGCTCCACCGTCACGGCATGGTCGGGTCGATGGGCCGCGTCGGCGCGGCCGGCGACAACGCGGCCATGGAGTCGTTCTTCGCGCTGCTGCAGAAGAACGTCCTGAACCGTCGCGCGTGGGCCACCCGCGAGGAGCTGCGGATCGCGATCGTCACCTGGATCGAACGCACCTACCACCGCCGCCGGAGACAAGCCCGCCTCGGGCGGTTGACCCCGGTCGAATACGAGTTGATCATGACGACAACCGCCACCCAGGCGGCTTAACCGAAACTGTCACCTATCCGTGCAGCAGACCCTACCTGGTCACAGCGCTTCTGCGGGATCAACGTCTGGTCTAGCTCGGTGGAGTCGCACCGCGTGCCGGAGCACGCCCGCGGCGGCGGACACGTCGGCCTCTACCTCGACGACGAATGGCTCGACGATCGTCACTGTTGTGGGTCCGGCTGAGCCCCAAGCGAAGGTGCGCTGGAACGTCTCCCCAGTGGGGTGCAACAAGGGTATGAGGGCTCTGCCCACGGTTTTGGACAGCGTGGTCGTCGACCCGGCCGTGGCTGGTTGGCCCTCGTCGTCGACGACGCCAGGGAAGGCCAGTACCAATGCCGTGGGTGACGCCGCCTCGCCAGTGAACCCAATCGCGAGCATGTCAAGCGTCCGCCTGGCCTTGACCTTCCACCAGACTCGTTGACCCGCCGTGGTCGGGTAGGTGCTGAGGACGTCCTTGATGACGAGACCTTCAATGCCACCAGCGGTCAGTGTGCCGAACCATTCACGTGCCAGGAGCAGGTCGTCTGTCTGCTGGCACAGCACGATGGGCGAGGCAATGGCGCCTAGCGCATGTTCGAGCACAGCACGCCGCTCCTGCAACGGACGGCCGCGCAGGTCCTCTCCGCCGGCAGCGAGGACGTCGAAGACAACCAGCTGGGCCGGCCGACGGGCAGCGACGGCGCGGATCCGCCGACCGGCTGTGATCCGAGCCTGGAGCCCCTCGAAGTCCAGGCGACCGGCAGCCGGGTCCCACGCGATCACCTCTCCGTCCAGGACCAGGTCCTGGGGCAGTCGCGCGGCCAGGACTGGCGCGAGGTCCGGGAACAGGGGCGTGAGGTTGGTGCCGTTGCGGCTATAGATGCGACCTGCCCCTACCAGCGCGCGATAGCCGTCCCACTTCGGTTCCCACACCAGATTCTGAGCCCCCTGCGGTGTGAGGTCATCTATGGGGCGGGCCAACGCCACTGGTGAACGCAGCGACACGCCAGGCATGTCATCCAGCCTGCCCCATGCCGCCCGGCGCCCGGCCGCAATTCGTGTGACGCCAACAGGTCGCCCTTCCAAGTCCTATCCGTGACAGCGATGGTGTCAGTCGCCCGGGCTGACAACAGGCGTGTGACCGCGCCTAGCGGCTCGCCGACGACGTCTGCCGAGGGCGCACCTTCGATCGTGCCCCCGGTGGCCTATATGCGATTCATGACCGACGCATCACGGCCCTTGCCGGCGAGCGACTCCGCTGCGCTCGGCGCCCTGGCGACGGCTCTTGGTGTGAGCGGGCTGCTGTGGCTGGCCGCCACCTTCCAAGCGTGGATCCACAGCAGCCCGGCTCCGAAGTTCTCCGGCGGTCGAGTCATATCTGTTCTGCTGCACCCTGATCAACCAGCCGCCGCGTGGGGTCATAGCGGTGGTTCCACGCCTGAGTTCTGGTGCCTGGCGGTCGGACTCGGTTTGTCTGCTGGAGGCGCGGCCTACGCCATCCATCGCGGCTGCCGGGCACGAACTCAGCGCGTGGCGTGGCACCACCGCACCGGTATGGCGACGCGCTCGGACATCGCTCGTGCCGCGGGAGCAGGTCGGCTCAAAGGTCGCATCCAGACACTGCGGCCAACGACCGCCGCGGCATCCGTCCATGACGTCGCGCATGCGGTCGGGCTCAGCAGCGGCATCACGTGCTTTGTCACGGTCGAGGACTCCACCGTCGTGTTGGGGCCGCCTCGCTCCGGCAAGGGGCTGCATCTTGTCATCCCGGCCATCCTCGACGCACCCGGGGCAGTGGTGACGACGAGCACCCGTCCCGACAACATCACAGCGACACTGCGCGCCCGGCAATCTGCTGGCCCAGTGGCCGTGTTCGATCCGCAAGGCCTCGCACCCGGGATTCCTTCGACAGCTCGATGGTCACCGATCCGCGGCTGTGAGGACCCGCACGTCGCGATGATCCGCGCCAAGGCGCTCACCAAAGGCGCCGCTTCCGGCACCACAGACGCGAACTTCTGGCAGTCCTCCGCCGAGCAGGCCGTGCGCGCACTTCTTCACGCGGCAGCGCTTGGCGAGTGCGACGCGGCCGACCTCTACCGGTGGTCCCTGTCCGCCGTCCACGCCCGCGAGGCGGTCATGATCCTCAGCACGAGCCCAAAAGCGGCGCCGGCGTGGCACCAAGGCCTCGACTCCATCATCAGCGCCGACCCGAGGCAGCGCGACTCCGTCTGGGCGATGGTCTCGATCGCCTTCGCCGCGCTCGCCGACCCTCGCGTCCTTGAGGCCGTCTCCCCCGCCGAGGGCGAGCAGCTCGACCCAGCAAACGTCCTGGCCAACAACGGCACCGTCTACCTGCTCGGCACCTCGACCGGCGCCGCCGCTACATCGGGCCTGGTCGGCGCGTTCCTCGAGGACGTCCTCGAGGTCGCCCGGTGCAAGGCCGCCGGCTCCCCCGGCTCACGCCTCGACCCTCCCCTGTCGATGATCCTCGACGAGGCCGCCAACTACCCCCTCCCCTCGCTGGCCTCGCTCATGTCCGACGGCGGCGGCTCCGGCATCGCCACGACCGTCGTCCTCCAGTCCCTTGCGCAAGCCCGAGCGGTGTGGGGCGAGCACGCCGCGTCGGCCATCTGGGACGCCGCCATCGTCAAGCTCATCCTCGGCGGCGGGTCCAACGCCCGCGACCTCGACGACCTGTCCAAGCTCATCGGCACCCGACCCAAGGACGTCACGAGCCGCAGCACCGGTCATGACGGCCGCCACTCGACGTCGACCTCCACGAGCGAGGTGCCGATCCTGACGCCGGCCGAGCTGCGGACTCTGCCCTTCGGGTCGGCTGTGCTGCTCATGCGCTCGGCGCGCCCGATCGCGCTGATCATGAGCCCGTGGACCAAGCGCAACGATGCCAAGAGCCTCACTGCTGCGCGCAAGGACCTCGAGCAGAGGATTCGCGATGCGAGCCTCGTCCGTCCCTGACCCCAACGCCCGACGGACCCGCCAGACCCGGCGGGTCCGTCGAGCTGCCTACGACGCGTACCTCAACTCCCGCGCGTGGAGCGACAAGCGCAAGCAGTGGTATGCCGCTTGGCTAACCGTCGCCGGCGTGGAGCCTTCGTGCCTGGTGTGCGGGCGACGCTGGACCGTGAAAGCCGGGCACCTGCACCACGCCACCTACGCGCGTCTGGGCATCGAGCCCGTCGAGGACCTGGTGCCCCTGTGCCGTCGGGACCACCAGAGGCTGCACGCCCTCATCGACGCGCACCCGACCTGGAGGCGCTCAGACCGCAGGACGGCAACGGCCGCGATCATCGCCGCCCTGCGGCAAGCCCTGGCCGCCCGCGCCGACGACAACCCCCCTCACCGGCACAGTCCCGCTCCGTGACGACCGACGAAGCGCTGGACTTCGGTGAGGATCCGTTCCAGCGGACCTTCGGCCAGCTCCGCGGACCCGTGCACTGGCCCTCCCTCACCGAGGACGAAACCCACGACCGGATGCAGGACCTCGACGAGTGGGTGCGAAACCTCGTGCGCCGCTTCGCTGTCGAGCCTCGCATCATCCCTCCGTGCTGGGCGCAGCACGGCGCCCTCGTCGAGATCCTCTCCGCGCTCCGCGACCACGAGCGCGCCGACTACGCCGACACCGCCTCCCCCACCGCCGCCATGGACTTCGTCCGCGCCCTCCACGACGCGCAGATCATCCTGGCCGAGCACGTAGCCAAGACCCAGTGCTCCGTCGCCGGCCACCGCGACGATCTCATCGCACCATGGCCCGCGCGGAAACCGTCTGCGCCGCAGTCCGATTGACCGGACACATGGTGTCCCCCGCGGACTGTCCTCCCTCCAGACGCGCGGGAAGGCCCCGCGCACGGGAGGGCCGCCATGTCAGCCAACGCGCACCCCACGCCAAGGATCGAGCCCACGTCGGACGCCGACGTCGACCAGCTCCTGGCCCTGGCTCGCAACGCGAGCCGCAACGTCGAGGAGCACGACCCGATCGACTACTGGTACCGCCTCGGTCAGCGCAACGCCTACGCCCACGCCGTCGGGCAACTACTCGCCCCGGTCGCCGGGCACGACCCGTTCGCCATCGCCGAACGCATCACGACCGCACTCGACGCCGGCACCAGCGAGATCACGGACCTTCGCGCGGCGGCATACGCCCACGGGGTTGCGGCGTCACCCCCGAAGCCGGCCATCGAATGGACGGGGCCGAAGGCGTTCGACTCCCAGCACCGCAACATCCGCGGCGTCGACCGCGACTACGGCATGCGCTGGGGGCAGCGCAGCAACCAGCGGATCTCCTTGCGGCTCGACGGCGACACGGCCAGCCACGGCCTGCTCTACGCCTACGACCCGACGTGGCAGGAGTATGCCGTCCTCTCCCCGAGCGCCTCCCGCGCCGCCGTCGACCGCGCCTTCGCGCACGCCACGGACACCGACATCCACATGTCCATCGAGTCCTTCGCCCAGCTCGTCGCAAGCTACAGCGCCGCGCTCGACTCCGCCGACCGGGACACCGTTCACGTCGTCGAGGCGCAGCTGTGAGCGTCCAACGACGCTCCGTCGACGTCGAGGAGGTCCGCGCCCGGCACCCACTCGCGGACGTGGTCGCGGCAGCCGGGATCGAGCTGCACCAACGCGGGCACGGCTACGTCGGATGCTGCCCCTTCCACGACGACGCGACGCCATCGTTCTCGGTGGACGGCGTCCCAGACCGGTTCCACTGCTTCGGGTGCGGCGCCAGCGGCGACGTCATCGACTTCGTCTGCCGCACCCGCAACCTGGGCTTCCTCGAAGCTGTGGCTGAGCTCGACGGGGACCGGTACCGGGAGCGGTCGCTGTCCGTACTCCGACCTCGACACCACCTGCGCGCCGTCCCCCAGTCGGCCATTGCCGACATCGCCACTAGCCGCGCTTTCGAGATCAACCAGCTGGCCTGGGAACACTTCGCCACGCCCGTGGGCGCCGGCTTCGCCACGCACTACCTGCAGCACCGCCGCGGCATCGACCTTGAACCGCTCACCCGCGCCTTCGGGGGACAGATCTTCGTCGGCCACGCCACGCACGGCTGGTCATCACTGACGGATCACCTTCGTTCACAGGGCGTCGACGACGACGAGCTGCTCGGCATGGACCTCGCCATGCGCACCCGCGGCTCGCGCCTCATCGACACCTATCGCAACCGACTCATCATCCCGATCACGAACGACCGCAACCAGATCCGCGGCTTCATCGGACGGGACATCAGCGGCCACCCCGCCGCCCCCAAGTACCGCAACCCGACGCACACGCCCGTGTTCGACAAGTCCCAGGTCCTCTACCGCCCGACCCGGCACGCCCTTTCCCCCGACGCCCAGGTGCTCGTCGTCGAAGGAGCGCTCGACGCCCTCGCCGTGGCCGCCGCTGCCGCGGCCGTCGAGGCCTCGTCGCGCGTCGCGGTCTGCTCCACCAACGGAGTCGCGGTGTCGCCCACCCAGGTGGACCAGGTCCTGGCGATGACCCACAGGCCGCCGAGGATCGCCTTCGACGGAGACCCGGCCGGGCAGCACGGCACGACTCGTTGGCTCGACGCCGCCTGCATCGAGCGGCGCGCCCCCGTGCTGGTCAGCCGACTCCCGTCTGGGGCCGATCCTGCCGACTGGCTGGCCGCCCGAGGCCCGAACGGACTGGGCGACCTCTTCGCACGCCCCAGCAACGCGCACGATCCGGAAGTCCCCCACACGGTCGTCCCTGGGCGACAGCTGATCCAGCTGCTACTCGATCGCGTCGACGACCCCATCCGGGATGCCGTGGACACGATCGCTGCGCTCGCTGCTCAGCTGCCACCGACCGAGCGCGCTCAGCTCCTGCGCGACTCGACGTCAGAGATGACCCGCCACGGCTGGAACCCGCGCGACGCCTACGCCAAAGCCCTCGAGGACGCGATGCGCCGGCCGCCAACAGCCGTTCGGGCTACGCCATTTATCCCCGTCACCCCATCCCTGATCTGAACCGGGAGCGTCGAACCGCATGCCATCCATGACACTCCTCGAGACCGCCGCCGCCGAGCTGCAAGCGGCCTCCGACCTCGCCGCGGACCGCGCTCAGGGGAATCCGCTCGACCCGTGGTCAGCCATGGCCGGGACGATCCGCCTCATCGCGTCCGGCCTCGACTCCATGCCACCGACTGCGAACGTTCCCGTGAAGGACCTGCACGCCCACCTGACGTCAGCATGCGAGGCGCTTGACCGGCTGACTGCCGAAGAGTCGCCCAGCGACCTCGCGTTCTGGCGCGCCCACGTCCTCGACCTCGCGGAGAACGCACGAGACCTCGACGCGCGACCGCACCGCACCGACAAGGCGCGTCACTGATGACGACGACTGCCACTGACCTGCTCGGCACATCCCGTCTCACACTCGCCGACCTCGAACGATCCCGTCAGCCAGTGTCCATACAGCAGTGGGAATCGTTCGACCAGAGCATCTACAGGCTGCTGCACGAGCTCGTGAGCGCACGCGTCGGATGGTCACCCGCCGACGCCCACGCCGTCGCGCTGCACCGGGCGTTCCGCGACTATCCCCAGCCGCTCCAGCCCGTAGGCGACCAACCCGACTACACGCCGCGCGAGGCCGCGCGGTTCCTGGGGATCAGCGAAGCCGCCGCGAGGAAGAGCATCCGGGCCGGCGCACTGCTGGCAGCCCCCACGGACACCGGCTACCGCATCCCTAGAAGCGAGCTCACGCTCAACGGGCCCATCCACCCCTCACCGAGCGACGACGACCACCCACTCGCGCGACTCGCGTGTACGGTCGGCGCCCTCACCGACCTCCTCGTCCTCAACAGGATGGACCCCGCCGTTCCTGAGCTGCAGGCGGCGTCAGCCGCGACGATCGCGAAGGAGTGCCTCGATGTCGCCGGCGCTGCTGCAACCCAAGTCCTGAGCATGTGCGACCCTGCCATCGCCGACCGGCCCCTGGCTATCGCGCGGTACGCGTCGCCACTGGTCCAGCGTCTGCCGAACAGCGCACCCTTGAGTGGGCTGCAGAACGTCGCGGCCCCCTCCCACGCCCGCGAGCTCCTCACCGACGCGCAGGGGCTCGATCTCGCGATCCACCAGTGGGCGCAGGCTATCCGCGCGGAGCTCCGTGCTCGCGTCCCGAGCGTCGAAGTACTCAGAGACGTCAATAGTCAGGGCGTGCATCTCTACGCCGCGCTGGACGCCGTCCTGAGGGCGACGACGCCGACCTTTGCCACGTCAGACGTTCGTGAACGCCTCCGGCAGTCAGCGCTGGCCCTCCAAGGTGCGGCCGACGCATGGTCGCAGACCACCACAGGCGCGCCACCGTCGCACGACTACGTCGACGCGTCACGTCACCTCTACTCGAGCCTGGCGTCCATCACCGGGCCGGTTCATCAAGCCTCTCCAGACGCCGAAGCCACGTACCAATCTCTGCTGCGCGGCGCGAGCGTCCTGGCGAGTGTGACACCCACCGCCACACCATGGGCCAGCCGTTTACTCGACTCCAACGCTCTCTTCGTCCACGCGCGACACGCGAACGCGGACGCCCGACGCCTGACCGCCACCCTCGCCGGACGCATGGTCACCGCCACGATCTGCGACGTTCCGGACCTTCCAAGCGCCCTCTGGGAAGCCCAAGCAGCCGCCACGCAGGCCGCGCGAGCACTCCCACCCACCGTGCGGCAGAAACTGACGGCCGACGTGGTCTGCACTGCAGACCTGTGAACTGAACTGCCACGGCGGCATCGCACCGCGGTTGCCGTACGGAAGCCCCAGCGACCATCACGCTCGCGGAGGGCGAGGCAACTCAATCGGTCGCATCGTGATATCCAAGCCATCGCTAACCGCGAGCCGACGATCCATCTGACGAAGCCACGGGTTGGAATCGTCGTCACTCTCGAGCCCTTCTACGCGGATCAGAACTGGATCGTTGCCGAGCGTCTCCCGCGGCGGGAGCTACCGATTGCTGTCATGGCGGTCGGAGGGCTCGAATCGCTGGTGACGCTAGCGCGGATGAGCTGAGTGACACCGTTCTGGACGACGAGCACGTATTCGACGGCAACGAGCTGCGACTGAGAAGCGACCTCGCCGGCGTACGGCCCAACCCACTAATGGCGTCGACCTGGGAAGCAATCGGACTGTTCGGCCGCGTCGAAGCGGTGCGAGAACGGCTTGGGTTGGAGGTCGAGGAGTAGCCGATCCAGGCGGCCCTCCCCTACTTATTCCCCATCGTTCGACGGTGAGCGCCGTACTCGGACCGAAGAGTGTCGTAGCGCTCGTCTGAGAGTGACGCCAAGTACGAGAGCGCGTCGCCGGACCAGACGTGCGATGCGCCGTTGCTGTGCTTCCAGGCGTATTTGGCGTTGTCTCGCAGCGACTCCTTCCAACAAATGGCCTGGACGTCGTAGCTGGTCAGCTTCCGGCCCTTCCGCTTCACATTGACCTTCTGGAGCAGCTCCGTGGCGCTGTACGGGTGCGTCTGGTTCGGATCGGTCTTGCGGACGGCGACCTGCCCGTCGGCCGTCGGGGAGACTGCCACCACCAGGTCCGCGCTCGACATCTTCTTCACCGACTGCATGTTGATGTCGTACATCGTGGCGACTCTGGCCATATCGCCACCGGAATCCTGCGCCACGTCCATGAGTTGGCGCAGTTCGTTGATGAACTCTTCAACCTCAGCGACCATCGTCGCGTTGCGATCAACCTTCATGAACTGCACTGCGTCCGCCGGTGCCGTCGCTCCAAGCGGGAGCAACTGCCACGTCATGGAGTCCGCCAGGTCCTTCTTGAACCTGGCCAACATGAAGTCGCGGTAGTTCAAGACGTTCTGCTGTAGGAACGGATAGATGACCGCCCCAAGCCCTTGGGCGTTGTACAGGTGAATCGCACGGTCACGGTACTCGGTGAGCGCCTTGATGTTCGCGGTGGCTGCGGGACCGTCGATGTCGGCCGGCCAAAGACCGTTGGCGCTGACTCTCCCGAGCGCGTCGTCGATGCCGATCGACCGGTAGCGCTCGCCTCGCTGCTTCGGGTAGAAGATCGAACGGTTCTTCTGGCGCAGCGTCGCCTTGAGCGCCAACTCCCACGCGTTTACAACGAGCATGACGGTGACCTCGTCGCGGTAGGTCATCTGCGGCTTGTTGTAGACCTCCACTGCCGACAGCATCGCTGAGAGCGAGTTGTCGGCCAGACGCTTGATCGAGACGTACGGCGCGCCCACTGTGCTGCCCCCTTATAGATCGGTGGTCCTCGCAGTCTGCATGCAGCCACCGACAGATGCGGGTGTCGCTGACGCAAGGGATCAGAAGTCAATGTCGACACGTACCCGCGCCGTTATGGTCAAGTGCCAAGGAGTGGACCCGCCAAGGCGGTGTTCTCAAGGCATCGCGGCGGTAGGCGCAGGTTGCCCTACGACACTAAACACGCCGACGTACGCCACGCGATGCTCGTTGGTACGGGCAGCGATCAGGTCTACGGAGGACGTCAACAAGTGCTCGATCTGAATACCGTGGAAGGTCGAGTCCGTCGTTGCTACGTTGGCGGAGGTGGTGAGCGCTCGATGATGCCACTTGAGGTTGTCGCCAGTGTTCTTCTCGTTGGCGATACGCCATAGCAGTATGTAGTTCTCGATTTCGATCGGCCCAGCCACTGGCGATGTCGCCGCGCGCAGGTCGAACAGTTTCTCGGCGTCGCCCCGAAGCTTAGATGGGTCTACGCGCCGGGTCGAGGGTCGCTTCGGACTAGCGATCTCGAAGAAGCCAAACTCCAGTCGCACTTCGCGCTTCGTCGGCGGATCCCCGTCGTTGACCGGTGCGACCTCGCCGAAGAGTGAGATGTCGATGGTCGGGTGCCTGCCTGAACCGCTAGTCCGCTTTGCCACCGGGCGCTCCCAAACCGCAGCCAACTTTTGCCGCTCCAACCAGCGCTGCGCAAGGGTGTGGAATCGACCGACGACGGAAACTTCGTAACTCCCCGCGCGCGCGTACTCGCTGAGTTCCTGTGGGGCTTCCCGTTGGTCGCGTTCCAGGACGAACCGCTCGGCGTCAACAGACTCGATGGCGCCCTGCAAGATCAGAACTAGCTCCTCAAGGTCGAGAGCGACACTCCTTGGACGACCTCGATTGCCGTAGGTGACTCTGCGCATGGCGCCCCTCCAACTGGATGAATCTCACCGGGAATCCCCGCTGACGCCTTCCAAAACCTGGTTGTTCGCTCCGGCACTCCTGCCTGCACAGCCTTTCGTGCACTGCGTCGAGGCTTCGCAGACCAGCGGGGATGCTGCCGCGCGCCGGTAGGTCGTGTCCTTTGGCGAAGGCTCACTCACGCACCTCGACCGCGCTCGGGCCACCCGAGGACTTCTTCCCTCGAGCAACGGCCCGCTTCCCGACCTTTCGCCCCGCCTCGGTGACCTGCGCCACCGACTACTCGAGATTCGCGGCGATCTTGTCGTTGAGGTCGATCTGGTAAGTGCCGCCGCCCGGCCCGAAGGTCAACTGTTTCCGTCGCTTCGCCTCCATCGGGGTCGTCCTTCAATATGATCTGGACCTTCTGAGCCACGACTGACTCCCTACATGCCAGGACATTCCAGCATGGGCAGGAACCGAATGGCAGCATTCGGAAGCGGGCGGGGCTATGTGGCTATTCCAGAGCGCCGCCGAACTCGCTGACTACCTCGTCGACCGCACCGGCAACATCCCTCATAAAGCGGTTCTGGTCGGGTGACGCGGTGACGGTCGGGATAGGAGCGCCGCGGTCATAGACCTCGTTCGCGATAATCTTCGCGCGGTCGAACGTCGAACCCTTGCCCTTCTGCAGATATGCCTCCTGCCAGCCCGCACGCACTTCATCACGAAGGCGACGCTTGGTCAGCTCGACCAGACGGTTGGTGACCGCGTTGGAGAGAGCGTCAAGGGTGGCAAGCTTTTCGTCGTCGCTCGGCTCACCGCCTGACCATCGCTCCGGCCGCTGCAGCATCAGGTAAACCTGCAGCTGCAGCTGGTAACGCATGTCTGCGACCGGCTTGAGGTTGTCGTACTCGTCGCTCCAGCCCTCGGCAAGTCGACGACTGAGTGCCTTCACACGGGTCCAGTGCTCCTTGGGGGCATCAGGGTTGTAGTCGAGTCCGAGCAAGCCGCGCCACTTGGTGTGGAAGGTCTTCGCGGCCTCCATGACAGCCAGCGACAGGTTCATGCGGTTGAAGACCGGACGGCTGGGTCCGGTATCGGCAGCGCGCTCAGGATGCGCGAGCAGGTCCAGGAGGGCCTCCAGCTGCTCGATGGCGCGAGCACCAGTGCGCTTCTTCGAGTTGAGCGGCTCGTGAATCCCGCCCACAAAGAATCGAGCTACATCGATCCGTCGTCGGAGCACACGCTCAGCAGCCGGACCGAGCTCGTCGCCGATTGCCTTCAGTACGTTCTCGACTGAGGCCAGAACGTGCTGCTCGCGGTCGCCGAAGGTCGGCAGGTTGTCTCCCTTGACTTGGTCGAAGTGGGTGAAGACCACGTGGAGCTTGCTGGCGTTTCCGCTCACTGCGATTCCCTTTAGAGCGGCCACCGGCGCCGCCTGCATTGGCTGAGCCGCGTTGTCAACGAGCAGCACAGCGTCAACGTGCTGCAGCTGGGTGGCGACGTGAGTCGATAGGGTGGCGACGGACTTCGGTGTGTGACCAAGACCCTCGCCATCGACAAGCACCAGGCGCACTGGCTCGGATGCCCAGACGGGCTGGAACGGGCCACTGACCCGAATGCCATTGACGAGCGGAGTCAGGAGGCGCCCGAAGAGCGGAGAGAAGTTGCTCGAAAAGCGCGTCACGACCTTGATGAAGGCGGCACGGTCGTCCGATTCCCACGACCACGTCGTGGGCCATCCCTGGCGGTTGCGTCGCAAGTCACCCGCGTCCAGTGTGCCGAAGCGCTTCTCGATCTCGTCGACGATCGAGTCCACGATCTCATGGAACTCGTCGGACTGACGCAGTTCGCTGTCGAGGTTTTCCTCGATAAGTTCCTCTAGGACCCGCTCGTCGTCTTCGTCGTCGTCACTGAGCGCCTCAGAGATCTCCTTGGCATGCCGGTCGACCACTGTCTTTACGGCTTCGACCGCCTGGGCGACGGTGGCATTGGTCGCCGCGAGATCAGCCACGCCATAGTCGTCGGGATCGATGTCGTCGAACTCCTCGTCGTCGTCATCCGCAAGATCCAGGTCGTCGGGCTGCTCCACGCCTCTTCCCAGCACGTAGCTGAAGCGGAACCGCTGGTTGACGTGGTCCAGGAGCTTCCGCCGGATCTCGTCGTCGGAGCGACCACGGAGAGCAGCGAGTGCCGCCTCTGAGACGTTCTCGGTGAGGTAGTCGATCACCTCATCCCTCGGCACGAACGTCACCACAGCCCGGTAGGTGCCGTCCCCGGTAGTGATCAGCTCGGTGTCCGCCACAGTGGTCTTCGCGGTCGAGGTTGACGGGAAGCGCTCAGTGTCGGGATCGGTGCCGAGGATCTGGCGCACGACGGTCGTCTTGCCGGCACCCGTCGTCCCGAGAAGAAGAACCATCCGGTAGTCGTCCTCACTCGGGAGCGGCAGAACCTCCTCCCTGAGATTGGCGAAGTCGACCTCGCTGACCTCCATGCCGTCGTAGAAGATCTCGACGATCCGCGAGTCGAAACGGCCCACCGCCGCCGGCTTCGCTGTGACTTCCCACAACTCCGGGGCACTCAGCACTTGGTTGAGCTGGTCGACGAGCAACGAGGCCTCTGCCTCATCACTGGTCCCCAACCCCCGCCGGACGCGGCGCCCAGTCTTGCCAGTGGCCAAGTCCATGCGCGCCGGGTGACGGAAGATGACCGACCAGGACTCCCTGCCCTGATTACGGCTCTTGCTCGCGGTGTAGAACTTCATGACGACCTCGACTCGTTGTTCCCGTGGTGTACCGAGGACGAGCATGCACCACTGCATGACGGCTCGTCAAGGCCCCCTGGTACACCGCAGGAACAACTTGAAGCCCTACAGTCGCGTGCTGACTCGACTGGATCGGGTCACTCAGGCAAGGTCAGGATCAGCGGTCTCCAGGGCTTCTTCGGCAGGATTCGCGCGTACTTCTTGCAAAGGGACGCGAGGCCAGAGTCGTGGGTTGTCTCGTGCTGGAGCGAGTTCTGAACGGCCTTCATCCGGTGCTCGGCCGCAGAGATCATCTCGCTCCACTGCTTCACGACGATCCGGGAGGGCGTGTCCTAGATGGCCCCGAACGTCAGGTGCTGCTGGTTGCGCGTACACATTAGGCCAAGCACATGGCGCCGACTGTGGATGGCACCCGAGCGGGACCCGACGTGCGTCAAGACCACGCTGCAGGGAAGGCAGTGACGCAGATGGTGTCGCCTAGTTGGGCCCTGCCTTCATGGGGCAGCCGCATCGACGAAGGTGCGTCCTTCCGCCGCGCATCCGTTTGTGGAGGCTAGTGAGAAGGGGGCAGGTCAGGTCGGTCTGCTGCTGCTATTTAGGTACGCCGAGGATGCAGGCGGCCACTCGCTGGGCCAGCGGCTCGACGACGGACAGGCGCGTCATGCCATCTTCGACGACGGCTAACTGCAGAGGCGCGCGTTCGAGTGCTGGTTCGATGTCCTTCAGGCGGCTATACGGGCTGCGTCTGCGAGAATTCCTCGTTGCCATGATGAAGGGCTTGACGAAGTTCAGCCACAGGTCGGCGGCCTGGTGAAGATCCACACGACCTGCCTCAGATTCGCCCGCAGCCAGCGTCGCCAGATGCTCCCAGCGTTCTGCTTCGTCGGCTTGGCCTTGCGCACGCGCGAGCCCAGCCCAGAGTCGAGTCATCCGGTCCATCTGGTTGAGAGCGCGTTGGTGCCTGCGAGGGAGGAGTCCCACCTCCGCTCGCTCGGCTCGTGCGAGAAGGCGGCTAAGCAGGTCCTCGCAGCGGTCGTCGAATTCGGCACCACGTGGGTTGTCGGCTAGGAGTTCCCTAAGGCGGTCCGAGACGCGGTTCAGCCCCACGACGGGCTCTGAGCGTCCGTCTTCAAGGAGCAGCCATTTCGGGGCGCCGGTGGATCCCCCGCGGATTGCGAGGAACGTCCATGCGGTGCGTGTGCGTACCGGACTGATCCGCGCGAGCACCCGCTCGCGAGTGTCCCGGTGCGCCGCGTAGGTGCGATCGTCGATGAGCGCCGTTGGACCCGTCACCAGTGCCCGCACGGGCTCGAGCGCATCTTGAAGCCCATCCCATCGATCGCGGTTGGCTTCCGCCATGGCGGCGAAGTCCATGGGGCTGACGAGCGCTCCCGGTGCTGCGGGGATGGGCAAGTTCGAACCCAGGAGGGAGGCGCTCTCTTGGTTGCGCGCCGCTAGGAGGTCATCAGCGCGCGTGGCGAACGCGGGCGAGTCTGCAGGCCAAAACACCTCGATGCGGTCGTGGGGGCTGTCCATGCGGTCGACGCGGCCGACCCGCTGCTCTGCTACTCGCAGGGTCGTTGGCATGTCGAACTGCACGACAGCGGACCCGCCCTGAAGGTTGATGCCCTCGTTCATCGCGTCGGAGCACAAGGCGATTCCGCGCGCCGTGGAGTCGGCGGCGAAGATGCGTCGGACCGCGTTGCGTTCGCCGGTAGCGCCACCCGTGGCGACGACGACCTGTGCCTCGACGTCTCCGATGTGTTCCCGGATCACGGCCAGCGTGATCGGGTGGTGGTCGAATGCGAGAACTCTTTCGTGGCGGTCTGCGAGGTCCGCCACGAAGTCGGCCTTCGCCTTCTCCCGTCGGCTGCCGAGCTCCTGGGCGAGTCGTTCGAGCTCGCGGTAGCGCTCAAGCTCTTCCTTGCAGGCTGCCCGCCACGCCTGAAGGTCGGTGAGCCAGTCCGGGATGGGGCAACTGAGCTCGATCGAGGGCGGCCCGGCGTCCATGGCTGTCATCACTTTGGCGAGCATGTTGCCCGTGGGTTGTGGCTTGACCAGCCCGACGATCCTCAGGCGCGTGACAGCCTGCTCAGTCCCGACGATGTGCTCTAGGAGGGCTGCTTGGGATGAGCGCATCGCCGCGCGTACCTGGTACGCAGCCAGCCCTCGAGCCGCTCCGACCCGGCTATCGAGCCACTGCGTTTCGGTGTATGTCCTGCGCAGCCCGTCCGGCAGGCTGATCATCCTACCGATGCGTGCAACGCCGGTGAGGCTGGCGGCCACCTCGCTGATCTGCTCAGCGAAAGCGCATTCATCCTCGCCCTCGCCGGTGGCATAGGAGGCGCTGACATGCTCTGGGTAGCGGCATATTCTCCCTGTGGCCTGGTGCCTGTACGCCTGGGGTTCAGCGTCGACGAGGTGGTTGAGCATGCTCTTGGTGCGACGCACGGTGAAGCGCTGAATCTCGGCACGGAGCTGGGAACGTTCCTCCTCCGTGAGGCTCCAGTCCGTCGCGGACCGATGCAGCCGATCCAGAATGGTCAGGGTTTCGTCGGCGAAGTTGTCGGCTCCAAGCTGGTCCACAAGGGACAGCAGGTCTTGCGCGCTGCGGTTTATCGGGGTTGCTGTGAACATCAGGACGTGATCGGCCGAAGATCCCCGCACGTGATGAGTGCGGTTGGAACCAAGGGCTAAGAAGTTGTGCGCTTCGTCGATCGCGAGGATCTGAGCGGCGGCGACCGCGTCTTCTTCGACACGCGGTCCCTGTTTGGACCCGCGGCTCAGCAGGCCATGCGACACCGTGTTAACAGTCAAACCGCAGGACACCGCCTCGCGCCGCCATTGCTCTTCGACTGCCGGAGGGCACACCAGGACGGTCAGATCCCCGCGGACCCGCCCGGTGCTCCACAGCCGGTCCCGTACGGCTCTGGCGAGGTGGGCGCCCATTCGCGTCTTACCTGACCCTGTCGCGTCCGCGACCAGGACGCTGCCCACGTTGTCGACCACCCACAACGCCTCAGCGATTCCGGCGACCTGGCTGGGCCACAACCGGGAGATGCCCGATGTGGAGCCCAGGTAGCCGGCGGCCCACTGACCCTCGAGCAGGTCCGCGCACGCTCGAGCGAGTGCCTCTTGCCAAGACACGAACTGGAGCATGTCCCGCAGCAACGCTCGGAGCTCGTCGGCCCAGTTGTCGCCCACGGCCCAGAAGTTCTCGGCCGCCAGGCGGGCGCGTTCGTAACCGTCCCGGTCAGTTGTCCGCTCGTACCGCACGTTGGCTTCGAACTGTGAGCTGAGGCCTGCATGCGTGAAGTTGCTGGAGCCCACGGTGGCTGCCGCGTCGCCCACGTAAATCTTCGCATGCAGGCGCGTTCGTCCAGGAATGAAGCGCACTTCAAGCCAACCTGCATCGAGGGCTTCGATGGCGTGCACGATCTTCGCCGAGAGGAGCAGCGAGACGCCGTGCTGCTCCATCCAGTAGGCACGTACGTCGTCGGTAAACGCTTTCGCCGACGAACCAAACGACACCCGTTCGGTAGCGAAGGGCTCGGTTCCGAGCAGGATGCGCAACGAGGACGGCTGAGAATTGTGACCCAGCGCCGCAACGAGTTCGATGATCTTGGTGATCGAGGCGAATCCCGCCAACACCAAGGGGGACCGCGAGGACACGAGGTCGCGCCACACGAGGTCCTGCACGTGGCTGACGGAGTGATTTACTGGGAAGAGCGTGGGGTTGGGCCAGCGCATGCGGCCCAACCGCAAACTCAACTGCGGTTCGGGCGCGGACGAGAACAAGTCAGGCTCGTTCACGGCGACTCGGCCGTGCCCCTTCCTTGCCATGGCGCCCTCCATCGACGAGTGTCGGCCCGACCGTAGAGGCAAGGACTGACAATCATGCTCCGGCACACCCATGGCAATACTGGGTGCGTCTATCCGCCGCGAGATGTCGACCTTGCTTTCGGATCCTGGCGGCGGCACGATCACGGGTATGCCGCCCGCGCCCGAAGCCTCGCCTGACTCGACGGTTCCATCCCGGGGTCAACCCCCTCGTCGAGTTGCGCGTGTTCAGCGCCGCCAAAGGGCCCAGCGATCGACCCCACCCAACAGCGCTGACGCGATCCCTCAAGACTCGGCCCACCGTGAGCCCAGCGCTGCCCGGCGGGCCGAGCCTCAACGTCTCGTACAGCGAGCCTCGGTCAGGCACGAGACCCAGAGAGCACCACTGCAACGCGCCGTTCGACGCGCTCCAATCCGCCGCGCCCCGGAGGGCAGTGGAGATGTTGGGGGCGCCGACGACGCCACCACCACCACCACCTGAAACGGGCGCGTTCAGCAAGCAACGCAGCCGAATGGGTGCCCAAGTGACCCCGAACCAGTGCGAATCGGATGATGAAGGCGCCCAGCTGCCCGAACCGCTGCGCCAGTGGGAGTGGTAGTCGTACGTTTAGGTCTCCGTGCACCGAGACGAGGAGTGAGCAATGGGGCTGGCGGACCGCGTGGCACAGCTGGAGGGGCGCGTCGCGAACCTCGAAAATCGGATCGGAAGCGTCGAGGAGGCGATCGCGAGCCACCTGGACAACTTCTCCGGCTACAAGTCGAAGTCCAAGCAAGAGCTCGCCGAGATCAGCAGCCAGTTGAAACTGATGATTGACACGCTCGAGGGCCTTGTCCGTGCAGGCGAGTCTGGGGCCGACGTTGAGACCGCCAAGAGTTTGCTTCGGCGCGCTAGGAACAACCTCACGAGGGCCCAAAACGCAAGTCGGCGAATCGCCTGATGGCAGACTTAAGGGACTTGGCTGATCGTGCCCGGAGGCTCGGAGACGATGCCGACCGTGAATTGTGGGCTCTCGTAGCTGAAACAGCATCTGTCCTTAGCGAGCTGCGACCCGGGCCGCCCAGAAGGCTTTGGCTGGCGTCAGTCGTGAATGAGATGTGGGACGAACAGCTGGGTCTGTGCGCCTTGTGCAGAGAGCCGATGCAGCGTGACGACATTGATGTTGACCATAAGATCCCTTTCAGCTACGGCGGGGGGCACGAGAGAGCGAATCTTCAGTTGGCACATTCCTGCTGCAACCGCAGCCGACGGAACAGCGTGGCGCCCCGTGATCTGCTTCGCTACCTCGAAGACCGGTACATGAACCGTTAAGTCGCCATCGCACGGTGGCTGTGGCTACACAGGCGAGCGCGATCGGCCGACCCTCCTCGACACCGCGCCGACCGCCCAAGGCGCGGACGGGGATGCCAGTTGCTGCGGTTGGTCCGATTAATGACCCTGGCCATCCAGCCGCGATAGCGGCTTCGTCTATCCGCCGCCAGCGGACCAGAAGGCCTATCAGCGCCGCCGTGACACGAGCACCCTCTTCACCAAGGCCAGGTGCTCCAGGCGCCAACTCCGGTCCCGAGCATCAACACCACCCAGCCGTCGCGGTACCAGCGCTCACGCGACACGATGCGTCGAACTGATCGGCGGTCTCTCACGTCAGCGCGGTCGTCATTCTCGCGCTTAGCCGACTCGCGGGCGGCGAGCACGAACTGGATGCCGGCGCCGGCGAGCAGAAGGACGTTCGAAAGGAACGGTAGGTAGATGTGCACGCGGTGAATGTCTCACTCCGTGCGGTCACTCCGGACCTTGGCACGCTAACTACCCACGTCCGACGATCGTCCGTCTGCGCAGTCACCCCGCCGCAAATACCGCGGGCCCGCTTGTGGGCACGGCGCAGAAAGATCTCGCCGAGCCCAACCCGCCGGACGCTGGCGTGGGAGCTCGGCGGGCGTCCGGGAATTCGCGGCAACCCACTGAGGACGCGTTGGCACTCAGGCGGACTGACCGCTCAGCAGAAACGCGTCGGGCAGAGCCACCCCGGGACGTTCACGTCATCGTCATCGTCGTTGTCGTTGCCGGGCAGTGGGACGACGTAGTCGTCGCCTGGCGCCAGCTCCTCCTCCGGCCTCTGCTCTTCCAAGATCACCAAGAGACGACCGGGACGGACGATCGAACCCGGTGTCGGGATCTGACCTTTAACAAAATCAGATCCATAGGACTCCTTCAGTCCCTTGCGGGCCGCGACCTCGGCCGCCGGCTCCGCGGACGGTGCGCCTCGACCGTCAAGGTCTTCGATGGATTTGCTCGCGTCGTCGGGACCGTGGCCCTTCGCCCATCGGGTCTCCACTAGGTCCGACATGCCTGCTAGGGGACCGCCGGCATCTGTCAGTGACGACGTGTCCGAGCCGGCCTTGACCTTTGGCATTTTCGGGTGCTTCGCAAGCCACGCCGCCTCTTCGTTCCGGAGAACCCACAGGACCACGTGCGATCCCGGCGTCAGGTCCGCCCCGGCGGCCGGTGTGGACGCCATGACCGTCCAGTTCGAGTTCTCGAAAGGCATGCGATCCCGAGGAGAGAGATCCTCGACTGTTGCGAGATCGAACGCTCTCTGAGCGTCGTCTAGCGAGCTGCCAACCACCGAAGGCATCTTCGGACGAGCCTTTGCGACCTCGTCCTCTACATGCCCTGCTGAGTGGCTCCCCGCCGACGCGGGCTCCGAGGAATCTGACTGCTGGACGAGCGCTGGGCGGGTGGCTGATTGAGCGGTCGTCACCGTGGTCGTCGGTGTCCCGTTGAAGACCTGCGGCCATATCACCGCGGCGGCGGTGACCGAAGCCGCCACCAATGCTGCGCCGCCGACTGCCTTCCAGCCGTTCTCGGTCTCGCGGGCGGCCAGCCAGCGCACGACGAGCACCAACCCATAGAGGGTCCCGGCGATCGGAAGCAGGACCAATGCGACGATGATCGCCAGCAGGACGAGCACCACCGTCCCGCCAGAGCTACTGGAGGTCTTCTTGGCGGCTGACACGTGTGATCCGGCTCTCATATAGTTGGGCACCCAGTTCGGGCGCATATGGCTTTCGGGCTCTTGCGAGCTAGACGTTCCGCGCCCTCGAAGGACACACGAGGACGGACCCTACGTTGGCCACCCGCCGCGACAGCGCACCAAAAAGCCTTGACCAAGCGCGTGTCGCCGCCAATCCAGTCCTCAACGGCTCAGTAACCCGTGCTCGACCCTGGCCTCGACCGATCGGGTCAGCCTCGAAGCCGGCAACCAGAGGTGGACGGCTTCAAAGCGCGTTACCTATGACCCTGACGACCGGCTCAAGCTGATCCTGCAAGCCACGCAGTAGTACGAGCAGCTGCCTACAGGGGACACGCCGTCTTCGGCGCATTGTCTGGCCGCGGGTCCTGTCTGAACCCGTGACACCCGGCCGTGACGCCGCTCGGGACACTGGGTCTCGGTGAGTCCTCCCGCCGCCTCGAAGCGCCCACATGGGGCCCGTTTGGCACGAGTACGAGAGCGGATGACCGTGCTGCCTTTCCGATCGAATCGGCGACTTTCCGTGACCTTGGCCCTCAGGATGGGCACATGCTGGCAGAGGTCCACGGGAAGACCGACCCGGAGTCGACCTTGCCCGGAGACCGGAGCGAGGACCTCCTGACCGATGCGGTATTCGGAACATTGCGTCACCTCGATCCGCGGCACGGGTTAGGGCCCCTGCTCACGATCCTAGGAGTGACGCCCAAGCCCGACGAATGGGACCACGCAGAGATCCTCATGTGGCCCCAGATCCCGATGCCTCGCTGGCCTGGAAGGGTCATCGAGCCCGACGTGATCGTCGTCGTGGGGCGGCATGTCGTCGTGTTTGAGGCGAAACTGCATTCCCCGTTCAGTACCTACACAGGTCCGCATGCTTCCCAGGATCGAGACGTTCACCAGGTGGCGGTGCAGTACGCGGCGGTTCGCGACTGGGCCCAAGGGCGGCGGCTCAACGATCCGGTCATGGTTGCAGTGACGGCCGACGGGCAGCGTCCTGAGTCCTTGGAGCAGGCCGCCTCGGACATGACCACGATCACCGGTCGTCTCGGCCTCAAGGTCCACTGGCTGCCCTGGCACCACATTGCCGCGGTGCTTGAGGCCCAACTCGGGCTGCGCCCTCATGAGGCACGGCATCGGCAAGACCTGCTCACATTTATGGACCGACGAGGAGTACGACGCGTGTTCAACCGCATACGCATGGAGGATTACTGGCTGATGGCGGCGGCCCAACGGGTAGCCGTTGACCGTCTGTACCCACAGTTAAGAGACTTCTTCGACGAGCTGACCTCTGTATTGGCAGAAGACGGTGTGCCGTGGTCCCAACCGGCATACAAATCCATGTGGCTTGGGGGATCGAGCACGGCGGTCACCAAGCCAGCAGAGTGGTCGAGAAGCTTCGTCGGGGCACAGTATTGGCCCAAGGATTGGCCGCAGCGCGCCTCCAACAAGTTCGGGCTCAGCTTGGCGCTCTATGTGGCCTTCGACTTCCTCAATCCTGCCGTCGAGATTGGCCTGACTATTCCGGGCCCCGGATCCGCCGCTGCGCAGCAGGGTTGGGCTCCCTTCTTGGCGGACCTTGCCACGCATCTGCGCCACGCCGATGACTACGACGTTGCCCTCGACGCCGGAGACATAGCCCGCCCCTTCCGAACCATCTCGGCCGCGGACGTAGATGAGCCTTGGCTCGCCAACGCCGCCGCGGCGATGATCGGTACGGCCCACCTGCGCGTGCGAGGTCGCCTGCCCGTCGACACACTTACCGTGCAGGAAGCCCGGACATCGGTACACGCGTTGCGCGGTCAGGCGGAAAAGGTTCTGCCTCTCTGGAAGATGCTCGAGGCGAGCAGACATCTCATGCCGCGCCCATCTGTATAGACCACGAGTTCCGGCGTCGCGGGCGTCACTCCGGCTCCCTTCTGTTGTCAACCGGTCGCGTGGAGGTGGGTCTTCCGCGTGGTGGGCGTGCGGCGTAGCGTCGTTGGCGCGGGTCCGGGAAGTGGCTGATCCGAAGCGCTGGTGAGCGGGTTCGAGCCGGCCGCGCTGGATACGTGAGACGCCCCGCGGTGCCCTCCCGGACCCGCGTTCTCATCTTCAGCCACCTTGATCTCGGCGGCTGCGGCGTCGGTGACGAGCTGGCGTTAGATGGCGTCGGAGATCCTGCGCTTCAAGCACCGGATCGCCTCCAGGGGCCGCTTGCCCTCGGCGCGCTTGCGCCGGTAGTAGGCCCGCCCGTCGGTGTCCAGGCGGATC
>NZ_LMSW01000016.1:63310-63441 GCF_001429645.1 Terrabacter sp. Soil810
TCCCCGGCCCGGGAGAGGCGGTGGCGGGAATGCTCGCCCGACGAGGCATCGAGCGGCGCCGTGCCGGTCCGTCGATCAGCAGGACGCGAACCTGTTCCGGTCAGCGAACCGGGCCACGTCCCCGACGTCCG
>NZ_LMSW01000016.1:63505-282002 GCF_001429645.1 Terrabacter sp. Soil810
TGGGCGGACCGAGGCGAGCATCGCCTTGGCCTGCCCGGTGGTGAGATCCTTCTTCGCTTGTCCCGGAAGCAGTTCCGCCAACAGCGCCTGGAGCCGGTCCACGGTTTGCACCCGCCGCCTGCTGAGTGCCTCACGCCGGTCGACCAGCATCCGCAGCGCCTCGAGCTCACCGTCGGGCCGCAGCACCCGCAGTCCCTGGGTGCGCACCGCGACCATCGCGATGGAGTGCGCGTCATGGGCATCGGTCTTGCGGTTGTGGCCGGTGTCGAACAGCCGAACCCGCGCGGCGAGCTTCGCCGGGACATCGACGACATCTTCGCCAGCCTCGAGCAGCCGCTGCGCCAGCGGACGACCGACCCCGTTCGCCCCTTCGACCGCCCAGGTCCGCGCCGGCCACGACTTTGTGTACGTCAGCATCGCGGTGTAGCCGGCCTTGTCGGTGGTGAACCGGCCGTGACCGAGCCGGCGCTCGTGGTCGTCCACGACCTCGATCGTCGCCGACAGCTTGTGGGGATCGACCCCGATGATGATCCGTTCCATGCTCGTGCTCCCACCTGTGCTCGTGCCGATGTGGACGACGAGGTGGGCAGTGCTACTACGAGCAGGGCAGTCCCTTCTTGAGCCACGCCTCGCCACGGTGACCGGCGGGCCGCAGACCGATAGAGAGCCACACCGGTGACGCTGGTGGGCAGCCGCAAAGAGAGCTGCCCGCCGATCACCTGAACCGAGTCTGGCCAGACACCGGCCCTACCGACAATCGTCTAGTAGCCGCGTTTGAGGGCGACGTCGACCCTAGAAGCGGAGTTCATCCCAACGTCGCCCGGCCCAACCAGTTGGTAGGTAGGTGTGCAAACGACTTCGACACGGGTATCCCGATCCACTAGGAGACCTAGGCGCTGATCAACGAGCACCTATCACCTGGTCGCGAGCAGCCGCCCCGGGCCGGCTCTTGAGCACGAAGGCCGCCCGTCCTGCGTGGCGGGCGACCTTCGTAACGGGCCTCAGTGGGACGCGTTGTAAGCGTCCTGGACAGCCTGGCTGACCCGGCCGCGGTCCGAGACCTTGTGACCGTTGGTGCGTGCCCACTCGCGGATGACCTGTAGCTGGTTCTTGTCGGTCTTCCCGACCCCCGACTTGGCCGACGATCGGCGGCCGCCGATCTTCCGCGCTCTGCTCGTGAACGGCTCGAGCGCCGCGATCAGCTTCTCCTCGTTGTTCTTTGAGAGGTCGATCTCGTACTGAGTGCCTTGATAGCTGAACTGAATCGTGGAATCGGCGGGGCCACCGTCGATGTCATCGTCCAAGATGGTCTGAATGCGCTGTGCCATGCCGTGGGCTCTCCAACTGTTTGATGAATCCCTGCGGCAGCATCGAATCACAAGCAATGCGCCTCTCGCCACTTCCGCGCGGGGTAAGCAACGAATGAGGATGACCGCGCTTCTACTTCTCTGCCCGCTGACCGTGTTGAGCCGAGCTGCACGGCCACGGCCGACAGGGGCACAAGGCGCAGCGGACACTGATAGTGACCCCCGACCACGGTTCGCTCTCAGACCAGACGAGGAGGGCGCGACATGGAGCGACTACTGACCGTAGAGGACGCCGCCAAAGTCCTCGGAACCACCGCGAGGTTTCCGCGACGCCTCATCGCCGAGAGGCGCATCAGGTTCGTGCGTGTCGGCAGGCACGTCCGGATCCCTGAGGCCGAGCTAACAGAGTTCATCGCTCAAGGGACAGTAGAGCGGCTGCGTCTCTACTCGACCGGTTCGGGCTGATGACCCGTCGTCGTTTTGGGTATATCCGCAAGCTTCCGTCTGGGCGCTTTCACGCCAGTTACCAGACCCCAGATACTCGTCGCCACAACGCGCCCGAGACCTATCGCACCGAGGCAGACGCGCGACGCTTCCTCGACCGGATCCAGCATGAGGTCGAGCGCGGACACTGGCAGCCCGACGCTCGGCTCGGGCAGCGCACCCTGCGCGAGTGCTGCGAGGCCTACCTCGAGGAGAACCCGAGGGTCGGTGAGCGGTGGGCGGAAACGTGCCGTCGCAACATGCGACTTCATCTCGGCGAGCTGCTCGACAGACCAATCGCCAGCATCAACCCACCGTTGGTCCGCGCCTGGCACGCCAAGGCCCTTCGCGGCTCGGGGGGTCGCACGTCGATCAGCCAGTCCTACAGGCTGATCCGTGCCGTCCTCAACGTGGCAGTCCAAGACGGAGCGATCGTCAGAAACCCTTGCCAGATCCCGGGGGCAGGCGCCCAGCGGTCCGCCGAACGCCCCATCGCCACCCCTGCTGAGGTCGCCCAGCTGATCGAGGCCACCACCCCTCGCTTTCGGGCCGCAGTAGCCCTCGCCGCATGGTGCGGCCTACGCCGAGGTGAGCTCTGCGCGCTGCAGACAGGCGATGTCGACCTGGAACACGGCAGCGTCACTGTGCGCCGCAACTACGTCGAACTACTGGAAGCACCACGGAAGTTTGAGAAGGATCCCAAGAGCGAGGCCGGCAAGCGCACGGTCAAGATCCCTCCGCACATCCTTCCCCTTCTCGAGCGCCACGCCCACGAGCACTCTGGCCCGACCTACTTCCTCGCGGACCGCCACGGGCAGCAGGTGCGGGGCAACACGATCTACCAGGCCTTCGTTCGCGCCCGAGAGCAGGTGGGTCTGACCATCGCCTTCCACGATCTGCGCCACACCGGACAGTCACTCGCGGCCGCGACGGGCGCGAGCCTCGTCGACCTCAAGAAGCGGCTCGGACACTCCTCGACCGCCGCGGCTCAGCGCTACATGCACGCCGTCGAGGGCCGAGACGCGCAGATCGCCGATGCCCTGTCGAAATTGGCCGCGAGCGGCGACGCGAGCAAGCTCCCCAAGTCGTTCTGATGCCATGAGATCGCACGCCAGATCGCACGCCGGGCGGACGACAGGGTCTGACCTGCGCGTATGCGTCTCCCTGAAAATCGGAAGGTCGGCGGTTCGACCCCGCCCCTGGCCACAACCCCGAAGCCGCAGGTTCAGATCCCTCTGACCTGCGGCTTCGTCGTGGCCGCGGAGCGGCAAGAGCAATGGTCCAGGCGCAGTTGCTGCCCTTGGGACCGGCGCATGCTGTCCTGTCGCGGCCCGGTTGAGGGCGTGGTTCCTTCGCGTGGCTCCGGTGCGTGCAGGAGTGATCGGTCCCGCGCCCTGCCTGAGGGAGGCTCAGGCGTCGACGATGACGGGGATGATGAGGGGGCTGCGGCGCGCCTGTCGGTGGACCCAGGTGGACATGGCTTGGCGGACGAGCTCCTCGACCTGCTCGATGTCCTCGATGCCCTCCTTGGTGGCGGTCGTGAGCGCCTTCTGGATGGCCGGTGTGGCCTTGGCGAAGTCGCCGGGCTCGTGCTCGAACCCGTGGGCGAGGTAGTCGGGCTCCTCGGTGAGCTTGCCGGTGTCGGGATCGACGATGCAGACGATGGTGATGACCCCTTCCTCGGCGAGGGTGCGGCGCACGTGCAGGGACTCCTCGGTCGCTCCGCCGACCGTCATGGCGTCGACGTAGACGAGGCCGGCGGGGACTGTGCCGGTGATCGTCGCCTGGCCGTCGACGAGGTCGATGACGGCGCCGTCGTGGGCGATGAGGGCGCGCTTGGGGTCGACGCCGGTGCGGATGGCGATGTCGGCGTTTGCTCGCAGGTGGCGCCACTCCCCGTGGACGGGCAGCACGCTGGAGGGCTGGACGATGTTGTAGCAGTAGGCGAGCTCGCCGGCGCTGGCGTGGCCGGAGACGTGCACCTTGGCGTTGCCCTTGTGAACGACGTTGGCACCCCAGCGGGTGAGCTCGTTGATGACGCGGTAGATGGCGTTCTCGTTGCCCGGGATGAGGGAGCTGGCGAGCAGCACGGTGTCACCTTCGGCGACGCGGATGGGATGGTCTCGCCTGGCCATCCTCGACAGGGCGGCCAGGGGCTCGCCCTGCGACCCCGTGCAGATCAGGGCGATCTCGTTCGCGGGCCGGCGCTCGAGCTGCTTGAGGTCGACGACCAGGCCCTGGGGGATGTCCAGGTAGCCGAGGTCGGCGGCGATGCCCATGTTGCGGACCATCGACCGGCCGACGAAGGACACCTTCCGTCCGTGGTCGCGGGCCGCGTTGAGCACCTGCTGGATGCGGTGCACGTGGCTGGCGAAGCTCGACACGATGACCCGTCCCGTTGTGGTCCGGAACACCGCTTCGATCGCGGGCGACAGCTCGCCCTCCGACACCGTGAAGCCCGGAACCTCCGCGTTCGTCGAGTCGACGAGGAAGAGGTCGACGCCCTCTTCGCCGAGGCGGGCGAAGGCGCGTAGGTCGGTTACCCGACCGTCGAGGGGGAACTGGTCCATCTTGAAGTCGCCGGTGTGCAGGACGAGGCCCGCTGCGGTGCGGATCGCGACGGCGAGCCCGTCGGGGATCGAGTGGTTGACGGCCACGAACTCGCAGTCGAAGGGGCCGAAGGAGCGGCGGTCGTCCTCGCTCACCTGCACGGAGACCGGGGTGATGCGATGCTCCTGGAGCTTCGCCTCGAGGAACGCGAGCGTGAGGCGTGAGCCGACAACGGGAATGTCCGGTCGCTCGCGCAGCAGGTAGGGCACGCCGCCGATGTGGTCCTCATGACCGTGCGTGAGCACGATCGCGTCGACCTTGTCGAGACGGTCCCGGATCCAGGAGAAGTCCGGCAGGATCACGTCGACGCCCGGCTGGTGCTCCTCGGGGAAGAGGACGCCGCAGTCGACGACGAGCAGCCGCCCGGCGTGCTCGAAGACCGTCATGTTGCGGCCGATCTCGCCCAGTCCACCCAGGGGAACGATCCGAAGGCCGTTGCGCGGCAGCGAGGGGATGTCCTGGGACGACCGTCGGGAGCCGCGTCCACGCCCACGGGACTGAGGCCGGCGACCGCCACCCGCGCTCACAGGCCCCTCCCGGGACGGGAGCTCACGGCCTGGCGGTCCGAGCTGGAGGAGGCCTGCTCGGGCGCCGGACGGCTGGTTGCGGTGAACAGCTGCGGTGTCATGGTGATCCTTCTCGTGCTGAGCAACGGCGGGATGGCGACGAAACCGAGGTGTCAGGTGCTCACACCTGCAGACGCACGGATGTCAGGGTAGGCAGGTCACAGCGTGTCCCGTTCCGCGTCTCGTGGAGTCGGTGGGGCGGATTCTCAGGCCACGGTGATCGGCGTTCGCACGTCGCACTGTATCGGCGTCAGCATGCCGAGCGAGGAGTGTCGTCGTTGCCGCCGTACGTGGCGGGGTCACCCGGGGAAAGCAGGGTGGCCCGGGACGGCATGGGCGAGAGGGTCCTGTCGCTGCAGGAACGTCGGTGCTCCCTCGCAGAGCGTTGCCACGTCGCGACCGACGCGCAGCACGGTGAAGTCCGGTCGCACCAGTGCGGCCACAGCCTTGCCGTCTGCGAGCCACGTGGACAACGCCGAGCCTGGTTTCACCTCGAGCACCTCGGTCCCGCGGCCCGCCAGCAGATCCCGCTGGCCGGGCGAGAGGGGCACGGCGCTGACGACCACGAACCCGCCACGTGTCACGTCGTCATATCGGAGGTCCTCCGTCAGGGGCGCGTTCGGGCACATCCGCCCTGCCAAGGACCTGCGACGTCCGGCCCCATCCACCAGTGCGGACCGGCTCAGCGGCGGGGTCTCGCTGTCGAGGAGGCGGTCGCGCAGACCGGGGACCCAGTGCAGCCGTGGGGCGATGGCCCCACGGAGCAGGTCACCGGCCCTGCCGCCCTGCGTCATGGCGACACCGATGAGCCGGGCGAGCTGGATGAGCGCGCGAGCGTGTGGTTTGCGCTCCACCTCGTAGGTGTCGAGCACCGACCCCGGCAGGTCTCCGGAGAGGACACCGGCGAGCTTCCAGCTGAGGTTCATGGAGTCGCGGAGTCCCGCGCACAGCCCTTGTCCGACGAAGGGGGGTGTCAGGTGGGCGGCGTCGCCGAGGAGGAACACGTTGCGGTCTCGCCAGCGGTCCGCCAGCTGGGCCCGGAAGGTGTACTCCGCAACGCGGCCCAGCTCGAGCTGGTCACACGGGACGCCCTTGACCCACGGTCCGATGAGGGGCTGGAGTGCTTCGATGGACTGGAAGTCGGCGGCGGTCTCGCCCGGCAGCAGCCGGAACTCCCAGCGGTAGCGGGTGTCCCCGATACGCATGTATGTCGCGGCGCGCGCCGGGTCGCAGACCTGGTGCACGCCTTCCCACTGGTCGAGCTCGACCCTGCTGGCCACGTCGATCACGAGCCAGCGCTGGTCGAACTTGAGGTCCTCCATGCTCGAGCCGATCGCCGCGCGCACCACGCTGTTGGCTCCGTCGCACCCCAGCACGAAGGTGGCCGGCACGGACTCCCGCTCGCCGGTGAGCCGGTCGGTGAAGTCCACCCTGACCCGGCCCTGGCCGTCCTGGGCGATGTCCGTGACGTCCACGTTTCCGCGCAGGTTGACCGTGGTCTGGCCCTCGAGGTTGGTGCGCATCAGCTGCTCGAGCTCGGGCTGGTCGAACATGTTGGCCTCGGGGTGCCCGTGCCGGCCGTGGTCGCCGGTCCGGTCGAACACCGCCAACACCCGATGGTTCCGGTCGACCAGCTGAAGCCCGCGCGTGGGCCGGGACACGGCCGCGAATTGCCCGCCGATCCCGAGCCGTCCCAGGATCCGGTAGGTCTCGTCGTCGAGGTGGACGGCTCGCGGCTGGGGGTAGACGCCGTCCCAGCGGTCCAGCACCAGGCAGTCGACTCCGTACTGCCCCAGGAGGGTGGCGGCGGCGACGCCGACGGGCCCGGCCCCCACGATGACGACGGGAATGGGTTCGGTGCTGGTCCGCGCGGAGCGGTTCATCGCAGGTCTCCGACCACCACGAGGAGATAGCTCAGGGTCACCACGCCCAGGACGATGGCGGGGGCGATCTCGCGTATGCCGTCGCCGCCTCGGACGTGGGCCACGACTGCCCCTCCGAGGAGCATCAGGAGTCCCGCGGCGGCCAGTGCGCCGATCAGGGGGACGAACGCGCCGACGAGCAGGCCGACGACGCCCAGGACCTCGAGGAGGCCGATCCGTCGGTAGGCCGTGACGCTGAAGCCGACGTGTTCTGCCTTGGCGCGCATCGCGGGGACGGCGGCAAGCTTGGCCGAGCCGACGGCCGTGAAGGCTACGACGAGGAGCCCAGCAAGGATCGAGGTGGGGTTCATGACGGTTCCAATCTCCAGGTGATGGCAAAGCGGTCGAGTGTTTCCCTGACCGGGGTCTGGTCGGCACCGGGGGCCAGTCGGACGACGGCGACGACCGTGCCGCTCTCGACGGCTCCTCGGACGGAGGTGACCGAGGCGATGTCGCGCAGGGCGTCTGCGACGGCCTCTCGGGTGGCCTCGGCGCGCAGGGCGGGTTTGAAGTGCTTGCCCACAGGCGTGACGGGGAGTGCGTCCAGCACGGTGACGGTCTTGGGCGCCGCCGCCTGTTCGGAGACGCGCTCGGCGGCCCAGGCACGCAGCTCCTCGGGGGTCGGGTTGGCTTCGGATGCGACGGTGACGAACGCGACCGGCACCTCGCCGGCGTGCAGGTCCGGACGGCCCACCGCCTGCGCAGCCGTGACCGCCGGGTGTGCCAGCAGCACGTTCTCGATGACCGCCGGGTCGATGTTGTGACCGCCGCGGATGATGAGGTCCTTGGCTCGGCCGGCGAGATGGATGAAGCCGTCCGGGTCGACCCAGGCCAGGTCTCCGGTGTCCAGCCAGCCGTCGTGCAGCTTTCCCATGCCGTCCAGCACCCGGCCGTCGGGGGTCCGCTCGGTGACGTAGCCGGGGAAGACGGTCGGCCCGCTGATGGCGAGCACCCCGACCTGTCCGGGCGGTAGGTCGACCCACGCACCGTCGTCAGTGACCCGGACGACCTTCACCTGCTGGTACGGCAGTCGTTGGCCGACGGACCCGGGTCGCGGGTGGCGGGGGAAGCTCAGCGCGCTGACACACGTGGCCTCCGTGAGGCCGTAGCCCTCGACCAGACGGATGCCGGTGGCCGATTCGAAGCGGGCCCTGACCGCCTGCGGCAGGGGCGAAGCACCGACGACAGCGAAGCGGAGGCTGCTGATGTCGGCGTCCACAGGACGGCCGGCGAGCACCGAGTAGACGGTGGGCACGGCACTCATCGTGGTGATGGCATACCGCTCGACGAGCTTCCAGAAGTGCGAGAAGAGGGCCTGGTCGCGGTAGCCCAGGGGGCCTGCCCAGATGACGTGGAGGCCCCTGAGCAGCGGGGCCAGCACGGTGACCAGAAGTGCGTTGACGTGGAAGAGCGGCAGCGCCGCGAACACCACCGCGTCATCGTGCAGCAGGCCGTTGGCGGCGATCATCCAGGCGTCGGTGACCTCGTTGGCGTGGGTGTGCGCGGCGAGCTTCGGCAGGCCCGTCGTGCCGCCCGTGTGAAAGAGAGCGGCGACGTCGCCGGCCGAGGGCGGTTCACCCACGAAGGCATGGTGTGGCTGGCCTGCCGCCAGGGCAGAGAGGTGCCCGACCCGGATGCCGTCGATCGCGCCCAGCTTCGCGTCAACCGGGCCCGCGCCCGTCGCGCTCAGGGCGAGGAGGGCCTCGATCCCGGCGTCGGCGGCGAGCTCGCGGGCACTCTCCCAGACATCGGGCGCGAGGTCGGGACCGGCAGCCACGAGGACCCGGGCGCCCGACCTGCGAAGCAGCTCGGCGATGTGCTCTGAGGAGAGCCCGCCGTTGACAGGCGCGGCGATGCCGGCGAGCTGGGCAGCGAGCGTTGCGGTGACGAGCTCGTCGCAGTTCGGGGCGAGGAGTGCGACCGCGTCGGTGCGGCGCACGCCGAGCGTGTGGAGCACGTTGGCGTAGCGATGCACGTCCATCAGGAGCTGGGCATGGGTGCGCTCCGCCGGTTGCTCCCCCCCTTCGCCGTCCGGGAGCACGGACAGGGCGACGCGGTCCGGCCAGAGACCGGCGGCCCGGACGAGGAGCTCGTATGTCGTGCCCGGCAGGCCACGGTCCTTCAGCGGTATGGACTCGATGGCAGCGAGGTCGCCGGGCCCGTCGTACGTCGGCCACAGCAGGTCGCCCATCATGCCGTCCTCACGACGGTGCGCTGCCGGCCGAGGTCGATGGCCCCGTCGTCGGTGCCGATGGCGAGCTCGACGACGTCGCCGTGCTTGAGGTACTTGGGGTTCTGGGCCTGCCGCTTGAAGAAGACCTTCCACTTCATGGCGGGCGGCAGAAACGCGGCGACGATCTCGACCGGCTTCGCGGGTGCGCTCAGGGCTGTCCCCTCCGGGGTCCCGGTGAGGAGCAGGTCACCCGGGTCGAGGCGTTGGAACCGGCTCAGCGCCTGCAGCGCCTCGAGCGGAGAGTAGATCATGTCGTCGCCGACCACCGTGTCCTGGCGCAGGTCGCCGTTGACCCACAGGCGCAGGCGCAGGTCGCCGAAACGCTTGAGCTCGTCGCCGTCGAGCAGGACCAGGGCCGGGCCGACCGGCGTGAAGGTCGGGTAGGACTTGGACTCGAAGAACTGGGTCTTCGGCAGCTGCACGTCTCGGGCCGAGACGTCGTTGGTCACGACGAGGCCGGCCACGAACGTGGTCCAGTTGTCCGAGGTGACCTGCGTGCCCACCGCCAGCTCTTGGCCGATGACCAGGCCGATCTCGACCTCGTAGTCGAGGAAGCGCACGTGGTCGGGGCGGATGATGTCTGCGAAGGGTCCGCAGATCGAGCCCGACGTCTTGCGGAAGAACGTCAGCGGGATCGTCTCCGGGTTGAGACCGGCGTCCTTCACATGGCTGGCGAAGTTGGTCATCTGCGCCACCACCCGGCAGGGTGTCGTCACCGGGGACACCAACTCGAGGGTGGTCAGGTCGACCATCGAGGTGCTCCCCCTGGCCGCCTCGACATGCTCCGGCTTGGCGAGCAGCTCGCGGGTGGTGGTGGCGTCGGTGTCCACGCGGGCGGAGCCGCCGGGAGTGCGGACCCACCAGGAGTCTGTCGTGCGGAGGATCGTGGTGCTCATGAGCTCGTCACTTTCAGCATGCCGCGGAGGCGGGTCAGGTCGAACTCGTTGTCGTCTCGCAGCGAACGTGCCATCGACACCAGCTCGTGCAGCACGTCGCGTCCCGGTGTGAGACCCAGGAAGTCCTTGGTGGCCTGCGGGCCCCACTGAGCCAGCCCGGACGCCGTCATCGGTGACCAGCCAGGGTCCAGGCTGCAGTCGAACAGGTCACCGTCCGCGAAGTGCTCGACGAGGAGCCCATCCGGATCGCGCCAGTAGTCGAAGATCTGGCTGCCCTCGATGTGACGACCGATCCCCCACGAGCGGTAGAAGCCCAGCTCGCGGAGATACTCCCCGCCCGCGGCGAGCGCGTCGAGGTCTCCCACCTGGTACGCCGAGTGCACGTACCGGTTGCTAGGACCGAGCATCATTGCCAGCGTGTGGTGGTCGGTAGGAGTCATGCCGCGGTCACAGCGAATGAAGCTCATCGTGGGACCGCGCTCGCGCTGCCCCGGAAAGTACTTGAAGTCGCTCACGATGAGGCCGAGGTGCTCCAGGTACCAGTTCAGCGTCTCGATGTACTTCGTGGTCTGCACGACGACGTGGCCCAGTCGCTGGATCTTCGCGGGTGCGCGTGGCGGCCGCTGCGTGGTGTTGGCGCGTCGGACGTCGTGCCCGAAGTTGAACTGCTGTGTCGGCTGGGGCGGAAGGACTGCCAGCTCGTGGGTGTCGGCGACAACCCGGACCATGCCACCACTCGGGTCGGTCAGGTCCACGGTGAGCCCGCCGATGCTCTCCGGTAGCGTCTCGACGTTCGTACCGGTGGCCCCGGCCAGCCGCACCAAGTCGACGGTCTCCGCGGCGCGGAAGGCCGCGCCGAGGTACCTCGAACGTGGTCCGCGTCGCACGATCACGCAGGGCGCGCCAGGGTCGTTTCCTCGCAGCTGAAGCTCGTCCGCCGTCCGGCTCACGGTGGTGAACCCGAACGCGTGCGCGAAGCGCTCCGAGGCGACGAGGTCGGGCTTGACGAACTCGAGCCAGGCCAGGTCGAGCACCTTGATGACGGGGTTCTTTGCGCGTCCCGGGTGCTCAGCAGGCAGCGCACCCTGCTCGCTGTGCAGGTCGGTGTGGGTTCCGTGGTGACTGGTCATTGCCGCTCCTCAGTTGATCTACTGACGTAATCGTCATTCATGAACGTATGCTCAGTCAAGGGTTTCTGAGGTAATCGTCATTCCTGACTGGACGCGCTAGGGTGGATGCGCAACGAGATCCAGACAAGAGGAGCGGCCGTGAGCAACGTCCCAGCGCAGCAGCAGAGCAACCGACTGGACCGTCGCAAGGCCCGGACGCGAGCGGCTCTCATCCGGGCCGCGCAGACGCTGATCGCCGAGGGCAGGACGAACGTGCCGATCCTGGAGATCACTCAGGCAGCTGACGTAGGGATGGGCTCCTTCTACAACCACTTCGAGACCAAGGAGCAGCTGTTCGAGGCCGCGGTCGAAGCAGTGATGGACGCCTACGGCGAGCTGCTCGACAACCTGACCGCCGACATAGAGGACCCCGCAGAGGTGTTCGCCTGCAGCTTCCGGCTCACCGGGCGGCTGCACCGGCGGGAGCCGGAACTCAGCCAGGTGCTTCTCAACAACGTGTTCCGGCTGCTCAGCGCCGACAACGGCCTGGCACCACGAGTCCGCCGGGACATCGCGGCAGCCGTCGATGCCGGGCGCTTCGACGTCGAGGACCTCGACGTGGCTGTCACGATGAGTGCCGGAGCCCTGCTCGGCCTCGGCCACCTGCTGCACGCCCAGCCCGCCCGTGACGTCGAGGAGACCACCGACCGAGTGGCTGAGGACCTGCTGCGCATGTTCGGCGTGCCGCGGCAACGGGCCCGGCGGATCTGCGCGCTGCCGCTGCCGGACCTCGACGCGGCACCCGGCGACGGCTCGGCGGCCTGACGGCTAATTCTCCATCGACCTGACCCCGCTCTCTCGAGGACTGCGCACTCAGCCCGGCATGCCGGCATACAGGGGCGAGATATGCCGCAGTGGGTGCCGATCTGGCGCATGGGCGCCGGGGACGCGCTGGCCCTGGGCCGGCCAGGTGCTCCCGGATCATGGTGATCCTGCCCTCACTGGCGCAGTCCCGTTTCGAAGTAGATGACGATTTCGTCATTACCGAGGTATTCTTCAGGGCGATCCTGGCCCCACATGGGCCACGACCCCGACTGTCGCCACCTGAGCATGAGGAGACCTTCCGATGAGCACAGCCACCCCCAGGCTCGTCGAGAGCGCCACTCCACTCGATGTTCTTCTCGTCGATGCCGCCCTCGGCCCGCTGCAGCGCTTCCTCCCCGACGCGTCCACGGCAAAGTGGGCGCTCTCCCTCGCGGGCAAGCCAGACATCACCGCTCAGCGACTGGGTGAGCTGGGCGCCGAGGCAGGACGCATCCTCACCGGCACCTCCACCGTGACGCCGCACCGCGGGGACCGCCGGTTCACCGACGTCGCCTGGACCGAGAGCCCGTTGCTGAAGCGGCTGGTCCAGCTGTACCTGGCAGGCCGACACACCGCCGAGCAGCTCGTGACCGACGCCGACCTCGACCCGCGCGACCGCACGCGCGTGCGGTTCTTCCTCGAGAACGTCGCCGAAATGCTGTCCCCCAGCAACGTCCCGATGGTCAACCCGGCCTCCGCCAAGGCGGTGATCGACACCGCGGGGTTGAGCCTGGTCCGCGGGGGCAAGCAGCTGGTCAAGGACATGGCCTCGGCCCCGCGCGTTCCGGAGATGGTCGACGGCAGCGGCTTCGTGCTGGGCGACAACATCGCGGCGACGCCCGGCGGGGTTGTCTTCCGCACCGAGGTGCTGGAGCTGATCCAGTACTCGCCCCAGACCGACGAGGTCTACGAGGTGCCGGCCCTGGTGATCCCGCCCACGATCAACAAGTTCTACGCAATCGACCTCGCCCCGCAGCGGAGCCTCGTCGAGTTCGGCGTCCGGCAGGGCAGGCAGATGTTCGTCATCTCCTGGCGCAACCCGGACTCGCGGCATGCCACGTGGGATCTCGACACCTACGTCCATGCCGTCCTCGAGGCCCTGGAGGCCGTGGAGGAGATCACCGGCAGCGAGCAGACGGTGCTGGGTGGCGTGTGCGCCGGCGGCATCCTGGCGAGCATGACGGCGGCATACCTCGCCGGCATCGGCCAGCAGGACCGGCTGGCCGCGCTCTGCCTGGCGGTCACGGTCATCGACAACCAGGACGCCGGGACAGCGGCTGCCCTGGGCGACGAGCGGATGGCGGCCGTGGCCAAGGCGACGTCGGCACGCAAGGGATATCTCGACGGCCGGACGTTGGCCGAGGTGTTCGCCTGGCTCCGCCCTGGGGACCTGGTGTGGAACTACTGGGTGAACAACTACCTGCTGGGAAAGCGCCCCCCGGCGTTCGACATCCTGTTCTGGAACTCCGACACCACCCGGATGACCGCCGCGCTGCACGCCGACTTCGTCGACCTGGCCATGGAGAACTCGCTGACCAAGCCCGCGGCCCTCACCGTCCTCGGCGTGCCGATCGACCTCGCCAAGATCACCGTGGACTCCTACGTGGTGGCCGGCATCGCCGACCACATCACCCCGTGGGAGAACTGCTACCGAAGCGCCCAGCTCTTCGGCGGCACGACACGCTTCGTGCTGTCGACCGGTGGCCACATCGCTGCCCTGGTCAACCCACCGGGCAACCCCAAGGCGTCGTTCCACACGAACGCCGACCTGACGGCAGACGCCAAGGTCTGGCTCAAGGACGCCGACGTCCACGAGGGCACCTGGTGGACCGACCTCGGCCCGTGGCTCGACGAACGCAGCGGCGCACCGCGTCCAGCACCGCGGACGCTCGGGTCACCCCGACTGACCGTGCTCGCGGACGCCCCCGGCACGTACGTCTACGACAAGTGACCAGGTTCCTCCGGGTCCGCGTGCTCGGCCAGGACGTCCGGGTAGCCGTCCGGCCGGGCACCGCACCCGGCCCGCCGCTGGTGCTCTGCAACGGCATCGGGGCCAGCCTCGACCTGCTCCAACCGTTCGTCGACGAGGTCGACCCACGGATCGAGGTGGTCCGGTTCGACGTCCCCGGCGTTGGGGGTTCCCCGCTGCCGAAGGTGCCCTACAACTTCCCGACGCTGGCATGCCTCATAGGGCGGATCCTCGACGAGCTCGGTTACGACCGGTTCGACACCCTCGGCATCTCATGGGGCGGGGGCCTCGCCCAGCAGCTCGCCTTCCAGCACCCGCGACGCTGCCGACGACTGGTGCTCGCGAGCACGGCCACCGGATCTCTGATGGTCCCGGCCAACCCGCTGGTGCTGGCCAAGATGGTCACCCCACGCAGGTACCGCGACCCCGACTACGCCAAGTCGATCGCCGCCCAGCTGTACGGCGGCCGGATGCGCCAGCGGCCAGGCGAGGTCAGGCACGTGGTCTACGAACAAGAACGCCTCGGGCCCAGCACCGGCTACTTCCTCCAGCTCCTCGCCGGGCTGGGGTGGACCAGCCTTCCCGCCCTGCCGCTCATCCGGCAGCCCACATTGATCCTCGCCGGGAACGACGACCCCATCATCCCGCTGGTCAATGCGCGGATCATGCGCCTGTTGCTGCCCAACGCCACGCTGCATGTCTACGACGACGGCCACCTCGGCCTGCTCACCTCCGCCGACGAGCTAGGCCCGATCGTCTCGGGCTTCCTGGCCTCGCGGGCGGGCGAGTGCGCCTCGTCGAACAGCTGACGAATCGCTGTCCCGCCCTGCCGAGATCGAGCGCGAGGTCCACGATCATGTCCTCCTGGCCGCCCACCGGGCCCGGGTGAACGACCCCTGCAGGATTGAGCTCGTCCACGCCGTACGCCCCGGATGTTCGGGATGACGAGCGGCAGGCCACCACACCCTGCAGTCGCCCGCTAGCGACGCGCCCGGAGGGGGCGGCGCATGCCGTGAACCCACACCTCGGCTCAGGGCACCAAGGCGGTCGCCACACCTGTGAGGCCCGCAAGCTCCCTCGCTTCCATCCGACGAAGTCTCCTCGGCAGCGAACTGAGGCCTGCGTCACATAGGCGTCCTCGCACTTGCCCAATCTGCACTACTGACGATATCGTCAGTAGTGTAGGAATTGAACAAGAGGCCCAGGTGGGCCGGAATCTAGTGAAGGTGGTACTCATGACACAGCACACGAACTTCTCTGAGCGACTGGATGGTCTGCAGCAGCGGGTCGGAACGGCCAGGTCCGCGGTGCAGGCCGCCGCGACCGAGTCCGAGGCGCAGCTCAGGACGCGGATCGAGTCGACTCAGGCCGAGCTGGACCAGTCCGTCCAAGGCGCCCGGCAAGAGGTCTCGGAGGCCGTTGACGGCGCTCGGGCCAAGTGGGCGCAGCTGAAGGCTGACGCCGCGGCCAAGAAGAGCGACGTCAAGGCCAACATGGACAAGCGGGCCCTCCACGTGGACGCCAAGGCGGCCGCGTCCGACGCGAACTGGGCCGAGGCTGACGCCGCCGAGGCCCTCGACTTCGCCGACTGGGCGGTCGGGAATGCGCAGCTCTCCATCCTCGACGCCATCCACGCCCGCGCCTACGCCGACACGCTCAAGGCCGCTGACGCCACGTAGTCCCCACGGGGCCGGCGGTCAGAAAGCCCCAGTCCCTACACAGCAGTTGCGCCGCCGCGGGCAGGAGAGGTCAACGCCTGCCCGCGCGGCATTCACCAAAGGAAGTGTGCAATGACAAGCAAGTTAAAGACCCCGGACCCGCTCGGCGACACCATCCGGGCCGGTGCCCGGGAGGCGTCGGCGGCCTGGGGCTGGATCGTGGCCACGGGGGCACTATGGGTCGGCTACGGCATGTTCGTGTTGTCGTTCAGGGTGAGCAGCCTGGTCGCGGTGGCGGCACTGGTTGGCGTCGCACTCGTGCTCGGCGGCATCGCTCAGCTGGTGGTGGCCCGCCGTGAACCCACCATGCGAGGGATGAACATCGCGGGCGGGATCTTGGGCGTGGCCGCCGGCATCCTCACCTCCGCGTGGCCGGGCATCACCCTCTACGTGGTGTCGATCATGGTGGCCTGGTACCTGATCGTCTTCGGCACCATCCACATCGTCAACGCGCTGGCCGGCCCCAAGCACTCGTGGTGGTGGACCGGGCTGCTTTCCGGCCTCGCCGAGCTGGTGCTCGGAGTGTGGGCCGCGCGCTCCTGGGAGTCCTCGCTGGTCACGCTGGTGACGCTGGTCGGGGTGTGGTCCATCAGCCGCGGGTTGGCGGAGATCTTTGCCGGCTTCAGCCTGCGCCAGGTCGGCAAGCACGCCGACCAGCTGGCCGCCTAGCATCCGGCCGAGCGGCGCGAAGCGAAGGAGCCGATGTGAAAACCACTCACCCGGAACCCGGCAGCCCCGCTCTGCTGCAGCACCTCCGCGAGCGCGGCAGGCGCCGGGAGAACCGGATCGCGGACCGGATCACGCGGTTCGCTGGTTCGATGAAGTTCGTCTACATCCACGTCATCTGGTTCAGCCTGTGGATCGGCCTCGGCGTCGAGGACTACCCGTTCGGACTCCTGACGATGATCGTGTCGCTCGAGGCCATCTTCCTGTCGACCTTTGTCATGATCAGCGAGAACCGCGCCGACGAGAAGCGCCACGTGATCGCGGACGAGGCCTGGCGGACGGTCCAGGACGAGAGCGACCAGAACGAGAGGCTGCTGCGCCTGTCCCAGGAGATCCTCGAGCTCACCCAGGAGATCCACGCGGCGAGCGCTTCAGCCACTCCGGCGAGTCGCCCCAGAGCTCAGTGAAGACCAGCAAGCCCTCCGGGTCGTCAACCGCTGCCGTCAGCGGTTGACACTCAGCGGTTGACACGGAGAACGACCTGGCAGCCGCCAGGGAAAGGCAGCGACATGATCCAGCCACGGCAGCCCGCGACCGAGCTCTCGACGCCGCTCACTCGTGGCTGGCGGCCGGTCGTGCCTCCTCGACGGCCGGTGCTGTTCGTCAACCCCAGGTCTGGTGACGGCGCAGCGACCCGCCACGGCGTGGTTGAGCTGGCACGTGAGCGCGGAGTCGAAGCGGTGGTCCTCGGCTCGGACGACGATCTGAGGACCCGCGTCTCGGAGGTTGTGGCCGATGGTGCCGATGCGCTCGGAATGGCGGGCGGCGACGGGTCGCTTGCGGCCGTGGCGGCAGTCGCTGCCGCACGCGGGTTGCCCTTCGTCTGCATCCCGGTCGGGACACGCAACCACTTTGCGCTGGACCTCGGCGTGGACCGGCACGACGTGCCCGGGGCCATGGACGCGTTCACTGACGGGGTGGAGCGCCTGATCGATGTGGGCCACGTCAACGGCCGGATCTTCTTGAACAACGTCTCCCTCGGCATCTACGGAGAGGCTGTTCAGGAGGCCGGCTATCGCGACTCGAAGCTCCGCACCCTGGCGGAGACGGCGCGCCGGGTGCTTGGCCCCAGTGGGCCGGTGCCAGCGCTGCGCCTGGTCGACGACACCGGACGAGAGCATGCCCGGCTCGCTGTGCTGCTGGTGTCCAACAACCCGTATGCGTTGAACGGTCCTGGGCTGGGCACCCGACCAACGCTCGCCAGCGGTCAGCTGGGGATCCTGGTGCTCGACACACCAGAGGAGAGGCAGCACCATCCGGGGCGAGCCTGGAGCGCTCCCCACCTCGAGGTCCAGGCCCCGGCGACCGTGCACGCCGGCATCGATGGCGAGGCCGTCGAACTCGTTGCTCCACTCGAGTTCGTCGTCCGTCCGGCTGCGCTGCGGGTCAGGATCTCTGCGCGCCATCCGGGCGCCTCGCCCGCAGCCCGAATCCCTCCCCCATGACACCCCCATGGCTGGACGGGAAAGCCGATTCTGGCATTGGTACAAGTCGAGCGCCCTCAAGTGCCTTCCCAGCTGCGGCGATGCGTTTCCCCAGACCGATTCGGCGGGCGGCTCATTGCTGCCGTGCCGGCAGGAGCTGGGCGATGGCCAGGCCATCGAACAACAGTGTGTTGATCGCGACGAACTGCGCCAGCGCGGCGTACCAGCCGGGCTGCAGACTCGGCTACGTGTCGGTCCGCTCCGGCTCGCCCTGCTTCTCGGACCCGTCAGCACTCGCGCCCGCTGCCGCCTCCTCGGCCTCCTCGGCCTCCTTGGCCGCAGCCTTGACGTCCTGCGCGACGACGTGATCGACAGCGGACTCCACGATGGCGTCGGCCATCGCGAGCGCCCGCCGCAGCTCGACGACGGCTGGGTCGGAGACCAGGGCGACGATGGCAGAGTGGCCGGGCTCGACCGCGGACTCCAGCTCGTCAGACAGCTCGCTGCGGTGATGGAGCTGGCCCACCTTGCCGGCCGCGGCCCCCGCAGCGCCGAGCACCGCGGCGCTTGCGAGAATCGTCGGCGGGAAGATGAGACCGAGGACGGCTCCGCCGACCACGCCCCACTTGAGGCCGCGTCGGGTGGTGTGGTCGGTGGCCTTCTGGATCTCCAGCTGCCCGTCTGCCGCCCGCTTGACGACGATGACACCCTCGATCTGGACGTGCCGGCCATCCTCGACCGACTTGAGTGCCTCGTAGGCGTCCTGCGCCGTTCCGGTGTCCGAGAAGTCAGCGATCAGCAGGGTGTACGCGCCGTCGTACACCGCCCCACCGGACATCGTCACATCGGTCTCATCGGGTGTGTTCGGGACTTCGGACATCGACGCCTCCTGGTTCAAGGGTGGGCGCCGCCGGCTTGACGTGTACCGGTCGCGCCAGTGTGCTTTCGGACACTACTCCTGAGAAGGGACGGGCAGCGGCTTGCCGACAAGAGGCAGCCTGCGGCGCGCCGCGCCAGGTCCCACGGGGGAACGCCTGGGCCGCACCGGACCGCAGGCCGCCCACCTCCGGTGAGGTGGGCGGCCTGCGCCGCTGGCAGCTCTTTCGGACGCCGCTCAGCGCACCGCGTAGGCGGCCTTGACGACCTGCGTCACCGAGGCGCCCTTGCTGTCGGTCACCTCGACCCGCGTGGTGACCGTCTTGCCGCTGGCACCCGTGTGGTCGACGGCCGCACTCCAGACACCGCCGTCGCTGGACACGGCTGCGTCCGTCCACGTCGTGCCGCCGTCGTAGGAGAAGGCGAACTTCGCAGAGACGATGTCACCGGGGGCGTAGCCACCGTGACCGGTGACCCGGATCGGGAGCACCTGTCCGGCCGAGGCGGCGAGGGTCTTGCTGCCTTCCTCGGGCAGGCCGACCCGCGGGAAGAGCAGCGGGAGACCGACCGAGAACGTGTCGGGGTCGAGCGCGGAACGGAAGCCCCACGTCGTCTTGACCTCGGTGGAACGGGCCCACAGCCTCGCCGGGCCCCCGAACTTGCCGGTGTTCATCTCGAGCTCGTAGGCCGAGTCCTCGGCCGGCACCTCGAAGACGCCGTTGGGGTAGTAGCTGTAGCCGATCTCCTCGCCGTTGCGGCGCAGCGTGAGGTTGCCCTCGTCACCGAAGCTGCCGGGGTTGGCCACGTGCCCGAAGTCATCGCCCCACATCTGGGGGGCGAAGCCCATGAGGCCGCCCTGACGCTCGGCCGTCAGCTGCTCGACGCCCTGGTCGTTCTTGATCGCAGCCGGGGCGACGATGCCGCCGTACCAGCTGTCGGTGCGGACGCTGCCGGCCGGGTAGGTGCGCCAGGCCTCGGTCATCGCCTCTCCGAAGGGGAAGCTCGACGTGAGGTAGTGCAGCCACTTCGTGCCGCCGTCGGTGTAGAACTCCGTGCGCTTCGTCGCCACCTGCACGGCTTCGTAGGCGGAGACACCGAAGGTGACACCGTTGTCACGGCCGGCGTAGACGAAGTCCAGGAGCGGAGTGTCGACGCCCATGCCCTTGTAGTCCGCCTCCGTGCGGCCGAGCTTCTTGTCCTGCACGACGAACGTCTTGTCGTCGGTCACCGGAGTCGACTGGGTGAAGCCGAGGTTGTAGACGTACGGGCTGCTGGCCGTCGCCTTCCAGGAGAGCGTCAGCTCACCTCCGGGGGCGGTGGCAAGGAGCGCCTGGAGCTGGTCGCCCTCGGCCATCGGAAGGGAGTAGGTCGCCACGCTGAGCGGCGCGAAGCCGGCCACGGGCAGCCACTTTCCGGGAGCCGGAGCGTACGCGAGCAGGGCCTTGGCACCGGCTGCGCGGGCCCGGTTGACCATCGCCGGCGAGATGCCGCTGGTGCTCACCTTGACGAGCACGACCTTGCCACCCACGCGGGCGGGGTCGAAGATCGAGCCGGTGCCGCCGTCGACGAGACCCGCGGTGCTGACGCCGTCGAGGCCGGGCGCCGCGTTCGGCGCCGCGATCGGGTGCAGCACTGGTCCTCCGAGGACCGACATCGAATCGACGGCAGGCGCGTAGCGGCGCGACCAGTCACCGAACTCCCAGGTGCCCTGCTGGGGGTTGCCCTGCACGTCGGCATACACGGCGGTCGTCGTCGGGCCAGTGCTGAGGGAGCCGGCGTGGATCCACGTGTCGTCCCACGTGCGGGAGAACGAGAGGACCGAGGCCTTGGCCTCGCTGGGCCGGTCCGTCTTGACCGACAGCAGGTGCGCCTTGGTCGCGTCGAAGTCGACGGTCGTGTCGCCGGTGACCTTGATCTCCGGTCGGCCGAAGTAGGCGATGGAGCCGACCGTGCCCGCCGTCAGGTAGGTGGGGTCCGCCGTCCTGACGAAGCTCGACAGGAAGTACGTGCCCGGGCGCACCTGGAACTTCTGCTCCGCAGCGCCGTTGTTGAAGGCGCGCTGCGCCTTGATGGAGTCGATGTTGACCACATCGACGCTCGAACCCAGGTTGGCCGGGTTGCCGAGGCGGTCCTTCATCCGGACCGTGAGCTGCACCGTCTCGGGAGTGACGAAGAGCGAGAACGGCGTCGACACGTTGGCGCCGCCGGTGGCGACGATGCGGCCGGTGACGTCTCCGTACTGCGCGGCGTCGAGCTTCGCGGTCGGGTCGACCTTGACGGGGACCTTGACGGTCGCACCCGCGGGGACGGTCACCGACGACGCTCCGAGCACGACCGGCGCCGACTTGACGGCCGAACCGTCGTCACCGGTGACACCGGCGACGGACAGCTGCAGGGTGACCGGCTGGTCGGTGACGTTGGTGTAGGGAAGGTCGATGGTCGTGATCTGGGAGCTCGTGTGCGGCCACGCGAACGTCCCGGCCTGCACGGGCATGGTGGTCACCGGGGCCTTCGCCGCGGCGATCACATCCAGTCGACCCGCGCCCTGCGCGCGGACGTCACCGGGAACATCGGACTTCGCCGACGACACGAGGGCCGCCTTGAGCTGCTGCCCGGTCCAGGTCGGGTGCGTCTGCTTGACGATGGCGGCGGCACCGGCGACGTGCGGCGTCGCCATCGACGTGCCCGACATCGCGACGTACGCGTTGTCGCCCCGCCCGCCTGAGCGCGCCGCGGTGATGCCGACGCCGGGCGCCGAGATCTCCGGCTTGAGGGTGTGGTCGACCGCTGTGGGCCCGCGGCTGGAGAACCACGCCGGCACGTCCTGACGGTCCACCGCGCCCACCGTCAGCACCGCGGGAGCGCAGCCGGGAGCCGAGACCGTGTTGTTCGCCGAGCCCGTGTTGCCCGCCGCGATGACGAAGAGGGTGGAGCTCGTGGTGGCGAGCTCCTGCGCGGCGGACGACATCGGGTCGTTGCAGGCGGCAGGTGCCCCATTGCTCCCCAGGCTCATGGACACGACGTCGGCGCCCTGCGAGACCGCCCACTCCATGCCGCCGATGATCATCGAGTCGGAACCGCCACCGTTGTCACCGAGCACCTTGCCGATGAGCAGCTGCGTCTCGGGGGCGACGCCCTTCTCGACGCCATCGCTCGCCGCCCCGGACCCGCCGACGGTGGAGGCCGTGTGCGTGCCGTGACCGTGCACGTCCGACAGCGCTCCACCCGCTGAGCCGGTGAAGTCCTTGGACGCCACGATCCGACCCTGCAGGTCAGGGTGCTCGGCGTCGGCGCCCGTGTCGAGGACGGCGACCTTGGTGCCGGCTCCCTTGAGGCCCTCTGCCCAGGCCTTGTCGGCGTTGACCTGCTTGGTCGACTGGTCGAGGGTGGCATACGCCTTGGCGTCGAGCCAGATCTTCTCGATCTTGGCACCCGCCGCGGTGGACGGGTCCGTCGCGTCGGCGAAGAAGTGCGCGGCCTGCGCCTTGCCGGCCTTGAGCGCGACGCCGTCGATCGAGTGCAGCGTCTGGCCCTTCGCCGCGCCCTTCGGGGTGACCGGTGCCGAGCGGGCCCGGCTGAGGTCAGTGGTGTAGCGCGCGATGACCGGCACGCTGTCGGTGCTGGCGTCGTCGTAGCCCATGGCGACGAGCCCGGTCACGTTGAAGAGCTCCTCGTCCACCTTGCCCGAGGCCAGGGCGTCCACGGCATCGGCGGGATAGACGTAGACGTCCTTGCCGACCCGGCGCGTCTCGACAGAAGGCACGGTGCCGTCCTCGCGCGGCAGCACGGTGACGATCGGCGCGTTGGTGCCGGCCCCGGTGACGAGGACCTTGTCACCCGTGATCAGGGTGACGGTCTTGGGGGCGTGGCTCGCCGCCTGGGCAGCGGACGATCCGACGATCGGACGGGGTGTGGCACCTGAGTCCTGGCCGAAGGCCGAGGTGGGGGCGGCCGCGGTGGCGGCAACGATGGCAACCGTTGCCACCCCTAGGGTGTGACGCCAGATGGGGCGCATGCTGGTCCTCCGGGGGATGGGGCGCGAGCCCGCTGTTCGGGTCACGCTGCGTGAGGGTGGCGCAAGGGGTGGGACTCCTCCGCCGCGAGCCACAGTGCCCGAGGAGCCGGTTTGTCGGGAAGAATGTGTGTGCGGCGGTTATGTGTCATGGCGCAGGTGCGCCACCCGCCCGGGAGAGTGACAGGGCGACCGGAAGGAGCGAGGGTGGAAGCGCTCGCAGCGCTGGGTCTCGGTCGCGGAGAGGCGACGCTCTACCGCACGCTGGTCGGTCTGGGTGGGACCGGCGTCGACGACCTGGCCCATCGGTGCCAGCTCTCGAGCGCGGAGGTCGAGGACGGCCTCGTCGGTCTGGAGGGCAAGGGACTGGTGGCACAGGCGGCCGCCACTCCCGGCCGCTGGGTGGCGGCACCACCGGGCATCGCGCTGCGTGCCCTCCTCAACGACCGCCGTCACGAGCTCGACCAGGCCGAGCTCGTGGCCGCGCGGCTGGCGGAGTCGCACCGCACCGATGCTGCGGGGAGTGTTCACGATCTCGTCGAGGTGGTCGTCGGGGCCGGCGCGGTCGGACAGCGGTTCCACCAGCTGCAGCTGGGAGCCGTCGAGGAGGTCTGCGTCCTCGTCACCGACACCCCGACGGCCGTCACCGCGGCGGAGAACCAGGCCGAGGACATCGCGGCGGCCCGCGGCGTCCGGTACCGGGTCGTGCTCGAGCGCGACGTGCTGGAGCAGACGTCGCAGACCGAGCTCGTGGCGGTGATACGCCGCGACGAGGAGGTGCGGATCAGCGACCGTGTCCCGACCAAGCTCGTCATCGCCGACCGTCGCACCGCGATGGTGCCCCTCGATGCCGACTCCCCGGAGCCGGCGGCCCTCGTCATCCACTCGACCGGGCTCGTCCAGTCCCTCCTGTCGCTCTTCGACTTCGTCTGGCGCGAAGCCTGGCCGCTCAACTTCGCGTCTCCGGAGAGCGACGAGCTCGTGGAGACGGCCCCGGGACCGGACGAGACCGACCTCCAGGTGCTGTCGTTGCTCATCGCCGGCGCCTCCGACGTCCTGGTCGCGAGACAGCTCGACGTCGGGCTGCGCACGGTCCAGCGCCGCGTCCGTTCGCTCATGGATGCCACCGGCGCCAACAGCCGCATCCAGCTGGGTTGGGCGGCACACGAAAAGGGCTGGCTCCGGCGACCGTAGCTCAACAGTGGCCGTCACCGTGCCGCCTAACGTTAGACAAGGGTTGTACATCTTCGCGATCGGACGCCTAAGGTCGGCACCATGGACCCCCGCTCCGCACTCGAGGCGGTCCGTACCGCTCCCACCCTCCTCAAAGCCATGCGGGCCGCCTCGGCGCTCGCCGACGTCACCAGCCAGTCGGTCGGTGACGTCGTCGGTGACCTGACCTCGGCGACGCTCTCCGACGATCCCCTGACCGCCCTTGCCGCCGTCCACGCGCTCGGCGTATGCGACGACCCCGCCGCGGCATCGCTTCTCGCACAGCTGGTGCGTGACGAGCGGCGCCATGTGGCGGAGCACGCGCTCGACGCGCTGCGGCACACGACTCCCGTCGACGACGCGCTGCCCCACCTCGTCGGCGCGAGCCGCGACGGCGGCTTCACCGGAATGCTGGCCCAGCGCACCCTCGAGAGCTGGGCGGCCCAGCAGCCGGACCGGGTGCGCGGGGCCCTGCTGACCGGTCTGGCAGCAGCCGACCACGACGGCCGCGCGCGACTGGCCGAGACGCTGGGGCTGGTGCCCGGAGCGGCGACCACGACTGCGCTCATCACTCTCGCGGCAGACGACACCGAGGTGCTCCCGGTGCGCGCGGCAGCGACGGCCGCCCTCGGCGACGGACCTGCGGCCGGCCACAGCGCCGAGGCGCTCCTCGTGTCGTTGGCCCGCACTGTCGGCCCCCTGGCCCAGACCGCCCGGCTCGCCCTCTTCGACCTCCGTCCGGCGCCGGTGCCGGTGCCGTGCGTCCCTGACGGGCTGACCGTCGTGCAGCTCTTCCTCCACTCCGACATCGACGGGCGGCTGCACCACTCCGGCCGGGGCGACACCGGTGGCATCGCCACGCTGCTCGTGCACCTCGGGGACGCCCTGCTGCGGGGCGATCCCGCCGTGGCTCGGGTCATCACCGTGTCGGGCGGCAGCCCCGACCCGGCCCAGTTCCCCTCCGGGCGTCCGTCCGCCGCGCCCGCAGGCCACGTCGGCTCCTCGCTGCTCGCTCCGGGCCACCACTACGCCAGGGTGCCGCTGTCAGGTCCTGTGGGAGTGGGCCGGGCGTGGCCGGCGCGGGTCGCGGCGCGCCGCGGAATCCGCCGGGTCCTCCGGGCTGCGGGCCGCGTCGACGCGATCCACCTGCGGATGGCCGACGTCGGGTCCATGGCCGCCGCCGAGGTGGCGGACGAGCTCGGCATCCCCGTCGTGCTGACCGTCGCGCCCGACCCCCAGGCCCTCATCGACGCGCGGGACCGCACCGGGACGCTGACCCGTGCCGGGTTCGGCGAGGCTGATCTCGCGGAGCACCTGTGGTTCCGCGACCAGCTGCTCCGCGACCTCGCTGCGCGCGCCTCCCACCTCGTGCTCTTCCCGCGCCCACAGGTCGGCGACGACCTGCGGCGCTACCTCGGGATCGACATCGAGGTGCAGCGAGAGCGCCTCGGCGTCGTCGGCGAGGGCATCGACGTGGCGGGTGTCGACCGCATCGTCGGCGAGGCCCTGGACAGGTCCGGACGACGCCGCGGGTCCGGCGTCGCCACCGCACTCGACGAGCTCGACGCCCTCCTCCGCACCCTCCCCGACGACCGCCGGGCCCTGCCGACCGTCGTGTCGGTCGGTCGGCTCAACCCCGTCAAGGGGATGGCGACCCTCGTGCAGGCCTGGCGCGACGACGCCCTGCTGCGCGAGCGTTGCAACCTGCTCGTCGTGGGCGGCGACCTCGACCACCCGAGCGCCGAGGAGGGCGCCGAGCTGGCCCGCATCGACGCCGTCGTGCCGCCCGGCGAGGCGGCCGACCAGGGGCTGCTCCTGGCCGGCCACCGCCCCAACGCGACGACCATCGCGTGGCTCGCGCGACTGCGCGGACGGCCGGGCGAAACGGCGCCGCCCGGGGTCTACGTCAGCGCGAGCCTCAAGGAGGAGTTCGGCATCGCGATCCTCGAGGCGATGGCCGTCGGGCTCGTCGTCGTCGCGCCCGACGGCGGGGGCCCGGCGACCTACGTCGCCCACGGGGAGACGGGCATCCTCGCCGACACGTCCACCGCCGCCGCCCTCGCAAACGCGACCCACGCCGCACTCGACCTCGCCGCGGCACCGGACGCCGACGCCCGGATGGCGCAGGCCCGGGACATGGTGCGCACGAGGTTCGGCATCGACACGATGGCCGCGTCGCTCGCCGCGGTCTACCGTCAGGTGGCGCCACAGCGAGCGGATGGGCCGCGCCTGTCCGACGCCGTGGAGGGAGCCTCGTGACGCTCCTCGTCATCAGCCCCGACTACGCCTCCCACCTCTACCCGCTCGCCACCCTCGCCACGGCCTGGCGTGACGCGGGTGAGCGCGTCGTCGTCGCCACAGGCACGGCCACCGACGCCCTCGTCACCGCCTTCGGCTACGAGCGCGAGCACCTGCAGCTGGGGCGCGGCTCGAACCCGGGCGTCATCCGGGCCGAGGAGCAGCCGGCCGGCGAGGACGACTCGCTCCGCGGGTTCTTCGAGGCGACGAGGCTCGGCGCCGTCGAGACGCTCGCCTACCAGGCGCGGGCGCGCGGAAACGACCTGCTCTGGAACGCCGTAGGCGTGGCCCGGGCCGTGCACGACGTCGTCGACCGGGTGCGCCCCGACACGGTCATCGTCGACCACCTCGCCTTCGGTGCCCGACTCGGTCTCGCCAGCGGGGGCACCAGCCACGCCGACGTCGTGCTGGGACACCCGTCCGCCCTCACCGTCGGCGACGAGGTGTACGGCTACCCACCCGCCTGGCCCCGTGCCTTCACGCCCGGATCGGACGCCCTCGCCGAGCTTCGGCGGCTCTCGGAGCGGGTGCGCGACGACTTCACGGCGCAGTGGAACACCGCACTGGCGCAGCTGTCGCACGGGGCCCCGCCGAGCGTGGACGCCTTCGCCGAGACCGGCGACGTCCTGATGCTCAACTACCCCGCGGAGCTGCACGACCCCCACCGCACCTCGCTGCTCCCGCGCCACACCTTCCTCGGCTCCGCGGTGCGGGCCGAGGCCCCGGACGAGCAGGTCGAGGAGTGGCTCGGCCGCAGCGACGAGCCGGTCGTCTACGTCAGCCTCGGCAGCTTCCTCTCCGCCCGGTCGGACCTGATCGCGACGATCGTCGAGGCGCTGCGCCCGCTCGACGTCCGCGTCGCCCTGGCCCACGGGTCGACGCCGCGTGCCCTGCTGGGTGCACTCCCCGAGTCGTGGCTCGTACGCGAGATGCTCCCGCAGGTGACCCTGCTCGGTCACGCTTGCGTGGCCGTCTCGCACGGCGGAAACAACAGCGTCACCGAGTCACTCACGGCCGGTGTCCCCCTGCTGCTGCTCCCCCTCTCCACCGACCAGTTCGCCGGCGCCGCCGCCGTCGAGGAGCAGCGGCTGGGCGAGGTGCTCGACCCCAACCGCGCCGACGCCGTTGCGATCCGCTCGGCCGCCGAACGCCTCATGGGCTCCGCGGACGTCGTGGACCGCACGGGGCTGCACCGGATGGGTGTGTCGCTGCGCGAGCATCCGGGACCCCGACGGGCCCGCGACGCGCTGATGCAGCAGACGGCGCCCGCCGACGGGAGCGGCCCCGCGACGGTCTGAGCCTCCCCGCGGGTGGGGACGTCGACCCGGAAGGTGAGCGGCGGCATACGCCCTCGGTCGGGCGGGAGCACGTCAACGGGGGTGTGGGCTCCGCCACCGGCCGGCGGCGATCTGCTCGCCCCCGACCCACACGCCGCCGACGTCGGACGTCGTCCCCAGCGCGAAGACCTTGGACAGCGCGTCGTCGGGGGACGACGCGTTGTCGAGTCCCACGGCGAGCGGGTCGCCGGGCTCGGGCAGCACCCAGACGGCGTCGAACTGCTTGCCGACCGACAGGTCACCCACGTCGTGACCGAGCCCGAGCGCGTCGGCGCCCGCCCCGGTGCTCAGCCAGAGCAGGTGCGCCGAGGTCAGCAGCATCCCGTCCGGGCCGAGGAGCTGCTGGACGAAGTACGCCTGCAGTCCCTCCTTGAACAGCGAGAAGCCGGTGCCGGCGCCGACGTCCGAGCCGAGGGCGACGCGCACCCCCGCCTCGACGTGCCGACGGAGCGGGAAGAGCCCGCTGCCCAGCGCCGCGTTGCTCGTGGGGCAGTGCGCCACGGCGGCGCCGCGCTGGGCGAGCGTCCTCAGCTCGGCATCGGTCGGGTGGACGTCGTGCGCCAGCACGGACCTCGGCGTGACGAGGCCGAAGCGGTCGTAGGTGTCGACGTACGAGGCCCCGTCGAAGAGCGCGGCGACCTCGCTGATCTCGTGATGGTTCTCGTTGAGGTGCGACGTGAAGAGCGACCCGGGCACCTCGGCGAAGGTGGCGGCACAGGCCTCGAGGATCGCCTCGCTCGCCGAGAGGGAGAAGCGCGGTGTGACCGCGTAGCGCAGCCGGCCCTTGCCGTGCCAGCGGGCCGCGAGGTCGCGCGACTCGGCGTGGGCGCGCTCGGCGGTCGTGAGCAGCGGCTCGGGCAGCAGCCGGTCCGAGGTCACGAGGCCGGTCGTGACCCGCAGGCCCCAGTGGTCGGCCGCCTCGAACATCGCGTCGACGGCCGGGGCCTGATGGGCGCCGAAGACGAGCGCGGTCGTCGTCCCGGCGTCGACGAGCCCCGCCACGAAGTCACGGGCCACGCCACGGGCGTGGTCGACATCGGCGAGCCGCATCTCCTCCGGCAGGGCGTAGCGGTCGAGCCAGTCGAGCAGCGGCAGGCCGAGCCCACCGATGACGCGCACCTGGGGGAAGTGCACGTGCGTGTCGACGAGCCCCGGGAGGAGCAGACCCTCGCGCAGGTCGAGGACCGTTGCGTCGGGATGCTGCGCGCGCACCACGTCGAACGGGCCGCGCGCGGTGATGACGCCGTCCTCGACGAGCACCCCGCAGTCGTCGTGCGACCGGAGCGTTCCGCCCGCGAAGGGGCTCGTCGGCGTGTCGAGCACGCGTGCCCGGAAGATCGTCACGGACGGGTGCCCGGCGTCGGGCGCTCGAGCTGCCGCTCCCGCTCGAAGAGCGCCAACAGGTCGGTCGCGACCGCCACGGCGATGGTGGCCGGGCTCTTGCCGGTGAGCCCGGGCGCCCCGATCGGCGTCGTGATCCTGCTCAGCTCCTGCGCCGAATGGCCCTCTGATGCAAGGCGTTGCTCGAACCGGCGCCACTTGGCCGACGACCCGATGAGGCCGATCGAGCCCAGGTGCGAGCACCTCAGGGCGGCATCGCACAGGGCGATGTCCTCGGCATGGTCGTGGGTCATGACGAGCACGTGAGTGCCGCGCGGGACCTGCCCGAGGACGAGCTCCGGAACGGGCGCGTGGTGGAGGTGCACGCCGGCCACGGCGTCGGCGAGCCCCGCGAGTCGTCCTGGGGCCACGCGGTCGGCGCGTCCGTCGACGAGGTGCAGCTCGAGGTCGTGACGGCTCAGGATGCGAGCGAGCTCGGTGCCGACGTGACCCATCCCGAAGATCGCCACGGAGGGCACGACGGGCAGTGGCTCGAGCAGCACCGACACCTCGCCGCCGCAGCACTGCTGGCCGTGCTCGACGGGTGCTCGCTCGTTGAGCGCCAGGTCGAGCTGCTCGGGGGCGAACTCCCCCCGCCCGAGCATCGCGCGGGCGCGCTCGACGGCCGTCGCCTCGAGGTTGCCACCGCCGATGCTGCCCCACGTGTCGTCGGGCGAGACGACCATCTTGGCGCCGGGCTCGCGCGGGGCGTGGCCTCGGACGGCCGCGACCGTCACGAGCACGCCGGGGACCCGGTCCGCACGCAGCCGCTGGGCTGCCGAGAGCCAGTGCACGTCAGTCACCCCTCCCGGCGGCGACCTGCTCCGAGTGCGGGCGCAGCGGGTGCCCGGCGGGGTCTGCACGCTCGGGCGCGACGCCCACGCCCCGGAGCTCGCCCCGTACGACCGCCACCGTGTGCGGTGGCTGGCCGGCTCCTCGCGCCTGCTGGACGGCCCAGAAGACCGCCTCGGGTGTCGCCGGCGAGGCGAGGTCGACCTGCGTGCCCGCGGCCCCGAACGCAGCGGCCGCCTGGCGCAGGGCCTCGCGGACGGAGATGGCGAGCATGAGCGGGGGCTCCCCGACGGCCTTGGACCCGTAGACGACACCGTCCTCGGTGGCGCGCTCGAGCAGTGCGACGTTAAAGACGTCGGGCATCTCGGAGAAGCTCGGCAGCTTGTAGGTGCTCGCCGACGCCGTGGCGAGCCGGCCGCGTGCCGGGCCGGAGGACTCGTCCCACCGGAGGTCCTCGAGGGTGAGCCAGCCCGCACCCTGCACGAAGCCGCCCTCGATCTGGCCGAGGTCGACGAGTGGGGAGAGCGAGTCACCCACGTCGTGCACGATGTCGACCCGGCGCAGCCGGTAGGCACCGGTGAAGCCGTCGACCTCGACCTCGGCCGCCGCAGCGCCGTAGGAGAAGTACTTGAACGGCGAGCCGTGCATTCTCGTCGAGTCCCAGTGGAGTCCCTCGGTGCGGTAGAAACCGGCCGCCCAGAGCTGGACCCGTCGGTAGTAGGCCTCGCCCACGAGATCGGCCCAAGCCACCTCCGCTGCGCCCGACCCCGCTTCCGACGCCGCTCCCTGCGCCGCTCGCGCGCACCCGTCCTCGAACCGCACGTCCTCGCCGGGGATGCCCAGCCGGGCAGCGGCCACGGCGCGGAGCCGGCCCAGGATCTGCTCGCAGGCGTCCTTGACCGCTGCACCGTTGAGGTCGGCTCCCGAGCTCGCTGCGGTCGCGGACGTGTTGGGCACCTTGTCGGTGCGCGTCGGTGCCAGCCGGACGAGCGACAGGGGGACGGCTAGCGACGTGGCAGCCACCTGCAGCATCTTCGTGTGCAGGCCCTGGCCCATCTCGGTCCCACCGTGCGTGACGAGGACCGAGCCGTCCTTGTAGACGTGCACGAGCGCCCCGGCCTGGTTGAAGGCGGTGAAGTTGAAGGAGATCCCGAACTTCACCGGCGTGACGGCCAGGGCCCGCTTCGTGTGCTCGTGGGACGTGTTGTACGCGGCGATCGCCGCGGAGCGCTCCGCGATCTCGCCGGTGGTCAGCACCTGCTCCCAGCACGCGACGGCCCGCTCGGGGTGACGGACGACCTGACCGTATGGCGTGTCCTGACCCTCTGCGTAGAAGTTGAGCCGCCGCAGCTCCACGGGGTCGATCCCGAGCAGCGGTGCGCAGCGGCCGAGGACGTCCTCGATGACGAGCATCCCCTGGGGTCCGCCGAACCCGCGGAACGCCGTCTGGGACGTCTTGTGGGTCCGGGCGATCCGTCCGTCGACCCGCAGGTGGGGGATCCAGTATGCGTTGTCGACGTGACAGAGCGCCCGCGCCAGCACGGGCTCGGAGAGGTCGAGGCTCCAGCCGCCGTCGGAGGTCAGGGTGGCGTCGAGCGCGCGGATGCGGCCATCGCCGTCGAAGGCGGCGCGCCACTGTGCGTGGAAGCCGTGTCGCTTGCCCGTCATCGTCAGGTCCTGGGTCCGGGTGAGGCGCAGACGCACCGGCCGCCCGGTCAGGACGGCTCCCAGCGCGGCCACGGCCGCGTAGCCGTGCGGCTGCATCTCCTTGCCACCGAAGCCTCCTCCCATCCGCAGACACTGGACCGTGACGCCGTGGCTCGCCAGACCCAGCACGTGCGCCACGATCTGCTGGGTCTCCGTCGGGTGCTGGGTGCTGCTCTGGACGAAGACCTGTCCGCTCTCGTCGACGTGCGCGAGCGAGCAGTGCGTCTCGAGGTAGAAGTGCTCCTGGCCGGCGAGATCGAGCTCGCCGCTGAACACGTGCTCGGCCGCGCCGAAGGCCTCGTCGACATCACCGCGCTCGAGCCTGGGCTGGCCGCCCTGGAAGCTGCCTGCCTCGATCGCCTCGCGGACGGTGACGACCGAGGGCAGCGGCTCGTAGTCCACCTCGACGGCCAGCGCCCCGAGCCGGGCCGCCTCGAGGGTGTCGGCCAGTACCCAGCACACGGCGTGCCCGAAGAACATCACCTCGGACGGGAAGAGGGGCTCGTCGTGCTTGACGCCGGCATCGTTGACGCCGGGCACGTCGGCGGCGGTGAGGACGCGCACGACGCCCGGGACGGCGAGCGCGGGGACGGGGTCCAGCCGCGTCACGCGGGCGTGGGCGTGCGGTGCCTGGACGGGGTGGGCGTGGAGCAGACCGTGCGTGCGCGTCGTGAGGTCGTCGGTGTAGAGCGCCGTGCCCGTGACGTGAAGGGCGGCGGACTCATGCGGGATCGACTGTCCGACAACGGGATCGGCAGGCCGGCGGGACAGGGACGTCATGCACCCACCCCGTCCTCGGGCTGCTCGTCCGCATGGAGGCGAAGGAGCGAGGTGCCCAGCACAGCGCTGCGGTAGGCCGCGCTCGCCCGGTGGTCGTCGAGCGGGGTGCCCTCCCCCCGCATCACCTCTGCGGCGGCCTGCACCGTCGCCGCGGTCCAGGCCCGGCCCTCCAGGGCTGCTTCGGTGGCGAGCGCCCTGACGGGGGTGGCTGCCACGCCGCCGAGACCGATGCGCGCCCTCCGGACGGAGCCGTCGACGACGTCGAGGGCCACGGCGACGGCGACGCTGGAGATGTCGTCGTAGCGGCGCTTGGCGATCTTGTGGAAGGCCGTGGTCGGGCTGAGCGGCAAGGGGATCCGCACCGCACGGATGAGCTCGTCGGGCCGGCGCACGCTCCGCCGGTAGCCGGTGTAGTAGTCGGCGAGCGGCACCTGGCGGTCGCCGTCGGGGCTCGCGAGCACGACGACGGCCTCGAGCGCGAGCAGCGCGGGCGGCAGGTCACCGATCGGGGAGCCCGTGCCGAGGTTGCCGCCGACGGTCGCACCGTTGCGGATGAGTCGGGAGCCGAACTGGGAGAACACCTGGTCGAGCAGGGGGATCCGCCCCGCCAGCTCGCGCTGCACCTCGGTGAGGGTCAACGCGGCGCCGATCTCGACGGCCTCGTCACCGATCTCGAGGCGGCGCAGCTCGGGCAGACGGTCGATGCCGATGACGAACGGCGCTCGGGTGCCACGGAGGTTCACGTCGACGCCCCAGTCGGTCGAGCCGGCGACGACCGCCGCGCCCGGATTGCCCGCGAGCAGGTCGAGCGCCTCGTCGAGGTCGGCCGCACGGGCATACGTGCCGGTCGCCCCCGAGAGCCGCGTCCCGACCGGAGGTGGCGGCGCGTCCGAGCGCCGCGCGGCGAGCCTGTCGTCGGCTGCCGGGGACTCGAGCGCGAAGGCCGCGTCCCGGATGGGCCGGTAGCCGGTGCACCGGCACAGGTTGCCTGAGAGCGCTCCGAGACGGAACCCGTTGGGCCCCGACTCGTGCCTGTCCGCGTCCCCGCCCACACGGGCACCGTCGTCCTGCCGGTCGGCGCGGTAGTACTCGGCAGCCATGGAGCAGACGAAACCGGGCGTGCAGTAGCCGCACTGCGACCCGCCTCGCACCGCCATCTCGTGCTGCACCGGGTGCAGGTGCCCCGGCGTCCCCAGTCCCTCGGCCGTGACGACCTCCTGGCCGTCCAACGAGGCGGCCGGCAGGAGACAGGCATTGACGGCCGTCCACTCGGTGCCCGACCCACCGTCGGGGCGGGCCACGAGGACCGCGCAGGCGCCGCACTCTCCCTCGGCGCACCCCTCCTTGGCCCCGGTGAGCCCCTGCCCCCGCAGCCAGTCGAGGGCATTGGTCGCAGGGTCGGTGCCCGCCAGGTCGAGCTCGGCGCCGTTGACCGTCACCGAGAGAGGCTGCTCCGGCGTCATCCGAAAGTCCCGTCGTCCACTGACCCATGATGCACCGCCGGGCGCCGCGGTCAATCAGGGCTGGACGCGCAGGTCGAGGGTGTGCGCGCCGCGCACGACCTTCGTCGCGAGGTAGTGGGCGTTCGCGTCGGAGAGGTGGACCCCCGTCGGCACGCGGCGGACCACCGTGACCCCGAGGGCCCGCAGCTGCTCGGCCTTGTCGGGGTTGTTGCTGAGCAGGGCGACCCGGCTGACCCCGAGCGCGCCGAGCATCTGGGCGGCCACGGTGTAGTCCCGCTCGTCCTCGCCGTAGCCGAGCGCGACGTTCGCCTCGTAGGTGTCGAGTCCCGCGTCCTGGAGCACGTACGCGTCGAGCTTGGGATAGAGGCCGATGCCGCGCCCCTCCTGCCGCAGGTAGAGCAGGAACCCACCGCTCGCGTCGAGGCGCTCGACGGACTCGCGCAGCTGGGCGCCGCAGTCACACCGCCGGCTGCCGAAGACGTCGCCGGTCAGGCACTCGCTGTGCAGCCGCGTGGGCGTCGGGTCGCGGTCACAGGCGCCGGGGCCCGGGGACGCGGCGCGGTCGCCGAGACCCAGCGCGAGGTGCTCGCGCCCGTCGGCGAGGCCGTCGAAGGTGAAGACGCGCGCCGTCGTCTCGAAGCCGTCGGCGAACCCGACCGGCACGAGCACGTGGGTGCGGATCCGGGCCGGGGGAGGTGCCGCCGGGGGTGCTGGTGGGGGCGTGGGGCCCGGCGCCGCGGAGGTCATGCGCCCTCCCGGAAACGCGGCGACAACGCATACCTCAGCAGGACCACGTCGCCGATCTGGCGCACCTCGGCGAGGGTCGCGCGACGGCCGGCGTTCCACGGATAGCGCCCGTCCCCGACGAACCGGCACGCGGCCGAGTCCCCGACGAAGAAGGGCGCCACGACGAGCTGGAGCTCGTCGGCGAGGTCGTCGGTGAGCAGCTGGGTGTGCACGGTCCCACCGCCCTCGACCATGAGCCGCTGCACGCCGCGGTCGCCGAGGTCCTCGCAGACCCGGCGCATCGTCGCCGGACGGCCGGCGTCGACGACGGCCGCTGCGGCGCCGAGCCGCTCGCGGGCCTCGGGCACCACGTCGGTCGGGCAGTAGACGAGCTTGTCGGCACCGTCGGCCGCGAAGAAGCTTGCGGCACAGTCGAGCTCGGCACGCCTCGTAACCGTCACCTTCGTGGGCGACGGGGTGAGCCCGCGGGCCACGCGCGCGGCGCGGCGCTCGGCCGAGCGGACGAGCAGGCGCGGGTTGTCGTGGCGTATCGTGCTCGCGCCCACGAGGATCGCGTCGCTCGCGGCCCGCTCGCCGTCGACGCGGTCGAAGTCGGCGTCGTTGGACAGCATGAGGCGGGTCGACGTGCCGGCACTGAGGTAGCCGTCGATCGACATGCCGCAGCTGAGCAGGGTGTACGGACGGTCAGCCACTGACAGCTCCTTCCGCAGCGACGCCCGTGGCGCGGTGGGTCTCGCGCCGCGAGGTGACGAGCAGCGCCGCGCCGGGGAGGGCGGCGACGAACGACATGACGCCGTAGACGACGGCGGTCCCCACTCCCCCCGCGACCCCGAGGCCGGCGACCCCGAACGCCCACGCCGCGACCCCTTCACGGGGTCCCCACCCGGCGACGTTGAGGGGCACGGCCATCGCGACGAGCACGACGAGCGCAAGCGGCACCAGGTCACCCACCGACGCGGTGACCCCGGCGCTCCTGGCTGCGAGCACGAAGGTCGCCACGTGTCCGACGACGACGACCGTGGAGACCGCGACGACTCCCGGCCACGTATGCCGTCCCAGCAGTCCCGCTCTCAGGTCGGCCACCGCGACCTGCCCGGCCCGCGAGACCCGCGGGACCCGCGCGTCGCGAGCGACTCGAACCGTCGGGCGCTTTCCCGACACACGGCGCCCTCGCGCCACGACGACGGCCAGGGCGGCGACGACCGCTAGTGCGGCAGCGACGAGAAGCACTGTCGGAACAGGCGATTCGCCCTGCGGCAGCGACGACCCGGGCGACGGCAGGAGCAGCACGGCACCGACGGTCAGCACGACGAGGACGACCTGACCCGCCGCCCGCTCCCACACGACGGACCGCAGCCCGCGGCCCAGGTCGCCGCCCCGGCGGCCGTGGCGCACACCGCGGTGCACGTCGCCGAGCACCCCGCCGGGGAGGGTCACGTTGAGGAACTGCGACCGGTAGCACGCTGCGACGGCCGAGCGCAGGGACAGCTCGGTCCCGAGCCCCCGCGAAACGAGGACCCACCGCCAGGCCCCGCACACGGTCGTCACGACCGCGATCGCAGCCGCGGCGGTGACCGACCACGCGTCGACATGGCGCAGTCCGTCGACGAAGGCCTCGCCACCGATGCGCCAGACGAGGACACCGAGGATCGCGAGCCCCGCGACGGGGCGCAGCCAGGATCGGTCGGGTCGCATCTCCTCCGCCCTTTCTGCCCGGGTCTGCCGGGGGTCTGCCCGGGACCCCTGATGGTGACGACGTCCGTGTCGACGATCGGGTTCAGCCGGCCCGTACCCCGTCGAGCACGGCCGAGACGTGGTCCACCGTGTCCGACCACGGCACAAGGGTCTCGCATCGCGCGACCGCCCGTCGTCGCAACCGCTCACGCAGGTCGCCGTCGTTCAGCCAGGACCGGAGGGCGGCCGCCAGCGCGCCGGGACGACCGGCCGGCACGAGCAGGCCCGGCGGGCCGTCGCCGGCCTCCCCGAGCGCCTCGGACACCCCGCCGACGTGAGAGGCCAGCACCGGGACACCACGAGCGAGGGCCTCGGTCACGACCATCCCGTACGTCTCGACGAGGGAGGGCAGCACGAGGAGGTCGGCGGCGGCATACGCCTCCTCGAGGTCCGCGCCACCGAGGGGGCCCACGAGGCGCACGCGATCGGTGAGCCCCGACGCCGCGAGCCGTCGACGCAGTCCGTCGACGAGCGCCGGCTCACGCGTGAGTGCGCCGGCCAGGACGCACGACCACGTCAGGTCGCGCACGAGGGCGAGCGCCACCACGAGCTCGGCCTGCCCCTTGAGCGCGGTCACGGCACCGACGCACAACAGGCGCCCGCCGTCGCGCGAGCCCGCGGCCAGGGGCGCACGGTCGACCCCGGGTCGGGCGACGTGCACGAGCCCGGGAGGGAGGGCGTACGCGTCGAGCAGCACGTCTCGCGTCCAGGCACTCGTCGTGACGACGGCCGTCGCCACCGAAAGCACCTGCTGCTCCCCCGCGGCCGCTGCGGCGTCGGCCGACCCGAGCGGCAGGTGCACGAGCACGACAAGACGGACGCGGTCCGCCGCCGGCACGAGGACCTCGTCGGCGGCGCACGCGACGAGACCGTCGACGAGCAGCACGGCGTCCGCGGGGACCGCATCGACGACCTCGGCCAGACGCGCCAGAGCCGCCGCGTCCGGTCGCGGCCAGGCTCCGGGCACCGCATGCTCGGTCACCACCCGGCCCGCGGTCCTCAACCCGTCGATCACCCTGCGGTCGTAGGTGTTTCCCCCGCTCGGCCGGGTGGGGTCGTCGATCCCGTCCGGGACGACCGCGTGGACCTCGCTCAGAGGTCGCACTCGTAGCTCGCCCACGCGACGTGCGACTCGTGGAGCGTCACGACGAGCCCGGTCACCTGGTCGGTGGCGCCGCCGAGGTCGCCGGCGCGCACCCGGTCCGCGACCCGCTCGGCGACCGTGCGGGCCAGCACCTCGGTCGAGGTGTTGACGCCCGCGAAGTCCGGATCGTCGTCGAGGTTGCGGTAGCCGAGGGCACCGACGACCTCGCGGACGTGCCGGGTCGCCAGGCCGATGTCGACGAGGATGTCGTCGCGGTCGAGCTCGGGTCCACGGAAGGTCACGTCGACGACGAACGTCGCCCCGTGCAGCCGCTGGGCCGGGCCGAACACCTCCCCGCGGAAGCTGTGCGCGATCATCATGTGGTCCCGGACGGTCACGCTGAACATCGGCTCCCCGCTTCAGTCGGTGGGTCGGTAGGAGATGGTGTGGCAGATGGCCGGCAGGGTGCCGTCCGCGAGACGAGGCATGAGGGCGGGCAGCTCCTCGAACGGCGAGTCACCGGTCAGCAGGGCATCGAAGGCGGGATCGCGCAGGAGGCCGACGGCGAGCGTCAGGCGCTCGGCATACGAGTAGCGCGAGCGCCGCGCTGCCGCAACGGAACCGACCTGACTGGCACGGATGCGGAGCCGTGACGAGTGGAACGACCCACCGAGCGACAGCTCGACCCGCGTGTCGCCGTACCAGCTGAGGTCGAGCACGGTCGCCTCCGGCGCGAGGAGGTCGAGCGAGAGCTGGAGCCCCGCGCCCGTCGCGCTGGTGTGGACGACGAGGTCGTGGTCTCCGTGCGCGTCCGCGAGGTCGTCGGGTCGCGCGAAGGCGACACCGAGACGCGCGGCCACCGGCTCGCGGGCCGGGTCCACGTCGACGAGGGTCGCCCGGCAGCCGGGGATCGCGGCGAGCAGGCGCGCGACGCAGCATCCGACCATCCCCGCCCCGACGACGGCCACCCGGTCACCGATTCGGGGGGCGGCGTCCCAGAGCGCGTTGACGGCCGTCTCGACCGTGCCCGCGAGCACGGCCCGCCGTGCCGGCACGTCGTCGGGCACGACGACCACCGACTCGACCGGCACGACGTATGCCGTCTGGTGCGGGTGCAGGCAGAAGACCGTCCGCCCGAGGAGCGCCGAAGGCCCCTCGTCGACGACGCCGACACCGAGGTAGCCGTACTTCACCGGACCGGGGAAGTCGCCCTCCTGGTGCGGGGCGCGCATGACGGCGTACTGGTCCTCGGGCACGGCGCCACGGAAGACGATGGTCTCGGTGCCACGGCTCACCCCCGAGTGCAGCGCCCGCACGAGCACCTCGCCGGAACCGGGTGCGGGCACGGTGACCGGCCGGATCTCGCCCCTGCCGGGCTCGACCACCCAGAACGCCCGCGCATCGGTGGACACGCGACCAGACTAGGGCTGTCCGTGAACTCCGACGGTGACGACGGCGTCCTTGGATGAAACCTCTCAAGCACGGTGGAGGCGCAGTGCGTCACGTGACCCCTCACGGCCCGTTCCTCGGGCTCGTCGGCGTGCTGACCCTGCTCGCCGTCCTGGACCGGGGCGGCGATTTGGGTGCCGTCGGCTGGGCCGTCGGCCTGGCGTGCGGCGTGGCGCTGTGCGTCCTGCTCGGTGCCGGGCTCGTCCGCGCCTCGCGTCCTCGCCTCCTGCCCGCCGACCGGGTCACCCTGTCTCGGGCGGTCCTCGTGTGCGGCGTCGCGGCTCTGGTCGCGGACACCGTCGCTCAACCCGCCGGCACCCACGAGACCACCGGCGTCCTGGTGGCCCTGGCCGCGGTCGCCCTCGTCCTCGACGCCGTGGACGGCCGCGTCGCGCGCCGCACCGGCACCGTGCACCCCCTCGGAGCCCGCTTCGACATGGAGACCGACGCCTTCCTCATCCTCGTCCTCAGCGCATACGTCGCGCGGGACCTCGGGTGGTGGGTGATGGGCGTCGGGGCGGCCCGTTACCTCCTGCTGCTCGTCGCCCTCGCCGCGCGCTGGGCGCCGTGGCTGCGTGGGCAGGTCCCGGCGCTGCTCTGGCGCAAGGTCGTCGCGGCCTACCAGGGCATCGTGCTCACGGTGGCCGCTGCCGGCATCCTCCCGGCGGCCGTCGCCTCGCTCGCCGTCGGCACCGGGCTGGGACTGCTCGCCGTCTCGTTCGGAACCGAGATCGTGACGCTGCGGCGGCTGTCGCTGCCCCGGCCGACGGAGGTCGAGACCCTCGCTGCCTGGCCGGGCGTCGGGCCGAGCGCCGTCGACGCGCGCGTGCTGCCGTGACCGCGCCGACGACGCGCACGACGCACACGGCGCCCACCCCGCGCATCACGGGCGCGACGACGCGACGAGCGGCCGGCCACGCCCTGACCGTGCTCGCGGTCCTGCTCGTGTGGGTGACGCTCGTGGCACCGAACCCGGCGGTGGGCTGGACGCCGACGCCCCTCGCGCTCCTGCGTGTCCCCGTCGAGGCCCTGCTCCTCGTCGCCGCACTCCTCGCCCTGCGCGGAACCGCCGCGCGGTGGTTCGCGATCGTCGTCGGGCTCGTCCTCGGAGTACTCCTCGTCGTGCGGGTCCTCGACGCGGCCTTCCTCGCCACGCTCTACCGGGCGTTCAACCCGCTGACCGACTGGCGCTACGCCGGCTCCGCCACCGACCTCCTCGGCGAGTCGACCGGTCCCGTGACCGCGGTGCTGGCCGCCGTCGCGGCCGGGCTGGTCCTGCTCGCGCTGGTCGCCCTGACCCCGCTGGCCGTGCGACGGGTCGGGCTGCTCGTCGACCGGCACCGCACGGGCGCGCTGCGAGCCCTCGGGGCCGCGACCGTCGCCTGGCTCGTCTGCGCCTCTTTGGGACTCGGTGCCACCACCGACCTGCCCGTGGCCTCGTCGAGCACCGTGGCCCTCGCCGCCCGCGAGATCACGTCCGTGCGCGACGGCCTGCACGACCAGGACGTCTTCGCCGCCCAGATCGCCGTCGACCCGTTCCACGACACCCCTCCGGGCGACCTGCTGACCGCGCTGCGCGGCAAGGACGTCGTCGTCGTCTTCGTCGAGAGCTACGGCAAGGTCGCCGTCGACGAGAGCCCTGACGTGGCAAGGGCGCTCGCAGCCGGGACGAGCGGGCTCGAGGCCTCCGGCTACACGACGCGCAGCGCCTGGCTCACGTCCCCGACGTTCGGCGGGATCAGCTGGCTCGCCCACTCGACCCTCCAGTCGGGCCTCTGGGTGAGCAGCCAGCAGCGCTACGACCAGCTGCTCGACACCGCCACGTCGGCCTCCCGACGCCTCACCCTGGCCGAGGCCTTCTCACGCGCCGGTTGGCGCACCGTCGACGTCATCCCGGCCAACCGCCACGACTGGCCCGAGGGCAAGGCCTTCTACGGCTACGACGCCGTCTACGACGCGCGCACCCTGGGCTATGCCGGGCCGGGCTTCGGCTACGCACCCATGCCCGACCAGTACACCCTGTCGGCCTTCGACCGGCTGGAGCTCGAGAGTCGCCCACCGGGCGGCCGCCCTCCCGTCATGGCCGAGATCGACCTCGTGACGAGCCACGTCCCGTGGGCCCCGCTGCCCCGGCTCGTCGACTGGGCCGCCGTCGGCGACGGCTCCACCTTCCTCGCCCAGGCCGGACAGGCCCGGCCACGCGACGCCGTGTGGAGCAGCACCGCCGGGGTGCGGACGGCATACGGCCAGACCGTCGCCTACTCCCTCGACAGCGTCGTGTCGTTCCTGCGCGGGACCCACGACGACGACCTCGTCGTCGTCGTGCTGGGCGACCACCAGCCGGTCAGCATCGTCTCCGGTGACCACGCCGGGCACGACGTGCCCGTCAGCATCGTCTCCCGGGACCCGGCCGTGCTCGACCGCATCTCCAGGTGGGGCTGGCAGGACGGGCTGCGGCCCGGCCCCACCGCGCCGGTCTGGCCCATGGACCGCTTCCGCGACCGTTTCCTCACCGCCTACGGGCCCGGCGCCGGAGGCTGAACCTCTCCCCCCGTCGAGACGTCTTCAGGGGAAGGGAGTCCAACACCGCGACGCCAACGGGACGCCGCGGCGCGACCCGGACGACAGGAGCGCATCATGAGACTCCGAGGCGTGGGAGCGGTGGCGTTGCTCGTCTCCGCCGGAGTGCACCTCTACCTGTGGTTCGACGGGGTGCGCAACCAGACCGTGGGGCCGATGTTCCTCATCAACGTCGTCGCCGGTGTGGTCATCGCGATCCTGCTGCTCCGCTGGGAGCACTGGGTGCCCGCCTTCCTCACCGCCGGTTTCGGGGCCGCGACGCTCGGGGCCTTCATCATCGCCTCCACCGTCGGGCTGCTCGGCGTGCACACCGTCTGGGCGGGCGGATCGGTCTGGACGGCGGCCGTGGCCGAGGTCGTCTGCATCGTCGTGGGCGGCCTCCTGCTGCTGCGCGGTCGATCGGTGACCCCGCAGCTGGCCCGCCCGGCCAAGCGCCACCCGGCCTGAGGCTCACCCGCATCGGGGGATGCGTGCGGGGTCGGCGCCACGGGACGCTCGACGGACAGGCCTGACGCCTGCATCGCGAGAGTCCCGGAGGTCGACATGCCTGCACGCCTGCGCTCGGTGCTGGCAGCCGTGCTCATCGTCATCGGCGTCGTGCTCGTGCCCGTCGGGGTGACGGCGACGTGGCTGCGCACGACGGTGACCGACACCGACAACTGGGTCGAGACCGTGACACCGCTCGCCACCGACCCGGCCGTGACCGCGTTCGTCGAGGACCGTGCGACGGCACGCGTCCTGGTCGCCATCAGCGACCAGCACCTGGTCGACCGAGCCCTGGAGGCGCTCGAGGCCGGAGGCCGACCGGCCGCAGCACGAGCACTCGGGCTGCTCAAAGCTCCCCTCGCGGCCCAGGTCGAGCAGGTCGTGCGCCGTGTCGTCACCGCCGTCGTCGGGAGCGACCAGTTCGCCACGGTCTGGGTCGCCGCCAACCAGGTCTCGCACGCCCAGCTCGTCGCCGTGCTCTCGCGGTCACCCGACGGCGCCATCGTCGACAACGGGACCGACGTCAGCATCGACATCGGCAACATCGTCGAGCCCATCGAGCAGCGTCTCGTCGCCGCAGGGGTCCCGCTCGTCGACAAGCTGCCGCCGATCACCGTCTCGGTCCCCCTGCTGCCCAGCAGCGACCTCGACACCGCGCGTACCGCCTACAACGCCCTGCGCGTCGGCGGAGTCGCGCTGCCGCTGCTGGCCATCGCGTTCATCGCGGGCGGGGTCGCGATGGCACGCGACCGCCGACGAGCACTGGTACGCGTGGGGCTCGGTGCCGCCGTCGCCTGCGTCGTGCTCGTGCTGGGGCTGTCGTTCGCCCGCTCGCACGTGGCGAGCAGCCTGCCGCCCGGGGCCTCCGCAGCCGCGGTCTCCATCATCGACACCCTCACCGAAGGGCTGCGCCAGATGGTGCGCGTCGTCGTCGCCTTCTTCCTCGTGATGGTGCTCGTCGCGCTCGTCGTGGGCCCGTCGCGCGGGGCCCGCCGGGTGCGGTCACTGGCCGTCGCCGGCTGGGACGGTGCGCGGGGCGGGATGGACCGCGCCGCCGGCACGCCCCTCGCGATCCCGGTCGCCATCGGGGTCGCCGTCCTCTGCGTCCTCGTCGTGGTCTTCGCCGGCGATCTCGGCACCGGCTGGACGATCCTGCTCGCCGTCGTCGCCGGCCTGGCGCTGATCGTCGCGGCCCTCGCCGGTCGGGGCGCGGCCCAGGTCAGCGGCTCGGCCGGGGGACCATGACGCCGGAGGACCCTTCCTCGACCAGGCTCAGCGCCATGGCAGGCGGGCTCTGACGTCCCCGAGACCGCGCGCGACGAGCACGGTCCCCCCGCCCTCGAGGCGAGCCCAGGATCCCGAGGTGGCGTCCCAGCGACGCCACATCCGTTCGTCGCACCGCACGTCCACGGTCGCGCTGGCACCGGAGTCGACCTCGACGGCGGACCAGCCGACGAGTCGCACCGGCTGGGTGGGGTCGCCGGGCTCGAGGTAGACCTGCACGACCTCGCGGGAGGTGCGGTCCGAGGTGTTGGTGACGGTCGCCGAGACCACGACAGCGGCGTCCTCGGTGGAGGACACGGCGACGTCGGAGTAGTCCCACGCCCCGTATCCCAGGCCGTGGCCGAACCAGAGGGTCGGTGCGGGAGCCCGGCCCGCGTGGTGTCCGCGGTACCCGACGAAGGGGCCCTCGGCGTACTCCACCGCCCCGTCGACCGGGGTGACGCCCCATGCCGGAGAGGCGCCGTCGGCCGCGGGGTAGGACGTGACGAGCCGCCCCGAGGGCTCGATGTCACCGACCAGGGCCGAAGCCACGGCATGACCGCCCTCCTGACCCGGGATGCCGGCGACGAGGACGGCGTCCACCTCGCCGAACCACGGCATCAGCACGGGGGTGGCTGCGTTGACGACCACGACGGTCCGACTCGCCACCGCCGCGACGGCGGCGACGAGGTCGTCCTGACGTCCCGGGAGGGCAAGCGTGGTCTTGTCGACGGCCTCGGTCTCCTGCTCCTCGGTCAGTCCCACGACGACCACCGCGACCTCGGCCGCCGCCGCAGCGGTCGCCGCGTCGGCAATGACGTCGCTGGCAGGGCGCGGCGCCTGGCGGGCCACGACAGAGAGCCGGCCGAACGGCGCGCCGGTCGACCGTCGTTCGGCCACCAGCTCGACCGGGCCGGCGGAGTCGACGACCGTCGTCCAGCCGGGCGGGGTCAGGAGCGCCTCGCCGACGTCGCCGCTCGACAGACCGAGCGTGACGTCATGCGCGACGCCGTCGACGCGCACCGTCCACGCGCCGACGCCCACGACGCCGACCTCGCGGGGCCCGTTGCCCGCGACGACCGCCTCGAGCCGGATCACGGCCGGGACCTCGGGCAACCCGTCGTCGAAGCCGAACGAGACCGTCGCGTCATCGACGTGGCGGTCGACGACGACCACGCCGTCGGCGGTCGTCGCGGTGAAGTGGATGCCCGCCGCGCCGCCCTGGGGGTCGGTCACGACGTCGAGGTCGGCCGGCACAGGACGCGATCGCACCTCGACGCCGTCGACGACGTCGACGTCGGCGAGGCGGGCCGCCAGCGCCTCGGCCACGCTGATCTGATGCGGCGGCCTCACCTGGGCGGAGCCGCCACCCATGTCGATGGTCCGGGTCGCGTGTCGCCCGATGAGCGCGACCCGTGTCGCCCTGTCCAGGGGCAGGCTGCCGTCGTTGCGCACGACCGTCATCCCTCGCGCAGCGATCCTCTCGAGCTGCTGCCGGCGCACGGGGTCGGTCGGCGTCGGGCAGTCCGCCGACCACGCGCGGCCACCGTCGAGGGCTCCGACCCGACCTGCGAGTCGGAGCAGCCGGCGAAGGTGGTCGTCGACGGTGGACTCGTCCACGTCGCCGCTCTCGACGGCGGCGACGAGCGCTGCGCCCCAAGGCCCGTCGGGCCCGGGCATGACGAGGTCGAGGCCACCGTTGGCGGCCGCGGCGGCCGACTTCGTGGCGAACCAGTCGGACATGAGGAGGCCGTCCCAACCCCACTCCCCCTTGACGATGCCGTTGTTGACGGCGTCCTGCTCGGTCGCGGGCACGCCGTTGACGTCGTTGTAGGCGGCCATGATCGACCAGGGGTGGGAGTCCTCGACGGCGATCTCGAAAGGCAGCAGGTAGAGCTCGCGGAGCGTCGACTCGTCCACGACGCTGTTGACCGTGTGTCGTTCCGTCTCGGACTCGTTGGCCACGAGATGCTTGAGACACGCGCCGATACCGTTGCCCTGCAAGCCTTTCACGTATGCCGCAGCGAGCCGTCCAGTGAGCAGCGGGTCCTCCGAGTACGCCTCGAAGAGACGGCCCCCGAGGGGCGAGCGGTGCAGGTTGATGGTCGGGCCGAGCACGACGTGGATGTGCTGTCGCTCCGCCTCCTCGGCCAGCACCTGGCCGACCTCGTGGGCGAGGTCCTCGTCCCACGCGGAGGCGATGAGGGTGGCGTTGGGCATCAGCGCCACCTCGTCACCACCGACGAACTCGAGACCACGAACTCCGGTCGGCCCGTCGGAGAAGGCCATCGTGCCGAGGCCGATGGAGTCGTCGCCCTGCAGCGTGAACATCGTGGCGCCGGTCAGCAGGCGCACCTTGCCCTCGAGGTCGAGCGCGGCGATGCGGGCGTCCAGGTCGGTGTCGTCGGTCATGGGACCAGCCTCTCAGGCGCGTCCGTGAGCCGGTAGCAGGAGCCTGATGCTCGTCCCCCGGCCGAGCTCGGACTCGACGTCGATCCGCCCACCGTGCCTCGTCACGACACGCTGCGCGATGCTGAGGCCGAGACCGGTGCCCGGAACCTGGAAGGCCTGCGGGTTGGTCCCGCGGAAGAGCTCCGCTTCACGGCGTTGCTGACGAGGTTCTGCACGACCCGCTCCAGGTCTCCGGCGCTGCCACGGACGAGCGGCAGCCGCTCCTCGAGGTCGACGTCGGCCTCGGGCATGGCCCGGTCGGGGTCGCTGACCCGGGAGAGGGTCAACAGGTCGTCGACGAGGCTCTGCAGCCGCTCGGTGTTGCGCTCGATGACCCCGAGTGACCGGTCGCCGTTGCCGTCGGGCTCCTGCCGGAGCAGCTCGACGTGCTCCAGCCGACGCGCAGCACGGGCTGCAGCCATCTCCGCGGACCTCAGTGACTCATGATGTCGCAGAGCGGGCGCCAATCCGGCAAAAGGGACTTTTCACACCACGCGTCCCGCGGTGTGGCGCCGGGTCACCAGCCGGACTGCATGGCCGAGTGTTCGGGGGCGGGGGTGCGGGTCAGCTGGAGGAAGCCCCCGGGCATGTCGCGCCGCTCGATGGCGCGCCGCGTCAGCCCCTTCGCCGCGGCCAGGGCGACGGTCTTGTCGACGAACGTGGGGTCGGTGCACGTGAACTCGCGCCCCTTCCACCGGATGGTGCAGCCGTCCGCCGCACGCACGTTGCGGACCCAGTCGGTGCCGCGCCCCCACGGCAGGCCGATGACGAAGGTCGTCGGCGTGGGGATGACGGCGATCGGCGTGGAGTAGTCCTTGCCGCTCGAGCGGCCCTGGTGGCGCAGCACCGCCCAGAGCGGGAAGAAGCGGTGCCCGGCGAGCCGGACGGCGACCTTGTTGAACTGCTTCGCGGATGCGGGTGGGCCTGCCATGCCCTCAGCATGCTCCTCGCGAGCCCCGCCATGGGCCCTTTGCCGAGGACGTATGCCGAGGACGTATGCCGCCGGGCCGGGTCCGCCGCACGTCAGCCCAGGTGCCCGCGGACCGACACGTGCCCCTTGAGCAGGTTGCGCGCGATGGTGCGGCGCTGGATCTCGTCGGTGCCCTCGTAGATGCGCAGCAGCCGCAGCTCGCGGTACCACCGCTCGACGGGCAGCTCGCGGGTGTAGCCCATCCCGCCGTGCATCTGGAGCACGCGGTCGACGATCTCGTTGGCCTTGACGCCGCCGTAGAGCTTGGCCATCGACTGCGACTGGCGCGAGTCGAGGCCGCGGTCGACCTGCCAGGCGGCGGTCAGCACGAGCCAGCGCAGGGCCTCGATCTCGACGGCGGAGTCGGCGACCATCCACTGGATGGCCTGGCGCTCGGCGATCGGCTGGCCGAAGGTGACGCGGTTGCGGGCCCACTCCATGCCCATCTCGACGAGCCGCTCGCACGACCCGAGGGCGTGGGCCGGCAGCATGTAGCGGCCCTTGCCGATCCACCGCATCGCGAGGTCGAAGCCCGTGCCCTCCTCGCCGAGGATCGCCGAGTGCGGCACCCGGACGTCCTCGAAGACGAGCGCGGCAGGTCCCCACTCGCCCATCGTGTCGATCGGGGTGCTCGTCCAGCCGCGGTCGCGGTCGACGAGGAAGCACGTGACGCCACCGTCGGCGCCCTTCTCCTTGTCCGTCACGGCGAACACCATGACGAAGTCGGCCTCGTTGCCGCCGGTGATGAAGGTCTTCTCCCCGTTGATGACCCACTCGTCGCCCTCGCGTCGGGCGCTCGTGCGGATGGCGCGTGCGTCGGAGCCGGCGCCGGGCTCGGTGATCGCGAAGCACGACCTCCGGGTGCCCTCGATCGTCGGGCGGAGGTAGGTGTCCTGCTGCTCCTCGGTGGCCGAGAAGAGGATGTTGTCGGCCTCGCCGGCGAAGCGGAACGGCACGAACGACCGGCCGAGCTCGATCTCGATGAGCGCCGCGACGACGGCGCCCTGCCCCATGCCGCCGTGGCTCTCGGGCGTCTGGATGCCGAAGAAGCCGGACGAGCGGGCCTTGTCCTGAAGGCCCTTCAGCTCCTCGGCGGTGAGGCCACGCTGGTTCCGTCGCTCGCGCTCGAGCACCTGCGGCTCGAGCGGCACGATCTCCTTGCGCACGAAGGTGCGCACCCAGTCGCGGATCTCGCGCTCCTCGGCGCTGAGGTCGAAGTCCATCGTCGGTCCCTTCGTCGTGCGGTCGGGTGGGTCGTGCGGGTGACGTGCGGGGTGGCCTGCCGTGACGAGTGCGGGGGCGTATGCCGTCTCGCGCGGTCAGCGGGCGGCATACCTCCGCAGCTCGGCCTTGGCGAGGGCGTTCTTGTGCACCTCGTCGGGTCCGTCGGCGAAGCGCAGCGTGCGGATGCCGGCGAAGGCGGCGGCCAGCTCGGTGTCCTGGCTGAGGCCGGCGGCGCCGTGGGTCTGGATGGCCTTGTCGAGGATCCACTCGACGGTCTTGGGCGTCGCGATCTTGATCGCCTGGATCTCGGTGTGCGCGCCCTTGTTGCCGACGGTGTCCATGAGCCAGGCGGTCTTGAGGACGAGCAGGCGCAGCTGCTCGATGCGCACCCGGGACTCGGCGATCCAGTCGCGCACGACGCCCTGCTCGGCGATGGGCCGGCCGAAGGCGACGCGCTCGGACGCCCGGCGGCACATGGCCTCGATGGCGACCTCGGCGAGACCGATCGAGCGCATGCAGTGGTGGATGCGGCCCGGCCCGAGCCGGGCCTGCGCGATGGCGAAGCCGGTGCCCTCCTCGCCGATGAGGTTGCTGGCGGGCACGCGCACGGCCGTGAAGCGCAGCTCGGCGTGCCCGCCGTGGTCGTGGTCGTCGTAGCCGAAGACCTCCATGCCGCGGACGACCTCGACGCCGGGCGCGTCGCGCGGGACGAGGACCATCGACTGCTGGCGGTGCCGGTCGGCCGCGGGGTCGGTCTTGCCCATGACGATGAGGACCTCGCACTCGGGGTTCATCGCCCCGGTGATCCACCACTTGCGCCCGTTGATGACGTAGTCGTCGCCGTCGCGGCGGATGCTCGTGCCGATGTTGGTGGCGTCGCTGCTCGCGACGTCGGGCTCGGTCATCGCGAACGCCGAGCGGATCTCGCCGCGCAGCAAGGGTTTCAGCCAGCGCTCCTGCTGCTCGGCGTTGCCGAACTGGGCGAGCACCTCCATGTTGCCGGTGTCGGGGGCAGCGCAGTTGAGGACCGCCGGCGCGAGGCGGATGGAGCGGCCGGTGATCTCGGCGAGCGGCGCGTACTGGAGGTTCGTCAGACCGGCGCCGTGCTCGCCGGGGAGGAAGACGTTCCACAGGCCGAGGTCGCGGGCCTCCTGCCGGAGGTCCTGCAGGACGGGGGCGGTGCTCCACGCCCACGGGTCGGGCAGCGCCGAGACCTGCGCGTCGAAGACGGGCAGCGACGGCACGATGCGCTCGTCCATGAAGCCGAGCAGCTCCTGGCGCAGCTCCTCGGTGCGGGCGTCGAATAGGAAGTCCATGTTCAGCTCTCCTTGACGGCGGCGAGACCGGCCGTGACGAGCGGGACGGTGGCCTCGCCGATGCTGGCGAAGCCGCTGCCGACCGTCTGGCCCTGGGTGTAGCGGTAGTGGATGCCCTCGAGGATGACCGCGAGCTTGAAGTAGGCGAGCCCGAGGTGGAACGAGAGGTGGCCGAGGTCGCGCCCGCTCGCGGCGGCGTACCGCTGGCGCAGCTCGGGCCCGCTGATGAAGCCCGGCGTCCGCGAGACGTCGGAGACGGCGACGCTGTCCATCATGAGCGGGAGCGTCTGGTACGCCTCGAGCAGGGCGACGTCGGTGAGCGGGTCCCCGAGCGTGGCCATCTCCCAGTCGAGCACGGCCGACACCTCGTCGTCGCTCGTGACGAGCAGGTTGTCGAGTCGGAAGTCACCATGAACTATCGTCGGATCGCCTTGCGCGGGAACGGATCCCGCGAGCCGCTCGTGCAGCTCGTCGATGCCCGGGAGGTCGCGGCTGCGGGATGCGTCGAGCTGCTGCTTCCACCGGCGCACCTGGCGCTCGAGGAAGCCGTCGGGACGTCCGAAGTCACCGAGACCGACCGACGCGGGTTCGACGGCGTGCAGGGCGACGAGGGTGTCGACCATGCGCTCGCTGATGGCGCGCACCCGCTCCGCGCCGAGGGGCTGGAGCTGTGCCTCGAAGCGGTAGGGGGTGCCCGCGACGCGCTCCATGACGTAGAACGGCGCCCCGATGACGTCGGGGTCCTCGCACACGGCATACGTCGTCGGGACGGGGACGGCGGTGTCGCGCAGGGCCGTGATGACGCGGTGCTCACGCCCCATGTCGTGGGCGGTGGCGAGCACGTGACCGAGCGGCGGCCGCCGCACGATGACGGTGCTCGTGCCGTCGCCCACCTCGTAGGTGAGGTTGGACTTGCCGCCCGCGACGACCCGCCCCGTGAGCGGTCCCTCGAGCAGGTCGGGGGCCGCGTCGGCGAGGAAGTCCCGGAGCCGGTCGAGCGGAAGGCCGGGCGGGTCCCCGTCGGGGGCGGTGTCGCGGGCGTCGGTCACGTCAGTCCTTCGGCCCGCCGGCGACGTAGATGACCTGGCCGGAGACGAAGCCGGCCTCGTCGCGCACGAGGAAGGAGGTCGTGGCGGCGATGTCCTCGGGCTGGCCGACGCGGGCGACCGGGATCTCCTTGGCCGCACCCTCGAGGAACTGCTCGAAGGTGATGCCCATGCGCTCGGCCGTCTGGCGCGTCATGTCGGTGGCGATGAAGCCGGGGGCGATGGCGTTGGCCGTGACGCCGAACTTGCCGAGCTCGATGGCGAGGGTCTTCGTGAAGCCCTGGAGGCCCGCCTTGGCGGCGGAGTAGTTGGCCTGGCCGCGGTTGCCGAGGGCCGAGGTCGAGCTGAGGTTGACGATGCGGCCGAACGTCGCGTCGATCATGTGCTTCTGGGTCGCCCGCGTCATGAGGAACGAGCCGCGGAGGTGGACGTTCATGACAGCGTCCCAGTCGTCGGCGCTCATCTTGAAGAGCATGTTGTCGCGGATGATGCCGGCGTTGTTGACGAGCACCGTCGGGGCGCCGAGCTCGGAGGCGACGCGGTCGACGGCCGCCTGCACGGCCGCCTCGTCCGACACGTCGACGGCGACCGCGAGGCCCTTGCCACCCGCAGCCTCGATCTCGGAGACGACTGCGGCACAGGCGGACTCGTCGAGGTCGAGGACGGCGACGGCAAACCCGTCGGAGGCGAGCCGCTTGGCCACCGCGGCGCCGATGCCGCGCGCGGCCCCGGTGACGATGGCGGTGCGCTGGGAGGTGTTCGGCTGGTCGGTCATGCGTTCTCCTGCTGGTCGGCGGTCTGGTGGTCGAGCTTCTGCTGGAGCCGGTTCATGCCGGCGAGCCAGGCGTCGGGGTGGGCGGCGCGCAGCGCGTAGTAGTCGCGCACCTCGGGGTGCGGGAGCACGTAGAAGTCGTCGGTCGCGAGCGCCCGCCACGCGGCCTCGGCGACCTCGTCGGCGGTCAGCGTCGCGTCGAGGGTGAGCAGGTCCTTGAGCGGGCCGGAACCGTCGAGCATGCGGGTCTGCACGCCCTGCGGGCAGATCGCCTGGACGACGATCCCGCGGTGGCGGTAGGTCGCGCTCAACCACTCGGCGAAGGCGACGGCGCCGTGCTTGCTCACGGAGTAGGGCGCGTCGCCGAGCATCGTCAGCAGCCCGGCCGCCGACGCGGTGACGACGAGCCGGCCTCCGCCGGCGTCGAGCCAGCGGGGCACGAGGTGCCGGGCGGCGCGCACGTGCGCGAGGACGTTGGTCTCGAGGGTGCGGGCCCACTCCTCGTCGGAGGCGTCGAGCCCGGCCAGCGTCCCGATCCCCGCGTTGGCGAAGAAGACGTCGACGCTCCCGAAGGTCTCGTATGCCGTGTCGACGAGGTGGCGCACGCCGGCGTCGGTCGACGTGTCGCCGGGGACGGCGAGGGCGCCGATCGCCTCGGCCGTCGCCGAGAGCTCGGCGGCGTCGAGGTCTGCCACGACGACCTGCCGGCCCTCGCGGGCCAGACGGGTGGCGATGGCGCGGCCGATCCCCCGGGCTGCTCCGGTGACGACGGCGGTGTCGGGCATGCTGCTCCTCGCGATGGACTAAGCGCTTGCTTACCTTGACGACAAGGTGCCCCCCACGTCAAGTGACCCCACCCGTCGAGAGGCCACGTCCGGCCCCTCAGCCGGTGACGCGCTCGATGAAGGCGACAGCCCGATCGAGGGCCTCGCGCCCGTCCGGGGTGTCGAGGTCGAACTGGTACTCGTGGTCGAGCCGCGGCTCGTGGTCGTCGTCGAAGAGCAGGACGTCGTGGTCGACGTCGTGCCGCTCCAGGGCGTCGACGAGCGCGAGCGTGTGCGGGAGCAACGGGTCGCCGTTGCCGGCCGAGACGAACGAGGGCGGGAACGACGGCGTGACGTGGACCGGCACCGAGCCCTGCCGGGTGATGCGTTCGTCGTGGCGCCGGCTCGACCCGAGGTACGACCAGATCGCCGTGTCGACCAGCCAGCTGCCCAGCCGGGTCGACCCCTGCGCGAGCGTGAAGTCGTAGGCACCGCAGAAGAGCACGAGACCGCTCAGCGAGGAGGGCGGCAGCTCGACGTCGATCCCCACCTCGCGGGCGTAGTCCTCGTCGGTGACGAGCAGCGCCACCTGCGCCGCGATCTGGGCGCCGGCCGAGTCGCCGGCCAGGACGACCCGCCCGGGGTCGATGCCGAGCCGGTCGGCGTGGTCGACGAGGTGCGCGAGCGCGGCCACCACCTGCTTGACGGGCGTCGGGTAGCGCGCACCCGGGGCGATCGAGTAGTCGACGCCGACCGTCGTGAGACCGTGCCCGGCCAGGACCCGAAGGTAGTTGGCGACGTCACCCTTCGACCCGGACACGAACGCACCGCCGTGGACCCAGACGACCGTCGGCAACGCCGCTTCGCGCGCCGGCCTGAAGACGTCGAGCCTCCCGTCCGGGGACGAGACGTCGTACGCCTCGTCGACGACCTCGACGAGATCGCCCGGGACATGCTTCTCGAGGGCGCCGCTCGCGCGTGCGGCGCCCCGGCCGAAGACGGCGCGGACGAGCAGGGCCGAGGGCCAGGGCGTCGTCCGCGCGGCGACGAGGAGCGCCCCGGCGGCCGTCGCCACGCCGAGCGCGGCCGTCCGCGCGAGACCGCGAGTCCGGTCGACGATGCCACCCATGCGGCGAATCTAGTCGGGAGACGGCCACACGTGGCCTCTCGACGGTGGCTGGTGGGTGTCGGCGGGGCGGGGCAGGATCGGGTCATGCAGCTCTCCGACGTCGTCGCCACCTCGCACACCGTCGCCGCCACGTCGTCGCGCACCGCGAAGGTCGAGGCGCTGGCGGCGTGCCTGCGTCGTGCGGACGAGGACGGTCCCGACGTGGTCGAGGTCGTCACGGCCCACCTCTCGGGCACGCTCCCCCAGCGGCGCCTCGGGGTCAGCTGGCGCGGCCTCCAGGGACTGCCCGACCCGGCGGAGACCTCGACCCTGACCGTCGAGGAGGTCGACGCCGCGGCCACCACGATCGCCGCGATCGGCGGCTCCGGCTCGGCCGCCGCCCGCACCGCCGCCGTCCGCGAGCTCTTCTCGCGCGCCACCGCCGACGAGCAGGCGTGGCTGCGTGGCCTCATCACGGGCGAGACCCGTCAGGGCGCGGGCGACGGCGTCATGCTCCAGGCCGTCGCCAGGGCCGCCGACGTGCCCGACGCCGCGGTGCGCCGGGCCGTCATGCTCGCCGGCTTCGCGGGCCCGGTCGCGCGAGCCGCCCTCACCGGTGGCGCCGAGGCGCTCGACGCCCTGACGCTCGAGGTGGGACGCCCGCTGCGGCCCATGCTCGCCGGCTCGGCCCCCGACGTCGCCGCGGCACTGGCCACGCTGGGAGGCGAGGTCGTCGTCGAGACCAAGCTGGACGGCATACGCCTGCAGGCACACGTCGACAACCGGACTAGCCCGGGCAGCGTGCGTCTCTTCACCCGGACGCTCGACGAGGTCACCGACCGGATGCCCGAGATCACCGAGGCGCTGGCGACCCTCGACGTCGAGACCCTCGTGCTCGACGGCGAGGTCATCGCGCTCGGCGAGGGTGGCCGGCCCCAGCCGTTCCAGGTGACGGGAGCCCGCACGGCCAGCAGCGCCGACGTCGACCGGCTGCGCGCGGAGGTGCCCCTGACACCGTTCTTCTTCGACCTGCTCCACCTCGACGGCGACGACCTCCTCGACGAGCCGGCCCGCGTGCGATGGGAGCGACTCGCCCGCACCGTGCCGCCCGCGTGGATGGTGCCGAGCGAGCTCACCGACGACCCCGAGCAGGCCCAGCGGTTCTTCGCAGACCTCGTCGCGGCCGGGCACGAGGGCGTCGTCGTCAAGGATCCCGCCCTGCCGTATGCCGCCGGCCGCCGGGGCCCGGGGTGGGTCAAGGTCAAGCCGCGGCACACCCTCGACCTCGTCGTCCTCGCCGTCGAGTGGGGCAGCGGACGCCGCCAGGGGTGGCTCTCCAACATCCACCTCGGCGCGCGCGACGCCGACACCGGTGACCTCGTCATGCTCGGCAAGACGTTCAAGGGGATGACCGACGAGATGCTCGCCTGGCAGACCGAGCGGTTCAGCGAGCTGGCGCTCGACCCGGCGGATGTCGGGGCAGGCCGGTCGGGCCAACAGTGGGGCGTCGTCCCGCTGCGCCCCCAGCAGGTCGTCGAGATCGCCTTCGACGGCGTGCAGAGGTCGTCGCGCTACCCCGGCGGCATGGCGCTGCGGTTCGCCCGCGTGCTGCGCTACCGCGACGACAAGCCGGTCGCCGAGATCGACACCGTGCAGACCGTGCGGTCGCTCGCCGGCTGGTGAGCCCGAGCGGCGTCGGCGCGTCGTGAGACGGCACGCCGCTACCTGTTGCCTACGCCACAGTACGTAGGTAAGTTCCGGCCCGAAGGCAGATCGCGTGAATTCTTCACACTCCTGGAGGCACCATGTCCATGTCCGAACTCTCCCGCCGCTCGGTGATCGCAGGTGGCATCGCCGCCGCAGCAGCGGGTGCCACGGCCGGGAGCGCCCGCGCCGCCTCGAGCGCATCCACGGCAGCCGTGACCGGCGAGGATGGCTGGATCACCGCAACGATCAACCGGATGTCGTTGGAGGAGAAGGTCGGTCAGCTCTTCATCCAGAACGTCTACGGCAAGGACGCGACGACCCCCGACAGCCGCAACCTCCCGCTCTACGGCGTCGCGAGCCCCGCGGAGGTCGTGCAGAAGTACCACCTCGGCGGTGTCATCTACTTCGCCTGGACCGACAGCGTGCAGAACCCCGACCAGATCGTCGGCCTCTCCAACGGCCTGCAGAAGGCTGCCCTGACGCAGCAGAGCAAGGTCCGCATCCCGCTCCAGATCGCGACCGACCAGGAGCAGGGGGTCGTGACGCGCATCGGGCCGCCTGCCACGCAGTTCCCGGGGTCCATGGCCCTCGGTGCCGGCCGCAGCGCCCCCGACGCGCGCACGGCCGCCGCGATCACGGGCCGTGAGCTGCTCGCCATGGGCGTCAACACGAACTTCGCGCCCGACTGCGACGTCAACGTCAACCCGCTCAACCCCGTCATCGGCACGCGGTCCTTCTCCTCGCGCGCCGCGCTCGCCGCCGAGCTGGCGGCCGCCCAGGTCGCCGGCTACCAGCGCGACGGTGGCGTCGCCTCGTCGGCCAAGCACTTCCCGGGCCACGGCGACACCGCGACCGACAGCCACGTCGCCTTCCCGATCATCACCCACACGCGGGAGCAGTGGGAGACCATCGACGCCCCGCCCTTCAAGGCCGCGATCAACGAGCAGATCGACATGATCATGACGGCGCACCTGTCGTTCCCGGCCCTCGACGACTCGGGCAACCCGGCCACCCTGAGCAAGCCGATCATGACCGGCGTGCTGCGCGAGGAGCTCGGCTACGAGGGCGTCATCGTCACCGACTCGCTCGCCATGCAGGGCGTCCGCGACCTCTACGGCGACGCCGAGGTGGCCGTGCGCGCGCTCCTCGCCGGCGTCGACCAGCTGCTCATGACGCCCGCCATGGACGACGCGTACGCCGCCGTCATCGCCGCCGTGCGCAGCCACCGGATCCACCCGAGCGAGCTCGACGCCAAGGTACGCCGCGTGCTGGGCCTCAAGTACCGCCGCGGGATCGTGGCCCGACCGTACGCCGACCCGACCGCCGTCGCCTCGGTCGTCGGGACCCCGGCCCACCTCGCGTCGGCCGCCACGGTCACCGACCGCACGACGACGCTCGTCAAGAACGACGCCAAGGCCCTGCCGATCGCCCCGAGCGGCACGAAGATCCTCGTCACGGGCTACGGCGTCTCGACGACCGCCACCCTCGCGGCCGCCCTGACCGCCAAGGGCGCGACGGTGCAGACCGTCCAGACCGGCGCGTCGCCCACCGACACCGCGGTGGCATCCGCCGTCGCGGCAGCCGCCGACAAGGACGTCGTGGTCGTCACGACGATGAAGGCGTGGGACACGAGCGTCACCGACACCCGCGGCGGCCAGCAGAAGCTCGTCAAGCAGCTGCTCGCGACCGGGAAGACCGTCGTCGTGGTCGCCGTGCGCGACCCCTACGACATCGCGTACTTCACGGCGGCGCCGACGTACGTCGCGACCTACTCCTACAGCCCGGTCGCCATCGAGGCGGCCGCACGGGTCATCGTCGGGGACGTGGCGCCGACGGCGTCGCTGCCGGTCGACATCCCCGTCGCCGGCGACCCGGCCACGGTGCTCTACCCGTTCGGTCACGGGCTGACCTACTGAGATGGGCGCCCTGCACCGGATGGTCGCGGCGGCGGCTCTCGTCGCCGCCGCGGCCACTGCCACCGCGGTCGCCCCGGCGGGCGCCGAAGCCGCCGTGCCGGCCGTCCCACCCGTGCCACCCGTGCGCGCCGTCGTCGCGACGTACAACATCCACGCGGGCGCGGGCAGCGACAACGTGTACGACCTCGACCGCACCGCCGCCGCGATCCGGGCCCTCGACGCCGACGTCGTCGGGCTCGAGGAGGCCGACGTCCACTGGGGCGAGCGCAGCCGCTTCGACGACACCGTCGCCGAGCTCGGACGCCGGCTCGGGATGCGCACCGCCTTCGCCCCGATCTACAGCCTCGACCCACTGACAGCCGGTGCGCCTCGGCGCGAGTTCGGCCTCGCCCTGCTCTCACGTCACCCCATCGTCGCCGTCGAGAACCACGACCTGACCCGGCTCTCGACCCAGGACCCGAACCCCGTCCCGGCACCGGCTCCCGGCTTCCTCGAGGCCACGGTCCAGATCGGCGGGGCCCGCGCCCACGTCTACGTCACCCACCTCGACTACCGCGGCGACCCGACCGTCCGCCGCCTCCAGGTCGCCGACACCGTGGCGATCCTCGACCAGGACCCGCCCGGCGCCGACCAGGTGCTCCTCGGCGACCTCAACGCCGACGCCGGCGCACCCGAGCTGGCCGGCCTCTGGACCCGCCTGCGCGACGCCTGGGCCGTGGCCCCGACCCGCGACGGCGAGCCCGGACTCAGCTACCCCGCGATCGACCCGACCAAGCGCATCGACCTCGTCGCCGTCTCCCCCGGCATCGACGTCGTGCACGCCAGCACCGCCCATGACCCCGCCCTCGTCGGCGCGAGCGACCACCGTGCCGTCGCCGCGACCGTCCTGCTCGACCAAGGATCGGAGACCTCCAGATGACCAACCTCAACCGCAGGCAGCTGCTCACCGCCGGCGCCCTCGGCGCCGTCGCCATCCCCGCCACCGCGGCGGGTTCCGTTGCAGCGCAGGCCGGCCCGACGGCATACGCAAGCAGCTACCCGAACAACCCCGTGACGACCGGCGCCCAGAGCGCGGCCGCGGCCGACTGGTCCGTCCTGTCGGGGCAGAAGGTCGGCGTCATCACGAACCCGACCGGCATCCTCACCAACCTGCGCACCATCGTCGATGAGATGCACGAGTCCGGCGCCGTCGACATAGTCGGCGTCTTCGGGCCCGAGCACGGCTTCCGCGGCACGGCCCAGGCCGGTGACTCCGAGGGCAACCACACCGACCCGCGCACGGGCCTCATGGTCTACGACGCCTACGGCGCCAACGCGGCGAAGATGACGACGCTCTTCCGGACGGCCGGCGTCGAGACGGTCGTCTTCGACATCCAGGACGTCGGGTCGCGCTTCTACACCTACATCTGGACGATGTACACGGCGATGCGTGCGGCCGTCGCCGTCGGAGCCCGTTTCGTCGTCCTCGACCGCCCGAACCCCATCGGCGGCAAGGCGATCGGGCCGATGATGACGACGCCGTGGACCTCTGGCGTCGGCGCCAAGGAGATCGTCCAGGCGCACGGCATGACCGTGGGCGAGCTCGCCCGCTATTTCGACGGCGAGTTCCTCACCGCCGACGCAGGTGGCCGGCTCACCGACCTCAGCGTCGTCGAGGTCAAGGGCTGGCGCCGCGACGTGCCGTATGCCGTCACCGGGCTCCCGTGGGTCATGCCGAGTCCCAACATGCCGACTCCCGACACGGCGCTCGTCTACCCCGGCACGGGGATGTTCGAGGGGACCAACCTGTCCGAGGGCCGCGGCACGACGCGGCCGTTCGAGCTCATCGGCGCGCCCTACGTGGACTACAGGTGGGCCGAACGCCTTGCGGCGCTGGACCTTCCGGGCGTCGGCTTCCGCGAGGCCTACTTCTCCCCCACGTTCAGCAAGCACACCGGCCTCGTCTGCGGCGGCGTCCAGCTGCACGTCACCGACCCGTCCACCTTCGACCCGATCCGCTCGACCGTCGAGATGCTCGTGGCGGCCAAGGCGCTCTACAGCGACTTCGCCTGGCGCTACGACTCCTACGACCCGGCGCGGCCCTACTGGATCGACAAGCTGACCGGCTCCCAGCGGCTGCGCACCCAGATCTCGGCCGGTGCGCCCGCCGCTGAGGTCGTCGGCGCATGGCGCGACGAGCTCGCGGCCTTCGACGCCCGGCGCCAGCAGTACCTCATCTACCGCGGCCCCTCGAACTGACCTGTCCACCGGCTCGCCACCCGCTGCTCGACCTGTTGCACGATCTAGGAGTGACATGCGCCTGCGCACCCTCGTCCCTGCTGCCCTCGGCAGCCTCGCCCTCGCGGGGAGTCTCGTGACCGCCGGGCCCGTCGGCTCCGCGACGGCCGACGACTTCAGCAAGCCCGACCGCGGTTTCGCCCCGGCCAACACCGTCCTGTCCGACGCGAGCCCGACGTCGGTGGGGCTCGATCCGGCGCCGATCGCGGAGTCGGTGGCGCAGATCCACGCCCACGAGCAGGTCGACGCGAGCGGCCACCCCCTCTTCGCGGGCGCCGTCGGGATCATGGGCCACGAGGGCCGCATCGTCGAGCGCGACGCGAGCGGCTGGGCGCTGCGCTACGCCGACGCCACGACCGAGCTGCCGCGCGACCAGTGGGAGCCGATGCGGACCGACACGATCTTCGACCTCGCCTCGGTCTCGAAGCTCTTCACCTCGATCGCCGTCGTCCAGCTCATCGAGGAGGGGCGCGTCGCGCTCGAGAGCCCCGTCGCGACCTACCTCCCCGAGTTCGCCGCCAACGGCAAGGAGTCCGTGACGGTGCGCCAGCTGCTGACGCACACGTCGGGCTTCACCTCGTGGCTGCCGCTGTGGAGCAAGTGGCCCGACAAGGTGTCACGCATCAAGGCGGTCATGGACCAGCCGCTCACCAACGCGCCCGGCACCACCTACCTCTACAGCGACCTCAACCTCATCACCCTCGGCGTCATGGTCGAGAAGCTGCGGGGCGAGCCGCTCGACGCCGTCGTCCACGACCGCATCACGGCGCCGCTCGGCATGACCGACACCGGCTACAACCCGGCCGACAAGGCCCGCACCGCGGCGACCGAGTACCAGACGGCGCCCCCGCGCGGCATGGTGCGCGGCGAGGTCCACGACGAGAACGCCTGGTCGCTGGGCGGGGTCGCCGGGCACGCGGGCGTCTTCTCCACCGTCGACGACCTCGCGGTCCTGTCGCAGGCCCTGCTCAACGGCGGCACCTACCGCGGAGAGCGCATCCTCAGCCGCAAGAGCGTCGAGGCCCTCATCACCAACTTCAACGGCGACTTCCCCGGCGACTCGCACGGTCTCGGCTTCGAGCTCGACCAGCGCTGGTACATGGACGCCCTGTCCGGACCCCGCACCGCAGGCCACACCGGCTACACCGGGACGTCGATCGTCATCGACTTCACGTCGCGGTCCTTCGCCGTCCTGCTCACCAACCGGGTGCACCCGTCGCGCAGCTGGGGCTCGATCAACATCGCCCGCCGCGAGTGGGCCCACGGCCTCGCGGCGTCGATGGGCATCCGGCCGCGTCACGGTGACACGGCCTGGTTCACCGGCTCGGACAACGCGACGACCACCACCCTGACAACGACGCCGCTCCCGGTGGGCGTCGGGGGTGGGCGCCTCGGCTTCGACCTCTTCCTCGACACCGAGGAGACGGACCTGCTCCACCTCGAGCGCTCCACGGACGGCGGCGCGACGTGGACGGCCCTGCCGTTCGCCGTCGTCGACCGGGGCCAGACCGAGACGGCCGACGGCGTCATCTCCGGCTCCGGCACGAGGCGCTGGGTGCAGGTGCGGGCCGACCTGCCGGCCGGGGCGCAGCAGCTGCGCTGGCGGCACACGACCGACGGCGGCTACCTCGGTCGGGGCGTCGCCGTGGACGACGTCATCGTCCAGGGCCCGGGCGGCGTCCTGCTCGACGGTGAGAAGACCCCTGACGCCTTCACGGCGGACGGGTGGCGGCTCGCGGGCCGCGACGCCGTAGCGTAGGCCCATGCCCAGGACCGAGGACGGGACCTCGTCCCCCGCAGGTGCCGCGAGCGCATCGCTGCTCATCCGCCTGCGGGGGATCAAGCCCTCGCTGTCGCCCGCCGAGGACCGTGTCGCCGACATCGTCCTCGCCGACGCGCGCCGTGCCGCCGGCCTGACCATCAGCGAGCTGGCCACGGCGGCGCGCACGTCCGAGACGACGGTGCTGCGCTTCTGCCGGCGGCTCGGGCTGCCGGGCTACCCGCAGCTGCGCCTCGCGCTCGCCGAGGAGTCGGCCCAGCCGCGCACGATGAGCCGCAGCGGCACCGACATCAGCGCCAAGGACACGATCGACGACATCATCGCCAAGGTCGCCTTCACCGATGCGAGCGCGGTCGAGGAGACCGCCCAGCAGCTCGACCGCGAGGCGCTGTCCGAGGCAGCCGCCTTCATCGCCAAGGCCGGACGCGTCGACATCTACGGTGTCGCCGCGAGCGCCGTCGTCGGCGCCGACCTCCAGCAGAAGCTGCACCGCATGGGCATCGTCGCCTTCGTCTGGAACGACGCGCACCTCGCCCTGACGAGCGCCACGCTGCTCGGCCCGGGTGACATCGCCATCGGCATCTCGCACTCCGGCACGACCACGGAGACCATCGAGGCGCTCGCGGCCGCGCGCTCGACCGGGGCCAAGACCCTGGCCATCACGAACTTCCCGCTGTCGCGGCTGGCCTCGGGCGTCGACTACCTGCTCACGACCGCCGCGCGCGAGACGAGCCTGCGCTCGGGCGCGACGGCGAGCCGCATCGCGGCCCTCACGGTCGTCGACTGCCTCTACATCGCGGTCGCCCAGCGCAACCTGCGCCGGGTGCGCAAGGCGGTTGCCGAGACGCGCGAGGCCGTCGCCGGCCACCACGTCACCGACTGACCCGTCAAGCGCCCCCTCCCCCACTCGAGGGACGGGGGTGGTCGGGGGACCGTGACGGGAATGTTACTCATTTACGGCATTGACGCTGACGGCGTAGGAAACTAACCTCGCACGGGTGAGCAGCGAGGTGACCGTGGACGCCCCCACCGAGGAGCGCCATCCGGGGACGACGTCCATCGACACCCACACCTCCCTCGACATCCTCAGGGCGCTCAACGCCGAGGACGCGACCGTGGCCGGCGCCGTGAGCGTGATCCTCCCCGACCTGGCTCGTCTCGTCGACCGCGCCGTCGAGTCGCTCCGCGCGGGCGGAGCCGTGCACTACTTCGGCGCCGGCACGTCGGGCCGACTCGCCGTGCTCGACGCCGCCGAGCTGCGCCCCACCTTCAACGCCCCGGCCGGGCTCGTCGTGGCCCACCACGCCGGCGGCCCCGCCGCCCTGCTCGAGGCCGTCGAGAACGTCGAGGACGACGTCGACCTCGGTCGCGCAGAAGCCGACGTGCTGCGTCCCGGGGACATCGCCATCGGCCTCACGGCCTCAGGGCGTACGCCGTTCGTGGCCGGCGCTCTCGCGCGGGCTCGCGAGCTGGGGGCCGTCACGGCCCTCGTCACGGCCAACCCGCACGCCGAGGTCGCCGTCCACGCCGACCTCCTCCTCGCCGTGCGCACCGGCCCCGAGGCCCTGACCGGCTCGACCCGGCTCAAGGCCGGCACCGCCCAGAAGCTCGTCCTCAACTCGTTCTCGACCGCCGTGATGATCCGGCTCGGGCGCACGTGGAGCAACCTCATGGTCGACGTCGTCGCGACGAACGCCAAGCTCCGCGGCCGCGTCGTGCGCATCCTGCAGGAGGCGACGGGCGCCGACGCCGAGCAGGCCCGCCGGGCCCTCGACGACGCCGACGGCGAGCTCAAGCCTGCCCTGCTCTCGATGCTCGCGGGCGTCGACGCCGGCACGGCGCGCGACGCGATCGCCGCCCACGACGGCTCCGTGGCCCACGCGCTCGCGTCCCTCGGCGGCCAGGTGGCCGCCCCGGCCGCCCGCGCTGCCCCGGCCGCCCCCACCCCCGAACGCTGAACCCACCACCCTCCCACCCCCACGTGCCGACCCCCAGGCACCGAGCAGAACCCGACAGGAGCACCACCATGACGTTCGCCTCACGCCTCCCCGGCTCGTCGCGGCGCGCACGCCGCACGGTCCTCACGATCGCCGCGCTCTCCGGAGCGCTCGTCGTGACCGCCTGCTCGCCCTCCTCCTCGGGCTCCTCGAGCACCGGTGACGACGGCAAGGTCACCCTGACGGTGTGGTCGTGGCGCGTCGAGGACGAGGCGGCATACACCAAGATCTTCGACGCGTACGAGAAGGCCCACCCCGGCGTCAGCATCGACTTCAAGGCGTTCAAGGCGACGGAGTACAACAAGATCCTCGCGACCGGCCTCGCCGGCTCGAGCGGCCCGGACGTGCCGCAGGTCCGCTCCTACGGCCAGCTCCAGGGCACCGTCGCCAGCAAGTCCCTGCTGCCGCTCGACGGCAAGGTCGACCTCGCCGGCTGGGACGAGAACGTCGTCGCGAGCGCCAAGGGCAAGGAGGACGGCAAGACGTACTCCGTGCCGCTCGCGCGCCAGACCGTCCAGATGTTCTACAACCAGGGCCTCTTCGACAAGAGCGGCATCAAGGCCCCCACCACGTGGGCCGAGTTCATCGCCGCCAACGACAAGCTCATGGCGGCCGGCGTCACGCCCATCGCCATCGGCGCCAAGGACGACTGGACGCTCCCGATCGTCCACGAGGTGCTCGCTGCCCCGCGCTTCGGCGGCAAGGCCTTCCAGAGCGAGGTGCTCTCGGGCCAGAAGTCCTTCACCGACCCCGACTGGGTCGGATCGGTGCAGGTGGTGAGCGACCTCGAGAAGTACCTGCCCAAGAACTCCACCGGCGTGGCGCAGACCGACGCCCAGACGCTCTTCTCGGCCGAGAAGGCCGCGATGATCCCCGGCGGCAGCTTCGACCTCTCCGTCTTCCAGAAGGCCAACCCGGCCATGAAGATCGGCATCTTCCAGGTGCCGCCGGCCCCCGGGTCGCCGAGCGGTTCGGCCGCGACGACGGCAGGATGGGCCGATGGCAACTTCGGCGTCTCCGCCAGGTCGAAGCACCCCACCGAGGCCACGGAGCTCGTGAAGTGGATGACCACGAAGGAGTTCGGCCAGATGGTCACCGACGACATCAGGCAGATCTCGGCCGTGCCCGGGGTCGAGCCCACCGACCCCCTGCTCAAGCAGATGAGCCAGAACTACACGGACTCCGGGTCGCCGTACCTGCTGCTCACCGACTTCCGCTACGGCTCACCGACGGGCACCGACCTGCTCGGCAAGGGCCTGCAGGAGCTGCTGCTCGGCTCCAAGGACGCCACCGCGGTGAGCCAGGACCTCGAGACCGGCGTCAAGACCTGGTTCAAGCCGAGCGCGTGACGGTTCCTGCATGAGGCGCCGCACCGGCCTTGTCTTCGTCGCCCCGGCGCTCGCCCTCTTCGCGGTGTTCGTGCTCTACCCGATGGTGACGGCGTTCTCCTACGCCTTCTTCCAGTGGCAGGGCACGACCCGCGGGGCGTTCGCCGGGCTCGAGAACTTCGCGACGCTCTTCACGAGGGCGCCGTTCACGACCGACCTGCCACGAGCGTTGATGCACAACGTGCTCTTCTTCGTCGGCACGATGCTCATCCAGAACACGTTCGGTCTCACGATCGCGTACCTGCTCTACACGCGTCCGCGCAGCCGCCGGATGCTGCAGACGCTCTACGCGATGCCCTACCTCGTGAGCCCGATCGTCATCGGCTACCTCTGGACGCTGCTGCTCTCGCCGACGTTCGGCCCGGTCAACACGCTGCTGACGAAGATCGGTCTCGAGTCGTGGGCGCTGCCGTGGCTCGGCGACCCGAAGACGGCGATCTGGGTCGTCATCCTCGTCAGCGTCTGGCAGTGGATCGGCTTCCCGGTCCTGCTCTACGGCGCCGCCCTCGGCGGTGTCCCGGAGGAGCTGACCGAGGCCGCCCGCGTCGACGGCGCGAGCAACCGGCAGGCGTTCTTCAAGATCACCCTCCCGCTGCTCGTCCCGGCCATCGGCACGGTGTCGGTCCTGACGTTCATCTTCGCGATGGAGGCCTTCGCCCTGCCCTACGCGTTCGGCGGATCGACCGGGAACCCTGCAGGCGCAACGGACTTCGTGTCGTTGCTCTTCTACCGCACGGCCTTCGACTCGGGCGCGACCGATGCCATCGGCAGCTCGTCGGCGCTCGCCACCCTGCTCTTCGTCATCATCTTCGGCGGCGCCTACGCCGCCACGGCCGTGCTGCGCCGTCACGAGCGGAGGATCACCGCATGACCACGGCCGTCGTCACCACCGAGTCGCCGCAGGAGCAGGCCGCGGCCCGTCCCGTCCCGAGCGGTCGTCGGCGCCCGCCGCGGGTCAACCGTCCCGTGGGCGGCGCCGGTGCCAGCGTGCTGCTCTGGGGGTATGCCGCCCTGGCGCTCGTGCCGCTGCTGCTCATGGTGAGCAACAGCTTCCGCACCAACTCCGACCTCATCACCGACCCGCTCGGCCTGCCCACTCCCCCGACGACGGCGAGCTACGTCGAGGCGTGGACCACCGGCAACTTCGCGACGTACTTCGCCAACTCGCTCGCCGTCACGGTCGGCGCGGTCGCGATCTCGACGGCGGTCGCGACGATGGCCGCCTACGCGCTGGCCCGCGGCCGGTCTCGGATCTTCCGCTGGCTCGAGGCGCTCTTCCTCTCGGGCCTCATGCTGCCGATCCACCTCGCGATCCTGCCGATCTTCTACCTCTTCGACGGGCTCGGGCTCATCGACTCGCGTCTCGGCCTCATGCTCATGTACGCCGCGTCGGGCGTCCCGTTCTCGATCTTCGTCCTCACGACGTTCTTCCGGCAGCTGCCGGAGGAGCTCGAGGAGGCCGCCGCGCTCGACGGGGCGAGCCACTGGCAGACGTTCTGGCGGATCATGGTGCCGCTCGTGCGCCCGGCCCTGGCGACGGTCGCGGTCTTCCGCTTCGTGCCGATCTGGAACGACTTCCTCTTCCCCCTCGTGCTGCTGCGCAGCGAGGACAAGTACACCCTCCCGGTCGGCCTCACGAGCTTCTTCGGGGAGAACGCGACGAACTACTCGGCCGTCTTCGCCGGGCTCGTCATCACGACGATCCCGCTCATCGTGCTCTTCCTCGTCGCCACGAAGCAGATCGTCGCGGGCTTGACCGCCGGCATGGCGAAGTGATCGGCTCGCTCGCGTGAGCGAGCGCGCCGGGGCTGTCGTCGCCGTCGACGTCGGCGGTTCGGGCCTTCGGCTGACCACGTATGCCGGCAGCCCAGGTCCCGTGCTCACCGCACCGGGGGTGCGGGTCGGGTCGGGCGGGATCGACGTGGCTGCTCTCGTCGCCGATGCGCGGTCGCTGTCGGCGAGCGCCGCGGCCGAGTCCGCTTCCGGCGCAGTGCCTCCCGAGGTGGTCGTGTGGTCGATGCGCGGCCTGCTCTTCCTCGCCGACCGGACCGACGTGCTCCGCACGGTGGCCGAGGGCCTGGGCGCCGAGCGCACCGTCGTCGTCAGCGACGCCGTCGCCAACCTCGTGGGCGCGACGGGTCGGATCGGTCCGGGCGCGGTCGTCGCGGCGGGCACCGGCGCGGTCGCCTTCGGCACCGACTTCGACCGGCAGTGGCGCCGCGTCGACGGCTGGGGGCACGTGCTCGGCGACGCCGGGTCGGCGGCGACGCTCGGCATGGCCGGCCTCCGGGCGGCCCTGCGCGCCCACGACGGCCTCCCCGACGGTTCGCCGGCCCTCCTGTCGGCGGCCACCGACCTGCTCGGACCGCCCGAGGGCTGGCCGCGGCTCGTCATGACGAGCCGAGACGCGCCCGAGCGTCTGGCCTCGGTGGCGCCGCTCGTCACGGCCGCTGCGGCCGGCGACCCCGTCGCCCACGCCCTGTGCGTCCGCTCGGGCACCGACCTCGCCGACTCCCTGCTCCGCGCGGCGGAGGGCCTGACCGACCCGGTCCTCGCCGCGACCGGTGGGCTGCTCAGCGCCGCCCCCGTGGCCGACGCCCTCGACGCCCGGCTCGCCGACGCCGGCGCCCGGCGCACTCCCGCCCGCGGCGGGGCGCTCGACGGCGCCCTCCTGCTGGCCCGGCACCTGCGGGACACCGGAGCGCTCCCCGAGCACCCGGCATACCTCCTCGTCGGCTGACGCGGGCCCAGGTGGCCGATCGGGTACGTCTCCGGTCGGCCCCGGCAGCCCGGTCTACGCTCGGGGCTGCCCCCCTCACGAGCCGACTGGAGCCTGCATGTCCGAGCACGACGCCCACCGCCCCGGACTCGGGTCGATGCCCCACGACGGCGGCACGGCCTTCCGCGTGTGGGCCCCGAACGCCGACGCCGTCGCGGTCACCGGCAGCTTCACTGGGTGGTCCGGCGACGGCCACGCGATGGTCTCCGAGGACAACGGCCACTGGTACGCCGACGTCGACGGCGCGCACCCCGGCGACGAGTACCAGTTCGTCATCACCCACGGCGAGCAGCGGCTCATGCGCATCGACCCGCGCGCCCGCGTCGTCACGAACTCGTCGGGCAACGCCGTCGTCTACGACCGCGACGCCTTCGACTGGGCCGGCGACACGTTCGGCTGCCCGCCCCACGACGAGCTCGTCATCTACGAGACCCACATCGGCTCGTTCGTCGCGACCGAGGGTGACGCCGGCGACCTCGGCGGCCTGGCCGGCAAGCTCGGCTACCTCGCCGAGCTCGGCATCAACGCCGTCGAGCTCATGCCCGTCGCCGAGTTCGCCGGCGACTACTCGTGGGGCTACAACCCGTCGAACCCCTTCGCGGTCGAGAGCGGCTACGGCGGCGCCGACGCGCTGAAGGGCTTCGTCAAGGAGGCCCACCGACACGGCATCGCCGTCATCCTCGACGTCGTCATCAACCACTACGGCCCGAGCGACCTGTCCCTGTGGCAGTTCGACGGCTGGAGCGAGGACGGCAAGGGCGGCATCTACTTCTACAACGACGAGCGCTCCGCGACCCCGTGGGGCGACACCCGCCCCGACTACGGCCGCGAGGAGGTGCGCGCCTACCTCCACGACAACGCCCTCATGTGGCTCGAGGAGTTCCACCTCGACGGCCTGCGGTTCGACGCGACGCTCTACGTGCGCACCATCGACGGCCTCGGCACGGGCGACCTGCCCGACGGCTGGGACCTCATGCAGTCGATCACGGCGACCATCCGCGAGCGGCACCCCGACAAGATCCTCATCGCCGAGGACCTCCAGGCCGACCCGGCGATCACCTCCGACGACAAGGGCGGCGCCGGCTTCCACGCGCAGTGGGACACGAGCTTCGTCCACCCGGTGCGGCGCCTGCTGACGGCCGTCGACGACGCCGACCGCTCGATGACCGCGCTCGCCGAGGCGCTGCGTGGCGTCGACGAGCCGTTCCGGCGCATCGTCTACACCGAGAGCCACGACGAGGTGGCCAACGGCAAGCTGCGGGTCCCCCACGAGATCGACGGCGGCGACCCCAGCGGCTGGGCGGCGCAGAAGCGCGCGACCCTCGGCTTCGCCATCGCCCTGACGACGCCGGGCATCCCGATGCTCTTCCAGGGCCAGGAGTTCCTCGAGGACGAGTGGTTCCGCGACGACGTGCCGCTCGACTGGGAGCGGGCCGAGCAGTTCCGCGACATCGTGCGCCTCGGCCGCGACCTCATCCACCTGCGCCGCGACGTCGACGGCGTCTCGCGGGGGCTGCGCGGCGAGGGCTTCGAGGTGCTCCACCTCGACGACGAGGCGAAGGCCCTCGCGTGGGCGCGGAGCTCAGGCGACGACGTCGCCGTGGTCGTCGTCAACGCGAGCGCCGAGGCCCGCGCCATCACGACGGGTATGCCGTCCGCCGGGCCGTGGGCGGTGCGCTTCAACTCGGACGCGTCCACCTACAGCGCCCTCTTCGCGGGGCACGACAGCCACGACGTGGACGCGGCGCCGAAGCCGCTCGACGACCAGCCCGCGAGCGGCACGGTCTCGGTCGGCGCCTACACCCTCGTCGTCCTCACGCCTGCCTGACGCGCGCGTCACCGTTTCGTAAGGGTCGCGTCATGGTGCCGGCGGCGCGCGACCGGTCCACTGGACGCATGAACCGACGCCTCTGGATCGCCGCCGCCGTCGTCACCGCCGTCGTCGGGCTCGTCGTCGCGCTCGCCCTCTTCCAGCCATGGCGGCTGCTCACCCGCAGCACCGTCGACGAGGCGCTGCCGACCGCCACCGCGGTCTCCGCCGAGAGCCCCGGCCCGAGCGGCACGGCCACGGGGAGTGCGGCCGCGACCGGACGGCATACGCCCTCGGCCGCGGCAGCGGCTCCGCGCGTGCTCGGCGAGGGCCGCTTCGTCGACGGGGAGCACGCCACGTCCGGCACCGCCCGCGTGCTCGAGCTGGCCGACGGCTCACGCGTCGTGCGCCTCGAGGGGTTCTCGACGAGCGACGGTCCGGACGTCGTGGTCTGGCTCACCGACCAGCCGGCCGGGGACGACGACTGGCACCGCTACGACGACGGGCAGTCCGTCCCCCTCGGCGCGCTCAAGGCCACGGACGGCAACCAGAACTACGCCGTCCCGGCCGGCACCGACCTGACGGAGCTCACCTCCGTCGTCATCTGGTGCGACCGCTTCGACGTCGCCTTCGGATCGGCTCCCATCCGATCGGCGTGACGCCTCCGAAGCACGGGTGACGGCTGCCGCCGCACTGAGGGGTCCGGCGGCAGCCGCCTCCGGCAGCGACTCAGCGCAGCGGGTTGAAGGGGGCCAGCTGCTCGGGCGCACGGCCGGTCACGATCTGCTCGGCGAGCAGGCGACCGGTCACGGGGCCCAGAGTGATCCCCCACATGCCGTGACCGCCGGCGACGAAGACCTTGGGGTTGCGCGAGGCGCCGATGAGCGGCAGGCCGTCGACGGTGCAGGGACGCGAGCCGACCCACTCGTCCTGGCGGTGGTCGAGGTCGGCGCCCTGGAGCAGCGGGCGGGCCGACTCGACGATGGCCTGGATCCGGCGCGGGTCGAGGGCGGCCTCGGGCCGGCGGAACTCCATCATGCCGGCGACGCGGAGGCGGTCGCCGACGGGCGTGCAGGCGACGCGCTCGGCCGGGAAGTAGACGGGACCGTTGGGCAGGTCGTCGACGGCGACGCTGAAGGAGTAGCCGCGGCCGGCCTGGACGACGCGCTTGACGCCGAACTCGCGAGCCAGCTTGCCGAGCCATGCGCCGGTCGCGACGACGACGGAGTCGTAGTGCTCGGCCTGGCCGAAGTCGTTCGTGACGAGCACGCCGGTCGGGGTGTCGGTGATGCGCTGGACGGCGCTGCCGGTGACGATCTTGCCGCCACGAGCCGTGACCGAGTCGGCGAGCGCGGCGACGTAGGCGCCGGGGTTGATGAAGCGCTGGCCGTGGAGCACGATCGCGGCGCCGATCTCGCCGGAGAGGGCCGGCTCGATGGCGCGGGCCTCGTCGCCGGTGAGAACGTCGAAGGTGATGTCGCCGCCCGAGGCGTGGATGTGCTCGATCTCCTCGAGCAGGGTCTGGCGCTCCTCGGCCGTGCGGTAGGCGGCCGTGAACGACTTCGCCTCGTAGGTGTCGGCGTCGACCCCGCCGGCCTTGAGGAGGTCGAAGCTCTGCAGCGACAGGTCGTTGACGGGCACGAGGGCGCCCATGGCCTTCTTCCACGCCGTCATGGTGCTGTGGCGCGTGAAGCCGGTGACGAAGCGGAGGAAGTCCGGTCGGGCGCTCGGCGGCACGTAGACCGGCGAGCTGGGGCTGAGCACGGCGCGCAGGCCGTACTTCAGCACGGCGGGCTCGGGCAGCGGCGTCGCGATGCCGGGCGTCAGCCAGCCGGCGTTGCCCCAGGACGCACCGGCGGCGACACCGTCGCGGTCGATGACGGTGACCTCCACGCCGCGCTCCTGGAGGAACCAGGCGGTGGCGAGACCGACCATGCCGGCGCCGACGACGGCGACGCGCTCGGGGGCGGGGGTACCGGCGGGGGTCACAGCGGACATGCGATCGACTCCTGGGTCTGTCTGTTCGAGGTGGTGCCTTGTCTCCATGGTGGCGGCGCCGACCGCCGCCCCCGTGGTGCTGGACAGCCAACGTTTCCTCCGTCTGTTGTGCTGAGAGCACTAAAGGCCGTCACAATGGTCGTATGCCGTCCGCCCCGTCGCGCTCGAAGCGGCGCTCTGCGACCCGTACCTCGTCGACCACACCGGTCGGCCTGCCGATCGCGCAGCTCGTCGGCACCCTCGGGGGCGGCCTGCTCACGGTCGTCGTCGACGTCGGCGGTCCGGCCGTCGACGACGTGACGCTCGCCGAGCCCGGCTCCGGCGTCTTCGGCCAGGCCGGCGACCTGCTCCTCGGCGTCGGGGTGGAGCGTCCGGCCGAGGCGGCAGCGCTGCTCGAGGGCGCCGCCGCGGTGGACACCGGCGCCGTCGTGCTGAGACGCGCCGCCGCGCGCGACCCGCAGGTCCGCGCCGCGGCGGCCCGCTTCGGCGTCAGCCTCGTCGAGCTCGCCGACCACGCCTCGTGGGCGCACGTCGTGTGGCTGCTGCGGGGCGTGCTCGACCGCGCCGCGAGCGGGCCGGCCCTGCGCGCCGAGGGTCCAGTGCTCGACGAGCTCTTCGCGCTCGCCGACGCGTGCGCGGCCCTCGTCGCGGCCCCGATCACCATCGAGGACACCCAGTCGCGGGTGCTCGCCTACTCCTCGACCCAGGATGTCGCCGACCCCGCGCGCGTCTCGACGATCGTCGGACGCCGCGTGCCCGACGAGGTCATGGCCAACCTCCGCGGACGAGGGGTGTTCCGTCGGCTGGCCCGCTCGGACGAGCCCTTCTTCGTCCCTGCCGGTCGCGGCCTGCGAGCCCGCGTCGTCGTCCCGGTGCGGGCCGGCACCGAGTGGCTCGGCTCGATCTGGGCCGTCGTCGACGAGGAGCCACCGGAGCAGGTCATGGGCTCGCTCGCCCAGACCGCCTCGGTCGTGGCCCTGCACCTGCTGCGTCTGCGCTCGCAGGCAGACCTCGCCCGACGGGTCTCGGCCGACCGGCTGCGAGCCGTCCTCAGCGGCGACACGCTCGAGGCCGAGGGCTGGCTGCCGGCGGCACCGTGGCGGGTCGTCGTGCTCGCCGGCGCCCACCGCGCCCGCACCGACCCCACCCGTGAGGCCGCACCGCGCGACACCGAACGCGAGCTCGACGTGTGGGAGTCGGCCGCGCGCCGCCGGTCCTGGCGCCAGCCGCTCCTCGCGATCTTCGACGGCGTCGCCCTGACCCTCGTGCGCGACGTGCCCGGCGACGCCTCCCCGGGCACGTGGGAGTGGCTGCTCGGCGTCGTCGAGGAGGTCGCGGGGGTCACCCCGACGGCCACGGCGAGCGCCGGGGGCCGGGTCTCCCGGACGGTCGACCTCGACCGGTCGCGACGCGAGGCCACCGAGGTGCAGCGCCTGCGCGACGTCGGTCGGGTCACGGGCACGACGACCACGGTCGAGGACGCCTGGGCCGCCGTCACCAACGCCCGCGCCCTCGGCGGCATCTGGACCGAGGAGCTGCTCGGTCCGGTCGCCGCCCTGCGCGAGCACGACGAGGCCCACCACACGGCATACCTCGAGACGGTCGCCGCGTGGCTCGACCATCCGGGAGACCCACGGGCGGCCGCGGCGCGCGTCCACGTGCACCCCAACACGCTCCGCTACCGGATGCAGCGCCTGTCGGACGTCGTCGACATCGACCTGCACGACCCCGAGACCCGGCTGGCCCTGCGCCTGCAGCTGCGCGCGCTCGGCCACTGAGGCGGGCCGCCGCCGCTAGCGTGGGGTCGTGGACGAGCAGGACGCGGTGACGACCGACGGGCAGCAGTGGCTCGCACCGGCCGAGTTCGAGCGCATCTACGGCCCGCAACGCTCCTGGACCCCGGTCGAGGTCCGCGAGCTGCTCCGTGGCCTCGGGGTGCCGTGGTGGGTGGCCGGCGGGTGGGCCGTCGAGGCGTTCACCGGGGTCGCCCGCGACCACGAGGACATCGACGTCTCGGTGCTCCGTTGCGACGTCGGCGCGATCCGGGCCCACCTCGAGCGGCACTGGCACCTGTGGTCCGCCGGCGACTCGGGCCTGCTGCACCTGCGGCCGGGACGGGACGTGCCAGAGGACTCCGGCCAGATCTGGGTCCGCGAGCACGCGCTCGCCCCGTGGCGCGGGGAGATCCTGCTCAACGCGGACGTCGACGGACGGTGGCAGTTCAAGCGCGACCCCTCGCTCGTGGTGTCACTGGACGACGCCACCTGGGAGCGCGACGGTGTGCGCTACCTGCGCCCCGAGCTCGTCCTCGCCCACAAGGCAGCCTCACCCCGACCCAAGGACGACGCGGACCTCGAGGCCGCGCTCCCCCTGCTCGGTGCCGCCCAGGTCGCGGTGCTCCGGCGGGTCGTCGACGCCCAGCCAGCCGACCATCCGTGGCGGGCTCGCCTGGACGGGGTACGGGGGGGCGCCTAGGCAGGCGCCTCGCCCAGGTGGACCGTGCCGTCTTCGTCGACCCGGAAGTTCGGGTTGTGCACGAGGTCCCACCGGAAGCCGTCCGGGTCGGCCACGCACGCACTGACCCCGCCCCACTCGCGCTCGGTCGGGGCCGAGACGGAGGTCGCACCGGCAGCCAGCGCGGCGGCATACAACGCCTCGACCTGCCCGACCTCGGTGACGTTGTGGCCCAGCGACACGGGCGGCGCGGACGAGCCGTGCGCGACGTCGCCGTACTCGCTCGGCATCTGCGTGACATCCCAGAGCGCGAGCAGCTGCCCGGGGGCGCCCTGGACGAAGGTGATGTCGGGGAGATGGAGCACGGAGCGGAAGCCGAGCCCGTCGACGTAGAAGGCCCGTGAGCGCTCGACGTCACGGACGCCGAGGGTGATGGCGGTGATCTCGGGTGGGGTCGTCATCCCGCCACGATAGGACGCCCCACCGACGTCGCCGAGCCGTAAGGACCGGATAACCCCTACGTCATGGAGTGCGGGCCCTCGCGGGTCTTGACTCGGGGGTGAGCCGGTCAGGGTGACCGGACGAAAGGTGGAAAGCCATGTCTCACAAGCTGACTCGCGGGATCCTTCGCTCGCTGGGCGTCGCCGCGGTCGCCCTCCCAGCCCTCGTCGCGGGCACCTCCGCCCACGCAGGAGGCGTCTCGGGTCCCGCGTTCTACGTCGACCACCAGCTCTACCGGACGGTCGCGACGCCGACCGACCTCAGCGGCACGGGCGCACCCGCGCAGTCGTGGGACACGATCTACAGCTTCGGCGCCGTGCAGCGCAGCGTCGCGACCGCGGCGCCGGGTGACCCCGGCTTCAACGGGGGACGCTGGCAGGTGCACGCCGTGTCGCTCACCGGCACGTATGCCGCAGCGCTGGCCGCCGGCGACCACGACGGTGACGGCGTGCTCGACGCCGCCGACGAGGTGCAGGCCGCCATCGACGCCGGAGCCCTGGTCGACGGCGGCGTCGTGAAGTACTTCGTGTGCACGGTCAACCCTGTCCCCCACGGTCAGGGCTGAGCGGCTCCCAGCGCAACCGGGGGTAGCAGTCGGGGGAGGGACACCGTGTGGTGTTCCTCCCCCGACGATCTGACCGGTTTACCCCCCAAATGTCCCCGAAGTCAGTGTCCGCCACCCAGAAGGTCGCGCACCTCTGACTCGCGATACCTCCGGTGCCCACCAAGGGTCCGGATCGAAGTCAGCTTTCCTGCCTTGGCCCAGCGAGTGACCGTCTTCGGGTCCACCCGGAAGAGGGCCGCAACCTCGGCAGGAGTCAGCAGCTTCTCGGTCTCATGTCGATCCTGAGTCGTCATTGTCATATCCCCACCACCCTGTCGCTAGGTGCAGCGACACGCATGCGCCCCAATCGGGGCTCAGTAAAGCAAGGGTAAAGTCTCGGCCGTTCGAATGGCGGTTAAACACTGAAAAGAGTCAAATCGTCCCGCTTCCGAGACACCGGGTGTATACGACGAGGGGATCCACCGGGCCGCGCGGTGCCAGCAGGGTGCACCCTGGCCGGCCGAGTCGCGACGCGCCGCCGGTCGAGGGGGTGCGGCAGGCGCGGGATTTGCCTCACTCATGTAGCGTTAGCACCACGAGAACACACACATTCCCGGGGCCGCTACGCGGACATCGAAGAGCCACCCGGTTCTCCGAGGAGCGATGCCGTCCCGGCACGACGCACGAGGGGGTCACGCCATGGGGCGCGGCCGAGCCAAAGCCAAGCAGACCAAGGTCGCACGGCAGCTCAAGTACTACACACCTGACACGGACTTGAGCGCGCTGGAGCGTGAGCTGCACGGGCCGTCGCAACGCGACGTGTCCAACCAGCCACGATCCGTCGACGACGACGAGTACGACGAATACGGGAAGTGGGCCTCGGGCGGGCGCTGAGCTCTCCCTTCCCTCTTCCGTCTGCACCTCGTGCGTCGGGTGTTCACACCCGGCGTGCGATCGGTGCTGCCCTCGAGGCAGCCGACGTCCCGGGCATGCGTGTCCGGGGTCCCGTCGGGGGACGCATCGACGCCCGCACACCCCCCGGGGCGCTGCGGGCTTCGTCGTACCCGGGGTCTGCCGTGTCACGCGGGGTATGCCGTGTCGCCGGGTCTGGAGTGTTCCGGGTGCGCCGGGTCGCCCGGTCCCGCACGCGAGGGGCGTGGACCGTGACCAGTGAACGGAGACCGCTGAAGGTGCCGCGGTGGCGGGCCTCAGGCGGTCGGGTGCTGCCCGACGACCTGCACGGCGCCCCCGTCGACGCCCTTGGCCCCCCGCACGATCTCGACGTCGCCCGCGACGAGCCCGTCGGCGTGCGCCCGCTCCTCGGTGGCGACGTCGCCGAGACGCCACGCACGGATGCCGCGCGCCTCGCTCAGCTCGATGGCGCGCTCGGCCTGGGCCTCGGGCAGCACGGCGACGAAGCCGATGCCCTGGTTGAGGGTGCGCTCGATGTCGGCCTGCGGCACGCGCCCGAGGTCCTGGACCGTGCGGAAGACGGCCGGAGGCGTCCACGTCGAGCGGTCGACGCGGGCGAAGGTGCCGGTCGGGAGCACCCGTGCGAGGTTCGCGGCGAGCCCGCCACCGGTGACGTGGCTCAGGGCGTGCACGTCGACGCCGTCGGCGGCGATCAGCTCGAGCAGCGGCCTGGTGTAGATGCGGGTCGGCTCGAGCAGCTCCTCGCCGAGCGTGCGGCCGAAGTCGTCGACGTGGCGGTCGAGCTGCCAGCCGGCGCTGGCGACGACGCGCCGCACGAGGCTGTAGCCGTTGCTGTGCAGGCCGCTGCTGGCGAGCGCCACCACGATGTCACCGTCGGCGACGCGCTGCGGACCCAGCACGGCGGCATACTCCACGACGCCGGTGGCGGCGCCGGCGACGTCGTACTCGTCGGGCTCGAGCAGCCCGGGGTGCTCCGCGGTCTCGCCGCCGACGAGGGCGACGCCGGCCTCCTCGCACGCGCGGGCGATTCCGCCGACGATCGCGGCGATGCGCTCGGGCACGACCTTGCCGGTGGCGATGTAGTCGGTCATGAAGAGCGGCTCGGCCCCGCACACCACGATGTCGTCGACGACCATGCCGACGAGGTCGAAGCCGATGGTGTCGTGCACGCCGAGGGCCTGGGCGATGGCGACCTTGGTGCCGACGCCGTCGGTGCTCGTGGCGAGGATCGGCCGGGTCATCCGGGCGATCGCGCTCGCGTCGAACATGCCGGCGAAGCCGCCGAGTCCGCCGACGACCTCGGGCCTGGTGGCGCGCCGCACCGATGCCTTCATCAGCTCGACGGCCTTGTCACCGGCCTCGACGTCGACTCCGGCCGAGGCATAGGTGATGGGGGCATCGCTCACACGCCCCAGCCTACCGGCGCCACGAGCACCGCTCCCCCACCCCCACGACCCCTCCCCGGATCGATGTATTCCACGGTCGCCCGTGACCGCGCCATACATCGAACCAGGGGACCGTCCACAGGTCCCGGCCGGTCGTGGCGCTCATCCACAGAAGCGTGCCGCTCTGGTGACGGCGCGGCGGACGGCGGCGAGCCTCGGGCCATGGACCGCGAACGACTTCTCCTCGCTCGCCGCATCGCCGAGGCGCAGGGCGGCGTGGCATCCCGCCGACAGCTGTATGCCGCGGGCATGACCGAGACCCACGTGCGCCGAGCCGTCGAGTCGGGCCGCTGGCAGATGCACGGCAGGCAGACCGTGGCGGTCCACACTGCACCGCTCGACGTCGTCGCTCGTCGCTGGCGCGGCGTGTGGGAGGTCGGGGAGGCGATCGCGGCCATCGACGGCGCGACCGCTCTGCAGGCTGCAGGCCTCAAGGGCTACGAGGACGACCGCATCCACGTCTCCGCCAGGCACCACCACAACACCTCGGTCGTCGATGGCGTGACGGTGCACAAGGTGATCCGCCGCGTTCCCGACGAGGTCGTGGGCGTGGGCCTGCCTCGGGTGCGCCCTGCCGTCGCGGCCATCCGAGCCGCACACTGGGCCGTGTCCGACCGTCAGGCGGCGCTCGTGCTGCTCATGGCTGTCCAGCAGGACCTCACGACGCCCCGTCTCCTGGCCCAGGCACAACGTGAGGTCCGTGGCAGGACCCGTCGCGCGTTCGTCCGCGGAGTCGTGCGGGACATCGCCTTCGGCGTCGAGTCCTTGGGTGAGCTCGACTTCGCCCGGCTGTGCCGCCTCAAGGGCCTGCCGGAGCCCGACCGCCAGGTGGTCCGGCGCGGCCCTCGAGGACGCATCTACCTCGATGTCCGGTGGAGCTGCTGCGACCTCGTGGTGGAGATCGACGGCGCGCAGCACAGAGCCGGACTCAACGTCATGCTCGACAACCTTCGCCAGAACGCCCTCGTCCTGGCGGGTGATCGGGTGCTCCGCATCAACGTCGTCGGACTGCGGCTCGAAGCCGAGCTGTTCCTGCAGCAGGTCGCGGCGGGTCACCATCCCTCACGCTGCCGGTTCGATGTATCTCACGGTCACCGGTGATCGTGGAATACATCGAACCGCGGGTCAGGGGTGCTGGAGGGCGCTCTCGCCGCCGAGGCCGACCCCGAGGCTGACGCCCTCGACGTCGACGGAGCGGTCGTGGCCGGTGCGCACCGTGAGCGGCAGCGTCTCGAGGACGTGCTTGCCGATCCGGCCGTCCTCGGGCAGCTCGATGGGGTACTTCCCGGTGAAGCAGGCCGAGCACAGCTCGTCGGCGGGCTGGTTGGTCGCGCCGATCATCCCCTCCTCGGAGATGTAGCCGAGCGAGTCGGCGCCGATCGAGGCGCGGATCTCCTCGACACCGAGGCCGGTGGCGATGAGCTCGGCACGCGTCGCGAAGTCGATGCCGTAGAAGCAGGGCCACTGCACCGGCGGCGAGCTGATGCGCACGTGCACCTCGGCGGCCCCGGCCTCGCGGAGCATGCGGATCTGCGCGCGCTGGGTGTTGCCGCGCACGATCGAGTCGTCGACGACGACGAGGCGCTTGCCGCGGATCGTGTGCTCGAGCGGGTTGAGCTTGAGCCGGATGCCCAGCTGGCGCAGCGTCTGCGACGGCTGGATGAAGGTGCGGCCGACGTAGGCGTTCTTGACGAAGCCCTGGCCGAACGGGATGCCCGACTCCTGCGAGTAGCCAACGGCCGCAGGCACACCCGACTCAGGGACACCGATGACGAGGTCGGCGTCGACGGGGTGCTCGCGCGCGAGGACCCGGCCCATCTCGACGCGGGCCTCGTGCACGACCCGGCCGCGGATCACGGCGTCGGGGCGGGCGAGGTAGACGTACTCGAACACACAGCCCTTGGGCTGCGGCTCGGCGAACTTGTGCGAGCGCAGGCCGTCCTCGTCGATGACGATGAGCTCGCCCGGCTCGACCTCGCGGATGACGGCAGCGCCGATCGTCTGCAGGGCCGCGGTCTCGGACGCGACGACCCAGCCCCGCTCGAGGCGGCCGAGCGCGAGGGGACGCACGCCCCACGGGTCGCGGGCGGCATACAACGTCGTCTCGTCCATGAAGACGAAGGAGAACGCGCCCTTGAGCTTGGGCAGCAGCTCGAGGGCGGCCTGCTCGGGCGTGCGGTCCTCGTCGGCCGCGAGCAGTGTCGTGACGAGGGCGGTGTCGGACGTGTTGCCGCGGGCCAGCTCGCCGGTGATGCGGGTGCCGCCGAAGTGCTCGTCGACGAGGGCCTTGAGCTCGACCGTGTTGATGAGGTTGCCGTTGTGGGCGAGCGCCAGCGTGCTGTGCCCCGTGCCGCCGAGGGTGGGCTGGGCGTTCTCCCAGGTGGACCCGCCGGTCGTCGAGTAGCGCGTGTGGCCGATGGCGATGTGGCCGCGGAGCGAGCTGAGCGCGGTCTCGTCGAAGACCTGCGACACGAGGCCCATGTCCTTGTAGACGAGGATCTTCTCGCCGTCACCGGTCGCGATGCCGGCCGACTCCTGCCCGCGGTGCTGCAACGCATAGAGCCCGAAGTACGTCAGCTTCGCGACGTCCTCTCCGGGAGCCCAGACGCCGAAGACCCCGCAGGCGTCCTGCGGGCCTTTCTCGCCGGGGATGAGGTCATGGTTCAAACGACCGTCGCCACGTGCCACAGCGCCAGTGTCGCACACGCCGATGGGCGGTCCGTCCGCGGCTCAGGACCGCAGCGGCAGCTCCGCGAGCACCTCGTAGCGCGGTCGACGTCCCCGTCCCTCGCCGAGGTGCGACTCGACGAGCGCGAGGTGGTCGACGCGCCAAGCGGGCCCCTCCCACGCGTCGAGCGCACGGATCCAGCGGGTGGCCTCGGTGGCGCGGTGGAAGCGACCGAGCGTCAGGTGCGGGTGGAAGCGCGTGCCGTCGGGCGTCGCCCCTGCCGACGTCGACGCATGGCGTATGCCGCCCGCCACCTTCCCGAGGTCACCGCGCACCTGTTCGATGCCTGCCCAGAGGACCCGGGCGGCATACGGGTTCGGGAAGGCGCCGGCTCCGGCGAGCCGCAGGACGAGCGGGTCACGGCGTACGGCGGACCGGGCGAGCGCCTCGGTCAGGGCGTCGAGGCGTGCCTCGGGGACGGCGCCGAGGAAGGCGAGGGTGACGTGCCACTGGTGGCGGTCGGTCCAGCGGATCTCGGGCCCGGCCTCGCGGCGCGGGCCGACGTGCTCCTCGAGGTCGTCGAGGACGTCGTCGGGTGGGACGACGGCGACGAAGAGCCTCATGGCGCGAACGCGGCGCCCGAGGCGATGAGCGCATCGACGTCGTCGACGCCCCAGGCGGCGAGGGCGGCGCGGGTGTCGGCACCGGGCGTGGACGGAGGGGCGCCGAGGACCGCGGGCGTGCGCGAGAAGCGCGGCGCCGGGGCGGGCTGGACGATGCCGTGGTGCTCGACGTAGGTGCCGCGGGCCGCGAGGTGCGGGTGCGCGGGCGCCTCGGCATAGCTGAGCACCGGCTCGACGCACGCGTCGGTGCCCTCGAAGACGGCGGTCCACGCGTCGCGGGTCCGGGTCCGGAACGCGTCGGCGAGGAGGGTCCGCAGGGCGGGCCACTGGGCGGGGTCGAGGCGGTCGGGCGCGGCGTCGGTGAGGTCGAGCAGGTGCAGGAGCTCGGCGTAGAAGGCCGGCTCGAGGGGGCCGACCGCCAGCCAGCCGCCGTCGCTCGTCTCGTAGACGTCGTAGAAGGGGGCGCCGGTGTCGAGGAGGTTGGTGCCGCGCCGGTCGGACCACAGGCCGGCCGAGGCGAGCCCGACGACGAGCGACGACAGGTGGGCCGTGCCGTCGACGATCGCGGCGTCGACGACCTGGCCGCGGCCGCTCGTGCGGGCCTCGAGGAGGGCGGCGAGGACACCGACGACGAGGTAGAGCGCCCCGCCACCGAAGTCGCCGACGAGGTTGACCGGGACCTGCGGAGGTCCACCCGCCCGGCCGATGGCGTGCAGGGCACCGGTGACGGCGACGTAGCCGATGTCGTGCCCGGCCGAGTGCGCGAGCGGGCCGTCCTGGCCCCAGCCGGTCATCCGGCCGTAGACGAGACGGGGGTTGCGGGCGAGACAGTCGTCGGGACCGAGACCGAGGCGCTCCGCCACGCCGGGGCGGTAGCCCTCGAGGAGGACGTCGGCCTGCTCGACGAGGTCGAGCGTCGTCGCGAGCCCGTCGGGGTGCTTGAGGTCGAGGGCGACGGAGGGGCGGCCCCGGCGCAGCAGGTCGGACTCCGGCGGCAGCGGCACCGGGAGCGAGGGCTCGCCGGGGCGGTCGACGCGGATGACGTCGGCGCCCAGGTCGGCGAGGAGCATCGCCGCGAACGGCGCGGGACCGATGCCGGCCAGCTCGACGACGCGGACGCCGGCGAGCGGTCCCGGGCGTGCGCCCGTGGCGCCCTCACCGTCGCCGGCCGGCGGGGTCACGACTGGTCGCGACCGGACCGGTCGAGGAGGATGCCGAGCACGCCGGCGAGGCCGGTGCCGAGGAAGGCACCCAGGGCGCCGATGTAGAGAGCACCGGTGGTCGTCGTGTAGCCCTGCACCTCGTCGCCCAGGATCGAGACGGCCGCGCCCACGATGAAGCCCAGGACGGCGCCGGTGATGAGGAAGCGCTTGAAGTTCGGGATACGGGGACGCTCGGGGCGGGTGGTCGGCGAGGGCTGGGTCACGAGTCCAGCCTAAGCGAGGTGAGCGGCAGGAGGCCGTCGAGGTGGGCCCGCTGGCCGCTCGCCCGCACGAGCGCACCGTCGAGCGCCGACTCCCACGCCAGGTCGCCGACGGCGAGGCGCAGCCACGTCGCAGCATCGGTCTCGATGACGTTGGGCGGGGTGCCGCGCGTGTGGACCGGCCCCTCGATGCACTGCACGGCCCCGTGCGGGGGCACCCGCACCTCGACGGTGCGACCGGGCGCGATGGTCGCCAGCTCCTCGAGGGTGTAGCGCACCGCCGTCGCCGTGGTGCGGCGGTCGGCGGCCCAGCCGGCCACGCGGCAGGCGACGAGGGCGGCATGGCCCTCGGCGACAGGAGTACGGCGGCGTGGCGGCATACCTCGCAGGCTATCCGCGGCCGCCGACGACGAGCAGGGGCCCGGGACCATGCCGAGCCGTCAGCGCAGGCGCGGGATGACGTCGGCGACGACCTCGTCGAGGACGTCACGCGTGCCGAAGAACGGCTCGGTCGGGCGTGGCCAGTGGGTGATGACGTCGGTGAAGCCCAGGTCGGCCGCGCGACCCACGGCCTGCTCGAACGTCGCGGCGCTCGACAGCGAGAAGGTCGGGGCGGAGTCGAGGTTGAGGTAGCGGGTGAAGCCGTCGGAGTCACGACCGGCCGCGTCGAGCGCCTCGTCGACCCGGCGGCTGTGGCCGGCCACCAGCGCCCACCACTCGTCGTCGGTGTCGGCGTTGCCGCCATAGGTCATCCACCCGTCGCCACGCTCGACGGCGAGGGCGATCGACCTGGGTCCGTTGGCCGCAATGACGAGCGGCACCCGGCTGCCGGTGTCGCCGCCACGGACCGGTCCCGGGAGGGTGCGCACGTCGCGGGCGGCGTAGAAGCGGCCGTCGACGGTGACGTGGTCGTCACGGAGGAGGCGGTCGAGCAGGCCGGTGAACTCGTGGAAGCGGGCGACGCGGTCGCGCAGCGGGAGGTCCTCGCCCGTGATGCGGGAGTCGAGGTCGCCGCCCGTTCCGATGCCGAGGAGGAAGCGCCCGCCGGAGATGTCGTCGAGGGCGAGCACCTCGCGCATGAACTGCACGGGGTGGTGGTTGTTGGGCGAGGAGACGAAGGTGCCGAGCCCGATGCGTTCGGTGACGGCGGCGGCCGCGGCGAGGGTCGGCACCGCAGCGAACCACGGTGACTCGGGAAGCCCGCCCCACGTCACGTGGTCGAAGGTCCAGGCATGGTCGAAGCCCATCTGCTCGGCCTCGCGCCACATGGGCTCGGCATCGGACCACGGGTGCTCGGGCAGGATCGCCAGACCGAATCGCATGCCACGACCGTAGCCTGTCGGGGTGACGACGAACTGGGACGCAGAGGCCGTGCTCGCCGCCTCGAACGAGTGGTCGTGGGTGCCGGAGGGCGCACCTCACGTGCGGAACGACGAGTACCTCGTCGTCGCCTATCCCGACCACTTCCTGACGCCGACGTCGGCGCGCGTCTTCGGATCCGAGCGCGACGTCTCCGAGCTCGCCGACGAGATCGCCGAGATCGCACAGGGGTTCGGCCGCGACCGCCTCTGGTGGCGGCTCTCGGAGCTCACGCGCCCCGAGGGGCTCGAGCCCGAGCTCGTCCGGCGCGGCGCGACGGTCGTGGACCGGATGGACGTCCTCGCCCTGCCGCTCGGAGGAGGCGTGCCCGACCTCGCGGTGCCCGACGACGTCGAGGTCCGCCGGGTGACGGACGCGCAGACGGTGCGCGACGCGATCGTCGTCGGCAACGACGCCTTCGGCGGCGAGGAGCCGACGGACGAACAGGTCGCCTCGTCGCTGGCCGAGGTCGAGCGCGGTCTCGACGACGACTCCGGCGGTCGCTGGGTGGCCTACGTCGACGGACGTCCCGCGGGCACGGGCGGCTACACGCTCGCCGACGACGTATGCCGTCTCTGGGGCGGTGGGACCCACGGCACCTTGCGTGGCCGTGGGGCCTACCGCGCCGTCCTCGCCGCCCGCCTCGACACCGCTCGCGCCGCCGGGGCGACGCTGGCCCTCACCCACGGGGTCGTCGACACGTCGTCGCCGATCCTGCGGCGGATCGGCTTCACTCGCTACGGCGAGGAGCGCACGCTCGTCCTGGACCTCGCGTGAGCGCGGGATCGCCTGCGGCGCAGCGCGTCTCGCTCGAGTGGGACGAGCGCGGCGGCGTCACGGTGCACATGGACGGGTCCCCTCAGTCGCACGTCCAGCCCGACGACCCGACCCTCCTCGTCTTCGAGTACGTCCAGCACCTCGCGATCGCCATCGACTCGATGCCCCCGGGTCCGCTCGGCGTCACGCACGTCGGCGGGGCGGGGCTGACGCTGCCTCGGTGGGTCGAGGCCACCCGCCCGGGGTCGCCGCAGATCGTGTGCGAGCCGGACGAGGCCCTCACCGAGCTCGTCCGTCGCGAGGTCCCGCTCCCCCGCCGGCACCGGATCCGCGTCCGCCCCGTCGACGGGCTGACGGGCGTCCGAGCGCTCAAGGACGCCTCCGCCGACGTCGTCGTGACCGACGCCTACGCCGGAGGCCGCGTGCCCGCGGATCTCGTCGGGACGGCATACGCCCGCGACGTCGCACGGGTGCTCAAGCCGACGGGCCTCGCCCTCTGGAACCTCGCCGACGAGCCCGGGATGCGTTGGGTCGCAAGGGTCGTCGCGACCGTGGCCACGAGCCTGCCCCACGTCGCGCTCGTCGCGACGCACGAGGTGTTCAAGAGTCGTCGGTTCGGCAACTCGGTGCTCCTCGCCAGCGCGTCCCCGCTGCCGCTGGAGGCACTGCGCCGCGACGTCGCTCGCGCCAACCTCCCGACCGGCCTGCGTGAGGGGGCCGCCCTGACACGGCTGCTCGCCGGCGCGAGGCCCTTCGACGACACGGGAATGCAGAGCCCGCCACCTCCCGAGGCGGGGAGGTGGCGGGCTCGCTGAGACCGTGAGGTCGGCCGCTCAGGCGCCGAAGACCGCCGGGAGCGTGAACTCGTGCGCCGACTTCAGCTCCGCCACGGACACGGAGAAGTGGCCGACGACCTCGAGGTCGCGTCCACCCGTGACACCGATGCGAGCGTGCGGCACGTCTCCGAGCATCGCCTCGAACTCGGCGGCGTGACCGGCGGGCACCGCGACGAGGGCCCGGGCGCTCGACTCGGAGAAGAGCGCCGTGAACGCGTCGAGCGGGTTGTCCTCCGCGTCGGCACCGACCTGGTCGAGCCCGTCGACCGTCACGCCGACGCCGTGGCGCATGCACGCCTCGGCGAGCGCGATGGCGAGCCCACCCTCGGACAGGTCGTGCGCCGCCTCGACGACACCGGTGCGGGCCGCCTCGACGAGCACCCGGCCGAGGGACTGCTCAGCCGCGAGGTCGACCATCGGCGGGAGTCCACCGAGGTGCTTGTGGATGACGTGCGCCCACTCGGACCCGTCGAGCTCGTCGCGCGTCGTGCCGAGGAGGTAGACGTGCGCGTCGTCGCTGCGGAAGCCCGAGCCGGACCGCTTGGAGACGTCCTCCATGACCCCGAGCACGCCGATGACGGGGGTCGGGTGGATCGCGACGTCGCCGGTCTGGTTGTAGAACGACACGTTGCCGCCGGTGACGGGGATCCCGAGGAACCGGCACCCCTCGGCGATGCCGCGAATGGCCTCGCGGAACTGCCACATGACGCCCGGGTCCTCGGGCGAGCCGAAGTTGAGGCAGTCGGTGACGGCGAGCGGGGCGGCCCCGGCCGTGGCGACGTTGCGGTAGGCCTCGGCGAGCGCGAGCTGGGCACCGGCATACGGGTCGAGCTTGGCGAAGCGGCCGTTGCAGTCGGTCGACACCGCCACGCCGCGCCCCGTCTCCTCGTCGACGCGCACGACACCCGAGTCGTCGGGCTGGGCGAGCGCGGTGTTGCCGAGGACGTAGCGGTCGTACTGGTCGGTGATCCACGACTTGTCGCAGAGGTTGGGCGAGCCGAGGAGCGTCAGCAGCTGGGCGCGGATCTCGTCGCCCGACTCGGGCTTGGCCAGCTCGGCGGTGCCCGCCGCGTTGAGACCGTCGAGGTATGCCGGCCGGGCCAGTGGGCGGTTGTACGTCGGGCCCTCGTGGGCGACCGAGCGCGGCGGCACGTCGACGATGACCTCGCCGTGCCAGGTGATGACGAGGTGGTCGCCGTCGGTGACCTCACCGATCACGGTGGCCTCGACGTCCCACTTCTCGGTGATGGCCATGAACTCGTCGAGGTGCTTCGGCTCGACGACGGCCATCATGCGCTCCTGCGATTCCGACATGAGGATCTCCTGCGGCTGCAGGCTCGCGTCGCGCAGCGGGACGAGCGAGAGCTCGACCTGCATGCCGCCGTCGCCGTTGGAGGCGAGCTCGCTGGTGGCACAGGAGAGCCCGGCACCGCCGAGGTCCTGGATGCCGTCGACGACGCCGGCCGCGTAGAGGTCGAGGCAGCACTCGATGAGCACCTTCTCGGCGAACGGGTCGCCGACCTGGACGGCGGGGCGCTTGGTCGGGCCACCCTCGTCGAACGTCTCTGACGCGAGCACGGAGACGCCACCGATGCCGTCGCCGCCGGTCTTGGCGCCGAAGAGGATGACCTTGTTGCCGACACCGGACGCCCTGGCCAGGTGGATGTCCTCGACCCGCATGGCGCCGACGCAGAGGGCGTTGACGAGCGGGTTGCCCTGGTAGCAGTCGTCGAAGACGACCTCGCCGCCGATGTTGGGCAGACCGATGCAGTTGCCGTAGCCACCGACGCCCGCGACGACGCCCGGCAGGACGCGCTGGGTGTCCGGGTGGTGGAGGTTGCCGAAGCGGAGCGGGTCCATGACGGCGATCGGGCGGGCACCCATCGACATGATGTCGCGGATGATGCCGCCGACCCCGGTCGCGGCGCCCTGGTAGGGCTCGACGTAGGACGGGTGGTTGTGCGACTCGACCTTGAACGTCACCGCCCAGCCGTCACCGATGTCGACGACGCCGGCGTTCTCACCGATGCCGACGAGGAGCTTCTCTCGCATCTCGTCGGTGGTGTTCTCGCCCCACAGGGAGAAGTGGATCTTGCTCGACTTGTAGGAGCAGTGCTCGCTCCACATGACGGAGTACATCGCGAGCTCGGCGATGGTCGGACGGCGCCCGATGATCTCGCGGATGTTGGCGTACTCGTCGACCTTGAGGCCGAGCTCGGCCCACGGCTGGTCGACGTCGGGCGTCGACGCGGCGTGCTCGACGGTGTCGAGCAGGGGCGCGGTCTGGATGTCGCTCATGCGGTGGCTGCGCTCTCGAGGGTCTGCTTGATGATCGAGGTGAAGAAGCCGCGACCGTCGAGGCTCGGGCCGTAGCCCTCCTCGACCGCGTGCTCCGGGTGCGGCATCAGGCCGACGACGTTGCCGCGCTCGTTGGTGATGCCGGCGATGTGGCGGTAGGAGCCGTTGGGGTTGCGCCCCTCGGCGTCGGGGACGTAGCGGAAGACGACCCGCCCCTCACCCTCCAGCGTGTCGAGCGTCTTCTCGTCGGCGACGAAACCGCCCTCGCCGTTCTTGAGGACGATGGTGATCTCCTGGCCGGCCTCGAAGTCGGACGTCCATGCGGTGGAGGCGTTCTCGACGACGAGCCGCTGGTCGACACAGTTGAACTTGCGGTGGTCGTTGCGGATCAGCGCGCCGGGCAGCAGGTGGCTCTCGGTGAGCACCTGGAAGCCGTTGCAGATGCCGAGGACGGGCAGGCCGCCCCGGGCAGCCGGCACGAGGGCGTCCATGACCGGCGCGAAGCGCGCGATGGCGCCGCACCGGAGGTAGTCGCCGTAGGAGAAGCCTCCGGGCAGGATGACCGCGTCGACGCCCTTGAGGTCCGCGTCACCGTGCCAGAGCGCAACGGCCTCGCCGCCGCACTCCCGCACGGCGCGCGCCGCGTCACGGTCGTCGAGCGAGCCGGGGAACGTGACGACGCCGACCCTCACTGCTCGTCGTCCTCCGCCTCGCGCGACTCGCCGTCGGTCTCGTCGGCCTGGCCCGTCTCGCCGGACTCGCTCTCGCCGGACTCGCTCTCGTCCTGCTCGCTCTCGTCGACCACGTGCACCGAGACGACGTCCTCGATGACGGGGTTGGACAGGAGGGTCTCGGCGGCCTCGCGGGCGGCGGAGAGGTGCTCGTCCGTGACGTCACCGTCGACGGTGAGCACGAAGCGCTTGCCCTGGCGGACGTCGGTGAAACCGTTGAACCCGAGCCGCGGCAGGGCGCCACCGACGGCCTGTCCCTGGGGGTCGAGGATCTCGGGCTTGAGCATGACGTCGACGACGATGCTTCCCATCAGTGGTGCTTCTCCCTGCGCTGGTGGGGGGTGGAGGCGTCCCCGCGGGACGGCCCGAGTCTATCGGGCGCCACGAGGGCACCTTGACAATGTCTCAGCGGGACTGCAGGGCGTCGAGCGCGACCGCCATCGCCATGCCGACGCGCCAGTCGATCGGCTTGCCGTCGGCCAGCGCCGGGAGGGCCACGTGGTAGACGTCCTTGACTCCGGCCCTCTTCGTCGAGCTGAGCCCGAGGGCACCGTCCGGTGTCACGAAGTCGAAGTGGAAGAGGAACGGCCCGGGGAGGTCGCCGAGGACCGGGACCACGTCCCACAGCCGGCGCGCCACGGCGACCTTCGCGTTGCGCTCGCGGCCGACGAGCTCGCGTCCGTCCGGCAGCCCGAGCAGCCACGTGGAGTTCACGAGCGAGGCGGTGAACTGCTTCCTGAACCAGCCGATCGGCTGACCCTGGCTGTCCGTGACGTCGTAGGTCGACCTGAGGTCGATGCGCTTGCGGGCCTTGAACCCGAACAGCGGGTGCGTCTTTGCCGAGTCCGTGTAGAAGGTGACCTGCTCCTTGGCCGCCATCCGCTTCTGCTCGGCGAAGCAGAGCAGGCCGAGCTCCTTGCCGGACTCGTCCTGTCGGACGATCTCGTAGCGGTTGACCATCATGGTCAGCTTCTGGCGCAGCAGGTAGCGCTCGACGGGGACGTCGGAGAGGGCGTCGGCGACGGGCTCGGTCATGCGCCCAGCGTGCCACAGGGGCCGTCCCGGCCGATGGCGTATGCCGCCCGGCCCGGCACCCGGCGCGCGTGCTCGCTGTGGCGCGCACACGCATACGACAACGCCCGGGACGGGCTGGCAGGGTGGCCGGGTGCCCCATGTCGTCCGCCCCGCGCTCCCCCGCGACCTCGACGGGCTGCCCGTCCTCGAGGCGGCCGCCGACGGCCTCTTCGCCGCGCACGGGATCGGACCGTTGCCGCCGGTCACGACGACCGCGGACGAGCTCGCTCGGGCAGCGGCGGTCCTCGTCGTCGGGGACCCCGCCATCGGCTTCGCGCGGATGGAACGCGTCGACGGGCAGGCCCACCTGGAGCAGCTGGCCGTGCACCCGGCGGCAGGACGTCGAGGGGTCGGCACGGCGCTCGTCGAGGCCGCCGCGACGTGGGCGGCGCACCAGGGGTGCGAGTCCGTGACGCTGTGCACGTTCGCCGACGTGCCGTTCAATGCCCCCTTCTACGCCCGGAACGGCTTCGTCGAGCTCACCGACCTCGGTCCGCAGCTCCGCGCACTGCGGGACGCGGAGCGGCGGCTCGGGCTGGACGCCCTGGGACGACACGTCGTCATGCGCCGCGGGGTCGGGCCGCTCGCGGTGCTCGAGGACCTCGCGACCGGACTGGGCTCCGCGCTCGGCGATGACCTGCTGGGCCTCTACGCCCACGGCTCGCTCGTGGCCGGCGACTTCTCGCCCGCGCGCAGCGACCTCGACCTGCTCGCCGTCGTCGCGCGGCCACCCGACGACGCGATGCTCGCGGCGGTCGCACCGGTCCACGCAGCGCTCGAGGAGCGGCATCCGGCATGGCGAGGACGCATCGAGGTCGAGACCGTCGCACGCTCGACGGTCGAGGCGTACGCGTCCGGCCCGCCAGACGGACCGGAGGGCTCACGGACCGACTCGATCATGCGGATCAGCCCCGGCGAGGCGCTGCACCTCCTGCCGGCGACGTCGCACCGCGTCGTCACCTGGGCGACGGTTCGTGGGTCGGGTCGGGCGTTGGTGGGGCCGACGGCCGCCGAAGCGCTCCCGACCGTGTCGGCACAGACCGCGCGCGACGCTCTGATCGAGCACGTGCGCGACTGGCCGACGTGGGTCGAGGGGATGACGACCGTTGGCGCCCAGTCGTACTCGGTGCTCTCGCTGTGCCGAGCGTGGTGCGCGCTGGTCCGAGGCGAGCAGCTGTCGAAGCGGGCGGCCGCGGACGAGTTCGCCTCGGCGCGGCCGGAGGAGGCCGACCTCGTCCGGTGGGCGGGCGACTGGTGGTACGCCGGGGGCTCGGACGACGAGAAGGGTCGGTTCGAGGAGGTCCGTGCCTTCGTCGTGCGCACCAGCCGCGCCGTCCTCGACAGCACGGCGGGCGTCGAAGCCTGAGCCGGGGGGTCAGTCGGGCGCCAGCCGGGCGTGCAGGTGCATGTCGTGCCAACCGTCGGGATGGAGCAGCGCCGACCGGCGGGTGCCCTCGAGCCCGAAGCCGTTCTTGGCCGCGACCCGGCACGAGGGCTGGTTGAGCACCGAGTGCATGAGCTCGATGCGGTGGAGCCCCAGCACGAAGAGCCAGTCGGTCAAGGCGGCGAGGGCGCGACCGGCTACGCCGCGGCCACGCCCCTCGGGCAGCACCCAGTAGCCCACCTCGGCGACACCCTCACCGAGGTGCAGGACGGGCAGGCCCACGCGCCCGACGACGACGCCGCCGTCGACCACCGCCCACTCAGCGCCGGTCTCGGCCTGCCAGCGGTGCCACGCCCGCCCGCGGACCCACTCGAGGGCCTCATCACCCGTCAGGGTGCGACGGTGCCACCGCTCGATGGCGGGGTCGGCGTACGCCCGGACGAGGACGTCGGCATCGGCCTCGACGAACGGCCGCAGGTGAAGCCCTCCGCCTGCATCGATGACGGGCTGGGGCTGACCACTGACGGCACCGGCCCTGACGGCCACGGGAAGCGACGACATGGGGCCATCCTCGCAGGCGCCACCGACATGGGGCCGGTGCGGGAGAACCCTTGGCAGACATGTGAATTCGATGTGGACAAGCATTGTCGGAGGCGCGACGACCATCTAGGATGGAACACATGTTCGAACACGCGACCACGGCAGACGTGAGGAGAGCCGACCTCCTCGGCGAGTCCGTTCACGCGTCCGCCGTCGCCGCGTCCACCCTGCTGCGCGAGGTGTCGGGCATCGCCGGCATCGACGGCAACGACCTCGACGACGCCGACCTCATCTCGGCCATCGACCGGCTCGAACGCGCCAAGGCTGCGTGCGCCGCGGCCCAGGCCAGGCTGACGGCACACTTCGTCGAGTCCCAGGCGCGGGCCGCGACGCGCCTCCGGGCGGAGGCTCAGGCGTGCTCCGACGCCGGCGACTTCGACGGCTGGGTGGCGGCCCGCGACGGGGCGCGCGACCTCGAGCTCGAGCCGGTGGCGGCCGAGACACCGGGCAGGCACCGTCGCCCGTCGCGGTCCGACCGTCGGATGACGCTGTCGCGCGCCGGGGTGTCGGCGCAGGTCGGCCTCGCGCGACGGGAGTCACCGTCCCGGGGTGCTCGACTCGCGAACGCGTCGCTCGCCCTCGTGCAGCACCTGCACCACACCCTCGATGCGCTGGCCGCCGGCGTCCTCAACGAGCGTCGCGCCGAGATCGTCGTGCGCTGCACGAGCCACCTCGACCCCGAGCTCAGGACGCAGGTCGACAGCGAGGTGGTCGGGGCGCACCTCGACCTCACCGACCCCACCGCACCGGGCGGCGTCGGTTCCTGGGGAGACCGGGAGCTCGAGCGCCGCGTCCGCGCGTGCGCCGACCGCCTCGACGCCGCGGCCGCGGTCGAGCGGTGCCGGGTCGCCGAGAGAGAGCGCCGGGTCACGATCCGTCCGGTGCCCGACGCGATGGCCGTCGTGTCGGCGCTGCTCCCCGTCGCGCAAGCCGTCGCGGTCCACACTGCGCTCACTCGGGCCGCCCTGTCCGGCAAGGCAGCCGGAGACGACCGCGGCAAGGGCCAGCTGATGGCCGACACGCTCGTCGAGCTCGTGACCGGGCAGGCCGTGGCCGATGACGTCCCGGTCGAGGTCCAGGTCGTCATCACCGACCGGGGTCTGCTCGCGGGAGACGACATGCCGGCCCACGTGCCCGGCTACGGCCCCGTCCCGGCCCGCTGGGCTCGCGAGCTCCTCGCCCCCGGCCCGTCTGAAGACCGTCCTGGCGACGTGAGGGCGAACGTGTGGGTGCGGCGGCTCTTCACTCATCCGACCACCGGCTCGCTCGTGGCGATGGACAGCACCAGACGGCTCTTCCCGACAGCACTGCGCCGCTTCGTCGTCGCGCGTGACGGCACCTGCCGCACGCCCTGGTGCGACGCAGCGGTCGCGCACGCCGACCACGTCCAACCTCACGCCGAAGGCGGTCCGACGAGCGCGGCCAACGGCCAGGGCCTGTGCGTGCGCTGCAACCTCGTCAAGGAGGAGCCTGGCTGGACCTCCGAGGTGCTCCACGACGGCCTCGGCCTCACCAGCGCTCACCCCCACACGGTGCGGACCACGACGCCGACCGGGCACCGGTATGCGTCGAGCGCTCCCCCGCTGCTCCCGACGCGTCCACCCGGCTCACCACCGCGAGCCGGTCGACGAGCGCCGGCCGTGTCCGCCGTGTCCGCTGTGTCCGCCGAGGTCATCCAGCTCGAGCTCTACCGGCGCACCGACGTCGAGGTCGAGCTCATCGGCTGACGTGGTGGAGCACGAGCTTCAGCCTCGGCGCGCTCGTCAGCGTGAAGCCGGCACGTTCGTAGACGCGACGCCCGTCGGGAGTGGCGGACAGGTCCACGCGATCAGCGTCGATCGAGCGCGCCCACTCGACCACGTCGCCGACGAGAAGGGTCCCGAACCCGCGCCCGCGATGCTCCGGCACGGTGATGACATTGGCGAGCCGCACGGCGCGGCCGCGCGGGCAGTGCGGGTTGGGTACGCCGAGCTCGAGCGTGCCGATCGCCGCCGCGATGACGACGCCGTCAACCTCGACCACCGGGAAGCGAGCGACCGCACCGTCATCGACGACGCGTACGAACCAGTCGTGCGCGTGCCGTCGCCAGGCGGCACCGTGACCGCCATCGCCATCACCCCCGTCGTACACGAGCGCCCAGAGGGAGAGCAGTCGCGGGAGATCGGACGCCGTGGCGGCCCGGAGCCGCCCCGCCGACGTGTCCGTGCGGTCGCCGTTCAGAAGGTCTGCCCCGTGAGGCGCTCGTAGGCCTCGACGTACTTCGCCCGGGTCTGCTCGACGACGTGCTCGGGCAGCTCCGGCGGCGGGCCACCGGCCTTGCGGTCCCAACCCGACTCGGACGAGGTCAGCCAGTCACGCACGAACTGCTTGTCGTAGGACGGCTGCGAGTGTCCTGGCTCCCACAGCTCGGCCGGCCAGAAGCGCGACGAGTCCGGGGTCAGCACCTCGTCGGCGAGCACGAGCCCACCGGTGCCGTCGGGCGAGAGGCCGAACTCGACCTTCGTGTCGGCGATGAGGATGCCGCGCTCGGCGGCGATCTCGTTGCCCCGGGCCAGGATGGCGCGGGTCAGCCGGGACACCTCTGCTGCGACCTCCGCGCCGAGCTCGGCCTCGACCTCGTCGGGTGACATCGGCAGGTCGTGCTCGCCGACCGGTGCCTTGGTCGTCGGCGTGAAGACCGGCTCCGGCAGCCTGGACCCGTCGACGAGTCCATCGGGCAGCACCACGCCGGACACGGAGCCCTTCTCGCGGTACTCCTCCAGCCCGCCACCGGTCAGGTACGCGCGAGCGATGGCCTCGACCTTGAGCATGTCGAGCCTGCGCACGAGCACACCACGCCCCGCCACGGCGTCGGGCACGTCCGTGGACACGACGTGGTTGGGCACGAGGTCCGCGAGCTGGTCGAACCACCACAGCGACAGCCGGGTCAGCACCGCGCCCTTGTCGGGGATCTGGGGCGACATCATCCAGTCGTACGCCGAGAGTCGGTTCGAGGCGACGAGGAGCAGCTGGTCCTCCACCACCTGACCGTCGTCGGCCAGCGGCGCGTAGAGGTCGCGCACCTTGCCGGAGTAGACGTGGAGGTAGCCGGGCAGCTCGAGCGGTAGATCGGTCACGCGCACAGCCTGCCACCTGGCCAGACGATCGGGCAGGGCACGCTCGGGCGGAAGGGGCAGGTTCACGACAGGGCCTCCTTGAGGGCATCGATCTCGATCACGTGGACGAGGCTCTGGCGAGCCCGGTGGAGCCGGGACTTGACGGTCCCCTCCGAGACGCCGAGCGCGTCGGCCGCCTGCGCCATGGAGCAGTGCGACCAGACGACGAGCTCGACCGCCTCGCGCTGCACCGCCGGGATCAGCTTCAGGGCGCGGCGCACCTCGCTCATCTGCCGCTCGTCGTCGACGCGCACCGCGGTGGAGGCGGCGTGGTCGGGCGACACGGCGCCTCCGGAGTCCGCCTCGATGCGACCGTGCAGGAGCCGCTGCCGCCGGGCCGAGCGTGCGACGTTGGCGCACTCCTGCCCCGCCATGACGAGCAGCACGGCGCGGGCGGTCTCGGCCCGCAGTGGGTCCACGGTGCCGGCTCGCGCCCGTCGCCAGACGGCGGTGAAGGTCGCCTGAACGACGTCCTCCGCGGCCGCCCAGGACGCCGTGCGCCGGAACGCGAAGTTGTAGACGGCATCGCAGTGGCGCCGGTACAGCTCCGTCAGCGCCGCGTCGTCCGCCTCGGCCAACCGGGACCACAGCCGGCGGTCGTCGACCGCCGGGTCGGCCTCGGTCATCGCCCCTCCTCGGCTCGCGATCATGGTGCTCATGCCAAGGAGAGTCCGGATCGGCCGGGTCGGTTCGCCTCAGCCGACCGCGATCTGTCCCTGCTCCGCCTTGAGTGCGATGTCGGTGCGGTGGTGCGAGCCGTCGAGCTCGATGACGGCGACGGCGTCGTAGGCCGACTGCCGCGCCTTGGCGAGGGACGAGCCCACGGCGACGACGTCGAGCACGCGCCCGCCCGCCGAGACGAGGGCACCCGAGGGGTCGAGGGCTGTGCCGGCGTGCAGGACCACCGTGCCGGGCACCTCGGCCGCGGCGTCGAGTCCCGTGATGGGGTCACCGGTGCGGGGCGACGCGGGGTAGCCCGAGGAGGCCACGACCACGACCACCGCGTGGTCCGCCGACCAGCGCAGCCGGCCGAACTCGGCGAGCCCGCCCGTGGCGGCGGCGAGGAGCAGCTGCGCGAAGGGCGTCTCGAGGCGTGCGAGCGAGGCCTGCCCGTCTGGGTCACCGAAGCGCGCGTTGAACTCGATCACCCTCGGCCCCCGTGACGTCAGGGCGAGGCCGACGTAGAGAACACCGACGAACGGCGTGCCGCGGCGGCGCATCTCGTCGACGGTCGGCTGGGCCACGCGTCGCACGATGTCGTCGGCGAGCCCGTCGGGCGCCCAGTCGAGGGGCGAGTAGGCGCCCATGCCACCGGTGTTGGGGCCGGCGTCGTCGTCACCGACCCGCTTGAAGTCCTGGGCCGGGGCGAGCGCGACGACGGTCTCGCCGTCGCTGATGCAGAAGACCGACACCTCGGGCCCGTCGAGGAACTCCTCGACCACGAGGCGGCCGTCGGGCTTGGCGAGGCAGGCGCGGGCGTGCTCGACGGCTGCCTCGCGCGAGTCGGTGACGACGACCCCCTTGCCGGCGGCGAGGCCGTCGTCCTTGACGACGTGCGGGGCGCCGAGCGCGTCGAGGGCGGCCTCGACCTCGTCCATCGTCGTGCAGACGTGGGCCAGCGCGGTCGGCACGTCGGCCGCGGCCATGACCTCCTTCGCGAAGGACTTGCTGCCCTCGAGACGGGCGGCCTCCGCGGAGGGTCCGAAGACGGCGAACCCGGCCGCACGGCATACGTCGGCGACGCCTGCGACGAGCGGCGCCTCGGGTCCGACGACGACGAGGTCGACCGCGTGCTCGCGGGCCACGGCGGCCACCGCGTCGCCGTCGAGGATGTCGACGGGGACGCAGAGGGCCGTCGCGTCGATGCCCGGGTTGCCCGGCGCGGCGATGACCGCGTCGACCTCGGGATCGGCCGCGAGGGCCTTGACGAGAGCGTGTTCACGAGCGCCGGAACCGAGGACGAGAACCTTCACGGTGCCCACCCTATTGGCTCACCCCACCCGCCCTGCCACGCCGTCTCGATGCCCAACACGCACCCGGCACCTGACCACGACGCGTGGTTGGTACAGACCCTGCAGTCCCATCGCGAGGCGGTGCTGTGGAAGCTCGACGGGCTGTCCGAGTTCGACGTCCGCCGCTCACTCACGCCGACGGGCACGAACCTGCCCGGCACGCGGGTCACGCCGACATCCTCCGCGAGCAGATCGACGGCTCGGCCGGACGGTTCCGCGACCGCGACAACCTCCCCGAGGTCGACGGGGACCGGTGGGTCGCCTACCTCGGCCGGGTGCAGGCCGCGGCCGACGCGTACCGGTGAGGACGCGAGCGATCAGCCGAGGCGGGCCAGCAGACCTGCCCGCACGGTCGGCCACTCGTCGACGAGGATCGAGTGGACCGCCGAGTCGCGCCACGAGCCGTCGGGCCGACGGACGTCGCGGCGCGTGATCCCCTCGAACGTCGCACCGAGCTTGAGGATGGCCGCCCGCGAGCGCGCGTTGACGACGTCGGTCTGGATCTTGACCCGTCCGAACCCGCACGTCTCGAACGCGTGCGCGAGGAGGAGGAACTTCGACTCCGGGTTGACCTGGGTGCCCCACCAGCGGGAGCCGTACATCGTCCACCCGAGGTGCACGTGCTCGCGGTCGGTGTCGACGTCGCCGAGCGAGCTCGACCCGACGACGGTGCCCGCCTCACCGAGGTCGCCGTCGGCGACGAGCCTGATCGTGTATGCCGTCCGGCCGGCCCCGCGGGCCGCCACCGCAGCGGCGACAAGGGCCTCGGTCTCGGCCACCGAGGTGTGCGGTCGCATCATCGCGAAGCCCTGCTCGTAGCAACGCGGGTCGGAGTAGACGGCGAACAGCCCGGCGGCATCGTCGGGGGTCGTCACGTCGAGGCGGACGAAGCGGCCGACGAGCGGCACGCCGGTTGGCGGGACACAGACCTCGGTGGGCATGAACTGACAGTAGACTTGATGGTTCCCGCGCCACCCGGCGCGTCCCTCAGAGTCCTTGGATGTCAGTGAGCACTTCGAACGCATCGTCCCAGCGGACCAGCGCGCCCGGATCTCGGGGCGCCTCGCCGGTGTCGACCAAGAGCATCCCCGACGAGCTCGCCCGCGAGATCGCGGTCGAGCAGGCCCACGTCGACCGCGTCCACGAGGAGCTGGAGAAGGCCGGCGTGCGCGCCGACAGCGTCCAGGCCGAGGGCCTGGCACGCAGCCACTTCGGACGCCAGGTCGAGGTCGGCGACGCCGAGGGCGCTGCCCTCTTCGAGCGGGACGCCCTGATGTTCCATGCCGCCAAGCGGCGCACGGCCCTCGACACGCAGTACGAAGGGCTCGTGTTCGGGCGCCTCGACATCGACCACGCGATGCTCCGGGCGGCGGCGGTCGACGCCAACAGCAACGGCCACCACCGCCCGTCGGACGGCAGTTCCGGTGGCGACCGCGAGATCCGCTACATCGGGCGCCTCGGCGTCCGTGACGACGACTACGAGCCGCTCGTCATCGACTGGCGCGCGCCGGCCGCGTCCGCCTTCTACCGTGCGACCCCGACGCAGCCGATGGGCGTCCTGCGCCGCCGTGTCCTGCGCAGCCGCGGCACGGTCGTCATCGGCATCGAGGACGACCTCATGGTCCCCGAGGCCCCTGACGACCTCGTCGTCGTCGGGGACGGCGCGCTCATGGCGGCCCTGACCCGCAGCCGCGGCGAGCGCATGCGCGACATCGTGGCGACGATCCAGGCCCACCAGGACGAGGCCATCCGCGCCAGCGCACGTGGCATCACCGAGATCACGGGTGGCCCCGGCACGGGCAAGACCGTCGTCGCCCTCCACCGCGCGGCCTACCTGCTCTACTCCGACCGGCGCCGCTTCGAGTCCGGCGGCATCCTCGTCGTCGGTCCGTCGGGGGCCTACACCGCCTACATCGAGCGCGTGCTCCCCTCGCTCGGCGAGGACAGCGTCATCCTGCGCGCCCTCGGTGACGTCCTCGACGTCGTGCACACCGAGCGGTTCGACCCCCCGGCCGTGGCCCGCACCAAGGGCTCGACGCGCATCCGCACGCTGCTCGGCGCCGCGGCCCGTGGCCGCGTACCGGGCACGCCGACCGAGTTCCGCGCCATGGTCGCCGGCCGCCCGGTCCGCCTCGAGATGCGCGAGCTCGACCGCGTGCGCTCCCAGGTCCTGCGCCAGCACCAGCGCAACACGGGCACCGCCGCGGCCCAGGCCGCTCTCGGCGATGCCGCCTGGGCCTCCCTCGGCATCACCGGCGACCGCGAGGCCAAGGAGGAGTTCCTCGACAAGTGGGAGGACCACCTCGACGTCGAGGCGTTCATGCAGGTGTGGTGGCCGCAGGTCGACCCCCGTGAGGTGCTGCTGTGGCTCGGCGACCCCGAGCTCGTGCACCGCCACGCGCGCGGCACGCTGCGCGACGACGAGATCGAGCCGCTGGCGGCCTCGTTCCGCCTCGCGCTCGAGACCGGCACGTGGTCGGTGGCCGACGTCGCGCTCGTCGACGACATCTCCGCCCGCGTCGGCCCCGTGCAGGAGGCCCCCAAGGAGGAGCGCGGCTTCTACGAGATCGAGGAGCTCGAGGACCTCAGCCAGTACGGCGTCACCGAGGTGCAGCCGGTCGTCAGCGCGGCACGCGACAGCGGCGCTCCCCTCGTGCTCACCGACCCGCGCGACAAGCTCCTCGCCGGTCGCATCGGCAAGCCCGACGAGTACGCCCACGTCCTCGTCGACGAGGCCCAGGACCTCTCGCCCATGCAGTGGCGGATGATCGGCCGCCGGGGTCGGTACGCGTCGTGGACGGTCGTCGGCGACGCCGCCCAGGCCTCGTGGCCGGACGCCGGCGAGGCCGCTGCCGCGCGCGAGGAGGCGTTCGGGACGCAGGCGCGCCAGCAGTTCCACATGGACACCAACTACCGCAACGCACGCGAGATCTTCGACTACGCCGCCGAGGTCGTCCGCCGCGAGGTGCCCGACGCGGACATCCCGCAGGCCGTGCGCGAGACGGGCATCGACCCGGTGGAGGGCGCCCTCGGTGCCGATCCCGCCCTCTCGGTGCGCACCGCCGTCGAGTCGCTCCTCGGGCAGGTCGAGGGTGCCATCGCCGTCATCACCCCGGCGACGCACGCCGAGGTGCTCGCCCCGGTCGCGGAGCTCGGCGAGGGTCGCGTCCAGGTCATCGACCCGATGTCGACGAAGGGCCTCGAGTACGACGCGACCGTCGTCGTCGACCCCGACGAGATCACCCGGGAGTCGCCCGGCGGCATCCGGGTGCTCTACGTGGCGCTCACCCGTGCAGCGCACCGGATGACGATCCTGTCCTGACCCCCAACACGGGCCGAGCCGGCGTGATGACATGTCCTGATGTCGGTCATGTTCGGCGCAGACTTCGCCGTTTCCGGGACGGGGTGGCGCGCGATGTCGCCCCATGTGCGCAGCCGCGCGCAGGATGGTCCGTCTCGCCCCTTTCCTTCTAGGTAAAGACTTGTTCAAGGAATCCTCGAACCGTCGACTGCGCCCCGACCCAGGGGGATGATTGCCTCAACGTCAAGGCGTGCGAACCTACCCTCCCCGCCGTCTCCTCCCCCCTGAGACCCTTGACGTCCGGCGAAGTCCCGCCCCCCAATGTGGACGACGCACCGGGCGAGGGACGAGATGCAACCCCCCTGCATCTCGCCCCTCGCCCGCTTCCATGTCCGGGGCCACGCGCGGGCACACTCCGCCACGTCCGGCCCACCCAGCCATCGGGTCAGGGCGGCTGCCACTGCCACGCCCGAGACCTTTCCTGAGAGAAGTCTGGGAACTCTCCTCGCCGCGGGCTATTTCTTGTTCAAGCGCCGGCAAACAATGACTCCGGCGTCTGGCGCCGTGACCAGACAGCGACAAATGTGGCGGAACGGTCGTCCGACCGCCCTCGGGGGCACCTCGGTAGCCAGGAGAACGCCTTGAAGAAGAGCTTCATCACGACGACGGTCGCCACCGCAGCGATCGCCGCCGCCGCCCTTGCAACCGTCGCCACGAGCGGCGCGCAGGCAGCCACCCAGTCCGCCTCCGGATCCGGCCTCGACCGGGCCGTCGCGGCCGCGAAGGCCCACGGCGCGGCCTTCGGCCTCGACCAGGACCAGGGCCTCACGACCCGCAGTGTCGCCACCGACAAGGACGGCACGACGCACGTCCGGTTCGACCGCACGTTCAAGGGCCTGCCCGTCGTCGGCGGCGACCTCGTCGTCCACACCGACAAGTCCGGCGCCTGGAAGGGCGTCAACGCCGCGTCGAGCGCCGTCCGCGTCGCATCCACGACCCCGACCGTCGCCGCCGCGAAAGCCGCTGCCACGGCGGCCCGAACGGCCGACTTCACCGTCAGCAGCTCGAAGCCGACCCTCGCCGTCTACGCGATGAGCGGCCCCGCCCGCCTCGTGTGGAAGACGCAGGTCGACGGCGTCGGCTCGCACGGCGAGCCGGCCGGCACGGTCGTCTTCGTGGACGCGCGCTCCGGCGCGGTCGTCGACCACTGGGCGACCGAGATCAACGACGCCGGCACGGGCAGCAGCCTCTACCTCGGCACGGTGACGGTGCAGACCACGCTCTCCGGCGGCAGCTACCAGATGATCGACGCCACGCGCGGTGGCGCCCGCACCGAGGACGGCAACAACGGATCCACGTCATCCACGACCGGCACCCTCTTCACCGACGCCGACAACGCGTGGGGCACCGGCTCCAACTCGAACCGCCAGACGGCCGCCGTCGACGCGGACTTCGGTGTCGGCGCGACGTGGGACTTCTACAAGAACACCTTCGGCCGCAACGGCATCAAGAACGACGGCAAGGGTGCTCGCAGCCTCGTGCACGTGGGCACCAGCTGGGTCAACGCCTCGTGGAGCGACACGTGCTTCTGCATGCGCTACGGCGACGGTGACGGCGTCAGCTACGGCCCGCTCGTCTCGCTCGACGTCGCCGGCCACGAGATGACCCACGGCGTCACGTCCGCGACGGCAGCCCTCGCGTACCGCCGCGAGTCGGGTGGCCTCAACGAGTCGACGTCCGACGTCATGGGCACCATGGTCGAGTTCACGGCCGCCACGACCGGCGACCCGGGCGACTACCTCATCGGTGAGCGCTTCGCGCTGGGCTCCGCGAAGCCGCTGCGCTACATGGACCAGCCGAGCAAGGACGGCGCGTCGGCGAACTGCTGGAGCAAGAGCGTCGGCACCCTCGACGTCCACTACTCCTCGGGCGTCGGGAACCACCTCTTCTACCTGCTGTCCGAGGGCAGCGGCGCGAAGACGATCAACGGCGTCAGCTACAACAGCCCGACGTGCAACGGAGGCGCCGTGACCGGCATCGGTCGCGACGCGGCCGCGGCCATCTGGTACCGCGCCCTGACGACGTACTGGACCTCGTCGACGACGTACGCACAGGCCCGCGCCGGGATGCTGTCGGCCGCGACCGACCTCTACGGCGCCGGCAGCGCCCAGTCCACCGCCACCGCGACCGCCTGGTCCGCCGTCGGCGTCAACTGACCCACCCCAACGTCGAAAGGCCACGAACCGGGGTCCGATCTCGGACCTACAGGTGCCCCGCACCCCGGTTTGTGGCCTTTCGACGGTTCAGCTGCGGGAGCTCAGTGGCCGACGAGGGTGCGGACGCGGTCGGCGCCGACGGCGAGGAGCAGCGTCGGCAGCCGGGGACCGGTGTCCTTCGACACGAGCAGCCGGTAGACGAGGACGAAGAAGGCGCGCTGGGCCTTCGACAGCTCGGGGTCCTTGACCTTGGCCTCGGGGTCGATGCCGCGCTGGATCTTCGGCACGCCGTAGACGAGGTGCGTCAGACCGTCGAGCGACCAGTGCTCGTCGAGACCGTCGGCGAGCAGCCGCAGAGACTCCTGCTGCTGGTCGTCGAGGCTGCCGAGCAGCTCGGCGTCGGGCTCGGTGCGCACGATCGTCCGGTCCTCGGCAGGGACGTAGCCGAGCATCCAGCGCTCGGCACAGTCGAGCCGGGGCCGCAGGTCGTCGGTCGAGGCGACCGGGTTGTCGGGCTCGAGCTCGCTGAGGATGCGGACCGCCTGCTCCTCGTCGCCCTGCGTCACGTCGATGACCGACGCGATGGTACGGAACGGCATGGGACGCGGCGTCGTGGGCAGCGGGCCCGCCGCCGTCGACGTGGCACGCAGGTGGGCAGCAAGGTCGCCGGCCTGGGCCGATCCGTCGGCGACCTTGCGGCCCAAGGCATCCCACTCGTCATAGAGCCGCTGGAGCTCAGGCCCGAAGGCGACGTCGAAGCTCTGGTTGGGCCGGCGGCGGGCGTAGAGCCAGCGCAGCAACGGGGCCTCCATGACCTCGAGCGCGTCGGTCGGGATCGGCACGCCACCCTTGCTCGAGCTCATCTTGGCCATGCCGGCGATGCCGACGAAGGCGTACATCGGGCCGACGGGACGCTCCCAGCCGAAGATCGGCGCGAGGTCCTTGCCGACGACGAAGCTGCTGCCGGGGCTCTGGTGGTCGACTCCCGACGGCTCGAACAGCACGTGCTCGTGCCCCCAGCGCATCGGCCAGTCGACCTTCCAGACGAGCTTGCCGTTGGTGAAGGTGTCGAGGTCGACGGTCTCGGTGTGGCCGCACTTGGTGCAGTCGTAGGTCAGCTCGTGGCTGCCGTCGTCGTAGGCCGTGACGGTCGTGAAGTCGGTGCCGCACGAGCTGCAGAAGGGCTTGAACGGGTAGTAGCCCGCCTTGCCCTCGCTGCCGTCGTCCTCGGAGGCCGCTCCCGAACCGCGCTCGGCCTCGGTGGCGGCCGCCGCCTGCTCCTCGGTGAGCTTCGCCGCCTTGCCGCCGCCACCCTGCTGGCCGGCCTTGCCCTTGCCGCTCGACTTCTGGCGCGCCGCCTCGACGGCCTCGAGCGTGCGGTACTGGTCGAGCACCTTGTCGATGGCGAAGCGCTCACGCATCGCGAGGAGCACCTGGTCGCGATAGACACCGGCGCGGTACTGCTCGGTCTGGCTGATCTGGCGCACCTCGATGCCCGTGGCCTCCATGGCCTCGAGGAGCGGTGTCTTGAAGTGGTCGGCCCAGCTGGCGTGCGGCGAGCCGGCGGGCGGCGGCACCGAGGTGAGCGGCACGCCGATGTACTGCTCCCACGAGTCGTCCACTCCCGCAAGGTTCTTCGGCACGCGGCGGAAGCGGTCGAAGTCGTCCCAGCTGAGGATGTGCTCACAGTCGATGCCGCGTCGCTTGATCTCGTCGGCGACGAGGTGCGGCGTGATGAGCTCGCGGAAGTTGCCGAGGTGGATCGGGCCCGACGGGCTGATGCCGGACGCGCAGACGATCGTCTCGCCGGGGTTGCGCTCCTGCGCCTCCGCGACGACCTCGTCGGCCAGACGCGTGACCCAGTCGAGCGGGGTGACCTCTTCAGTCATGGGTTTCCTTCAGTTCCAAAGGCTTTCGTATGCCGTGTGCTTCGTGACGCTGGAACGCGTCAGCCGGCGACGGCCGGCTTGAGCGGGTAGCGCTCGATGATCTCGTCGCGGCCCGGTCCGACGCCGATGGCCGAGACGCGGGCGCCGATGAGCTCCTCGACGCGCAGCACGTAGGCCTGGGCGTTGGCCGGCAGGTCCTCGAAGGAGCGGCAGGCGGTGATGTCCTCCCACCAGCCCGGCAGCTCCTCGTAGATCGGCGTCGCGTGGTGGAAGTCGGTCTGGTTGACCGGCATCTCGTCGTGGCGCACGCCACCCACGTCGTAGGCGACGCAGACGGGGACCGTGTCGAGGCCCGTGAGGACGTCGAGCTTGGTGATGACGAAGTCGGTGACGCCGTTGATTCGGGTCGCGTAGCGGCCGACGACGGTGTCCATCCAGCCGCACCGACGCGGGCGGCCCGTGGTCGTGCCGTACTCGGCACCCGTCTTGCGCAGGAACTCGCCGTTGTCGTCGTGCAGCTCGGTCGGGAACGGGCCCTCGCCGACGCGGGTCGTGTAGGCCTTGAGGATCGCGATGACCGAGTCGATGCGCGTCGGGGGCACGCCCGAGCCCGTGCAGGCGCCGGCGGAAACGGCGTTGCTCGACGTCACGTAGGGGTAGGTGCCGTGGTCGACGTCGAGCAGGGTCGCCTGCCCCGCCTCGAAGAGCACCGTGTCGCCGCGGTCGAGCGCCTGGGTCAGCACGAGGCTCGTGTCGGCGACCATGGGAGCCAGGCGGACGGCATACGACAGCAGCTCCTCGACGACGTCGTCGACGGCGGCGGCGCGGGTGTTGTAGATCTTCGCGAGCACCTGGTTCTTCAGCTCGAGGGCCGCCTCGACCTTCTGGCGCAGGATGCCCTCGTCGTAGAGGTCCTGGATGCGGATGCCGACGCGGTTCATCTTGTCGGCGTAGGTGGGGCCGATACCGCGACCGGTCGTGCCGATGCGGCGCTTGCCGAGGAAGCGCTCGGTCACCTTGTCGATGGTGCGGTTGTAGCTCGGGATGACATGGGCGTTGGCGCTGACGAGCAGCTTGCTCGTGTCGACACCGCGCGCGTCGAGGCCGTCGAGCTCCTCGAAGAGCACGGACAGGTCGATGACGACGCCGTTGCCGATGACCGGCACGCAGTTGGGGCTGAGGATGCCCGAGGGCAGCAGGTGCAGCGCGTACTTCTCGCGCTTGCCGTCCTTCTCGATGACGACGGTGTGGCCGGCGTTGTTGCCGCCGTTGAACTTGACGACGTAGTCGACGCTGCTGCCCAGCAGGTCGGTCGCCTTGCCCTTGCCCTCGTCACCCCACTGCGCTCCGACGAGCACGATTGCCGGCATCGGTCTGCCTTCCGGTTGCGGTTGAAGCCAACCGCAAGGTTATCGGTTCGAGACCGATGCCCCCGACGCCGTCCCGCCCGACGACGTCTCAGTGGCGGGTCAGCCAGTCCTCGAGGTAGGCAGCGACGCCGTCCTCGCGGTGGTGCGCGGTGACGACGGTGGCCGCGTCGAGCGCCGGGTCGACGGCGTTGGCGACCGCGACGGCGGTGCCCGCGACGGCGAAGGCCGAGACGTCGTTGTGGTTGTCGCCGAAGAAGACGGTGTCAGCGACGTCGATGCCGAGCTCGCCGGCGAGGGCGCGCAGGCCGTCACCCTTGGAGCAGGCGGCGTTGGCGATCTCGAGGTAGGTGTCCTTGGACCGGTAGGTCACGAGACCCGGCCGCCCCGCGAGCGCGGCCTCGAGGGTGTCGACCGACGCCGGGTCGCCCATGGCCATGACCTTGTGCGGCAGCTGCGTGTCGACGTGGCCCTGCGAGACGTAGTGGTCCGCCGACTCGGGGCTCGGGTCGACGGCCGTGATGGTCGCCTCGCGCTCGGTCCACTCATCGGGACCCCAGGCGTACCAGTCGTCCCCGGCGAAGAAGCTCGCGTGCAGGGCGAGTCCCTCGCACACGGCGTACACGGCCCGTGCGTCCTCGGCGGCGATCGGCACGTCGGTGACGACCGAGCGGTCGGCCCTCAGCACGAGCCCACCGTTGTACGCGATGAGCGGCGTCGGCTCGACGCCGCAGAGCCGCTCGAGACCCTCGAGGGACGCCGGCATGCGTGAGCTGCAGAGCACGAAGATGTGGCCGGCCTCCCGCACCGCCCGGATGGCGGCGACGGTGCGGGTGGACAGCGTGCGCCGGTGGTCGAGGAGCGTGCCGTCGACGTCGGAGCAGAAGAGGGTCATGAGTGCGTGCGGTCGAGCGGCTCGGTCAGAGACCGAGCTCGCGCGCCGCCTCGGCCGAGCTGTCGCGCAGGAACTGCGTGCAGCGGGCCTCCTCGTCGCTCTCGCCGATGGCGCGCGCCGCGCGGGCGAGCGCCGCGAGCGCCCGCAGGAAGCCGCGGTTCGGCTCGTGCGACCACGGCACGGGACCCTGGCCCCGCCAGCCGGACTTGCGCAGCGAGTCGAGCGCGCGGTGGTAGCCGGTGCGGGCGTAGGCGTACGCCTCGACGTCGCGGTCACCGTCGGCGAGCGCGTCCTCGGCGAGGACGGCCCACGCGAGCGAGCTCGCGGGGTACGTCGCGGCCACCTGCACCGGGTCGACCCCGGCGTCGAGCTTCTCGGCGGCCGGGTCGACCGCGAGCCGGGTCTCGGGGATGCCGAGCAGGTTGTCGCTCACTGGTGCGTGCCCGCCGAGCGGAGGGCGTCGCAGGCCTCGACGACGCGCTTGGCCATGGCCTCCTCGGCCGACTTGCCCCAGGCGCGGGGGTCGTACTGCTTCTTGTTGCCCACCTCGCCGTCGATCTTGAGCACGCCGGCGTAGTTCCCGATCATCCAGCCGGCGATGTCGCGCGTGAAGGCGTACTGCGTGTCGGTGTCGACGTTCATCTTGATGACGCCGTTGTCGACGGCGGCCGAGATCTCCTCGGGCAGCGAGCCCGAGCCGCCGTGGAAGACGAGGTCGAAGGGGCGCGCGTCGTCGGAGAGTCCGAGCTCCTGGGCAGCGGCGTGCTGCGCCTGCAGGAGGATCTCGGGGCGCAGCTTGACGTTGCCGGGCTTGTAGACGCCGTGGACGTTGCCGAAGGTGAGGGCCGTGAGGTAGCGACCGTTCTCGCCGGAGCCGAGGGCCTTGATGGTCGCGATGGCGTCCTCGGGCGTCGAGTAGAGCTTGTCGTCGATGGCACCCTCGACGCCGTCCTCCTCGCCGCCGACGACCCCGACCTCGATCTCGAGGATGACGTTCGCGGCCTTGGCGAGGGCGAGCAGCTCCTGGGCGATCGACAGGTTCTCGTCGAGCGGCACGGCCGAGCCGTCCCACATGTGCGACTGGAACCAGGGCGTGCCGCCGGCCTGGACGCGCTCGGTGCTGGCCGCGAGGAGCGGGCGCACGAAGGCGTCGAGCTTGTCCTTGGGGCAGTGGTCGGTGTGCAGCGCGATGTTGACGGGGTAGTTCTTCGCCACCTCGTGCGCGTAGGCCGCGAAGGCGAGCGAGCCGCTCACCATGTTCTTGATGCTCGGGCCGGAGAGGTAGTCGGCCCCACCCGTCGAGACCTGGATGATGCCGTCGGAGCCGGCGTCGGCGAAGCCCTTGAGCGCGGCGTTCAGCGTCTGAGAGCTCGAGACGTTGATGGCGGGGTACGCGAAGGAGCCGGCCTTCGCGCGGTCGAGCATGTCGGCATACACCTCGGGGGTGGCGATGGGCATTGCTACTCCTGCTGTCTGGTGAGCGGGTTCACGATCCGCCGTGAATCCTGCCACGTATGCCGTCGCGTGCCCACGAGTGCCCACCCACCGGTGAGCGCCCGCTCAGCGGGGGTCGAAGACGTACGGGGTCGTCGTCGCGACCCGGTGCAGCCCGAGGCGGCGGAGGATCGGCTCGGAGTCGGGCGAGGCGTCGACGCGGACGTACTCCTTGCCCCGCTCGAGACCGAGCCTGGCCCGGTGGAGCAGGGTGGCGCGGTAGAGGCCACGGCCGCGCCACTCGGCGAGCGTCGACCCGCCCCACAGTCCGGTGAACCCGCTCGTGTCGTACTCGCCGCGGGCCGCGCAGAGGACCGGCCCCTCACGGGACTCCTCGACGACGACGACGTCCATCGAGTCGGGCCGGGCCACCCACTCGGGGTAGAGGGACTCCGTCACCCAGGCGTGGTCGTCGCCCCAGACCGCCTCGGACATCGTGCGCATCCGCACGAAGTCCTCGACGGAGTCGGCGGCCCGGACGACCACGCCGTCGGGCAGGGCCAGGTCCTGCGCAGCCAGCGGACCGGCCTCGCCGAGGATGAGCGCCTCCTCGTCCTCGCGGACGAAGCCGGCGGCCTCGAGCCGCTCGCCGAGGTCGCTCGGCTCGTCGTAGTCGTACGTCTTCCACTCGACCTTCTGGCCGCGCTCGGCGAAGAAGTCGCGCACGCGGGCGATGAGGCCCACGGGGTCGTCACCGAGGCCGTCGGGGCTCTCGACCATCGCGAAGTGGCCGGCCGGGTCGAGGTCGTAGTGCTTGCGCACGGGTCCGTCGAGCTCGAGGGGCCGCTCGGCCGTCCCGAGCGGGACGGGGGCGCGGCTCTGGTCGTGGAAGACCCGGAGCAGCTGCTCGGGGAGGGGCGCGGGTGCCGGGTCGGTATCGCTCTGGAACGAACGGGGGTTCACAGGCACCAGCCAAGCATGGTCTGATCCGTCTCGTCATGCCTGTTTCCCCGCTCTCGCCCCGCGCCGCCGCTGCCCTCGCCGACGCCCGCCCCGTCCCGTTCTGGACCGACCGTCCCGAGCGCCCCGACCCGCGTGCGGCACTCACCGGTGCCGCCCCGCGCACCGACCTGCTCGTCGTCGGAGGCGGGTTCACCGGTCTGTGGGCCGCGATCCAGGCCAAGGAGGCCGACCCCGCGCGCGATGTCGTCGTCGTCGAGGCGGGCCGCCTGGCCGACGGGGCGTCGGGTCGCAACGGCGGTTTCATGGCGCCGTCGCTCACGCACGGGCTCGCCCAGGGCGTCGGCTGCTGGCCCGACGAGATGGAGACCCTCGACCGGCTCGCGGCCGAGAACGTCGCGGGCATCGAGAGGTCGCTGACGGCGTACGGCATCGACGCCGACCACCACGTGCCCGGCGAGCTGACCCTCGCTCTGACCGAGCACCAGGTGCCGTCCGTGCGCGAGTCGTACGAGCTGCACCGGGCGCACGGCGTGCCGGTGGAGCTGCTCGACGCGACGCAGGCCCGTGCGCGCGTCGACTCGCCGCGCTACCTCGCCGGGATGTACGACCCCGAGGTCGCGCTCGTCGACCCGGCCCGCCTCGTCTGGGGGCTGGCCCGCGCCGCCGAGTCGCTCGGCGTCCGGCTCCACGAGCACACGCGCGCCACGGCATTCGACACCGAGGGCGACGGCGTGCGGGTGACGCTCGACGGCGGCTCGATCCACGCGAGACGCGTCGTCATCGGCACGAACGCGTCGCAGGGCGTGCTCAGGCGCCTCAGCGCGTGGGTGCTGCCCGTCTACGACCACGTCCTCATGACCGAGCCCCTGACGCCGACCCAGCTCGACGCCATCGGCTGGAAGGGTCGCGAGGGACTCACCGACGCAGGCAACCAGTTCCACTACTACAGAAGGACGCTCGACGACCGTGTGCTCTTCGGCGGCTACGACGCGAACTACCACTTCCCCGGCCGCATCGACCCCGCGCTGGAGCAGTCCGACGCCTCGCACGGCCTCCTCGCCGACCACTTCCTCGACCTCTTCCCCCAGCTCGAGGGCATCCGGTTCACGCACCGCTGGGCCGGGGTCATCGACACGACGTCGCGCTTCACGCCGGTCTTCGGCACGGCGCTCGGCGGACGCATGGCGTACGCCGTCGGCTACACCGGGCTGGGCGTCGCCTCGACCCGCTTCGGCGCGGCGGTCGCCCTCGACCTCGTCGACGGCAGGGACACCGAGCTCACTCGGCTCGGGATGGTGCGGCGCAAGCCGATCCCCTTCCCTCCCGAGCCGATCCGGTATGCCGTCGTGCGGGCCACGCGGTCGTCGCTCGCGGCCGAGGACCGCACCGGACGTCGCAACCTGTGGCTGCACGCGCTCGACCGGATGGGTGTCGGCTTCGACTCCTGAACCCGGCGCCGAGCGGGTGTCTCAGAGGACGACGAGGTCGGTCGGACGGGTGTTGAAGCGCTCGACGCCGTCCTCGGTCACCGCGACGATGTCCTCGATGCGCGCCCCCCAGCGTCCCGCGAGGTAGACGCCGGGCTCGATGCTGAAGGTCATGCCGGCCTCCACGGGCAGGTCGTTGTCGGCGACGATGTAGGGCTCCTCGTGCCCGTCGAGCCCGATGCCGTGGCCGGTGCGGTGGATGAAGTGCTCGGCGAGCCCGGCCTCGGCGAGGACGTCGCGGGCGGCCCGGTCGATGGCCTCGCACGTGGCTCCCGGGCGCACCGACTCGACGGATGCCTGCTGCGCCGCCTGCAACGCGGCGTAGGCCGAGGCCACGTCGGGCTCTCGCGGCGAGCCGATGGCATACGTCCTCGTGCTGTCGGAGCCATAGCCGGAGGGCAGCGGGCCACCGATGTCGACGACGACGACGTCACCGTCCTCGATGACGCGTTCGCTGACGGAGTGGTGCGGGCTGGCGCCGTCGGGACCGGCGCCGACGATCACGAAATCGGCTCTGGCGTGGCCCTCCTCGACGATCGCGGCCGCGATGTCGGCGGCGACGGCGGCCTCGGTGCGGCCCGCTCGGAGCCACTCGCCGACCCGGGCGTGCACCCGGTCGATGGCGGCACCCGCGGCGCGCAGCTCGGCGAGCTCGGACGCGTCCTTGCGCATCCGCAGCTCGCGCAGCACCGGCCCGGCGAGCTGCTGGTCGGGGGCCCCGGCGTCACGCAGCCGCAGCAGGTGCAGGGCGGGCGTCATGTCGGACACCGCGACCCGGCCCCCCGGTACGCCCCCGAGCGCCAGGGCGTAGGGGTCCTCGCCGTCGACCCACGTGCGCACCTCGATGCCGAGCTCGCCCAGGGGCACGTGACCGAGCCCGGCGTACTCGAGCGCGGGCGAGACGAAGACGGGTGCGACCGCGGCGCCGGTCGGCACGACGAGCGCCGTCAGCCGTTCGAAGGACGAGCCCGCGATGCCGGTGAGGTAGCGCAGGTCGGAGCCGGGCGACACGACGGTCGCCGCGACCCCCGCATCGGCCGCGTGTCGGCGCAGCCGGTCGAGCCGGGAGCGCATGGTCGTGACGTCGAGGACGGAGGAGCTGACACCCATGCGCCGACCGTACCGCCGCCGCGCCTCCTCCTCGCGGGGGAGCCGGGAGACCACCCCGCTGCCTAGGCTGGTGCCCATGTCCGGGGGCCGCACGGTGATCGCACGCGTCGAGACGTGGGCCGGGGTCGACACCGACTGGGTGCGCCGGCCGGACGACCCTGCCCGCACGAGGCGCGTCGACACCTGGGTCGCGCTGGCCTTCCTCGTCGCCGGCTCGCTCGGCGTCGAGCTGCTCCGGAGCATCGACGCGCTCGGCCCGTTCCAGGACTCGTGGGTGTGGCCGCACGTCGCGGTGCTCGCCGGCACGCTGCCCCTCGTCTGGCGACGACGCTGGCCGCTGGCCGTCGCAGCCGGCCTGTCGCTGCACTTCTTCGTCGTGGGCCTCACGATGCCCGGCGTCGTCGCGTCGGTCCCGATGCAGGTCGTCTACTTCGTGGCCATCTTCACCGGCGTCGCCTGGGCGCGGGACCGGCGCCTCATGATCGGGGTCGTCGTCGCGATCGTCCTGCTCATGTTCGGCTGGCTCACGTGGCAGTTCGCGGTGGGCTCCGGCATCGAGGAGGCCCTGAGCCACGACGGCCGGCTCCCCGAGCGCCAGGGCCTGTTCAGTCCCGCATCGGCCTACGTCACCTACAGCCTCCTCATCAACGTCTTCTACTTCGGGGGCGCGATCGCCCTGGGCCAGGCCGCCTGGCGCGCCGCCCTGCAGCGCGACCGCCTCGCCGAGCAGGCCCGCACCATCGACGCCCAGGCCACGAGCCTGCAGCGGCAGGCCGTCGTCGAGGAGCGGCTGCGGATCGCGCGTGAGCTCCACGACGTCGTCGCCCACCATGTCTCGGTCATCGGCATCCAGGCCGCCGCGGCCCGTCGGGTGCTGCGACGTGACGCCGACGCCGCCGAGACCGCCTTGAGGTCGGTCGAGACGTCATCGCGCGAGGCCGTCACCCAGATGCGCGAGCTGCTCGGCACCCTCCGGTCGGGTGAGGACGAGCGGCCCGACGGCACGCGATCCCCCGAACCGCGCCTCGCCGACGTGCCCGCGCTCGTCGAGGAGGTGTCGACCGCCGGCATGCGGGTCGACTGCCGCCTCGTCGAGGACTCCCCCGGCGCGGTCGTCGCCGTGCCGGACCCGGTGGGACTCTCGCTCTACCGGACCGTGCAGGAGGCGCTCTCGAACATCCGTCGGCACTCGACCGCCTCTGCCGCAACGGTCTTCGTCCGGGTCGACCGCCGGCCGGAGCCGGGCTTCGCCCACGGCTACGCCGAGGTGGAGGTGCTCGACGACGGGCGCCCGCGATCCGGCACGTCCGGTACCGGCCTCGGCCTGCTCGGCGTCCGCGAGCGCCTGGCGGCCCACGGTGGGGTCAGCGAGATCGGGCCCCGGGTGACCGGCGGCTACCGCGTCCGGGTCCGCATGCCGCTGCCCGAGGAGGCGTCGTGACCGCGCGCACCCGCGTCCTGCTCGTCGACGACCACCGGCTCGTGCGCTCCGGCTTCTCGCTCATCCTGTCGGTGGAGGACGACCTCGAGGTCGTCGGCGAGGCGAGCGACGGCGACGAGGCGGTGCGGCTCACCCGGGAACTGCGCCCTGACGTCGTGCTCATGGACGTGCAGATGCCGGTCATGGACGGCATCGAGGCGACCCGGCGGATCGTGGCCGACGACCTGTCCAAGGTCGTCATCCTCACGACCTTCGACCGCGACGACTACGTGTTCGCCGGGCTCGGCGCCGGCGCCAGCGGCTTCCTGCTCAAGAACTCCGACGCCGAGCACCTCGTCGAGGCGGTGCGGGCCGTCGCGGGCGGCCACGCCCTGCTGGCCCCCGAGGTGACCCGCCGCGTCATCGCGCAGATGACCGAGGCACCCGGCCGCACGGCACTCGTCGGCACGGCGGCGCCGCCGACCCGCGACCCGCGCCTGGACGAGCTGACGCCGCGAGAGCTCGAGGTGCTCGGACTCGTCGGCCGCGGCCTGTCGAACGCCGAGGTCGCCGCGCGGCTCTTCGTCGGCGAGGCGACGGTCAAGACCCACCTGTCCAACGTCTTCGCCAAGCTCCACCTGCGCGACCGGGTCCAGGCCGTGGTGCTCGCCTACGAGGCGGGCCTCATCCTCCCGGGGGACCCCGAGGGTCAGCCGGGCGGCTGATCCCCCGGCGGCCCACACCGCCCTAGCGTGGACGCCATGATCGAACCCGGGGACCGACTCACGAGACCGCGCGCGACAGCCGCCATCGAGCTGCGCCACCTGACCCGCACGTTCGGGGAGATCCGAGCCGTCGACGACGTCAGCTTCACCGTCGCCGCCGGCCAGCTGACCGGCTTCGTCGGCGGCAACGGCGCCGGCAAGACGACGACGATGCGGATGCTCATGGGCGTCCTCTCCCCCACCAGCGGGGAGGTGCTCTGGGACCAGCGACCGATCACGTCGCTCGACCGGCGGGCTTTCGGCTACATGCCCGAGGAGCGCGGTCTCTACCCCAAGCAGGCCGTCCTCGACCAGCTCGTCTACCTCGGTCGGCTGCGGGGACTCGGCGCCGCGGCGGCGAAGGCCTCGGTGACGACGTACCTCGAACGCCTCGGTCTCGCCGACCGCGCCAGGGACCACGTCGAGAAGCTGTCGCTCGGCAACCAGCAACGGGTGCAGATCATCGCGGCCCTCATGGGTCGGCCCCGGGCGCTCGTGCTCGACGAGCCGTTCAGCGGGCTCGACCCGGCCGCCGTCGACAACATGGCCGACCTGCTGCGCGAGCACACCTCCCGGGGCGTGCCCGTCCTCTTCTCCTCCCACCAGCTCGACCTCGTCGAGCGGCTCTGCGAGCGCCTCGTCGTGCTCGCCCGCGGCCGGGTGGTCGCCTCTGGCACCCCGGACGACCTGCGGGCCACGTCGGTCGCGCGCCACCGGCTCGTGCTGTCCGGTGACGCGGGATGGGTGCGCGGCATCGCGGGCGTGCACGCCGTCGACGTCGAGGGGAGCAGGGCGCTGCTCGAGATCGTCGAGCACGGCGCCGAGCGGACGCTCCTCGAAGAGGCCCTGCGACGCGGCGAGGTCCACGAGTTCTCCCCCCAGCGGCCCAGCCTGGCCCAGATCTACCGCGAGGTGACCGCATGACCACCACCCACGAGCGCCCCGTCGAGCCGATCACGACCGACGCCGACCCTACCCACGACGAGGTCGGGCGGCCCTGGGTCATCGTGGCCGTGCGCGAGATCGTCGTGCGGGTCACGAACCGCACGTTCCTCTACTCGACGCTCTTCACGCTCGTGATCATCGCCGGCTTCGCGGCCTTCTCGGCGTGGCAGGCGGGCAAGACCACGACCTACACCGTGGCGGTCTCGTCGGCCGAGGGAACGCGCCTCGTCGAGCAGGCGGGCGCCGCCGCGAGGACGAGCAGCGACACCGTCCTCATCACAGCGGCCAGCGTCTCGGGGCAGGAGCCGGCCCGAGCCGCGGTCGACCGCGGCGACGTCGACGCGTGGCTGCACGAGACGCCGAGCGGCTGGACCCTGACCTCCGGCGACGACGTGTCGATGTCGCTGCAGGTCCCCCTCGAGGGTGCCGTCCGCGACGCCGCTCTCGACCGCAACGCGGCCGCGGCCGGGACGACGGTCGAGGCGCTCGAGCGCGGTGCGACCCTGTCGGCGGACCGCTTCGACGGGCAGACGACGAACCGGGGCTTCGTCCAGGCCGCGACCTTCGCCTTCGCGCTGCTCTTCCTCATGAGCGCGCTGATGTTCGGGCAGCAGATCGCCGCGAGCGTCGTCGAGGAGAAGCAGTCGCGACTCGTGGAGATCATCGCCACGGCGATCCCCCTGCGCGCCCTGCTGGCCGGCAAGGTGGTCGGCAACGCCACCATCGCCCTGGCGCAGGTCGTGCTCTTCGCCGGGGTCGGACTCGTCGCGGTCTCGTTCACCGACTGGTCGTCGCTGCTGCCGGCGCTCTCGACGGCCGTGCTGTGGTTCGTCCTCTTCTTCGCCGTCGGCTTCTTCGCGCTCGCCTGCCTCTTCGCCGTGGCGGGAGCGCTCGCCTCGCGCACCGAGGACCTCCAGTCGACGACCTCGCCGATGACGACCGTGCTCATGCTCGTCTACTTCGCGAGCTTCGCCCTGAGCGGGACGGCGCTCAAGGTCGCGTCCTTCGTGCCGATCGTGTCGGTCGTGGCGATGCCCGGCCGCATCATCGCGGGCGACGCCGCCTGGTGGGAGCCGGTCGTGGCCCTGCTGCTCATGGCGGCCTTCTCCGCCGGGACCGTCCTCGTCGGCGAGAAGATCTACCGCCGTTCGCTCATGCAGACCGGCGGTCGGGTGTCGTGGAGGCAGGCTCTCCGCGCGGCGGACTGACCCGGCCTGCCCTCAGTCGCGGCCCTGGTCGGCTCGCTCCCCGGGGGTCGTCACGTGCCGGTAGGGCGAGCACCACAGGATCAGGGCAGCCACCGCGAGCCCCACCACTCCGAGCGCGATGGCGACGCGGTTGCCCCACGTCGCGGCGACGAGTCCGCTGATCGGTGCGGCCACGGCGATCGAGCCCCAGTTGAGCGACCGGATCGTCCCGTTCATCCGGCCCCGCAGCCGGTCGGGCGTCACGAGGTTGCGGTAGCTCATGTCGAGCGGGTCCCGCAGCCCCATCGCCAGGCCGAAGAGCGCGTTCGCGAGGAGGGGCCACACGACGGCATACGGCCCGGGTCGGGCGAGGAGCAGGAGAGCGTATGCCGCCGGGCTCAGCCACTCGGTCGTCGTGATCACCCGTCCGGTGCCGAAGCGCAGGCCGAGTCGCGGGGACAGGCCCGCGCCGAGGACGCCGGTCACGCCCGTCGCGGCGAGGACGAGCCCGATCGCGAGCGGGTCGAGGTGCAGCTCCGTCGTGGCGAAGTAGACGAGGACCGTCGTGACCATGGCGTTGGCGAAGAACCACAGGTGGAGCGAGATGGCGTACGGGCGCAGCACCGCGTGCCGGTAGACCCAGGCCGCGCCCTCGCGCAGCTCGCGCCACACGTGCCGCTCGGCGGTGCGCTCGGGTGCCCGCTCCTCGGCGCGGACCGTCATGAGCACGAGAGCCGACACGGCATACGACACGGCGTCGACGAGCACCGCCACGGGGGCGGACAGCAGCCGCACGAGCGCCCCGCCGATGAGCGGTCCGAGCGACTGGGTCGCCGAGTAGGTCTGCGCCAGGCGTGCGTTCGCCGAGGCCAGGCGCGTCTCCGGCACGATCGTCGGCAGGAAGGACAGGTGGGCGGCGCTGAAGAACATCGACGCCGACCCGGCGCCGAAGACGAGGACGGCGACGAGCGGCACCGTCAGGTGGCCGGTCAGGGCGAGGGCGCCGATCGTGCCGATGAGCAGCGCGCACAGCAGGTCGGCCCCGATGAGGAGCGGGCGGCGCCGGACCCGGTCGACGACGACGCCGGCGAGCATGCCGAAGAGCAGGTAGGGCAGCCACGTCGCCGCCCGCACGATCCCGAGGGCCGTCTGGTCTGCGTGGAGGGTCTCGATGAGGAGCAGCTGGAGTGCGAGCGCCGACACGAAGGTGCCGAGGTTGGAGACGGCGTCGGCGATCCAGAAGCGGACGAATGCGGCATTGCGGGAGGTTTCCACCCGTGCCGCTCCCACGCTGGGGGTCCTCCTTACGCGATGCCGACGGTTCCTTGACACCACCTTGTCGAGTTCTGACCCGATCGTCGACCGGAGGGGGTCGGTCCTGCCCTACCGTGGAGATGACGTTCGGAGGGCTCCGGGCGACCCAGCGACCGGATGCTCCCCCGGTCGCGCCGAGCAGGCCCCGGCAACCGGATGCGTCGGGGTCTGCTCGATGCCCGCCTCCTGGACCAGGCCTAGGCCGGCTGCGGAGCGCGCCTGCCGGCAGGCACCGGCTGGGGCGGCGGCGGCCCGACGTAGCGCGCCGCCGGCCGGATGATCTTGGGGTCGCGGCTCTGCTCGAGGACGTTCGCGGTCCAGCCGACGACGCGCGCGACGCAGAACGTCGGCGTGAACATCGACGGCTCCAGGCCCGCGAGCCTCATGACGACGCCGGCGTAGAACTCGACGTTGGCGTGGAGCTCCCGCCCGGGCTTGAGCTCGGCGAGCGCGCGCTCGATGGCGTCCTCGACACCGACCGCGAGGTCGACGAGGGGGTCGTCCCACCCGCGGGCGATCTCCTTGAGCATCTCCGATCGCGGGTCGCGGGTGCGGTAGACGGCGTGGCCGAAGCCCATGATCCGGTCGCCGGACGCGATGCGCTCACGCACCCAGCCGTCGGCCCGGTCGAGGGTGCCGATCTCGTCGAGAGCCTCGAGGGCCCGACTCGGCGCACCGCCGTGCTTCGGGCCCGAGAACGAGCCGATGGCCGCGACGAGACAGGCGGCGAGGTCGGCGCCGGTGCTCGCGACGACCCGCGCCGTGAACGTCGACGCGTTGAAGCCGTGGTCCATCGTCGCGACGAGGTACTGCTCGACGGCGCGGGCGTCGCGCGCCGAGGGCAGACGTCCGGTCACCATGCGCAGGTAGTCCTCGGCGTGGCGCAGGGTCGGGTCGGCCGGCACGGGCTCGAGCCCCTGGTGGAGGCGGTGGGCCGCAGCGAGGATCGTCGGCGTGACGGCGACGGCGGCGAGGGCTGCCGCGACCTTCTCGTCCTCGTCGCAGTCGTAGAGCGGCCGCAGACCGGCGATGCCGCCCCACGCCGACAGGGCCGTGCGCAGCACCTGGAGCGAGTCGGTGGTCGTCGCGCAGATGGCGGGCAGCAGGTCGGCGAGACCCCGGGGCATGACGCGCAGGCGCCCCACCTCGGCGGTGAAGGCCGACAGCTCGGCGTCGTCGGGCAGGTGGCCGCGTTCGAGGAGGTGCCAGGCCTGCTCGAAGCCGACCCGCTCGGCCAGCTCGACGGCCGAGTACTGCCGGTAGTGGAAGAAGCCCTCGTCGCCGCGGACGTCGCCGAGCTCGGTGTCGGTGACGACGACCTTGGCGAGACCCCTCGGGACGCTGATGAATCCGGTGGGAGTGGTGGACATGGTGTCCTCCTTTCAGGTTCACTCGTCACTCTCAACGATGTTGATCAACACCGTCAATGTTGATCGCGTCAATGTTGACCCGATCAACCCGGAGGCGGACGTGGCGGCAACACCAGGCACCTGGATCACGACGACCGAGGCGGCGCAGCGACTCGGCGTGAAGCGTGCGACGCTCTACGCCTACGTCAGCCGCGGCCTGCTGCGCAGCGAACGCCGACCGGGCCAGCAGGAGAGCCTCTTCGACCGGACGCAGATCGACGCCATGGCCTCGGCGACGCGTCCCCCGGGCGGCCCGCAGCCCGTGCTCCGGTTCCGCAGCATCGCCACCTCGGTGAGCAGCCAGGCGGAGGGCGAGCTCTTCTACCGCGGCCGCCCGCTGGGCGAGGTCGTCGCCCTGCCCTCGCTCGAGGCAGCGGCGGCCGTCGTGCTGGGGACCGCGGTGCCGCCGCCGTCGTCGTCAGCCCGGCTGCCCACGCCCCCGGTCGACCTGTCGGGACTCCCCCTCCAACGCCGGATGCCGGTGGCCGTGCAGCTGCTCGCGGCGGCCGACCCCTTCGCCTCCGACACCGACCCCGACCGGGTGAGGGCAGCAGCGCTCCCGACCCTGCGGGCCGCTCTGACGCTCGTCGCGGGCGCTGCCGGGACCCCCGATCCGGCGCGGCTCGACCTCGCCGGCCTCGCGCTGGCGGCACTGGGTGGCGCGCCGTCGGCCCGCGCCGACGTCGCCGTGCTCCGGGTCCTGCTCGTCGCCCTGCTCGACCACGGACTCACGGCCTCGACGGTCGCCGCGCGGGTTGCCGCCTCGACCCGTGCCGGCCTCGATGACTGCCTGTCGGCCGCCTACGCGGCGATGGCCGGCCCGCTCCACGGGGCCGCCCCGGTGGCCGCCCATGCCCTGCTCGCCGACGGCGTCGACCCCGCCGTGCTCGTGGCCCGGTCGCTGCGCGAGCGCGGTGGGGTCGCGGGCTTCGGCCACTTCCTCTACCCCGACGGCGACCCGCGGGCCGACGTCGTGCTCGACGCCCTGTGGCGGCGGCGCGGCACGACCCGGCTGCGGAGACGCGTCGAGGGCCTCGCCACGCTCGTCGCCGAGCGCACCGGCGCGCTCCCCAACATCGACCTCGCGAGCGCTGCGGTGCTCCACGCCCTCGGCCTCCCCGCCGAGTCGGGCGAGGTCGTCTTCCAGGTGGCCAGGTCGGTCGGCGTCGCCGCACACGTCGTCGAGGAGTACGCCGAGGAGCCGTTGCGCTGGCGGGGCCGGGACCCGCAGGGCTGAGCTACACCTGCTGGTCGAAGACGTGCCGGCGCACCCAGGCGTGCATCGCGATCGCCGCGGCGGCACCGGCGTTGATCGAACGGGTCGAGCCGAACTGCTCGATGTGCAGCACGGCCGCGCACTCGCCGCGCATCGGCTCGGACAGGCCCGGGCCCTCCTGACCGAAGACGAGCACGCACCGGCGGGGCAGGTCGAAGGTCTCGATGGGCACCGAGCCCGGCAGGTTGTCGACACCGATGAGCGTGAGCCCCTCGAGCCGGGCCCATGCCGCGAGCGAGGCGGCATCCGGGTGGTGGTGCTCGTGCTGGTAGCGGTCGGTGACCATGGCGCCGCGACGGTTCCAGCGCCGCCGGCCGACGATGTGGAAGGCGCGGGCACCCATGGCGTTCGCCGTGCGGATGACCGAGCCGATGTTGAAGTCGTGGCCCCAGTTCTCGACGGCGACGTGGAAGTCGTGGCGCCTGGTGTCGAGGTCGGCGACGATCGCGTCGTGTCGCCAGTAGCGGTACGCGTCGACGACGTTGCGCCGGTCGCCGTGCTCGAGCAGGTCGGGGTCCCACTGGTCGCCGGCCGGCCATCGGCCCTCCCACGGGCCGACCCCCACGACGGCGGCCGGCTCCTGCGGGGTCTCACCCCCTTCAGGCGATGCCACGGGTCCCCTTCCGGCTCATTCTGGTGTCACATCCGATGCCCGGAAGACTAACGACCGGGCGACCGGCCGGACGACGCAGCCGCACGGCCGAGTGGCGACAGGAGACCTGCGATGCGATCCACGACCTCGACGACCCGCACGACCTCTCGGCGACCGTCATGAGCACCGCAGCCGTCGTCATCCTCCTCGTGCTCCTGATCCCGATGCTCGGGATCCTCGCGTGGATGGTCATCGCGGCCTCGGTCATCAAGGTGCCGGCGGGAGCCTTGGGACTGGTGCTGAAGAACGGCAGGGCCACCGACCACTCCCTGACTCCCGGCCGGCACTGGGTCCCGCTGCTGCGCAAGACGATGGTCGTCGAGTATCCCTCGGTCGAGATGGCCTACCGCGCCGGCGAGGACGCCTCGTCGGCGGTGTCGGAGCTCGACCGGACCGGGCCGAGCCTGAGCTGTGCCCTCGGCGACCGGGCCCTGGCCGACGTCGCCTACACAGTGCGTTACGCGATCATCCCCGAGCGGCTCCGCACCGTGCACGAGCGGTTCGGGCCCCAGGGCGTTCACGGCCTGGTGCGCGACGAGAGCGGTCGGGCCATCAGCCGCGCGCTGAGCGATCCGGACGTCACGGTCGATGCCCTCTTCGGTCGCGCCCGGTCCGACACCGAGACCCGGCTCGCGGAGGCCGTCACCGCCGCCCTCGAGGAGCACGGCATCCGCGTCGCGGGCTTCGTGCTCGGACCCGTGGACCTCGGCCGCACCGGTGAGGTCATCCAGGCCACGGTGCGCGCCGGCTTCGAGCTCGCCCTCGAGGAGGCCGAGGCTGCCACCCGGATCGCCCAGGCCCAGAACGACGGCCGGCTCGCGGAGGAGATCACGACCGCACGCGAGGACGCCTGGCGCTACCGCGAGACGGACCTGTGGCGCGACCTCGTGCAGCGCTCCGACGGGGTCCAGGTGGGCCGTCGCCGACCCGGCTACGGACCCGGCCGGCTCGGGCTCACGGTCCGCGAGGACACCCCCGTCGACCCGTCCGCCACCGCCGACCAGCCGGCGAGCACTGAGCCGCAATGAACCGCGAGGGGTCGTTCATCGACCGGCTGATCGAGATGATCACCGTGCTCGTGCTCGGGCTCGCCACGGTCGGTACCGCGTGGTGCGGCTACCAGGCGGCCCAGTGGAACGGGGTGCAGAGCACCGCGACGAGCACGTCGACCGACCAGCGCGTCGAGGCCAGCCGGCTCTTCGGCGTCGCGACCCAGCGGGTCAGCTACGACAGCAGCATGATCGCGCAGTACGCGCAGGCGGTGCAGGCGAAGAACACCCAGCTCGTCGGTTTCTACCGGGCGACCCTGATCCGCGAGGAGCTGCTCCCCGTCATCGACCGCTGGGAGGCCGAGATCAAGGCGGGCGCGACCCCGACGCGACTCATCGACGACACGAGCTACATGGACGGCCAGCTCGGCCCCTACCGGACGGCCACTGCGAAGGCGGACGCCTCGAGCAAGGTGGCCCTCTTGGCGGGGGACACCGCGCACGAGTACGTCATCAACACGATCCTGCTCGCGGTCGCGCTCTTCTTCTCCGGGGTCCTGTCGAGCTTCCGCTACCGACCGGCGCGCCTGCTGCTCGTCGTGGCCGCCATCGCCACCGTGGCAGTGGCCGCCGTCAACCTCGCGGACCTGCCCGTCGCCTGAGGGCGGCTGCCGGCGCGGCACGGGATCAGGAGGAGGACGGCACGTCCGCCGTCGTGTCCGCCGTGGCGTCCACGACCCCGAGTGTTCCGGCAGGTGCCGCCGCTCCTCCTTCGCTCCCGCGTCCATCGTGAACCGCCGCCGCGCGCCGACGGAAGGGACGTCGTCCCATCGATACGCCTTCGAGACCCGCCCGAGACCCACAGGCGGAGGACAGCGCGGATTCAGGCGCTCCCGGACACACGGCATACCCTGTGACCCATGCACGCACTCGCCGCCGCCCTGCCGGCCATCGCACCGGCTCTCGGCCCCAAGTGGATGGACCCCACCTACCTGCTCCAGCAGTACGGCGAGGCCTTCTTCTGGATCGCGGTCGCCATCGTCTTCATCGAGTGCGGGCTGCTCTTCCCGATCCTGCCCGGCGACTCGCTCCTCTTCGCCGTGGGACTCTTCATCGCCACCGGCCAGGTGCACGTCAACCTCGGCATCGCGATCGTGATCCTGTGCGCGTCGGCCTTCCTCGGCAACGTCGTCGGCTACGAGATCGGTCGAGCCCTCGGCACACCGCTCTATGCGCGCGACGGCAAGGTGCTGAAGAAGAAGTACTTCGACCAGACGACGGACTTCTTCGACCGGCACGGCAACAAGGCCCTCGTCATCGGCCGGTTCGTCCCGATCGTGCGCACCTACATCACCGTCGTCGCCGGTGTCAGCCGGATGGAGCGCCGCCGCTTCTTCACGTGGAGCGCCGTCGGCGCCGTCCTGTGGGTGGCCGGCGTGACGCTCCTCGGCTACTTCCTCGGGCAGGCATTCCCGTGGCTCACCGACAAGCTCGAGATCGCCATCCTGCTCGTCGTCGCCGTCTCGCTGGTGCCCGTGCTCTTCGAGTTCGTCAAGCACCGCCGCCAGGCCAAGGCCCTCGCCGCCGAGACCGCCGAGGCGGCGAGCGACATCGCCGACCACGCTACGGGCGGCGACCGCACCTCCTGACCTCGTCCCACGCGTCCCCAAGCGTCCCCGCACGTCGGCACATCTTGGCGCGATGACCTGACGAGCGCCGCGCGCCCGGAGCACACTGGTGGTGCCGGGGGGTGATCGGAGGACGTCATGGACACAGCGACCGAGACCCCGCAGACCGGGCCCGACCTCGGCGGGAGCTACCGCCGCAGCGTCCAGTGGTGGTCGCAGCAGGTCGCCGCGGTCGCCGACGACCAGTGGGGCCTGCCGACGCCGTGCAGCGAGTGGACGGTCCGCGACCTCGTCAACCACGTGGCCGGCGAGGACCTCTGGACGTCGCCGCTGATGCGCGGGCGCACGATCGCCGACGTCGGCAGCCGGCTCGACGGCGACCTCCTCGGTGAGGACCCCCGCGACGCCGCGGCGTCGGCCGCGACCGAGGCCGTCGGCACCGTCGACGAGACGCTCCCGTCGCACGGCACCGTGCAGCTGTCCTACGGGGAGGAGTCGATGGACGAGTACGTCCGGCAGCTCGTCGCCGACCACCTCGTGCACGGCTGGGACCTGGCCGCCGCGATCGGACAGGACCGCACTCTCGACCCCGGGCTCGTCACGGAGGTCGCGACGTGGTTCGACGCCATGGAGGAGGCCTACCGCTCCGGCGGCGCCGTCGGACCGCGTACGCCGTCGGGTGGCGACGCGCAGGCCGACCTGCTCGCCCGCTTCGGGCGGGACGCCGCGTGGGGTGCGACGCACGCCGGTTTCTCCGCCTTCGTCGCGGCCTTCGGTCGCGGCGACGTCGAGGCGATCATGGCGCTCATGACCGACGACTGCGTCTTCGAGGCGACGGGGCCGGCGCCGGACGGCATCCGCCACGAGGGTGCCGCCGACGTGCGCTCGGTGTGGGAGTCGCTCTTCACCGAGACCGGCAGCCCGGCCTTCACGGCCGAGGAGTCATTCGTCGCGGGCGACCGCGGCGTGCTGCGCTGGCGCTTCTCCTGGGTCGCTCCCGACGGCTCACCGGGGCACGTCCGTGGCGTCGACGTCGTGCGCCTGCGCGACGGCCTCGTCTGCGAGAAGCTCTCCTACGTCAAGGGCTGACGCCCGGGCCCGCCTGGGAGTCGGACGTCGGGTCGGGCTGGGCCCCACCCGGGGCCTGCGCCTGGGGCAGCGCGCCGGGAGCGCCACCGGGCTGCGTGGACGGGCCCCCCACGGCGCCGGGCTGCGTGGACGCCGAGACGGCCGGGGTGCCCGCGCCGCCGGGCCCGTCACCGTCGAACGACACGTTCGGGACGACGGCCTCGGTGGCAGGGGTCTCGAAGTACTCGGCCCGCTTCACGCCGGCGATGTTGGCGACGATGTTGGACGGCACCGACTCGACCTTGGTGTTGAGCTCGCGCACGAGGGCGTTGTAGTAGCGGCGCGAGCTCGCGATGCGGTCCTCGGTGCTCGTCAGCTCCTGCTGGAGGGCGAGGAAGTTCTGGTTGGCCTTGAGGTCGGGGTAGGCCTCGGCCACGGCCATGAGGCGACCGAGCGCCTGGCTCAGCTGGCCCTCGGCCTGTGCCGCGGCGGCGGGCGTCGGGGCACCGGACATCGCTGCGGACCTGGCGGCCATGACCTCCTCGAGCGTGCCGCGCTCGTGGGCGGCGTAGCCCTTGACCGTCTCGACGAGGTTGGGGATGAGGTCGTGGCGGCGCTTCAGCTCGACGTCGATCTGGCGCCAGCCCTCCTCGACCTTGTTGCGCAGGCCGATCAGGCCGTTGTACATGACGACGCCCACGACGGCGAGGAGCACGACGAGGCCGAGCAGGATCCAGACGATGATCATGGGTTCTCCCGAATGCAGGGCGGTCAGTGTGCCGATCCTAGTGCGGGGGACGCGCCTGCGGACCGGGGCGCTGGTGCGACGACGCGCCGCCGTCCGGGGTTCCTGTCGGTGCCGGGTCATAGCGTGGTCGCATGACGACGCTCCGCTTCACGGCCGACCTGTGGCGCTGGGAGGCGCAGACGGGATGGTTCTTCGTGACGGTCGGCGAGGACGCCTCGGCCCGCATCCGCGAGGTGCCGCGTCCGCCGCGGGGCTTCGGGTCGGTGCGCGTCCGGGCCACGGTCGGGGCCACGTCGTGGACCACCTCGGTCTTCCCCGACGCCGCCCGGGGTGCCTACGTGCTCCCGGTCAAGAAGGCCGTGCGGCGGGCCGAGGGCCTCGACGAGGGCGACCCGGCCGACGTCGTGCTCGAGGTGCTCGAGTGACGGCGTCGCGCCCGTCGAACGGTCCGGCCCGCAACCGGGTCGACCCCTTCGGCGACGTCGTCGCGGCTGCCGGGCGCGGCGACCTCATGGGCAACCGCGGTCGCCTCCACGACGGTGCGGTTACGCGTGACGTGCGCCGGCACCACGTCGGACGCGCGTGGATCACGTGCGTGCTCGACTTCCGGGGCCGCCGCGTCCGGCAGTGGGACCCGGCCCACTACACGCCCCTCTTCTTCCTCGACGAGGCGCTCGCCCTCGCAGCCGGGCACCGGCCGTGCGCCGAGTGCCGACGCGCGGACTTCTCCCGCTTCCGCGACCTCGTCGCCGCGGCGCACCGCACCACCCACCTGCCGGCCCCCGGACTCGACGGGTTGCTGCACGACGAGCGCTGGGACGCGAGGCGCCGCACCCGGCGGCTGCACGCGTACGCGTGGGGCGACGTGCCCGACGGCGCCTACGTGCTGCTCGGGTCGGGTCCGGCCGTCGTCACCGACGGAGGCCTGCTGCCCTGGCAGCCCGACAACACGTATGCCGCCTCGCGCCTCGAGCGGCCCCGTGCGGGCGTCGCGACGGTGATCACCCCACCCTCGTCGGTCGAGGCCCTGCGCGCCGGCTACGAGGTGCACGTCGGGCGACGTCCGGGCACGTCTCAGGCGAGCCCGAGCTCCTCGAGCGAGAACGCGTAGCGGTACTCCACGCCGGCCTCGGCGGTGATCTTCTCACCGGCTCCCGTGGCACGGTCGGCGATGGTCGCGACGGCGACGACCTCGGCGCCGTCCTCGCGGGCCGCCTCGACGGCGGCGAGCGGCGAGGCCCCGGTCGTCGTCGTGTCCTCGACGACGAGCACCTGGCGGCCCGTGATCGACGGACCCTCGATGCGCTGCTGGAGGCCGTGCGCCTTGCCGGCCTTGCGCACGACGAAGGCGTCGAGCCGCTGACCAGCGGCCGCGGCGGCGTGGAGCATCGAGGTCGCGACCGGGTCGGCGCCGAGCGTCAGGCCACCGACGGCGGCATACGTGAGGTCCTTGGTCAGCTCGCGCATGACGATCCCGACGAGGGGCGCGGCCTCACCGTCGAGCGAGATGCGGCGCAGGTCGACGTAGTAGTCGGCCTCCTTGCCCGAGCTCAGGGTCACCCGACCGTGGACGATCGCCTTCTCACGGATGATCTCGAGCAGGCGTGCACGGGCAGCGGCGGCGTCAGTAGCGGTCACGAGGCTCCATCGTAGGCCCCCGCGTCAGTCGGGCCGCCCCCCGAACTGCCACAGGTGCACCTCGACCCCGACGTACCGGTCGGGGGCCAGGACCTCCCGCGCCCGGTCCGCGTCGGGCGCCTCCAGCAGGACGGCCATCCCGAGGACGAGGGCAGCGTCGTCGGACAGGAGCGGCCCGCTGGCGATGAGCGCCTCACCCTGCGGGGGCTCGACGGCGTCTGCCAGGGGCTCCAGGGTGAAGCCGAGCACGAGGTAGCGGTCGAGACCGGGTCGGCCGTCACCGAAGTCCCACATCGTCCGACCGAGCGAGTTGTGCCACCGCCGCAGCAGCACGTCGCGGTAGGCCCCGGCCTGGTAGCCCGGCTCGTCGAAGGCGAAGGCGCGGGCGGCCGCGGGATCCGGCAGGTCGAGGATGTGCACGCTGCCGGTCAGCGTCCCGTCGCTGGTGAAGGTCGGCCCGCGCGCGATCATCGTCGCGGCGAACCGGTCCATGTAGGACCAGTGCTGCTCCACCATCCGGTTGCGCAACGGCGTGGACCCGGGACGGTCGCGGTGGTAGCAGAAGAACTCCATGCGCCCAGCGTCGCCGAGGCCCCCGGGCACGCGCAACGGACGGGGGGTCACGTCGACGCCCGGGTGCTGCCGGCCGTCGGACCGGAAAAGCGCTGTCGGGTGGGCGCGGCCGGGTGGTAGACAGACCGCCGTGACGAGCGAGCTCGAGTTCCCCGACCTGCTGCGCCTCATCGACGAGCGGTCGCGGGCCTTCCGCTCCGCCGTCTCGACGGCGTCCACCCTCGACGTGCAGGTGCCGCCCTGTCCCGACTGGACGCTGCGCGACCTGGTGCAGCACCTGGGCGAGGGGCGACGCTCCTGGGCGGCCACGGTCGCCGCCGGCCCCGCCGCGACCTCCCGGATCCGGCCGCCGTCAGACGGCGCCGCGGCCGCGCCGCGGGAGCCCGGGGCCCTGGACGCCTGGCTCGCCGCGTCGACCGAGCTGCTCCTCGACGCGCTGCGCGACGCCGGCCCCGACCGTGCCTGCTGGACGTGGTGGGGAGACTCGCAGTCACCGCAGACGTGCGGCGCCGTGGCCCGGCACCAGCTCCAGGAGGTCGCGGTGCACACGTACGACGCCCAGCTGACGGCGGGAGCGCCCCAGCCGCTGCCCACCGACGTGGCGCTCGACGGTGTCGAGGAGTTCCTCTCCACCTGCTGCGCGACGACAAGCGCCTGGCCGCACGAGCCCGCCGTCGTCGACTACGAGGCGACCGAGGGTCGCTCGTGGCGGCTCTGGCTCTCCGCCGACGGCGCCCGAGTCGCACGCCTGGCCGGGGCCGACGCGCCGGGGTCTGCCGCCACCGGCCGGGACACGGCCGACACCCGCGCCACCGGCACGGCGAGCGAGATCGTCCTCGCCGCCTTCTACGGCCGCCGCCCGCTGGAGGCCCTGACGATCGAGGGCGACCGACGGGTCGTGGACCGGCTGATCGCCTGGGAGCCCGAGTAGGCCGAGTAGGCCGGCGGTCAGCGGCGGACGAGACGGGCCCGGCGACGCACGACCGACCGCGGCACGATGCGGAGCAGGCCGACGATCGCCTTGTACTGCAGGCCCGGCACCGAGACGACCCGGCCCTTGTCGACGTCGTCGAGGCAGTCGGAGACGAGCCGCGTCGGGTCGAGCCACATGAAGTCGGGCCCCGGCTTGCTGATCCCCGCGCGCTGCTGGAACTCGGTGTTGGTGAAGCCGGGGCACAGGGCCGTCACGGTGACGCCCGAGCCGGCGAGCTCGCTCGCGAGCCCCTCGCTGAACGTCGTCACCCACGCCTTGGCGGCGGAGTAGGACCCGGAGGCGATGAAGCCGGCCACCGACGACACGTTGACGATGCGGCCCCGACCGCGCTCGCGCATCGCGACGCCCGCGGCGTGCGACAGGACGAGCACCGCCCGCGTCAGCACGTCGAAGGCCGCCTCCTCGACGGCGACGTCGTTGCGCAGGAAGCTGCGGCGCTGGCCGTAGCCGGCGTTGTTGACGAGCACGTCGACGGGCCGCTCCGGGTCGGCCACCCGGTCGGCGACCGTCTGCAGGGCCGACCGGTCCGAGAGGTCGGCGACGAGCACCTCGGCCGTGACGGCATACCTGCTCGTCAGCTCGGCGGCGACCGCGTCGAGGCGCTCGCGGTCGCGGGCGACGAGCACGAGGTCGTGCTGCCGGGCCGCGAGCTGCCGCGCGAACTCGTGTCCGATGCCGGCACTGGCGCCGGTGACGAGGGCCGTGGGTCGCGTCGTCCGCGGTGCAGTCATGTGGCTCACCCTAGGCACACGCCGTCGGCGCGTCGGTCTAGGGTGGCCGACTGTGCGCATCGCCACCTGGAACGTCAACTCCATCCGATCCCGCATCGACCGCGTCGCCGCCTGGCTCGAACGCACCGACGTCGACGTGCTCGCCATCCAGGAGACCAAGGCGCGCGAGGACCAGTTCCCGTTCGAGCGCTTCGAGGCCCTCGGCTACGAGGTGGCCCACCACGGCCTGAGCCAGTGGAACGGCGTCGCGGTCGTCTCGCGCGTCGGACTCGACGACGTCCGCGTCGGCTTCGACGGGATGCCCGGCTGGGGCGAGCCCGTGGCGCCCGAGGCGCGCGCCATCGGGGCCCTCTGCAACGGCGTCCGCGTGTGGTCGCTCTACGTGCCCAACGGTCGCTCCCTCGACGACCCGCACCTCGGCTACAAGCTGAAGTGGCTCGAGGCCCTCGCAGCCGCCGGTCGCGGGTGGCTGGCCGACGACCCCGAGGCGCAGATCGCCCTGCTCGGCGACTGGAACATCGCGCCGACCGACGCCGACGTGTGGAGCGTCCCCTACTACGAGGACAAGACGCACACCTCTCCCGGCGAGCGCGCCGCCTTCCAGGGTGTCGTCGACGCCGGCTTCAGCGACGTCGTGCGACCGCACACGAGCGAGCCCGGCACCTTCACCTACTGGGACTACACCCAGCTGCGCTTCCAGAAGCGGCAGGGCATGCGCATCGACTTCGCGCTCTGCTCCCCCGCGCTCGCCGAGCGCGTCGTCGGGGCCGCCATCGACCGCCAGGAGCGCAAGGGCAAGGGCGCGTCCGACCACGCACCCGTCGTCTTCCAGGTCGGGGACGCCGACCGCGTCGAGGCGGCGGGGACGGACGCGTGAAGCGCCACGACCGCCGCGGCATCGTCACCCCCGACGGCGCCATCCTGTCCGTCCACACGTACGCGGAGCCCGACCTGCCGCCGGAGGCGCCCACGCTCGTCCTCGCGCACGGCTGGGCCGTCAACCACGAGAGCTGGCTGCCGGTCGTCGACGAGCTCGCCGACGAGCCGGTCCGAATCGTGCTGTGGGACCAGCGCGGGCACGGGCGCTCGACGATCGGGCTGCGCCGGACCGAGCTCGCGTCGATGTCGGTGTCGCTCACCGGGCGCGACCTCGACGTCGTGCTGCGCGCCGTCGTGCCGCCGACCTCCCCCGTCCTGCTCGCAGGTCACTCGATGGGCGGCATGACGGTCCTGGCGCTGGCCGAGCAGCGTCCCGAGCTCTTCGGCTCGCGCGTCCAGGCGGCGCTCCTCGTCGCCACCGCCTCCTCCCACGTCGCCCTCGGCGAGCGCACCGGGGAGGCCGCCGTCATGCGCCTGGCGGCCCGCGGCATGCCGCTGCCACCCGGCGGGAACGGCCGGATCCGCGCGCTCGTCCGCGGGCTCTTCGGCGAGGACGCCGACCCCGCCGACGTCGAGACCGCCTGCGACCAGGTGGCGTCGACGAAGCTGACGACGTTCGCCGCGTTCTACGGGGCTCTCCTGACCGTCGACCAGCGCGGCGGCTTCCCCGCCCTCGAACGCGTGCGGGTCGCCATCGTCGCGGGCCGGCTCGACCCTCTCATGCCGGTGACGCGGGCACGCGCGATGCGCGTCGCCCTGCCGCACGCGACGTTCGTCGACATGCCGCGGGCCGGTCACATGCTGCCGTGGGAGGCGACCGACGTCGTCGCCGACGAGGTACGCGGCCTGCTCGCCGAGCTGCGCGCCCGCCCCGTCTCGGTGTGAGGCCCCGGCTCCGGCAGGCCCAGCCGGCCGGGTCTGCCGGGTCTGCCGGATGTCTCAGAGGGCGACGAAGCGGGGGGCGTCGGCGTCCGCCGGCTCGCTCGCGCCGGCGCGGCCGCGCACACCGAGGGTGAAGGCGACCGCGGCCCCGAGCAGGGCGGCGATCGCGCCACCGAGGAAGACCGTCTGGACCTGGACGACGCCGGCCCCGATGAGGGCGTCGGTGTCGAGCTGGTCGGGCAGCCGACGCACCGCGTCGAAGTAGCGGCTCAGGCCGATCGAGGTGAGCAGCGCGAGCCCGACGACCATGCCGACCATCCGGGCCACGACGACGAGGGAGCTCGCGACACCGTGGGCGTCGGCCGGTGAGTCGGCGAGCGCCGCATTGTTGACCGGCGCCAGCGCGAGGCCCATGCCGAGGCCGACGACGACCAGGACGGCGGTGGCCGGCACGGTGTCGCTCACCGAGTCGAGGGTCCAGCGGGACATGACGACGAGGCCGACCCCGCCGAGGAGCAGGCCCGTCCCGGCGACCGCACCGTCTCCGAGGCGGCGCAGCGACCACCCACCGAGCAGGGCCCCCACGGGCACGGCGAGGAGGAACCGGACGAGGACGAGCGCGGCGCCGGTCTCGTCGTAGGTGTCGGTGAGGCGGGCCAGGAGGGGCACGTCGACGACGACCGCGACGAGCGCCGCGCCGACGAGGAGGCTGACGACGAGGGAGCGCAGGCCGCGCGCCCCGACGACCCCACGTGGGATGAGCGGGTCGGCGGCGTGCCGGTGCCACCACGCGAGCGCCACGAGGGCGAGGGCGCCGACCGGCAGCAGGCTGTAGCCGAGCGGACCGACGACCTCCTTCTCCGGGTCGGACGAGGCGAAGGTCAGCACGAGGCTGCCGAGTGCGACGGCGACGAGCAGGGCACCGACGAGGTCGGCCCGTCGGAGCACGGGCCCCCAGCGGGGCGCGGTGAGCACCGCGACGACGACGAGCAGGCCGAGACCCACGACCCCGATCGGCGTCAGCACCCGCGACGTGCCGGCGAAGGGGACGAAGGGCTCCCCGAGCGCGACGTCGGTGACGAGCGACTCGGGGGCCGCGAGCGCGAGGCCGGTGACGCCGAGGCCGAGCACCAGGAGCACTCCGGCGAGCACCGACAGGACCCTTCGGCGCCGTGGACGCGCCGGGTCGGGGACCGCACTCGGGGCCGACGTCCCCGAGCGGACACCGAGGAGGTGGATGACGGCATACAGCACGAGGGCGGCAGCGACGTTGAGCCAGAAGATCGCCCGCCATCCCGACCACGCGAGGACGATCGCACCGAGGACCGGGCCGAGCACCGAGCCGAGCTCCTGCACGGCGCCGACGACCCCGAGCGGGGTGCCCCGGCGATGCGGTGGCCAGAGGTCGGCGACGAGGGCGAGGGTCGCCGGGACGAGTCCGCCACCGCCGATGCCCTGGAGCACCCGACCGGTGACGAGCACCGGCATCTCGACGGCGAGCGCCGTGACGGCCGAGCCGACGACGAAGACGAGGAGGCAGCCGAGCAGGATGCGCCGGCGGTCGAGCAGGTCGGACAGGCGGCCGATGAGGGGAAGCACCGCGATGTAGCCGAGGAGGAAGCCGGAGATGATCGGCGTCGCCCGCTGGAGGGCGTCGATGCCGATGCCGACCCCGGCCATCATGTCGGTGAGCGCGAGAACGACGACGTACGTGTCGGCGGCGGCCAGGGCGACCGCAGCCGACGCCGCCGAGAGCAGCGCGAGGCGGTGCCTGCCGTCGGCCGGCCCCGGCTGCGGCGCGGTCGTGGGCGAGGCGGGTGACGTCACCGGCGCGTCAGGGCTTGGTGATCGTGACGGGCTGGCCGTACTGGTCGAGCGTCAGGGTGTAGGTCGACGTCGTGCCGGCGCCGAAGAACGGCCCCGTGATGACGACCTGGCGCAGCTCCCCGGAGTCGGTGAGGCCGTAGGTCACCTGGTAGGTGCCGTTGCTGTCGCCGATGAGGAAGAGGTCGGTGACGGCCTTGCCCGGCACGGTGCCCGTGATCGTCGAGAGCACCTCGGAGCCCTGTCGCACCTTCTCGCCGGCGACCGGGGACGTCGTCGCGGTGAGGAGCGTCGTCAGACCCTTGTCGGGTGAGAAGAGCACGGCCGGGTCGGGCAGGCCGAAGGTCTTGGGGTCGATCTTGTTGGTGCCCGGGATGAGCGGGAGCTTGGCGTAGACCTCACCGTCGAGCGAGGTGATCTCGGCATCGGCTTGCACACCGTTGAGCGCCACCTTGAAGGTGCCCTTGAACGCCGGCGGGTGCTTGCCCCAGCCGTCGGCCGACACGACACCGCTCGAGCCCTCCGGGACGTTGCTGCTCGCGAGCTTCAGGTGCACGGACGCTGCGGCGTCGACCTTGGCCTTGGCGGCCGCGAGCTGCTGCGCCGGCGAGAGCTGCGAGGCGCTCGGCGTCGTCGCCTCCGGGTCGCTCGAGCAGGAGGCCACCCCGACGACGCACAGCGCCGAGAGGGCAGCAGCGGCGAGCTTTCCGGTGATGCGCATGGGGGTCAGGCTAACTGAGGAGGGCGACGGCTTCGGTCCGCCACGGGAATGTGGGTATGGCTAGGGTCGGGGACGATCACGGCGGGACAACCCGCCACCAGATGAAGGAGCACGAACCCATGGCCCTGCTCGGAGTCATCCTGCTGCTGGTCGGCGTCGGAGCCGGCGTCGTCGCCTACCTGGCGACCCATGCCGCGTCCGGGACGGTTGCCGTCGCGGCTTTCGGCTTCACCCGCAACGCGACGCCGCTCGAGCTCGTCGTCTACGGCGCCGTCGCGGTGCTGCTCTTCGCGCTCGGCTGGGCCTTGGTCTCGGCCGCGGCCCGTCGTCGTGCCCGCCTGCGTCGCCAGGACAAGGAGACGACCCGGCTCACCGAGGTCGAGGAGAGCGCCGAGGCCGCGCGCCTCGACCACGAGCGCCGCATCCAGGAGGCCGGCCTGCGTGACGAGGACCTGCGCCGCCGCGAGAGCGAGCTGTCGGCCCGCCACGAGGGCCTCGACACCCGCGAGGCGGAGCTGTCGCGCCGCGAGGCCGAGTGGCGCGAGCGCGAGAGTCCGTCGGTGGCCGACGTCGTGACCGGCCGCGCCGAGGGCAACGTCAACGAGGGCACCGCGTCGTGGACCGACGAGCCGCGTTCCGCCGGCAGTGTCGAGCGACCCGCCGAGACGCGGACCGGCCGCCGTGCCGACCGCAGCGACGCGCTCGACCAGACCGACGCCACGCCCGGCGAGTCCACCGCCGACGAGTCCACCGCCGACGAGCGCGAGCAGCGCGACTCGACGGTGTGAGGGACCACACGGCATACGTCTTCGACCTCGACGGCGTCGTCCGGGACTTCGCCCCGGGTGACGCGAACCCCGCGATCGAGGCAGCCCTCGGGCTGCCCGCGGGGCACGTCGCGGCGACGGCGTTCCGCAGCGAGCTGCTCCTGCCGACCATCACCGGCCGGCGCAGCTTCGACGACTGGTATGCCGCCGTCTGCGCCGCGCTCGAGGAGGTCGTCCCCGAGCCGGCGCGGGTGCGCGAGCACATGGCGGCCTGGCGCGAGCACCGCGGCACGGTGATCGACGAGACCGTCGAGCGCCTCGAGGTCCTGCGCTCGGGCGGCCACCGCACCTACGTCTTCACCAACGGCACCGACTACGTGCCGCAGGAGATGGAGCTGCTCGGGATCACCCGGCTCTTCGACGGCCTGCTCAACAGCGCCGACTTCGGCGTCGCCAAGCCGGACCCGCTGGCGTATGCCGCCGCGCACGGCGCGATCGAGGCTGACCTCGGGCGCGCGGTGGCCCGTCACGACGTCTGGTTCACCGACGACCGTGACGACAACGTCACGGCCGCCCGCGAGTTCGGCTGGGACGCGGAGCTCTTTACTCGCTGAGCCGTGTGGCAGCACCCGGACGGTCAGGACAGGACGAGCGTCTCCCCGTCGGGGTCGACGCCCACCGCGACCGTCGACCCGTCGCGGACCTCGCCCGAGAGCAGGCCGCGGGCGAGCCGGTCGCCGATCTCGCGCTGCACGAGACGGCGCAACGGGCGGGCGCCGTAGGCCGGGTCGTAGCCGCGCGCGGCGAGCCACTGGCGAGCCCCGTCGGTGACCTCGAGGGTGATGCGCCGGTCGGAGAGCCGCTCGGCGAAGGCCCGCACCTGCAGGTCGACGATGTGGGCGAGGTCGTCGCGGCTCAGGGCGTCGAAGACGACGACCTCGTCGAGGCGGTTGAGGAACTCGGGCTTGAACGCCGAGCGCACGACACCCATGACCGACTCGTGCCGCGCCTCGGGGCTCAGCGTCGGGTCGGTGAGGTACTGCGACCCGAGGTTGGACGTGAGCACGAGGATGACGTTGCGGAAGTCGACGGTGCGGCCCTGGCCGTCGGTCAGTCGGCCGTCGTCGAGCACCTGGAGCAGGATGTCGAACGTCTCGGGGTGGGCCTTCTCGACCTCGTCGAGCAGGATCACGGAGTAGGGCCGGCGACGGACGGCCTCGGTGAGCTGGCCGCCCTCCTCGTAGCCGACGTAGCCCGGGGGCGCCCCGATGAGGCGCGCCACGGAGTGCCGCTCGGAGTACTCCGACATGTCGATGCGGACCATGGCCCGCTCGTCGTCGAAGAGGAAGTCGGCGAGGCTCTTGGCGAGCTCGGTCTTGCCGACACCGGTCGGGCCGAGGAAGAGGAAGCTGCCGGTGGGCCGGTCGGGGTCCGAGACCCCGGCGCGCGTGCGGCGCACCGCGTCGGACACCGCACGCACCGCGTCGGCCTGGCCCACGAGGCGGGCGCCGATGTGCTGCTCCATGTGCAGCAGCTTCTCGGACTCGCCCTCCATGAGCCGGCCTGCGGGGATGCCGGTCCAGGCGGAGATGACGTCGGCGATGTCGTCGGCGCCGACCTCCTCCTTGACCATGGGCTCGTCGTCGCCGGGCGCGGCCGCGGCCTCGCGCTCCTGGGCGGTCGCGAGCTCCTTCTCGAGCGTCGGGATGTCGCCGTAGAGGATCTTGGAGGCAGCGCCGAGGTCGCCCTCGCGCTGGAGCCGGTCGGCCTGCGTGCGCAGGTCTTCGATCCGGGCCTTGAGGTCACCGACGGCGTTGAGGCCCGACTTCTCGGCCTCCCACCGGGCGTTGAGCGCCGCGAGCTCCTCGGAGCGGTCGGCGAGGTCCTTGCGCAGGCGCTCGAGCCGGTCCTTGCTCGCCGCGTCGCTCTCCTGCTCGAGGGCGAACTCCTCCATCTTGAGCCGGTCGACGGCGCGGCGCAGCTCGTCGATCTCGACGGGGCTCGAGTCGATCTCCATGCGCAGTCGCGAGGCCGCCTCGTCGATGAGGTCGATGGCCTTGTCGGGCAGCTGGCGGCCGCTGATGTAGCGGTCGGACAGGCTGGCCGCGGCGACGAGGGCCGAGTCGGCGATCGTCACCTTGTGGTGCCCCTCGTAGCGCTCCTTGAGCCCGCGCAGGATGGCGATGGTGTCCTCGACCGACGGCTCGCCGACGAAGACCTGCTGGAAGCGACGCTCGAGCGCGGCGTCCTTCTCGATGTGCTTGCGGTACTCGTCGAGCGTCGTCGCGCCGACGAGGCGCAGCTCGCCGCGGGCGAGCATGGGCTTGAGCATGTTGCCGGCGTCCATGGCACCCTCGCCGCCGGCGCCTGCGCCGACGACGGTGTGGATCTCGTCGATGAAGGTGACGATCTGGCCGTCGCTGCCCTTGATCTCCTCGAGGACGGCCTTGAGCCGCTCCTCGAACTCGCCGCGGTACTTCGCTCCGGCGATCATCGAGCCGAGGTCGAGGGAGTAGAGGGTCTTGTCGCGCAGGCTCTCGGGCACGTCGCCCTCGACGATGCGCTGGGCCAGGCCCTCGACGACGGCAGTCTTGCCGACGCCGGGCTCGCCGATGAGCACGGGGTTGTTCTTCGTGCGCCGGGAGAGCACCTGCACGACGCGACGGATCTCGGCGTCACGCCCGATGACGGGGTCGAGCTTGCCCTCGCGCGCGCGGGCGGTGAGGTCGGTGCCGTACTTCGACAGCGCCTCGAAGGTGCCCTCGGGGTTGTCGGAGGTGACGGGGCGCCCACCGCGCAGCTCGGGGATCGCGGCCTCGACGGCGTCGGCGTCGAGGCCGAGCTGACCCGTGCGCGCGAGGGCGAGGAGCAGGTGGTCGGTCGAGACGTACGAGTCGCCCATCGCCGTCATGTACTGCTGCGCCTGCGAGATGGCGCGGGCGGCCGTGGGCGAGAGCTGCGGCTGCTGGGTGCCGCCGGTGACCTGCGGCATCGAGGCCATGGCGCGCTCGGCGGTGGCGGTCGCGGCGGCGACGCTGGACCCCCCGGCGGTGAGCAGGGCCGGGGTGGTCGTGCCGCTCTGGGCTGCCAACGCGAGCAGCAGGTGTGCCGGCTCGATGTTCGGGTGGTGCTTGCCCGTCGCGGTGGTCGCGGCCTGGGCGAAGGCCTCCTGAGCCTTGTTGGTCAGCTGTAGGTCCATGCGTACTCCTGGTGCGGGGATCGGTTCACTGGGATCAACTGGCGCGGAGTTGAGTCTATTCCACTCAACTTCCTGCGGAACCAGAAGGTGACCGGGCCCTCAGGTCAGGCAGAACTCGTTGCCCTCCGGGTCCTGCATGACGATGTAGTGGTCCATCTCGGTGACCGTCTCGCGGACGACGGTGGCCCCGAGCGCGACCAGACGGTCGGACTCGGCCTGCAGCAGCTCGCCCTTGCCCTCGGCCGGACCGGGAACGCCGCTGACACGGACGTCGAGGTGCAGCCGGTTCTTGGCCGTCTTGCCCTCGGGCACCTTCTGCAGGAAGACCCGTGGCCCGGCGCCGTCGGGGTCGACGACGGCGTACGCGTCGTTGTGCCGCTCGGGCGGCAGCCCCCAGGCGGTGAGCGCCTCGGGCCACGTCGCGAAGCCCGGCGGCGGGGCGTCCTCGACGTAGCCGAGCACCTCGGCCCAGAAGCCCCCGAGCGCACGGGGGTCGCCGCTGTCGATCGTCACCTGGAAAGCGCGCGCCATCATCACTCCTCAGTCGTGCGGGTCGGGGTCGTACCAGCCGTCGTGGGCCGCGGCGAGCGCCTGGAAGCGGACGGCATACGCCGGGTCGGAGGGGGTGCGCACGTAGACGGCCCACTCGTGGTCCTCGGAGTCGTCCTCGCCCGCGAGCGCCTCCCGCACCACCCGGACGTCGGGGAGCCCCTCGGCCTCGAGCTCGTCGGCGAGCGCCTCGGCAGCCTCGCGCTCCGGAAGCACGATGAGGTGCGGCGCGTCGTCCGTCGGGCTCACGGTCCCAGACTAGGGCCGTCCCACGACGTCGTCGGGCTCCGCGCCGGTCTCGATGACGCGCTGGGCGACCTCGCGCAGCTTGACGTTGTGGTCCTGGGACGCGCGCCGGAGCACGTGGAAGGCCTCCTCCGACACGATCCGGTGGCGCTCGATGAGGATGCCCATCGCCTGGCCGACGAGCCGGTGGCTCTCGACGGCCCGCTCGAGGTTGGCCTCGTTCTGGCGGAAGCGGTCGACCGTGACGATCCGGTCCACCGCCTGTGCCAGCGAGTGCAGGAGCAGCTCGGCCACGGTCCGCTGGGCCGTGCCCGGACCGGGGCTGCGACCCACCCCGGCCCAGGCCCGACACGTGGCGTGGATGCCGGACGACTCCAGGAGGATGCCGCGGGCGCCGTCGCCGGCGCGGGGGTCTGCCGTCGTCCCGCCGGTCTCGAGGGGCCCGGAGAGGACCTCCCGGACCGCCGGCGACAGCGCCGAGGGCGGGACGACGCCGGAGGCGCTGGCGAGGAGGTCGTGCTGGGTCGCCGTGACCCGGAGGACGGCTTCGCCGGCGAGTGCCTCGCCGATCGCGGAGGCGGCCACCGCGAGAGCCTCCTCGAGGTCCTCCGAGCGCACCAGCTGGCGGGCCGCCGAGGTGATGCGCACTGCCGTGTCGAGCGGACGGTCGTCGTCGTTCGCTGTGATCGCCGGACGCAGGACGCTCAACGGGGCCTCCAGGGTATGCGTGGGAAGGCCCGCGAACTTGGAGGCAGCACAGTGTTGCATCCCGCCACGCCGCCGGACAAAACACGACACGACCAAATTGAGGCACGGCCAATTCCCGCGCGGCACAAGGCCGCACGCACGCGACAGAGGCGGTCAGGCCTGGTCGGGGTCCTGCCCGCTCTCGACGACCCGGGCCGCGAGCTCGCGCAGCTTGATGTTGCGGTTGAGCGAGGCCTGCCTCAGCATCTCGAAGCTCTGCGTCGCCGTGATCCGGTGGCGCTCGATGAGGACACCGACGGCGTGGCCGATGAGCCGGTGGCTCTCGATGGCCTGCTCGAGCTGGTGCTCCTTCTGCGCGCGGGCCCGCTGCGCGACCACGCGGTCGACGGCCTGGCCGAGCGACTGCGCGAGCAGGTCGCCGACGATGAGCTCGTCGCTCGAGACGAGCCGAGGCTCGTCGAACTGGACCCAGGCGCGACAGTCGGACTCGTGCACCGTCGGGAGGAGCAGCAGGCCCTCTCGCTTGTCGCCGACGAGCACGTCGTGCCGGTGCGGCGAGGACTCGAGCCCCTGGCGTACGCCCGGGTCGAGGTCGCCGACCGCCACACGTCCGCGCGGGGACAGCACGACCGGCTCCCCCTTCGTCGGCGAGACGCGCAGCGTCACCGCACCGTCGAAGAGCACGGTGAAGCCGGTGACGGCCGTGGCGAGGACCTGGTCGAGCTCCTCGGCGACGGCGAGGTCGACAGCAATCCGGGCCGCGAGCTCGCGCCGCATCCGGGACTCGCGCTCGCGCGTCTCGTCGCGGACGACGACGATGACGAAGCCGTCGTGCTCGGCCGTGCCGGGCACGCTCGCCGACCGGACGTGAACCCACGCCTCGCCGCCACCACGGCGCAGGATGCGGTAGCGGTCGTCCTCGACAGGTCGTCCGGACTGGAGCAGCTCCATCCGTCGCTGGTGCTGGCGACGCTCGTCGGACGACTCCGACTCGGGGACCCACCACGGGTAGGGCGGCACGATCGGGCCGTCCGCGAGGGACCAGCCGAACGTCCGCGTGAACACGTCGTTGACCTGGATGACGAGACCCTCGCCGTCGACGACGACGAACGGTTCCTGGATGGCGCCGAGGATGGCCCGCAGCCAGGCGGCGTCGCGCGAGCGCGACCGAGCGCGCACGAGGTTGGCGGCGAGGCGCGCGCGGAGCTCCTGCGGCTGGAAGGGCTTGACGACGTAGTCGTCGGCGCCCTCGAGCAGCCCGGTCGTGCTGGCCTCGACGCCCGCACGCGCGGAGAGCAGGACGACCGGCAGGTCCCGCAGACCCGGGTCGGCGCGGATCTCGCGCACGAGCGTGAGGCCGTCCATCCGCGGCATCATGACGTCGGCGAGGACGATCGACGGGCGCCGGGTGCGGAGGTGGTCGAGGGCCTCGACCCCGTCGCGCACCGACACGACGTCGAAGTCGACGACGCAGTGGCGCGCGATGTAGTCGCGCATGTCGTGGTTGTCCTCGACGACGAGGAGCGTCGGTCGCACGTCGCCGCCCCTCGAGGTCGGTGACGCCGGGCCGGGGAGGTACGTCGCACCGTCGGTGGCGGGCTGCACCTCCGCCGCGACCTCGTCGCGCACGACCCAGCTGCTCGCCTCGTGGATGAAGGACTCGGCCGAGCGCGGCGTGATCGACGGGCGCGACGCGGCACGCTCGGCCGCCCGGCCCCACGGGAACGACACGGTGAAGGTGCTGCCCTGGCCCTGCCGCGACTGCACGGCGACCCGGCCCCCGAGCAGGTCGACGAGCTGGCGCACGAGCGACAGGCCGATGCCGGCGCCCTCGCGCGACCGCCGGTCGTCACCGCGGTCGAGCTGCCGGAACCGGTCGAAGACGAGGTCGAGGTCCTTCTCGGCGATGCCGATGCCCGTGTCGGTGACCGACACGGCGTACCCGTGCTCGTCGCCGCCCAAGTGGAGCGAGATCCGGCCGCGCGCGGTGAACTTCAGGGCGTTCGAGAGCAGGTTGAGCACGATGCGCTCGAACATGTCGACGTCGACGTAGGCCTCGTGGTCGAGGTCGTCGCAGACCACCTCGAACGCGAGTCCCGTGCGCTCGATGGCCGGGCGGAAGTTCGCGGCGATGCCGGTCGTCAGCTCCTCGACGTCGGCCGGGACCCAGTGCGGCTCGACCGCCCCGGCCTCGACCCGGGTGAGGTCGAGGATGCGGTCGACGAGGCCCGCGAGGCGGTCGGTGTTGCGGCGGATCAGCTCGAAGCGCTGGCGCTGCTCGGGGTCCAGGCCGTCGGCGGCGAGGGCGTCCTGCACCGGGCCGGCGATGAGGGTCAGCGGCGTGCGCAGCTCGTGGCTGACGTTCGCGAAGAAGTCGGACTTGGCCACGTCGAGCTCGGCCAGGGCCTCGGCGCGGTCGCGCTCGTCCTGGAGGCGGCGGATACCGCTCAGGGCCATCGCGACGTGGGAGGCGCACAGCTCGGCATAGACCTGGAGCGTCGCGTCCCACGGCTGACGGGGGTTCTCGGTGAGCAGCAGGTGTGCCGTGGGCTCGAGCAGGCCGGGCTCGACGACGGGGACGACCCGGACCGGGCGGCCCTCGTCGTCGACCGTCGGCAGCGCGTCACCGGGTGCAGCCCAGCGGAGGTCGCTCGCGAGGTGGTCGTGGCTGTCGGCACCCAGCACGTCGAGGGCGCGACGGCGTACGTCCTCGGAGTCCTCGGCGTCGGCCAGCGCGGCGACGAGACGGGCCGAGACGTCGGCACGACGCTCGGCGAGCACCTTCGTGGTGGTCTCGGTCGCGACGTTGAGCACGCCCACGACGGCTCCGGCCTCGTCGTGGATGGCGCCGTAGGACCACGTGAAGTAGGCCTCCTCGAGGTAGCCGGCACGGTCGACGACGAGCAGCTCGTCCTCGACCCACGTGGCGGGGCCACCCGTGGTGACGCCCTCGAACATCGGTCCGATGACGTCCCACACCTCCGGCCACACCTCACGCACCGGCCGGCCCCACGCATCGGGGTGCTTGCTCTCGCCGAGGAGGGTGCGGTAGCCGTCGTTGTAGACCATGTCGAGGTCGGGACCCCAGCACACGAGCATGGGGAAGCGCGACGACAGGCACACGTCCACGAGGATGCGCAGGCTGGCCGGCCACGTCTCGACCGGGCCGAGCGGTGTCGCGGACCAGTCGGTGCGGCGGAACAGGTCGAGCATCTCGCCCTGACGCGGCGGCACGCCGTGCGGGTTCGTCATGGGGGCGCCGAAGAGGGCGCCCTCCGGGTGGTGCGGGGTCACACGACCTCCGGGACTGGGGTCAAGAAGCTGCCTCCGGCGGCATTCCACAACGGCGCCCCGTCTGCTTGAGGCGAGCACAGTGTGGCACACGCGGGGGGTCCCGCGAGCCGGGACGCTAGCGTTCCGGCCGCCACACGACGAGCGCCTGCGACGACGGGGCGCGCGGCGGACGCTGGCCGGGTCGGACCGCGACCACCTCTCCGCGCGGACCGACCGCGAAGACCCGGGCCCCGGCAGACAGGGCGGCCTGGGCCGCCGCCAGCTCGGCGGCGAGCTCCTCGACCCGCGACCGGAGCGCCGCCACGTGGTTCTCGAGGTCGAGGATGCGCTGGATACCGGCCAGTGAGACACCCTCGTGCGACAGTCGCTGCACCTCGCGGAGCAGCTCGACGTCGCGCGTGCTGTAGCGCCGGCCGCCGCCACGCGTGCGCGACGGCGACACGAGACCGAGCCGGTCGTACTGCCGGAGCGTCTGGGCGTGCATGCCCGCCAGCTCGGCCGCGACGGAGATGACGAAGACCGGCGCGTCGTCGTCGTGCCCACCGGGGCGGGCACTCTTGCGGGCCATCGTCGTCCTCCGTCCGTCGGGTCTCGTCGGTGGTGGTCAGGCTCGGGCGCGCTGGAAGAGGTCGGCCCGCGGGTCGTGGCCGTTCTCAGCGGCGGCCATCCGCTCGACGGCCTCGCGCGCCTCGTCGGTGAGCCGCTGCGGCACGACGACCTGGACCTTGGCGAGCAGGTCGCCCGTGTGGTCGCCACGCTTGACGCCGCGGCCCTTGAGCCGCAGGACGCGTCCGCTCGGCGTGCCCGGGGCCACCTTGACCTTGACCGAGCCGCCGTCGAGCGTCGGGACCGCGACGGTCGCACCGAGCGCCGCCTCCGCGAACGTGACGGGCAGGTCGAGGGTGAGGTTGTCGCCGTCGCGCCCGTAGACCGGGTGCTTGTCGACGGCCACGGTGAGGATGAGGTCGCCGGCCGGAGCTCCCGGGTCGCCCTGACGACCCTTGCCGCGCAGGCGGATCCGCTGGCCGTCCTTCACCCCGGCGGGGATGCGGGCGTTGATGCGGCCGAGGTCGGGCGAGCTCAGCGACACGGTCGAGCCCTCGACGGCGTCGCGGAAGCCGATGCGCGTGCTCGCCTGGACGTCGGCACCGGGGCGAGGCCCGGCCGGCGCGCCGTAGCCGCCGTAGCCGGCGCCGGGAGCACCACCGCCGAACATCTGACCGAGGATGTCCTCGAGGTTGGGTTGACCACCTGCGCCGCCGGTGTCGAAGCGCACGCGCTGGCCGCCGGGAGCCCCCGCTCCGCCGAAGGCGGAGAAGATGTCCTCGAAGCCGGCACCCTGCCCACCCGCGCCACCTGCCGTGAAGCGGGCGCCGCCGTGCGACATGGCGCGGATCGCGTCGTACTCGCGGCGCTTCTCGGGGTCGGACAGGACGGCATACGCCTCCCCGACCTCCTTGAAGCGCTCCTCCGCCTTGGCGTCGCCGACGTTGTGGTCGGGGTGCATCGTGCGCGCGACCTTGCGGTAGGTCTTCTTGATCGTCGCGGCGTCGGCGTCCTGGGGCACGCCGAGGATCGCGTAGAAGTCCTTCTCGAACCAGTCCTGACTAGCCATGGCGCACCTCCTCGTTCACGGTGACTCTCACGCTGCTCCCATCATCGTGTATGCCGCCGGGCTGCGTGTGCAGCCCGGCGGCGGACGTCTCAGGCGGGGTCGGCAACCGAGACCCGGGCGGCACGGACCAGCCGGTCACCGATGCGGTAGCCGGGCTGGAGCACCTGGACGACGGTGGTGCCCGTTGCCCCCTCGGGGAGCTCGGCCTCGACGTGCATGAGGGCCTCGTGCACGTTGGGGTCGAACTCCTGGCCGGCCTCACCGACGCGCTCGACGCCGAAGCGGCCGAGGGTCGCCTCGAGCTTGTCGGCGATGGACGCGAACGGACCGTCGGCGAGGTCGCCGGCCTGGCGGGCCATGTGGATGTCGTCGAGGACCGGGAGCAGCGACTCGACGACGCTGCCGACCGCGGTGTGGCGGATGACCTCGCGGTCGCGGTCGACGCGCTTCTTGTAGTTGACGTACTCGGCCTGCAGTCGCTGCAGGTCGGCGAGCAGCGTTGCGGCCATGGTGTCCTCCTCGGCGAGGACGACGCCCTCGGCCTCCGAGGGCTCGCCGGACTCGCTTGCGGTGTGGTCGAACTCGTCCTCACCACCGGGCTCGGACGAGGCGCCCGGGCCGCCCTCGTAGTACGTGTGGTGGCGCTCGCCGTGGGCCGAACCGCCCCGCGGCGGGGTGCCGGCGGCGTCGCCGCCGGCACCCGTCGCGCCCGATGCGGTCACGTCAGGCTGCTCGCCGGACGTGCCGTGCTTCGGGGACTCGGTCACTTGGCGTCCTTGACCTCGTCGTCGTCGACGACCTCGGCGTCGACGACGTCGTCGTCGGACGCGTCGGAGGCACCGGACGTGCCGGACGTGCCGGACGCGCCGTCGCCGGAGGGCGATCCGTCCTGCCCGGCGGCACCCGCGGCGGCGTTCGCGGAGGCCTGCTCGGAGGCGTACACGGCCTGGCCCATGGCCTGGGACTTCGTGTTGAGGTCCTCGACCTTGGCCTTGATCTCGTCGGCGCCGGCCTCTGAGCCCTCGGCGATGGCGGCCTTGAGGTCGGCGAGCGACTCCTCGACCGGGGTCTTGACGTCGGCCGGGACCTTGTCGCCCGACTCCTTGAGGAAGGACTCGGTCGAGAAGACGAGCTGCTCGGCCTGGTTGCGGGCCTCGGCCTCGTCGCGACGCTTGCGGTCCTCGTCGGCGTGCGCCTCGGCGTCCTTGACCATCTTGTCGATCTCTTCCTTCGACAGGGCCGAGCCACCGGTGATCGTCATCTTCTGCTCCTTGCCGGTGCCCTGGTCCTTGGCGGAGACGTTGACGATGCCGTTGGCGTCGATGTCGAAGGTGACCTCGATCTTCGGCACACCACGCGGGGCCGGCGCGATGCCGGTCAGCTCGAAGGTGCCGAGCGACTTGTTGTGCTGCGCGATGTCGCGCTCACCCTGGAAGACCTGGATGAGGACCGACGGCTGGTTGTCGTCGGCGGTGCTGAAGATCTCGGAGCGCTTGGTCGGGATCGCGGTGTTGCGCTCGATGAGCTTGGTGAACAGGCCACCCTTGGTCTCGATGCCGAGCGAGAGCGGCGTGACGTCGATGAGCAGGACGTCCTTGCGCTCACCCTTGAGGACGCCGGCCTGCAGGCTCGCGCCCATGGCGACGACCTCGTCGGGGTTGACCCCCTTGTTGGGGTCCTTGCCGCCGGTCATCTCCTTGACGAGGCTGCTGACGGCCGGCATGCGGGTGGAGCCGCCGACGAGCACGACGTGGTCGATGTCGGCGACCTTGATGCCGGCGTCCTCGATGACCTTGTGGAACGGCGCCTTGGTGCGGTCGAGGAGCGACTTCGTCATCTGCTCGAACTGCGCGCGGGTGAGGTTCTCGTCGAGGTGGATCGGGCCCTCGGGCGTCATCGAGATGTACTGCGCCGAGATGTTGGTGCTCGTCGCGGTGGAGAGCTCCTTCTTGGCGCGCTCGGCCTCGTCGCGAAGGCGCTGCATCGCGATCTTGTCCTTGGACAGGTCCTGGCCGGTCTTGTTCTTCACCTGGGTGATGAGGTGCTGGACGACGACGTCGTCCCAGTCGTCGCCACCGAGGTGGTTGTCACCGTTGGTCGCGCGCACCTGGATCGTGGCGAAGCCGTCCTCGGCGTCCTTGCCGACCTCCAGGAGGGACACGTCGAACGTGCCGCCACCGAGGTCGAAGACGAGGATGAGCTCGTCCTCCTTGCCCTTGTCGAGGCCGTAGGCGAGGGCGGCAGCGGTGGGCTCGTTGACGATGCGCAGGACGTTGAGGCCCGCGATCTCACCGGCTTCCTTGGTGGCCTGGCGCTCGGCGTCGTCGAAGTAGGCGGGGACGGTGATGACGGCGTCGGTGACGGTCTCACCGAGGTAGGACTCGGCGTCGCGCTTCAGCTTCTGGAGGATGCGCGCGCTGATCTCCTGGGCGGTGTACGTCTTGCCGTCGATCTCGGGCGACTTCCAGTCGGTGCCCATGTGGCGCTTGACCGAGCGGATCGTCCGGTCGACGTTGGTGACGGCCTGGCGCTTGGCGACCTCGCCGACGAGCACCTCGCCGTTCTTGGAGAACGCGACGACGGATGGGGTCGTGCGACCGCCCTCGGCGTTTGAGATGATGCTCGGCTCGCCGCCCTCGAGGACGGAGACGGCCGAGTTGGTGGTACCGAGGTCGATTCCGACGGCACGTGCCATGGGTGACTCCTTGATGATCTAGGTGGAGACCGGGTGTTGCTGGTGGTCTGGTGAAACAGGTCCTCGCTCAATCTGCTCCGGCTCCGACGTGATTGTCAAAACCGCACTCGCAAATCTTGCGCTCACCCCACTCAACTCTGGGGTCGCTGGGATTGTTCCCGCCGGGGCAGGGCGCCCGGTGCACGCCACAGGGTCCGTCGCTAGCGTCGGTGGCGGGAGGTGCCTCATGCCGCACACGACCCGCACCGCGCTCGCCGCGGCCACCGTCCTCGGCCTGGTGGGGCTTTCGACGACAGCCTGCTCGTCGGGCCCGCCGGCGCCGACCGGGACCACCGCCGCCACCACGAGAGCGGTGACGACCTCCGCGCCCCCGTCCAGCCCGACGACGAGCAGCGCACCCTCACCGACGACTCCGACGCCGTCCTCGACGACGACGTCCAGCGGCCCGGCCACCCCGACGAGCCCCGCACCCACGTCGAGGGCCGGCCGGGCGACGGGCAGCGCGACCGTCGTGCGCACGCTCGCCACCGGGATCGACGTGCCATGGGGCCTGGCCCGGTTACCGGACGGGACCGTCCTCGTCTCGGCCCGCGACAGCTTCCGCATCTACCGGCTCGACGTCGCCGCCTCTCACCTCACCCGTGTGGGCACCGTGCCCGGCGTCGTCTCGAACGTCGCCCAGCAGGGCGAGGCGGGCCTGCTCGGCATCGCCGTCTCGCCCACCTTCGCGCACGACCGCCTCGTGTACGCGTACTACTCGACCGCGGGCGACAACCGGATCGCCGCCATCCCCTGGGACCCGACGGCACCGGCCGGTCGCCAGCTCGGCACGCCGCGGGTGCTCGTCACGGGCATCCCCCACAACGTGCACCACAACGGCGGACGTCTCGCGTTCGGCCCGGACGGCTACCTCTATGCGACGACCGGCGAGGCGCAGCAACCGGCGGTGGCCCAGGACAAGGGCTCGCTGGGCGGCAAGATCCTGCGGATGACGACGGCCGGGCGCCCGGCTCCCGGCAACCCCTTCGGGACGCTCGTCTGGTCCTACGGGCACCGCAACGTGCAGGGCATCGCGTGGGATGCCGCGGGTCGGCTCTGGGCCTCCGAGTTCGGCGACCACAGCGAGGACGAGCTCAACCTCATCCGGCCGGGTCGCAACTACGGCTGGCCGCAGACGGAGGGGCGCACGAGCAGGGCCGGGGTCACCGGCCCCGTCGCCCAGTGGGGCCCACCCGAGGACTCCCCGAGCGGCATCGCGATCGCCCAGGGCTCGGTGTGGATGGCTGCCCTGCGCGGGCAGCGGCTGTGGCGGATCCCCCTCGACGGCACGGGGACCGCGGCGGCTCCCCGGGACTTCCTCGTCGGACGCTACGGCCGGCTGCGCGGCGTCCTCACGGTCGGGCCGGACACGCTGCTCGTGACGACGAGCAACCGCGACGGTCGCCAGAGCCCCGGAGCCGGCGACGACCGCATCCTGCTCGTCCGCGTCACGTGACCAACTCGACAGGTGTGACTGGACAGTTTCACCTGTCGAGTTCTACGGTCGAGTCATGGCATCAAGGAGCACCACCCGAGTCGCGACCGACGGCTCGCACGCCATCGCGCCGACCGCGGGCCGCGCCGCCCACGACATCCGGGTGACCTTCAGCCGACTGCGTCGCCGGCTGCGCGACGTCGCCGAGCTCGACGGTCTCACCCCCTCCCAGACCGCCGTGCTGAGCCGGCTACTCGGCGACGGCGACGCGACCGCCAGCGCCCTGGCGGCCGGCGAGCAGGTGCGGCCGCAGTCGATGGCGGCGACCCTCGCGGTCCTCGAGGAGCGCGGCCTCGTCGAACGCCGCCCCGACCCCACCGACGGCCGCCGCCAGCTGGTGTCCCTCACGACCGCCGGGCGCAGCCGCATCGACGTCAGCCGCGCCGCCCGCGAGGAGTGGCTCTCGAGGGCCCTCACCGACCACTTCACCGAGGCCGAGCGCCGCACCGTCATCGACGCCATGGTCCTGCTCGACCGGCTCGCGCGCCGATGACCCGCGCTGCCGAGGCCGGCGCGGCCGCCGAGGCCACGGACCGTGCACGCACCCCGCCGGCCGGACGCTTCGACCGGCGCCTCGTCGCGCCGATGGTGCTCGGGTCGGTGCTGAACCCCGTCAACTCCTCGATGCTCGCCGTCGCGCTCGTCCCGATCGGCCTGGCCCTCGGTGCTCCGCCATCCTCGACGATCTGGCTCCCGCCTCGATGGTGCTCATCCGCAGCGAGTCGGTGCGCACCGGCACCGACTCGCCCGCGGGCGTGCTCGCCGCCCTCTCCGCGGCGAACCAGACGGTGGCCGTCATCGGCCCGACCGTCGGCGGCCTGCTCATCGGGCTCGGCGGCTGGCGCACGATCTTCACCGTCAACGTGCCGCTCGCGCTCGCCTGCCTCGTTCTCGGGTCGCTGCGCCTGCCCCGCGAGGAGCAGCTGCACCGCGACGACGACACGGGCGCCCACGGGGGCTCGACGTCACCGGCATGGCGCTCTTCGCCGCGACCCTGACCGCACTGCTGCTCTTCCTCATGCAGCCGGCGGCGGCGCGCTGGCCGCTCCTGCTCGTCGTCGCCGTCGCCGTCACGGGCCTGGTGCTGCGCGAGCGGCGCGCCGACGACCCGTTCATCGACGTCCGCCTCCTGGCCGGCAACGCTCCCCTGGTCGCGACGTACGTCCGGCAGCTGCTCGCCTCCACGGTGAGCTACGCCTTCCTCTACGGCTTCACCCAGTGGCTCGAGCAGGGCCGGGGCCTCACCGCCACGGGCGCGGGGCTCGCGCTGCTGCCGATGTTCGTCGTGGCCATCGCGGTGACGACGGTCTTCGGTCGTCGTGAGCAGGTGCGCGGCAAGCTCGTCGTCGGCGGCGCGCTGCAGGTGCTCGCCTGCCTCGGGCTGCCCCTGCTCCACGACGACTCACCGCTCTGGCTCGTCGTCGCCGTCGTCGGCGTGGTCGGGGTGCCGCAGGGACTCATCGGCCTGGCGAACCAGAACGCCCTCTACCGACAGGCCCACCCCGACCGCCTCGGCTCGTCGGCCGGGCTGCTGCGCACCTCCATGTACCTCGGCGCCATGGTCGCCGCCGCCGCCAACGCCGCCGCGTTCCCCGAGCGTGCCGACACCGCAGGACTGCACGCCCTCGCCGTGGTGCTCACGGTCGTCTCGGTCCTGCTCCTCGCGATGTCGGCCATAGACCGCTCCCTCCGCCGCCGATGCCCCGAAGCCGCACCCGCCCTCGGGCCGGACCCCGCCACACCACCGGTGCCCGACGCGCCGCAGGGACTCGGCGGACGGCTGCGCCGCACCTAGGGTTCGACCACCCGGCGCTGCTCGAACGCCGCGCGCAGCGGGGCGACGTCGGCGTCCGGCACGTGCTCGAGGGCCAGGTCGTACGTCTCCTCGACGAGGGCGACCAGCGCGGCGACCGCGACGTGCGGGGACGCGACGAGCAGGGCCCGGGTGCGCTCGACGAGCCGCTCCGGACGGTGGGCCAGCAGCGTCGCCTCACGGTCCAGCCACTTGTGGAAGGGGTGTGGCATCCACACCCGGTTGACGGCGAAGAGGGCGTCGAGGACGCCCTGCACCCCGTCGAGGAGGTCGCGGTGCAGCAGCACGACGTCGTCCCGGTCCGCGAGCATCTCGAGCCGCTCGCGGGGTCGCAGGTCGAGGGCCTGGTGCACCTGGGCGACGGCCAGCGCCTCCGGGTAGCCGTCGCAGCGGGCGCGCCACGCGTCGATGACGTCGTGCCCGTGCAGCGGTATGCCGTCGCGCAGGGCCGTGACCCGCACCTGGAGCTCCGCCTCGGTGTCGCCCATGAGCGCCCGGTCCAGGTAGGTGTCGATGGTCGATGTCACGAAGCCGCTGACGTCGGTCTTGACGCCGCCGACGAGCAGGCCGTCGGCCCACTCGTGCTCGTCCTCCTCGGCGTAGACCCGGGTGAGCCCGGCGCCCTCGATGGCTGCCTCGCGGTCCGCCGCCGTCGGCGGTGAGGACCAGTAGACGTCGAGCTCGATGTCGGACGCCGCGTCGGCGAGCCGACGGGCCACCGAGCCGCCGATGAGCGCCGCCGCGACCTTGGGGTTCTCGGCATACGCTCGGACGGCCTTGCGCGCCAGCGCGATCCGCCGCTCGACCTCGTCCACGTGCTGGCCCGTCAGCCTGCTGCCGGGAGGCGCACGCTGGACACGGTCGTCAGCACCGGGTGGGCGTCGTCGCCGTCGCGGATCTCGCCGCCCCGCCAGACGATCGACAGGTCCCGGCCCTGGACCGTGAGCTCGGCGAGGCAGTTGTCGAACCACGGCCCGTCGGTGACCACCCACGGGTAGGCAGGGTCGGGCACGCGCTTCGAGTGCTCGGCGACGAACCGCATGGGACCCACGAGCCCGCGGGCGAAGGCGGACATCATGACGCGCACCATCCGCGGCATGGGGTTGCGGATCGGCGAGCAGACGGCCTGGATGATGCGCGAGGTCGCGCCGTGGCGGGTCCTCGCGTCGACGACCTCGGCGACGTAGGAGTTGTGGACGTCGCCGGAGAGGAAGACGACGCTCGCCGGAGCCGCGCCGCGCTCACCCCGCGCCACCTGCATGACGGTGTCGAACACCTCGACGAACCCGTCGTTGAAGGCGGCCCAGTGCTCGAGGTCGATGGACTGCCGGACCTTCTCGGCCCGGTCGGCGATGACACGTCCGTGGGTGCCCATGGCGAGCACCTCGTCGATCGCCTCGAGGTCGTGCAGGCCGGGCGGGAGCATGAACGGCAGGGACGTGCCGATGAGCAGGTGCTCGACGTCGCCTGTCAGCTGCTCGTCGAGCCAGCGCATCTCGTCGGGGTCGAGCATCGAGCGGTGCTTCGGCTCGAGGACTCGAGCGGCCCGCGAGTCGACGACGACGAGGCGGACGTCGCCGAGGTCGCGCCGGAAGCTCCAGCGGTAGACCTCGGGGTGGCGGTCCGACCGGCGCGAGAGGTCGAAGACGGCCTCGGTCAGGTCGAGCTCACCCGCCGTCGGGTCTGCGGTGCGGTCGCCGGCGGCCTCGAGCACCCTGGCGTAGATCTCGTCGTCGGCGAGCTGCGACGGCGAGAGGTTGCCGATGTGCTGGTAGACCCAGTACGACGACAGGCCGCCCATCAGGCGCTCGTGCCACCACGGCGTCCGGTTGATCTCCTCGTGCCAGGTCCAGGACGTGTTCCAGTCGTCGCGGATGTCGTGGTCGTCGAAGATCATGCAGCTCGGCACCGTCGACAACAGCCACCGGTTCGCGGCGTCGCCCCAGGCGAGCTGGTAGAGGTGGGCGTACTCCTCGTAGTCCTTGATCTCCTCGCCCGGCGGCTCGGTGATGTCGCGGCGGGCGGCGATGAACTCGCGCATCGCCTCCGACGTCTCGTCGGCGTAGACCTGGTCGCCGAGGAAGGCCACGAGGTCGGGCCACTCCTCCTCGCCCCGCGCCAGGGCGAGCGCGAGGGTCCGCAGGGCGTCGACGCCGTTGGTGCGGTGGCCCTCGCGGTCGTGCGGCACCGTGGTACGGCACGAGCCGAAGAGCAGGCGGGTGGGCCGGCCGCGGTCGATGGTGCGGATGCGCGGTGGCGGGAAGGCGCTGTCCGGCTCGGGCCAGACCGGGGTGTCGTCGATGCTGACGGTGTAGTCCCATGACCCGCCCGGCTCGAGGCCGTCGACGACCACGAGCGCGTAGTGATGCCCCTTGACGATGAACGTCGGAGCGGTCCAGTCGCGACCGTCGGTGTGCACGGTGACAACTCCGGGGCCGGAGGCCTCGACCCAGACGGTCGCGTCCGTCTCGCCGATGTAGCGCAGCATGGGGCCGAGCACGAGCGGGTTGCCGGGGTCCGGCGCTGTGGCGGTGTCGGTCATCCCACAGGCCTACCGCACGCGGGTGTGCCCGTGGGACGAAAGACCGGCGAGAACCCTGTGGCAGGCCACGCCCGGCGGGGTGGGGAGGTCATGAGGGCAGGTGCTCGTCGAGGAAGGCCAGCGTCCGCTCCCACGCGTCGGCGGCGACCTCGGCGTGGTACTTCGACGGCGAGGTGTCGTTGAAGAAGGCGTGCCCGACGCCGTGGTAGACCCGCGCCGTGAAGTCGACGCCCGCCTGCTCCAGGCGCGACTCGAGCTCGGGCACCCCGTCGGTGATGCCGTGGTCGTCCTCACCGTAGAAGGCGAGGACGGGGCAGCCGATCGTGGCGGGGTCGGCGCTCTCGGGGAAGCTCCCGTAGAAGGGCACCGCCGCGCGCAGCCGCGGGTCGGCGGCCGCGAGGGCGAACGCGTACGTCCCCCCGAAGCAGAAGCCGATGACGCCCACCCGGCCGTCGACGCCGGGCTCGGCGACGAGGGAGTCGACGACGGCGCGCAGTGCCGGCACCGCCCACGCGGCGAACTCCGGCTGCCGGGCGGGGGTCGTCGCAGCGCGCATCTGCGGCTGCGCGGCGAGCCGGTCCTCCTCCGACGCGCTGGACATCAGCTCGAAGATCCGGGCGCCCACCTCGGGAGTCAGACCGACGTGCCCGAGCAGGTCGGGAGCGACGGCGACGTAGCCCTGGGCAGCGACGCGGTCGGCGACGTCCTTGATGTGGTCGGCCAGGCCCCAGATCTCCTGGATCACGACCACCGCGCCGCGCGGCGCTCCGGTGGGGTCGGCCCGGTAGGCGGTGAGGTCGTGCTCGGGGAGGTCGATCTTCGTGCCCATGCACCATTCCTACCCCGTGACCCGGAGGGTGCCGCGTGTCAGGGTCCCCGCGGACGCCGCCGCGAGGCGAGGCGCGGATGTGAGGATGAGCCCGTGACCTCGCAGCCGTATGCCGTCCGGCGCGCGCTCGCGCACGTCCGCGGGCTCTCGGCCGGGCCGGCGCTCGACCCGACGCTGCGCGTCACCCTCAACTTCCACCCGGACCGGCTCGTGCGCGGCGAGCCTGTTATCGCCGTCATGGCCCGCGACGGCGTCTACCGCTCCCAGTTCGAGACCGGGACGAGCAACGGCGGGCTGACGGCACACCCCGGCGGTGACCGGTGGCGCTGGGAGAGCAGGATCTTCGGCGGTGCCTACGACGGGGCCGAGCCGGCCCTGCGGCCGAAGTACGGCGCGCTCGACCTGCACCGCCGTCCGTACGGCGCGGCGCCGCGCTTCGGGTCGGCGCACGTGAGGCTCGCCGCGCACACGCTCGAGCGGACGACGTTCTGCTTCCCCGACAGCGTCTTCGAGCCCGAGCACTTCGGCACCGCAACGGCGTTCGCGCTCGGCGCCCTCGCCGACTCCGCCGACCACGACCTCCTCGACGACTACGTCGAGGCGCACGTCCACGGCGTGGTCGCCCTGTCGACCGACGTCGAGGCACTCGTGCTCGACCCCTGCTACCGCGGCACCGGCGTCGAGGCCGATGCCCACCGCCTCGGGGTGCCCGTCGAGTGGCACCCGGGATACTGCCTCGACGTCGCGACGCTGCGCGCCCACCCCGACTACCGCGGCCCGGAGCACGTCGCCCTCGGCGTGGCACTCGCCGTGGACGGCGTCGTCACGCCGCAGGTCCTCGGGGACGCGTCACGGACGGGTCGGTACGACGAGCAGGCCCTCAAGCGGGTCTGGCACTACGTCGCGCGGTTCGGATCCGCCTCTGCCTGAGGCGTGCTCGCCTCGCCGGTGACGACGGTCGTCACCACCGTCGTCACCGACGGACGTCGGGGTGTCGACGAGAAGCGGGGAGCCGCGGTCACTCGACCCGGTTGACCGTCTCCTCGATGCCGGCGACGAGCTTCGAGTAGTCGTCGGTGGGCGACCCGCCGAGCACCGACCCCCACGCCGGGACGAGCTCGGGGCCGTAGCGGTGGCCGTAGCCGTCCGGCGGGTCGTGCCCGACGGCCATGTCGGTGGTCAGCTGCCAGAACGTCACGAAGGGGATCCACGTGACGTCGGGGTTGACGTCGCGACCCCGCGGCTCGCGGAGCCAGTCGGGCTCGGCGCCGAGCAGGGCGGGGTTCCACCAGACCACGGGGTCGGACGCGTGCTGGGCGTAGACGAAGCGCGGGAAGTCCCACGCGCCGTAGTCGCGCCCGTAGTAGTCGTGGGTCAGCTGGTCGCCGCTCGCCGCGAAGCGGATGTGCAGGCCCGCGTCGACGACCGGCACGATCTCGGGCGACCCCTCGTTGCGCCGGGCCGTCAGCGACGCCGCGATGTCGGTGAAGCTCGGCGTGCCGACCCACACCCCGCCCTGCGCGCGGGCCAGCATGTCGTCGGCGTCCTTGAAGGCCGCCTGCCCGCCGTAGGAGCCGAGCGACTCCCCGCCGACGACGAGCTGCGGACGGTCGTCGGCCGGCAGCGTGCGCCACACGGCATACACCTTGTCGAAGAGGGCCTTGCCCGCCTCGCGCGGGGTGTCACGGTCGGTCATCATCGACATCGCGCTGGGCAGGTAGGAGTACTGCATCGCGGCGATCGCGCTGTCGCCGTTGCTGAGGTACTCGACGGACTGGGCGGACCAGTCGTCGACCCAGCCGGTGCCCGTCGTCGTGAACACCGCCAGCACGCGGCGGTTGAAGGCGTTGGTGCGCTTGAGCTCGGCGACCACGGCATCGGCGACGTCGGAGACCGTGCGGTCGGGCGTCCGGCCGGCATAGACCCGGATCGGCTCGATCGCGCCACGGTCGGTCGCCGCCGTGATCTGCGCGGCCGTCGGCGCGCTCGTGACGAACATCTGGCCCTGGTAGCCGAGGCTGTCCCACGACTCGAGCGACCCCGGCCCGCCCGAGCGGAGCGGCGACGTCGGCGCGGCACGGCCGGTCGGAGCGGTGTTGACCTTGGCGGCGACGCCGGCGAAGGCCTGCATGCCCTGGTGGAAGAGCACGCTGTCGGTCACCCACGCCGTGGCCAGGGCCACGACGACGACGGCGATGAGGGTCGCGATGGTCTTGGGCAGCACGTGGCCCGCGGCCTCGGCGAGCTGGCGCGTCGCACCGCGCAGACCCCGGGCGACGGCGAGGAAGAGGACGGCCACGAGGGCCGCGAGCGCGAGCGCCAGGGCCCAGTCGAACGGGTCGAGGGGCGTGAGCTCGACGAACGCCGCCGTGCGCGCCTGCGAGCGCACGTTGGCGACCGTGAGGCCGAGGACCGCGACGGCCCCGAAGACCGGGGCGGCGACGAGCAGCCAGTGCCGTGCCACGCCGCTGACGGTGACGCGCAGGTCGATGAGGCGCGCCACCCGGCGCACGACCCACGCGACGACGACGCCGAGCGCATAGCCGGCCACCACGCAGAGCCCGCTGATGAGGCCCTGGTAGTACCACGTGCGCGGCAGCAGGCTCGGGGCCATCGAGGTGAGGAAGTAGGCGGCGCCGAAGAAGAGCCCGGTGCGCGACACGTGCCACCAGGCCCGGCCCGCGCCGGGCTGGATGCGCTGGTCGGACACGTCGGGCATGGCTCCACAGTAGGTCGCCGCCCTGTCACGCCGCCTCGGGTTTGGCCCCTAGGTGATGACCCTGACCCGAGCACCCGGTCGGGCGCTCCTCGGCCCGCCGGGGCACGATGGGGGCATGCGAGCCCTCGACGAGCGGATCACGTCCTTCGGCCGGGACGGGCTGCGCTTCGACGTGACCGACGGAGGTCCGCTGGGTGGTGAGGTCGTCGTGCTCCTCCACGGCTTCCCGACCGACCGCACGAGCTGGGACCGCGTCTCCGCCCGGCTGCACGAGGCGGGCCTGCGCACCCTCGCCCCGGACCAGCGCGGCTACTGCCCCACGGCCAGCCCGGCCGACCGGGAAGCCTACCGCCTCGACGAGCTCGTCGCCGACGTCCTCGGTCTCATCGAGGCCTCCGGTCGCGAGCGGGTCCACCTGGTCGGCCACGACTGGGGCGGCGCCGTCGCGTGGCTCGTCGCGGGCAACCACCCGACGCGCATCGCGTCACTGACCGTCCTGTCGACGCCGCACCCGGCGGCCATGTCGCGCGCGTGGAGCTCCGGCACCGAGCAGAAGCGGAAGTCCTGGTACATGGCGGCCTTCCAGGTGCCGCGCCTCCCCGAGCGGGCCCTGGCCGCCCGCTTCGACCGGCTGATGGCCCGCTCGGGCCTCCCGACCGCCGACCGGACGAGGTATGCCGTCCGGCTGGCCCACGCCGATGCGCTCACCGGGCCGATCAACTGGTACCGCGCCGCCCGGCGCTCCGGCGTCTCCGCGCACCGCGTCGCCGTGCCGACGACCTACGTCTGGGGCTCGCGCGACCCGTTCCTGGGCCGCACCGCCGCCGAGCTGACCCGCGAGCACGTGACGGGCGACTACGAGCTCGTCGAGCTCGACGCGGGCCACTGGCTGCCCGAGACCCGCGACGCGGAGTCCGCCGCGGCGATCCTGCACCGGGTCGCCCGGGCCGGCTGAACGGCATACGCCCGCTCACCCGGAGGGTGACGGACGCCTCGCCCGATGCGGGGAACACGCCCGGTCACGGGTAGGTTGCACGACCGTGAAGATCGACATCTGGTCCGACATCGTGTGCCCCTTCTGCTACCTCGGCAAGCGCCGTCTCGAGGCGGCCCTGGCGCAGTTCGCGCACGCCGACGAGGTCGAGGTGACGTGGCACAGCTTCGAGCTCGACCGTGGCGCCGAGCCCGTGTCGGGCGTCCCCCTCGTCGACCTCGTCGCCGCCAAGTACGGCACGACGCGGGAGCAGGCCGTCGCGCAGCACCGCTCGATGGCTGCCGCGGCTTCCGAGCTCGGGCTCGAGTTCAACTGGGAGCAGGCCCGCTACGGCAACACGTTCGACGCCCACCGGGTCGTCCACCTCGCCGCCGAGCAGGGGCTCGCCGACGCCGCCCACGAGCGGCTCATGCGCGCCTACTTCACCGACGGCCTCGCGGTCGGCGACCGGGAGGTCCTCGTGCGCCTCGCCGCCGAGATCGGCCTCGACGCCGAGGCCGTGCGCACGATGCTCGAGTCGGACGACTACGGCAACCACGTGCGCAGCGACGAGGCCACCGCCAAGATGCTCGGCATCGAGTCGGTCCCCTTCTTCGTCCTCGACCGCAAGTACGGCGTCTCCGGCGCGCAGCCCGTCGAGGTCTTCACGCAGGCGCTCGAGACCGCGTGGTCGACGCGGCACGAGGTGCCCGAGCCGGTCGCCGTCGGCGGCGGGTGCGGTGGAGGCTGCGGCGCCGGTGGCTGCGGCGGGGCCTGCGGCGCCTGAAACCCTCGCGGCGGGGGACGGGGCCCTACCGTGGTCGGGTGGCCCACCCCCTGATGTTCGACGCCGCCGACCCCTACCTGACCCGGGTCCGCGACATCTGCCTGGCGCTGCCCGGCGCCGACGAGAAGGTGTCGCACGGGCGCCCGACCTTCTTCACGACGAAGGTGTTCGTCACCTACGGCGGCACCGTGAAGGGCGACCACGACCCGGAGCCGCACCGCCAGTCGGTCCTCGTGCTGCCCGACGCAGCCGAACGGCCGGCTCTGCTCGGGGACGAGCGCTTCTACGACCCGGCCTACCTCGGCCCGTCGGGCTGGGTGGGGCTCGACCTGCGCGCGTGCGGCGCGCCGGAGGAGGTCGACTGGCAGGAGGTGGCCGAGCTCGTCGACGCCTCCTACCGCCTCACGGCCCCGGCTCGACTCGTGCGAGAGCTCGACACCGACTGAGCCGAGGGCTCCTCATGGTGCACCCGCACCCGCGGGACGCGTAAGGTACCGCTCGCCGGGTCGACGAAAGGTGCACATGGGACGGCACACCGATCCCGCGGTCGTGGGATCGCGGCGCGCCGCCGTGGTGACCCTGACGGTGTCCGCGGTGCTCGTCGTGGGTGGCTTCGCGATCCTGCACGAGGCGGGCGGGTTCCGCCCCGGACACGGGTCGACCCCGTCCACGCCGTCGGTGCCGGCGGTCACGCCGAGCAGCCGCGTCGACGACGCCACGGAGCCCGGCCGCACCCCGTCCACGTCGCCGGGAACGTCGCCGAGCGCCTCCGGTGCGACCTCGTCGACCCTCCCGACGTCGCCGCAGCCGTCACTGACCACTCGCGCCCCGGCACCGCTCGTCACCGCACCGGAGGGCACGCGTACGGCCGCCGCGCGACCGTCCGGCACGGCGAGCGCGACGAGCCCGACGGCCACACCGGCGAAGCCGGCGCCACCACCGCGGGCCGGCGTCGCCCAGCAGGTCGTGGCCCTCGTCAACGTCGAGCGGTCGCGCGCCGGCTGCGGCCCGGTGTCGGTGAACGCCGCGCTGCGGCGCGCTGCGCAGGACCACAGCGACGACATGGCCACCCGCGACTACTTCTCCCACACGAGCCCCGACGGGGTCACCTTCGCCGAGCGCATCCGCGCCGCGGGCTACCAGGGCGGTGCCATCGCCGAGAACATCGCGGCCGGCCAGACGAGCGCCAAGGACGTCATGCGCGGCTGGATGGCGAGCCCCGGCCACCGGGCGAACATCCTCACCTGCTCCTACCGCGACATCGGCGTCGGCTACGCGACCGGCGGCTCGTACGGCACGTACTGGACCCAGACGTTCGGCGGCTGAGCCACCCGTAGGTTGGGTGCCATGATGCCGTGGCACTCGCAGGACCGGCACGTCGTCCGCCTCGACTGGGGGCCCGGAGCGGCCGAGGACCTCACGGCGTATGCCGTCGCCGCGGGTTCGCCCGTCTGTGCGGTCGTCGTCGACGTCCTCAGCTTCACGACGTGCGTGTCCGTCGCCGTGGACGCCGGTACCCGGGTGCACCCCTACCGCTGGAAGGACGCGCCGGCCCGGACCTTCGCGGACGGGCTGGGGGCGACGCTGGCGCGGCCACGGTCGGCGACCGCTGTCGACGGCGGGGTCAGCCTCTCGCCGTCCTCGATCCGCGCGGCAGGGCCGATCGGGGACCTCGTGCTGCCCTCACCCAACGGCTCGACGACCAGCGCCGTCCTGGCCGGCGCCGGGGCGGACGTCGTCGCAGCGTCGCTGCGCAACCGCTCCGCGGTGGCCGCCTGGCTCGTCGACTGGCTCGAGTCGTCGCGCGGATCGGGCGGATCGGGCGGGTCGGGCGGATCGGGCGGGTCGCGCGCCCAGCCCGCCGTGGTCGTCGTGCCCGCCGGCGAGCGGTGGCCCGACGGTTCGCTGCGCCCCGCCGTCGAGGACCTCTGGGGAACCGGCGCCGTGATCGCCGCCCTGGCCGGCCGGCTCGAGCACCGGGCCGGTCCGCTCCTGCTCAGCCCCGAGGCCGAGGCCGCCGGCACGACGTGGCTGGCCGTGGAGGACCGGATCGGCGAGGCGCTGCATGCGTGCGCGAGCGGTCGCGAGCTCGTCGAGCAGGGCTGGCCCGATGACGTGGCGGTCGCGGCCGAGCTGGACGCGTCCGACGTCGTGCCCGTGCTGACGGACGGGGCCTTCACGGGACAGGTGGCGAAGCGGGACTGACGTGCGTGGAGGCAGCCCGACTAAGTCCTCACGGGCGACCCTCTTCGAGTCCTTCGGGATGAACACGAGCGACTACTGCTGATCCACTCGCGGGATCCCCTGAGCGCAGAGGAGTGCTGGTACCCCGTGGGCGGCGGTCGCGAGCCAGGTGAGACGGCCCAGCAGGCAGCCGTTCGTGAAGCCGCTGAGGAGCCCGGGCTCGAGGACCTGCCTGCGGCGAACCCGTATGGACGCGTCAGCACACCTACCGCTACAACGGGCGTGAGGAAGAGGTTCACGAGGACTGGCTGCTCCATCGCGCGACCTCTGCTTCCGAGGGGCAAGCGGTCGCCATGAAGAACCGCGAAATCCTCATCCCCGAGTGCAACCTGCGTAGTGTCGATCGCACGCCGTGTCCGAGCCCATGACGGGCGCATGACCACCGGACCGGCGCCTCCTGCCACCGCTCGACATAGAGGACACACCGCCGTGACCAGCGTGCTGCATGTCGCCCCCACCGGCTCCGACCAGGCGGACGGGTCTGAGCCCCGTCCCTTCCGCACGATCGGCCGCGCCGCAGAGCTGGCGCGGCCCGGCGACCGGGTCGTCGTCCACGAGGGCGAGTACCGCGAGTTGGTCGCACCCCCTCGGGGCGGGCTGAGCGACGCGCGTCGCATCACCTACGAGGCGGCGCCGGGCGAGCACGTCGTCATCAAGGGCTCCGAGCGGGTGACCGACTGGCAGCAGGTGGGCGGTGGGGTCTGGACGGTGCGCGTGCCCAACGAGCTGTTCGGCTCCTTCAACCCCTTCGCGGAGGAAGTCGTCGGCGACTGGGTGGTCCGCCCCATCGAGGCTGGTCAGCGCAAGCACCTCGGTGACGTGTACCTCGACGGCCGCAGCTTCTACGAGGTGGGCAGTCCCGATGAGGTGTCACACCCAGACCGCCGCGACGAGGTCACCGACGACTGGACGAGGAAGACGGTCCCCGTCCCCGACGCCGACCAGACGCGGTACGTGTGGCACGCCCAGGTCGGCCCTGACGCGACCACCATCTGGGCCAACTTCCACGACGCGGACCCGAACGAGCGACTCGTCGAGATCAACGTCCGACGGTCCGTCTTCTACCCCACCGAGCACCACGTCGACTACATCACCGTCCGCGGCTTCGAGCTGTGCCAGGCGGCGACACCGTGGGCCCCGCCGACGGCGGACCAGCCGGGACTCATCGGGCCGAACTGGGCCAAGGGCTGGGTCATCGAGGACAACGTCATCCACGACGCCAAGTGCGTCGCCATCTCCATCGGCAAGGAGGCCTCGACGGGCGACAACAACTACACGAACCGCGGCGACAAGCCCGGCTACCAGTACCAGCTCGAGTCCGTCTTCTCCGCCAGGGAGATCGGCTGGGACAAGGAGCACATCGGCTCCCACGTCATCCGCCGCAACACGATCTACGACTGCGGGCAGTGCGCCGTCGCGGGCCATCTCGGCTGTGTCTTCTCCACGATCGAGGACAACCACATCCACCGCATCGCCCTGAAGCGGGAGTTCTACGGGCACGAGATCGCCGGCATCAAGCTGCACGCGGCCATCGACGTGGAGATCACCCACAACCGCATCCACTCCTGCTCGCTCGGGATCTGGCTCGACTGGCAGACCCAGGGGACCCGGGTCGCGCGCAACGTCCTCTACGGCAACTCGCGCGACCTCTTCGTCGAGGTGAGCCACGGACCCTATGTCGTCGACCACAACGTCCTGGCCTCACCGGTCTCGATCGAGTCCTTCAGCCAGGGCGGCGCCTACGTCGGCAACCTCGTGTGCGGCACCCTCGGCCTGATCCGGGTGATGGACCGCGCCACCCCCTACCACCGTCCCCACAGCACTCAGGTGGCCGGCTACGCCGTGATCTACGGCGCCGACGACCGCTGGATCGGCAACGTGTTCGCCGGCGGTGAGATCGACGCGGCCTACAACACGGACGCCCACACCTTCGACGGCGCCTGGGTCGGGACCGCCGGCTACGACGGCCACCCGTCCACCTTCGCGGACTACCTCGCGCTCATCGACGCCCAGCCGCCGGGCGACCACAACCGCTTCCCCGACGTGCCGCAGCCCGTCTACATCCACCACAACGCGTATGCCGGAGCGGCCACCCCGTATGCCGCTGAGGACGCTCCGCTGCGACTCGACTCGGCATCCTTCACAGTCGTTGAGGAGGGCGACACCGTCTCCCTCGACGCCGACCTCCCCGAGTCGTTCGACGGGCTCCAGGTCGGCGTCGTCACCGGCGCGGACCTGCCCAGGGTCCGGTTCGTCGACGCGGACTTCGAGGAGCGTGACGGCTCGCCGGTGACGATCGACCGAGATCTCCTCGGGGCGCGCAAGGACCCGGACGCGTCCTACCCGGCCGGCCCGATCGCCACCTTGTCGTCAGGCACCTCTCGCATCCGCCTGTGGTGACCCCTGGGCCATCGGCAGGTGGCGCTGGCCGGAGCAAGGACGGCGCTGAAGCGAGGCGGCCGGTCTGGGCGCTGTCCTGACTGTCCGATCCGTCGCGTCCCGATCGTTGAGTGATCGAGAAGCCGGCACCAGGCAGCCATAGGAGGATCATCGCCATGTCAGTCACCTCGAGAAGCGCCACCAGACCGCTGCGGTTCGGGGTCGTTGCTCCGATCACCCGCGGCGTGGCGACCTGGCGAGACCAGTTGCGTCGTCTGGCCGACAGTGGCTACTCGACGATCTTGATGCCCGACGTGCCGCAGTGGCAGCCGGCGCCCGGTCCGGCGCTGGCGGTCGCGGCAACCCTCACCGACCTGCGAGTGGGCACCTGGGTGTACGCCTCTCCGGTGCGGCCGGCGTGGACCACCGCGTGGGAGGCGCACTCCCTGTCGGTGCTCACGAACGGCCGGTTTGAGATGGGCATCGGTACCGGGCGGCTTGGCATCGCCGAGCAGCTCCGCGAACTGGGCCTGCCGATCGACTCAGCGAGCCGACGCTCGGATCACGTGCGTGACGTCGTCACGGCGTTGCGGCAGCTTGATGGTGCGGATCGGCACACCCCCGTCGCCATGGCCGTGGCCGGTCCCAAGGCGCAGGCGCTTGCTGCAGACATCGCGGACACGGTGACCTTCGTCATGCCGCAGATCGAGTCACGAGTCGAGTCGACGCAACGGGTACGGCGCTTCGACAACCACCGCGACGTCGAGCTGGCCTTGCATGTTCCCGTGATCGGTGACTCGGTCGCTCCGTTCATGGCCGGGCCCGACCTCGACACCGCCGCCGTCCGGGCCGCAGACTCGCTGGCCTATCTCCCCAACGACCCCGCGGCCGCTGCCGAGGAGATCCAGCGACGACGGGAGGAGATCGGCTTCTCGTACTTCGTGTTCGGAGCTGACGTCAGTGACGCTCTCGCCCCAGTCGTCGCCGAGCTGGCCGGACGGTAGTCCCGACTGGTGCGCTCCAGCCTTGGGTGTGGTGTGAACGAGGGCAGTGGATCATCCGGGACTGGCCGGCCTTCCTGGACCGCGTGGCTGCCAGCGCGCCTCCCGATCTTCGTCGAGCGGCGGACATCTGGGTCGACCAGCATCGGCGTGAGCGTGGGCCGCAGCAGTCGTGGGGGTTCACGACTCTCCTAGACGCCACCGAGTACGCCGGCGAGCAGTTCGCGAGACACCTTCGACTCAGCCGATAGCCCCGGGCCCAACCGCGCACGACGACACGGCCACGGGATCGCACTCTCCTGCCGCGCTGAGCCGGAGGCTGAACTCGATGTCGATTCGGACCTGGTGATGCACCTGCCTGGCGCGGAGCGGTGTGGGGTGACCGGTCATGCCGCTATCGGTCGTGCCGCCTGTCGGATGCTCGCACGCGGGTGTCGCTCTAGAGTCGGGGAATGAGCGGCTGGGACCCCACGAGCGGCCGCGTCTTCGCCTGGGCCGCGGACAGGTACTGGACTCAGCGCCTGAGCGTAAAGGCGAAGTCGCCAGAGCGCTTGCCGCCCAGGTGGACTGCAGATGTGAGGTCTTCCTCGGCGACCAACCTCTCGACCTCAGCCCGCGACAGCCCGAGACCCTCAGCGATCAGCCGCACTGGCCGGACGGGGATCCGCGCCGCGAAGCGAACCACGACATCGATCGGCACGTTTTCCGGATCGTCCGGTCCGCCGGTGTCGAGGCGCCACGCATCTTCCCAGTCGAGAGCGATGCGGTTACGCCGCCGCACGACCGGATCCTGAAGCAGCTCGGCTGCCAGACTGGGATCGTTGTGATGCAGCCGGTCCAGTAGTCCACGCCGTACCGACCGGACGTTGATCCGCTCAAACACGGTGAGCTTGGTGGTGTCACCGCAGACGACGCAGAGCGCGAGAAGCCAGGCGTCGAGGAGCTTGTGATGTGCGTTGGCGCGGAACTTGCCGTTCGCGCGGAACCGCTCGGCACCACACCTATGGCAGCGGCGGACGATGGTGGGCAGGCAGGTGGGCACGACGACCCAGCTCTTGGGCACAGAGATACACCGGTTCCCGTGAGAAGTTCGAAAGCGAAAGGAACGCGGCGCGCAGGCGCGCCGCGCGACGGATCAGCGCTCGAGAGGTCTCACAGGATGTGCATCGGCAGGTCCTCGGTGATCGAGATGGGGGCGGCCGCACCGTAACAGCGCGAGGAAGAGCGGCTCCACGGTTTTTCTGAAGGGAAGCCGCCAGCCGCGCCGTCAACGAGGGCGACAGGACAACGCCCCGTCGTGATCCGCTCTGCGGCAGTCTCCGTCCGGGCCCGTCGCGGTACGGTCACCGGGTGCCGGGTCCCATCGACATACCCTCCGACCAGTTCGTCATCCTCGACGGCGTCCGCTTCCACTACCTGGACTGGGGCGGCGACGGAGACCCGCTGCTGCTGCTGGCCGGCCTGGGCTGCACCGCCCACGTCTTCGCGGAGCTCGCGCCGCACTTGAGCGACCGGTTCCGGGTGCTCGCCCTGACCCGGCGTGGGCACGGGCTGACCGACCAGGTCCAGAGCGGCCACGCCCTCGCCGACGCCGCCGAGGACGCGCGACGGCTCCTCGACGGCCTGGGCATCGAGCGTGCCCACGTCGGGGGGCACTCGATGGGAGGGGGTGAGGTCTCGGCCCTTGCCGCTCGCCATCCCGGACGCGTTGCGAGAGTCGTCTACCTTGACGGGGCCTACGACTGGGCCGACAGCCCAACACCCGAGTGGCCGGAAGAGGCCGCGGGCCCAGACCGGTTCGCCTCGTACGAGGACTACGTCGACTTCGTCCACTCCTTGCTCCCCGACGACATCCGGGGACCTGCCCTTGACGCCATGCTGCCCGCCACCGTGGACACCCAGGCGGACGGGTCGGTGGTCGACACGTTCTCCGCCGCGGCCGCCGCGCCGTTCGTTCAGGCCCTCAAGGCGTTCCGGCACCCCTACTCCGACATCACTGCACCCGCGCTGGCCATCTACGCCCTCGGGGACCAGTGGCAGGGGCCCGAGGCGATCTGGCGGGTCGCCTGTCGTGACCGTTTCGCAGCGGAGACGGCGAATGCTCGCGTCATCGAGCTCCGCGCCAGCCACTACCTGTTCATCGACCGCCGTGACGACGTTCTCGCAGCGATGCGGGCGTTCCTCACCTAGCCCGTCAACCCGAACCAGGTCCTGCGAACCCCCTCGCCCCAGGCGTTGACGATGGCTCCGGTGCGCGTCGTCACGCGACGTACGTTCGAGCAGGCATCGTGCCTCGCGTGAGTCGCCGGGTCACGGGACTCGCGGCGTCCAGACGCTTCGGACGGACAGCCGCTCATCCAGTGATGCCGCGAACAGTTCCTAGACGTTGATGTCGAAACCCAGGTCGTAGTCACTTGCCGCGATTCCGCCCGCGCCCCAGTTCCCGGGCGGGCTCTCCCGCAAGAGGATGGAAACGTGGGCCCGAGGGATGTCGTGCTCTGCGAGTCGGTCCACGATCTGTCGGTAGAGCTCCCGCTGGGCCGCGATCGAGCGGCCGGAGAAGCGCCTCCCAGGCTCAGCCGGCCTTGAGCTCCTGGGCGAGCATCACGATGATCCCGCTGGGGCCGCGCACGTAGGTGAGCTTGTAGACGTCCTCGTAGGTGGCCACTCCGCGCAGCGGATGGCAGCCGTGCCTCGCGGCGACCTCGAGGGCCTCGTCGATGTCGTCGACGGAGAAGGCGACCCGGTGCATGCCGATCTCGTTGGGTCGGGTGGGCGTCGTCTCGATGGCCTGGGGATGGATGTACTCGAAGAGCTCGAGGCGACCGTGGCCGTCCGGCGTCTGCAGCATGGCGATCTTGGCGTGGTTGCCGTCGAGACCCACGGCGGTGTCGGTCCACTCACCGCTGACCGTGTCGCGACCGAGGACGGTCAGCCCGAGGTCGGTGAAGAAGGCGATCGTCGCTTCCAGGTCGTCGACGGCGATGCCGACGTTCTCGAGTTTGATGGGCATGCCCTGCACGCTACCGATCGACGCGCGTGGCCCGACCGCTCAGTGCGCATCACTGCGACGACCACACCAACAGACCGAAGGCCGGCCGCGCGCGCAAGGGTTTCGGCCGCGCCCGCGGGGACACGGCATACGGCCGGCGGGGCCCGCTACTGCCCGAGCGCCGTCCAGAAGGCCGAGGCGGCGCGCGACGGGCGGCCGGTGCGCCGCTCCGACCAGTCGGCCGAGCTCATGAGCGCGGTGACGGCGTTGACGCCGAGCCAGCGGAGGGGCTCGGGCTCCCAGTCGCGCGACGTGCGGCCCGCCCACGGCAGCGTGGCGAGACCCTCGGGGTCGTCGCCGCGGATCATCGCGGCGAGCGTGCGTCCGGCGAGCGCCGAGGTGGCGACCCCGTCACCGACGTAGCCGCCGGCGAAGGCGAGACCGGTGTGGCGGTCGTGGCGCACGGATGGGAACCAGTCGCGCGGCACACCGAGGTTGCCACCCCAGGCATGGGTGAAGGCGACGCCGTCGAGCACGGGGAAGAGCTCGAGGAGGATCCGACGCAGCGCGCCGTGGACGCGTTCGTCGCGGTCGTAGAGCGGCGAGACCTTGGAGGCGTAGTGGTAGGGAGCGCCCCTGCCACCGAAGGCGATCCGCCCGTCGCGGGTGCGCTGCCCATAGATCGTCAGGTGCCGGTTGTCGGCGAAGGTCGTGCGCTTCTCCAGGCCGATCTGCGCCCACGTGTCGGCGGGCAGCGGCTCGGTCGCCGTCATGAGCGAGTAGATGGGCGCGATGGCGCGGCGGCGCCCCGCGACGGTCGGCGTGTAGCCCTCGGTCGCGAGGACGACGTGCTCGGCGCGGACCGTGCCGTGGGGCGTGACGACGCGGTGGCTGCGCACGTCGACGGCCGGGGTGCGCTCGTGGACGACGACGCCACGCCGCTCGACGGCGTCGGCGAGACCGCGCACGAGACGGGCCGGGTGGATGGCCGCACAGTGGGGCGTGAACGACCCCCCGAGAGCGTCGCTGACGCCGGCGACGGCCGTGACCTCGTGCGCGTCGAGGAGGCGGTGGTCGTCCTCGCCGAAGCCCCACTCGCGGTGGTCGGCGACCTCCTCGCGGACCCGTTCGAGCTGGGCCGGGTTGCGTGCGACGGAGAGGTAGCCGCCCTGGTCGAAGTGGCAGTCGATGCCCTCCGCGTCGGCGATCCGGCCGACGTCGGCGACCGTGTCGTGCAGGAGGTGCTGCATCCGCACCGCCGCGTCGCGGCCGCGCTCGGCAGCCATCCGCTTGAGCGAGGCGGGGAAGAGGGCCGAGCACCAGCCGCCGTTGCGGCCCGAGGCACCGAAGCCGGCGACCTCCTTCTCGATGACCGCGACCCGGACCGTGGGGTCGGCCGTGACGAGGTGGTATGCCGTCCACAGCCCCGTGTAGCCGGCCCCGACGACGGCGACATCGACGTCGACGTCGGTGGTCAGCGAAGGGCGCGGCTCGATGTCGTCGATCGTGTCGTGCCAGAGGCTCAGGCCGCGGTAACCACTCGGGGGCATGGGCGGGATCATGCCACCTTCCAGGCCCTCCGCAAGCCCTGCGAGCCTGTGCCTTTTCGCTTGAATCCCCTTCCAACACCTTCGGAATCCGCGGCCTGGCGGGGTTTGGGCAATCACTTCCGCCGCGTCGTCCGCCGGGGCATGATGCGGACATGAGCACCGTCGACCGCGCGCGTCTCGCCGAGCTGCACGCCCGCGAGCGGGCAGCCTTCTCCGAGGCGCGGCCACGGTCCCGGGCCCTCGCGCAGCAGGCGGCGGTGCACATGCCCGGAGGCGTCCCGATGAGCTGGATGGTCAAGTGGCCCGGCGACTTCCCGGTCTTCGTCGAGCACGCCGAGGGCGCTCACTTCACGTGCGTCGACGGCATCGACCACGTCGACCTCTGCCTCGGCGACACGGGCGCGATGATGGGCCACTCCCCCGCGCCGACCGTCGAGGCCGTGACGCGGCAGCTCTCGCGCGGGATCACGACCATGCTCCCCACCGAGGACGCGATCGCCGTGTCGACGGGTCTCGCCGAGCGATTCGGGCTGCCCTACTGGCAGTTCACCCTGACGGCGACCGACGCCAACCGGCACGCGATCCGCTACGCCCGCCACCTGACCGGCCGGAGCAAGGTCGTCGTGCACAACTGGTGCTACCACGGCTCCGTCGACGAGGCGTTCGCGACGTTGGGCCCGGACGGCTCGACGGTCGACCGGCGCAGCAACATCGGGGCTCCGGTCGACACGTCGGAGACGACGCGGGTCGTCGAGTTCAACGACCTCGAGGCGCTCGAGCGCGCCCTGGCCCACGGCGACGTCGCGGCGATCCTCGTCGAGCCGGCGCTGACCAACATCGGCATCGTGCTGCCCGACCCCGGATACAACGAGGGCCTGCGCGAGCTCGCGACGCGCCATGGCGCGCTGCTCATCAACGACGAGACGCACACGATCTGCGCCGGGCCCGGTGGCTTCACCGGGGCGCACGGCCTCGCCCCGGACATGCTCGTCATCGGCAAGTCCATCGGTGGCGGCATCCCCTGCGGCACCTTCGGCTTCACCCAGGACATCGCCGACCGGATCGCCCGCTCCGTCGAGCTGGAGGACATCGACGTGGGCGGCATCGGCGGCACGCTCGCCGGCAACGGGCTGTCGATGGCGGCCATGAAGGCCACCCTCGAGCACGTCATGACGGCCGAGGCGTTCGAGCACATGGTGCCGCTCGCCGATGCGTGGGCCGACGGCGTCCAGGCCGGCATCGACGCGACCGGGGCCGACTGGCACGTGACGCGGCTCGGCGCGCGAGCCGAGTACAACTTCTCCGGGCGGCCCTCGCACGACGGCCAGGAGGCGCACGACGCCGACGACTTCGAGCTGCAGCAGTACCTCCACTTCTACGCCCTCAACCGCGGCATCCTGCTCACGCCGTTCCACAACATGGCGCTGATGAGTCCTGCGACGACGGCTAGAGACGTCGCGGCGCACACGACGATGTTCGGCGAGTGCCTGCGCGAGCTCTTCTCATAGCCACTCCCCCGGCCGTCCCGGCCGTCCCGGCCGTCCCGGCCCTCGCACCGGCACGACCGGTCGGCCATCGGGCCAGGTGTTGACACAATTAATAAGCGCGCTTAGTTTATGAGTCATGACCACTCTCGCGCACCTCTCCACCCGGGTCCCCGTGTCTCCCGAGGTCATCGGCCTCCTCGCGACCGCGCAGGCGTCCCGGTGAAGCACTGGCTGGCCGTCGTGTCGGCAGCCCACGTGCGCCGGGGCGTCGGTCTCGGCATCGCCCAGGTCCACCACGGGCGCCGCCCGGGTCTGGCGCGGATGTCGGCCGGCGACGGGTTCGTCTACTACTCGCCGCGGGAGGAGCTCGGCAGCGACGTCCCCTGCCGACGGTTCACGGCCGTCGGTCGGATCGCCGACGACGAGATCTGGCAGGCCGACGAGGGCGACTTCCGCCCGTGGCGTCGCCGCGTCGACTGGGCCAGCGCAGACCCCGTGCTGATCGCGGACCTGCAGGACCGGCTCCTGCTGACGAGCACGCCGCACTGGGGCTATGCGCTGCGCCGCGGCCTGCTCCCGCTCGACGAGGCAGACTTCCTCCTGATCGAGGCCGCCATGACCGGCGCGCCGCCACCTGCCCCGACCCCGACGGAGACCCATCGCGCATGAGCGACCTGCAGACGCGTTTCGCCGAGGCCGACGAGAGCCCGGGCCTGCTGCTCTGGCGGGTCGGCAACCGCTGGCAGGCCATGGTGCGCGAGGCCCTGGCGCCGCACGACCTGACCCACACGCAGTTCGTCCTGCTGGCCTCGCTGACGTGGCTCCGGCGCGGACGGGACGAGCCGGTCACCCAGCGCGACCTCGCCGCCCACGCGAGGACCGACGTCATGATGACCTCGCAGGTGCTGCGCGCCCTCGAGACCAAGGGGCTGGTCGAGCGCCGCCCCCACCCGGCGGACGCGCGCGCCCGCGACCTCGTCGTCACACCGGCAGGCGTGCACACCGTCAATGCGGCGATCGTCTCCGTGGAGGACTGCGACGCGGCGTTCTTCGCCGACGCCGGTCCCGACCTTCCGGGACTCGTGTCGGCCCTCGCCCGCCTGGCGGGCCCGGAGCGGCCCCCGGCCTGACACACTCGCACCGACGACGTGGACGAGTGACGGAGGACCGGACCATGACCGTGGAGGCACTGACAGGCAGCACGCGCCGCCGCCGTACGACCAAGCTGGGGATCGTCGGGGCGGGCGCCGTCGGCGCCACGCTGGCGTATGCCGCGTTGATGCGTGGCGTCGCCCAGAACGTCGCGCTCTTCGACGTCAACGCCGCCAAGGTGCGCGCCGAGGCGCTCGACCTCAGCCACGGCATCCAGTTCGTCCCGATGGCGCACGTCGACGGGTCCGACGACATCGAGGTCCTCGCTGACTCCGACGTCATCGTCTTCACCGCCGGCGCCAAGCAGAAGCCCGGCCAGTCGCGGCTCGACCTCGCCGAGTCGACCATCGGGATCATGCGGGCGATCCTCCCGCGACTCGTCGAGGTGGCACCCGATGCCGTGCACGTCATGGTGACCAACCCCGTCGACGTCGTGACCTATGCCGCCCTCCAGGTGTCGGGCCTCCCCGCCGAGCGGCTCTTCGGCTCGGGCACCGTCCTCGACTCGTCGCGGCTGCGCTTCCTGCTCGCCGAGCACACGGGCGTCGCGGCCCAGAGCGTGCACGCGTACGTCATCGGCGAGCACGGCGACTCCGAGCTGCCGCTCTGGTCGTCCGCGACGATCGGCTCCGTGCCGCTGCTGCAGTGGCGCACGTCGGACGGACGGATCGCCCTCGACGAGGAGGCCCGCGACCGCATCGCGACGGACGTCGTGCAGTCGGCCTACCGCGTCATCGAGGGCAAGGGCGCGACGAACTACGCGATCGGGCTCGCCGCCACGCGGGTCATCGAGGCGGTCCTCTACGACGAGCGCCGCATCCTGCCCGTCTCGTCGCTCCTCGACGACTACTACGGCATCAGCGACGTGTGCCTGTCGGTGCCGGCGATCGTCCACGCCGGCGGCGTCGGCGACCGGGTCGAGGTGCCGATGACCGATGCCGAGCTGTCGGGACTGCGGGCGTCGGCGGACGCGGTCCGCGACACCGCCCACCGCTTCGGGTTCTGACGACGTGGTCGGCATGCGTCGGGGCTCGCGCCCGGCTGCTCTCGCGGCGCTCGGCGTTGCGGTCTGCCTCGTCGTGACGGCCTGTTCCGGCAGCGACACACCCACGGACGCCTCGACGAGGCTGGCCCGGACCTTCGACCTGCAGGCCCACCGCGGCGGCGCGGCCCTGACGTCGGAGAACACGCTGGCCGCGTTCTCACGGGCGCTCGACCTCGGCGTCACGACCCTGGAGCTCGACGCCCAGGTCACCCGCGACGGGGCCGTCGTCGTCGCCCACGACAACCGGGTCAACCCCGACAAGTGCCGCGACACGACGCCGGCCAAGGCCTCGGACGACCTTTTTCCTTACTCCGGCAAGCCTTTTCGGCTGCTGACGCTGGCGCAGGTCCGCACCCTCGACTGCGGCTACCAGCCGGCGCCCGACTACCCGGACCAGCGCGCCGTCCCGGGCGCCAGGGTGCCCGAGCTCCGCGAGGTCGTCGACCTGCTGCGCGACCGCGGCGCCGACGACGTCGGTCTCAACGTCGAGATCAAGGTCCAGGCGGACGACCTCGACCTGACCGTCCCGCGCGAGCATTACGCCGAGAAGGTGTGGTCGGTGCTCGAGGAGGGCGGCATGGCCGACCGGGTCACGATCCAGTCGTTCGACTGGGCGAGCCTGACGACGGTGCACCGCATCGCCCCCCACGCCCGGCTCGTCGCCCTCGTCTCGCCGGAACGCCTCGAGCGGGGCAAGGAGGGCGCGTCGCCGTGGCTCGGCGGCCTCGACATCGACGCCGTGGACGGCGACGTCGTGCGCGCCGCCTCCGGCATCACGGGGGTCGTGGCCATCTCACCGCGCGAGGACCTCCCCGTCGACGCCGCGTTCGTCCGCTCGGCCCACGCCGCCAGACTCGCCGTGGTGCCGTGGACGGTCGACGACGAGGAAGGCATGGGACGGCTCGTCGACCTCGGCGTCGACGGCCTCATCACCAACCGCCCCGACCTGCTCCGCACCGTGCTGACGCACAGGGGCATCGCGACACCCCCGTCCCATCCCGCAGCCGGGTGAGACCAGCAGGCACGGCCCGGAGCATGATGGGTCCGTGAGCACGTCCGCCGCCTTCGACGCCGACCCGGCACCCGACCCCTCGGGCGCGCCGCCGGCACGGGCGACGTACCACCACGGCGACCTGCGCCGGGCCCTGCTCGAGGCCGGCACCGACCTCGCCCGGGAGGGTGGCCCCGACAAGGTCGTCCTGCGGGAGGCGACGCGTCGCGTCGGGGTCTCGGCCAATGCGGCATACCGCCATTTCGCCGACCGCGACGCCCTCCTCGGCGAGGTGGTCTCCCGCGCGCAGGCGCGGGCCGCGGACGTCATCAGCGCCACGATGGACGCCGTCCCCGCCGACCTCGAGACCGGCCAGCGCGCCCGCGCCCGCTTCCGGGCGGTGGGCGTGGGCTACCTGCGCTTCGCGATGGACGAGCCGGGCCTCTTCCGCGCAGCGTTCGCCGTGCCCGTCGACCTCAGCCGGGCCGCGTCCCCCGATGCGGCCGGCGTCGGCGGCCGCACCCCCTTCCAGCTGCTCGCCGACTCCCTCGACGCCATGGTCGACGCCGGGGTCATGTCCGACGACGAGCGGCCGGGCGCCGAGCTGCTCGCGTGGTCAGCCGTTCACGGCATGGCGATGCTCGCACTCGAGGGGCCGCTGCGCGACCTGCCGCCCGGTGCCGTCGACGAGCTCGCCCCGCGCCTCGTGCGCATGGTCGACCTCGGTCTCGGCCTGTCCGACGGCGCGAGCTGAGCCCGAGGGCCCGGCGCCGGGCTCAGACCCACTGGACGAGCTGCACGACGAGACCGTTGGGGTCGCGGTACTGCACGAACCGCTCGCCCCAGGGCTCCGTCTCAGGCGCCGTGACGACGTCGACCCCGGCGGCCACGAGCCGCTCGTGCCGGGCATCGAGGTCGTCCACGACGAAGGCGAGCAGGAGCCCGTCGCGTGCCGACCCGCCGACCTCCGCCGGCTTGAAGCTCGGCAGTCCGGTGCGCAGGAAGATGACGTTCGACCCACCGTCCGGGTGCCGGAGCGAGACGAAGCCGTCGTCGCGCATCTCGACGACGTGACCGAGGTGGGTGACGAGGAAGTCGGCGGACGCGTCGGGATCGGGGACGTTGAGCGAGACGGCGAATCCGGTGATCGTGCCGGGCATGGGAACCTCTTTCCGTACGGTGTACGGACAATAACGTACGGCATACCGAATCGTTCCCGAGGCGATTCACGAGACGAACGGGGTGGGCCCGTGGGCACCGTCCGGCTGCTCTGGCGACGTGAGCGCCCACTCCCCCCGCGCCCCGGGCGCCGCCCGACCCTCACCGTCGATGCCGTCGTCGACGCCGGCATCCGCGAGGCCGACGACCGCGGGCTGCACGACGTCTCGCTGCGCCGGGTCGCCGAACACCTCGGCGTCGGGGTCATGACGCTCTACGGGCACGTCGCGAACAAGGCGCAGCTGCTCGACCTCATGGTCGACCAGTGCCGGCTCGACATGGAGTGGGCGCCGCTGTCGGGGTCCTGGAGGGATCGCCTCGGCCAGGTGGCCGACGAGAACCTCACGCTCCTGACGCGGCACCCGTGGCTCGCCCACGTGGAGACCGAACGAGCCGTGCTCGGCCCCGGCACCCTCGGCAAGTACGAGCGCGAGCTCGGGGCCGTCGAGCCGCTGCCGCTGACCGACCCCGCCAAGGACCAGGCCCTCGCTCTCGTCCTGGCGTTCGTCCGGTCCTCGGCGCGAGCCCTCGAGGCGGCCCGGGCCGAGCGCAGCGAGGAGACGCCGGAGCAGTGGTGGCTGCGCGAGGGCGCCGAGCTCGCCGCCCTCGGGATCGAGGAGCGCTTCCCGCTCGCCAGCCGCGTCGGGCAGGCCGCCGGCGCCGCGACGCACGCCGCGGCCGATGCCCGCTCCGCTCACGCGTTCGGCCTCGGCGTCCTGCTCGACGGGCTCGCGCCGGCCCGGCCGGGACGGCGACCTAGGGTGGGCGGGTGACCAGCGAGACCCCTGACAGCACCGGCGCCGAGCTCGACCACGAGACCCCGGCCTTCTACCGCCGGCTCGGCCCGGGGCTCTACGCGCCCACCGTCCACGTGCAGGGCGCGTGGCGTGACGACGAGCAGCACATGGCGCCGGTCAGCGGCATCCTCGCCCACGAGATCGACCTGCACGAGCCGCGCGACGGCATGCAGCTCGCCCGCATCTCCTTCGACATCCTCGGCATGATCCCCGCGCGACCGAGCCGGGTCGAGGTGCGCACGACACGGCCGGGACGCACCATCGAGCTGGTCGAGGCGACGATGCTCGTGGACGACCGCGCCGTCGTGCGGGCCCACGCGTGGCGTCTCGCGTCGCACGACTCCGAGCCCGTGGCCGGTGTCGAGCTCGCGCCGATCCCCGGACCCGACGAGATGCGCCCGTGGGTCGGCACCGACACGTGGGAGGGCGGCTACATCGAGGGACTCGAGTTCCGGGTCGATCCCGAGCGCCGACCGGGCCGGACCCGCGCCTGGATCCGCGCGCTCAACCCGCTCGTCGACGGCGAGACCTGCTCTCCCACAGCCGATCTCGTGCGCCTCGCCGACACCGCCAACGGCATCGCCGTCCGTGTCTCGCCGCAGGAGTGGATGTTCCCGAACGTCGACCTCAGCGTGCACCTCTTCCGCGAGCCGGTGCGCGGCTGGGTCGGCTTCGACACCAGCGTGACGATGGGCCCGACGGGCCTCGGGCTGACCTCGACGACGTTGCACGACGAGCGCGGCCCGGTCGGGCGCGCCGAGCAGATCCTCACCGTCCGCCGCCTGCCGGGCGCCTGAGCCCGGCGGTCCACCGCAGTCGTGACCTCGCGGCGACAACCTTTCGCCGCGTCGAGGCGTCAAGAGGCGTGTCGGGACTCCGCGCCAAAGCACGGCTCGCCTGCCACAATGAAGGGCGCGTTCGCGCCGACTCACACCCGCCGTCGCGCGGTCAGGACACCAGGGGACACCATGAGGACCATCCGCATGGACAGGAATCGCACCGCAGGCAGCGTCGCCGCGGCACTCGCGATCGTCGCGCTCGCCGTCACGGCTCCGGCCGCGCGCGCCGACGACCTGACCGGCACGCCGACACCGCCCGGCACCTCGACATCGGCGAGCGGCGCCGCCGGGACCACCTCGACCGAGACGACCACCTCGTCGACGACCACCGGGACGACGACCAGCACGACCGCCACGACGACGCCGTCGACCACGACCAGCACCACCACGACGCCGAGCCCCACCACGACCACGCCGCCGCCACCCGCCCCGAGCCCGGTCGTCATCCCCGAGGGCAGCTCGGGCTGGAAGGTCAAGGACCTCCAGGTGCGCCTGCGCCTCGTCAAGGCCTCCTACTGGACCTACGCCGTCTCCGGCGTCTACGGCTGGACGCTCGGGCAGCGGGTCCTGACCTTCCAGACCGACCAGGGCCTCCCGACCACGGGCGTCGTCGACCAGCGCACGTGGAACCGCCTCGTCGCCCTCACCGCGACGCCGACCCGCCTCAAGGAGGGCGCGTCCGGCAACGCCGTCAAAGACCTCCAGGTGCGTCTGCGCGTGGTCAAGGCGTCCTACTGGTCGTATGCCGTGTCGGGCTACTACGGCTGGACGCTCGGCCAGAGGGTGCTCGCCTTCCAGCGCGACCAGAACCTCCCGCAGTCCGGCGTCCTCGACCAGCGCACGTGGAGCCGGCTCGTCTCGCTGACGGCGTCCCCGACCGCGATCAGCACGTCGGCCCCTGCCGCGAACGTGCGCGAGCTCCAGCGGCGTCTCGGCGCCAAGGGCCTGTGGCCGTACGCGTACTCCGGCACCTACGGCTGGACCCTCGGCCAGAAGGTCCTCGCCTTCCAGCGCACCTACGACGTGCCGCAGTCGGGCGTCGTCGACACCCGCACCTGGGCGCGCCTGCGCGCCCTCACCTACGTGCCGGGCACGTTCGACAAGCACCGCTACTACGCCGGCCTGCGCCCGCTCGTGCCGACCCTCGCGTCGCTCGACAAGCGCTGCCGCACCGGCCGCGTCATGTGCGTCGACAAGGCCACTCGGACCCTGACGTGGGTCGTCGACGGCAAGCCGCAGACGGCCATGTGGGCCCGCTTCGGCCGGCCCGGACACGAGACGCGCGAGGGCACCTTCAGCGTCTCCCGCAAGTACGAGTACGTCATCTCGAACCTCTACTTCACGCCGATGCCCTACTCGATGTTCTTCTCCGGCGGCCAGGCCGTGCACTACTCGTCGAACTTCGCGCGTCTCGGCTACGCCAGCGCCAGCCACGGCTGCGTCAACATCGCCGACTACGCACAGGTCAAGGCGCTCTTCTTCAAGGTGCGCATCGGCGACAAGGTCGTCGTCTACCACTGAGCCCGACGCGACACTGGAGCGAGCGGCCTTGCGAGCAGAGCAAACCCGATCAAGTACGCGGGGGGCCGGGGCGCGCAGGATCGTGACGTGACCGGCTCACGTGACACCTTCGGCGCCTGGCTGTCGCCGATGCCGCGCCCGTCTTCCTCTGGCACGTGCGCGACGCCATCGAGCAGGGACAGCTCGACGACGTCTTCGTCGATGCCGCCAGCGACCCGCCCTACGTGTGCTCCTACGGCGCGATGGTCGCGCACGTCCTGACGTTCGCGGCGCACCGGCGCACCCTCGCCGTCCGCGCGCTCGACAAGCACGGCGTGACGCGGCTCGGGTGGGGCGACCCCATCGAGTGGCTCGACGCCGCCCACCGCGCCTGACGGCATACGCCCTCGGTCGTCGCGGCGGTCGCCGGTCACTCGACCGTGGCGGTGACCTTCGTGCCGAGCTCGACGCTGCGGCTGACGGTGCACCACTCGTCGTGCGAGCGCTGGACCATCTTCGGCAGCATCTCGCGCGCCGCGTCACCGCCGTCACCCTCGGGGAAGCGCACGCGGAAGGTCACCGTGATGTCCTGGAGGTGGTTGCCGTGCTCGTCCTTGACCTTGTCGGCCGTCACCTCGACCTCGAAGTCGTCGGGCTCGGCGCGGCGGGACGTCACCGTGTCGACGTCGACGGCCGTGCACGCGGCGATGCCGGCGAGGAGCAGCTCGACGGGCGAGAGCTCGTCGGTGCCGGAGCTGACGGTGATCGAGCCGCCGCGGAGGTTGCGGGCGGTGTAGCGGCCCATGCTGTCGCGGGTCAGCGTGACGGAACGGAGGTCGGGGGCGTCGGTGCTCATGGGGTCAAGCCTTTCAGACGGTCAGTTCCATGCGTCGGCGAGCAGCTCGTAGGAGCGCAGCCGCGCGTCGTGGTCGTGGGCGCCGCACGTGACGATGACCTCGTCGACGCCGGTGGCCTCGACGAAGCCGGCGAGGCCGTCGCGCACCTCGTCGGGAGTGCCGACGAGCGAGACGCGCGTCATCTCGTTGACAGCCTGGCGCTCGGCCGGCGACCACTGCGCCATGAGGGTCGCGATGTCGCCCTCGGGCTCGGGGAGCCCGGCGCGGCGGCCGGTGACGATGCCGTGGAAACGCTGGAGCACGCTCGTGAAGAGGCGCTCGGCCTCGGCCGTCGTGTCGGCGACCATGACGTTGACGCCCGCCATCGAGCGCGGCGCGTCGAGCCCGCCGGGCTCCGTCGACGGGGTGAAGCGGGAGCGGTAGACCTCGAGGGCGCTCATCAGGGCGGCCGGGGCGAAGTGCGAGGCGAAGGAGTAGGGCAGGCCGAGGGCGGCCGCCACCTGGGCGCCGCCGTGGCTCGACCCGAGGATCCAGATCGGCACGTGCGTCCCCTCGCCGGGGATGGCACGGACCTTCGCGTCAGGGTCGGGGTCACCGAGGTAGCCGATGAGCTCCTCGACCTCGCCGGCGAAGTTCATGGCCGCTGCCTCGTTGCGGCGCAGGGCACGGGTCGTGAAGGGGTCGGTGCCGGGGGCACGGCCGAGCCCGAGGTCGATGCGGCCCGGGTGGATCGTCGCGAGGGTGCCGAACTGCTCGGCGACGACGTACGGCGCATGGTTGGGCAGCATGATGCCGCCCGCGCCGACGCGGATCGTCTCGGTCTGGTCGGCGACGTGGCCGATGAGCACGGCCGTCGAGCTCGACGCCACCCCACGCATGTTGTGGTGCTCGGCCATCCAGTAGCGGCCGTAGCCCCACTTCTCGGCGTGGCGGGCGATGTCGACCGTCGAGGCGATCGCCTCCCCCGCGCTGCCCCCGTCGAGGACGGGCACGAGGTCGAGGATGTTCAGCTGGGCTCTGGCGGCAGGACTCACGTGGGTGCCAACGGGCAGCGTGGTGCGCGGTATTCCACCCACCGGTTCCACCGCGCCCACGGTCACGGCAGCTTGAGCTGGGACACCTGGTCGTCGTAGTCGGGGCAGAAGGCCTGCACGCCTGCGGCCATCAGCTGCTTCGTGCGCAGCGCCTCACCGGTGTTGGGCAGCGGCCTGTCGTCGTCGTCGACCGCGATCTGGGCCAGCTCGACGCCACCGTTCTTCAGCGCCCAGCACGTGGTCGTCCCGGTCTCGATGTCGTCGTTCACCGTGTCACCCGTGACCGAGGCCCCGAGCTTCTGCGCCGCGAGGACGAACTGTGCCTCCTCGGCCGAGATGCTCGGGCGCGCGTCGGCGACGCCCGCGGGCAGGTCACCGATCGTCGGGTCCGACCCACCGCACGCGGCGAGCGAGAGGACGACGAGGAGGGCGGCCCCGGCAGCGAGCGCCGGGCGCTGACCGGGCCGGGCGGCATACGGCCGCGGAGCGTGCGCTGGTGTCATCGCGTTCATCGTTACCCTGAACGCGTGAGCGAGCCCGATCATCCCCGCGACGCCGCGTCCGCCCGGCTGGCAGCAGACGCGCCGATCGCCCGGGCCGCGGTCGTCGCCTCGTTGTCGGCGGTCGTCCTCGGGTTCGTCTTCCTGCCGCAGCTGCTCGGCCTGGCGCTCGCGGGGCTCAGCCTCGTGCGCCGTGAGCCGGGTGGGCGCCGGCCCGCCCTCCTGGCCGTCGCGATCAGCCTGCTGCTCACGGTCGTCTGGGGCGTCGTGCTCGGCCTGCTCCTCAAGTGGTGGGCCACCTCCCGCTGACCGCTGCTCCGACTACTGGGAGTACGTCGAGAGGAACTTCTCGAGCCGACCGACCGCGTCCTCGAGGTCCTCGACGCGGGGCAGGAAGACGAGCCGGAAGTGGTCGGGCGTCGACCAGTTGAAGCCCGTGCCGTGGACGATGAGCATCTTCTGGTCGCGGAGCAGGTCGAGGGCGAAGCGCTCGTCGTCGTGGATGTCGTGGACCTTCGGGTCGAGCCGCGGGAAGAGGTAGAGCGCCCCCTCGGGCTTCGTCGCCGACACCCCGGGGATCTGGTTGAGCATCTCCCACGCGACGTTGCGCTGCTCGAGGAGCCGGCCGCCGGGCAGGATCAGCTCGTTGATCGACTGGTAGCCGCCGAGCGCGACCTGGATCGCGTGCTGCGCGGGCACGTTGGCGCACAGACGCATGTTGGCGAGGATGTCGAGGCCCTCGAGGTAGTTGCGCGCGTGCTCCTTCGGCCCCGTGATGACGAGCCAGCCCGACCGGAAGCCGGCGACGCGGTAGGCCTTGGAGAGGCCGTTGAAGGTCAGGCAGAGCAGGTCGGGCGCGAGGGCCGCGATGGAGGTGTGCGTCGCGCCGTCGTAGAGGATCTTGTCGTAGATCTCGTCGGCCATGATGATCAGCTCGTGCTCGCGGGCGACCTGGGCGATGGCCTCGAGCACCTCGCGCGGGTAGACGGCGCCCGTCGGGTTGTTGGGGTTGATGACGACGATGGCGCGCGTGCGGTCGGTGACCTTGCTGCGGATGTCGTCGAGGTCCGGGGCCCAGCCGGCCTGCTCGTCGCAGACGTAGTGGACGGCGTTGCCGCCGGCGAGGCTCGCGGCCGCGGTCCACAGCGGGTAGTCCGGCGCCGGGATGAGCACCTCGTCGCCGTTGTCGAGCAGTCCCTGCATCGCCATGACGATGAGCTCGCTGACCCCGTTGCCGAGGTAGATGTCCTCGACGCCGACCGGCGGGAAGTCGCGCACCTCGTAGTGCTGCTTGACGGCGCGCCGGGCCGAGAGGATGCCCTTGCTGTCGCTGTAGCCCTGCGCCGTCGGCAGCTCCTGGATCACGTCGACGAGGATGTCCTCGGGAGCCTCGAAGCCGAACGGCGCCGGGTTGCCGATGTTGAGCTTGAGGATGCGGTGCCCCTCGTCCTCGAGCCGCTTGGCCTCGGCCAGGACGGGACCCCGGATCTCGTAACAGACGTTCTGGAGCTTCTTGCTCTGGGTCACCGCGCGCATGTGGACCAGCGTCCCACCGGCGTACGCCGTGAGCTGCGTCATTCCCACCATGTGGCCCGTCGCGTCCGTCACGTCGCGCGTGGGACGAGTGGGGCGGGGTGGCTAGCGGCCGAGGCAGCCGAGGCTGGAGCCGGGGCTGCTGGCCGTCAGCGACGCGACGAGCTGGTTGAGCGCGCCGGCGGCGACGTCGACCGTGAGGACGTGGCCGTTCTCGACCCGGGTCAGGTGGCCCACGACAGGCGGCACGGCGGACCCCTGCGTCCAGCCCTTCTGCTCGAGGTAGCCGACGAGCTCGGCGGCCTGCGGCCCCGTCGAGGGCGGGTAGGTGCGGGTGATGCGTCCGTCGATGCTCTCCCGGCAGGGCGGGAGCTCGCTGTGGCCGAGCGGGACCATCGAGCGGTCGAGCTCCTCGACCTCGCGTGCGAGCGACTCGTAGGCGGCGACGTCGTCGGTGTGCACGCGGCTCGACCAGGCCCAGAACCCGAAGGCCAGCAGGGCGACGACGAGCACGATGAAACCGATGCCTGCCGGGCCGGGGCGCCGTCGACTCCTGGCTGTGGGCGCCGCATCGGGCCCGCTCGTGGGGACGCCGCGGCCGGTCGGGGCCTCGTCGACGAAGCCGGAGTCACTCACCGGGACAGTGTGGGACACGTCGCCCCGACCCGCAGTCACCCGTGTCCAACTGTCGCCGATCCGTGACCCGGCGGGCGTCACCTCGAACGAGGGACGGGCTCGGGGCTGCGGACGAGAGGGCGGTCGAGGTCGAGCAGGTGTCGCCAGTCGGTGCGGCGGGCGGTGCGCAGGCCGCTCCGCAGCAGCAGGACGAGGACGACGATCGCGACCGGCACCCCGACGGCGGTCGTGGTCAGCCCGAGGCTGTAGCCCTCGGGCAGCGTCGCGAAGCAGACGACCGTGGCGACCACGGCCAGGGGACCCTCGAGACGCTCCTGCCACAGGGCGCCGAGCGACACGGCGAAGAGCGGAAGCGCCCAGAGGTAGTACCACCCGAGGAAGACGGGGGCGAGCACGACGACGGCGAGCATCGCCCAGGCGACGCCGCGGACCGGCCGCAGTCGTGGCTCGGCCGCGGCGTCCTCCGCGGCCAGGTCGCGGGTGTCCGCGGGCTTGAGCGCCGCGAGCCAGACGAGCACGAGGAGCAGGGCGAGCACGACGAACCCGACGGCCCGCGCGGCCGCGATGCCGGTGTCGCGCCACGCGTCGTGGCCGAGCAGGTGCCCGACGGCGCCGACGGCGATCCCGATCGCGGTGGGCAGTGACGTCCACTGCTCGTTCTTGCCGGGGGTCCCCGTCGGGTTGAGCCACGAGAACCCGAGCCCGGTCACGACTCCGCCGAGCGCCATCGGGACCCCGGCGCACACCAGCGTGAGTGCGCCCGCGCGCAGCACGTCACCCCAGCGGGCGTATGCCGGGTCGCCCGCCCCCGGGGCTCGTGCCGCCGCGACGTGGCGGGCCCAGAGGACGACGACGAAGGGCAGCGCGATGACGGCGGTGACCTTGACCATGGCCCCGAGCGCGATGACGACGCACGCGAGGACGAACCGGCCCCGCAGCGCGAGGGCCAGGCCCCCGAGCACCGCGGCGACCATGAGGGCGTCGTTGTGGGCTCCCCCGACGAAGTGGGCGCCGACGAGCGGCACCGCGACGCCGAGCCAGAGCGCCCGCACGGGCGACCAGCCGATCCGGCGGGCCACGTCGGGCACGGCCCAGGCCATGACGACCACCCCGGCCACGGCGAGCAGGCGCAGGAGCAGGAGCGCGACCCACAGCTCACCCGACACCGAGGCGACGGCCCGGGCGAGGAGCAGCCACACCGGTCCGTAGGGCGTCGGGCTGTCGAGCCACGTCGGCGCCGTCGATCCGCGCCACGGCGAGTCGAGCTCGCGGACGACGTGGTCATAGGGGCTGAGCCCCTGGTCCCAGAGCAGGCCCTGCGCGGCGTACGAGTAGAGGTCGCGGCTGTAGAGCGGCATCGCCGCCACGAGCGGCACGAACCACAGCGCGATCGTCGCCCACCACCAGCGCACCGACACGTCCGCCTCGCGCAGGCGCCACCAGGCGAGCACGAGCAGGCCCATCGCGAGGACCGAGACCGTCGCGAGGAGCGGTGAGCCGCCCTTGGTCGTCCACCACGCGAGGCCCGGCCACAGCACACCCGTGTTGGGTCGCGGCAGCGCGCCCGAGCCCCACGACGCGGCGGCGAGCACGACCCCGCCGACGGCGCCGGCCCATCGCCACGTGCCATGGCTGGCGGCGCGTCGCGGCTCAGCCATGCGTGACCGGCTCGTCGCCCCACGCGAGCAGGCGCCACCCGGCCACGGGGTCACCCTCCATCGTCACGACGTGCGCGTTGTCGAGGCGGCGCCCGTCGAAGAAGTCGGCCGGCAGGCCGAGCGAGGCAGAGCACCAGACGCGCATGGCCGCTCCGTGGCTCACGGCGAGGGCGGACTCGTGGCCGTCGGAGGCGATGCGGGCGATCGCCGCGTCGTAGCGCTCCATGAAGCCGGCACCGCTGTCGCCCCCGGGGATCGCGTGGTCGGGCTCGTCGCGCCAGCGGATGACGGCGTCGATGTAGGGCTGCCACTCGGTCGACATCTCGTAGTCGCCGGCCTGGATCTCGCGCAGCCCGGGGAGCACGACCATCTCGAGGCCCAGCATCTCGGCGAGCGGCGCCGCGGTCTGCTGGGTGCGCACGAGGTCGGAGGTGTAGATGGCCCCGAGGTCCTCGCCGCCGAGCCGCTCGGCGAGGTCCCGGGCCTGCCCCCGACCCTCGTCGGTGAGGTCGAGACCGGGCACGGCCGTGTCGAGCTGGCGCGCGACGTTGGCGTGGGTCTGCCCGTGCCGCACGAGGAACAGCCGCACCTCAGAGGCCCTTCACGGTGACGCCGCTCAGGCACTCGACGCCCTTGCTCGGCCCGGTGTGGAAGTTCTTGACGGAGACCGGTGCGGTCGCCCCCGCCGCCAGCGTGACGTCGACCTCCTTGCCGGCGACGTCTGAGCCGTCGGAGTCCTTGACGATGAAGACGGCCACGGTGAACGTGTGCTCCTCGGTGTCGGAGTTGGTCAGCGTGCCGGTGAAGCTCCACGACTCGCCCGTGGGCTCGCACGTCGCGTCCGTGAGGCTCGAGGCCGCGTCGAAGAGGCCGCCGTCGCTCGGCGCGGCCGTGTCGCTCGGGTCCGCCACGTCGTCGCTCGGGGTCTCGGCCGTGATCGTCGGCTGGACGGGCACGCTCACGGTGGGGGCGACGGAGTCGTCGGGCGATGACGGCGCGGGCTGGCCGCACGCGGCGAGCGCCAGCACGAGCGAGGCGGACAGGCCCAGCGCGACGGTCGGGACGGCATACGCCCTGGGTGTGCGGATGACACGGGTGGCTGGGCGGGGTCGGCCTGGCATGGGCACGTGCGGCGCCTTCCTGTCGCGAGGTGTGCGCCGCCCATTGTGCCCCGCTACGACGTCAGGAGAGCGTCAGCCGGGCCGCGACCGCGGCGGCGACCACGAGGACCCCGGCGCCGAGGGCCAGCGTGTCGGGCAGTCGCCACGGCGCCGGGCCCGCCCACGAGCGGCGCCGGGCCTCCGCGAAGCCCCGGGCGTCCATGGCGAGCGCCAGCGCCGACGCCTGGCCCAGGGCGCCGACGAGCAGGCCGCCCGTGACGACGACGGCCTCACGGCCGCGGGCGAGCGGCCCCCGGTCGGCGCGGATGCCGCGCACCCGGCGGGTCGTCATGAGCTCGCCCCAGAGAGTGTCGAACGACTGGAGCCGCTGGAGGGCCGCCGTCGCGGCCACGACGGGACGGGCCGGCAGACGGAGCCGCTGGGCGAGGTGGTCGCCGAGTCCCTCGGGGTCGAGGAAGCCGACGACGAACGCCGACGGGACGAGCAGGCACAGCACGCGCAAGGCCGCCCCGGCCGCGACCTCGAGGTCACGCCCGCCGAGGAGCCAGGCGGACCACGCGACGCCGACGACGGCGAGCCCAGCGGGCGCGAGCCGGGCGAGGACCCCGCGCAGGCGTCCCTCCGGGGCTCGGCCGTGGCCCGGCGCGAGCAGGCCGACGAGCCCCAGCAGGACCTCGACGGCGAGGACGGCGAGGGCCTGGCGCCACGTGTCCAGCAGGGCGGGCAGGGGCAGGACGCACAGCGCCGCGCCGAGCAGCGCGAGCGGGCCGACCCGGGCGAGCAGCGGGTGCCGCTCCGGCTCCGGGTCGGGCGGTGGCTGGTTCGGGGCGGCCAGCGCGACGACGCCGTCGGCGTCGTCGACGACGCCGGGGTCGTGGGTCGTGACGACGACGGCCGCGCCCTCGTCACGGGCCGCCGCGAGCACGCCGGAGACGGCCGCCCACGTGAGCCGGTCCTGCCCGACGGTCGGCTCGTCGGCGAGCACGAGGGCGGGCCCGTGCGCCACCGCGGAGGCCATCGCGAGGCGACGCTGCTCACCGCCCGAGAGCTGGCGCGGGTCGGCGTCGGCGAGGTGGGCGAGCCCGAGGGCCGCGAGCAGGTCGTCGGCTCGGCGACCGGCCGAATCGGGGTCCTGCCCGAGGGCGAGCGGGGTGGTGAGCACGTCGTCGCGCACGGTGCGGCCGACGAGCGAGGTGGCTGCACGCTGCGGCACCCAGGACACGACGCGGGCGAGGTCGATCGAGGACCACTCGTGCGGCGGCGCGAGCCGGTCACGGGCCACGGCGCGGTCGCCGGTCTCGGCCGGCGTGAGGGGCAGCGCGACGTCGACGCTCCCGCCGCTCGGCGAGACGAGGCCGCCGAGTGCGGACATGAGCGAGGACTTGCCGGCCCCGCTCGGCCCGACGAGCGCCAGCGAGCGACCGGCGCGCGCCTCGAGGTCGAGGCCGTCGACGGCGAGCGTCGTGCGCGACCGCTCCCCCAGCCGACGACTGCGGTGCTCGACCCGGACGTCGGCGGCCGCCGCGACGAGACGGCCCTGCGGCACGCGGCCGGCCGCCGCTGACGGGGCCGGCTCGAGAACGAGCTCGAGCGGCTCCGGATCGGGCACGCCAGGGACCCAGATGCCTTGCGCCGCAAGGGAGTTGCCGTGCTCTGCGAGGACCTGACGCGGCTCGCCGTCGGCGACGACCGAGCCGGAGGCGTCGAGGACGACCAGACGGTCGACGAGGTCGAGCCAGCCGCCCAGCCGGTGCTCGACGACGACGAGGGTGAGACCGCGCCGCTCGACGACCTCGGCCACGACGGCACGCACGCCGGCCGCCGTGTCGGCGTCGAGCATCGCCGTGGGCTCGTCGAGCAGCAGCACGGAAGGCTCCATGACGAGCGCGCCCGCGAGCGCCAGCCGCTGGGACTCGCCGCCGCTCAGGGTCGACGGTGGGCTGTCGGGCGGCATCGTCAGCCCGACCTCGCGCAGCGCGGCCGCGACACGTGCCGGCATCTCGTCGCGGGGCAGCACGACGTTCTCGAGGCCGAAGGCGACGTCACGCCCGATGCTCGAGGCGACGACTCCGGCTCCCGGGTCCTGCAGGACGAGCCCCACCGAGCCCGGAACGTCTTGTGGCGCATGACCGCCCACGGTGACGGTGCCCGACAGGTCACCGGCGTCGGCCGTGAGCAGCAGACCGGCGACGGCGCGGAGCAGGGTCGACTTGCCCGACCCGCTCGGCCCGGCGAGCAGCACGCGCTCGCCGGGATCGAGGGTCAGGTCGAGGCCGTCGAGGACCGGACGGGAGCGCCCGAAGGGCCGCCACGTCAGGTCCTCGACGCGCACGCCGACACCCGAGGTCACCGACCGCGACCCCGCGTCGAGGTATTCGGCTTCTCGTGCCATCGGCGCGTCTACCTCGAACCCGTCAGACGGCCCGCTGCTCGCGGACCTCCTGGCCCGGAGGGAACGGGTTGAGCGCGCCCGCCGCGGCGAGCAGGCGCGTCAGGCCGACGGCGAGGAGCGAGCCGAGGACGGCCACCGAGGCGCCGAGCAGGAGCAGGTAGGAGATCTTGTAGCCCCAGCCCCAGTCGGTCCAGTAGGAGTACCACTCGTAGACGGCCTCGAAGGCGCCGCCGAGGAAGCCACCGAGCAACAGCGGCGCCCAGCTGTAGACGGCATACCCGAAGACGGCGAAGCCGAGCTCGACGCCGAGCCCCTGCACGAGGCCCGACACGAGCGTGGTCAGCCCCCACTGCGTGCCGATGAGCGCCGAGACGATCGCCGCGAGCAGCTCGGTGAAGACGGCCGCGCCGGGGCGCCGGATGATGAGCATGCCGACGATGCCGGCGACGAGCCAGGGCCAGTTGAAGAGGGCCCCGAGGGGCGGGAAGGCCGCCGACACGGCCTCGGACGGCACGGAGTAGACGAGCCCCCAGGCCCAGTAGGCGACGCCGAAGGCGACCCCGAGGAAGGCGCAGGTGAGCAGGTCGATGGTGCGCCAGCGGGTCAGCGGCCCGCTCGCGGTGATGGTCTTGGACATGGTGTGTCTCCCGGGTTCCAGTGGATACGTGTGGATACCTGGGGGAAGCCAGCCGGACGGCACACGTCGATGACGTATGCCGTGCGGTGGCCTGAGAAATACCGACTTCCTTCGCCGGTGCTAACCGGAGCAGGTTCGAGGGTCTGCGGCTCGGCCCTTCGGGCTGCCGCACTCTCAGCGCGTGTCGCGCTCCCCTGTCGTGATGGGTGGGTGGTGCTCTTCAGTTGTCGGGGGTGACTCTACTCCGCACGACGTGGGTACAGTCACGGCATGGGACCCAAGGACTCGAAGAAGGCCACCAAGGCGCTCAGCAGGGCGAAGGCCAAGGCCGAGGACGCCGCCACGCCCCGTACGCCGCTCGGCGGCCCCGTGTGGAAGATCCTCAGCGTCGGGTCGACCATCCTCGCCACGAAGATCGCGACCGACGCCACGCAGAAGGGCTGGAAGCTCGCGACCGGCCGCAACGTGCCCGTCAAGGGCGACTTCGAGCGCGAGCGCACCCGCGACGTCATCATCTTCACCGCGATCTCGTCGATGGCCGTGGCCACGGCCCGGGTCGCCGTCGAGCGCGGCGCGGCGAGCTACTACCGGCGCTCGACGGGCCACCTGCCCAAGGCCCTCGAGGACGAGAAGGCGTCGCTCACCGACAAGAAGGCGGCGCGCAAGCTCGCCAAGGGCAAGGACAAGGCCGAGCGCGCCACGAAGAAGGCCATCGACAAGGCCACCGGCGGCCGCTAGGCCGTCAGCTGCCCGACCCGCGCGGCGCGCGGCTCATCGACCGGGCGGTTCAGCGCGAGTGGTCCGGCACGAGCACCGCCGCTCCGTGCACGCGGCCGGCCTCGAGATCCATCAGCGCGCGGTCGGCCTCACCCAGCGGGACCGGCGTCGTGGTCACCCGGAGCCGCAGCCGCTCGGCCAGCAGGAGGAACTCCACCCCGTCCTGCCTCGTGTTGCTCGTGACGCTGCGCACGGACCGCTCCCCGAAGAGATGGCGCTGATAGTCGAGCGCGGGGATGTCAGTGAGGTGGATTCCCGCCAGGGCGAGAGTGCCGCCCGACGCCAGGGCCTCGAGGGCGACCGGGACGAGCTCGCCCACCGGTGCGAAGAGGATCGCGGCGTCGAGCGGCACCGGCGGCGCGTCGTACGGACCACCGACCGAGGCCGCCCCGAGCTCTGCGGCGAGCGCGCGGGCACCCTCACCCCGGGTCAGCACGTGCACCTCGGCCCCCTGGGCGACGGCGACCTGTGCCGTGAGGTGGGCGCTCGCGCCGAAGCCGTAGATGCCGAGCCGGCCGCCGGGCGGCAGCTGCGCGCGTCGCAGCGAGCGGTAACCGATGATTCCCGCGCACAGCAGCGGCGCCGCGTCGACGTCCGAGAACGAGGCCGGGACCCGGTAGGCGTACGCCTCGGGCACGACGGTCCACTCCGCGTAGCCGCCGTCGGCGTCCCAGCCGGTGTATCGCGAAGCGGCGCAGAGGTTCTCGCGTCCCGAGCGACACCACCGGCACGCGCCGCACGTGGTCCGCAGCCAGGCCACGCCCACCCGGTCCCCGAGCGCGAAGCGGTGTGCGCCCTCTCCGAGGAGTGCCACCTCACCGACCACCTCGTGACCGGGCACGACGCGGTGCCGGTGTCGCGGCAGGTCGCCCGTGACGAGGTGCAGGTCCGTGCGGCACACCCCACAGGCCCGGACACGGACCAGCACGTCGCCGGGGCCGGGCTCCGGGAGGGACAGCTCGGCCCTGACGAGCGGGTGCCGCCGCAGCGGTCCCGGCTCGTCGACGACCCACGCCTGCATGGTGCTCGTCGCGCCTCCCTCGGCCCGTCGGCCGTGCCTGCGCACGACGTGGACCCATCTCACGCCCGGACCGTCAGGCGCGGACAGGGTCCAAGGTCCCGTACCCGGGAGCCCTTCGCCCCTGAGCAGCCCGCCGTCCGGGTGGTGTTCTGGTCTGAGACCGATCGAGGAGGCCATCGTGAGAGCACACGTCGGAGACCGCATCGTGCTCGCGGCAGAGCACGTCGACGAGCCCACCCGCGACGGGGAGGTGCTCGAGGTGCACGGCGACGACGGCGGCCCGCCGTACGTCGTGCGTTGGGCGGACGGCCACACCGGGCTCATCTACCCCGGCCCGGGGTCGGTGCTGCACGTCGGAGTGCCTGGCGACGTGGCTGCGACGGCCGCACCCCGGCCGGCGGAGCCGGCGGACCATGCACCGACTCAGCACCTGCGCGAGTGGCAGGTCCGTGTCTCGCTGCTCGAGTCCGGCGACGACACCAAGGCGACCGTCGTGCTCGTCGCCGACCCGACGGACCGGCTGAGCGCCAAGGGTTCGAGCCACCGGTCGTCCGACGACCCGGCGTCCCGGCGGATCGGCGACGAGGTTGCCGTCGCCCGGGCCCTGCGCCACCTCGCCGACCAGCTGATCGTGGCGGCGGAGCGCGACATCCGGCAGCGCACGGGCGAGGAGGCCCACATCAGGACGACGTGAGCCGATGCCGCACGGCGCGAGCCGCCGCCGGACGGCGCGAGCCCCGGCACCGCCTCGTCCTGCGTCAGCCGTCGCCGACGCGGACGAGGCCCGTCTCGTAGGCCAGCACGACCATCTGCACCCGGTCGCGGAGCCCGAGCTTGGCGAGGATGCGCCCGATGTGGGTCTTGACCGTGGCCTCGGCGACGAAGAACGACGCGGCGATCTCCGTGTTGTTCAGGCCTTTGCCGACGGCCTCGAGCACCTCGCGCTCGCGCTCGGTCAGCACGTCCAGCCGCTCGATCCCCGCCGGCTGCACGGGGGTCGCGAGCACGGGCAGGAAGCCGTCGAGCAGCCGCCTCGTCGGTCCGGGCGCGACGACGGCGTCCCCGGTGTGCACGGCCCGGATCGCCGAGAGCAGCTCCGACGGGCCGGCGTCCTTGAGCAGGAAGCCGGCCGCGCCCGCGCGGAGCGCCGCGTAGACGTACTCGTCGAGGTCGAAGGTCGTCAGGACGAGCACCTTGGGGGTGGCGCCGCGCTCGACGACCCGGCGCGTCGCCTCGATGCCGTCGAGCCGCGGCATGCGGATGTCCATGAGCACGACGTCGACGTCGCGACCGGGCAGTGCGTCGAGCGCGGCCAACCCGTCGGCGCACTCCGCGACGACGTCGATGTCGGGCTCGGCGTCGAGCACCATGCGGAAGCCCGCTCGCACGAGCGCCTGGTCGTCGACGATCATCACCCGGGTCGGCCGGTCGGTCGGCCGCTCCGTCGTCACCTCGGTCATCGCTCCCCCTCCGTCGGCATCGTCGCGAGGACCTCGAAGCCGCCACCAACCCGCGGCCCCGCGGTCAGGGTGCCCCGGTGCACGGCGACCCGCTCGCGCATGCCGGGCAGCCCGTGGCCACGGCCGTCGTCGACGCTGCGCGCCCCGACCCCGTCGTCGCACACGCAGATCCGCAGCACCTCGTCGGTCTGCTCGACGTCGACGACGGCGCTCGCCCCGGGTCCGGCGTGCTTGATGACGTTGGTGAGGGCCTCCTGGACGACGCGGTAGGCCGCGAGGTCGAGGCCCACGGATCGCCCGCGCTCCGCGCCCCGGACGGTCAGCGTCACCGGCACCCCGGCGGCGCGCACGCCCGCGACGAGGTCGTCGAGCTGGGCGACCCCGCCGGTCGGTGCGAGCTCGACGCCCGAGTCCGGGTCGCGCAGCACCCCGACGAGGCGTCGGGTCTCGGTCAGGGCGTCACGGGCGGTCGACCCGATGGTCTCGAGCGCGCCCACCGACCGGGCCAGCGCGCCCTCGGGACTGCGCTCGGCGGCATACGCGGCGCCGTCGGCCTGCACGACGATGACCGACAGCGCGTGGGCCACGACGTCGTGCATCTCGCGGGCGATGGCCGCGCGCTCCTGCTGGGCGGCGAGCCGCAGGGCCTGCTCGCGCTCGCGCTCGACCCGCTCGGCGCGGTCCTCGAGGTCGGCGAGGCGCTGGAGGCGGGCGCGCTTGAGGTCGCCGAGCGCCCACGCCGCGAGCGAGGCGGCGGCGCAGGCGACGAAGGTGAAGAGGAACTCGCCCGGCCCCGGCACCCGGCCGCTGACCGCGCTGAACCGCACCCCGGCGATGGCCGAGCCCAGCGCGGCGACGCCCAGCCCGGCGAGGCGGACGGCGCGGCGTCGGTCGTAGGCGGCGAGCGAGTAGAGGGCGACGAGGAAGGCGATGTCGCCGGGGAGGAGGCTGCTCGTCGGGACGACCCGGAGCGCAAGCGCGATGCTCACGACGGCGAAGGCCGTGGCGGGGTGCGAGCGGCGCCAGATGAGGGCGAGGTTGGACAGGCCCACGACGGCCCACCCGATGCCCTGGCCCTCGCCGAGGACGACGAGCCCGAGGAGAGCGAGGACGATCGCGAGCGGCACGTCGAGGAGCATCGGCCGGCGCTGCAGCCAGTCGTAGACGCTCCCCTCACTCACCCCCCGAGCCTACGAGGGCCGTGCGACCGGGTCGTCAGACCGTGGTCGGAGACCCGCCGACGCTGCCGTCCAGCAGGCGGATGTCTCGATGATCACGCGGCGAAGCACGACTGCCTGCCGGGGTGCGGGAGGACGATGGAGAGGGACCCGAGGAGGGGCCATGAGCACTCACGTGAGACCGGAGAGGCACGGACCGGCGCCGGCGCTGACGTTCCTCGGCGCCGCCGGGACCGTCACCGGCAGCAAGTTCCTCGTCGAGGGAGAGGGCGCTCGGCTCATGGTCGACTGCGGCCTCTACCAGGGCGAGCGTCGCTGGCGGTCGCTCAACTGGGAGGCCCCTCCGGTCGACCCCGCCTCGGTCGACGCCGTGGCCCTGACCCACGCCCACCTCGACCACTGCGGCTACCTGCCCGCACTGGTCCGGGGCGGCTTCGCGGGACCGGTGCACGCGACGGCCGGCACCGCGGCCCTCGCGGGCGTCATCCTCCGCGACAGCGCGCACCTGCAGGAGGAGGAGGCCGAGGGGGCCCGGCGCGGCGGGTGGTCGCGGCACGACCCACCGCTCCCGCTCTACACCGTCGCCGACGCGGACGAGGCCGTCGCCGCCCTGCGCCCCGTGGGCGACGACGCGGCCGTACGTGTGGGCGGCGCCGCGGGCGCCACCGTGACCTTCGTGCCCGCCGGGCACATCCTCGGGTCGTCGAGCGTGCTCGTCGAGATCGACGGCGCGAGCGTCCTCTTCTCCGGCGACCTCGGCCGGCCCGACCACCCGGTGCTGCTCCCTCGGGCGCGGCCGCCCGCAGCCCGCACCGTCGTCGTCGAGTCGACCTACGGCGACCGGGCCCACCCCGAGATCGACCGCGGCCACCGGGTCATGGCCGACGCGATCCGCCGCACCGTCCGGCGCGGAGGCAGCGTCGTCGTGCCCGCCTTCGCGGTCGACCGCACCGAGATCGTCCTGCTCGCCATCGCCGACCTCGTCGAGAGCGGAGCGATCCCCGACGTCCCGGTGTGGGTCGACAGCCCGATGGCCCTCGCGGCGCTCGACATCTACCGCGACCCCGCCCACGCCGGTGAGGTGCGTCCCGACGCGCTCGAACGGCTTCGGCGGCTCTCGGGCCTGCGGACCGCGCACAGCGCCGAGGAGTCGATCCGGCTCAACACCCCGGGCACGCCGTGCATCATCGTGTCGGCCTCCGGGATGGCGACGGGGGGCCGCGTCGTGCACCACCTGCGGCACCTGCTGCCCCAGGCGCGCAACACCGTGCTGCTCACGGGCTACCAGGCCGTCGGGACCCGCGGCCGCGACCTGCAGGAGGGCGCCCGCGAGCTCAAGATGGCCGGTCGCTACGTCCCGGTGCGGGCCGAGGTCGTCACCCTCGACGACTTCTCCGTCCACGCCGACGCCGACGAGCTGCTCACCTGGATCGGCGAGATGCCGCACCCTCCGGAGAGCGTCCACGTCGTCCACGGGGAGCCGGGGGCCGCGCGGGCGCTGGCGGACGGCATACGCGAGCGGTTCGACTGCGCCGTCTCGGTGCCGCGCCTGGGCGAGCGGGTGCTGCTCGACTGACGTCTGGTCGGTCACTCGACCCGCGAAGACCTTCCCGCGCGGGCCCGGAGGTGGTCTCCTTGGAGGAGAGCCCCAGCGCGAGGAGGTGTGCCATGGAGGCACGGGTCGGTGACCGCATCACGATGGCCGCGGAGCACGTCGGTCAGAGCACGCGCGAGGGCGTCATCCGCGAGGTGAAGGGTGAGGGCGGCGCACCGCCCTACGTCGTGGAGTGGTCCGACGGCCACACCGGGATCATCCATCCCGGCCCCGGGTCGGTGCTGCGCTGCGAGCACCCCGCCGACGACGCGGCCGGCTCCTAGACGTCGAGCGCGCGAACGATCGGCACCCCGGCCCGGTAGGCGAGGTGCAGGTGGCTCGGCGCGTCGATGACCGCCAGCTCGGCGGGCTGCCCCGGCGCGACCCGACGATCCAGGCCGAGCGAGCGCGCTGAGACGGCCGTCGCGGCGTGCAGCGCCTCGGCGGGCGTCATCCCCATCTCGCGCACGGCGAGGGCGATGGCGAAGGGGATCGACGACGAGTAGCACGTGCCGGGGTTGCAGTCGCTCGCGAGCGCGACGTCGACGCCGGCGTCGATGAGCGCCCGCGCGTCGGGGTAGGGCGACCGCGTCGAGAACTCGACGCCGGGGAGCAGGGTGGCCACGGTCGTGCCGCGTGCGGCGGCGAGCGCCTCGACGTCCGCGTCGTCCAGGAAGGTGCAGTGGTCGACGCTGCGGGCACCGAGCTCGCAGGCCAGGCGGACGCCGGGGCCGTGGCCGAGCTGGTTGCCGTGGACGCGGAGCGACAGTCCGGCGGCGCGACCGGCCTCGAGGACGGTGCGGGCCTCGTCACCGTCGAAGGCGTGCGCCGAGTGCGGCTCGCAGAAGACGTCGATGCTCTCGGCGAGCGCGGTGGGGCCGTCGGCGACGACCGCGTCGAGCATGGGGCCCGTCACGAGGTCGACGTAGGCCGCCCGCCGCGTCGCGTACTCCCCGGGGACCACGTGCGCACCGAGGAAGGTCGTGTGCGGGGTGAGCTCGCGGGCGACGCGCAGGCTGCGCAGCTCGTCGTCGAGGGTGAGGCCGTAGCCGCTCTTGATCTCGACCGTCGTCGTGCCCTGCGCACGCATCTCGGCGACGCGGGAGGCCACGAGGGCGCGGAGGTCGTCGTCGCTCGCGGCCCGGGTGGCGGCGACCGAGACGGCGATGCCCCCTCCGTCGTAGGGCGTGCCGCTCATGCGGGCCGCGAACTCCGCCGATCGGTCGCCGGCGAAGACGAGGTGCGTGTGCGAGTCGACGAAGCCGGGGATGACCGCACGGCCGCCGAGGTCGCGCCGGTCGTCGGCGGCGGGGGCCTTGGCCGCCGGACCGACCCACTCGACCTCGCCGGCGGCCGAGACGACCAGGGCCGCGTCGCGGACGATGCCGAGGAGGGCGTCGCCGGGGTCGGTGTGGCCGTCGCGCCGCTCCGGGTCGTTCGTCGTCAGCTCGGCGATGCCCGTGAGGAGCAGGCTCACGCCGGGACCCCTCCCGCGACCCGGTCGATGGCGCCGACGAGCATCCGCCCGACGTCGCCCATCCGGTGGTGGCCGTCGCTGACGACGACGTCGCCACCGACGACGACGGTCGAGACGTCCGACGCGACGCACGCGTAGATGATCTGGTCGTGCGCGGCACCAGCCGTGTTGACCGTGTCGGTGCGCACCGTGACGAAGTCGGCCAGGGCGCCCTTGCTCAGGTGGCCGCCGTCGGACCAGCCGAGGGACCGGTAGCCGTTGAAGGAGGCCGCGAGGAGCAGGTCGTTGGCCGAGAAGCGGTCGCGCTCGTTGGTGACGAGCCGCTCGTGCATCTCGAGACCCCGCAGCTCCTCGAACGGGTCGATGACGACGTGCTGGTCGGAGCCCAGCGAGATCGGGCTGCCGGCGTCGTGGAGGGCCCGGGCCGGGCCGATGCCGTCGGCGAGGTCGCGCTCGGTCGTCGGGCAGAAGCACGCACCCGTGCCGGTGCCGCCGAGCAGGTCGATGTCGCGGTCCTCGAGGTGGGTGGCGTGCACGGCCGTCGAGTGGGCACCGAGGGCACCGGCCTCGTCGAGCAGCTGGGTCGGGCTGGCACCGTAGAACATCTGGCAGGCGAGGTTCTCGCCGTGCTGCTCGGAGAGGTGCACGTGCAGCGGCAGGTCGCCGACGGCTTCGACGACCCGGGGCAGGTCGGCGCGCTTGACCGCGCGGACGGAGTGGATGGCCGCGCCGAGCCGCACGCGGTCCGTCTCGGGGCGCCGTGCCGACATGCGCGCGGCCCAGGCCTCGACCGTGCCGTCGCTGAACCGCCGCTGGCCGGGGTGCAGCTCGACGTGGCCGCCGCCGTTGAGGCCGCCCTCGAGGTAGCACGTGTCGAGCAGGGTGAGCCGGATCCCGGCCTCGTCGGCGGCCTGGCGCACCGCGAGACCCATGGCGTTCGGGTCGCCGTACGCGTGGCCACCCGGACGGTGGTGGACGTAGTGGAACTCCCCCACGAGCGTGATGCCGGCCTGCACCATCTCGGCGAAGACCGCCCGCGCGAGCGCGAAGTACGTGTCGGGGTTGAGCTGCTCCGCGGCGGCATACATCTGCTCGCGCCAGCTCCAGAAGTTGCCGCCGCCCCCGTTGACGCGCCCGCGGAGGGCACGGTGGAAGGCGTGGCTGTGCGCGTTGGCCATGCCGGGCAGCGTCACGCCGGCGAGGCGGACGTCGTCGGGCTGGGGGTCCGCGTCGACAAGGACCTCCTTGAGCAGGCCGTCCTGCGTCACGAGGCGGACGCGTCGAGCGAATCCTCCTGTCAGCCAAGCACTCTCACACCAGAACGCGGTCATCGGACGTCGCTCATCGACTCGGGGTCCTTCCCTGTGCACAGCTCGGTCACGACGGCGGTGAGGGCCGTGACCCCATGGTGGCAGTCGTCCACGTCTGCGTGCTCGACCGGAGAGTGTGAAACTCCTGTGGGGTTGCGGACGAAGAGCATCGCGCTCGGCACCCCGTGCGTCGCGAGGATGCCCGCGTCGTGCCCGGCGCCCGTGCCGAGCAGCGGCGCGTCGGGCAGGACGCCGCGCAGCCTGCCGACGAGGCCGGCGTCGAAGGTGGTCGTCGGCGTCCACGACTCCGGCGTCGTCGTCGCGCCGAGGCGGCCGGCCTCCGCCGACACGGCGTCGACCACCGCGTGCACGACGTGCTCGCTGCGGCCCCGGGCGTCGAGCCAGGCCGTGACGTGGCTCGGGATCGCGTTGACCCCGCCGGGGATGACGTCGACCTTGCCCACGGTGGCCACGCAGCCGAGCCCGACGGCATACGACCGGGCGGTCTGGATGACCGTGGCGAGGCCGATCATCGCGTCCCGGCGGTCGGCGATGCGCGTCGTGCCCGCATGGTTGGCCTCACCGGGGATGTCGATGCGCCAGCGACCGTGGGGCCAGATGTCGGTGCCGATCGCGACGGCGCGGGCCGGGTCGGTGAGGTCCTCGCCGCCGTCGGGGGTGAGCGCGAGCGCCTTGCCCTGCTCGACGTGCAGCTCGACGAACCGGCCGACGCGACGCACGGCCTCGTCGTCGCGGCCGAGCGTCTCCGGGTCGCGCCCCGCTTTGCGCCAGGCGTCGGCCATCGACACGCCGTCGTCGTCGGTGAGCGACCGGGCACGGTCGGCGTCGAGGGCGCCGGTGATGATGCGCGAGCCCGCGCAGGCGATGCCGAAGCGCGCCCCCTCCTCGTCGACGAAGTTGACGACCCCGAGCGGCACGTCGGGCTCGAACCCTGCGTCACGCAGCGCGTCGACCGTCGCGAGCGCGCTGACCACGCCGAGCGGTCCGTCGAACGCGCCGCCGTCGGGGACGGAGTCGAGGTGCGAGCCGATGGCGACGCCGGGCGTCGCGTCGGGGTCGCCCCACCAGCCCCACTGGTTGCCGGCCCGGTCCTCGACGAGGTCGAGGCCCCGCGCCGCGCACTCGCCCGCGAACCACTCCCGCAGGTCGTGGTCGGTCCGGGTCCATGCGTAGCGGCGGTAGCCGCCCGACGCGGGCGCGCGACCGACGGGCTCGAGATCGGCCCACATCTTCTCGAAGCTCGTCGTCACCTCGATCACCACTCCTCGCAACGCCGGCGCCTGCGTCCGGCGGCATAACTAGGCTCTGTCACATGGACCCTGACCGCGATGACACCGCAGAGCGTAGTGACTCGGGCTCGGAACCGCCGATCCGCACGCCGGCGGTCGACGCGGTCCTCGCGGCTGGCATCGAGCACACGGTGACCCGGCACGGGCGCGTCTCGAGTCTCGAGGAGGCGGCCGCCGCCCGGGGCATCGAGCCGCGTGACCTCATCAAGACCCTCGTCGTGCGCCGGGCGGAGGACGACCACGTCTTCGTCCTCGTACCCGGTGACCGCACCTTCTCGTGGGCCAAGGTGCGCGCGTTGCTCGGCACGAACCGCATCTCGATGCCCGACGCCGACGCCGCGAAGGCCGTCACGGGCTACGAGCGCGGCACCATCACGCCCTTCGGCTCCGCTGCGCGCCTGCCCGTCATCGCCGACACCCACCTCGTCGGCCGCCGCATCTCGCTCGGCGGCGGCGGCCACGGGATCGGCCTCACCGTCAACGGCGACGATGTCATCCGCCTCTTCGACGCGACCGTCGCCGACATCTCCGACGAGGAGGTCCGCAAGGACCGTTGACGCCCCCGCGGCCCCGAGGGCGCAGACTGTGCACATGTCACGCACCCCGCTGCCCACCAAACCGTGCGCTCGATGCGGCCGCACGATCACGTGGCGCAAGGCCTGGGAGCGCGACTGGGCGACGGTCCGCTGGTGCTCCGACAACTGCCGCAAGCACGGTCTGACGCCCGTCGACCTCGAGCTCGAGGACGCCCTCACGAAGCTCGTCAGGGCACACCCCGCCTCGGCCACGGTCGACCCGTCGGAGGCGGCCAGGGCCGTCGGTGGCGCGGACTGGGAGCAGCTCGTCGAGCCGGCCCGGAACGCCGCCCGGCGGCTCGTGGCCGCCGGGCGCGCCCAGATCATCCAAGGTGGCCGGGTCATCGACCCGGACCACGCGAAGGGCCCGATCACGGTGCGCCGCCCCCGCTGAGCCCGCCCTGCACACCCGCGCGGTTCGATGTATCGCACGGTCATGGGTGACCGCGCGATACATCGAACGAGGGGGACGGCATACGCCCTCTCAGCCCTCCTGCATCGGGACGCGGACGCCGCGCTCGTGCGCGACGCGGTCGGCGATGTCGTAGCCCGCGTCGACGTGGCGGATGACACCCATGCCGGGGTCGTTCGACAGGACGCGCGCGAGCTTCTGCGCCGCGAGGTCGGTGCCGTCGGCGAGCGAGACCTGGCCGGCGTGCAGGCTGCGGCCGATGCCGACGCCGCCGCCGTGGTGGATCGAGACCCAGCTCGCGCCCGAGCTCGTGTTGACGAGCGCGTTGAGCAGCGGCCAGTCGGCGATGGCGTCGGAGCCGTCGGCCATCGACTCGGTCTCGCGGTAGGGACTCGCGACGGAACCGCTGTCGAGGTGGTCGCGACCGATGACGATCGGCGCCGAGATCTCGCCCGTGCGCACCATCTCGTTGAACTTCAGACCCGCCTTGTCGCGCTCGCCGTAGCCGAGCCAGCAGATGCGGGCAGGCAGGCCCTGGAAGGCGATCCGCTCCTGCGCGCCGCGGATCCACTTGTGCAGCCGGTCGTTGTCGGGGAAGAGCTCGAGCACGGCCTTGTCGGTCGCGGCGATGTCGCGCGGGTCGCCCGAGAGCGCGGCCCAGCGGAACGGGCCCTTGCCCTCGCAGAAGAGCGGTCGGATGTAGGCCGGGACGAAGCCGGGGAACTCGAAGGCCCGGTCGTAGCCACCCTGGCGGGCCTCGTCGCGGATCGAGTTGCCGTAGTCGAAGACCTCGGCGCCGGCGTCCTGGAACTCGACCATGGCCTTGACGTGCTTGGCCATCGAGGCGCGGGCCCGGTCGGTGAAGTCCTCGGGCTTCTTCTCGGCGTACTCGGCCCAGTCGGCGAGGTCGACGCCCTCGGGCAGGTAGCTGAGCGGGTCGTGCGCCGACGTCTGGTCGGTGACGATGTCGATCTCGACCCCGCGACGGAGCAGCTCGGGGAAGACCTCGGCCGCGTTGCCGACGACCCCGACCGACCAGCCGCGGCGCTCGCGCTTGGCCGCGAGCGCCTTCTCGATCGCGTCGTCGAGGTCCGTGGCGACCTCGTCGAGGTAGCGGTGCTCGACGCGGCGCTGGAGGCGGGCGGGGTCGACGTCGACGATGAGGCAGGCGCCGTCGTTGAGGGTGACGGCGAGCGGCTGCGCGCCGCCCATGCCGCCGCACCCGCCGGTCAGGGTGAGCGTGCCGGCGAGCGTGCCGCCGAACTTCTTCTCGGCGACGGCGGCGAAGGTCTCGTAGGTGCCCTGGACGATGCCCTGGGTGCCGATGTAGATCCACGACCCGGCCGTCATCTGGCCGTACATCGTCAGCCCGAGGTGCTCGAGCCGGCGGAACTCGGGCCACGTCGCCCAGTCGCCGACGAGGTTGGAGTTGGCGATGAGCACGCGCGGTGCCCACTCGTGCGTCTGCATGACGCCGACCGGGCGACCGGACTGCACGAGCATCGTCTCGTCCTGCTTGAGCGTGGTCAGTGTGCGGACCATCGCGTCGAAGGACTTCCAGTCGCGGGCCGCGCGACCGGTGCCGCCGTAGACGACGAGGTCGTCGGGGCGCTCGGCCACCTCGGGGTCGAGGTTGTTCATGAGCATCCGCAGGGGGGCCTCGGTGGCCCACGACTGCGCCGTCAGGGTCGTCCCACGCGCCGCGCGGACGGGTCGTGCACCTTCCATGTCACTCTCCTTCGAGGTGGAAAACGTTGGTATGCCGGGTCGCTCAGCGGAGGGGGCCGGTGACGGACTCCGCGGCGGCGAGGACGTCGCCGTCGGTCACGGCCTGGTGGGCGCCCTCGATGTCGGGGGCCAGGAAGCGGTCCGGGCCGGGAGCCGCGTTGGTGCGGGCCGCGAGGGCCGTGATGACCGCGCCCGTCGCGGGCGAGGGCTCGAGCGGGGCCCGCAGCTGGATGCCGCGCGCCGCCGTCAGCACCTCGATGGCGAGGACCCGGCCGAGGGCGTCGACCGAGCGGCGCAGCTTGCGGGCGCCAGACCACCCCATCGACACGTGGTCCTCCTGCATGGCCGAGCTCGGGATCGAGTCGACCGACGCGGGGACGGCGAGGCGCTTCATCTCCGAGACCATGGCGGCCTGGGTGTACTGCGCGATCATCAGGCCCGAGTCGACGCCGGGGTCGTCGGCCAGGAAGGGCGGCAGGCCGTGGTTGCGGGCCTGGTCGAGGAAGCGGTCGGAGCGGCGCTCGGCCATCGAGGCGACGTCGGCGGCGACGATCGCGAGGAAGTCGAGGACGTAGGCGACGGGCGCCCCGTGGAAGTTGCCGTTGGACTCGACGCGGCCGTCGGGGGTGACGACGGGGTTGTCGACGGCCGAGGCCAGCTCGGCCGCGGCGACGCGGGCGGCGTGCTCGACGGTGTCGCGGGCGCCGCCGTGCACCTGCGGTGCGCACCGCAGGGAGTACGCGTCCTGCACGCGGGTGCACTCCTCGGTGCGGTGCGACTCGCGGATCGGCGAGTCAGCCATGACGGCGCGGATGTTGGCGGCCGATGCTCCTTGGCCCACCTGCGGGCGCAGGGCGTGCAGGTCGGGGGCGAAGACGTCGTCGGTGCCGAGGAGTCCCTCGACGCTCATGGCTGCCGAGACGTCGGCGACCTTGAGCAGGTGGCGCAGGTCGTGGATGGCGAGCACGAGCATGCCGAGCATGCCGTCGGTGCCGTTGATGAGGGCGAGGCCCTCCTTCTCGGCGAGGACGACGGGCTCGATCCCGTTGTCGCGCAGGGCGGTTGCCGCGTCAGTGAGGGTGCCGTCGGCGAGGCGCACGGGGCCCTCGCCCATGGCGGCGAGCGCGCAGTGCGCCAGCGGCGCGAGGTCGCCGGAGCAGCCGAGCGAGCCGTACTCGTGCACGACCGGGGTGATGCCGGCACTCAGCAGGGCGGCATACGCCCTCGCGGTCTCGAGGCGCACGCCGGTGCGTCCGGTCGCGAGGGTCGAGAGGCGCAGGAGCATGAGGGCGCGCACGACCTCGCGCTCGACCTCGGGGCCGGCACCGGCCGCGTGCGAGCGCACGAGCGAGCGCTGGAGCTGGGCACGCAGGGCGGTCGGGATGTGGCGGGTCGCGAGCGCGCCGAAGCCGGTCGAGACGCCGTAGTGGGCGACCGTGTCGTGGGCCAGGTCCTCGATGACCTCGCGGCTGCGGGCGATCTCGGCCTCGGCCTCGGCGGACAGCTCGACCCGGGCGTCGTGGCGGGCGACGGCGACGACGTCGTCGATGGAGAGCGGGCCGGTGCCGACGGTGACGGTGCCGGCGAATGAGGCGGAGGCGGCGACGGGGGCGGGTGCTGCGTTCATGCCTCCATCGAACCGCCGAACGGCTGGCGCGGCGGCCCACGAGGGGGGACAATTGTCTCGGATGCGAGACTTGCTCGATCGTGGACTGGAGGTGGCCCACATGTCCAACGCCCCGGCCGCCGCCAACGCGCTCGACGTCCTCGAGCACCTCTCCCGCCACGCCGAGCCGGTGCCGGCCGCGTCCATCGCCCGCGACCTCGGGCTCCCCCGCAGCTCGGTCTACCACCTGCTCAAGGTCCTGCACAGCCGCGGCTACGTCACCCACTACGTCGAGGAGCGGCGCTTCGGCCTCGGCCAGGCGGCCTACGAGCTGGGCTCGGCCTACCAGCGGCAGGCGCCCCTGGCCCGCGTCGCCCGCGCGGCGATGCGCCGGCTCGTCGACCAGAGCGGCCGCAACGCCCACTTCGCCACCCTCGACGGGCGCGACGTCATCTACCTCCTCGAGGAGCGCGCGCCCGGGCAGCCGATGCTCGTCACCGACGTCGGCGTGCGCCTGCCCGCGCACCTCACGGCGAGCGGTCTCGCGATGCTGTCGGCGCTCCCCGCCACCCAGGTGCGCGCCCTCTACCCCGACCGGGCCTCCTTCCTGCAGCGCAGCGGCGGCGGGCCGCGGTCGCTCGCCGAGCTGCGGAGCGTGCTCACCCGCACGCGCACCGACGGCTACGCCCGCGAGGAGGGCACCGTGACGGCCGACCTGTCGTCGGTCGCCGTGCCCGTGCTCGACCGGGCGGGACGGCCGCTCGCCGCGATCGCCCTGACGCTGCGCACCCCCGACGCCGGCGCCGAGCACGTGGCCGAGCTCGTGGCGCGGGCCCGTCTGGCGGCCGACGACATCGCGCGCCGCCTCAGCCCCAGCGCCTCGTCCGGCCGTCGAGGTCAATAGGCTCGCACCCATGCGCGCCATCACGATCCCCGAGCCCGGAGACGCCGACAGCCTGCTCCTCGACGAGGTGCCCGAGCCCGAGGTGAAGGCGGGGCAGGTTCTCATCGACGTCGTCGCCGCGGGCGTCAACCGCGCCGACGTCATGCAGCGCCTCGGGCACTACCCGCCGCCGCCCGGTGCGTCGGAGTATCCCGGCCTCGAGGTGAGTGGCCGGATCGCGGCGCTCGGCGACGGCGTCGAGGGCTGGCGGGTCGGTGACGAGGTGTGCGCCCTCATCGACGGCGGCGGCTATGCCGAGCAGGTCGTGGCACCCGCCGAGCAGGTGCTGCCCGTGCCGCGGGGCGTCTCGCTCATCGACGCAGCCGGACTGCCGGAGGTGACGTGCACCGTGTGGTCCAACGTCTTCCTCGTCGCCAACATCCAGCCCGGCCAGGTGCTGCTCGTCCACGGTGGCAGCTCGGGCATCGGCACCATGGCCATCCAGCTCGCCAAGGCGGTCGGCGCGCACGTCGCCGTCACGGCCGGCAGCCAGGCCAAGCTCGACGTGTGCCGCGACCTCGGCGCCGAGTTCCTCGTCAACTACCGCGAGGAGGACTTCGTCGAGCGGGTCCGCGAGCAGACGAAGGGGCATGGCGCCGACGTCATCCTCGACAACATGGGCGCGAAGTACCTCGCCCGCAACGTCGAGGCCCTCGCCATCAGCGGTCGTCTCGTGACCATCGGTCTCATGGGCGGCCGCACGGGCGAGCTCGACATGGGCATGCTGCTGGCCAAGCGCGCCGCCGTCATCGCCACGTCGCTGCGGGCCCGCCCCGCCACGGAGAAGGCCGCCATCGTGGCCGCCGTCCGCGAGCACGTGTGGCCCCTCCTCGAAGCTGGCGCGGTGCGGCCGGTCATCCACTCGCGGCACCCGCTCGAGCACGCCGCCGAGGCGCACCGCGAGATGGAGGCCTCCGGCCACATCGGCAAGATCCTCCTCACCACCTGAATCCGGTCGTGTCGGACTCGTCCCCTGACGCGTCCGACGCGACCGGCGTACCGTCGATCGATGGGCCACTTCGGCTCGAAGCGGCCCCCGATCGCAACGGGAGGTTCACGGTGTTCATCCAGGTCATCCAGGGTCGGTGCACCGACGCCGACGCCATCCACCGGCAGATGGACCGGTGGCGCGAGGAACTCGAGCCGGGCGCGCAGGGCTGGCTCGGCGGGACGTACGGCATCACGGAGGACGGCGAGTTCGTCGGCGTGGTCCGCTTCGACTCGCGGGCCTCGGCCGAGGCCAACTCGGCCCGCCCCGAGCAGGGCGCATGGTGGAAGCAGACGGCTCGGCTCTTCGACGGAGAAGCCAGCTTCCACGACTGCGACGACGTGACGATGATGCTCGACGGCGGCAGCGACGACGCCGGCTTCGTCCAGGTCATCCAGGGCCGGCTCAGCGACGCGGAGCGCTTCCGCCACATGATGGAGGGCCCGATGGACATGCTCCACGAGGCCCGCCCCGACATCATCGGCGGCACCATCGCGATCGACGCCGACGGCTTCTTCACCCAGACGATGGCCTTCCGCACCGAGGACGCGGCGCGCGAGGGCGAGCAGAAGAGCCCGCCCCCCGAGACCCAGGCGGAGATGGACGAGATGATGGCGCTGATGAGCGACGTCAGCTACCACGACCTCCACCACCCGTGGTTCGCCACGGCCGGCGCGCGCTGACAACCTCGCACCTGCCCGCCCTCGGGCTCGACCTGAGGGCGGGTGCCTCGTCGCGCCTGGACGCCCGTGCGACCTGACGGGGGACGCACGGGCCCCGACCATCCAGACCGGCGCGTGAGGCAGGATGGAGCGCATGAGCGACGACGCGAGCCGACAGGGCCAGGGCACCGACACCGACTCCCAGCGCGACGAGCCGCGCATCGTCGTCGTGACCCCCGACGGCATGGGCGTCGCGAACGCTCAGGACGACGACCCCGCCGATGGCAAGCACACCCACGCGGAGAGCCGCGAGGAGCGACGCGAGCGGGAGCGCACCAACCCGGCGGACCTCGTCGAGGAGCCGGCCAAGGTCATGCGCATCGGCTCGATGATCAAGCAGTTGCTCGAGGAGGTGCGCAACGCTCCTCTCGACGAGGCCGGGCGCCGCCGCCTCGCCGACGTGCACCACCGCTCCATCGAGGAGCTCAAGGACGGCCTCGCGCCCGAGCTCGTCGCCGAGCTCGACCGGATCGCGCTGCCGTTCCGCGACGACTCCCCGTCCGACGCGGAGCTGCGCATCGCCCAGGCCCAGCTCGTCGGCTGGCTCGAGGGGCTCTTCCACGGCATCCAGACGGCGCTCGTCGCGCAGCAGATGGCGGCGCAGCAGCAGCTCCAGCAGATGCGCGCCCTGCCGCCCGGCCCGGGCGTCACCTACGGGACGCCTCCCGGCATGCAGCCGGGCGAGCACCACCCGGGCGACCCGGGCCCCACCGGCCAGTACCTCTGACCCGAGGGTCAGAGCCAGCTGGAGCGCTCGCGCTCGGTGGGCACGACGCCCGTGTCCCACTGCGTGAACGGGGCCTCGAGCTTGTAGCGGAAGTCCGGCTGCCTCAGCAGGACCACGGGCTGGGCGTTCCCGGGGTTGTCGAGCGACTCGAAGTAGTCGACGCCCCAGTGGAACCACCGCATGCAGAAGAGCCGCATCGTCAGGCCGTGCGTCACGATCACGACGTTGCGCGGCGCGGCCGGCGTCTCGAAGTTGCGGTGCATCGACTCGAGGAACGTCGACACCCGGTCGTAGACGTCCGAGCCGGACTCCCCCTCGGTGAAACGGTAGAAGAAGTGGCCGTAGCGGTCGCGCTGCGCCTTCTGCTCGGCGATGTCGACGGGGTCCTGGAAGTTGGCCCAGTCCTGCTCGCGCAGGCGCGGCTCGACCCGCACGTCACCCGCAGCGACCGGCAGAGCCATCGCCTCGACCGTCTGCCGGGTGCGGACGTAGGGCGAGGCGTACACCTCCACCGACTCACCGTCGAGCACGTCCCGGATGACGGCACCGGTCTGGCGCGCCTGCTCGAATCCCTTGGGTGTCAAGCCGATCCGATGGTCGGGGACCCGCTCGTAGATGGTGTCGTCGAGGTTCCCCTCGGACTCGCCGTGTCGCACGAGGATGATCCGGGTCGGTCGGTGCTCGAGGCTCACCGCCTCAGACTACGGTCGCGACCACGCGCCGCCCACGGGGCGACGAGCAGCACGAGCCACGCGAAGCCGACGACGAAGCTCGCCACGAGGATGACGACCCCGGCCGACCCGCCGAGGACGCGCGGGCCGAGGACGAGCAGGACGGCATACGCCACGAGCGCCGTGACGACGACGGCCTTGCGACGAGTCGACCCCATGACTCCCCCTCGCTGCGGTGCGCTGACATCCTCATCGCAGCACGCCGACGTGAACGGGCGGCACCGTCCGGGTGACACGTCCGGTCCGGTTAGGGTGAGTCGATGCGACAGGTGGGCGACCTGCTGACCGGTGACAGCCCCTGGCTGCGCCGGGCCTCGCACGTGCTCAAGTGGCTCGCAGTGCTCGCAGCCTGCTACCTCGGCGGGGTCGCCGCGACCAACCTCGCGCCGACCGTCGCCGAGACGTCGCAGTACCGCGCCGTCCTGCGCCTCGACCCCGTGCCGCGCCACTCCCCCGTGCTGCACGCGCCCACGATCGTCGGGGACGTCGACGTCCAGTTCGCCTCTCCCATTGTCGCGCCCGGCCTCGACGTGCAGGTCGCCGTGCGGGAGGAGATCACCAACCTCTTCACCCGGCCCAACGTCGACATCAAGGCCCTGCAGCCGTCCTCCGACGAGATCTCGTCGGCGATCGCTCAGGCGGGGGTCGGCGTCGGCATACGCTTCGTCCTCGGCGCGACGGCGATCGCGGTGCTCCTCGCCCTCGCCTCGCACTACATCCGGCAGCGCAACACCCGCCGCCACCACGTGATCTTCGTCGCGTCGGCGATGGTGGTGGCGACCGTCGTCACCTTCGGCGGGATCGCCCTGACCTACCAGCCGAGCCGCTTCGCGGAGTACCGCACGACCGGCGTCCTCGGCGTCGTCCAGCGCAACGCCGGGCTCCTCGCGGACGTCGAGGCGCGGGCCAACCAGGTGACGCCCTACTTCCGCAACCTCCTCGCGGTGACGCAGGCGCTCCAGCAGAAGTACGTCGCCGGCAACGTCAACGAGCCCGTCTCGGCCCGCTTCCTGCTCGTCTCCGACATCCACGGCGCGAACCAGTACGCCCTGATGCGCACGATCATCGAGGAGGAGGACGTCGACGCCGTCATCGACAGCGGCGACCTCGTCAACTTCGGCCGCGTGCAGGAGGGCGACGCCGCAGGCCTCTACGCCTCCATCCAGTCGCTCGGCGTGCCCTACATCTTCACGAGCGGCAACCACGACCAGTCGTCCCCGACCGACCGTGCGGTCCTCTCGCGCCTCGGCCGCATCCCCAACGTCGTGCTCCTCGAGGACGCCGCGGGGTCGCTGCGGGAGCTGACCTTCCACGGCCTGCGCATCACCGGCTTCAACGACCCGCGCTACTTCGGCGACGACAACGCCGACCCGACGGCCAAGGCCAAGCCCGCGGCCGACCGTTACAACGCGGCCGTGGCCGACCAGCCCGAGCCCGACGTCGTCGTGACGCACGAGCCGTATGCCGCCGAGCAGGTCGAGCGCGGGCGCCTGCTCGTCAACGGGCACATGCACACGCCGGCGATCGAGGGGAACCGGATCCAGGTCGGCACCTTCACCGGTGGAGGCGTCGTCTCGCACTACTCCGAGGGGCCGGGCGAGGAGCTCGACGGGCAGCCCTACTCCTTCGACGTCGCGCAGTTCGGCACGTCGTGCGAGCTGACCTCGCTGACGCGCTACTCGTTCCGCAACCTGCTCGAGGGGCGCCCCGCCTACGACAGCGTCCAGGTCATCAGCGGCGCCCGCATCGACCCCTACCGACCCGTGGCGCCGACCGTGCAGCAGCCGGGTCAGGACCAGCCGGACCCGGCCAGGCGCATCTGCAGCCGCATCGACGAGACGACGGTGCGCTCCCTGCCCCTCGTGCCGCAGGAACCGGCGTCGCCGTCGACGACGACCTCTGCGGCCCCGACCTCCTCGACCTTCACCCCTTGAGGTCGGGGAACTGGTCGTCGCGCCACTCGTTCTCGGGCTGGCCGGCTCCGGCCGCCTCGAGGTCGCTCTCCCGGCCACGCAGCTCGACCCGGCGGATCTTGCCGGAGATCGTCTTGGGCAGCTCGTAGAACTCGATGCGTCGCACCCGCTGCCACGGCGCGAGCTTCTCGCGGGCGTGGGCGAGGATCGAGCGCGCGACGTCCTCGCCGGGCTCGTGGCCCGGGGCGAGGGCGATGTACGCCTTGGGCACGGCCAGGCGCACCGGGTCGGGCGCGGGCACGACGGCGGCCTCGGCGACGGCCGGGTGCTCGATGAGGACCGACTCGACCTCGAACGGGCTGATCTTGTAGTCGCTCGCCTTGAAGACGTCGTCGGTGCGGCCCACGAAGGAGATGTAGCCGTCGGCGTCCACCGAGGCGACGTCGCCGGTGTGGTAGAAACCGCCGGCCATGGCGTCGGCGTTGCGCTGCTCGTCACCCTGGTAGCCCGTCATGAGCGGCACCGGGTGCTGCGACAGGTCGAGGCAGATCTCGCCCTCGCGGTTGCCGTCCGAGTCCGGCTCTGTGACAAGGACATTCGTGATCGGGTCGACGACGACGACCGGGCAGCCGGGCAGGGGTCGTCCCATCGAGCCGGGCTTGACGGTCGAGCCGGGCGTGTTGCCGACCGCGGCCGTCATCTCGGTCTGGCCGTAGCCGTCGCGGATGGTCAGCCCCCACGCCTTGTCGACCTGGGCGATGACCTCGGGGTTGAGCGGCTCGCCGGCGCCGATGACCTCGCGCAGCGACCCCGGGCCGCCCGACAGGTCGCTCTTGATGAGCATCCGCCACACCGTCGGCGGCGCGCAGATCGACGTCACCTCGTGCGTGCGCAGGACCCGCAGCAGGGCGGCGGGGTCGAAGCGGCTGTAGTTGTAGACGAACGCCGTCGCCTCGGCGGCCCACGGCGCGAAGAACGACGACCACGCGTGCTTGGCCCAGCCCGGGCTGCTGATGTTGAGGTGCACGTCGCCGGGCTGGAGCCCGATCCAGTACATCGTCGACAGGTGCCCGACGGGGTAGGAGCGCTGGGTGTGCTCGACGAGCTTGGGGCGGCTCGTCGTGCCGGACGTGAAGTAGAGGAGCATGCGGTCGTCGGGCCCGGTGCCCGGGTGCTCGGTGGGCGGGACGTCGAGGTCGTATGCCGCCTCGTGGCGCTCCCAGCCGTCCGTGGCGGTCCCCGCCGGGTCGGCTCCACCGACGGCGACGCGTGCGTAGTCGCCGGCCACGTCGTCGAGCTTGTGCACCTCGGACGCGTTGGTGATGACGGCGCGGGCGGCCCCCCGCTCCATCCGGTCGACGAGGTCGCCGGGGCCGACGGCGGTCGTCGTGGGCATGACGACGGCACCGAGCTTGATGACGGCGAGCATCGACTCCCAGAGCTCGACCTGGTTGCCGAGCATGAGGATCACGGAGTCACCCCGGCGGACACCGAGGGCGGCGAGCCGCGCGGCCACCTGGTCGGAGCGGCGGGCCATCTCGTCCCAGGAGTACGACCTCGACGACTCGTCCTGCTCGACGATCGTCAGGCAGGCGCCGTCGTTGCCCCGGGCGACGGCGTCGAACCAGTCGACGCCCCAGTTCCAGCGGTCCCCCACGTCGGGGAAGGTGAACTCGCGGACGGCGCGCGCATGGTCGCCACGCAGGGAGAGGAGCTCGTCACGGGCGGCCCGGTAGGTCGCGGTCACACCGGCTTCGTCGACAGTGGAGGTCATGACCCGACGATGCCACACGCGCCTGCGGTGCGGCAGAGGACGGCGACGAGCTCAGAGCGCCTGGTCGCTGCCGTCACCGAGGTCGCGCGGGCGGCGGCGCTCCTCGGCGAGCTCGGGCCGGTCGGGACGCCCGGACCGCTGGGGCGGGATCGCCGTGGTGTCGTCGTCGTAGCCGTCGTCACCGGACGCGGAGGCCGGGTCAGAGCCGGGGGCGTCGGCGATGCCGCGGCCGTGGGTGCGCCGGCGCAGGTCGTCCTCGTCGATGAGGCGGTTGATGAGCTGCTGGACCTCGTTGCTGCGCGGGATGTTCGTGAGGTTCTCGTCGGGGCTGTCGCCGGCCGACTCGATGTGCAGCGAGCCCGCGCCGATGATCCGGTCGACCACGGTCTGCTGGAAGCTCACGTCGGTGATCTTCGAGAGCGTGATGTCCTTGCCGTTCTTCGTCAGGATGCCTCGGCGCACCATGACGCGGTGCGAGGTGATGACGTAGTGGGTGGTGCGCCAGCGCAGGTAGGGCACGAAGACCGCCGGGACGGCGACGAGGACGAACACTGCCACGGCGATCCACTGGATCCGGTTGCCGGTGTCGTCGTCGGGGGTGGCGCGCGCGACGGTGATGCAGGCCGCGGCCAGCAGCAGGCCGAAGAGCGTGGGCACGACGACGGTGAGCCAGTGCGGGTGCAGGTCGCGCTCGACCTTCTCTCCCTTGGCGAGCACGTTCTCCGGGAAGCCCACGGTCATCCTCCTGTCGTCACGGTCCCCTCGGACCACACCTGTTGACGTTCAGCCTAGGCGGTCAGGCCTCTTCGTCGGCCGGGCCCGACTCGGCGAGGAGCCGCAGTGCGTCGGCCCGGGCCCGGCGGGTGGTCTCGCCCAGCCACTCGGTGCCGAGGTAGACGTGGTCGGGGCCCACGAGGCCGACGAGCCCCTCTGCCTCCATCTGGTGCAGGACCTGCCGGTTGTCGACGACGAGCTTGAGGACGCCGTCATGGGCGTGGAGCTCCCTCGCGTAGCCGCGGAGCACGTCGATGAGGGTCAGCCCGATCTGGTCGACCCCGCGCAGCCGGAGCACGACGACGGCGTGCCGCGACCCCTCGTCGACGCGCGGCAGCAGGGCCCGGAACGTCGGGGCGCTGGCGAAGAAGAGGGAGCCGTACGGCTGGAGCACGAGCACCTCGCCGCCCGGCACCGTGTCCGGTGGCTCGCCCTGACGCACCCTCCCGTCGGCGTCGAGGTCGAGGCTGGCGACCCGCACCCGGTTGGACTGCTCGACGACGTGGAGCACGATCGCGAGGGCGACCCCGACGAGCACGGCGTACTGCACCGGGATGAGCAGGGTCAGCACGAAGGTGAGGGCGAGGACGACGGTCTGGACGGTCCCCGTGCGCATGACCGACTGCACCCTCGCCGGCTTCACCGCGCCGGCGCCGACGACCATGAGCAGCGCCGCGATGGACGGCAGGGCGACCAGGGCCACGACGTCGGCGAGCACGAGCACGACCAGTGCCATGACCCCGCCGGCGAAGCCGAGCGAGAGGCGCGTCCGGCCGCCCGCCGTCGCGACGAGCGACGACGCCGACATCGAGCCGCCGACCGGCATGCCCCGGAAGAGTCCGGAGACGACGTTGCCGACCCCTTGGCCGATGAAGTCACGCGAGGCGACGGACGAGCGCCCGTCGGGGTTGGGCACCGCAGCCGAGACCGCGGCGCCCTGCACGAGTCCGATGAACGCGAGCGAGACCGCGGGCAACGCAAGGTAGGGCACGTCGCCGAGCGACGGCAGCGCCGGCAGCGGGAGCGAGTGAGGGACGGCCGCGATGTCGCCGACGACGGCGACGTCCGCGTCGAAGAGCCACCCGAGCACGCCCGCGAGGAGGGAGCCCACGGCCATCGCGACCACGAGGCCGAGCGCGCCCAGGCGGGTCCGCTGGAGCCCGACGATGAGGACGAGCGTCACCACCCCGACGAGCAGGGTCATGAGGTCGATCCGCCACGGATGGAGGAGCAGGTCGAGGGTGCGCATGATCCGGTTGGCGCCGGACGTCTCGGCTCCCGTGAAGTCGCCGAGCTGCCCGAGCACGATGTTGACGCCGACGGCCGTGACGAAGCCGGTCATGACCGAGCTCGGCACGAAGCGGAGCAGCACTCCACCCCGCAGGAGCCCCGCCGCGATCATGACGACGCCGGTCAGGGCGGCCAGCGTCCAGAGCGCCCGCTCGGGGTCGGGGCGCGACCCCAGGTCGGCGTCGGCGACGACGAGCGACATGGCCCCGGTCGCCTGGACGGCCATGAGCGTGCTGCTCGTGAAGAGCGCGGCGCCCACCATGCCGTAGAGGTAGCCGTAGAGCCCCGCGAGCGGGTTGACGCCCGCGAGGACGCCGCTCGCCAGCCCGTCGGGGACGCTCTCGACGCCGAGCACGAGTCCTGCCTTGAGGTCGGCCAGCAGCGATCGGCTCCTCAGCCGCGCCAGGGCTCGCGCTCCCGGGGTCGCTGCCCCCACGGGTGGATCAGCCGCCCAGGATGCGGGCCTTCTGCTGCGCCAGCTCCTCGTCGGTGAGGATGCCCTGCGCGTGCAGTGCCGCCAGGCGTTCGAGCGAGGCCAGCATGTCGTCGACCGCGGGGGCGGAGGGCGGTGGTGGCGGTGGCGGTGGCGGTGGCGGTGGCGGCTGGGTCGCGGCGGCCTGCGCCTCGGCGTCCGCCGCCTGCTGCGCCTTGGCCTGCTGGCTTTGCTGCACCTTCCCGCTCACAGCGGTCGCCGTGCCGGCAACGACGGCCGTGCGGGCCGCCACCCCGAGCAGACCGGGCCGTCCCCTGCGTCCCCTCATGACCCCTCCTCGCTCGACGCGATGGCCGTCAGGGCCACCTCGATGTCCTCACGCGGCAGCCGCTCCAGGACGAGCAGCTGGCCGTCCAGCTCGCGCACCTCGGCGGCGATCTCGGACGCCCACACGTTCTCCCAGGCGATGACGAGCACCGTCGTGCCCGGGTCCATCTCGGCGGCGATCGCGAGCGCGTCCTCCTCGCCGACGAGGTCGGGCATGACCGTCGGGAAGCCGAGGAGTTCCTCAGCCCCCTCGGGGGACTCGGCATCGAACATCAGCACGCTGCCGTCGTCGTCCTTGCGGACCAGGAGGACGTCGAGCACGCGCACGGCCCCTCGGTCGACGGCTCGCGCCACCGCATCGCGTATGCCGCTCTGCCGCAGCTCCCCGCGGAATCCGATGACCGCCAGGTCCACTGGGCCGATGGGCCCCGTCGCAGTCGACATGGGACTCCCTCCCCGGTTCGTGGCGGCGCCGTGCCGACGTCGCTCGCCTTCATGCTCCGGCGACCTGAGGTCAGGGGCATCACCCCGGCAGGGTGAGGCCCCCATGACGAGCCCGGTGCTGCCATGGATGCCATGACCTCACCGGACGCGCCGCCCGCACGCCCTGCACGGCCCGCGCGCCCGGTCGCCGCGACGCCACCGGTGCCGCGCGGCGTCCTCATCCTCGTGGCGCTGGCAGCGGGCTTCGTCGTGGCGTTCGGCATCCACCTCGTCTCCGGCATCCTGGGGCCGCTCTTCCTCGCGCTCGTCCTGACCATCGCGGCCTTCCCGGTGCGCAACGCCATGGTCCGCCGCGGTCTGCCGCACTGGCTCGGGACGCTCGCCGTCGTCGTCGCGATCTACCTCGGTGTCGTCGGCCTGGCCCTGCTCATCGTGGTGTCGGGCGCCGAGCTCGCGGGTCTCCTGCCCCAGTACGCCGACAACCTCACGGCCATCGTCGCCGACATCACGAACTGGTTCGCGGCGCGCGGGGTGAAGCCGGAGCAGACGCAGGCCCTCGCGTCGTCGCTGGACCTCGGGCGTGCGAGCGCCGTCCTCACCTCGCTGCTCTCGGACATCCTCTCGCTCGTGACGAACCTCGTCTTCGTCCTCGCGCTCGTGCTCTTCTCCGCGATGGACGCGAGGGGCTTCTCCGAGACGCTCACCACCCTGCGCACCGAGCGTCCCGCGTTCGTCTCGGCCATGGGCTCCTTCACGCACGGCACGCGTCGATACCTCGTCGTGGCAACGGTGTTCGGTGCCATCGTCGCTGTCTTCGACACCCTGTTCCTCTGGTACATCGGCGTGCCCGGCGCGCTCCTGTGGGGCGTGCTCGCGTTCATCACGAACTACATCCCCAACATCGGCTTCCTCATCGGCCTCGTGCCGCCGGCGATCCTGGCGCTGCTCGACGGCGGGTGGGGCTCGTTCGTCCTCGTGGTCGTGGTCTACAGCGTCATCAACCTCATCATCCAGTCGGTGATCCAGCCGAAGGTCGTCGGTGACGCGGTGGGGCTCTCGGCCCTCGTGACGATCCTGTCCCTCGTCGTCTGGTCGCTCCTGATCGGTGCTGTCGGCGCCGTGCTCGCCATCCCGTTGACGCTGCTCGTCAAGGCCCTCCTCGTCGACGTCGACCCCGACACCCGATGGCTCGGCGGTCTCCTCGGGGACCGGCCCGCGTCGCCGTCCTGACCCGCCCGACGACGGGTCCGAGCGTTCGGGTCGCGGGGCCGGGGTGGCGGCCCTACTGTCCGGTAGTGGGACGTGTGACGCGGGACACACCGTGGCCGGCGGGTGCCGCCCCTCGCGGTTGCAGTGCTCAGCGTCAGCAAGCCTTCCACCCACAAAGGAGTGTGTCGTGAAGCGCAGGTCCCTCATGTCATCCCCCCGCCGGCGAGCCCTCGGCGCCGGCCTCTTCGCCCTCATCGGTCTCGGGGCCGCGCTCGCCCTCGGCGCCCCCGCCGTCGCAGCCGGCACGACCTACGTCGCCCTCGGCGACTCCTACTCCTCAGGGACCGGCACCCGGACCTACATCAGCGACGGCACGTCGTGCCAGCGCTCGGTCTACGCCTACCCCTCGCTCGACGCCTCGGCCCTCGGCCTGGCGCTGAGCTTCCGGGCGTGCTCCGGGGCGACGGTCGCCAACGTGACGAACACCCAGCTGGCCGCGCTCTCGAGCACGACGGCCTACGTCACGATCTCGGTGGGCGGCAACGACGCCGGCTTCTCGAGCGTCCTGACGACCTGTGCGCAGCCGAGCTGGCTGAGCAACTGCAACGGCGCCATCGACACCGCCCAGGGCACCATCAACAACACGATCCCCGGACGCCTCGCGACGCTCTACTCCTCGATCCGCGCCAAGGCCCCGAACGCCCGAGTCATCGTCGTCGGCTACCCCCGCATCTTCAACGGCGAGGACTGCAACGCCTTCACGTGGTTCTCGCCCACCGAGGAGGCACGCCTCAACGCGACCGCGGACCTGCTCAACTCGAAGACGGCCACGGCCGCCTCGAACGCCGGGTTCACGTTCGTCAACCCGACCTCGAAGTTCGTCGGTCACGCCGTGTGCGACGACGTCGAGTGGCTCAACGGCTTGAGCAACCCGGTCGGCGAGAGCTACCACCCCAACGTCGCCGGTCACCGTGACGGCTACGCCGTCGTGACGAAGCCGGCGTTCGGGCTCGCGCTCAAGCTGTCGGCCGCGCAGGCGGAGGCGAAGGCGGTCGCGTCCGCCGACTCGCTCGCCCGCGACGCGAAGCGGTATGCCGCCGTGGACCGCACGATCACGCCGGAGCGTTTCGTGGCTCCCGACCTCACGACGTCCGCGGCGCGCGCCGCCGCGGCCCGCGCCGGGGTCGACCTGAGCAGCCGCGCCAGCATCGACGCCGCCGACCGGCTCTACGCGGCTCGCCAGGACGCCGCGAGGCAGGCCGCGGCCACGCGGTGACCACGCGGTGAAGGAGTGGTGAGGTCGTGGGGCGTCGCCCGGACACGGCACCTAGTCTGACCGGGTGCGCTACGACGACATCATCATCGGGGCCGGTCACAACGGCCTGACGGCCGCCGCCTACCTGGCCCGCGCGGGAAGGACTGTCCTCCTCCTCGAGCGATCGGACCGGGTGGGCGGCGCTGCCGTGTCCGCCCGGGCCTTCGAAGGCGTCGACGCGCGGCTGTCGCGCTACTCCTACCTCGTGTCGCTGCTGCCGCGGCAGGTGCTCACCGACCTCGACCTCGACCTCCGGCTCATCCGGCGACGGTTCTCGTCGTACACGCCGGTCCCGTCGGACCCCGACCGCGGCCTGCTCGTCGACCACGGCGACGAGGCCGCGACCCGCGCGGCCTTCCGCGCGCTGACCGGCGGTGACGAGGCGTATGCCGGGTGGAGCGACTTCTACCGGCGCATGGCCGCGGTGGCCGGACACGTCTTTCCCACGGTCCTCGAACCGCTGCGCTCGCGCGACGAGGTGCGCGCGCTCTCCGGTGACCCTGAGCTCTTCGACGCCCTGACGACCCGGCCGGTCGGCGAGCTCATCGAGTCGGTCACCGACGACGACACGCTGCGCGGCATCATCGCCACCGACGCCCTCATCGGCACGTTCGCCTCGCTCGGTGAGAGCGACCTGCGCCAGAACGTCTGCTTCCTCTACCACCTCATCGGCGGCGGCACCGGCGACTGGGACGTCCCCGTCGGGGGCATGGGCGCGCTCACCGACTCCCTTGCGGCAGCGGCCGCCTCGGCCGGCGCGACGATCGTCACCGGGGCGGAGGTCACCTCGGTCGACCCGTCGACGGGCGAGGTCGCCTGGTCCGGCGGGAGCGCCGGCAGCGGCAGTGCCGTCGGCGGCACCCTCGTCGCCGGCTGTGCGCCGGCCGTGCTCAACCGCCTGCTCGCCGCGGCCGGTGCCGACCCGGTCGACACCGAGCCCGAGGTCGAGGGCGCCCAGCTCAAGGTCAACATGCTGCTGACGCGCCTCCCCCGGCTCCGCGACGGCGCCGTCGACCCGGCGGCAGCCTTCGCCGGGACGTTCCACATCAACGAGGGCTACGCCCAGCTCGAGCAGACGTATGCCGCCGCGCGCGACGGGCACATCCCCGACCTGCCGCCGTGCGAGATCTACTGCCACACCCTCTCGGACCGCTCGATCCTCGGGCCCGAGCTCGCGGCCGGCGACGCCCAGACGCTGACCCTCTTCGGCCTGCACCTGCCGGCCCGTCTCTTCCGCGACGACAACGAGACCGCGACGAAGGAGGCGCTGGCCGCGACCCTGCGCTCGCTCGACTCGGTGCTCGGCGAGCCGATCGAGTCGGTGCTCGCCCGTGACGGCAACGGCAACCCCTGCATCGAGGTCAAGAGCCCCGTCGACCTCGAGCAGTCGGTCGGCCTGCCCGGCGGCAACATCTTCCACCGCTCGCTGCAGTGGCCCTGGGCCGAGCGGGACTCCGAGGTGGGCACGTGGGGTGTCGAGACGGCATACGACAACGTGCTGCTCGGCGGAGCCGGGGCCCGGCGCGGCGGCGGGGTCAGTGCGATCCCCGGCCACAACGCGGCGCGGGCGGTCCTCGGCTGAGGGCTAGTCGGGCCAGACACCCGAGCTGCCACGTCGGTGGCTGCCCATGAGATTGGTGTCGACGATGCCGACGGCCTCCATCAAGGCATACATCGTCGTGGGGCCGACGAAGGCAAAGCCCTTCTTGCGCAAGGCCTTTGACAGCGCCTTGCTCTCGTCGGAGACGGTGGGCACCTCGGAGTGGTCGATCGGGCGCGGGGTGTCGGCGGGCCGGAAGCCCCAGACGAAGTCGACGAGTCCACCCTCGTCGCGCAGGGCAATGGTGGCCCGGGCGTTGGTGATGGCAGCCTGGATCTTGCCCCGGTGGCGGATGATGCCGGCGTCGCCGAGCAGCCGCTCGACGTCGGCGTCGGTGTAGGTGGCCACGACGTCGGGGACGAAGTCGGAGAAGGCGGCCCGGAAGTTGGGGCGCTTGCGAAGGATCGTCGCCCACGACAGTCCCGCTTGGAAGCCCTCGAGGCAGATCCGCTCGTAGAGGCCGCGCTCGTCGCGGATCGGCACCCCCCACTCGGTGTCGTAGTAGTCCATGAGGAGGGGGTCCACCGAGGCCCACGTGGGGCGGGCGAGCCCGTCAGCACCAACGACCGTCATGCCGCGACCCTAGGACAGCGCCCGGCGCATGACGACGCGGGGGAAGCCCCCGGAGACGGCGTCAGTGTCGGCCGCCTTGCTGAAGCCCGCTCTCTCGAAGAGGGCGCGGGTGCCGACGTACGCCATCGTCAGGTCGACCTTGCGCCCACGGTTGTCGACGGGGTAGCCCTCGACGGCCGGCGCGCCCTTCGCGCGGGCGTAGTCGACGGCGCCCTCGAGGAGCGGCAGGGCGATGCCCTGGCCGCGGTGGCCCGGGCGCACCCGGATGCACCAGAGCGACCACACGGCGAGGTCGTCGACGTGCGGGATCTTCGTCGAGCGGGCGAAGGGCAGCTCGGCGCGGGGGGCCACGGCGGCCCAGCCGACGACCTCGTCGCCGTCGTAGGCCAGCACGCCCGGCGCGACCCGGCGGCGCGTCAGGGCCCGGACGAACTCCCCGCGCGCCGGACCCACGAGCGCCTTGCTGGTCTTCGCGTCGATGCGGTGGCTCAGGCACCAGCACACGGTCGACGCAGGGTTCTTCGGGCCGAGCATGGTCGCGACGTCGCCGAACCGGGCGTGCGTGGCCGGCCGCACCTCGATGCTCATGCCGACCACGCTAGCCAGCGGTGGCGACAGCGCTTCGTCACCGCCACGGTCGCGAGGTGGATATGTCCGTTTTGCCGACATGGGGTCACGGACCTCCGTACCGTGGCTGGACGGCATCCGCCCGCAGTCACCTCGGAGGACCCATGCAGACCGTTACGCCCTTACGCACCCGCCTGGCGCTCGTCGCCGCTGCGTCCGCCGCGCTCGCCGCCCCGGCGGTCGGGTCGCCGCAGGCGGCCGAGGCCGCGACGGTGAGCGTCCAGAACCAGGTCATCCAGCTCGCCAATGTGCAGCGGACCAAGGCCGGGTGCCGCGCGCTGGCGCTCGACGCGCGCCTCTCGCGCGCCGCGCAGGCACACTCGATCGACATGGCGAAGCGTCGCTACTTCTCGCACACCAGCCTCGACGGGCGCACCTTCGCGCAGCGCATCCGGGCACAGGGCTACACCGGCTCGATCATCGGCGAGAACATCGCGGCCGGCTATCCCACGCCGAAGGCCGTCATGGACGCGTGGATGAAGAGCCCGGGACACCGGGCCAACATCCTCAACTGCCGCTACACGGCCATCGGGGTCGGCTCGGCGGTCGGTGGGCCCTACCGCTCCTACTGGACGCAGGACTTCGGCGGCTGAATCCCTTCTCTTTTGAGTACCCTTGTGGGTACGTACCCGATCGGGTACGGTCGAAGTATGGACGCGGTACTGCAGGCCTTGAGCGACCCGAGCCGACGCACGGTGCTGGAGATCCTGCGCGACCACCCGGCGACCGCCGGCGAGCTGGCCGACGCCCTGCCGATCGCCCGACCCGGCGTCTCGCGTCACCTGCGGGTGCTCCGTGAGGCCGGGCTCGTCGACGTGCGCCAGGAGGCGCAGCGCCGGATCTACACCCTGCACCCTGAGGCGCTCATGGAGGTCGACGAGTGGTTGGACGGCTACCGGGCCCTGTGGCAGAACCGGCTCGATGCCCTGCACACCGAGATCGCACGAGGAAAGAAGGCACGGAAGTGAAGCTCACCGGAACGATGCGCGCCCTCGACGACACCCGCGGCGCAGTCCGCGTGGAGGACGTCTACGACACCGACATCCATGACCTCTGGGAGGCCTGCACGAACCCCGAGCGGCTGGCCCGCTGGATCGCCGAGGTGTCCGGCGACCTGCGAGTGGGTGGGACGGTCCATGCCGTCTTCACGAGCACGTGGACGGGACCGGCGACGGTCGAGGTCTGCGACGCGCCGCACCACCTGCTGCTGACGACCGAGCCCGGCACCGACGACGAGAGCCAGATCGAGGCCTGGCTCACCGCCGAGGGGTCGCAGACCCGGCTCGTCGTCGAGGAGCGCGGGCTGCCGGTCGGGCAGCTCCACTTCTACGGCGCCGGCTGGCAGGTGCACCTCGAGGACCTCGGGCGGTCGCTGCGCACCGGCGGTCCGGTCCACCCCGACGGTTGGTCGGAGCAGACCGCCGCCCCTGCCTGGCATGAGCGCTGGACCGCCCTGACTCCTGACTACGAGAACCTGACGGACCACTGATGTCCGACACGATCCGGTTCGACGGGACCACGGTCAACGCTCCCGACGCACTCGAGCTCGCGCAGTTCTATGCCGAGATCACCGGTGGGGTCGCGCGAGGCACGTCGCACTGGGCCGCGGTCTCCAGTGGAGACGCGTTCATCGCCTTCCAGCAGGTCGAGCACTTCCAGCCGCCGACCTGGCCCGGCGGCTCCACCCCGATGCACCTGCACCTCGACTTCCGCGTCGACGACCTCGAGGCGACCGGGGCGCGGGCCAGCGCGGCCGGAGCAACGCGTCTCGAGTTCCAGCCGAACGACCACTGCGTCGTCTATGCCGACCCGGCCGGCCACCCGTTCTGCCTGTCGACCTGGGGCGTCCGGCAGCTCTTCGACAGCTGAGTGGTCATGCTGACCTCGCCGGCGACGCGTCGGGTCGGGGTGAGGTCGACGAGGTGCAGGTGCAGGGGTGCGCCGCTGGGGGCGGGGTAGCGCCGCCCGAGTCTGGCTGGTGGCCGGCGTCGGTCGGGCTGTTTCTGGTCGGCGCGGGGGTCTGGGTCGGGGGCCAGGGTGAGGTGTGGTGGGTGCGGGGTTGGTGGTCGCTGGGGTGGGCCGATGAGCAGGCCTGTGTCGGTGTGGAAGGTGAGCCCGTCGGGTCGGGTGGGGTCGCCGGTGATGGTGAACTCGCCGCGGTGGTGGCCGTCGTGGNCGGGCACAGGCCCAGGAGGTTGGTGGTGTCGGTGGGTCCGCCGTCGCGCCAGTGCTGGAGGTGGTGGATCTCGAGGTGTCGGGTGGTCCCGCAGCCGGGGAACCGGCAGCCGCGGTCGCGGTCGAGGACCAGGACCCGGGTGCGGTGCGGGACGACGCGCTGGGCGCGGCCGACGTTGACGGGGTGCCCGTCGGTCTCC
>NZ_LMSW01000016.1:282012-282816 GCF_001429645.1 Terrabacter sp. Soil810
TGGCGGACCGCGCCCGCCGCGCCGCCCCACCCGAACCACCCGACCCGGCAGACGCGTCGCTGCCGGTCGTGGTGGTGGCGGCGTCGAGGGAGCGGGTGGCGAGCACGGTCAGCGCGTCGGCCCACGTGACCAGGGGCTTGCCTCCGGCGGTGCAGCACCGGTCCGGGTGCAGCACGTCCCCGTTCAGGGCCCGCTTCTCCTCCTCGCTCACGCCCTCGCGGTTGGCGGGGTCGTGGCTCAGGGTGTGGAAGAGGTGGTCCTTCGNCCAACGCTGCCTCGATGAGGGCGCCGACCTCGGCGGGGGCGTCGTAGCGCAGCCGGAACCGCCCGTCGGCGTCCGTCCCCATGCTCAGGTGGGCGGGCTCGACCGGCGCGGGCGTCACCGGTCCCGACTCCGGGTCGTGCTGTTGGGGCTCGCCGGGCAGGCCACGGCCGCGGTCGTCGACGCTGTCGGGCTGCAGGGTGAAGTCGTAGCGGGTGACCGAGCGCTGCAGCTGGGTGACGGTCGCGTGCTGCGCGAACGCCGCGACCGTCGCGTCGAACGCGGCCGGGGTGTGCCGGGCCACGACCGCGGCCTGGTCCAGGCTGATCCGGCCCTCCCGCAACGCGGCCGCGGTCGCGGGCAGCTCCTGAGCGCGGCGGGCCAGCAGGATGACCGCGGCGGCCTGGCCCCGGGACAGTCCGGCGCGGAGCATCAGCCAGTGCTCGGGGGAGCGCAGACCCGCGGCCTGCCACGACCCGTCCGACAGGACGGTCGCGACGAAGTCGACGAGCCGGGCGTGCGCGTCGTGCAGGTCGGCGGCC
>NZ_LMSW01000016.1:282822-350356 GCF_001429645.1 Terrabacter sp. Soil810
GATCGTACAGGTGTTCGAACGACCCGACAAGACTTGTCCACACGAAAACCACTGTCCCGCAACGGTTTATGACTCAACGGGACTCGCCGGACGGCATACGTCAGCGGCCGGACGGCCACTCATGGGTAAGGATGGGGCATGCCCGTGCCCACCCGCCCGCCGACGCCCGACGACACGATCGGCGCGCGGGACCTCACCGCCTGGCACACGCGTTTCGGCCGCTGGCTCGTCGACGTCTTCGCCGCGCTCGCGCGGGCGTCCAGCCCTGCCGCGCGGCGCGTCGCGCGCTGGTCGTCGGCACACCTGGCGTTCGTCGTCTTTGCCGCCGTCGCCCTCGTCGTCATGGTCGTCCTCGTCGAGGGGATCGAGACGGTCTACGAGGGGGTGGTCGGTCGCGACGGGCTGACCGCGATCGACCAACCGGTGCTCGACGCGGCGATCACACTCCGCTCCCCCGGCCTCGACTCGGCCGTCACCGCCTTCACGGACATCGGCGGCCCGATCGGCATGCCGATCCTCGCCCTGGTCGCCGTCGCGATCATCACGTGGCGCCGCCGCCGGTGGACGCCGATCGTCCTCACCCTCATCGCCGCCGCAGGCTCGCTCGCCATGACCATCGTCGGCAAGAACGTCGTCGACCGAGCCCGCCCGCCGGCCTCGCTCGCGGTGCCCCCGCTCGAGGTGTCGCCGTCCTTCCCGAGCGGACACACCCTCAACGCCACCGTGCTGACGACGGTCGTCGTCTACCTGGTCCTCATCGAGACGACCGCGGCGTGGCAGCGCACGGTTGCCGTCTCGCTCGGCACGCTCTTCGTCCTGGCGATGGGACTCTCCCGCGTCTTCCTCGGGCACCACTGGCTCACCGACGTGCTCGCCGGCTGGCTCATCGGCCTCGCCTGGGCCCTCGCCGTCATCACCGCGCACCGCCTCTGGCTCACTCTGCGTGAACGGCCCGGGCCTGACTGAGGCGGCCTACGGCAGCTCGCACGTCGGCGCCGCGCCTAGGCTGCACGTAGTGATGAAGGCCCAAACCTCGGAAGGGTGCACGTATGAACGCTCTAGATGCTGATGATTCGGGCTGGCGTCGTTTGGCGCTGTACATCTTGGTAATGGCGGTCAGCGTGTTCGCTCCGGGAGCCATCATTCTGTCTCTCGTCATCCTCTGGTTCTCACATTCGGATACTGTGAATCTACCTGCGATTTCAAGTGCACTCGGAGAAAGCGGCCCTTTCAGTTCGCTGTTTCTAGCGGGAGCGATTAGCATCAGTTTCATTCTTGGATACACAGGGCGCGCTCTCGGGTTCAGAATCATTAGAAGGATAGAGAGCCCGCTGAGGCTCAAGGGGAAGAACAAACTTGGCGATGGCGTTCGAAGGGCCGGTTCGTGGAGTTCAGAGAGATTATGGCGGAGCGCCCTTGATGGCGACACATGCGGCAAGGCCCATGAGTCGCTCCAAAAGGGCTACGGCTCTGAGGTTTGCCGAGAAGCCCTGCGTCTCCACCCCGCGATGGCACCAATCCTTAAACCCTCTGATCCGTCAGAGTTGCTCAGAGACAGGCGCTTTGACGAAGTGTTCGTATATGCGAAGTTGTGGCTGCGTCGGATGGCTCCGCCGCTCAACATCGACTCCGTTGAGGTGGAAGTGAACATCCTCTGCGCGAGCATCCTCCCCATCGTCGTCTCAGCGCCGATCATTGCCTCAATCGTGGACGCCCCACATTACGTCACTTGGCCATTGGCGGCCGCCCTGGCAATCTTGATCGTCTATCTCGTCGTCGAGAACGCCTTGAAACTCCGCAAGTCTGAGCGCTATGAAGCATTCCGAAACCTAGTGGCGGATTGCGCCATGCGCCTCACGGCCGAAACGTTTGCCAGCACGAGAAGCGCCACCGCAAGTTCATCCCCCAGCCAAACGTGAGGTCGATCTAGCCGGATGAAGGCTGTTAATCCACGAAAGACCGCGCCTAAAGGCCAAGTGCCTTTCGACGAAGACCCCTCGGTGTCCGAGCGCGCCGCGCCGCCGCCCCCACGCCAGCCTTGGCTGCACGAGCTGTCCATCGTCGTCGACGGCAACGCGACGGTGCTCTCGGACCGCTCGGGTGACGTGCTCCCCGGCACCACCCAGGGGCTCTACGTCGACGACCGGCGCATCGTCGGCACGCTCAGTCTCGAGGTGGCAGGCGAGAGCCCGGACTTCGTGGCCGAGCGGGCTTCCGGCGCGACGGCGGAGTACGCCGCGGCCGCTCGCGGGCTGGGCAACCCCGGCCCCGACCCGACCGTCGAGGTGCTCCGGTCGAGGCGCCTCCTCGGGAGCGGCACACGCACTCTCACCGAGCAGGTCAGCATCACCTCGCGTGCCGCGCAGACCGTCCACGCCCCCCTGCGGATCCTCGTCGCGGGCGACGGTCTCGACATCGGTGCCGTGAAGTCCGGTCACGTCACCGGCCCGGCCACCGCGGCCACCCCGACGGCCGACGGGCTCGTCCTCGCCGACGACTGGCACCGCACGACGGTGGCGCTCGAGGACCTGCCGCCGGGAGCGAGCCCGACCGTGGAGGCCCGTGACGACGGCGCCGTCGCGATCGCGGTCACGCTCGTCGTCGAACCCGGGCAGACCGTGTCGGTGTGCCTCCGGGTGACCACCGAACGGCTGCGGCCCTCCGCCTTCGACGCCGACGCCGGCGCCGAGGCCGTGACGTGGGACGACGTGCGGGTGACGGCCCAGGACCACCGGCTCGGGCGCACGGTCGAGCGCGGTCTGGACGACCTGCGCCACCTCGTCCTGCGTGACCCCGCATCACCGGAGCACGTCTTCGCTGCAGCCGGAACCCCTTGGTATCTCACGCTGTTCGGTCGCGACTCGCTATGGACCGCGCGCCTGCTGCTGCCTTTCGGCACCGAGCTGGCCGAGGGCACGCTGCACACCCTGGCCCGACGCCAGGGCACCCGGCACGACCCCGTCACCGGCGAGGCCCCGGGCAAGATCCCGCACGAGCTGCGCCGCCACGTCCACCGCGACACCAACACCGGCATGACCCTCCCGCAGGTCTACTACGGCACGGTCGACGCGACCGCCCTCTGGGTCTGCCTCCTCGCCGAGGCCTGCGACTGGGGCCTCCCGCGCGAGCGCGCGCGCACCCTTCTGCCCGCACTCCGTTCGGCGGCCGACTGGCTCACGGGCGACGGGCAGCCCGACGACGACGGCCTGCTCAAGTACCTCGACACGACCGGCACCGGCCTCGCCAACCAGGGCTGGAAGGACTCCGGCGACTCGATCCGATGGCGCGACGGCACCGTCGCCGACGCCCCCATCGCGCTCGTCGAGGCGCAGGCGTATGCCGTCGAGGCCCTCCGCGCGGCCGCTCGTCTCCACCGGTGGCTGGGCGCCGACGGCACCGACGGCACGGAGGCGGAGTTCGCGGACGCCGCCGCGGCCGCTCTCGAGAGCCGGCTGCGTGAGCGGTTCTGGGTCGACACCGACGCAGGTCACCACCTCGCCATCGCCCTCGACGGCGCCGGGCAGGCGGTCGACGGGCTCGGCTCCAACATGGGGCACGTGCTCGGCACGAGTGCCCTCACCCCCGCGGAGGCTGCGTCGGTGGCGGCGACGGTCACGGGACCCGAGCTGCTCGACGACTTCGGGGTGCGCACCTTGGGCACCGGCAACGGCGGCTTCAACCCGATCGGCTACCACACCGGCTCGATCTGGACCCACGACACCGCCATCACCGCGATCGGCCTGTCCCGCCAGGGATTCGCGGCCGAGGCGAGCGCGGTCGCCCGCACCCTGCTCGCGTCTGCCGAGGCCTTCTCCTACCGCTGGCCCGAGCTCTACTCCGGCCTCGCCCTCGCCGGCGCACCCACGCCCTACCCGGCGTCGTGCCGCCCGCAGGCCTGGTCGGCGGCGTCCGCCGTCGCACTCCTCACGGTGGCGCTGCGGCCGCAGCCCGACGCGACGAAACGCACCCTGCGCCTCTCCCCCGTCACGCCGGCTCCGTATGGTGCCCTCCGCATCGAGGGGCTGCGGTTCTGCGGTGGCCGCGTCGACCTCGAGGTCTCGGCCGACGGCGAGGTCGAGGTGCTCAGCGCACCCGACGACGTCACGGTCGTCGCCGACTGACGCGACGGCATACTCCATCGGGCCTCCGGCTCCTAGGATCGACAGGGTGAAGCCAGCGATCATCCTCGTGTCCGAGACCCGCTGCGACGAGCTGCTCGACGAGTTCGGGCGCTATGCCCGCGACTACGAGCTGCCCACCGCGACCTCCGCCCACGAGGCGAAGCAGGCAGCCAAGGGGGTGGTCGCCGACGGCGGCCAGGTGGCGATGTTCGTCACCGAGTCGCGGCTGCCCGACGCCGAGGTGCTCGAGGCCTTCCACTGGTGGCGCGCCACCGTCCCGACGGCCCGACGCGTCATCGCCGCCCACGTCTCGACCTTCCGCGAGGATGCCGTGCAGCTGCGGGGCGGCCTGGCCAAGGGCAAGTACGACGCCTACCTCCTCGCACCTCGCGGCGCGCGCGACGAGGAGTTCCACACGGCCATCTGCGAGCTGCTGTCCGACTGGGGCTCGACGGTGGCCGAGCCCGAGGTCGTGACCGTGGCCATCGTCTCCCCGGTCGAGGACGCCCTGACGCTGGGCATCCGCGACTACCTCGACCGGATGGGCATGCCCAACCGCGTCTACGCGCCCGACAGTGACGAGGGGCGCGCCATCCTCGGGCACGTCGAGGGCGACGGCGGCGAGCCCGACTACCCGCTCGTCATGGACCTCGGCAAGCGCGTCGCGACGGTGCACAGCGTGCGCGACGTCGCGACCCGCATCTACGGCCGCCCCGCCGACGTCGACGTCGACCGGGTCGTCGACGTGGCCATCGTCGGCGCCGGGCCGGCGGGACTGGCCGCCGCCGTCTACGCGTCGTCGGAGGGACTGTCGACGGTCGTCCTCGAGGCCGAGGCGATCGGGGGCCAGGCCGGCACCTCGTCGATGATCCGCAACTACCTCGGGTTCCCCCGCGGCATCAGCGGTATGCGCCTGTCCCAGCGGGCGCGCAACCAGGCGATCCGCTTCGGCACCGAGTTCTTCACCGGCTGGCCGGTCACGTCGTTCACGCCCGGCGGGCTCGACGGCGACGGCGCGCCCACGCCCCACGTCCTGTGCACCGAGGGCGGTGACGTGCACGCACGTGCCGTCGTCGTCTCGGCGGGGGTGAAGTACCGCCGCCTCGACGCCCCGGGGATCGAGCGGCTCGTCGGGCTCGGCGTGCACTACGGCAGTGCCATGACGGCCGCCCGTGAGATGGAGGGCGCCGACGTCGTCGTCGTGGGCGGCGGCAACTCCGCCGGGCAGGCCGCGATCCACCTGGCCCGGTTCGCCCGGACGGTGACGATCCTCGTGCGCCGCGAGTCCCTGGCCGAGACGATGTCGAGCTACCTCGTGGGCGAGATCGCCTACAACCCGCGGATCTCCGTCCTCGCGTGCTCCGAGGTGATCGAGGGCGGACCCGGCGACGACGGCCGCCTCGGCTGGGTCACGGTGCGCAACACCGCCGACGGCACCGCGGAGCGACGCGAGTGCCGCGGACTCTTCCTGCTCATCGGGGCGGCGCCCCACTGCGACTGGCTGCCCGACGAGGTCGCGCGCGACGAGCGGGGCTTCGTGCTGACGGGCCGCGACGTGCCGCAGGACCGGTGGCGTGGGGGACTGCCGCCCGAGAGCCTCGAGACGACGGTGCCGGGTGTGTTCGCAGCGGGCGACATCCGCGCCGGCTCGATGAAGCGCGTGGCCGCGGCGAGCGGTGAGGGCGCGTCGGTCGTGCCGCTCGTGCACGCCTGGCTCGACCCGACCCGCTGACACCGACAGGACATCCGCGGCAGGACGGACGAGTCGTCGGTCCACCGGATTCGGCTGCGCCGCCAGGGCGTCGCGAGGACTATGGGAGGGCGACCCACCGCCGCGTCCTGCTCATCGCCGGAGTCACCCATGACGCCTTCACTGCTTTCACGTCGCCCCCTGTCCACGGCGTCCCGCCTCGCCGCCGCAGTCACCGTCGCCCTTGCGGGGATCGCCGGGATCGCCGCGGCCCCTCTCGCGCAGGGTGCCCCGTCAACCCGCTCCGCTCCTGCCTCGGCGGTGGCGTGGTCGGGCTGCTACCGATGGCTCGGCGACAACGTGCCCCCCGGCGAGCCGCCCATCATCTACGAGTGCGCCACGGTGCCCGTCCCCCTCGACCACGACGACCCGCGCGGCGCCTCCGTCCTCATCAGCGTCGTGCGGATCCCCGCCTCCGACCGAGCCCACCGGATCGGATCGCTCTTCCTCAATCCGGGCGGCCCCGGCGGCAGCGGGGTGGACTTCGCCCTCTTCGCCGGCCCGTACCTGTACACGCCCGAGCTCCGCGCCCGCTTCGACATCGTGGGCTTCGACCCGCGCGGCATCGCCCGCAGCACCCAGCTGCGCTGCACCGGCAGCCCCCGTCAACAGGGTCCGTGGTTCGTGCCGCTGGTGTGGCCCGAGAGTGCCGCCGAGACGGACGCGTGGGCGCTGTCGGACGCCGCCCTGCAGGAGGACTGCGACCAGCGAGGCGGCCGGATCCTCGACCACATGTCCACCGCGGACGTGGCGCGGGACCTCGACCTGCTGCGCGCCGCGGTCGGTGACGAGCAGCTGACGTATGCCGGCTACTCGTACGGCAGCTACCTCGGCGTCACGTACGCGAACCTCTTCCCGTCTCGCGTCCGTGCCCTCGTCGTCGATGGCGTCCTGGACCCCGTCGCGTGGTCGACCGGCGACCCGGGTCAGCAGGTCGAGCCCTTCTCGACCCGCCTGCGCAGCGACGTCGGCTCCCGCGACACGCTCGCGGAGTTCTTCCGGCTCTGCGACGAGGCCGGTGACGGCTGCCCGTTCGCCGCCCCGGGGGGCTCCAGCGCGCGCTACGACGCCTTGGAGGCTCGCCTGCGGGCTCACCCGGTGGACCTCGACGGCTTCGCCTACGACCACCGCTTCCTCGTCGGCGACACACTCGGCTTCCTCTACTCGTCGCCGGAGTGGTGGACCCTCGCCGACCTGCTGGCGACCCTGGACGAGCTGTCCGCCGGTGGTTCGGCATCGCAACGCGCGGCGTTCGAGGAGAAGCGCCGCTCGGTGGGCTCGGGCCACAGCGGCTTCCCGCGCTACCCCGGCTACGAGGGCTTCGCGGCCGTGGCGTGCGCCGACAGCGACAACCCCACCTCCGTGGCCGCGTGGTCTGCCGCGGCAGCGGATCGGGCCCTCGTGTCGAGATTCGGGCCGCTCTGGACCTGGGTCAGCTCGGTGTGCAACGACTGGCCCGGCTCACAGCAGGACCGCTTCGTCGGACCGTGGACCGCGCGGACCGCGAACCCCGTGCTCGTGGCCAGCACGAGGTTCGACCCGGCGACGCCGCTGCACGGCGCCCAACGGGTCGCGGGCCTGCTGCCCGGGTCCCGGCTGCTCACGGTCGAGGGCTGGGGTCACACGACCCTCTTCCTCTCCGCGGCGGCCGACGCGGCGGTGGCCGCCTACCTGCTCGACGGCACCCTGCCGGCGGTCGGGGCGAGGTTCAGCCAGGATCTCGACCCGCTCGCCCCGCCGGCGGCGGCGGACGCCCGAGGCGCCGGAGCTGCTGCGTCCGCGAGCACGCTGCGGGCGACGCACCTGATGTCCCTGCGCGGGGCGCCCTACGGCCGCTGACGGGCACCCTCGTCAGAGCTGGATGAGCTGCCCGTCGCGGAACGAGTAGCGGTAGGCCGCGGTCGTGGCCGCCGGCAGGTTGGCGGGGTGCGTCGCATGGTGCCGGTGCGGGTGCGGGGCCGGCTCGGTGGCCGCGCGCACGGGCGTCAGGCCACCGGCGACGCCTGCCGCCTGGGCCTGCCCGTCCCCGAGGGCCATGGTGCCGACGAACGCGACGGCGACGGCGGCACCGGCCGCGCCGAGGCCACGACGCAGCGTGGAACGGAAGGTCGAGGGAGCGTTTCCGGGGCGGGGTGTCGTGTCCATGTCCCCACCGTCGCGGCCGCGGCTGTCGGCCGTCTGTGCCGAGGGAATGCGTTCGGCATGGGTGGAGGACCGCTGTGCCGCAAGGGCGCTCAGTCCCGCAGGGCACGCTCCATCTCGTCCGCGACCACTCGGGCCGGGGCGTCACCCTCGTCCCTCATGCCCGCGATCGCACCCTCGCGGTCGGCGTCCGACCGGTTCTGGCTCAGCTTGGCCTTGCCCTCGACGGACTCGACGGACACCTCGATGCCGACGATGGCGCGCAGCCGGCCCCGGACGTACTTGGCCGGGGCGTCGGTGACCGCCCACGGGCGATCGCGCCCGGCCTCGTGGCGTCCGGTCAGCCGGGTGACGACGTCGAGCACCCAGTCGGGGTCGTCGTGCACGGTGACGGCGCCCCGCAGCTGCACCTCGCTGTAGTTCCACGTCGGGACGACACGACCGTGCTCGGCCTTGCTGGCGTACCAGGCCGGGGAGACGTACGCGTCGGCGCCGCTCACGATGAGGAGGGCGGGCGAGGCCGGCGCGATGCGGGTCCAGTGCTCATTGGCCCGGGCCAGGTGACCGAGGACCCGGTCGCCGTCGACGATGACCGGCAGCAGCGTGGAGTCCGGCCGGCCGTCAGGGCCGACGGTCACGAGGCGGGCAGCCGGGTGGGCCGAGAGGAAGGCCGCGACGCCTGGGTCGGCCATGACGTTCGCCTTGGGCACGTACATCCTCCGATGGTGCCACGCGCCCGGTGGGCGGCACCGCGGACACGGAGCCCGCCGACGGTGTCGACGGGCTCCGTGGGGAGGGGCAGGAGTGGGCTCAGCTGTGCCGGTGGGGTGCCCGGCGGGGTGCCGCCGTCCATGGACGCGGGCTGCCGGCGTGCGGGCCCGGGACCACGTGCAGGTCGGCGCGGTGGGGACTTTGGACGGAGGGGTCGAGGCGCTCGGCGAGGCTGCGCAGGAGCAGCGCGGCCCGGACGTGCCGGCGGATGCGGCCCACCTTCGGCGCATGGTGGCGGGAGGCGACGCGCTCGACGATGCGGTCGCGGGCGATCGCCTCCTGCGGCGAGAGGCTCAGGGTTCCGGTGCTCATGCGAGGCTCACCTGCGCCCGCTTGACCCGGATGTCGCCGCTGCCCGAGTGCACGACGAGGCGTGCCTGGGCCTCGGAGTCCCCGGGTCCCGACGTCTCCTCGAGGTCGATGTCGACGTCACCGGTGACGGTGTTGAGGTCGAGGTAGGCCGCGACCCCGTGGGCGACGGCGATGGTGACGTCTCCCGTGCCGGTGCGGGCCCGGACCTCCGCACCGTGCACGCCGTCGAGGCTGACGTCGCCCGTGCCCGTGGTGAGCTCGAGGTCGCCGGTCGAGGCACCGATGTGGACGTCGCCCGACCCGGTCTTGGCCTTGACGGCGGCGTCGGAGCGACGGAGCGAGATGTCGCCGCTGCCCGAGGTGAGGTCGAGACGACCGCCGCCCGTGCCGACGGTGATGTCGCCGGAGCCGGTCCTGGCGTCGAGGTCGCCGCTCGCGGACTGGAGCGTGATGTCGCCCGAGCCCGACTTGAGCCGGGCGGAGCCGACCTCGTGGAAGGTCAGGTCTCCGGCGCCGGTGCCCGCGCGGACCTCGCCCAGCAGGCCGGCCGCGGTGACGTCGCCGGCCCCGGTCTTGGCGTCGACCGTGCTCGATGCCGGCAGCTCGACCTCGACGTCGACGGAGCCCTTGGTGCCCAGGGAGAAGAAGCTGTCGCGCAGCTTCGGCGCCAGGACGGAGACGTCGTTGCCGTGGGCCTCGACCGTGAACTTCTCGGCGATCTCGGCGCCGTTCTTGCCGTGCGGGTGCAGGCGGACGGTGGTCGTCGGGCCGTCGCCGACCGTCAGCGTCAGGTCGCCGACGAGGAGCTCGGCCTTGAGGGTGATGGGACCCGTCGTGTCGAAGCGGGTCTCGAGGGTGGTGCCCATGGGAAGTCCCCTTTGCTCGGTGATGGTCGTGAGGTCGGTGCGCTGGCTGGTGGGCGTGTCAGGGCCGGTCATCGGACCCAGCCCTGCACGCGCTTGTTGGAGGAGCGGTTGCGGCCGGGTGCGCCGGGCCCGAACTGCGGGCCGGGCGGCATCGGCGGGAAGCCCGGCATCGGCGGGACGCCGGCTCCCGTGGCGGCGCGGACCGCGTTGACGATCCACGTGTTGAGCGACTGGCCGCGGCCGGTGGCGAGATCCTCGGCCCGGACCTTGAGGGCCTCGGGGAGGCGCAGCGTGATGCGCGACGTCTCGGCGCCCTCGTCGTCGGGTGACACCACGGTGGTGTCAGCGGTGTCGATGGCCTGGGTGTCGTCGGCGACAGCCGACGGGCCGGCCCCGACGACGACGAAGACGGGCTCACGGCCCTGCAGGCGGACCTCGACGGAGGCCCCCTCGAGCTCGTTGGTGATCTCGGCCGCAGCGTGCGAGAGCGCATCCATCAGCGCCAGACGTGCGGACGAGTCGAGCGCGAAGCCGATCCGCTCGGCGGCCTGCTCGGTCTCCGGACCCATCGCCCTGGCCGCCTGGGCGAGATCCCGACGCAGTGCGTCGACGTACTCGGTGATGTCCATGTGCATCATCATGACACCACTGTGGTGTCACGTCAACACCATGATGACGCCGGGACGTAGCCGGGTACGTTCCCCATGCCCCTCGCCCCTCGTGAAAGGTGCCCGATGCGCAGCCTCGGAACCTCCGACCGCCCCTCCGTCCGCGCCGTCTCGTCCGCCATCGAGAAGGTCTCCTCGCGCACCCGGGCCCGCCAGTTCGTGCGGGTCATGAACCGGATGGGCGCCTCCCCCGCGGCGATCCTGCCCTTCGTGCAGGACTCCCCGAACTTCACGAGCCGTCGCTTCGAGGGCGAGGAGCCGTCGCTGCGCCCGCGCGTCCGCGCACAGACGAGCGCCCTCATCGCCGCCATCCGGGTCAGCGGCCGGGGCCAGCCGGCCGGCACCGTCCCCGTCGTCCCCGCCCGGCCACCGCAGCAGCCGGGCGACCTCGCCGTCACGTGGTACGGCCACGCGACGAGCGTTCTCGAGATCGACGGCGCCCGATTCCTCATCGACCCCGTCTTCAGCGAGCGCGTCTCGCCGATCCGGCACTCCGGACCCAAGCGGATGCACCCCGTGCCGGGGTCGATCGCCGACCTCCCGAGCATCGACGCCGTGCTCATCAGCCACGACCACTACGACCACCTCGACCAGCCGTCGATCGTGCGGCTCGAGGAGACCCACCGCCCCCACTACGTCGTGCCGCTGGGCGTCAACGCGCACCTGCTCGCCTGGGGTGTCCCCGAGGCGCGCATGACCGCGCTCGACTGGCGCGGCGAGACCGAGGTCGCCGGCATCCGGGTCACCTGCACCGAGGCGAGGCACAACTCCGGTCGCGGGCTCGTCGACAGCCAGACCCTGTGGGCGGGCTGGGCCCTGCACGGCGCTCGCCACAGCGCCTACTTCGCCGGCGACTCGGGCACGTCCAAGCGCTTCGCCTCCATCGGCGCCGACCTCGGCCCCTTCGACCTGACCCTCATGCCGGTCGGGGCCTACGACTCGTTCTGGCCCGACATCCACATGGACCCCGAGCAGGCGCTCGCCGCGCACCGCGACGTCAACCGCATCGGCGACGAGGCGCACGCCCTGACCGAGGACCACGCGGGCGTCGCCGACGACTTCATCGAGGGCGACCAGCGCATCGACACCCCCGGCGGCACCCACGAGGAGGGTGAGCCCACCGAGACGACCCGCACCGTGCAGACGGCCGCTCGCGAGTCCCTCCTCGTGCCGATCCATTGGGCCACCTTCAACCTCTCAATGCACTGGTGGGCCGAGCCCGTACGCCGCATCCGGCGGGCCGCGCTCGAGGCGCGGGTGCCCGTCGCCTTCCCCCGCGTCGGCGAGCGCGTCGACGTCACGACCGGTGATGCCACCGCGGTCGCGGCCGCGCACGCGGAGCCGTGGTGGGAGGAGTGCGCGGCACCCGAGGACCGCGACGACTGAGCGGTGAGGGAACTCGGGCGCTCTCCCCGGCGCTGGACGAGAATGACGGCAGCCCGCACTCGCGTGGCCGTCCGAGCCGTGAGGCACGACAGGCAGGAGAAAGCCCGTGCAGCTCCCGATCCTCCGACGGATGGGTGCGTCGACCGCGACGCAGCGACAGCGCGCCGCCGCGTCACCCAACTACCGTGACGGCGAGTTCCGATCCCACGAGCCGACGCACGTCGTCGCGACGTCCGAGGCCGAGGGCCCGGGCAGCATGCTCACGACGATGGTCCGCGAGTTCGGCCGGGGACGGCCGCGCGGCACCGTGCCGCTCGTCAGGCCGCGGCACCCGCACGAGCCCGCCGACCTCGCGGTCACGTGGTACGGCCACGCGACCAGCGTCGTCGAGCTCGACGGGCGGCGCTTCCTGCTCGACCCCGTCTTCGGCAAGCGGGCCTCGCCGTCCGTCGTCGCCGGGCCCAAGCGCCTGCACCCGGTCCCGGGCCGCATCGCCGAGATCCCGCACCTCGACTCCGTCGTCATCAGCCACGACCACTACGACCATCTCGACGAGCCGTCGATCGTGCAGCTGGAGCGCACCCACCGCCCGCACTACGTGGTCCCCCTCGGGGTCGACGAGCACCTGCGGTCGTGGGGCGTGCCCGCGGGGCGCATCACGAGCCTCGACTGGCGCGAGGAGACCGAGATCGCGGGCATCCGCATCACGTGCTCGGAGGCCCGTCACTTCTCGGGTCGCGGCTTCGTGCGCAACCAGACGCTGTGGGCTGCGTGGTCGCTGCGCGGACCGCGCCACGCGGTCTTCTTCGGGGGTGACTCGGGACCGACGCACCGCTATGCCGACATCGGCGCCGACCTCGGGCCCTTCGACCTCACGATCATCCCGATCGGCGCCTACAGCGTGCACTGGCCCGACATCCACCTCAACCCCGAGGAGGCGATCGAGGCGCACCTCGACCTCAACAAGGGCGAGACCGGCTCGGTGCTGCTGCCCATCCACTGGGCCACCTTCAACCTCGCGACGCACTGGTGGAGCGAGCCGATCCGCTGGGCGCGACGGGCTGCCGCCGAGCGCGGCGTGCGGCTGGTCGCACCGCGCGTCGGCTCCCGGATCCAGCTGAGCGACAACGACGTCGACGAGGTCGTGGCCGCGCACCAGGACCCGTGGTGGGAGGCGTGCGCCGCAGCCGAGGACCGCGACTAGGAGCCCAAGGCGTCCCGACGGACCGCCGTCAGCGCTCGCCCTGCGGGCTCTCGAGCACGCCACCCTCGGAGTATGCCGGGTCGTGGCGGTCCGTCGGCCCGACCGGTGTCGCCGTGGTGTCGTCGGGAGACGCCGGCGTGCGGAAGATCCAGCGACGCATGGCCACGAACCGCGCCGCCGTCGAGAGCACGTTGGCCACCGCGACGACGAGGGTCTGGACGAGCGTCCCCGCGTCCGGCGCCACCGCCCCGAGCACGGCGAGGGCGACGGTCGTGGCGGCATACGTGATCCCGAAGATGACGAGCGCCTGGCCGTGGTGAGCCACGAGGTTGCGCCGACCTGACACCCCGAAGGTCCACGCCCGGTTGAGCCCGGTGTTGAGGACCGTCGCGATGACGAGCGCCACCCCGTTGGCCAGCTGGGACGGGGCACCGCCCCGCACCAGGGCCGCGAAGAGGCCGAGGTGCAGGGCGGTGGAGACTACTCCGACGCCGGCGAAGCGGATGAGCTGCTGCGAGAGGCGCACTCGTGGCACCGACGTGGAGGCCGACATGGTCGTCACCGGAGGGGCTGGGTCAGGTCGTAGAACGTCGAGCCGTCGATCGTCACCGCGGTGAAGTTCTCCTGCACCCACGAGCTGATCTCGGACGAGGCGCTGCTGCCACCGTTCTGGTTGCCGAATCCCCTTCCGCCACCGGCGAAGTAGTGGATCTGGCCGTCCGCGACGTACTGCTGGAACTGCGCGAGCGTCGGGCTCGGGTCGGAGCCGTTGAACCCGCCGATCGCCATGACGGGCAGCTGCGTGCCGAGCTGGAGGCCGGCTGCCGTCTGCGAGCCGACCGCCGCGGCGACCCACGTGTAGCTGTCGGCGTCGGCCGACAGTGCCGCGACGACGGCCGTGCTGGGCGTGGAGGCGTCGAGCAGACCGCCCATCCCGCCGCCACCACCGGTCTGCGGGCCGCCCTGCGTCGTGCCGGTCTGGCCGGGCATCTGCGGCGGCGTGCCACCCATGCCGCCCGCGCCACCGGGACCACCGCTCGAGCCAGCAGGACCGGCCGTCACGATGGAGCCGCTGTGGCCCTGGGCGGTGGTCGACACGGCATACGCCCCCGGGCCGGCAAGGCTCGCGACCAGCGCAGCGGCAAGGACGAACGGGACGGCGCGGGCGTGCATCCAGCGGGTCGCGAGGATGAGCAGGGCCGCGGCCATGCCGACCGCGAGCACCGAGATGCGCAGCCAGTCGCCGTAGGCCGTCGTCCGGGACAGGAGGATGAAGCTCCACGTCGCGGCGGCTGCCGTCGCGGCCGCGAGGGCGATCGTGCCGACCGCGATCGAGCGGCGCTGCCAGGCCTCGACCGCACCCATGCCGACCACGGCACCGATGGCGGGGGCGAGGGCCACGGTGTAGTACTCGTGGAAGATGCCGGCCATGAACGAGAAGACGAGGATCGTCACGACGAGCCAGCCACCCCAGACGAGGTAGGCCGCGCGGCGCAGGTCGGTGCGCGGGCGACGGCCGCGCAGCCAGAGGCCGGCCGCGAGGAGGATGAGAGCGCTCGGGATGAGCCAGGAGACCTGGTCGCCGACGCTCGAGGAGAACATCCGGAAGAGGCCGGTCGAGCCCCACATGCCGCCACCGGCCACCGCGCCGCCGCCACCGACCGAGCCGGTCTCGTCACCGCTCAGGCGACCGAGGCCGTTGTAGCCGAAGGTCAGCTCGAGGAACGAGTTCGTCTGGCTGCCACCGATGTAGGGACGGGCCGAGGCCGGCACGAGCTCGACGATCGCGACCCACCAGCCGGCCGAGAGCACCATCGTGCCGACGGCCAGGAGCGAGTGGACGATCCGCTTGCGCAGGGTGGTCGGGGCCGCGATGAGGTAGGCGAGCCCGAAGAAGGGCACGACGAGGAGGACCTGGAGGGTCTTGGTGAGGAAGCCGAGACCGATGAAGACACCGACGATCATCATCCACTTGGGCGAGGCCTGCTCGATCGCCTTGATCGTGGCCCACGCACCGAGCGCCATGAGGAGCGTCAGGAGCGCGTCGGGGTTGTTGAAGGTGAACATCAGGGCGGCGACGGGCGTCAGGGCGAGGACGACTCCGGCGATGAGGCCGGCCGCGGCGCCGAATTGGCGCTTCACGGTCGTGTAGACCACACCGACCGTCGCGACGCCCATGAGCGCCTGCGGCAGGAGGATCGCGAAGGAGCTGAGCCCGAGGAGGCGCACCGAGAGGGCCATCACCCAGAGGGAGGCCGGCGGCTTGTCGACGGTGATCGAGCTCGCGGCGTCGGAGCTGCCGTAGAAGAAGGCCTTCCAGCTGTCGCTGCCCGCCTGGACCGCCGCCGAGTAGAAGGAGTTCGCGTAGCCGCTCGCCGTGAGGTTCCACGTGTAGAGCACGAGCGTGACGAGCAGGAGGGCCAGGAGCGCGGGGCGGGCCCACGACGGGTCGGCGTCGGCGCCGCGCCACAGGCGCTGGAGACGGCCGGGACGACCCGCACGGGCTGCGGGCGACTGCGTGGTGTCGGGGCGGGCGTCCGCCGGCCCGACGGGCGCCGGTGCGGCGCTGCCCGCGGGGCCCGTGCTGGTGAGGGTCATGGTGTCCATGGCTCAACGTTCGGGCCGGTCGCTGTGCCGTTCCTATGACCCGACTTTGGTGCCGGCATGAGGTCCCGCGCGTTTCCCGACCCGCCGCACACGACCGCGTGTGCGGCGGGTCGGTCACGGGGCGGCGGGCAGGAGCAGGCTGAAGGTCGTGTCGCCGGGGCGGCTGTCGAGCTCCACCCGACCCCCGTGGGCCTTGCTGACGGCCGCGACGATCGACAGTCCCAGGCCGGTGCTGCCGCCGGCCCGCACGCGGGCGTCGTCGCCCCTGGCGAACCGCTCGAAGACGTTGGGCTGCAAGGAGACCGGCACACCGGGCCCGTCGTCGTGGACGGCGACCCGCACCCACTCGCCCTCCGGGCGAACCGACGTCGTGACGCGGGTTCCGTCGGGAGTGTGCGTGCGCGCGTTGGCGAGGAGGTTGGCCACGACCTGGTGGAGTCGGGCGCCGTCCCCGGTCACCTCGACCGGCTCGGGCGGCAGGTCGAGGTCCCACCGGTGACCGGGCGAGGCCGCGTGCGCGTCGCTCACGGCGTTGATGACGAGCATCGACATGTCGACCGGGGCCTCATCGAGGGGACGGCCGGCGTCGAGACGCGCGAGCAGGAGGAGGTCCTCGACGAGCGAGCTCATCCGGTCGGCCTCCGACTCGATGCGACCCATCGCGTGGGTGACCGTCGGCGGCACGGGGTCGGGCTCGCGACGCGACAGCTCGGCGTAGCCCTTGATCGACGCGAGCGGCGTGCGCAGCTCGTGCGAGGCGTCGGCGACGAACTGTCGCACCCGCTGCTCGCTCTGGTGCCGGGCGTTGAGGGCCTCGTCGACGTGGTCGAGCATCTCGTTGAAGGCAGCGCCGACCTGGCCGACCTCGGTGCGGGTGTCGGTGTCGATGGGGTCGACCCGGGCCCCGAGCGCGACCTTGCCCGAGTCGAGCGGCGTCTGCGAGACCTTCGTGGCCGTCGCCGCGAGCCGGCGCAGCGGCTCGAGGTTGCGTCGCACGAGCCACGTCCCGACCAGGGCCACGAGGATGATGCCGGAAACGACCGTGCTGATCGCCAGGACCACCATCTGGCTGATCGTCCGCTCCGTGGGGCCCATCGGAAGACCGACGACGAAGACGCCGACGGGCGCGCCGCCGTCCACCACCGGCGTCGACTGGACGCGATAAGTGCCGAGACCCGTGATGTTGATGTTCGTGGGCACACCACGCAGTCCAGCGCTCTGGAGCTCCCCCAGCTGCGCGGTCGTCATTGCGACGGGCTGCTGACCGCCCGTGCTCACCTTCCCGATCGACCCGGGAGAGGTGGTCGTCTGCCTGGTGGGCAGGAAGGCCACGAGGCCCTCGTCGCCCGGTCCGCGAGTCCGGTGATCGTCGGTCGTCGTTCCGAAATCGACCCCCCGAGGGTCGCTGATCTGCCGAGCCATCGAGGAGCGCAGCTGGTCGTCGACCTGTCCGGTCAGCTGCCGCTCGAGCGCGACGACGGTGAAGGCGCCCGTGGCGAGGCTGAGCAGGGTGAAGAGGGCGAGCATCGAGGCGACGAGCTTGGCGCGCAGCGTCCAGGCCGACCACGGCCGGACCTGGTCGCGCGCGTCGGCAAGTCGCCGGCTCAGCGGCACCCGGGCCTCGGCATCGCCGTCCTCGCTGTCCTCGCCGTCCTCGCCGTCCTCGGGACGCCCCGTGGCCGCGGCAGGTACCGGCACGGCATACGTCATCCGGTCGTCGGTGTCGTCGTCGAGGTCGTCGCGGAAACCGACGCCCTCGTGGAAGAGGTCGAGCGGGCTCGCGCCGTCGTCGTCGGGCAGGTCCGCGCGGTCCGGCAGCTCGGTGCCCGTCTCAGGCGGCCGGCTTGAGGACATACCCAGCTCCTCGCATCGTGTGGATCATCGGCTCACGCCCCGCGTCGATCTTCTTGCGCAGGTAGGAGATGTAGAGCTCGACGACGTTGGCCTGGCCGCCGAAGTCGTAGTTCCACACGCGGTCGAGGATCTGCGCCTTGGACAGCACCCGCTTGGGGTTGCGCATGAGATAGCGCAGCAGCTCGAACTCGGTCGCGGTCAGGTGGATCTCCTCGCTGCCGCGCATCACCTCGTGGCTGTCCTCGTCGAGGGNGGCACGGACGCGGGCGACGACCTCCTCGAGGGAGAAGGGCTTGGTGACGTAGTCGTCGCCGCCGGCGGTCAGGCCCGAGACGCGGTCCTCGACGGCGTCCTTGGCCGTGAGGAAGAGGACCGGCACGTTGCTGTTGTCGGAGCGCATGCGTCGCAGCACCTCGAGGCCGTCGAAGTCGGGCAGCATCATGTCGAGCACGACCGCGTCGGGGTCGAACTCGCGGGCCGCGCGCACGGCATCCATGCCGGTGCCGGCGGCGCGCACCTCCCAGCCCTCGTAGCGCAGGGCCATGCCGAGCAGCTCGGTGAGGTTGGCCTCGTCGTCGACGACGAGCACCCGCACCGGGGAGCCGTCGAGTCGCTGGAGTCGCGCTGCTGCGGGCTTGGTCTTCTCGGTCATGTCATCCAGTGAAACCCCTCGGCCTGTGCGATGACCAGTACATCCCTGTGCGATTCCTGTGGAGTGACTGTCCCGAAGTCCCAGCGGCTCGACGGCTCGGGCACAGCACCTGCACAGGCAGCCGCCCGAGCGTTGCCCCTATGAGCAACGAGTCCACGCCACAGGTCCCGGCCGAACAGCCGACGTCCGGGCTGCCGCAGTTCGACCCGAACGCGCCGGTCGCCCGCCCCGCCACCGACGACACCCAGCAGCTCCCGTCTGCCACGACGACCGAGATGCCCGTGACGCCACCGGCCACGCCGTACGCGTATGCCGTGTCGCCGGGTGCCGCGGCCCCCATCGCCGGTCCCGACGTGCCGCTCTCCCCCACCGGCCTCCCGGTGCGCGAGAAGCCGGCCGGCGCCGCCACCGCCGGTGACGGGCCGCGCTGGAACGCGAAGAAGACCGCCGTCACCGCCGGGCTCGCGCTCGCTCTGACGTCCGCCGGCGCCATCGGTGCCGCGGCCGCGATGCCGGCCGGGGCGACGGGCGGCGACACGGGCTTCCGCGGTCCGGGCGGCGGCCGGAGCTTTCAGTTCCCCGGCGGCCAGCAGGGGCAGCAGGGGCTCACGAACCCCAACCAGCAGGTGCCGCCGAACCAGCAGGGCACGAGCCCGCAGCAGCTGCCCAACCTGCAGAACGGCGTCCCGGGAGGCGGCCTGAACGGGATCGACCCGAACCAGCTCAGCCAGCTCGACCCGCAGGACCTGCTCCAGCAGCTGGGTCTGGGCGTCGACCCGTTCGGGGACGACCAGGGTCAGGACCCGTTCTCCGACCCGGGCCAGGACGACTCGGGCTCAGGCACGTCGGGCAGCGCCACGACGACCTGATCAGCCGCGCAGCGCGGCTGCGTACTCCTCGAGCGCCCTCGTCGCCCGGTCGATCTCGTCCTCGACCCGGGCGACGAGGNCCGTGGCGCCGAGGTTGGACGCGGTTCCCTTGAGCCCGTGGGCGATCCGGCCCTGCGTCTGAGCGTCGCCCTCGTCCCGCGCGCCGGCGAGGTCGGCGAGGCGCTGCCGCGCGCCCGTGCCGAAGCGGTCGATGAAGCGCAGCAGCAGCGAGGGGTCGCCCGGCTCGAGGTCGCGCAGCTCGTCGAGCCGACCGGTGTCGAGCACGTCGAGGTCGTCGAGCTCCGTGGCAGGGGACGTGGCAGGCGTGGTCGCCGGGCGTGACCGCGGCACGGGTCCCGAACCGGTCCAGCGCTGGAGGGTCGAGGCGAGCAGTGCGACGTCGACGGGCTTGGTGAGGAAGTCGTCCATGCCCGCCTGCAGGCAGCGCTCCCGCTCGCCGGCGATGGCCGAGGCCGTCATGGCGATGACCGGGAGGCGTCGGCCCGGCTCCTCCTGGGCGCGGATCGCCCGGGTCGCGGCGTAGCCGTCCATCTGCGGCATCTGACAGTCCATGAGGACGGCGACGACGTCATCACTCCGGGCCCGGTGGGCCGCGACCCCCTCGATGCCGTTGCCGGCGAGCACGACGGCGTAGCCGAGGCTCTCGAGCACACCCTGGGCGACGAGCTGGTTGACCTCGTTGTCCTCGACGACGAGGACCGTGCCGAGGCGGCCGTCAGCAGCGTCGGCAGCGTCGACGGGACGCGCGGGCACCGGCTCGGGCACGAGGTGCCGCCCGGCGACGTCGGCCATCGCGTCGAAGAGCGCGGACGGCATGACGGGGGCCGTGAGCGTCGCGTCGACGCCGGCCTCCTCGAGCGTCGCCACGTCGGGAGGTGGCACGTGCGCGCACACGAGCACGACGCGTACGCCCGCGAAGCGCTCGTCCGAACGGATCATCCGGGCGATCTGCAGGCCGCCGGCGCCCGAGCCCGGGTCGTCGAGCACGACGACGTCGAGCGGGGTGCCTCCGCGGTCGGCCCGGTCGAGCTGGACGAGGCCGTCGACGCCGGATGCGGCCGACGTGACGGACATCGACCACGCCGCCAGCTGCTCCTCGACCCGGACGCGGTGGGCCAGGTTGGCGCCGACGACGAGCGCCCGCAGGCCCGACACGGCCGCCGCCTGGGACTCGGAGCGACCGACGCTGCGCGCCGAGGCCGGCTCGAACGCCGCGGTGAACCAGAACGTGCTGCCCTCCCCGGGCTCGCTCTCGACGCCGATCTCGCCGCCGAAGGCCGTGACGATCTGCCGGCTGATGGCCAGGCCCAGCCCGGTGCCGCCGTACTCGCGCGTCGTCGACGAGTCGCCCTGGGAGAAGGACTCGAAGAGCCGCGAGCGGACCTCCGGGGCGATGCCGGCGCCGGTGTCGCTCACCTCGACCCGCAGGACGGGACCGGTGTCGGTGACGTGGTCGAGGGTCAGGTGGATGGCGACGCTGCCCGAGTCGGTGAACTTCACGGCGTTGGTCGTGAGGTTGGCGACGACCTGGCCGAAGCGCACCGGGTCGCCCGAGACCATGAAGGGTACGTCGGGCCCGTGCGTCACCGACAGGTCGAGGGCCTTGGCGCGGGCCCGCTCGGCGAGCAGGGCGACGCCCCGCTCGAGCACCGCGGCCGGGTCGAAGTCGACCGACTCGAGCTCGAGCCGCCCGGCCTCGATCTTGGACAGGTCGAGGATGTCGTTGACGAGCTCGAGCAGCACGTGGCCCGCCTGGACGATGCCGTCGGAGAGCCGTCGCTGGTGCGGGGTCAGCTCGGTGCGCCCGAGCAGCTCGCTGAGGCCGATGACGCCGTTGAGGGGCGTCCGGATCTCGTGGCTCATGGTCGCGAGGAACTCCGACTTGGCGCGTGAGGCCGCCATGGCTGCGTCGCGGGCGGCGGCGAGGTGCTCGGCGGTCCACTCGCGGTCGGCGACCCGAGCGAAGAGCGCGGTGATCTGCTGGATCGTCACCGCGTCGGACTCGACCGGGGGCGCCGCGCTGCGCATGTCGAGCACGACGACGCCGGCCACCCTGCCCTCGTTGATGATCGGCACGGCCACGATCGTCGACCCCTCCGGAGAGGGCTCGGCCACGACCGACCGGCTCGAGACGGCGCGGGCCGCGAAGTCCAGTCCGACCGCGACCGGCAGGGTGCTCGACTCGGTGCCCTCGGGCGCCCGGACCGGCGTCCCGAGGACGCCCTCGGCATCGACGACGGCGCCGAGCACCGGGCGCCACGTCGTGTGGCGCGCCACCTCCGTGAGCACGACAGGCAGTGCCTCGTCGAGTGTCGCGGACTCGTTGGCCGCGGTCGCCATCGCCGTGACGAGCCCGAGCGCCTGCTCGGCGTCCTTCTTCTCCGTGATGTCCTGCGTCGTGCCACCCATCCGGATCGCCCGGCCCTCGGGGTCTCGGGTCACGAGTCCCCGACCGCGGATCCACGCGATCTCGCCGGACGTGCGCACGACGCGGGCGTCGAACTCGAACGCATCCTCCGACACGAGCGCGGCCCCGACGACCCGGGACACGAGGGCCCGGTCGTCGGAGTGGATGCGCGAGAGGAAGCCCTCGTAGGTCGGTGTCAGGTCGGTGCGGTCCAGGCCGTAGATGCGGTAGAGCTCGTCGGACCACGAGACCCGGTCGGCGGCGACGTCCCACTCCCAGCTGCCGATCTTGGCGATCGACTGGGCCTCGGCGAGCTGGTCGAGCAGCTTGCGCTGGGCGCTGTGCTCGCTCACCCGGTGCAGCCACCCGCGCCGCGTGCCCGAGCCGTCGACGAGCGGGGTGTGCGACACGAGCGCCCAGAAGCGGTCGCCGCGGGCGTCGAGGAGGCTGCACTCGATGTTGTCGCCCGGCACCCCCTGGGCCGCGAGCTCGTCCAGGTGGTGGCGGAACTGCTCCTTGCCGATGTCGTCGACGGCGTCGAAGACCGAGAAGCCGACCATGTCGTCGGGGTCGCGGCCGAGCATCTCGGCCATCCGGGCGTTCGCGAAGAGCGTGCGGCCGCTCTCGTCGAAGACCCACAGCCCGTCGGGCGAGGCAGCGACCATCCATCGGTAGAGGTCGTCCCCCGCCGCTTCGAGTCCGCCCGCGATGCCCGACATGTCCTGATCCTCGCGCATTGCGGGCCACGGCGCCCGGATGCGGCCGTCATGTCGGGACGCGGGATCCGGGGCCGGCCTCAGGTGAGCCTCACCTACCGTGACACGGTCCACCGCGGGTGCCACGATCGATGGCACAACCCACCCGTCGATCGGAGCACCATCCATGTCCGACGTGCGCGCGTCCGACGAGCCCACGCCCCTCGACACCGGCCACGACCGCGACGAGCCGCACGACGCCAACGTGGGCGCCCGCCTCAACTGGCTGCGCGCCGGCGTGCTCGGCGCCAACGACGGCATCGTCTCGACCGCCGGCGTCGTCGTCGGCGTCGCCGGCGCGACCGCCGACAAGGCCGCGATCATCCTCGCGGGCCTCGCCGCGCTGTCCGCCGGCGCCATGTCGATGGCCGCCGGGGAGTACGTCTCGGTCAGCACGCAGCGCGACTCGGAGCGGGCCCTGCTGACGCTCGAGCGCAAGGAGCTCCACGAGGACCCCGACGGCGAGCTCGAGGAGCTGACCCAGCTCTACGAGGCGAAGGGGATGCGGCGCGAGCTCGCCGCCGAGGTGGCCCGCGAGCTCACCGCCCACGACGCCCTCACCGCGCACGCGGAGGCCGAGCTCGGCATCGACCCGACCGAGCTGACGAACCCGTGGCACGCGGCCGGCGCCTCGATGCTGGCCTTCGTCGTCGGCGCCGTCCTGCCCATGCTCACCATCACCTACAGCCCGGCGTCGATCCGGATCCACGTCACCGTGGTCAGCGTCGCCGCGGCCCTGGCGCTGACCGGCGCGGTCAGCGCCCGCCTCGGCCGGAGCCCGGCCACCCGGGCGGTCCTGCGCAACGTCGCCGGCGGCCTGCTCGCCATGGGCGTGACGTATGCCATCGGCGCGCTCGTCGGGGTCAACATCGGCTGACTTCGCGGCGAGTTCACGGCGAGCACACGGCATACGACCCGATGAGCCCGCTCCGGGCTGTAGAGTCGGGGTGTCCCAAGCGCCCGTCCGTGGCGCAACCGCCGATCCGGCGCTCGGGACACGGGGCGCGTGATGCGCGTCCACCGGGACTCGAGCCGAGTCCGCCGCCGACACCCCGACACGGTGTCGTCCGGGGGCCCAGCCCGCTCGACGTCCTCCGCGTCATCAGGAGGAACATGGCAACGCGCGTCCGCCGCCGACCGACCGACGGCCAGGGCCCGAAGCAGGGGCAGAACGGCCAGAACCACGGCCAGCGGAAGGCCACCCAGCGCAAGGACGNCAAGGGCAAGGCGAGCCCGACGAACCGGACCAAGTTCCTCGTCGTGGCCCTGCTCATGCGGTCCGAGCGCGCCCGCGTCCGTGAGGACGCGTCGATCCCGTCGGCCACGCGCGCCGACCTGCTCAAGCGCCTCGACGGCATCGCGACGATCCTCGCGCAGATCGCGGCCCGCGACACGAGCCTGCTGACCCTGCTCGACGCCGACGCCAAGCCCGGCCCGGCGGCCCAGCAGATGCGCCGCGACTGGCTCCTCGAGTCGGGCGCCGAGCTCGCCGAGGAGGACCTCGTCATCCAGGCGCCCGAGCCGCCGCGGCCCGTCGTCCCGCCGCAGATCGCGGCCCGTCAGGTGATGCCGCAGTCGGTGCCCTCTCGGGCGCTCGCCAACCCGTTCCTCACGCCGGACGTCGGCCGCGTCCAGAGCGACTACCTCCCGAACCGCCTGGCCGGCTGGGACCTGCTCAGCCCGCTCTACCGCGCCTTCGAGCAGGGTGCCGGCGGCGAGGCAGCGTCGATGGACCTCCCGCCGACGCCGCAGATCGACCGCTTCTCCCCGCCCGGGTCGCAGCTCATGGTCCACCAGTCCCGCTTTCTCCAGAGCGTCCAGGAGGGTCACCGCACCTTCCTGCTCGCCGACGAGCCGGGCCTCGGCAAGACGGCCCAGTCGGTCATGGCCGCCTCGATCGCGGGCGCCTACCCGATGCTCGCCGTCGTGCCGAACGTCGTGAAGATCAACTGGGCCCGTGAGGTCGAGCGGTGGACGCCGCAGCGACGCGTCACCGTCATCCACGGCGACGGCAACGACGTCGACGCGTTCGCCGACGTGTTCGTCGTCAACTACGAGATCCTCGACCGGCACTTCGGGTGGCTCTCGAGCTTCGGCTTCCGCTCGATGGTCGTCGACGAGGCCCACTTCATCAAGAACCTCCAGTCGCAGCGCTCTCAGCAGGTCCTGGCCCTCGGCGACCGGCTCCGGTCGACGACACCCGGCGGCGACCCGCTCCTCATGGCCCTCACCGGCACACCACTCATCAACGACGTCAAGGACTTCGACGCGATCTGGCGCTTCCTCGGCTGGATCAAGGACGGCAAGCCCACCGCCGAGATCGTGCGGCGCCTCGACGACACCGGCCACACGCCCGCGGACCGCGCCTTCTACCCCGAGGCCCGTCGCGCCGTCATCGACATGGGCATCGTGCGCCGTCGCAAGGTCGACGTGGCCAAGGACCTGCCCGACAAGCGCATCGCCGACATCACCGTCGAGCTCGACGACGACCTCGGTCGCTCGATCCGTGAGGCCGAGCGCGCCCTCGGACGCCGCCTGGCCGAGCGCTACCGCTCGCTCCTCGCCGCCGGCGACGGCCGGGAGGAGGATGGCGAGCCCGACACCTCCCTCATGCGTCGGGTCGCCGCCGCGGAGCTGCGGGCCGCATCGGCCGAGAAGGGTACCGACAACGTCTTCTCGCTCGTGCGCCGGATCGGCCAGGCCAAGTCGGCACTCGCTGCCGACTACGCCGTACAGCTCTCGCACTCGGTCGGCAAGGTCGTCTTCTTCGCCAAGCACATCGACGTCATGGACGCCGCCGAGCGCGTGCTCGCCTCGGCCGGCCTGCGCACCGTCTCGGTGCGCGGCGAGCAGACCTCGAAGCAGCGCCAGGAGGCGATCGACGCCTTCCAGAAGGACCCCGAGGTCGCCGTCGCCGTCTGCTCGCTGACGGCCGCCGGCGTCGGCCTCAACCTGCACGCCGCGTCCAACGTCGTGCTCGCCGAGCTGTCGTGGACCGCGGCCGAGCAGCAGCAGGCCATCGACCGCGTCCACCGCATCGGCCAGGACGAGCCCGTCACGGCGTGGCGCATCCTCGCGTCCGGCACCATCGACTCCAAGATCGCCGAGCTCATCGACGCCAAGCAGGGGCTCGCCGCGCGCGCCCTCGACGGCAGCGACGAGGACGTCACCTCCGGCGACACCCTCCAGCTCGACGCCCTCGTCGAGCTGCTGCGCCAGGTCCTGACCGAGGTCTGACGGCCGAGCGACCCGGGACCCTCGTCCCGCCCCGGCACTCCGGGGCGGGACGAAGGGCCCTACCTCCGCACCGGTTCCCGCGATGGACTGGACGCGTGCCGCTGCCTGCGGTCACGAGGAGGAGACATGAGCACCACCATGCACGCGATCGTCTACCACGGACCCGGCCGGAAGGCCTGGGACGAGGNCGGCACCGACCTGCACATCCTCAAGGGTGACGTCGCAGCGGTCACCGACGGGCGGATCCTCGGTCACGAGGCGGTCGGCACGGTCGAGGAGGTCGGCCCGGGCGTCAAGAACGTCAAGCCCGGCGACCGCGTGCTCGTCTCCTGCATCACCGCGTGCGGTGCGTGCCGCTACTGCCGTGAGAGCAGCTACGGCCAGTGCATCGGCGGCGGTGGCTGGATCCTCGGCCACAAGATCGACGGCACACAGGCGGAGTACGTCCGGGTCCCCTTCGCGGACACCTCGACGTATGCCGTCCCCCAAGGTGTGACTGACGAGGAAGTGCTCATGCTCGCCGACATCGGGCCCACGGGCTACGAGGTCGGTGTGCTGAACGGCCGGGTATCACCCGGTGACGTCGTAGCGGTGGTGGGCGCCGGCCCGGTCGGGCTCTCCGCCATCATGGGTGCCAAGCTCTTCAGTCCGGCGCACGTCGTGGCCATCGACCTGGCCGATGCCCGACTCGAGGCGGCCAAGCAGTTCGGGGCCGACATCACGGTGAACCCCTCGCGCGAGGACGCCGTCGCGATCGTCAGGGGCCTGACCCAGGGCCTCGGCGCCGACGTCGCCATCGAGGCGGTCGGGGTGGCATCGACGTTCGAGCAGTGCGCGGCCCTGGTGCGGCCGGGTGGCACTGTCGCCAACGTGGGCGTCCACGGAGGACCGGCCACCCTGCACCTGGAGGACCTCTGGATCAGGAACGTCACCATCACCACCGGGCTCGTCGACACCTACTCGACACCCACCCTGCTCAAGCTGCTCGCCACGCACCAGGTCGACCTGGCGCGGTTCGTGACGCACCGCTTCGCCATGGGCGACTTCCTCGACGCCTACGACACGTTCGCCCGCGCGGCCGAGACCGGAGCCCTCAAGGTCGTGCTGACGAGCTGAGGCTCGACCCTGGCCGGGCGTCGACCCCCTCACGCCCGGTCAGAGGTCGAGGTGCATGATCCGTAGGCCCACGCGCTCCCCGGTCGGGAGCTCGTGGGCCCGCGGCACGGTGCCGACGACCGTGAAGCCGAGGCTCTCGTAGAGCCGGACCGCCCCCGTGTTGGTGGCGACGACGGCATTGAACTGCATGGCGGCATACCCGGACTCGCGGGCCCAGTCGAGGGAGTCGACGACGAGCGCACGCCCGGCGCCGAGACCTCGGGCCTCGGCCGACACCATGTAGCTCGCCGTCGCCACGTGCGACCCGGGGCCGGGACGGTTGCGCCCCATCTTCGCCGTGCCCAGGACGCGGTCACCGTCGACGGCGACGGTCACGCGACCACCGGGGCCGTTCTCGAGCCAGATGCCGCGCGCCTCGATCTCGGTGAGGTCGGTCGGGAAGGGGAAGGTGTCACCGGCCCGGACCACCTCCTCGATGACGGGCCAGACGAGCGGCCAGTCGGCATCGTCGTAGTCGCGGACACTGATCGTCGAAGCCACGCGGATCGCCTTACTTCTCGGGGACATTAGCGTCGAGCTCGCTCAGCCACGCCACCGACGTCGCGTCGGACGGCATACGCCAGTCGCCGCGCGGCGACAGCGAGCCGCCGGCCACGACCTTCGGGCCGTTGGGCAGCGCGGAGCGCTTGAACTGGTTGGCGAAGTAGCGCCTGACGAAGACCTCGAGCCAGTGCCGGATCGTCGCGAGGTCGTATGCCGTCCGCTCGGCCTCGGGGTAGCCCGCGGGCCACTCCCCCGCCTCGCTGTCGCGCCAGGCGTTCCACGCGAGGTAGGCGATCTTCGACGGCCGGTAGCCGCGACGGAGCACGTGGAAGAGCGTGAAGTCCTGGAGCGCGTACGGCCCGATCATCGCCTCGGTGCTCTGCGGCTTCTCCCCCTCCTTGGTCGGCACGAGCTCGGGCGTGATCTCGGTGTCGAGGATCGAGGTCAGCGTGCCGGAGACCTCCTCGTCGAACTGGCTCGACGACACGACCCACCGGATGAGGTGCTGCATCAGGGTCTTGGGCACGCCGGTGTTGACGCCGTAGTGGCTCATCTGGTCACCGACGCCGTAGGTGCACCACCCGAGGGCGAGCTCGGACAGGTCGCCGGTGCCGAGGACGATGCCGCCACGTTGGTTGGCGATGCGGAAGAGGTAGTCGGTGCGCAGGCCGGCCTGGACGTTCTCGAAGGTGACGTCGTAGACCTCCTCGCCCGTGCCGAAGGGGTGGCCCATCGCCTCGAGCATCTGCGTGGCCGCCGGGCGGATGTCGAGCTCCTCCCACGTGACGTCGAGCGACTCCATGAGCGCGATGGCGTTGCTCTTCGTGTGGTCGCTCGTGGCGAAGCCGGGCATCGTGAAGGCGAGGATGTCGCTGCGGGGGCGGTCGAGCCGGTCCATGGCCTTGGCGGCGACGATGAGGGCGTGGGTCGAGTCGAGACCGCCGCTGACGCCGATGACGATCTTGGGCTGACCGATGGCCCGGAGCCGCTGCTCGAGCCCGGAGACCTGGATGTTGTACGCCTCGTAGCAGTCGAGTGCGAGGCGGTCCTCGTCGTCGGGCACGAAAGGGAAGCGGTCGACCTTGCGGAGCAGGCCGAGGTCGCCGGTCGGGGGGTCGAGCTCGAGCTCGACGGTGCGGAAGCCGTCGGTGCGTGCGGCGAGGGTGCGCCGGTTGTCGTCGAACGTGCCCTGCCGCTGGCGCTCCTGGCGCAGCAGGTCGAGGTCGATGTCGGCGATGGACGCGCGGGCCCCCTCGGGGAACCGCTCGCTCTCGGCGAGCAGGGCGCCGTTCTCGTAGACCATCGTCATGCCGTCCCACGACAGGTCGGTCGAGCTCTCACCCTCGCCTGCGGCGGAGTAGAGGTAGGCGGCGAGGCAGCGGGCGGAGGCGCTGCGGGCGAGGAGGTGGCGGTCCTCGGCGCGCGAGACGGTGATCGGCGACCCGGAGAGGTTCGTGAGGATCGTCGCCCCGGCGAGGGCCGCCTCGTGGCTCGGGGGGACGGGGACCCACATGTCCTCGCAGACCTCGACGTGCAGCACGAAGCCCGGCACGTCGGTGGCCCGGAAGAGCAGATCGGGGCCGAACGGCACGCGGTCGCCGGCGACGTCGACGGTCTGGCCGCGCTGGTCGTCGCCGGGCGCGAAGTGGCGCCGCTCGTAGAACTCGCGGTAGTTCGGCAGGTAGGACTTCGGTGCGACGCCGAGGATGCGACCGGCGTGGATGACGACGCCGCAGTTGTAGACGCGCGAGCCCTTCTCGAGCGGGGCGCCGACGATGACCACGGGACGCAGGTCGGCGGTGGCATCGGCGATCCGGGCCAGCGCGTCGTCGACCGCGTCGAGGAGCGGGTCCTGCAGGAGCAGGTCGTCGATGGCGTAGCCGGAGAGGCAGAGCTCGGGGAAGAGGACGAGACCGACGCCCTCGTCGTCGAGCTCGCGCAGCTGCGTGATGACGGCGTCGGCGTTGCGCTCGGGGTCGACCGCGACGATCGGCAGGGTGCACGCGGCGACGCGGGCGAAGCCCTGGGCCCAGGAGCTGTAGAAGTCCATGGGCACAGTCAATCGCACGGCCGTTCGGGCTGCGCGTGTGACGCGGGACTCTCGCCGAGCGCGGGCGTGTCCGACCCATCCCTACTACCATCAGTAGTAGCCGGACACCCCGTCCGACGCGCATCCCGAGGAGGTCACCATGTCGGACCAGAACCCGGTCCATGTCCTTCACCCGGAGGAGTCTTGGGGCTTCCTTCGCGAGCACGAGTTCGGCCGTCTGGCCTTCCACCTCGTCGGTGAGGTGCATCTGACACCGATCAACTACGCCCTCGACGGCGAGCACATCGTCTTCATGACGGCCGAGGGCAGCAAGCTCTTCGGCGTGACCGCCAACCCCGACGTCGCCTTCGAGGTCGACGAGATCGTCGGCGAGCGTGCCACGAGCGTCATCTGTCGCGGACGGGCCCGCACGCTCGAGGGGCAGGCGGCCTACGTCGTCGAGCGCCTCCCCGTGCGGCCGTGGATAGACACCCCGAAGTCCGTCGTCGTCGCGATCGAGGTCGACGAGATCTCGGGACGCCGCTTCGACCTCACCCGACCCTGGCTGCGGGACCTGCCGACCGGCTGACCGGCTGCCTCCAGGTGGCCGCTCGGCCGAGCACTGAGCCCGCCACCCGCCGATCACTGCGTCAGTGCTGCACCCGGTGCAGCACTGACGCAGGTGCACGCGCCGGACCCGGTGACACCGAGGCGAGCGTCCGACGAGCTCAGCCGACGGCGTCCCGGGCGGCCACGAAGGCGTCGACGCACGCGCGTACGTCGGCCTCGGAGTGCGCCGCCGAGAGCTGCACGCGGATGCGCGCCTTCCCGCGCGGGACGACGGGGAAGCTGAAGGCGATGACGTAGACGCCGTTGCCGAGCATGTGGTCGGCGATCTGCGCGGCCTGACGGGCGCCGTCCTCGCCGGGGAACATGACCGGGCGGATCGGGTGCGTGCCCGGCAGCAGCTCGAAGCCGGCCTCGGTCATGAGCGAGTGGAAGAGCGCCGTGTTGGCCTTGAGGGTCTCGCGCTTCTCGGCCGAGCTCTCGACGAGCTCGAGCGCGGCCATGGAGCCCGCGACGACGGACGGCGCCACCGAGTTGGAGAAGAGGTAGGGCCGCGAGCGCTGGCGCAAGAGGTCGACGATCTCCTGGTGCGACGAGACGTAGCCACCCGACGCACCGCCGAGGGCCTTGCCGAGCGTGCCCGTGATGATGTCGACGCGGTCCATGACGCCGAAGAGCTCGGGCGTGCCGCGGCCGCCGTCACCGACGAAGCCCACGGCGTGGGAGTCGTCGACGAGGACGAGGGCCCCGAACTCGTCGGCGAGGTCGCAGATCTCATCGAGCGGGGCGTACGAGCCGTCCATCGAGAAGACGCCGTCCGTGACGACGACGGTCCGCCTCGCGTTGGCATCGTGGGCCGCCTCGAGCTGCACCCGCAGGTCGGTCATGTCGGCGTTCTTGTAGCGGTAGCGCATCGCCTTGGACAGCCGCACACCGTCGATGATCGAGGCGTGGTTGAGCTCGTCGCTGATGATGGCGTCCTCGGCCCCGAAGAGCACCTCGAAGACGCCCCCGTTCGCATCGAAGCACGACGAGTAGAGGATCGTCGCCTCGGTCCCGAGGAACTCGCTGATCTGGTGCTCGAGCGAGGTGTGCAGCGTCTGGGTGCCACAGATGAAGCGCACCGACGCCATGCCGAAGCCCCACTCGTCGAGCGCCTGCTTCGAGGCTGCGACGACGCCCGGGTCGTTGGCGAGACCGAGATAGTTGTTGGCGCAGAAGTTGAGCGCCTCCGTCTTGAGCGTCGTGACGTGCGCCGACTGCGGCGACGTCAGCTCCCGCTCGTTCTTGTAGAGGCCGGCGTCCTTGATCTCCTGCAGCGTCGCGGCGATCTCGTCCTTGACTGAGCCGTACATCGGTGTCCTTCGCGGGTCGGTGAGGCGTGTGGCGCCACCCAGCGTATGCCCGGCCACGTTCGCGAAACCGCTGACGTCCTGCGCGGCGTCGGAGGACGCTGGAAGCACGCCCGCGTCCGCGGGTGGGAGGACGAGGTGGCGCAGCGGTTGCTGCGGTCTCGGCTGCCCGCGCGCCTGGCGTACTCGTGGACCGACGGGTCACCACGGGTGGTGCCGATCGGCTTCCACTGGAACGGGGAGGAGCTCGTGTTCGGGACGCCACCAGATGCGCCCAAGATGAAGGTCCTCAGGGACGGTGACCGCGTGGCCGTGTCCATCGACACGGACGAGATGCCCTGAGCCGAGTCTTCGTCAGACCCGAGTGGGTCGCGATCCTCGACTTCGAGACGCGTTTCCCGAGTGCGATCGAGCGGGCCATGGAGGACGCGGCGAGCGCCTGAAGGACCTCGCCGAAGTTCCTGCCGGAGGACGCGACCCGGCGTAGCGTGGTCGCATCCGTTCCTCGGGGGATCGACGATCCAGCGAGGCGATCACATGCCAGAGTTCATGGACGTTCACACCAACATGCCGGGTGTGACGTCGCAAGCACTGATGGAGGCCCACCAGGCCGACCTCGACATCCAGGACGACGAGGGCGTGGTCTTCAAGCACGCCTGGGCCGACCCCAACAGCGGCCACGTGTTCTGCCTCTCCGAGGGACCGAGCGCCGACGCCGTGAGGCGCATCCACGAGCGCACCGGCCACCCCGCGGACGAGATCCACGAGATCACCGTCACGGCCTGAGCGGGCGGACCCCGAGGACCAGCCCCAGACGTTCCTCCTGAACCGGCTGTATCAGCAGCCCCGCAGGAGAACACTGGATCGCAGGGGCCGTCGCGCCCACTGCGCGGCCCGGGGCGAAGGAGTCCACCATGTCCAAGCGCGCGCTGCTCATCGGGGTCAACGAGTACGCGATCCCGGGGGCCAACCTCCGCGGGTGCGTCAACGACGTCCACAACATCGCCGCCGCCCTGACCGACCTCTACGGCTTCGCGGAATCCGACATCACCATGGTCCTCGACGGCGCCGCGACGAAAGCCGCGATGACGCACGGCATCGCCGACCTCGTCGACTCGGCCAAGCCCGGCGACGTGCTCTACCTCCACTACTCGGGGCACGGCTCCAACGTCCCGGACACCGACGGCGACGAGACGACCGACCATCGCGACGAGATCCTGTGCCCGCACGACCTCGACTGGAACGACCCGCTCACCGACGACTGGCTCCGCACGACGTTCGACCGGCTCGACCCCGGCGCGTCGCTCACCGTCGTCATGGACTGCTGCCACTCCGGCAGCAACACCCGTGAGCCGGTGCTCCTCGGCGGGCCGCCGCCCGAGGTCGTCTCGCGCTTCCTGCCCAACCCCGACGACGAGACCCGCGGTGGCGGCTTCACGGGCACACCGCGTCGCGCCCGACGTCGCCGCCGCGACGAGGACGTCCACGTCGTCGACATCGCCGAGACCCTCGTCAGCGGGTGCCGCGACAACCAGACGTCCGCCGACGCCCACATCGACGGTGACTACAACGGCGCCCTCACCTACTACCTCGTGCGCGCCATGCGGGAGGACCCGCAGTCGACCTACCGAGCCCTCCACACCCGGACCCTGGCCGGCCTGCAGGGCAACTACGACCAGGTGCCGCAGCTCGAGGGCCGAGCCCCACGCCTCGATGAGACCTTCCTGTCCGGGGCGGGCTGAGCCGTGTCGGCCCTCGTGGGCAGCACGCCCCCGGCAGACCCTGACCCGTCGCCGAACGGGCACCCCGCGCCGCCGGCCGAGCCGGAGCCGTATGCCGTCCCGGCCGTCGAGGAGGCACGTGTCCTCCCCGAGCAGCCGCTGCCCGACCCGCCCAGCGCTCAACCGGTCGCCCCGGTCGCGCCGGTCGCGCCGGTCGCGCCGGTCGCATCGGTCGCACCGGTCGTGGTGGACGCGGTCGACGCGGACGTCGACCCGTCGCGGCCGCTGACGCGGGTCCGGATCTCACACGGCGACCTGCGCTTCGCCCGCCACCACGTCCTCGTCGGCCACTACCCGGGCAGCACCCTCGTCGGCGGCGAGGGCGCCCTCGACGAGCTGCTCGACGGGCGGCTCTCTCGCGCCGCGCTGCTCGGCATCTACCCGGGCCCGATCGAGACGTGCCAGGTCTTCACCGACCCGGACGAGTGGACGCGCCCTCCCGGGGCGGTCGTCGCAGGGCTCGGTCCGATCGGCGGCCTGAGCGCCGCGTCGCTGGCCCGCGCCACCGCCCACGCGGTGCTGACCTCGGCCCTCGGCCACCTGACCGCGGGCGCCTCGGCGACGAGCACCGAGGTGCGGCAGCTGAGCCTCTCGAGCCTGCTCATCGGCACCGGGCAGGGCGGCCTCCCCGTGCGCGACAGCGTGCAGGCCCTGCTGACCGGCGTGCAGCGCGCCAACGACCGGCTCGCCGACACCGACCTCGGGGTGCACATCGCCGAGCTCGAGATCATCGAGCTGTGGCAGGACCGCGCGCTCCAGGCGGTCGAGGCCCTCGGGTCGTCGCTGACGAGCGGGGAGCTCGCCGACTCCTTCACGGCCGACCTCCGCCTCGAGGAGCGTCCGGGCCGCCAGCGCCGGCTGCTCTTCCAGGAGCCCACCGGCTGGTGGCAGCAGGTGCGGGTGCGCAGCGAGGCCGACGGCGGCCTGACCTTCGAGGCGTCGATGCGCCGGGCGGGCACGCCGACGCGCACCGTGCCGACCCAGCGCGCCCTCGTCGACCGGCTCGTCGAGTCGCTCGTCGACTCGCCGTCGCCCGACCCGTCGGCCTCCCGCACGCTCTTCGAGCTGCTCTTCCCCAACGACCTCAAGGCGCAGGCCCCCGACACGGACAACCTCGTGCTCCTCGTCGACCGCGGCTCGGCGCACTACCCGTGGGAGCTGCTCGACGACCACGGCACGGAGGAGGACCGCGAACCGCTCGGGGTGCGCCGCGGCCTCGTGCGCCAGCTCGAGGGCTCGTCGATGCGCAGCCACGTGCTGTCGGCGACGAGCAGCCGCGCCCTCGTCGTCGGCGACACCGCGAGCGGGCTCAGCTCCCTCCCGGCCGCGCAGAAGGAGGCCCGAGGTGTCGCGGATGCATTGCGCCAGAGTGGGTTCGACGCCGAGCCCCTCATCGCCGAGAGCGGCACCAAGGTCATCCAGGCCCTCTTCGCCACGTCCTACCGGGTCGTCCACCTCGCCGGTCACGGCGTCTTCGAGTGGCCGCTCGGCGACGGCACGGACGCCACGGTCACCGGCATGGTGCTCGGCAACGGGATGTACCTCACCGCCGGCGAGGTCGGCCAGATGCGGCAGGTGCCCGAGCTCGTCGTCGTCAACTGCTGCCACCTCGGGTCGATGGGCCCGAGCGGGCCCGTCGGTCCGGGGGGCACGGGCGGCCCGGGAGTTCCGACGGAGCACACCGGCAACTACCACCGGCTCGCGGCGAGCTTCGCGACCGAGCTCATCGACATCGGCGTGCGAGCCGTCGTCGCGTGCGGCTGGGCCGTCGACGACGCGGCCGCGTCGACCTTCGCGGCGACGCTCTACGACCGGCTGCTTTCCGGCCTGACGTTCGGCGAGGCGATCGCCGCCGCGCGCTGGCAGACGTGGAACGACCACCCCGCCGTGAACACGTGGGGTGCCTACCAGTGCTACGGCGACCCGGACTACCGGCTCGCGCCCGACGCGGCCGTGCACCGCGCCACGACGGTGCGCCGCGCACCCGCGAGCGCCGAGCAGGCGCGGGTCGAGATCGAGAACCTCGGCCAGTCGGTGGACGTCAGCCGCAACACCCGCTTCGGGCTCGACCGCCTGCGCGAGCTCTACGAGGCGCTGTCCCCCGAGGACCGCGAGGACGACGCGCTCCAGGTGCTCATCGCCCGGACGTACAACAAGTTCGGCGACTTCGCCCACGCCACGCAGTACTTCGAGCAGACCCTCGAGCGGGGCGGGGCGGCCCTGACCGTGCGCGACTTCGAGGTCTGGATCGACCAGGTGGTCCGGGCGGCCGCCGCGAGTGAGGACGCCGTCGACGACGCGGTCGCGACGATCGAGTCGGCCATCGACCGGCTGCGCTCGCTCCTCGACAACCCGGCGTCGCTCGTCCTGGGTCAGCACGCGCCCGAACGCGCGGCCTTCCTGCCCGGCGACGCCCACGAGCCGTCCGGCGGCGTCGGCATCGACCGGCTCTGGCGGGTCGCGAGCGCCTACAAGCGGCTCGCCCTCGTCACGTGTCCCGACCGGCCCGGCTCGACGCGGGCGGGCGACTGGTCGCAGACCCACGACGCCCTGACGAAGATGTCCGGGTGGTACGCCGCGGCGCGCACCGCGTCGGGTGCGACCGACCGGCGTCGGCACGGCGCCCTCGCCAACTGGCTCGCTGCCGAGCTCGCCCTGCGCTGGCGGCCGGTCGAGGGTCGCGCGATGCTCGACCGGGCCGAGGCGCGACGGCTCATCGGCGAGTCGCTCGGCCCCGCACGTGAGGAGGCCTACCTCGCCCCGACGTTCTGGACGGTCACGGTCTACGCCGACCTGCTCGTCCTCGACGCGCTGTGGAGCCCGCGGGCCACGGCCGAGGAGGCGCAGGACGCCCTCGACCTCTACCGGCGCGCGAGCGACCTCGGCAGCGAGGAGCAGCTGCGCCAGGTCCGCGACCAGGTCGACTTCCTCATCGTCATGGCCGGCACCGAGGCGCAGCGCCGGGTCGAGTTCCTCCAGACCCTGCGCGACGGCCTCGTGGCGCTCGACGCACCCCCGACCGGCACGGACGACACGGCGGGCACGGTCACCGCCTGACGGCATACCTCGTGTACGTCGCGCCCGCGGCGAAACGGCGCTGGTCGAGCAGCTCGAGGTCGAGGCGTATGCCGTCCGGCAGGCTCCGCGTGCCACCGCCCACGACGACGGGCACCGTCAGCAACCGCAGCTCGTCGACGATGCCGGCTCGCAGGGCGACGGCCGCGAGGGTGGGCCCTCCGATGCTGACGTCGCGGTCGGCCGAGGCGACGAACCGGGCGACCGACTCGGGGTCGAATTCGCGCACGAGCGTGGTGCGCGCGCTCGTCACGGCGCCGAGCGTGCGGGAGTGGACGACCTTGTCGGCGGCCTGCCAGATGCGGGCGTAGTCGTGCCCGATGTCGCCGTCGGGGTCGTCGGTCGGGGCGGTCTCCCAGTAGACCATCACCTCGTAGAGGCGACGGCCACACAGGTAGGTGCCGACGTCGCGCTCGAGGTCGTTGACGAAGGCGTGCACCTCGGCGTCGGGGGCCGCCCACTCGAATCCTCCGCTCGCGTCGTTCACGTAGCCGTCGAGGGAGGCGATGGTCGTGTAGATGAGGCGAGCCATGTGTTGACTCTGTCACTCGTGCACGCTCAGGGCACCCGGTTCGAGTGGGTCCGGGGCCGGACCGAGGTCTAGCATGACCGGGGTTTGCGTCCGGCCACCCCGGGCGCGACCCCCCTCCATCCCCCACCCTCAGGGAACGCTCTCGTGCTCCGACGCCTGACCCTCGCCTGCGCCACGGCCGCCCTCGCCCTCCCCCTCGCCGCCTGCGGTGGCAGCACTCCGGCCTCGTCGCCCGAGGCCGCCGCGCACCCCGGCTGGGCCGTCGTCGCCGAGCTCGTCTGCCCGTCGAGCGGTGACTCCGAGGGGTCGCTGGCCGACCACCGGATCACGTGCACGGGCGCCCAGGGCAAGCCTGTGGAGGCCGCGTTCTACGACCAGTCCGTCGAGCTCGACCGTCGCGTCAGCACCTTCGAGTGCAAGCCCGGCGTGAAGTCGGTGGCCGGCAAGGACTGGATGGTCCCGGCCGTCAGCGACGAGCAGGTCGTGGCCAAGCTGCTCGACGCCGGTGGCATCAACCTCTGCTGAGAGCCGGTCAGTCGAAATCCCGCAACGCCCGGTTCTCGATGTCGCGCAGGACCTCGTCGGCACTCGCCGCGCTCACGTCACCGCGTCGACGCGCGTCGAGCACGTGCCGGCGCTCGGCATCGCTGGCACGTCGCAGGACGGACTCGAGTGCCCTTCCCCGTCGGGCGTGCTCGTCGTCGCGCGCCCGGGCGGAGGCGATCGTCTCCTGCGCCGAGAGGTACCCCTCGTACTGCGCGATCGCGGCACGACGGACGTCCTCGTCGAGGGACGCCTCCTCCTGCCTGATCCGGGCCAGACCTGCCGTGGTGGCGCGCATCCGCAGCTGCGCGATCTCGGCCGTCTCGTCGACGTCGCTGCCGACGCGGAGGTACGTCGTCAGAGGGGTCAGCGTCAGGCCCTGCACGACGAGGGTGACCAGCACCACCACGAGTGCGACGGTGACCACCTCGTCGCGGGCGGGCAGCGGCTCACCCGTCGCGACGACGGTCGGCAGCGCGACGGCCGTGGCCACGGTGACGACACCGCGCATGCCCGCCCAGGCGACGACCGTCGACTCCCGCCAGCCGGTGGGCAGGGGGGAGTCGCGACGCCGGGCCCGAAAGCGGGCCAGCCACGCGGCCGGATAGATCCAGGCCGCCCGGAAGACGATGATCGTGCCGACCACGAGGGCGGCCAGACCCATGGTTCCCGAGCTCGTCTCGGTGGAGCGGATCACCGCGACGAGCTCGAAGCCCAGCAGCGCGAAGACGAGGCTGGTGATGAGGAAGTCGGAGAACGACCAGACGGCGCGGCCGAGGAGCCAGCCCGCCGAGGTGGTGGCGTCGTGTCCGAAGGTGCGCAGGTAAAGACCGAGCACGAGGACGGCCAGCACGCCTGACCCGTTGAGGTGCTCCGCACCCACGTAGGCGACGAAGGGCACGAGCACGGTCACCGTCGTCTCGGTGTAGCCGTCGTGGATGCGGCCCAGCACGATGGTGGAGAGATGTCCGAGCACGAGCCCGACCAGCACGCCGAGCACGACCGCCTCGACGAGATCGATCGCGATGTCAGCCCCCGTGATGTCGCCCGTCACCGCGGCCGCGATGGCGACCTTGTAGGCGACGAGGGCCGTCGCGTCGTTGAACATCCCCTCGCCCTCGAGGATGGTGACCAGCCGGTGCGGCAGACGAAGCCGACGAGCCACGGCCGTCGCCGCGACCGGGTCGGGTGGGGACACGATGGCACCCAGCACCCAGGCCACCGCCCAGGGCAGCCCCGCCGCGTGGGCCACGACGGCCACGACGGCCACCGTGGCCAGGGTCAGGCCGACCGCGAGCACGAAGACGGCACCGGCGTGCTCCCTGAACTCGTTGACGGTCGTGCGCTGGGTCGCGGCGAAGAGCAGCGGGGGCAGGACGACGGGGAGGATGAGAGCGGGGTCGAAGGACAGCGGGTTGGCCGGCGTCACCCACGCCAGGAGCAGGCCGAAGATCGTCAGCAGGACCGGCTGCGGCACCCGGATCCGGTCGGCCAACGGAGTGAGCACGATGATGCCAACCACCACCACGAGGGCCAGCACACGTCCGTCCACCCTCGCACCCTAGAACGAGGACGGACCCGCGCCCCGGTGCGCGAAGGGACCGAACCACGTGAGCACGGTGTTGACGACGACGAGTCCAGCCACGACCAGCGCCCACGCGACCGGCAGGACCACGAAGGCCGCACCCACCGCGCCACCGAGCACGACGACCTTCGTCAGGACGCCGAGCACGGGCACCTGCACGACGGCCCGTGGCGCCGCGAAGAGTCCCCAGAGGGTGACGGCGGCCGTCGGTACGAGGACCCCGCCGAGCACGTGGGCGACGGTGGTGGTCCCGAGCGTGGCTCCCCAGACCGCGAGCAGGACGACGGCCAGCACCTCGACGCCGAAGGCCACGACGTCATTCGCGTTGACGCCGGCGACGGAGCGCGCGGTCACGGGTCCGGCTCGTCGAGGAAGGCGTGCGTGAGGTCCGCGAGCTCGCGCGCCGACTCGGTGTTGACGAGGGCTCCGGCGCCGTCGATGACCTGGAGGTGGGCGGTCGGCAGGTGCCGCGACAGCTCCTGCGCGGCGGCGATCCCGGCCTTGTCCCTCGACCCGGCGACGACGAGCACGGGCGCCGTGACCGTGCGCAGCGACTCGGTGCCGTCGAAGCCCTTGAGCGCGTCGAGCACGGCGAGCATCCGCGGACGCGAGACCCCCGCGTCCACGAGCCGGCCCTCCGGCACGAGCCGCATGGCGAGGCGCTGCATCCGCAGCGCACCCCTGCCGGGCCGTACGAGCGCGCCGCCGAGGACGAGCCGTCCGACGAGCTCAGGCCGCTCGACGGCGAGGCGCAGCGCGACGCTCGCGCCGACCGACACCCCGACGAAGTCGGCCTGCCGCACGCCCTGCAGCTCGAGCTCGTCGGCGACGCCGGACGCTGCCGCCCCGAGGTCGAAGCCGACGGGGTCCTTGGGCTTGAGGCCCTTCATCCACGGCGCCGTCATCGGGCGTCCGGCGCCGTAGGCCGACACGAAGTCCTGCCACGCGATCGGCGACTGGCCGAGGCCGTGGAGGAGGACGAGCGGACGGGGACGGTCACCCGGGTCGGGAGCGGACGGCATACGAGAGCCCTTCAGCTCCAGTCGAGGACGACCTTGCCGCACTGGCCGGACCGGGCGGTCTCGAAGGCCTCCTCCCACTGCTCGGCGGGGAAGCGGTGCGTGATGACCTGCGCGACGGCCGACCGGAAGCGCTCGGACGTCGCGATCATCTGCGACATGGCGTACCAGGTGTCGTACATCTCGCGGCCGTAGATGCCCTTGAGCGTGATCATGTGGGTGATCACCTTGCCCCAGTCGAGCTCGTAGGACTGGTGCGGCAGGCCGAGCAGCGCGATGCGGCCGCCGTGGTTCATGTTGGCGATCATGTCGGTGACGGCCGGCGCGGCACCCGACATCTCGAGCCCGATGTCGAAGCCCTCCTTCATGCCGAGGTGGGCCTGCGCGTCGGCGAGGCTCTCGCGCGTCACGTTGATCGTGAGGTCGGCGCCGGCGTGCTCGGCGAGCGCGAGGCGGTAGTCGCTCGCGTCGGTGACGACGACGTAGCGGGCGCCCGCGTGGCGCGCGATCGCGGCGGCCATGACGCCGATCGGGCCGGCGCCGGTGATGACGACGTCCTCGCCGACCATCGGCCACTGCAGGGCGGTGTGGGTCGCGTTGCCGAGCGGGTCGAAGACGGCGCCGAGGTCGGGGTCGAGGTCGGCGGGCTGGATCCACGCGTTGCTCGCCGGGATGACGACGTAGTCGGCGAAGGCGCCGTCGCGGTTGACGCCGATGCCCTCGGTGCGGATGCAGAGGTGGCGTCGGCCGGCCCGGCAGTTGCGGCAGCGGCCGCACACGATGTGGCCCTCGCCCGACGCGCGGTCACCGATGGCGACGCCCGTGACGTCCTCGCCGACCTCGACGACCTCGCCGTAGAACTCGTGGCCGATGACGAGCGGCGGCTTGACGGTGGACTGGGCCCAGTCGTCCCAGCCCGCGAGGTGCAGGTCGGTGCCGCACAGGCCCGCCCGCAGGACGCGGATCTTGACGTCGGCGGGCCCGCACTCGGGCTCGGGACGGTCGACGAGCGAGAGGCCGGGGCCTGCGGTCAGCTTCGTGAGTGCGCGCACGGGGAGAGTCTGCCACTGCCGATAATGGGAGCGTGCCCCCCTCCGCCGAGAGCCCCGCACCGAGCCCCGCACCGGGCCCCGCACCGAGCCCCGCACTGAGCCCCCGGGTGGCCGCCGCCGTCGCGCGGCTGCGGTCCGCCGGTGAGCGCGTCACCCCGGCGAGGTATGCCGTCCTGCACGTCCTCGACGCCGCCGGCCTCGCCGACGAGCACCTCACGGCCGAGCAGATCGGCACGCGGGTGGCCGACGTCGAGCCGAGCGTCCACCGGGCCACCGTCTACCGCACGCTGACCTCGCTCGCCGAGACCGGCGTGCTCTCGCACGTCCACCTCGGCGGGTCGGCCACGGTCTACCACCTCGCCGACCCGGAGCCCGAGCACCACCACGAGCACGGGCACGCCCACGTCCAGTGCCACGTCTGCGGGCGTGTGCTCGACGTGGCACCGGACGTGTTCGACGGGGTCGCAGCGCGGCTGCGCGACGACCTCGGCTTCGTCCTCGACACCGGCCACGCCGCGCTGCTCGGCACCTGCCGCGACTGCCGGACCCCCTGACCGACCGTCAGACGGCCCGGAGGTCGAGGAGGTAGCCCTGGGCAGGGCCCATCACCGGGACCGGCAGCCCGACCCGGCTCAGGATGGCACCGGGCACGACGACGCCGTCGTCGCCGAGCGCCCCGTCCCACCAGGACGGCGGCGTGTTCTGCACGACGGCAGGGAGCCCGGCCTCGGGACGGACGCGGACGGCATACGACCGGCTGGGGTCGAGGCCCGGCAGGGGCAGCGCCCCGGTCACCGCGTCGCGACCGGTCACCAGCCTGGCGACCGTGTAGGCCGCCCGGCGGCGGTCCGCGTCGACCGTGCCCGTCACGAGCACGGTCCCGTCGGGGCTCTCGGACCGCACGAGGTCACCGGTGTGCAGCAGCGGCCGCAGCTCGCGTGCGAGCGCCGTCCACGCCGTCAGCGCCTCGAGCTCGTCGTCGGAGCACTGCGTGATGTCCCACTCGAGGCCCGCGTGGCCCTGGAGGGCCATGAGCATGCGGAAGCCGAGGTCGACCGTGCGGTGAGTCGTGTGCGCGGTCGCCGGGCCGACGTGGGTGCCCATGAGCTCCGCCGGCACGAGCAGGCTCGTCCAGCGCTGGATGCTCGCACGCTCGAGGGCGTCGTTGCAGTCGCTCGTCCAGATGCGGTCGGTGCGGTCGAGCACGGCGAGGTCGACGCGCGCGCCGCCACTGCTGCACGACTCGATCTCGAGCCGCGGGTGGCGGGCCCGCAGGTCGTCGAGGAGCCGGTAGAAGGCGAGCGTGTGCGCGTGCACGGCGGGGGCGTCGACGAGCCGACCGGACGGGCCGTCGACGGTGTGCACGGCCTCGAGGAGGTCGCGGTTGTGGTCCCACTTGATGTAGTCGATGCCGATGTCGGCGACGAGGCCGCTGATCCGCTCGAGCAGCTGGGCGGAGGCGTCGTCGTCGGTGAGGTCGAGCAGCTGCTGCCAGCGCCACTCGCGCGGCGAGCCGGCAGCCGGGCGCAGCACCCACTCGGGGTGCTCGCGGACGAGGTCGCTGTCCTCGTTGACCATCTCGGGCTCGAACCACAGCCCGAACTCGAGACCGAGGCCCTTGACGTGGTCGACGAGCGGGCCCATGCCGTCGGGCCACACGTCGGTCGAGACGACCCAGTCGCCGAGCCCGGCGCGGTCGTGCCGCCGGCCGCCGAACCAGCCGTCGTCGAGGACGAAGCGCTCGACCCCGATGCGGGCGGCCGTGTCGGCCAGGGACTTCAGCTGCTCGAGGTCGGTCTCGAAGTAGACGGCCTCCCACGTGTTGAGCACGACGGGGCGCGGGCGCGACGGGTGACCGGGACGGGCGCGCAGGCTGCGGTGCAGCCGTCGGGACAGGCCGTCGAGGCCGTCGGTCGAGTGGACGAAGACGACGGTCGGGGCGGCATACGACTCCCCCGGCGCGAGGCGCACCTCGCCGGGAGCAAGCAGCTCGCCGCCGCCGATGACGGCGTGGTGGCGCCCGGCGCCCTCGGGCAGCGCCTCGACGAGGTGCTCGTGGTTGCCGCTCCACGCGGTGTGCACGGCCCAGACCTCACCGGAGCGCCAGTCGAAGCCGGACGTCCCGGCCATCATCAGCAGGGTCGCGTCGTGCCCGGTGCGCCCGCGGCGTGACGCACGCAGGTGGGTGCCGTGGTCGAGTCGGCTGCGCTGCGGTGAGCGCTCGCGGCACCAGCGGCCGGTGAGGTCGAGCACCTCGTCGGCGCGCACGGGCAGCGGCAGGATCGCCCGCAGCGCCGACACGTCGAGGGGTGTGGTCTCGTCGCTCGTGTTGGTCACCGACGCGTCGACGCGGAGCACGCCGTGCTCGTCGAGCGCGTGCCGCACCTCCAGGCGTATGCCGTCCGGCGAGCTCGCACGCGTCACGACGGCGCCGTCCGCGGCCACGCACGTCACGTCGCCCCAGCGCACGGCGCCCGCGGCGCCGGCCCGGTGCCCGGACCAGCCGGGCGTGCCCGACCAGCCGTCGGCCTCGCCGGGCAGCACGGTGAGCGGCCACGGCACGTCGAGCGCGCTGTGGGTGACGGGGGCCCTCGTCACGGCGGACAGGGCGGCATACGTGCTCGCCCCGCCCTCGAGCGCGGGGCCCCAGTGGACCACCTCGGGCAGCCCCGAGCCGCCGGGACGCGGCTCGAGCACGAGCGCGGTCCCGGCGGACTCCAGGTGGACGGTGGACGGTGCGGACTGGTCGGTCAGGTCGGTCACGTCATCCCTTGGTCGCGCCGAGCGTCAGGCCGGCCACGAAGTGTCGTTGGAGCACGAAGAAGATGACCAGGGTCGGGATCGCGACGATCATCGACCCGGCGGCCACGAGGTTGTTGTCGGTGAAGAACTGGCCCCGGAGGTTGTTGAGCGAGCTCGTCACCGGGAACTTGTCACCCTGCTGGAGCAGCACCGTGGCCCAGAAGAACTCGTTGTAGATCCACGTCGTCTGCAGCACCGCGAGCGCAGCCAGGGCCGGACGGCAGAGCGGCAGCGTGATCTGGAAGAACTGCCGGCTCACGCTCGCACCGTCGATGACGGCCGACTCGTAGAGCTCCTTCGGCAGCGCCTTCATGTAGTTGCTCAGCACGAAGGCGCAGAAGCCGATCTGGAAGGCCATGTTGACGAGGATCAGGCCGACGAAGCTGTTGAGCAGGGTGCCCGAGTCGCTGATCCACAGCGGCACCTCGATGGCGCGGAACATCCGGTAGACCGGGATGAGGAGCGCCTGGGGCGGCAGCAGGTTCGCCGCGAGGAAGAAGCCCAGCAGCGCGAGGTTGAACCTGTACGAGAAGCGCGCCACGACGAACGCCACGCAGCACGACAGGAACAGGGTGAGGATGACCGCGGGGATCGTGATGATCGCCGAGTTCATGAAGTGCAGGCCGAAGTCGGCCTGCTGCCACGCGTTCGTGTAGTTGTCGAATGTGAAGCCGCCCCACGAGACGTAGCCGTTCTTCGCCGTGAAGGCGTAGTCGCGGAACGAGTTGACGAGGGCGAGGAGCAGCGGGAACAGCCAGATCAGCGAGATCAGGGTGAGCATGACCGGCAGCAGCCAGCGACGGCCGGACTGCGGGCCCCCCTCGCGCGGCTTGAGCAGTGCCTCGCTGCGCTCCTGGACCGGGTCGGCGGTGACGGACATGTCAGTCCTCCTTCATGGCGATGCGCAGGTAGACGAAGACGAGCACGCTCGAGATGAGCAGCATGATCGTCGCGAGCGCCGACCCGAAGCCGATGCGGCTCGCCTCGCCGACGACGTTCTGGGTCACGAGGGTCGAGATGAGCTCGAGGCCGTTGCGGCCCTTGTTGATGACCCACACGAGGTCGAAGGCACGCAGCGACTCGATGAAGGTCACGACGAGGACGATGATGTTGATCGGCCGCATGACCGGGAAGACGACCTTGAAGAACGTCTGCGACTCGCTGGCACCGTCGATCTTGGCCGCCTCGCGCAACGACGGGTCGACGCCCTTGAGGCCGGCCAGGTAGAGCAGCATGATGTAGCCCGCGTGGCGCCAGCTCGCGGCCACGAGCGCGGCCCACAGGTTGACGTTCGGGTCGCCGTACCAGTCCGTCGTGCCACCCGTGATCGCGTTGATCAGGCCCTGGTCACGCGAGTAGATCAGCTGCCAGATGAAGCCGATGAGGGCCAGGGACAGCACCACCGGGAGGTAGATGCTCGTCTGGTAGAACCGCGTGCCGGCCACGCCTCGGTCGACGAGCACCGCGAAGAGCATGCCGAGCGGGGTCGCGACGAGGAACATCACGGCGAGCCAGATCAGGTTGTGCTGGATCGCCGGCCAGAACGGCGGGTAGATCGTCGCGATGTCCCGGTAGTTCTGCAGGCCCACCGACTTGATGCCGGAGAGCGGCCCGATCCCGTCCCAGTTGGTGAAGGAGAGCAGGACCGAGCCGATCGCCGGCAGCCAGACGAGCCACAGGACGATGAGGGTCGGCACGATGACCATGAACGACACGACGACCTTGTCGCGTGTCGACAGCTGGTCGATACCTCTGTACTTGCGCTTGCTCGCCATGGCGGCTCGCCTCCCGTCAGGAACCGAAGATGCTCTTCTTCTGGGCCTCGATGCTGGTGAGGAGACCGTCGATGTCCTTCGGGTTCTTGATGAAGCTCTGAATCGCCGGGATCATCACCGTCGAGGCGAAGTCGGGGCGGGTGTCGCGGTCCATGAACTGCGCGATCGACTTGGCCGACTTCACGTACTCCAGCGACTTCTTCTGCAGGGCCGTGTAGCCGCTCGTGTCGGCCGTCTGGTTCGTGGCGATGACGCTCGGGTCGGCCTTGAGCGCGAGCAGCTGGGCCTCGGGCTCAGAGATGTACTTGAGCAGCTTCTTGGCGGCGCCCTCGTTCTTCGGCTTGGCGCTCATCATGTAGCCGTCGATGGGCGCCTCGATGGCGTCGGTGCCGATCGTCGAGTCGATCTCCGGGAAGGTGAAGAAGTCGAGGTCGTCCTGCTCGGCGCCCTTGCTGAACTGCTGGGCGAGGAAGGAGCCGAGGACGTACATGCCGGACTTCTTCTGCTGGAGCGACTGCGCCGCCTCCTGCCACGTGCGACCGAGCGAGTCGGCCTGGTGGAGGGGCAGGATGCCGGCCCAGGTGTCGAAGACCTTCTTGACCTTGGGGTCGGTCCAGGCCTCCTTGCCGGCCATCAGGCTGACGTGGAAGTCGTAGCCGTTGACGCGCAGGTTGATCTGGTCGAACGTGCCCATGGCGGGCCAGCCGTCCTTGTCGCCGAAGGCGATCGGGGCGAGGCCGTCCTTCTTCATCTGGGCGCCGAGGGCGTTGAGGTCGTCGAGGGTCTTGGGGACCTCGTAGCCCTTCTCCTGGAAGACGCTCTTGCGGTAGAAGACCGCCCACGGGTAGTTGGTGATCGGCACGAAGTACTGCTTGCCGTCGGCGGCGGTCGAGGCCTTCTTGAGGGCGTCGGGCATGCCGGTGATGTTCTTCCACACGTCGGAGATGTCGCCGACGAGGCCCTTCTCCGCGAAGAACTGCATGCGGTAGCCGGCGAACCACGTGAAGACGTCGTCGGGCGAGCCCTGCAGGTAGTTGTTGATGTTCTCCTGGAAGGAGTTGTGGTCGACGGTGTTGATCTTGACCGTCGTGCCGGGGTTCGCCTTGGAGAAGGCGTCCATGTAGGACTGGACGGCGGCCTTCGGCACGGCGTCCGACTGGTTGGAGCCGACGGTGACGGTGCCGGTGACGGCCCCCGTCGGCACGCCGGTGCTGCCCGTGCTGTCGGAGCTGCACGCGGCGAGGCCGCCCGCTCCGAGCAGGGTGCCGACGCCGAGGGCGCCGCGCAGCAGGGTCCGACGGTCGACGCCGCGGACGGAGGGGGGAACCATGCGGGCCAGGTACTCGGCCTCGCTCGAGGGGCGGGTCATTGCGGTCTCCTTTGACGCTGTGCCGGGTTCGTTGTCGACAGGAGGCGACAGAGTCGAACATCTGCCACCAGAAACCTTCAACAACAAACAGAGGATGTCGGCGCCCGGTGGCGCTGTCAAGGGATTCGTCCAGACCCACAGACGTCCGCGACCGAACCGAGACCTCGAAACAGCGCTGACCTCCGGTTTTACACCGTTGTAAAGGGATTCGCGCCCTCTGCGAGGCCACGTCGCCGGACGGCGGACATCGGCCCCTGCGGCGTCCCACAGCGCGAGACCGCCACGCGACGTCCGAACATCGCCACGTCCGATGTGTTTGAAATTGTTGACATCGCGTCGAACGAGGAGACACCCTGTGTCCCATGCGCTCATGGCCGACGAAGACCCTGGCACTCGGTGGCGACTACAACCCCGAGCAGTGGCCCCGCCACGTCTGGGACGAGGACATCGAGCTGATGCGGCGCGCCAACGTGTCGTTCGTCAGCCTCGGCATCTTCTCGTGGAGCTGGCTCGAGCCGGCCAAGGGCGAGTACGCGTTCGAGTGGCTCGACACGATCATGGACAAGCTCCACGCCGGCGGCATCGCCGTCGACCTCGCGACCGCGACCGCGACCCCGCCGCCGTGGCTCTCGGCCGCACACCCGGAGATCCTGCCGGTGGACGTCGACGGCCACACCCTGTGGCCGGGCAGCCGGCAGACGTGGTGCCCCACCTCGCCGGTCTTCCGCGAGTACGCCGTCGCCCTCACGCGGCAGCTGGCGACCCGCTACCACGAGCACCCGGCCCTCGCGATGTGGCACGTGTCCAACGAGTACGCGTGCCACAACCTGCCGTGCTACTGCGACGAGTGCGCCCGGCACTTCCGCACCTGGCTCCGACGTCGCTACACCACGCTCGAGGTGCTCAACGACGCGTGGGGCACGGCCTTCTGGAGCCAGCGCTACACCGACTGGGAGCAGATCCTCCCGCCGCGCCGGTCGACGACGTTCAACAACCCGACCCACGTGCTCGACTACAAGCGCTTCAGCTCCGATGCCCTCCTCGACCACATGTGGGCCGAGCGGGCCGTCCTCGACGAGCTCTCCCCCGGCGTCCCCGTGACGACGAACTTCATGACGCTCGACCACTTCCGCCACCTCGACTACTCGCAGTGGACCCCCACCGTCGACGTCGTCAGCACCGACCACTACATCGTCGACGCCCTCGAGCACCCGCGCGCCGAGCTCGCCTACAGCGGCGACCTGACCCGCGGCCTCGCGGACGGCGCGCCGTGGATGCTGATGGAGCACTCGACGAGCGCCGTCAACTGGCAGCCGACCAACCACGCCAAGGACTTCGGCCAGACGATCCGCGACGCCCTCGCCCACGTGGCCCGCGGCGCCGACACCATCGGCTGGTTCCAGTGGCGCCAGTCGCGCGCCGGCTCCGAGAAGTTCCACAGCGCCCTCGTGCCGCACGCCGGCCCCGACAGCGCCCGCTTCCGCGAGGTCGAGGAGCTCGGCCGCATCGCCGGTCGCCTCGGCGAGCTCGTCGGCAGCCGCGTCGACTCCCGCGTCGCGATCCTCCATGACTACCAAGCGATCTGGGCCGCCGAGGGGCCCTGCATGCCGAGCTCCGAGCTCGACGCCCTGACCGCCGCGCAGGCGATCCACCGGGCGCTCCACGACCGCGGGGTCACGGCGGACGTCGTGCACCCGTCGGCCGACCTCACGGCATACGCCCTCGTCGTCGTGCCGCAGCTCTACCTCGTCACCGACGCGCACGCGGCCGCCGTCTCCGCGGCCGCCGAGGCCGGCGCGGAGGTCCTCGTCACGTACTTCTCCGGCATCAGCGACGACAACGACCACGTCCGGCTCGGCGGCTACCCGGGCGCGTTCCGCGACCTGCTCGGGGTGCGCGTCGAGGAGTTCTTCCCGCTCGGCCCCGACGAGAGCGTCGCCCTCGCCCACGGCACCGGCACGTGGTGGAGCGAGGACGTCACCGCCCTCCCCGGCACCGACGTGCTGGCGACGTATGCCGCCGGGCCGCTCACCGGCCGACCCGCGGTCACCCGTCGCGCGGGCACGGGCAGCGCCGGATCCGCTTGGTACGTCAGCACACTCCCGGACGACACCACCCTGGGCGCCCTTCTCGACGACGTCCTGGACGCAGCCGGCGTCGAGCCGACGGTCGCGGACCTCCCCCGCGGCGTCGAGACGACCCGGCGCCGCGGCGGCGGCAGCTCGTGGCTCTTCCTGCTCAACCACACCGGTGCCGAGCAGACCATCACCGCAAGTGGGTACGACCTCGTCGCGGACGCCCCTGTCGACGGCAGCGTCCGCCTCGCCCCCGGTGGCGTGGCCGTGCTCAGGGAGGACTGACGATGCTCGCCAGCCAGCGGCGGTCCGTCATCCTCGAGCTCGTCGAGGAGTCGGGTGCCGTCAAGGTCTCGGACCTCGTCGAGCGCCTCGGTGTCTCGGACATGACGATCCGTCGCGACATCGAGCGCCTGTCGACCGACGGCCTCCTCGAGCGGGTCCACGGCGGCGCCCTGGCGCTCGGCGGCACCCGGAGCAGCGAGGAGCCCGGCTTCTCGGCGAAGTCCCTGCTCCAGCTCGCGCAGAAGCAGGCCATCGCCCGCGCTGCCGCGCAGCGGGTCGAGGTCGGCAGCGCCATCGGCATCTCGGCCGGCACGACGACCTACGAGCTCGCCCGCGCCGTCAAGGACATCCCGCAGCTGACCGTGGTCACCAACTCCGTGCCGGTGGCCCAGCTGCTCCACGAGTCGGGAGCGCCCGGCCAGACGGTCGTGCTGACCGGTGGAGTGCGCACGCCCTCCGACGCCCTCGTCGGCCCGGTCGCGGTGTCGGCCCTGCGCAACCTCCACGTCGACCTGCTCTTCCTCGGCGCGCACGGCGTCGACGGCCGCACGGGCCTGACCACACCCAACCTCGTCGAGGCCGAGACCAACCGCGCCCTCGTCGCGTCGGCCCGGCACGTCTGCCTGCTCGCGGACTCCTCGAAGTGGGGCACCATCGGCCTCAGCACCTTCGCCGACCTCGCCGACGTCGACCTGTTCGTCACCGACAACGCCTTCCCGGAGCGCGCGCGAGACGCTGCGCGCGAGAGCGTCGGCTCCCTCGAGATCGTGGAGGCATGATGCCCACCGACAGCCGGACGGCCGCCCGCTTCACGACGAGGCACCTCGCCGACGGGCGCGAGATCATCTACGTCGACGAGCCCGGCACGCCCGAGCGCACCGCCGTGGACCCGCGCCCGGTCGAGCCGCGCGTCCAGTCGGGCGAGCTGCGCCACGACGCCCTCGTCGACGACTCGGTGGCGGTGGCCGCGCACCGCCAGCACCGCACCTTCATGCCGCCCAAGGACGAGTGCCCGCTCTGCCCCGCCGGGCACGGCTCGGCGCCGTCCGAGATCCCCGAGCGCGACTACCAGGTCGTCGTCTTCGAGAACCGCTTCCCGTCGTATGCCGTCACCTCCCTCGGTGCCGACGTCCCCGACCCGACGGGGATCTTCGGCACCCGTCCGGCTGTCGGCCGCTGCGAGGTCGTGTGCTTCACGAGCAACCACGAGTCGTCGTTCAAAGACCTCCCCGTCGACCGGGTGCGCACCGTCATCGACACGTGGGCGCAGCGCACCGCGGCCCTCGGCGCCCTGCCCGACGTCGAGCACGTCTTCGCCTTCGAGAACCGTGGCCGCGAGATCGGCGTGACGCTCCCGCACCCGCACGGCCAGATCTACGCCTACCCCTACCTGCCCGACCGCACCAAGGCGCTGCTCGACGCGGCCCGCCGTCACCACGAGCGCACGGGCCGGCTCCTCGGCGCCGACATCCTCGCCGCCGAGCGCGCCGACGGCTCGAGGGTCGTCGTCTCGGGGACGCACTGGACGGCATACGTCCCCTTCGCGGCGCGCTGGCCGGTCGAGGTGCACCTCGCCCCCCACCGCGACGTGCCCGACCTCGTCGCGCTCGACGACGACGAGCGCGACGAGCTGGCCGTCATCTACCGCGACCTGCTCGGTCGCCTCGACCGCTACTACGTCGCCGAGGACGGCTCGCCCGTCACGCTGCCCTACATCGCCGCGTGGCAGCAGGCCCCGGCCAGGACCGGACGGGACGTCTCGCGGCTGCACCTGCAGCTCATGTCGGTGCTGCGCGGCCCGGGGCGGCTGAAGTTCCTCGCCGGCTCCGAGTCCGGCGTCGGTGGCTGGGTCAACGACGTGGCGCCCGAGAAGGCGGCCGCCCGCCTCCGCGAGGTCGCCCGATGAGCGAGCGCACCCCCGACGAGGTCGTCGAGTCGGTGTCGCGCGCGTTCGAGCGGAGGTTCGGCGACGCCCCCGCGGGCGTGTGGTCGGCGCCGGGCCGGGTCAACCTGATCGGCGAGCACACGGACTACAACGGCGGCCTGTGCCTGCCGATCGCCCTGCCGCACCGGACGTATGCCGCCGTGTCCCGACGCGACGACGGCGTCCTCCGGATGGCTTCCGCCCAGCAGGACGGCGTCGTCGAGGTCGCCCTCGACGACATCTCGCCCGAGCAGCCCGGTGGCTGGGGCTCCTACGTCGCGGGCGTCCTCTGGGCCCTGCGCCGCGACGGCCTCGACGTCGACGGTCTCGACGTCCTCGTCGACTCCACCGTGCCGCTCGGTGCGGGCCTCTCGAGCTCCGCGGCCCTCGAGTGCGCCGTCGCCGCGGCGGCGAGCGACCTCTTCGACCTCGACCTGCTCGGCTCGGCCGAGGGCCGCGCACGCCTCGCCGCACGCTGCGTCGAGGCCGAGAACGTCATCGCCGGCGCCCCGACGGGCGGCATGGACCAGTCGGCCTCGCTGCTCTGCGCCGCCGCCGCCGCGCTCCTGCTCGACTGCCGGTCGGGCGAGACGCGCCAGGTCCCCTTCGACCTCGACTCGGCGGGCTACGTCCTGCTCGTCACCGACACCAGGGCCGAGCACGCGCTCGTCGACGGGCAGTACGCCGCCCGGCGCGAGGCCTGCGAAGCCGCCGCCGAGGACCTCGGCGTCGAGACGCTGCGCGAGATCGACCCCGCCGGGCTCGAGGCCGCCCTGGGGCGGCTCGGGTCCGACGAGGTGCGGCGCCGGGTGCGCCACGTCGTCACCGAGATCGAGCGCGTCACGCTCACCGTGGCGGCTCTCGAGCGCGGCGACCTCGACGAGGTCGGGCGGCTCTTCGACGCCTCGCACGCGTCGCTGCGCGACGACTACGAGGTGTCGTGCGAGGAGCTCGACGTCGCGACGCAGACGGCCCGCTCGCACGGTGCACTGGGTGCCCGGATGACCGGGGGCGGCTTCGGCGGCTCGTGCATCGCCATCGTCCGCGCCTCCGACGCCGACGCCGTGACCGCGGCGGTCACGGCAGCCTTCGAGGCCGAGGGCTTCACGCCCCCGGTGTCGTTCACGGTGACCGCGTCGAGTTCGGCCGACCGCGACCGCTGAGGCTGCGCGCTCACTAGGGTGCGTCCATGACCTCGGCGACGCCGCCCGCGACGAGCCCCGCCCTGCCCGCTGCCGTGCGGCGGGGCTACGGCCTCGGTTCGGTGGCGACGGGGTCCTTCGGCACGGTGCCGGGGCTGCTCCTGCTCCCCTACCTCACCGACCGGCTCGGCGTGCCGGCCGCAGCCGCCGGGGTCATCGTCTTCGCCCCCAAGGCCTGGGACGTCGTGCTCAACCCCGTCGCCGGCCGCATCAGCGACCGGTCGACCCATCCCGACGGGCGGCGCCGGCCCTTCCTCATCCGCGCCGGCCTGCTGCTCGCCGCGGCCTTCGCCCTGCTCTTCCTCGGTCCGACCGCGCCGCAGTGGCTCGCGGCCGGGTGGGTCGCCGTGGCCTATCTCGCCTGCGCGACGGCCTACAGCTTCTTCCAGGTGCCCTACGTCGCGATGCCGGCCGAGATCACCGACGACTACGACGAGCGCACCCGGCTCATGACGTGGCGAGTCGCGATCCTCGCCCTCGCGATCCTCGTCAGCGGCGGGGCGTCACCCGCCATCCGGGACGCGTTCGGTCCCGACTGGGGCTACCGCGTCGTCGGCTTCTTCGTCGCCTCCCTCATCGCCCTCGGGGCGTTCGGCGCGTGGCGGGGCACCCGGTCGGCGCCGGTCCGCATGGGCGCGACGACGAGCGCCACCTTCGGCGACCAGCTGCGGATCATCCGCTCCGACAAGCCGTTCCGGCTGCTGCTGACGACGTTCGTCCTCCAGGCGCTCGCCACCGGGGCGATGCTCGCGGGAGTCGACTACGTCTCCCGCTGGATCATCGGCACCCCGCTGTCCGCGACGCTGCTCTTCGTCTGCTTCGTCGCCCCCGCCCTCGTCGTGACCCCGCTGTGGCAGCGCCTCGGGACGAGCCGGGGCAAGAAGCCGGGCTACCTCGTCGCCTCGCTCCTGCTCGGCGGCGGCGCCCTCGCCCTCGTGCTGCTGCGCTCACTGCCCGAGGGCCTCGTCTACGCGTGCGTGGCCGTCGTGGGCGTCGGCTACGCCGGCGCCCAGATGTTTCCGCTCGCGATGCTCGCCGACGTCGCGAGCCGCACGGAGGAGGCGCGCACGCGCGTCGGCCTCTACACCGGAGTGTGGACCGCGGGAGAGACGCTCGGCCTGGCGCTCGGACCGGCCACGTATGCCGCCGTGCTGGCCCTCGGAGGCTACGTGTCCTCCACGGGATCGACCGTCCCGCAGTCGGAGTCGGCCCTGGTCGCGATCGGGATCGGCTTCTCCCTCGTGCCCGCCGTCCTCGTCGCGCTCTCGTTCCTCTCCCTCCGAGCCTTCCCCTCCCCTGGTTCGATGTATTCCGCGATCACAGGTGACAGCCAGATACATCGATCCGAAGGAGATGGATCCCTGTGACGATGGACCACGACGAGATCCGGGACGCCCTGCAGACGATGCGCGCCCGCGACCTGCCGACCCACGGCGGGCGCACCCTCGCCTACGTCTACGACTCCGGCCTGGCCTCCGCCGACGCCATCGGCCGCGAGGCCCTCGCGGCGTTCGCGTCGACGAACGGCCTCGACCCGACCGCCTTCCCGTCGCTGCTGCAGATGGAGAACGACCTCGTCGGCATCGCCGGCCGACTGGTCGACGCGCCGGCGCGATTCGCAGGTGTGGTCACCTCTGGCGGCACCGAGTCGATCCTGCTCGCGGTCCTCGCCGCCCGCGACGCGCGGCCCGACGTCACCGCTCCACGGATGGTCCTGCCGACGACGGCGCACGCGGCCTTCCACAAGGCTGCGCACTGGCTGCGGGTCGAGCCCGTCCTCGTCGACGTCGACCCCGTGACGAAGCGCGCCGACCCCGAGGCGATGGCGGCCGCGATCGACGACCGGACGGTCCTCGTCGTCGCCTCGGCCCCGTCCTACGCGCACGGCGTCATCGACCCCGTCGCGCCGATCGCCGCAGCAGCCGCGGCCGCCGGGGTGCGCTGCCACGTCGACGCGTGCATCGGCGGCTGGGTGCTGCCACACCTGCGCGACTCCGAGCCCGGGCAGCCTCCGTGGACGTTCGCCGTCGAGGGCGTGACGAGCCTGTCGCTCGACCTGCACAAGTACGCCTACACCCCCAAGGGCGTCTCGGTGCTGCTCCATGCGTCAGCCGACCTGCGCCGCGCGCACCTCTTCGCGTCGGCCCGCTGGCCGGGCTACACGATGCTCAACACGACGGCCCAGTCGACGAAGTCGGGCGGCCCGGTGGCCGCGGCCTGGGCGGTCGTGCACCACATCGGCGCGGACCGCTACACGTCGCTCGCCCATGACGCGCGCACGGCCACGCTCGACCTCGCAGCCGCGGTAGACGGCATACCCGGCCTGTCGGTGGCGGCTCCCCCGGACTCGACGCTGCTCTCCCTCGTCACCGACGGCTCGTGCGACGTCTTCACGATCAGCGACGAGATGCTCGACCGTGGCTGGTTCGTCCAGCCGCAGATGCGCTTCCGGGACCTGCCGGCCACGCTGCACCTCACCTTCAGCGCGGCGACGGCGTCGTCGTCCGACCTCATCGCGACCGACCTCGCCGCCGCGACCGAGGCGGCCCGCGCTGCCGGCCCGGCCACCCCGCCGGCCGAGCTCGTCGCGATGGCCGCCGCCATCGACCCCGCGACCCTCGACGAGGCCACGTTCGCGGGGCTGCTCGCCGCCGCGGGTCTCGCGGGTGGCGACGGCGGGCTCGTGCTGCCCGAGCGGATGGCGCCGGTCAACGCGCTGCTCGACGCCCTGCCGACGGCCCTGCGCGAGGTGCTCCTGCTCGGGGTCGTCGACCGGCTGGCCCGTCCGACCGGGGACAACGGAGGCGGCCACCCCGGGCAGGGATGACCGCCTCTCGTGCGGTGCTGGAGATCAGGCGGGGATGATGAGTCCCTTGGTGGCCTTGGCGCGCTCGAGGCGGGCGGCGACGTCCTCCCAGTTGACGAGGTTCCACCAGGCCTTGACGTAGTCGGCCTTGACGTTCTCGTACTGAAGGTAGAAGGCGTGCTCCCACATGTCGAGCTGGAGCAGCGGGATCTGGCCGACGGGGATGTTGCCCTGCTGGTCGAACAGCTGCATGATGTGCGGCCGCTCGGCGAGGGTGTCCCACGCGAGGATCGACCAGCCGGAGCCCTGGATCGCGTTGGCGTTGGCGTTGAAGTGCGCCTGGAACTTCTCGAAGCCACCGAAGTACTCGGTGATCGCCGCGGCGACCTCACCCTCGGGCTGGCCACCACCGTCGGGGCTCATGTTCTTCCAGAACACCGAGTGGTTGGTGTGACCGCCGAGGTGGAACGCGAGGTTCTTCTCCACACCGTTCACCGCGGCGTAGTCACCCGAATCGCGCAGCTCCTCAAGCTTGGCGACGGCGGCGTTGGCGCCGTCGACGTAGGCCTTGTGGTGCTTGCTGTGGTGCAGCTCCATGATGCGGGCGCTGATGTGGGGCTCGAGGGCGGCGTAGTCGTAGTCGAGCTCGGGAAGCGTGTAAGCCACTTGTCGTTCCTTTCTGGAGACCATCCGGCTCCGACCACTCTATGCCGCACCGGAACGGCGTCGACAGGGTGTCCGTGAGCACGGGCTGTGGGTCACGTACCCACTTGGCCCACCCTCCGACTTCAACCCGACTTGAGGTCAAACGGCGCAGGTCACGCACGTCCGAGGAAGGCCTCGAGCGTCTCGACCACGAGCCGGTGGTCCTCGCGCTGCGGCAGGCCGGACACGGCGATGGTGCCGACGCAGCCCACGTCGCGGACGATGACCGGGAAGGCACCACCGTGGGCGGCATACCCTGCCGGGTCGAGGCGCGAGCTCTCCTCGAAGGTCTTGCCGGCGGCGCGGAACTCCTCGCCGACGTAGAGGGACGAGTGGCCGTAGCGGTCGACGACGGCGCTCTTGCGCTCGAGCCACCCGTCGTTGTCGGCCGTCGCCCCGGGCAGCGCCGCGTGGAAGAGGCGCTGCCCGTTGCGGCGGATCGAGATCGCCACGGGCGACCCTGCGGCCCGGGCCGCGTCGCGCAGCGCGACGCCCAACGCCCATGCCGTGTCGTCGTCGAAGCGGTCGAAGACGAGTCGCGCCTCCTGGGCGGCCAGCTCGTCGAGCACCGGGTGCTCGGTCACGCGCGGGCGATCCGCCGGAACGCGAAGCCGACCAGGACGAGGACGATGCCCACGCCGAACGCCATGAACGCGACGCCGAAGGCCAGGACCGACGTGAAGAGCGAGGCGCGCAGGAACGAGCCGGTCATGACGACCTGACGGTTCGGGTCATCCTTGGGCAGCTCGGCGTACGTCTTGCCGCCACTCGCCGCGAGGGCGTGCTTCTCGATGGTCTCGGCCTCCGAGTACGCGGTCCAGGGCGAGTTCACGGGCTGCCCGGCGAACCTCGCGGCGTCCTCCGAGACAGTGATCTTCTCGCTGGCGAGCTGGGACTGCACCTGGAACCAGGTGATGCCCCCGGCCAAGGCCATGATGACGCCGATGACGATGATGATCGTCCCGATGAGGGCGACCGAGCGGAGTCGGTCGGACGTGGCGGTGATGCTGGGGCTGACGGTGCTCATGCGGACCTCCGAGGGGGTGAGTTGTCTCGAGCCGTGCACGCGCCGCCCATCCGAAGCGGCTCACGTCCACGCTAGGGCCTCAGCCCCGGACGCGGGGCCGGATGCGAATCATGTTTCGGTTCAGGCGAGTCCGAGCAGGTCGCGCACGTCGTCGGCCGTGATCGCACCGGACAGCGAGCCGCCCTCGTCGACGACGCGCTGGAAGAGGTCGCGCTTGCGCTCCTGGAGGGCGACGACCTTCTCCTCGATGGTGCCCGTCGAGACGAGGCGGTAGACGGTGACCGGGCGGCTCTGGCCGATGCGGTGCGCGCGGTCGATCGCCTGGGCCTCAGCGGCGGGGTTCCACCACGGGTCGAGGACGTAGACGTAGTCGGCCTCGGTGAGCGTCAGCCCGAAGCCGCCGGCCTTGAGGCTGATGAGGAAGGCGACGGCGTCGCCTTCGCGGAAGCCGCGCACGACCGCCTGACGGTCGGTCGTCGACCCGTCGAGGTATGCCGTGTCGAGCCCCGCGCGTGTCAGCGCGGCCTCGACGAGGCGCAGGAAGCCGGTGAACTGGCTGAAGACGAGGGCCCGGTGGCCCTCGGCGGCGAGCTCGCGCAGCTGGTCGACGAGGAACTCGATCTTGGCAGCGGTCGCCTTGCCGGCGTGGACCTCGTCGACGAGGACCGGGTCGAGGGCGAGCTGACGCAGGCGGGTGAGCGCGGCGAGGATCGCGACGCGGTTGGACTCGGCGTCGTCGAGCAGGCCGAGGACGCGCTGCCGCTCGCGCTGGAGGTGCTGGTCGTAGATGTGCCGGTGGACCGGGTGCGGGTCGAGGGCCATGACCTGGATCTGCTTGGGCGGCAGGTCGATCGCGACCTGCTCCTTGGTGCGGCGCAGCATCAGGGGCCGGATGCGCCGGCGCAGCAGGTCGAGCAGCTCGGGCCGCTCGCCGGACTCGATGGGCTTGCGATAGTTCTTGGTGAAGACGTCGGGCCGCGGGTAGAGCCCCGGTGCGGTGAGCGACAGCAGCGACCAGAGGTCCATGAGGGAGTTCTCGAGGGGCGTGCCCGTGACGGCGACCGTGAAGGGCGCCCCGAGCCGGCGCACGGCGACGTGGGTCTTGGCCTGCCGGTTCTTGACGAACTGGGCCTCGTCGAGCACGACCCCACCCCAGCGGACGGCGTGGAAGGCGGCGTCGTCGAGGCGCAGGACGGCATACGAGGTGATGACGACCTCGGCACCGGCCACGGTGTCGGCGAGGGTCACCCCGCGCTTGCGCTCGGTGGCGGTGACCGCGACCGCGGACAGGTGCGGCGCGAAGGTCTCGAGCTCGCCCATCCACGTGCCGACGACGCTCGTCGGAGCGATGACGAGCACCGGACCACGGGACTCGTCACCCGCGTCACCGAGCTCGCCGCGGTCGCGCGCGCGGACGAGGGCCGCGATGACCTGGAGCGTCTTGCCGAGGCCCATGTCGTCGGCGAGGATGCCGCCGATGCGGGCGTCCCAGAGGCGCGCGAGCCAGCGGTAGCCGTCGAGCTGGTAGGGACGCAGGGTCGCCCGGAGGTCGGGTGGCACCTCGGCGAGCGGGCCGGACTCGAGCGACCCGAGGGCCTCGACGTTGGCCGCCCATCGCGCGCTCTGCTCGTCGACGACGCCGAGCGCGACCAGCTCGTCCCAGAGGTCGGCGTGGTGGGCGCTGAGGCGCAGGCCGCCGGTCTCGGGGTCGGCGATGTCGCGGGCCTCCTCGATGAGGTCGCGCAGCCGGTGCAGCTCGGGACGGTCGAGCCGGAAGAAGGCGCCGGAGTCGAGGAGCATGATCTCGTCACCCCGGGCGAGCGCACCGAAGAGCGGCTCGAAGGGCACGTCCTCGCCGTCGACCTCGACGGACACCCGCAGGTCGAACCAGTCACCGGGCTCAGCCTGCTCACGCCGCTCACCGGCGCCCAGCCGGACGACCGGCGCCGACGTGACCTCCTCGTAGTCGGGGACGTCGCCGTCGACCTCGACCGTCACGTGCTCGTCGGCCTCGAGCAGCGGCAGCGTGTCGACGACGAACCGGGCGGCGGCAAGCCCGGTGAGCACGACCCGGGGCACGAGGTAGGCGTGCCCCCCGAGGTCGGCGCGGAGGGCTCCGGGCACCGAGCGCAGCGACGTCGCGGCCTGGACCGCTGCGGACTCGGCGTCGCGGTCGCGACCGCCGACCGTGCCGAAGCGCGCCGTCGTGAAGGGCCGCGGCGTGCCGTCGTAGGCGTGCCCGAGGTCGAGGCGCAGCTCGCCGGGCACGTCGCTGACGACCCGGACGTGGACCGTGACGACCTCGGGCTCGACGTCGTCGGGCAGCTCGGGCGCGGGCAGCGGCACCTCCGACCGGACGCGGAGGCGCTGCCGCAGGCCGGGCACGACGGAGCGCAGGAAGCGCCCCCGCTCGTCGGCGGGCACGCGCAGTCCGGCGAGCGCGGAGGCGAGGGCCCCGGGACCGAGGTCGAGGTCCTGGTCGAGCGGCACGAACGTCAGCGAGGCGTCGTCACCCTCGACCGCGACGGCGTGGACGGGGTCGCCGAGGAAGAGCCGCTCGCCGGTGGCCCCGGCCGGCATCCCCTCGATGTCGACGTCGAGGTCGAGGTCGCCGCTGCCGTCGGGGGCCCGCTTGACGAGGAGCACGAGGGCGGCGTCGTCGGCGACGTGGACCGGGCCCGTGACGCCCTCGCCGGGCAGGACCTCGATGCCGGCCGCACGGGCCTCGCGCAGGAGCGGCCAGACCTCGGGACTCGCGTCGAGCGAGAGCGGCGGCGTCGACGAGAAGTAGGTGGTGCCGCCCGAGCCGTGTCGGGCGACGTCGTGCAGGCGTCCCATGATCCGCTCGTGCTCGGGCAGGAAGCGGATGCCGGCGCGCCACTGGGGCAGCGCGTCGTGCCACGAGAGCGTGCGGTGCCACGTGCCGGCGCGGGTCCAGCGGGTGGGCCTCAGGCCGTAGCTGAGCTCGGGCACCCCACGCCGGCCGCGCGGGTCGCGGTAGACGGTGTCGACGAAGAGGCCCGCGGGCATGAGGTCGCCGCGCGGCTCGGGGCGCCCGGCGGCGGGGGACGGCTCGACCGCGCGCGGCCGGACGTGGCCGAAGACGTCGGACCAGTGCGGCGGCACGACGAGCGGGACGGATGCCTCGGCGACCGGCTCGGCGGGGACATCACCGTCGGCCGCGGGTCGTGGCTCGACGACCTTGCCCTGCGCGACGTCACGCGCTGTGAGCATGAGGGCCACGACGTGCTTGCAGTCGGCCGCGACGGGGCAGCTGCACCGCCCGCTCCACAGGTGCGAGCGGCCCTTCGGGTGCGGTCTCGCCTCGACGATCGTCTGGTAGGTCTCGCTGCCGCTGCCCTCGATGGTGCCGAGCAGCATCATCCCGTCGGGGCGGGTGGCGAGCGAGCGGACCCGACGCTCGACGGCATACGCCTGCCCGCGCTCGAAGGTGCGCGTGCCGACCTGCTGGGCGATGTCGGGGTCGGTGACGTCAGCCACCCACGTCGCCCGACCCACGCTCCACACCACCTGAGCACTCTACGTTCGCCCGCCGACACCGCCGAGGTGTCGTCCACAAGGTCGGGCAGGATGGGGGCATGCCCAGCACGCCCGACGCCCGCGAGCTGACGCTCGCCGACTTCCCGGTCCATCGCCCGGTGACGACCCGGTGGTCCGACAACGACATGTACGGCCACCTCAACAACGCCGTCTACTACGAGCTGTTCGACTCGGCGATCAACGGCTGGCAGGCCGAGCACGTGACGGTCGACCCGATGACCGACTCGACTCAGGGCGTCGTGGCCGAGTCGTCGTGCGCCTTCTACGCCGAGGTGGCCTTCCCGGCGCCGCTCGTCGTCGGCGTTCGCGTGGTGCGGCTCGGCCGGAGCAGCGTCACCTACCAGCTCGGACTCTTCGTCGACCCCGAGCGGGGCGCGGCGCCCGACGCCGCGATCAAGGCGCTCGGGCACTGGGTGCACGTCGAGATCGACGCCGCGACCCGCCGCCCGACCCCCATCCCCGATCACCTGCGCGCCCTCATGGAGACGGCGGTGGTGGAGGTCCCCGCATGAGCGAGGGGCCGCTCGAGGAGTCGTGGGAGTCGTGGACGACCCGCATCGCCGCCGACCTCGCGGCGCTCACCGAGGACGACTGGCTGACCTTCACCGTGCACGTGTCGTCACAGGCGGCGAGCACGTATGCCGCCGAGCGGGCTCCCCGAGGCCGGCGCCGGGGCGGCGCGCGGCCGGCTCGACCGGCGCGCGTCCCGGACGTCTTCGTGCAGGCACGGCGGCTCGAGGGCGTGCTCGCGCTCGAGTGCATCGGTGACACGCAGTTCGAGGGTCTGACCGACCTGACGAGCGACCAGCAGGCCGCCCTCGCCGACCTCGGCTGGGAGCGCGAGGGCGACGAGCCGGAGTTCAGCCGCGCCCTCGACAGCGCGGCGGAGGCGGCGGGGCTGCTCCGGGCGAGCCTGGCCGGGGTGCTCGGCGCGGCCACGCCGGCCGACGTCGACATCCGGCGCGCTGAACGCCCCTGACCCGCCCGCCCGACTGACGGCCCGTGCCCGGCGCCTCAGCGACCGGCTGCGACCCGCTTCGCCGCTCGCTTCATGACGGCGGTGTAGGCCGGGCGGGCGAACCGCTTGGCCCGCCACGCGACGTGGCCGTCGCGGTCGGTGAGGATGACGTCGCGGCGGGCGTCGATGCCGCGGACGACGACGGCCGCGATCTCGTCGGCGGTGCGCTTCGAGCCGCTCACCATCTTCTTGCCGGCCTCCTCCATCTCGGTGTCCGCGCCCTGGAACGACGACCCGAGGTTGGTCCGGAAGAACGACGGGCACACGACCGAGACGTCGATGCCGTGCGGGGCGAGCTCGTGCGACAGGGTCTCGCTCAGGGCGACCACGCCGGCCTTGACGGTGTTGTAGGCGGCCATCCCGGGGGCGTGGACGAGGCCGGCGAGCGACGCGGTGTTGACGATGTGCCCGTTGCCCTGCTCCTTGAGGAGGGGCGTGAACGTGCGGCAGCCGCGGACGACACCGAGCAGGTTGATGTCGACGATCCAGTGCCACTCGTCCATCGTCGCCACGTCGATGCGCCCACCGGCGGCGACGCCGGCGTTGTTGACGAGCAGGTCCAGCCCACCCCAGGTCTCGCGCACGTGGGCGAGGGCCGCGGCCCACGCCTCGTCGCTGCGCACGTCGAGCGGGAGGTAGGCCGCCGCGTCCGGGAGCGCGTCGGGCCGGTCGGCCTGCAGGTCGGTCGCGAGCACGTGGTCGCCGCGGGCGACGAGGGCGCGCACGAGCGCGAGCCCGAGGCCGGACGCACCGCCGGTGACCAGGACGCGGCGCGGGGACGTGGGGGCGGAGCTCCGGACGCGGAGCGAGCGGGACGGCATACGGCCCAACCTACTGGCGGACGGTGAGCGTCACCTTGCCGTGGGCGCGGCGCTCGTCGATCTCGCCGAGGGCGGCCGCGACGTCGTCGAGCGGGTGCCGCGCGCCGATGGGCGGTGCGAGCGCGCCGCTCTCGAGGAGCGGGAGGATCGCGTCCCACTGGGTGCGCAGGTAGGTCGGGTCGGGCATCCAGAAGGCACCCCACCCGACGCCGACGACGCTGATGTTGCCCAGCAGGAGTCGGTTGACCTTGACCTCGGGGATCTGGCCGGCGGTGAAGCCGATGACGAGCAGTCGCCCCTCGGGGGCGAGGCTGCGGAGGCTGTCGGTGAAGCGGTCGCCGCCCACCGGGTCGACGACGACGTCGACGCCGCGCCCGTCCGTGAGCTCCTTCGCGGCGGCGAGGAAGCCGTCGGCGAGCACGATGTGGTGCGCGCCGGCAGCGCGGGCGGTCTCGATCTTGTCGTCGGACGACACGACGGCGATGACGCGGGCGTCCATGGCACGGGCCAGCTGGATGGCGGCCGTGCCGATGCCACCGGCGGCGCCGTGGACGAGCACGGTCTCGCCGCGCTCGAGCTGGCCGCGACGGGTCAGGGCGAAGTGGACGGTGAGGTAGTTCATCGGCAGTGCCGCGCCGGCCTGGAACGACACGGCGTCGGGCAGCGGGAAGACCATCGCCTCGGGCACGGCGACCGTCTCGGCGAAGGCGCCGAGCACCGGGAAGGCCGCGACGCGGTCGCCGACGCTGAAGGCGCTGCCCTCCGCGACCTCACGGACGACGCCTGCGCACTCGGCGCCCGGGACGAAGGGCAGGTCCGGGCGCATCTGGTAGAGCCCCCGGCTCATGAGGACGTCGGGGAAGCTCACCCCGGCCTCGTGGACGTCGACGAGGACGTGACCGGGAGCCGCCGCGGGCTCGTCGACCTCGCCGACGGTGACGGACGCCGGCCCGTCGAGGCTCGTGACTCGTGCGGCGCGCATGGGGCTCCTCATCGTCGGTGGCGAGATCTCGACCCTAGCCGCCCGCAGGTCCACACTGGACGGGTCGGCAGACGGGTGCCGCGGGACCAGGAGGCGACCATGGGCGTGGCCAACCGGATGATGCGTGCGGGCAACTCGGCGCACGTGGCGCTCTACCGCCGCTTCGACGTGGGCTTCCTTCGCTCCGTCAAGGGCATGCCGATCCTCCTGCTCACCGTGGCCGGTCGGTCGTCCGGCACCCTGCGGACCAGCCCGGTCGGCTACTTCCTCGACGACGGGTCCTACGTCGTGTGCGGGAGCGCCGGTGGTGCCGCGGCGGAGCCACAGTGGTTCCGCAACCTCCGGCACGCCGACACGGCCACGATCGAGGTCGGCGACGAGCGGATGGAGGTGGACGTCCACGTCGCCCACGGCGACGAGCGCGACCGCCTGTGGCGGCGCCTCCTCGAGGTCGCGCCGTTCTTCGGCGGCTACGAGGCCAAGGCCGCCGGCCGCGTCATCCCGCTGGCCGCCCTGACGCCGAGGGCACCGGCGTCCGCGGCGCCGTGATCGTGAACGTCGCCCGGAGCAGGTCGGCGTCGCGCGAGCTCGGTCCGACCCGGAGCTCGAACTCGCCCGGCTCCACGATGCGGCGTCCCGCCGCGTCGACGATGGAGCAGGCCGCGGCCGGGACCTCGATGCGGGTGGTGACCGACGCGCCGGCCGGCACCGTGACGCGACGGAACGCCTTGAGCTCCTTGGCCGCCCACGTGACGCTCGTGACGACGTCGGTCACATAGGCCTGCACGACCTCGTATGCCGTCCGCTGCCCCGTGTTGGTCAGCGTGACCTCCGCGGCCACGACGTCGTCGGGGGAGAGGTCGGTGGCGTCGAGGGTGAGGTCGGACCACTCGACGGTCGTGTAGGTCAGGCCCTCGCCGAAGACGAACTGCGGCTCCTGGGTCAGGTCGGCGTAGCGGTGGCCGTGCTGCCCGCGCACCTGGTTGTAGTAGGTCGGCTGCTGGCCGACGTGGCGCGGGACGGAGACGGGAAGCCGGCCGGCGGGCTCGATGCGGCCGAGGACGAGCTCGGCGACGGCACGGCCGCCGCGCATCCCGGGGCTGAAGGCCTCGATGACCGCCGCTGCGCGCAGGGCGCTGGGCGGCAGGACGCTGGGCTTGGAGTGCAGCAGCACGACGACGACCGGGGTGCCGGTGCCGTCGAGCGCGTCGACGATGGCGTCGAGGAGCGCGACCTGGCCGCCCTGGAGGTCGAGGGTCGCGGTCGAGCAGCCTTCCCCCGTCAGGGCGATCGTGTCGCCGAGGACGACGACGGCGAGGTCTGCCGAGCTCGCGGTCGCGACGGCGTCGGCGAGCTGGTCGGGGTCGACGGGCGCCGCCGCCGAGACCGGCGGGCGCGGCTGCCCGTCGGGGAAGAGAGGGCCATCCGGGTCGGGCACGAGGGTCTCGATCTCGGCTCCGCGAGCATGGGTGACGGTCCACGACGGCGGGACGACGGCCCGGAAGCCGTCGAGCACGGTCTCGACCGTCTCGCGCGGGTGCCCGTCCGGCATCCAGTCCACCTGGCCCGAGGCCCCCGCCCAGTCGCCGAGGTTGGCCTGCGGGTCGTCGGCGTTGGGGCCGATGACGGCGGCGGTGCGCGGGGCGAGGTCGGTCGCGTCGGGGGCGCCCACGGCATACGGCAGCGAGCCGTCGTTGGTGAGCAGCACGAGCGACCGGCGGGCCACGTCGAGGTTGAGGGCGGCGTGCTCGGCGGAGCCGATGACGAGGCGCTGGCGCTCGCCGTCCGGCGGGCGGGGGTTCTCGAAGAGGCCGAGCTCGAGCTTGACGCGCAGCACCCGGCGGGCGGCCTCGTCGATGTCGCGCTCGTCGAGCAGGCCGCGGGCGACGGCCTCCTGCGCGGCCTCGAAGAAGGCGGGTGTCGTCATGACGAGGTCGTTGCCGGCACGCACCGCGACCGCCGCCGCCTCGACGTCGTCGGCGCAGACCTTCTGCTCCCAGACCATGCGGCCGACGTTGTCCCAGTCGGTGACGAGGGTGCCGGTGAAGCCCCACTCCCCCTTGAGCACCTCGTCGAGGAGCCAGCCGTTGGCCGTCACGGGGACGCCGTCGATCGCCTGGTAGCCGAGCATGAAGGTGCGGCAGCCCTCCTGGACGGCACGCTCGAACGGCGGGAGGAACCACGACGTCAGCTTGCGGCGGCTGAGGTCGGCCTCGCTCGCGTCACGGCCGCCCTGGGTCTCGGAGTAGCCGGCGAAGTGCTTGGCGCACGCGAGGACGGCGGTCGGGTCGGTGAGGCCGTCGCCCTGGTAGCCGCGGACCATCGCCGCGCCGAGCTCGCCGATGAGGTGCGGGTCCTCGCCGAACGTCTCGCCGACCCGGCCCCAGCGCAGGTCGCGGGTGATGCAGAGGACCGGCGAGAAGGTCCAGTGGACGCCGGTCGCGGAGACCTCGACAGCGGTGGCCCGTGCGGCCTGCTCGACGAGCTCGGGGTCCCACGAGCACGCCATGCCGAGCTGGGTGGGGAAGATCGTCGCGCCCGGCCAGAAAGAGTGGCCGTGGATGCAGTCGTCCGCCGTGAGGAGCGGGATGCCGAGCCGGGTCTGCTCGGCGAGGGCGATGGCCTCGAGCATCCGCTCGGGGGAGGTGTGCAGGATCGAGCCGGCCAGCTTCGTGTGGACGATGTCGGTCAGGTCGCCGCGCGCGTCGAGCTGGAGCATCTGGCCGACCTTCTCGGGCAGCGTCATCCGGCCGATGAGGTCGTCGAGGCGCTCCTCGACCGGCAGCGACGCGTCGCGGTACGGCGGTGGGCTCTGGGGGTCGGCGTGGCGGTCGGCAGCGTTGTCGGGCACGCCTCGACGCTAGCCGACCGTGTCGACCTAGGCTGGCAGGGTGATCGAGCCCCTGACGCGACTGCCCGACGGGACCATCAAGCAGGTCAACCCCTTCACCGGCACGAAGGTCTGGACGCTGCCCGGCCGCGGGGCCCGGCCCCTCGGCATCCCCAGGCCGGATCCCCGCCCGCTGGACCCCGCCGAACACGACCGGCACTGCGCCTTCTGCTGGGGACGGATGATCGAGACGACCCCCGAGATCGCCCGGGTCGTCCGCGACGGCTCGTCGTGGCGCGAGGTGCGGGGACTCGTCGCGGAGCAGCTCGGCGACACCGTGCCGGAACTCCGGCTCTTCCCGAACCTCTTCGAGATCCTCACCTACGACTACTGGCACCTGACCCACGGATACGAGCCGACGCCCGAGTCGCTGGCGCACCGGACCGCATACCTCTCGACGCCCGCAGGGCGCGCGCACGTGACGGCGCTGGCGCGCATCCGGATGCGTTCGCGGGGCGTGTCGGGCGCTGGGGCCGAGCCGCTCGACGAGGACGACCTCGAGCGCGAGGCGGTCGGGCTCTTCGCCGGTAATCACCAGGTCGTCGTGGCCCGACGGCACTTCGTCGACGGTGCGACGGACGACACGCAGAACGCCGCAGCGGGGACGCTGACGCCCGAAGAGCACTGGCAGTACACGCGATTCACGATCACGGCCGTGTGTGACCTCTACCGCGGCAACCCGCACGCCCGCTACGTGTCGGCGTTCCAGAACTGGCTGCGGCCGGCGGGCGCGTCGTTCGACCACCTGCACAAGCAGCTCGTCGCCATCGACGAGCCGGGGGTCGACCTCGAGCGCGAGACGGAGCGGGTGCGGGCCGAGCCGGACCTCTTCGCGCGGTGGGGGCCGCAGTACGCCGAGGCACAGGGGCTCGTCGTCGCCCGCACCCCGACGGCCGCGGCCTTCGCCGGCATCGGCCACCAGTACCCGGCGCTCGTCGTCTACACGTCCAACACGTCGCGCCGCCCGTGGGAGCTCTCGGAGGACGAGGTGCGCGACTTCTCCGACCTCGTGCACGCGTGCCACGCCGCGACGGGCGCCGACGTGCCGACCAACGAGGAGTGGCACCACGGCCCGCCGTCGCTCGACCTGCCCGTGCCGCTGCGCGCCGTCATCAAGTGGCGGGTCTCGACGCTGGCCGGCTTCGAGGGCGGCACGAAGATCTACGTCAACACGATCGACCCGTGGGCGGTGCGTGAGCGCACGCTGACCCGGCTGCGGGCGCTGGCCGACGAGGGCCTCGTGTCGGACCGCATCGACATCGCCTGAGGCGGGGCGGTCCGGTCAGACCTCGCTCCGGACCGCGCGGTCGGGCATTCCGCGCGAGCGCACCCACGACGTCGAAACAGACCGCGGGACAGAGCGATTCGCTGTGCACAATCACCAACAAGACCCTTGAGACGGTATCGAACCTATGTTCTGCATATCTGCTTAGGTGAAGTCGGGTATGCCGGTTTCTGGTTTGAGAAGGTCCTTGA